>NZ_JACHMI010000001.1:9355000-10555000 GCF_014207985.1 Nonomuraea rubra | reverse complement strand
CCGGCATCAAGGAGCGCCTGGTCGACGACGGCAGCCTGCGCCGCTTCGTCAACGTCTACCTGAACGACGAGGACGTGCGCTTCCTCGGCGGCCTCGGCACGCCGGTGTCCGACGGCGACACGGTGACCGTGCTTCCCGCAGTCGCCGGCGGGTGACATGCGTTTCGACTCACTGATCGACTCGGTCGGCCGTACTCCTCTGGTGGGGTTGCCGAGGTTGTCGCCCTCCGCCGACGTGCGGATCTGGGCCAAGCTGGAGGACCGCAACCCGACCGGCTCGATCAAGGACCGGCCGGCCCTGTGGATGATCCAGGAGGCCGAGAAGGACGGGCTGCTCACGCCGGGCTGCACGATCCTGGAGCCGACCAGCGGCAACACCGGCATCTCGCTGGCCATGTCGGCCAAGCTCAAGGGCTACAAGCTGATCTGCGTGATGCCGGAGAACACCTCGGAGGAGCGCCGCCAGCTCCTGCGCATGTGGGGGGCCGAGATCATCTCCTCGCCCGCCGCGGGCGGCTCCAACGAGGCCGTGCGGGTGGCCAAGGGGCTGGCCGCCGAGCACCCCGACTGGGTGATGCTCTACCAGTACGGCAACCCGGCCAACTGGCGCTCCCACTACGAGAGCACGGGCCCCGAGATCCTGGAGGACCTGCCCACGGTCACCCACTTCGTGGCCGGGCTCGGCACGACCGGCACCCTGATGGGCGTCGGCCGGTTCCTGCGCGAGCGGGTGCCGGGCGTGCAGATCGTCGCCGCCGAGCCGCGTTACGGCGAGCTGGTGTACGGGCTGCGCAACGTGGACGAGGGGTTCATCCCCGAGCTCTACGACGAGTCGGTGCTGACCACCCGCTTCTCCGTGGGCTCGGCCGACGCGCTGCGCCGCACCCGCGAGCTGCTGGCCTCCGAGGGCATCTTCGCCGGTGTCTCCACCGGGGCCGCGCTGCACGCCGCGCTGGGCGTGGCCGCGAAGGCCGTCAAGGCGGGCGAGCGGGCCGACGTCGTGTTCGTGGTGGCCGACGGCGGCTGGAAGTACCTGTCCACGGGCGCCTACGAGGGCACCCTGGACGAGGCGGAGGAGCGCCTGGAAGGCCAGCTCTGGGCCTAGCGGGACAAGACTGGCGGGACAAGAAGGAAGGGCGGCCGGTCCTCGTCGACCGGCCGCCCTTCCGTTCTATCGCCCTCAGTTGAACAGCAGCCGCAGCGAGAACGTCGCCTCGGTGTCGGTCTGCGTGCCGCTCAGCCCCACGGCGCGCAGCACCTGGGCGTTGGCCTTGTCGTCGCCCTCCATGGAGGCCAGGTAGAGCTTCTCGACCTTGTCCAGGTCCACGAAGAGCGCGTAGTTCACGTCGGCCGCGTTGGGGATCGCGGTCTGGAACGTCTCGGAGTCGCCGAGCGTGCCCTCCTCGGCGAGCTTCTTGGCGTACTCGTCGGTCGTCGCCGCGGTGAAGACGCCGTCACCGGTGGCCTTGGCGATCTGCGGGGCGGTCCCGCCGTTCTGCGTGAGCGCCGCCTGCACCTTGTCGAGGACCGCCTGCACCTTGGCCGGGTCGTCGGTCGTCACGCGCACGCCGCCCTTGACCTGGTCGCCGTCCAGGCCCTCGCTGTCGACGGCGACCGTGAAGTTCTTGCCGAAGACCGTGGCCAGGTCGGCGGGCAGCTGCAGGCCGAACTGGGTCTCGGCCTGCTGCAGCAGCTGGCGGATCTGGGTGCCGCCGGCCGCCGTGGCCTGCTTCTCGATCTCGGCCCACTGCTTGGTGATCGCCTGGTCGAGGCCGGAGAACGACAGCGCGCCGGCCGTGGAGGCGGGCAGGGTGGCGAGGTCGGCCTTGGGCAGGTCGCCCTGCGGGGTCAGGCCCTTGGCGCCGCGCACGATGCCGGCGAGCTCGACGTAGGCGCTGTCGAAGCGCAGGGCGCCGGCGAACCTGGCGTCCTTGGCCTGCTCGACGGCCGCCTGCTGCTCGGCCGGGATCTCCTTCTTGGCCAGCTCGATCAGGCCGCCCATGTCGGCCCAGAAGGACAGCACGCCCTGCTCGCCGACCGCGCCCATGTCCTCGCTGAACTCGGCGTTGTCGGACAGGCTGCCCTCACCCTGGGCGTACTTGTCGGCCAGGGCCTGGGTGGAGCTCAGCAGCGCGTAGTCCTCGCGGAAGGCCAGGCCGTACTTGTCGCCCTCCATGAGCTTGGCGATGCCGGCCTTGGCCAGCTCCTGGTCCTTGACCTGGACGGCCACCGCGAAGTCGGGCTCCTCCTTGCCGGAGGGGACGGCGGCGAAGCCGACGCGGCTGCCCAGCCACGGGTCGACGTCCTTGGCGAAGTCGAGCTTGCTGTCGGAGTCCTGCTCGTTGATCAGGTCGAACAGCGCCTTGCGCGGGTCCTCGCCGGAGAAGGAGTCCTTGGTGACCGTGAACTTCCTGGCGAGCTGGAACAGTGCCAGCTTCTGGTTCGCGGCCGGGTCGAGGTCGAGGCGGGCGTAGGCGATCGAGTTGGCGGGCAGCACGTCGTTCGGCTGGGTGCCGCCGCCGCCGAAGGCCCCCACGGCCCAGACCGCGCCGCCGCCGAGCAGGATCACGGCGAGTGCCGCCGCGACGGCGATGATCCAGCTCTTGCGGCCCTTCTTCGGCGGCTCCTGGCCGAAGCCGTCGGGGCCCTGGTGCTGCCAGCCACCCTGGGCGTACTGGCCCTGCTGCTGCCAGCCCTGCTGCGAGCCGACCTGCTCCTGCTGCCAGCCCTGCTGCGGTTGCTGCTGTTGCCAGCCCTGGTCCTGCTGCCAGCCCTGCTGGGGCTGCTGGCCGCCGTACTGGGGCGCGCCGCCGTAGGAGGGCTGCTGCTGGCCGTACTGGGAGCCGTAGTCGGGCTGCTGGCCGTAGGACGCCTGCTGGCCGTAGGCACCCTGACCTTGAGCGTCGTACTGCGGCTGCTGGCCGTACTGCTGCTGCTGGTACGGCTGCTGCGGCGGGTAGGGCGGGCCCGGATACTGAGCCGTCGGCTGCTGCTCCGGCTGCCCCTGGTTCCAGTTGTACGCCGTGGTCCGGTCGGGATCCTGGCCATAGGGGGGATTGTTCGCAGACATCACTCAACTCACAAAGTGGACTTTTGACCACAGAGAAAGTAGCTGATGTTGCTAGACGGGCGCTTGCAATGTGCTGAAGTTGGAATTAGACGCGGTTCAGCTCTTTTCTCAGGACATCGATGTGGACCTCCCCGTCTCCGTAGTCCGTGACGTGCTCCCACGGCACGAACGTGCACCCGGCGTAGACCGCCCGCGCCAGGGATCGCGAGATCCAGGCCGATCGGCCCTGGCGATCACGGGTGAGGCCGAGCAGGAGCGGAGCCCGGCGGCTGGAGACGACGAGGCCGTAGACCGTGTGGCTCTGCTGGAGCTCGCCCTTGTGCTTGACCACCCGGATGTCCACCACGAAACCGACCCACACCCCGTTGGAGTCCCAAACGGACTGACCGATGAGTTCGGTGACACTTGCCATGATCAAACGTTGTCAGCCGAATCACGTTTTCGCAGGTAGGCGCGCTGAGGGAGGAATGCTCTAGAGTGTCTAGAACATAGTTCCAGAGATGAGGCAGGGCGGATGACCAAGTTCGACGAGGCCACGCAGGCGATCAGGGTGGACGAGAACACCTATGACGTGTGTCTCGACCCTGGATACGCGATCGGCGGCCCGCTCAACGGCGGCTACCTGATGGCCGTGATCCTGCGCGCGGCGGTGGACGCCTCGCCGTTCGAACATCCCGTGAGCCAGACGGCGCAGTTCCTGAAAGCACCGGTCGCCGGGCCCGCGCAGGTCAGGATCGAGCCGCTGAAGGCGGGCAGGACGGCCGCGTTCGCCAGGGCGACGCTGGTGCAGGACGGTGTGGCACAGATCGAGGGCCTGATCACGACGGCCACGCTGCAGGACGTCGAGCCGGTCTACCAGGACGAGGCGGCCCACACCCTGCCCCCGATCGAGGACTGCGCCAAGCTCCCCGACCCCAAGCCCGAGTCGGGCATGACCCTGAACGCCCAGATGGACCTGCTCTTCGACCCGCCCACGATCGGCTGGCTGAAGGGGCAGCCCACCGGCAGGCCGGAGTCGCGGGCGTACTTCAGGATGGCCGAGCCCCAGGACCCGGACCCGTACGTGCTCGCACTGGCCGTGGACGCGCTGCCGCCCGTGGTGTTCTCCGCCGGAGGGCGCGGCTGGGCGCCCACCGTGGACCTCACCTGGCACCTGCGCGCCCTGCCCGCGCCCGGCTGGCTCACGCTGCTCGGCAGCGGCCGGCTGGTCTCCGACGGCTGGTTCGACGAGGAGGTCGAGGTACGCGACTCCACCGGCCGCCTCGTCGCCCAGTCACGCCAGCTCGCCCGCGTCGGAAGAGGCTGAAATATCGCGCTAAATGCGCGCCTTCTGTGAGGAAGGCAACATCGTTCTCCGCCACACGTGTCGCAGTGTGAGCATTCTTACGCAGTGTTGATCGTGCAGGTCGCCTACCCTCTAGAGCGTGCCGGACGCGAGTATTGGGATCTTCGACAGCGGGGTCGGCGGCCTGACGGTCGCCCGCGCGATCATCGATCAGCTGCCCCAGGAATCCATCACCTACGTGGCCGACACGGCCCACCAGCCGTACGGGCCCAAGCGCCTCGCGGAGCTGCGGGCCTACGCCCTGGAGGTCATGGACCACCTGGTCGAGCAGGACGTCAAGATGCTCGTGATCGCGTGCAACAGCGCCAGCTCCGCCGTGCTGCGCGACGCCCGCGAACGTTACGACGTCCCCGTCGTCGAAGTGATCATGCCGGCCACCAGGCGCGCGGTGCGCGCCACCCGCAACGGCAGGGTCGGCGTGATCGCCACCAGGGCCACCATCGACTCCATGGCCTATCACGACGCCTTCACCGCGGCGCCCGACGTCCTGCTCACCGGCGTGGCCGCCCCACGCCTGGTGGAGTACGTCGAGCGTGGGGAGACGATGAGCGACGAGCTCATCGAGGTCGTGCGCGAGTACCTGGAGCCCATCAGGGCCGCCGGGTGCGACACGCTCATCCTCGGCTGCACGCACTACCCGCTGCTCACCGGCGCCATCTCCTACGTCGCCGGCGAAGGGGTCACGCTCATCTCCAGCGCCGACGAGACGGCCAAGGACGTCTACCGGATCCTGCACGACCGCGATCTGGCGGCGGGAGGCGAGGCCACCCCCCGGCACCGCTTCCGCGCCACCGGCGACTCCCTGCTCTTCGCCCGGCTCGGGCGACGGTTCCTGGGCCCGGAGATCGAGGTGGTCGAAGTCGCACCAGTGGGGGGTACTACCTATAACGGGAGGCCCACATGAAGGTGACCATCGTCGGCTGTTCCGGGAGCTACCCCGGCCCCGACAGCCCCGCATCCTGCTACCTCCTCGAAGCCGACGGGTTCAGGCTGCTGCTCGACCTCGGCAGCGGGTCGCTGGGCGCGCTGCAACGCCACATCGGCCTGTACGACGTGGACGCCATCTGCCTATCGCACCTGCATGCCGATCATTGCCTCGACATCTGCGGCTACCACGTGGCGCGCACGTACGGGCCCGCGGCGCCGTACCCCGCCGTGCCGGTCTACGCGCCCGCCGGCGCGCCCGCCCGGCTGGCGGCCGCGTACGGCATGCCGGAGGAGCCCGGGCTGGAGACGGCCTTCGAGTTCGTGGCGCTGCGGCCGGGCGCGTACGAGATCGGGCCGTTCACGCTCACCGCCGGCCTGGTCAACCACCCGGTCGAGGCGTACGGGTTCCGGGTCGCCAACGGCGGCAGGAGCGTCGCCTACTCGGGTGACACCGGGGAGTCGAACGAGCTGGTCAAGCTGGCCGCGGGCACCGACCTGCTGCTGTGCGAGGCGTCGTTCGTGGAGGGCCCCGACCTGCCTCCCGACCTGCACCTCACCGGCCGCCAGGCGGCCGAGCACGCGGCGAAGGCCGACGTGGGCAGGCTCGTGCTCACCCACCTCGTCCCCTGGAACGACCAGGCCACCGTGCTGGAGGAGGCCTCGGGCGGCGGTTACGCGGGCCCGGTCGAGCTGGCCCGCAGCGGCGCCGTGTACGACCTGGCCTGACCCGGGATCAGGCGTTGGCCTGGAGCTCGGTGTAGTCGCGCACGCGGGGCAGCGGCGAGAACAGCAGCGGCACGAACGCCCCGATCCGGCAGATCATCAGCAGCCACAGCGCCTCCCGCACCCCGATCTGCTGCGCGACGAGCCCGCCGAACAGCGCGCCCAGCGGCATCACCCCCCACGTCACGAAGCGCACCGACGCGTTGACCCGGCCGAGCAGGTGGTCGGGGGTGACGGTCTGCCGGTAGGTGGTCTGGCCGACGTTCGACATGGTCGCGGCCCAGGAGATCATGATCGAGGTGATGGCGAAGCACACCACCCGCCAGTCGGCCTGCGTCATGGGCAGGAGCAGGCCGGCGGGGGCGCCGATGAGGATGGCCAGCAGGGTCGCCCTGGCGCTGCCGAGCCGCCTCGACAACCAGCCGCCGGTCAGCCCGCCCAGCACCCCGCCGATCCCGCCGGACATGAGCAGCGCCCCGAGGGCGCCGGGCGACAGCTTGACGGTCTCGGCCAGGAACAGCACCGACAGGCCAAGCACGCCGCTCACACACAGGTTGTTGATGCCCGACGAGGCCATGAACGCCCGTAACAGCCGGTCCTGCCACACGTACACCAGGCCCTCGCGGATCTCCCGCAGCAGCGGCTTGCGCTCGACGTCGGAGGGCGGCTTGTCGGGCACCTTGATCGACTGCAGCAGCGCCACCGAGGCCAGCGCGCCGAGCGCGGTGACGACGACCGTGCGCGGCGCGCCGAGCAGCTGCACCAGCGCGCCTCCCACCCCGGGCCCCGCCAGGAACGCTCCCGACCGCACCACCTCCAGCTTGGCGTTGCCGTCGCCGAGCTGCGGCGTGCTGACCAGATGGGGCAGGTACGACTGGTCGGCCACGTCGTTGAACACCTGGGACATCCCCGCCAGCAGCGCCACCGCGAACATCATCTCGATCGTCAGCACGTCGAACGCGGCCGCCACCGGGATGCTCCCCAGCAGCACGAACTTGATCACATCGGACGCCATCATCACCCGGCGCTTGCGCATCCGGTCGACCCACACCCCCGTGGGCAGGCCGATCAGCAGGAACGCCGCCGTCTGCAGAGACGTCAGCATCCCCACCTCCGCGGGCCCCGCGTGCAGCACCAGCACGGCCACCAGCGGAAGTGCCACGCGTGAGATATTCGCCCCAAGTTCGTTCGCCACGTGCGAACTGAGGAACCGGAGGAAGTCAGGGTTTCGCAACACCCCCGTTGTCATTGCGTAAGGATCCATGTGGCGGACACATTTGGTCAAGAGTGTCGTGGCGCGGAGATAGGGTGATCTGCATGTCCCGACAGGATGGCCGCAACCCTGACCAGCTACGTCCCATCACCATCACCCGGCGGTGGCTGACGCATGCGGAAGGGTCCGTGCTGGTCGAATTCGGCGGCACGCGCGTGTTGTGCGCCGCGTCCGTGCAGGACAGCGTGCCGCGCTGGCGCAGGGGCAGCGGCCAGGGCTGGGTTACGGCCGAATACGCCATGCTGCCGCGGGCGACCAATACACGTAACGATCGCGAATCGGTCCGCGGGAAAATCGGCGGGCGTACTCACGAGATTTCCCGGTTGATCGGGCGTTCGCTGCGCGCCTGCGTCGATTACAAGGCGTTGGGTGAAAACTCCATTCTGCTCGACTGCGACGTGCTGCAGGCAGACGGCGGCACCCGTACGGCCGCCATCACCGGCGCCTACGTCGCGCTGGCCGACGCGGTCTCCTGGATGCGCGAGCGCCGCATGTGCCCCGGCGACCCGCTCATCGGCTCGGTCTCGGCCGTCTCCGTCGGCGTGGTCGGCTCGGTGCCGATGCTCGACCTCTGCTACACCGAGGACGTCGCCGCCGAGACCGACATGAACGTCGTGATGACGGGCGAGGGCACGTTCGTCGAGGTCCAGGGCACGGCCGAGGGCGCGCCGTTCGACCGCGGGGCGCTCGACCAGCTCCTCGACCTGGCCGTGGCCGGCTGCGAGGAGCTGACCCTGATCCAGCGGGAGGCCCTGGAGTCATGAAGATCGTGCTGGCCACCCGCAACGCGGGCAAGATCGCGGAGTTGCGCCGCATCCTCGCCGGGTTCGACATCGTCGGGCTCGAAGAGTTCCCCTCGATCGGCGAGATCGCCGAGACCGGCGTCACGTTCGAGGAGAACGCCCTGCTCAAGGCGCACGCGGTCGCCCAGGGCTCGGGCCTGCCCGCCGTGGCCGACGACTCGGGGCTCTGCGTCGACGTGCTCAACGGCATGCCGGGCGTCTTCTCGGCCCGCTGGGCGGGCCGGCACGGCGACGATGCCGCCAACCTGGAGCTGCTGCTCGCCCAGGTCTCCGACGTGCCCCTGGAGAAGCTCACCGCCCACTTCGCCTGCGCCGCCGCGCTGGCGCTGCCGTCCGGGGCGTTCCGGGTGGTGGAGGGCACGCTGCCGGGCAGCCTCGTCCGTACGCGGCGGGGGTCCGGAGGGTTCGGGTACGACCCGATCTTCGTGCCCGAGGGGGAGTCGCGTACGACGGCCGAGCTGAGCCCCGAGGAGAAGGACGCCATCAGCCACCGAGGGCGGGCCTTCCGCGCGCTGGCGCCCGTCGTGCGCGAGCTGCTCGGGTCGTAACCCTCGCGTAAGAATTGTGCTGCGCTTGGGGCGTAGCGTCGTTCTTGTGCAGAGGAATACAACGGTTCCCGCGTGGGCGGGGGCTCTGGCGGGATTGGTCTCCGGGGGTGTCGCCCTCGGGGTGGCGCAGCTTGTCGCCGGGGTCGTCGGGCCCACGACGTTTCCCGTGGTGGCCGTCGGCGACGCGACCGTCGACCTGACGCCCGCTCCGGTCAAGGACTTCGCCATCAGGACGTTCGGCGAGAACGACAAGGCCGTCCTGCTGGGGGGCGTGCTCGTGGTGCTCGCCGCCGTGGCCGCCCTCATCGGGCTGCTGTCCCGCCGCCTGCCCGCGGCCGGCTACCTCGGGTTCGTGCTGTTCGGGGTGATCGGCGTGCTGGCGGTGGTCACGCGGCCGGACGCCGGGGCCCTGGACGTGGTGCCGACCGTGGTCGGGGTGGCCGCGGGGGCCTGGGCGCTGGGGTGGCTGCTGCGGCGCGCGGCCGGCGGCACCGCCTCGCACATGCCTGCCGCCGCGCCCTCCGAGCGCGGTCCGCACGGCGCGACTTACGAGCGCGGCTCCCACGGCGCGCCCGCCGAGCGCGCTCTCTCCGGTGCGCCGCAACAGGACGGCGCCGCTCAAGAGCCGGAGGGCGCTGACGAGCGGCAGGGCGCTGACGAGCGGGAGGGCGCTGAGGAGCGGGAGGGCGCTGGACAGCGGGAAACTGTCGGCGGGTCGGAGGGGGAGGCTGACGCCGGGGCGTTGGGCGGGCGCGGGGCGGTGGAGCGGCCGGCGGTGATGCGGGCCGGCGGTGAGGTGGCGGTGTTCGACCGGAGGCGGTTGCTGACCGGCGTCGCCGGGGGTGTGGTGGTGGCCGGGGCGGGCGCGGTGCTGGGCAGCCGGCTCGGCGCGCGGCAGGCCGTGGACGCGGCGCGCGGCGGGGTGACCCTGCCCAGGGCGGCGACTCCCGCCAAGCCCCTCCCCGCCGGCGCGGACCTGCGGATCGGCGGGCTGTCGCCGTTCGTCACCCCGAACAAGGACTTCTACCGCGTGGACACCGCCCTCGTCGTCCCCCAGGTGGACCCGGCCGAGTGGACCCTGCGCATCCACGGCATGGTCGACCGCCCCGTCGAGCTCACCTTCGCCGACCTGCTGAAGCTGCCGCTCACCGAGGCGGACGTCACGCTGACCTGCGTCTCCAACGAGGTCGGCGGCCCCTACGTGGGCAACGCCCGCTGGCTGGGCGCGCGGATGGCCGACGTGCTGCGCAGCGCCGGGCTGCGGGCCGACGCCGACATGCTGCTGTCCACCTCGGCCGACGGCTTCACCTGCGGCACCCCGGTGGACGTGGTCATGGACGGCCGCGACGCGCTGTTCGCGGTGGCGATGAACGGCGAGGTGCTGCCCGTCGACCACGGCTTCCCCGTGCGGCAGGTGGTGCCCGGCCTGTACGGGTACGTCTCGGCCACCAAGTGGGTGGTGGACATCAAGGTGACCAGGTTCGACCGGGATCAGGCGTACTGGACCCCGCGCGGCTGGTCCGCCATGGGGCCGATCAAGACGCAGTCGCGCATCGACGTACCGCGGCAGGGCGGCTCGCTGAAGGCGGGCCCGGCCACGATCGCCGGGGTGGCCTGGGCGCAGCACACCGGCGTGGACGCGGTGGAGGTGCGGGTGGACCGCGGGCAGTGGCGGGAGGCGAGGCTGGCCGAGGTGCCGGGGCCCGACACGTGGCGGCAGTGGGCGATCGACTGGGCCGCGACGCCCGGCGAGCACACGATCGAGGTACGGGCGACTGACGCCTCCGGGCGTACCCAGACCGAGCAGCCCGCCCCGCCCGCCCCCGACGGCGCGAGCGGCTGGCACGCCGTCACCGTGCAGGTGGCCTGAGCCCTGCTTTGGGACGTTTTCGCAGGTAAATGCTCCGGCGGGCACGGAGAATCTCCGCCGAGTTCGCCCCCTTGACACGGTGTCGCCTCTACGATCGTTCGTCGAGCATGACAGGAGGCAGGCCGTGTTCCGCGAGCGCAAGCCGAGTGTCCGGTGGGCCCTTCAGGAAGGGCACTACAACCCCGTGGTGGCCGACGGCGTGCGGTGGCTCGACTACGAGCTGGCCGCCGACCCCGCACGGGCCGGTGACGACCCCGGCACGAGCCCCGCGCGGGACGGCGGCGGCCCAGAGCAGGGCGTGCTCCGGGCGTGGGACGGCAGCCCGGAGCACGAGGTGCCTGTCGCCGAGGCCGACTGGTTCGACGGGCCCCGGCGGCCGCCCAGGCTGGCCGACAGCCGCCCGTACGGGGTGCCCGGCGGGCTCGCCCAGCCGGACCCGCAGGTGGAGCGGGACCTCGCCGAGGCGCTGCGGCCCGGCACCCGCTTCCCCGACCCGCGCGGCACCTGGGTGCGGCTGGTCAACGGCGGCGGCCCCGCCGACGACCCGTTCCGGTCGTCCAACGCCGCCGACTGCGCGCTGGCCGTCCTGTCCACCTGGCACGGCGAGCCCGCGACGGCCGCGCCGAGGCTGCCCGAGTACGACCGGATCGGCCGCCCGGTGCTGACCGGCGAGCAGGGGAGCGTGGCCAGGATCGAGCGGTGGGCGGGGCATCGCCTGCAGTACGCGGGCCAGGGCCGGCACGCCTACCCGCTGATCGCGCGGCGGCTGCTCGACGCCGGGCACGGCGCCGCGGCCGTCATCGTGGTGCGCTGGCCAGGCGGCGGCACCCATGCCTGGAACGCGGTCAACTTCGACGGCGAGGTGATCTGGATCGACGCCCAGCGGGGGCACATGGCGGTCGAGCCGCCGTACCGGACCGTGACCGGGGTGTTCTGCGTGATACTCGATCGCCGGGGGCGGCCGCGATGAACCTGGAGGAGGCCAGGGCGCTGGCCGAGGAGTACTACAACGGGGTGCGGGCGCCGGGGGAGGCGCTGCCGGTGGGGGTGTTCGGGTTCGACGGCGGGTACGTGGCGTGGATCCGCGACCTGGAGCCCGACGATCCCGCCAGGCTGCCGGAGACGGCCGGGAGCGGCTGCGTGGTGATCGACCGGGCGACGGGCGAGGTGGTGGCCCGCCCGCTGCTCGACCCGGAGACCGTGGCCGAGCTGTGGCCCGGCCGCACACCTCGCTGACCACCGGAGCGCCGCACACATCGCTGACCACCGGAGCGTGGCCCCGAAGCCCCGGGGCTGTGGGCCCGGCCGCACGCCCCGCTGAGCGCTGGAGCGAGGGCCGGGCCGTGGGCTCCGCCGGCCGCCGGAGCGGGGTCTGGCCGAACGCCCCGCTCGCCGCCACAGAGCCAGGCCGGGCGCCGCCCCCATAAGACGCCCGACCCGCAGATACCCTCTATCCGGGTTTTTCGGATTTATTCGACTTCGGGGCGTCTGTCCGAACTCACCCCGTGGCCAGCGACCCGACGATCGAGGCCCGGGCGGCCCGGCGGGCAGGCAGCACCGCCGCCAGCACCCCCGCCAGCCCCGAAAGCACCACGAACAGGGCGATCTGCGCCACCGGCGCCGAGAAGACGGCCTGGGTCAGCATCGCCCGCATCGCGGCCCAGCCGAAGACGACCCCCAGCACCACGCCGACCAGCGCCCCGATCAGCCCGAGGATCAGCGCCTCCACCGACAACATGCGCCGCAGCTGCGGCCGGGTGAGGCCGAGCGCCCGCAGCAGGGCGGACTCCCTGGTCCGTTCGTGGACGGAGAGCGAGAGCGTGTTCGCGATGCCCAGGAGCGAGATCAGGATCGCCAGCCCGAGCAGCCCCGTGATGATCATGAGCAGCATGTCCAGGGTCTCGTCGAACTGCCCGCGCACCTCTGTCGAGCTGGTCACCTGCACGTTCGGGTAGGGCGCGGCGGCGGCGTCCACGACCGCGCGGGCCCGGTCCGGGGTCACGCCGTCCGCGATGGTCACCATCACGCGCGAGTCGGGCACCGCGCCGAAGTAGGACTCGAACGGCTGCTCCGCGACCGTGACCGGCGTCAGCGTCGACTCCGTGCTGTCGAGCACCGCGACCACCTTCAGCGGCACGGTGCCCGCGTGCTCGGTCCGCATCGAGACCGTGTCGCCGACCTGAGCGCCGAGCCGTTCGGCCGTGACGTCGTCCAGCGCCACCTGTCCCGGGCCGAAGTTCCGCATGGAGCCGGCGGAGACCTGCGGCTCCATGCCGCCGCTGTACGTCCCGGCGTCCACGCGCTTGCCGTCGACCGTGGTCTTGACCTCGCGGATCTGCGCCACCGAGGCCAGCTCCGGCCTGCCGCGCAGCTCCTCGGCCACGGACCTGGGGATGACGGAGTCGCGCTCCTGGCTGGCCAGCAGGTAGTCGACGGGGAACTGCTCGTCCAGCTTGGCCGTCATGGTCAGCCTGGTGGACGCGGTGACCACCGTGATCAGCGTCATCAGCGTCACCCCGATCGTCAGCGCGACCGTGGTGGTGGCGGCGCGCCTCGGGTTGCGTCCCGAGTTGTCCACCGCCAGGCGGCCGGGCACCCCGAACAGCTGCCGCGGGATCCAGCCCACCAGCGCGCTCAGCGGCCCGACCAGCACCGGGCCCAGGACGAGCACCGCCAGGAAGGTCAGCGCGCCCCCGGCCATGACCACGAAGAGCGCGGCCTCGCCGGGTTCGAGCGCGAACGTGCCGACGCCGGTCGTGCCCAGGCCCGCCAGCAGGAACAGCGCCGCGAAGCCGGCGCGCACCAGGCCCGCGCGGAACGTCTGCTCCTCCGGCTGGCTGCGCAGCGCCGCGATCGGCGGCACGCGGGTGGCGGAGCGGGCGGGCAG
This sequence comes from Nonomuraea rubra, assembly GCF_014207985.1. NCBI lineage: Bacteria > Bacillati > Actinomycetota > Actinomycetes > Streptosporangiales > Streptosporangiaceae > Nonomuraea > Nonomuraea rubra. Next base: position 10,541,555 of record NZ_JACHMI010000001.1, on the reverse strand, counting down.
CAGCGCCGCGCACACCGTGACGACCAGCCCCACGGCCAGCCCGATGGCGATCGTGGCCGGGGTGAGCGAGACCGCCGCGTCCGTGGGCAGCGGGGCGTCGAACGCGGCCAGCACGGTCAGCGTGAGCGCCGCCAGGCCGTACCCGATGAGCAGGCCCAGCGCGGAGGCCAGCAGGCCCACGACGGCGGACTCCAGCACGATCGAGCCGAACACCTGCCCGCGCGTGGCCCCGATGCAGCGCAGCAGCGCCATCTCGCGCGTGCGCTGGGCGACGAGGATGTTGAAGGTGTTGTAGATGACCAGCGCGGCCACCATCATCGCCACGACGCCGAACAGCAGCAGGCCCAGCGTGAACATCTGGGTCTCGACGCCGGCCGCGGCGGCCAGGTCGTCGGCCAGCTCGGCGCCGGTCCTGACGGTGTACGAGCCGCCGACGGCGGCCGCGACGGCCTGCTTCGTCACCGTGCCCGCCACGTCGATCTCCGCGTACCCCTTGGCACCCGTCATGCGCTGGGCGACGGCGGGGGTGAAGCCGACCGCGCCGGTGTAGGCGAGCATCTGGTCCACACCGGTGTCGATCAGGCCCACCAGCCTGAACTGGTGCGGCCGCCGGTCGTGGTCGAGCACGGTGATCGTGTCGCCGAGCCGGAAGCTCTGGGTCCTGGCGGTGTTCTCGTCCAGGACGGCGGCCCCGTCGTCGGTGCCGGGGCCGGTGCCCGAGACGACGTCGGTGCGGTCGAGCGGGCCGCGGACGACGGACAGGCCGGTCGTGGGGAGGTTGCCGACGACCTTGCCGTTCCTGCCGAGTACGGGCGCGCTCGCCCTGATCAGCCCCTGGGCCTCGGTCACGCCGGGCAGCGCCCGCACGCGCTCCAGCACCTCCTCGGGCACCGTCTGGTCGGAGTCGGCGGGCAGTACGGCCACGCCCACCTTGCCCGCGTCGGCCGTGACCCGCTGCGCGAAGCCGGCCTGGACGGTGTCGTTCAGCACGAACGTGCCCGCGATGAACCCCACCCCGAGCATGATCGCCAGCGAGGTCAGCAGCAGTCTGAGCCGGTGGGCGCGCAGCCCGGCCAGCGTGGTCCTGAGCACCTCACGCCTCCAGCCGGACGAGGGTGTCCAGCACGCTCTGCGGCGTCGGCGCGGCCAGCTCGGTGACCAGCTCGCCGTCGCGCAGGAACACCACGCGGTCGGCGTACGAGGCCGCCACCGGGTCGTGCGTGACCATGACGATGGTCTGGCCCAGCTCGCGTACGGAGGTGCGCAGGAAGGACAGGACCTCGGCGCCGCTGCGGGAGTCCAGGTTCCCGGTGGGCTCGTCGGCGAAGATCACCTGCGGCTTGCTGATGAGCGCCCTGGCCACGGCCACCCGCTGCTGCTGGCCGCCCGACAGCTCGGTCGGCCGGTGCGAGAGCCGGTCCCGCAGGCCCACCGTCTCGATCACCCGGTCGAAGAGCAACTGGTCGGGCTGGCGGCCGGCGATGTCGAGGGGCAGGCGGATGTTCTGCTCGGCGGTGAGCGTGGGCAGCAGGTTGAAGGCCTGGAAGATGAAGCCGATCCGCTCCCGGCGCAGCAGCGTGAGCTGCTTGTCGGTCAGCCCGGTCAGCTCCACGTCGCCGATGTGCACCGTGCCGGACGTGGCGGCGTCGAGGCCGGCCAGGCAGTGCATGAGCGTGGACTTGCCGGAGCCCGACGGGCCCATGATGGCGGTGAACGCCCCGGTGGCGAAGGACACGTTCACCCCGCGCAGGGCGTGCACCTCGGCGTCGCCCTGGCCGTACACCTTGGTCAGATCGGTGGCCACCACGGCGGGCGGGGCCTGGCGCCGGGTCTCAGTGAGCGTCACTTTCACTCCTTGTCGTGATTTGCAGCCGCGACTCACGCTAGGAGTGGAAATTTCGAATTTTGTGGGCCTTGAGGAGGGACTTCGTGTGCGCCGGTGGATGACCCCCGTCAGCCTTTCGGCCGATGCGAGGGCACGATCAGCCCGGCCTCGTACGCGAAGACCACCACCTGCGCCCGGTCCCGGAGTCCCAGCTTGGCCAGCACCCGCCCCAGGTGCGTCTTCACCGTCGCCTCGGCCACCTCCAGGCGGGCCGCGATCTCCGAGTTCGACAGGCCGCGCGCGACCATGAGCAGCACCTCCCGCTCGCGCGGCGTCAGCTCGCCCGCCGCCGACGCCAGCGGAGCCTCGGTCGGGAGCTGCGCGGCGAAGCGGTCCAGCATCCGCCGCAACGTCGTCGGCGACACCACGGAGTCGCCCGCGTGCACCACCCTGATCGCGTTGACCAGGTCGGCCGGCGGCACGTCCTTCAGCAGGAACCCGGCCGCGCCCGCCTTGACCGCCGCGAAGGCGTACTCGTCGAGGTCGAACGTGGTCAGGATGAGCACCTTCGGCCCCTCGACGTGCCTGGTGGCCTCCACGCCGTCCATGCCGGGCATGCGCACGTCCATCAGCACCACGTCCACCTCGGTGGTCTTCAGGACCTCCAGCGCCGTGACGCCGTCTCCCGCCTCCGCCACCACCTCGATGTCCGGCTGCGCGCCGAGCACCATCCTGAACCCGGCCCGCAACAGCTCCTGGTCGTCGACCAGCATCACCCTGATCATCTACGCCGCCTTCGCCATCGGCAACCTGGCCAGCACCTCGAAGCCGCCGCCCTGCCGGGGGCCCGCCGACACGGCGCCGCCGTACATGCCGACGCGCTCGCGCATGCCGATCAGGCCGTGCCCGTCGGGACTCGCCTGGGCCGCCGCGCCCCGGCCGTTGTCGGTCACGCGGACGACCAGCTCGGCGCCGCGGTAGTCGATTTCCACGGCGGCCTCCACGCCGGGGCCGCCGTGCTTGAGCGCGTTCGTCAGCGCCTCCTGGACGATGCGGTAGACCGTGAGCTGCTGGCCCTCCGGCAGCTCGGCCGGCGCGCCGCCGACCCGCAGGCTGGCGGGCACGGCGGAGCCGCGTACGAGCTCCTCCAGCTGGCCCAGGCCCGGCTGGGGCGTGTAGTCGGTGCCCTCGGCCTCGTTCTCGCGCAGGACGCCCACCAGCCTGCGCATCTCGGCGAGCGCGGCGCGACCGGTCCTGGAGATGTTCTTGACGGCCAGGCGGGCCTGGTCGAGGTCGCTGTCCAGGGCGTAGCCCGCGCCGTCGGCCTGCACCACCATGACGCTGACGTTGTGGGCCACGACGTCGTGCAGCTCCCTGGCGATCCTGGCCCGCTCGGCCGCCGCCGCCATCCTGGCCTGCTGGTCCCGCTCGCGCTCGGCCCGCTCGGCGCGTTCCTCCAGGCCCTCCAGGTAGCGCCGGCGTGTGTTGGCGTACAGGCCGGTCAGCCAGACCGTCACGACGAAGATCGAGCCGCTGAAGAACATCCCGAACGTCGCCAGCTCCCAGTTGAGCAGCGCCAGGAACACCCCCAGCTCCGCCACCAGGCACGCGGCCAGCGCCCACCGGAACGAGCACTGGTAGGCCACCCCCCACAGCGCGACCAGCACCGCGATGTTGGCCGGCTGGAGATCGATCTGCGCCAGCCACTGCCCGAAGCTGACCAGCGACACGATGGCGAACGAGACCAGCGGCCGGTCCCGCCACCACAGCGGCACGATCAACGCCGCCGCCAGCGCCAGGTAACCGGCCACGCGCAGGGAGACGGTGGTGCCTGGCGGCGTCACCGACGCGTACGGCGCCACCGTGAGGGCGCACAACAACGTCAAGGGGCCCACGCGGAGGACGCCCGCCAGCTTCGTGTGGCGCCTGGACCACGCCCGTACCCTGCCGAACACATCATCACGATATGTAGCGCCAGCGGGACATTGGTCCGCCTGGAGGCGGAAGTAGGAGTACGACCCAGGTCTTACATGGATTTGCTCTTACATGGGGCTTACGGTGGCTTTGGCATCCTCTATTACTGGGAGCGCCCCCTCTGGGGGCGAGTAAAGGGAGATCGTGATGGCGGATCATGATCGCGACGCCGGGTCGCGCGGCGAAGAGGAAGCGCCGCGCGACCCGACCCCGTCGTCGGAGCCGAGCCAGACCGAGCAGGACCAGTCCGAGCCGAACCGGCCTGAGCCGACCCGGGAGCTGCACGAGCCCGGCCCGCTCAAGTACGGCGAGCAGGCCGACCGCGCCTCCACCTACCTCCCGCCCACCCAGCCGAACCCCGCCTCATGGGAGCGCGAGCAGGCACCCTTCGGCGACTTCCTGCGCCGCAGGCGGACCCAGGTCATGGGCGCCGGGCTGGTCGGGCTCGTCGTCGGCGGCCTGCTCGGCGGCGTCACCGTGGCGGCCTTCAGCGACCTCGCCCACGATCACGACCACGGCATGCGGATGGAGGCCCCTGGCTGGGGGCAGCACCGCGAGTGGGGCCCCAGGCTGAAGGGGCCGGAGTGCTACGAGAGCGGCGACGGGGCCTACTGCGTGCTGGAGCCACGCGGAAGACTGGCTCCCGACGAGCCGCCGGAGTATGTCTTCCCTGACCCGACCTACACGGGCTGACAGGTGTGCGGGCGGGGGGACTCGAACCCCCACAGTGTCTCCACCAACAGGACCTAAACCTGCCGCGTATGCCATTTCGCCACGCCCGCGCCTTCCCCGCCACAGCGGGCCGGACACAAGTTTAGCGCTCCGCATGCGAGCCCGAGGCGTTTGTGCGGACGAGAAGACGATCAATCGGGCCCTCCGGGAGGGAGGGCCCGGTGGTGCTCAGGACAGGCCGAGCTTCTTCTTGAGCGAGGCCACGTGTCCCGTCGCCTTCACGTTGTAGAGCGCCTGCTCCACCTTCCCGTCGCCGTCGATGACGAACGTCGACCGGATCACCCCGACGACCTCCTTCCCGTACAGCTTCTTCGTGCCGTACGCCCCGTACGCCTGGTGCACGGCCAGGTCGGGGTCGGACAGCAGCGGGAAGGTCAGCGCGTCACGCTCGGCGAACTTGGCCAGCTTCGCCGGCTTGTCCTTCGACACGCCGAGGACGACGAAACCCTCGTCCGTGAGCTGGCTGAGGTTGTCGCGGAAGTCGCAGGCCTGCTTGGTGCAGCCGGGGGTCATCGCGGCGGGGTAGAAATAGAGGATCACCCGCTTGCCGCGATAGGTGTCGAGCGAGATGGTGCCGCCGTCGGCGGTGGGTAGCGTGAACTCCGGCGCGGCGTCGCCGGGCGTGAGTCTGGTCTCGGTCAATGGGCCCTCCTACGTTCTTCCCGCCAACCTACCGGCCCGGCCGTTGTGCCGTCCGGCGCGCCGACCTGACAGACTGATCACGACCAGAACGGACGGAACCCGCTCGGCACGCGGCGCGGGGCCCGCGTACGGTCGAAAGGAGAGCCATGGCTGACACCGATCCCGACGAGCTGGAGCGGCGGATCGCGCGGACGCGCGCGGAGTTGGCGCAGACGGTCGACGCCATTGCCGACCGGGTGAGCCCCAAGCGGGTCGCCGAGCGTACGGTGGCCGACGTCAGGAGCAGGGCGGGCCACTTCGTGGCGTCCGTGGGTGACGCGCTGGGCATGACGCCGCGGCCGGTCGAGTTCGGGGACGACCCCGACCGGGTGTGGGAGGAGGAGCGGCCCGAGCTGGGGCCGCTGCTGATCGGGGTCGGCGCGGTGCTGGTCGTGGGGGCGGCCGTCGTGCTCTGGCGTCGCAGGCGCAGGCGGCGCTAGAGGAACGTACGGCCCTCGCCCCGATACGTCGGGACCGGCTCCACCACGGTGTCGCCGTCGACGAGGTGCAGCGCGTCGAAGTGCTCGCACAGCTCGCCGGCCTTGGCGTGCCTGAACCACACCCGGTCGCCGAGCCGCAGGTCGCCGGCCGCCTGGCCGAGCAGCGGCGTCTGCACCTCGCCCGCGCCCTCCTCGGGCGCGTAACGCAGCCCGGCGGGCAGGTACGGCTGCGGCGCGCGGGCCGGGCCGACGGGGCCGGAGGCGAGGTAGCCGCCGCCGAGCACGGTCACCGTGTCCGGGGCTGGGCGGCGCACCACCGGCAGGGCGAAGAGCGCGGCCGGGCGTCCGGTGAAGCGGCGGTAGAAGTCGAACAGCCGCGGATGGAAGAAGCCGGAGCCCGCCGCCAGCTCCGTGATGGCCTTCTCGCGCGTGGTGAGCTCCACGGAGCCGGTGCCGCCGCCGTTGACGAACTCGAGGTCGGCGAACTGCCGTACGGCGTTCACGACGCGGCCGCGGCGCAGGACGAGCTCGCGGGCGGACAGGGCCTGCATGAGCCGGATGAGGCGGGCGCGGGCGGCGTTCGAGGGCGGGGCGTCGCCGACGCCGGCGATCTGCGCCTCGTACGCCAGCAGCCCCACCAGCCGGAAGCCGGGCCGCTTGGCGATGTCGGCGGCCAGGTCGGCGGCCTCGTGCGGCTCGCGGACGGGGGAGCGCAGGGCACCCACCCTGCGGCCGAAGGCGACGTAGGCGGCGTCGAGGTCGAGGCAGAGCCGCAGCTCGGCGCGCGGGTGCACCGGGGCCACGGCGGCTTCCAGGTAGTCGAGGTGGGCGGCCGAGTCGACGGTCACGGTGATCTGCGCGGCGGCGCGCGCGTCCGCCGCCAGGGCGGCCAGCGCCTGCCGGTCGGCCGTGGGGTAGGCCACGAGGATGTCGGTGATGCCGCCGGCCGCCAGCCAGAGCGCCTCGGGGAGCGTGTACGCCATGACGCCGCGGAAGCCGTCCATGGCCAGGATGTGTTCGAGCAGGGCGCGGCTGCGGATGGACTTGCTGGCGACCCTGATCGGCTTGCCCGCGGCCCGGCGTACGAGGTCTGCCGCGTTGGCCCGCATGGCGGCGAGGTCGACGATCGCGAACGGTGGTTCCAGGGCCGCTGTGGCGCGGTCGTAGCGCTGGCGGTCATCCATACCGGCAGCGTAACCGCATAACGGGCAAAAGAACATGAGACTTGTTCGCGTTAAACGCGGTCCCCGTAATGTTCGGGCAAATCGGCGGCGAGGGCGCGGTTCAGGCCATGCGGGGTGCATGTACGTCTGTCGTTGTGATGACCACGCTTCAGCAGATTCTGCCCGGCGCCGTCGTCGCCCCCCGGGACACCGGGCTGCGCAGGGCGCGCAGGGTGCTCAGGCCGGCGCGTACCGTCCCCGGAGCCCTGCTCGCGCTCGTGCTGGCCGGCGGGCTGGGGGCGACCGCGGCCGAGGTGGTGTCGGCGCTGCTCGGCGCGCCGCTCGGCTGGGTCCCGGTGAACGAGGTGGTCGAGCTGGCGGGCCGGACCACCTGGCCGGAGACGGCCACCGCGGCCCTGGTGGCGGCGGGCGCCGGCACGCTCATGCTGCTGCTGGCGATCGTGCCCGGCCGCTCCGGCCTCGTGCCGGTGGAGACGTCCGACCCGCTGATCGTCATCGGCATCACCCGCTCTGGCCTGCGCCGCACGCTGCGCGCGGCGGCGCAGCAGGTCGCGGGGGTGGACAAAGCCCGCGTACGGCTGCGCCGCCGCACCATCGAGGTCACCGTCACGACCGGCGCGGAGAGCACGGGCCAGATGCTCAGGCAGGTCGGCACGGCCGTGGGCGACCGCCTGGCGGGCGTCGGCACGCTGGGCACGGGCGAGGTCGTGGTCCGCCTGCGCAGGAGGGCCGGATGAGGCCGGCCGCAATGTCGGAAGGGAAGGGGGCCGCGGCTGATGCGTCAGTACGCCGGTAACCGGGCCGGTCTGGCGATCGTCGGGGCGGCGCTGCTGGGCGCGGGCGGGTACGCGTGGCTACGCGGCCACGACCGCTTCTTCGAGCTCCCGCCCACCGCCAAGGTGCTGCCCGCCCAGGCGCACCGCGCGCTGGCGGAGGACCCGTGGCCGCTGTGGTTCCTCGCGCTGGGCCTGCTCCTGCTGGCCCTGGTCGCGCTGCGCTGGCTGCTGGTCGGCCTGGGCTGGGGCCGCCGCGGCACCCACAACGGCACGGGCACGGCCATGCTGTTCGTCGGGCTCAAGGGCGTGGACGGGCTGAGCAGGACGGGGGTGCGGGTCGCGGAGGACGGCCTGCACATCGGCCTGACCTGCCCGGCGGCGGCCGACGTGGGCGCGGTGGTGAGCAAGCTGGACCAGGACATCGTGGGCCGCATCCGCCGCGAGGTCCGCGACGACGAGACCCCCGCGGTGGTACGGCTGCACGTGCGGCGCTAGCACTCGATGACGTTGACGGCGAGCCCGCCGCGCGAGGTCTCCTTGTACTTGTCCAGCATGTCCCGCCCCGTGTCGCGCATCGTCTTGATGGCCTTGTCCAGCGCCACGTAGTGCTTGCCGTCGCCGCGCAGCGCGATGCGGGCCGCCGTGATGGCCTTGTTGGAGGCCACGGCGTTGCGCTCGATGCACGGGATCTGGACGAGGCCGCCGATCGGGTCGCAGGTCAGCCCCAGGTTGTGCTCGATGCCGATCTCGGCGGCGTTCTCCACCTGCTCGGGCGTGCCCCCGAGCACCTCCGTGAGCGCGGCGGAGGCCATCGAGCAGGCCGAGCCCACCTCGCCCTGGCAGCCCACCTCGGCGCCCGAGATCGAGGCGTTCTCCTTGAACAGCACGCCGATCGCGCCCGCCGTCAGCAGGAAGCGGACCACGCCGTCGTCGTCGGCGTGCGGGACGAAGCGGGTGTAGTAGGTCAGGACGGCCGGGATGATGCCGGCGGCGCCGTTGGTGGGCGCGGTGACGATGCGGCCGCCGGCGGCGTTCTCCTCGTTGACCGCCAGGGCGAACAGCGTGACCCAGTCCATGGCCTGCAACGGGTCCTTCTCCGGCGACTCGGACTGCAGGCGGCGGTAGAGCTGGTTGGCGCGCCGCTTGACCTTCAGGCCGCCCGGCAGCACGCCCTCCTTGGAGATGCCGCGGCGCACGCACTCCGACATGACCTGCCACAGGTGCAGCAGGCCCCGGCGGATCTCCTCCTCGGTACGGCCGAACGCCCGCTCGTTCTCCAGCATCAGGGCGGAGATCGACAGGCCGGTGTTCGAGCAGTGCTTGAGCAGCTCCTCGCCGGTGGTGAAGGGGAAGGGCAGCACGGTGTCGTCGGGCTTGATGCGGTCGGCGCCGGTGGCCTTCTCGTCCACGACGAAGCCGCCGCCGACCGAGAAGTAGACCTTCTCCCGCAGCCGCTCGCCCGAGTCGGCGTAGGCGGTGAAGCGCATGCCGTTCGGGTGCTCGGGCAGGGAGATCTTGCGCTCGAAGACCAGGTGCTCGCCGACGACGAAGGGGATCTCGCGGGTGCCGTAGAGCTTGACGGTGCCCGACTCGCGCATCCCGGCGATCCGGGCGTCGACGGTGTCCACGTCCACCAGCTCGGGCTTCTCGCCGGACAGGCCGAGCAGGACCGCCTTGTCGCTGCCGTGGCCCTTGCCGGTCAGGCCGAGCGAGCCGTACAGGATGGCCTCCACGCGCGCGACCCGCTCCAGCAGGCCGTCCTCGTGCAGGCCGCGCACGAACTTGTGCGCCGCGGCCATCGGGCCGCCCGTGTGGGAGCTCGACGGGCCGATGCCGATCTTGAAGAGGTCGAAGACGCTGATCGCCATTGATGTGCGCCCTTCTCGAAAGGCCGGGGCCCGCGGCGGGGCCCCGGCGGTTGGGTCAGGAGTCGCCCGAGGTCAGGGCGGTGTACTCCTCGGGTGAGAGCAGGTCCTCGGGGTCGCCTTCCACGCGCACCTTGAACATCCAGCCCTCGCCGTACGGGTCGCTGTTGACCAGACCCGGGTCGTCCACGACGGACTGGTTCACCTCGGTGACCTCGCCGCCGACCGGGGAGTAGATCTCGTTCACGGACTTGGTCGACTCCACCTCGCCGACGGAGTCGCCCGGCTCGACGGTCGAGCCGACCTCGGGGAGCTGCACGAAGACGACGTCACCAAGGGACTCGGCGGCGAAGGCCGTGATGCCGATCGTCACGGTGGTGCTGTCGTCCAGCCCGGCCACCCACTCGTGCTCCTTGGTGTAGCTCAGGTCGTCAGGGATGTTGCTCACTTGTTCCTCCTGTAAAAGGGCAGCTCAACCAGGTCCATAGGTTCATGGCTGCCCCGGATGTCCACGGCCAGGCCTGATTCGGCGCCGGTGTCCACGTAGGCCATCGCGATGGGCTTTCCCAGGGTCTGGGAGGGCGCACCGCTGGTGACCTCGCCGACGACGACGCCGTCCTTGGTGACCGGGTAACCGTGGCGCGGCACCCGGCGGTTCCGCGCGACCAGGCCGACGAGCCTGCGCCGCGGCGGGTCGTCCTTGACCGCCTCGAGCGCCGACCTGCCGACGAAGTCGCCCGGCTTGTCGAATTTCACCACCCTGCCCAGCCCCGCGTCGAACGGGGTCAGCTCCGCGCTCAGCTCGTTGCCGTACAGCGGCATGCCGGCCTCCAGCCTGAGCGTGTCGCGGCTGGACAGGCCCGCGGGCCTGAGCCCGTGCGGCTCGCCGGCCGCCGCGATCGCGTGCCAGAGCGGCACGGCGTCCTGGTTCGCCACGAACAGCTCGAACCCGTCCTCGCCGGTGTACCCGGTGCGGGCGATCAGCGCCTGCCGGCCGTCCACCTGGCCGGGCAGGCCAGCGTAGTACTTGAGGCCGTCGAGGTCGGCGTCGGTGAGCGTGGCGAGGATCTCCTGGGCGCGCGGGCCCTGGACGGCGATCAGCGCGTACCGGTCCGAACGGTCCTCCACCACCGCGTCGTACGGCTTCGCGCGCTCCCGCAGCTCGGCGGCGACCTTCTGGTAGTTCGAGGCGTTGGCCACGACCATGAACTCCTCGTCCCCGAGCCGGTAGACGATGAGGTCGTCGAGCACCCCGCCGCGCTCGTTCACGATCATGGTGTACCTGGCCCGGCCGGGTGCCAGCGCCGACAGGTGGCCGACCAGCGCGTAGTCCAGCGCCTCGCCCGCCTGCGGCCCGGTCAGGAAGATCTCGCCCATGTGCGAGAGGTCGAACAGCCCGGCCGCCTCGCGGACGGCCCGGTGCTCGGCGGACTCGCTGCCGTACCGGAGGGGCATGAGCCACCCGGCGAAGTCGGTGAGGGTGGCGCCGAGGCTCTCGTGAACGTCTCGTAGCGGTGTCGGTCGGGACATTTGTCGCACCTCAGGACAGGAGTGGATGCCAGCATCCTCCCCCTCTGTCATCGATGCCTGAGAGCTTCGCCCGACTTTTGCCGGACTTTCACCTTCGGCGAGGCCCGCGGGCCTGCTTTCCAGAGGACACCTCGTCCGTGCGGTCCTTTGCCTTGAGAGGTTCGCGGGGAGGGCTTGCTCCTTCAGGGACCCTGACCGGCTTGTCAGGGTGCTCTCCCGCACGGTTTCGACGGTGATGTCCGTCAGCCTAGTGCCGTCGAGGGGCTGTTGTCGCGTCGCGGGCCGGATGTGGACGACTCGTCAGCAGGCGTGCACGAGCGCCTCGAACAACGCGTGGTCCGCGGCCGCCTCCGGGTGCCACTGCACGGCCATGGTGAACGCCCCGGAGGACTCCACGGCCTCGACCGTGCCGTCCTCGGTGGTGGCGGTGACCGTCAGGCCGGGGGCGAGCCGGTCCACGGACTGGTGGTGGTAGTGGGGGACCGCCACCGGCTCCTCGCCCAGCGCCTTGGCCAGGCCGGTGCCGGGGACGGGGGTGACGGGCAGGTGCCCGAAGCGGCCGGGGCCCGGGCAGTGGTCCGTGTGGCCGACCACGTCGGGCAGGTGCTGGTGCAGGCTGCCGCCGAGGGCCACGTTGAGCACCTGGAGGCCGCGGCAGATGCCGAGGAAGGGCAGGCCGGCGTCGAGGGCCGCGGCGAGCAGGGCGAACTCTGCTTCATCGCGGAATTTCCGGACGTAGCCGCTGCGTTCGTGCGGCTCGGCGCCGTACCTGGCCGGGTCGATGTCGCCGCCTCCGGCCAGGATCAGCCCGTCCAGGCGGCGTACCAGGCCGGCCGGCTCCCCGGCCGGCGGCAGCAGGACCGGCTGGCCGCCCGCGCGCACGACCTGCTCCACGTACGCGTACGGCAGCAGCGCGGCAGGGGTGTCCTGCCAGACCGTGAACGAGGCGGTCTCGGCGTAACAGGTGATGCCGATGACGGGACCCATGACCGTCACCTACAGCGGCGTGACGTAGGCACCGGAGATGCCGCCGTCCACCAGGAACTCGCTGGCCGTGATGAACGAGGCGTCGTCGCTGGCCAGGAACGCCACCGCGGCCGCGATCTCCGACGCCTCGGCGAAGCGGCCCACGGGCACGTGCACCAGCCGCCGCTGCGCCCGCTCCGGGTCCTTGGCGAACAGCTCCCGCAGCAGCGGCGTGTTCACCGGCCCCGGGCACAGCGCGTTGACCCGGATGCCCTCCCTGGCGAACTGCACGCCCAGCTCCCGCGACATCGCCAGCACCCCGCCCTTCGAGGCGGTGTAGGAGATCTGCGAGGTCGCCGACCCCATCACGGCCACGAACGACGCGGTGTTGATGATCGAGCCCTTGCCCTGGCGGCGCATGTACGGGATGACGTGCTTGCAGCACAGGTAGACGCTGGTCAGGTTCACCTCCTGGACGCGGCGCCAGGCGTCGAGGCCGGTCTCCAGGATCGAGTCGTCGTCGGGCGGCGAGATGCCGGCGTTGTTGAAGGCGACGTCCACACTGCCGTACGCGTCGTGCGCAGTCGCGAACATCCGGACGACGTCGTCCTCGCTGGTCACGTCGGCCTTGACGAACAGGCCGCCCACCTCGGCCGCGGCCTTGACACCCGCCTCCTCGTCGACGTCCGCGCAGACCACCCTGGCGCCCTCGTCGGCGAACCGGCGGGCCGTGGCCAGCCCGATCCCGCTGCCCGCGCCCGTGATGACCGCCACCCGATCCTGCAACCGCTGCATGTGTGTCACTCCGTTGAGATGAAGACGTTCTTGGTCTCGGTGAACGCCGCCAGCGCGTCAGGGCCGAGCTCCCTGCCGAGGCCGGACTGCTTGAAGCCGCCGAACGGGGTCCAGTAGCGGACCGAGGAGTGGGAGTTCACCGACAGGGCGCCCGACTCGACGGCCCTGGCCACGCGCAGCGCCCGCCCGACGTCGCGGGTCCAGATGGAGCCGCTCAGGCCGTACGGGGTGTCGTTGGCGATCCGTACGGCCTGCGCCTCGTCCTCGAACCTGACCACCGACACCACGGGGCCGAAGATCTCCTCGGTGAACGCCCGGTCGGTGACCTCGGGGGTCAGGACGGTCGGCGGGAACCAGTAGCCCTTGCCCTCGGGGCAGGACCCCTGGAGGTGGGGGGTGCCGTCCACGAAGCCGCGGACCCGTTCGAGGTGCCCGGCGCTGATCAGGGGGCCCATCTCGGTGGCCTCGTCGAGGGGGTCGCCGACCACGACGCCGCGTACCGCCTCGGCCAGGCGCTCCATGAACGCGTCGTACACGCTCGCCTGGACGAGGATCCTGGACCGGGCGCAGCAGTCCTGCCCGGCGTTGTCGAACACGGCGTAGGGCGCGGTTCGCGCCGCCTTGTCGAGATCGGCGTCGGCGAAGACGATGTTCGCGGACTTGCCGCCCAGCTCCAGCGTCACCCGCTTGACCTGCCGCCCCGCCTTGGCCGCGATCTCCCTGCCCACCTCGGTCGAGCCGGTGAACACGATCTTCGCCACGTCCGGATGCTCCACCAGGCGGGCCCCCGCGACCTCCCCTGCCCCAGGCAGAACCTGGAGCACCCCCTCGGGGAGGCCCGCCGCCAGGGCCAGCTCTGCCAGCCTCAGCGCGGTCAGCGGAGTCCACTCGGCGGGCTTCACGATCACCGTGTTACCCGCCGCGAGAGCCGGGGCCACGCCCCACATCATGATCACCATGGGGAAGTTCCACGGCACGATGATCCCCACCACGCCCAGGGGCTCCTGGAACGTGAGGTCCACGCCGCCGGGCACCGGGATCTGCTTGCCGTGGTTGCGCTCGGGCGCGCCGGCGTAGAAGTGCAGCACGTCCCGGACGTTGCCCGCCTCCCAGCGGGCGTTGCCGATGGTGTGCCCGGCGTTGGTCAGCTCCAGCAGCGCCAGCTCCTCGCCGTGCCCGTCCACCAGCTCGGCGAACCGGCGCAGCAGCCGCGCCCGGTCGCCCGGCGCCACCTCGCGCCAGGCCGCCTGCGCCTTCCTGGCACGCTCCACGGCCCGGTCGACCTCGGCCGCGCCGGCGAGCTCGACGTCGGCGACGACTTCCTCCGTCGCCGGGTTGACGATCTTCATGCGCTCCCGTCACATCCGTTCGAAACCACGGAACAGCTCCCAATCCGTCACCGCCGCGTCGAACGCGGCCAGCTCCACCCGCGCGTTGTTCGCGTAGTGCTCCACCACGTCCTCGCCGAACGTCTCGCGCGCCAGCTTCGACCCCTCGAACAGCGCCAGCGCGTCGCGCAGCGTGTGCGGCACCGTCTCGGCGCCGGAGTCGTAGGCGTTGCCGTCGTACGGGTCCTCCAGCGGCAGCTCGGCGTCGATGCCGTACAGGCCGGCCGCGACCAGCGCCGACACCGCCAGGTACGGGTTCACGTCGCCGCCCGGCACCCGGTTCTCCACCCGCAGCGAGCTCCCGTGGCCGACGAGCCGCAGCGAGCAGGTGCGGTTGTCCACGCCCCACTTGACGGCCGTGGGGGCGAAGCTGCCCGGCACGTACCGCTTGTAGGAGTTGATGTTGGGGGCGTACAGGAGGGTCAGCTCCCGCATGCAGGCGAGCTGGCCCGCGACGAAGCGCGACCCGAGCGGCGAGAGCCCGTACGGCCCCTCGCCCGCCATCACCGGGTCCCCGTCCATGCTCCTGAGGGAGATGTGGATGTGGCAGGAGTTGCCCTCGCGCTGGTTCGGCTTGGCCATGAACGTGATCGACCGGCCCTCCTGGGCGGCGATCTCCTTGGCGCCGGTCTTGTAGATCACGTGGTTGTCGCAGGTGCGCAGCGCCTCGTCGTAGCGGAAGGCGATCTCGTGCTGGCCCAGGTTGCACTCGCCCTTGGCGGACTCGACGTAGAGGCCGGCGCCCTCCATCCCGCGCCTGATGCGCCGCAGCAGCGGCTCGACGCGGGCCGTGCCCAGCAGGGAGTAGTCCACGTTGTAGAGGTTCGCGGGGGTCAGGTCGCGGTACGCGCGCCGCCAGGCGTCCTCGTAGCTGTCGTCGTAGACCACGAACTCCAGCTCCGTGCCCACGTACGCGGCCAGCCCCCGGTCGGCGAGCCGGGCGAGCTGCCTGCGCAGCACCTGGCGCGGGGAGGCGGTCACGTCGCCGCCCTCCTCCCAGGCCAGGTCGGCCATCAGCATCGCGGTCCCCTCGTGCCACGGCACCCGGCGCAGCGTGCCGAGGTCCGGCTTCATCACGAAGTCGCCGTACCCGCGATCCCAGGACGACATCGCGTAACCCGGGACGGTGTTCATGTCGACGTCCACCGCCAGCAGGTAGTTGCAGCCCTCGGAGCCGTGGTGCAGCACCTCGTCGAGAAAGTAACGCGCCGACAGCCTCTTGCCCTGCAACCTGCCCTGCATGTCGGCGATCGCAAGGAGCACGGTGTCGATGCGGCCCGCCGCCACCTCGTCGCGCAGCTCGGCGACGGAAAGGAACCCGGTGCTCGCTCGATCGTCCACGCTACGCAGCTCCGATCTGGCCTGAAGCGCTTTCCCGTTAATTGGGCTAGTCTCAGACCATTGATCAGCATGGCGGGATCGCTTGTCAAGACCTGAGGACACGTTGGACGAGTCGGCGCGTTTGATGACGGTGTTGCGCCCTGTCAGGGCGGGCAACGCCTTCGAGGAGACCGTGGAACGGCTGCTCCAGGCGATCAAGCTGGGCGTGGTCCCGCCCGGTCACAAGCTGCCGCCCGAGCGCGAGCTGGCCGTCCAGCTCGGCATCAGCCGGGTGACGCTGCGCGAGGCCATCCGCGCGCTGTCCGACGCCGGCTACCTCGACGTACGGCGGGGGCGGTATGGAGGAGCGTTCGTCACGTACGTGCCGCCCAAGCCGGACGCCGGCGACCTGCGCCAGGCTGTCAACGAGATGGGCATGGCCGAGCTGTCGGACGCGCTGACCTTCCGGCTCGCCGTGGAGTGCGGCGCGGCCCAGGTGCTGGCCACCACCGAGCTGCCCGAGGACAAGCGTGCCGTGCTCACGCGCCGGCTCGCCGACCTCAACGGGGCGGGGCTGGACGACTACCGCCGCCTCGACACGGCCTTCCACCTGTCCATCGCGGAGCTCACCGGCTCCACCCTGCTCGCCACCACCTGCGCCGACGCCCGCTCGCGGGTCAGCGACCTGCTGAACGCCATCCCGATGCTGCAGGTCAACCTCGACCACGCCGCCGTCCAGCACCAGGCCATCGTGGACGCCATCCTCGCCGCGGACCCCGAGGCGGCCAGGCGGGCCGTGGCCGAGCACCTGGAGGGGACGGCCGCGCTGTTAAGGGCGTTCCTGTCCTGAGGCGCCGGGAACATCCGCGGGTTTCGTACCATCGGAACCAGGTCATATGAGCAACTGGTTTCAGCAAAGCATCGTCGCCACAGGACGGCTCCCGCTGTTCTGCTACTTCGTCATGCTCATCGCCGCCTTCATCGCCACCCGTATCAACGTCCGGCTGATCAGGGCGAAGGTCGGCTGGTTCCGCAACGTCAACGTGGGGGAGATGCACATCCACCACGTGGTGTTCGGCGTGGTGCTGATGTTAGTCGGCGGGGTCACGCTGATCGTCTCGCCCGGCTCCCAGGTCGGCACCGCCGTCGCCGCCTCCGTCTTCGGCGTCGGGTCGGCGCTGGTGCTGGACGAGTTCGCGCTCATCCTGCACCTGCACGACGTGTACTGGGAGGAGGAGGGGCGCACCTCCGTGGACGCGGTCTTCATCGCCATCGCCGTGACCGGGCTGCTCCTCATCGGGCTGCGCCCGCTCACCTGGGACTACGGCACCCCCGTCAACCCCGCCGCGCTGATCGTGGCCAACCTGGCGCTGGCCGTCGTCACGCTGCTCAAGGGGAAGATCTGGACGGGGATGGCCGGGCTGTTCGTGCCGCCGATGTTGCTGGTGGGGGCGATCCGGCTGGCGCGGCCCGGGTCGCCGTGGGCGCACTGGTTCTTCGCCAGGCGGTCGCCCCGGAAGATGGCCCGGGCGATCCACCGGGAGGAGCGGTGGCGGAGGCCGGTGATCAAGGTGAAGATCGCGTTCCAGGAGTTTCTCTCCGGGCGTCATGATCTGCCTTCCACGCGGCGCGGTCGTAGGCATACTTGAGGCATGGCACTTCCGTCGTGGTACGAGGGGCTGGACGAGAAAGTCCCCGAATCCCTGCGTGATCTCCATGGTCCGGCCGAGGGCGTCGTGGCTCTGCCGCCGCACCTGGCCTGGTCGGGGTTCACCGAGTTCGATCTCGGCAAGCCCATGATCCGGATGGAGATGTACCGCACGGTGATCACCACCGGTCGCCGGGTCGATTACGAGACCTACCTGAACGCCGATCACCTCGTCACCGACTGGCCGATGCTGCGCAAGGGGCTCGGGCCGGGCTACCGGCACGCCTGGGAGAAGAAGCTCCCCCTGCGGGAGACCGCCGCCTGATGAAGTTCCCGCCGTTTCAAGAGCGATTGCTGAGTGCTGTCCTTCCTGTCTGCGAGTACTACGGCTTGGTGCTCGCGGGCGGTTACGCGATCAAGGCGCACGGCTTCACCGACCGGCCGAGCAAGGACCTCGACTTCGCCACCGCCGTGGACATGCCGCTGCCCGATGTCGCACAGGGCGTCATTGGAGCGTTCCAAGAGGCCGGGTTAGACGCGACCGTCATCGAGGTCATGCCCCGCATGGGCAGGCTGATGGTCCGAGATCTGGCGACCGCGGAGACCTGCGAGTTCGACCTCCTGCGCGAGGCGCTCCAGCAACGGCCGGTCACGTGCGGCACGCTGAAGGTGCTCGGTCTCGACGACGCCGTCGGGCTGAAGATGCGCGCCGTGCACGAGCGCAGTCTCGCCCGCGACATCATCGACATCGCCGCCGTCTCCCAGCACTACTCCTACCGGGCACTCGAACAGCTCGCCGCCATGCATCACGATTTCTTCGCCGTGCACGAGCTGCTCTCGCGGCTGGAATTCGTCGACCTCATGCCGGATGAGAACTTCGAGGTCTACGGCGTGGGCGAGGAGCAGATCAAGGAGATCCGGCGGTTCACGCAGGGCTGGATAGACGACATCAAGCTGCGGCGGGCCGACGACGGGGATGCCGACTACGACTCCGACGACGTTCCGGAGATCGACTAGAGGGCCGCGACCGAGCGGAGGGCCAGGCCCGTGCCCAGGAGGACGACCATGGCGGCCGTGCCCAGCGGGGCCAGGCCCGAGAGCCGGGCGGCCAGGCGCCGGCCGGCCGAGGCGCGGGCTTCCAGCCGGTCCACGAGCTTGACCAGGAGCAGGCCCGTGACGGTGAGGGTGGCGGCCATGCCGACGCCGTAGGCCGTCACCAGCGCCACGCCGAACCACGTCCGGCCGAGAGCGATCGCGCCGAGGAGCACGATGAGGGCCGAGGGGCTGGGGACGAGGCCGCCCGCGACCCCGAGCCCGATGAGACCCGCCCGCTTGCTCCTGCCGGCGTGAGAGCCCTGCTCGTCATGTCCGTGCCCATGTCCGTGCCCATGTCCGTGCCCATGTCCGTGCCCATGTCCGTGCCCATGTCCGTGGCCGTGCCCGTGGCCGTGCCCATGTCCGTGGCCGTGGAGGGAGGGGCGGCGGGAGTTGAGGAGGAGGCGGAGGCCGATGGCGGCGATCAGCACGCCGCTGGCCACCCCCAGCCAGGCCAGCACCGACTCCCCGGCCAGCGCCGTGAACACCGTCAGCAGCAGCCCCACCACCAGCACCCCCGCCGTGTGCGTGGCCGTCACCGTCGCGCCCACCACCAGCGCGTCGCGCGGGCGGCCGCGGCGGCCCGCCAGGTACGCCGCCATGATGGTCTTGCCGTGCCCCGGGATCAGCGCGTGCCCGGCCCCGAGCACCACGGCCAGCCCCACCGCCAGCAGCCCCAGCGGCACCGTCAGCGAGTCCGAGCCGATCAGCTCCGTGAACGTCCGGTCCAGGGCGGACAGCGCCTCGCCGATCGGGCCGCCGAGCTCGAGGCCGAGCCCGCTCCCGCCGGACGGCCTGCCTCCGGAGGGAGCCGCCTGGCCGTCAGATGGTCCCAGGCCCGGCTCCGTGGCGGTGAACGTGGCGACGCGCTGGTCGAGCGGGGCCGACAGCAGGTCGTCGGGGTAGGCCCGCAGCTCCTGGCTGATGCTGGTCCCGGGCACCGAGGAGCCGGTCAGGCGCACGCCGTCCCCGGTCGCGGTGATCTCACGCCAGCCGATCCTGTCCTGCTCGAACCCGTCGGTGAACCTCACGGCCCCCGAGGCGCGAACTTCCGCCACGAGCTGACAGGACAGGCGGCTGGTCTCCAGTCCCCCCTCCCCGGGCGCGTAGGCGAACGTGGAGCTCGTCACGCGCCACGGGACCACCCGGCCCGCCACCTCCAGCCGCTGGGCGCCCGCCAGCGCGGCGCAGCGGCGGCCGGCGTAGGCGGCGTCGACCTCGGGCTTGGCCTGCAAGGTCGGCAGCTCGGCCAGGTCCACGACGGCGAGGTTGCGCACCTGGCCGGGCGCGACCCGCAGGCCGTTGTAGTGGTTGACGGTGAACCGCCCGAGCGGGTGCAGGGCGGTGGCCGTGTCCGCACGGGCCGGCGTCGTTCGTGCCTGGGCCGGGCCCGCGAGCAGGGTGCCCGTGAGCAGAGCGGTCGCGCACAGGGTGAGGAGCAGGGCCGCCAGGGCGAGCCGGAACGGTCTCATGAGAACCTCGCGAGTGCGGACAGCGTCGGGTCGAAGCCGGGGTCCACCCGCGCGGAGCGGCCGAGGGCCTGCTCGATCCTGGCGCGGTGGTAGGTGATCAGCGGGTTCCGCCAGCCGGTGGCGGTGGCCTTCTCGGCGTAGCGCAGCGCCTCGGCCGGTTCGCCCGCCTTGTACAGGGCCCACGCCAGGGCGTCGGCGGCGACGAGGTTCGGGTTGCGGGCGTACTCGGCCCTGGCGTGCTCGACGGCCTGCTTCGGGTCGCCGTGGTCGGCCAGGAACTCGGCCCACGTCAGGTCGTCGCGCACGCCCGCGGCCTGGATGAGCTTGCGCTGGGCGTCGAGCAGCGTCCAGTCGGGCCGCAGGCCCGCCTTGATCCGGGTCTCGCCCTGCTCGATGAGGTACTGGGGCAGGGGCAGCCGCTGGACCACGGTCTCGTAGAGGTCGAGCGCCTCGGTGAGGCGGCCGTCCAGGGCGGCGGCCCTGGCCTGCCCGGCGAGGGCGGGCGTGTAGGCGGGGTAGGCCTGCAGCGCCTTGGCGTACCAGCCGGTCGCGGTCTGCAGGTCGCCCGCGTGCAGCGCCAGCTCGCCCAGGTAGTAGCGGCTGTAGGCGAGGTCGGCCGGTGACCAGGCGTCGGCGTGGGCGTACTCGAGGTACGTGCGCGCCCCGTCGTGGTCGCCGCGCAGCTCCGCCGCGTACGAGGCGCGGGCGAAGGCGGCCACCCCCGGGCGCAGGTCCAGCATCTTGTCCACGGCCCGCTGCGCGCCCTTCAGGTCCCCGAGCTGGGTCCTGGCGTCGGCCAGCACGCCGTACGCCGGAGCCCCGTACGGGTTGGCGTCGATGGCGCGCTCGGCCAGCCGGACGGCCTCGCGGAACTCGTGGCGGCCGGCGGCCAGCGCGGCCTGGCCGGTGAGGACCGTGTCGTCGCGGTCGTTCAGCTTGGCGGCGGTGGCGAGGGCGCCTTCCGCCTTGGTGTAGAAGGCCGGGTCGCCGGTGACCCTGGCCTGGTCGACGTACTGGAGGCCGAGCTCTGCCCAGCCGCGGTGGTCGCCGGGCAGGCGCTTGAGCCGCTCCTGCAGCGTCTCGCGGCCCGGCCGGCCGGCCGCCGGCCCGGTCGAGGGGGCGGTGGCGGGTGAGGAGGAGAAGGAGACGATCGTAAAGATCATCGCCCCGAGGAGGGCGATGCCGGCGAAAATCGCGAACGTGCGCATGTGCCACGGCTCCGAAGCTGGGTGTGGAGCCGGCCGGCCGTGACGGGGAACACGGCCGGCCGGCCCTTTTCTGTGGCGGCAGACGATGGGAGACGGGAGGTCTGCCGCCTGGGAGGGACCGGCCGGCTTGGAGAGGGAACCGGCCGGTCAGTGGTCATCGCTGGTTCACTGCCACGTTGCTCGGCAGCGGGATGTACGGGAACGTCTTGTCGAACGGCTTGTCGTTCGCGTCCACCTTGTCCGTCAGGCCGGGGATGAGCTTGCCGCTCTGCGCGGCGCCGGCCACGGCCTGCAGCTCGATGTCCACGACGTCGTCGGCGAGCCGGCGGCCGTTCGGGAAGCCCTGCAGGTCACCGCCGAGGACGCCGAGCCTGTTCGGGTCCTTGGTGACGGGGATCGACATGTTCAGCCGCAGCTGCTCGGAGCCGCGCTGCTTGCCGGCGTCCTTGTTGAGCGACTGCGCGTTCAGGTCGGCCTTGATGGGGCCGTTGTTCTTGGCGATGCCGCTCAGGAAGATCTGCACCAGGTCGTTGCGCGGGGTCGCGGGCGCCTTGATGCCGTAGATGGACTCCAGGAGCCTGGCGACCTCGGGGTTGGTGACCCGGTCGACCAGCGCCTTGACGTCCGCGTCCTTCGACGGGTCGAGCGCGTTGTACGCGTCCTTCATGCCGGCGGCCGCCACCAGCTCGTTCACCAGCGGGTTGCACAGGCGGGAGACCTGCACGAACGAGTTGCCGTTGAACTTGTCGGTGGTGGAGCAGACGCCGATCACCGGGTTGCGCTTGGGGTCGCCCTTGAGCGCCAGGTCGGCCTGGGGAACCTGGATGGCCACGGTGTTGACGTTGTAGCCCTTGAGGGTGTCCTGGCCGACCAGGGACAGGTCGCCGCCGTAGAGCAGGTCGAACACGCGCAGGTCGAGGAAGAAGGCCTCGTCGGCCTGCCCGGAGTAGGTCTTGCCGCCGCCGGGGAGGTTCCTGATCGCCTGGTTGCGCAGGGTGGCGTAGTTGGGCATGGAGGCGGCGCCGACGTTGCTGGGGGCGACGATGCCGTCGTTGACCAGGGTCTTGGAGCCGCCGGGCGTGATCCGCTTGAGCGTGTAGCGCTGGCGGAAGAGCAGGTTGTCGTCGTTCAGCGAGGTGACGGGGCCGTTGTTGTACAGGAACGTGGTGTTGCCGCGCTTGTCCTCGTTGCGGAACGTCCACTCGTACACGATGTCGGACTTGCCGTCGCCATCGTTGTCGATCTTTATGTTGTGCCGTGACCTGGTGGCGAACGGGTAGAAGTTCGGGCCGCCGTTGGGCTCCTCGAACGGGATCCAGTTCGAGATCAGGGTCACGGTGTCGGGCTTGTCGGGACTGACGAACGCGTACACGTCGGTGTTGTCGTGCTGCGGGTCGTTCGAGATCGCGGGGGCCTCGCGGTGTGAGGAAGCGGTGCCGGAGTCAGTGCGGAGCACGGCCATCGACGACGCGGCGACCGCTACGGCGAGACCAAGTCCGACTAGAGCGCGCCGGTTGATCCGGAGCTCCATGTTCGGTCCTTTCGGAAGGGCTGATCGTGACGTTCGAGGTTCCGGCCGGATTCCTCGACGCCCTATTCGTCCGTGGGCCGCCGCCGGATGTCGGGCTCCTCCTGGAGAATGAGTGTCAACCAAAGTTGACATACTTAAGTCGTCAATTTAGGTTGACTCTGTCTCGGGGGTGCCGATCGCATGCTCCCGTTCGTTGGAGAGAAGTTGAGAAATATCGTGAAAGGAGATGCGGTGGTCAAGGAGTTGCTCGCCTACGTCCGCCCGCACCGGAGAGTGCTCCTCCTGGGCGGGTTACTGAGCCTGATCGGGTCCGCGGCGGGCCTGTCGATGCCGTTGCTGGCCAAGTACGTGGTGGACGCCTTCGGCCAGGGCGGGTCGATGGCCGGGCCGCTGACCTGGCTGACCGTGGCGGTGCTCATAGGCGCGGTCGTCTCGGCCGGGGGAAGCTACCTGATGGAGCGCACGGGCGAGGGCATCGTGCTCGGCGCCCGGCGCAGGCTCGTGGACCGGATGTTGCGGCTCAAGGTCGCCGACGTCGACCGGCTCAAGCCCGGCGACCTGCTGTCGCGGGTCACCGGTGACACGACGTTGCTGCGCGCCGTGCTGACCAACGGCATCGTGGAGTCCGTCAGCGCGGCGTTCATGCTGGTCGGCGCGATCGTCCTGATGGCGGCGATGGACGGCGTGCTGCTGCTGGTCACGCTGCTGATCGTGGTGCTGATCGGCGGGCTGGTCGCGCTCATCATGCCGAAGATCCAGCGGGCGCAGTCGCACGCCCAGGAGGCCGTGGGCGAGATGGGCGCCGTGCTGGACCGGGCGCTGCAGGCGTACCGGACGGTCAAGGCGAGCGGCGCGGAGGAGCGGGAGATCGCCGTGGTCGGCGAGGCCGCCACGCGGGCACGCGATCGCGGGCTGCAGGTCGCCGGCTGGACGTCGCTCGCGGGGGTGGCGACGTGGATGGCGGTGCAGATCGCGTTCCTGGCCGTGCTGGCGGTGGGCGGCGCGCGGGTCGCCTCCGGCACGCTGGAGGTGTCGTCGCTGATCGCGTTCCTGCTCTACCTGTTCTACCTGGTGCCGCCGATCGGGCAGCTCGTGCAGGGCGGGGTGCAGCTCCAGCAGGGGCTGGCCGCGATGAAGCGGATCAAGGAGATCGAGGAGCTGCCCGCCGAGCCGGTGAGCGTCGCGGCGCCAGAGGACGGCCGGCCGGTCGGGGTGCGCTTCCAGGACGTGGTCTTCCGGTACGGCGACGACCGGCCCGTGGTGCACGACGGCGTGAGCTTCGAGGTGCCGCCCGGCGGCATGACCGCGCTGGTCGGGCCGTCGGGAGCGGGCAAGTCCACGGTGTTCGCGCTGCTGGAGCGCTTCTACGAGCACCAGGACGGCGCGATCCTCGTCGACGGCAGGGACATCCGTGACTGGCCGCTGGCCGAGCTGCGGGCCGCGCTCGGCTACGTCGAGCAGGACGCGCCCGTGCTGGCCGGCACGCTGCGGGAGAACCTGCTGTTCGCCGCCGAGGACGTCACGGAGGAGGAGCTGCACCGGGCGATCGCGCGGACGCGGCTCGACGACCTGGTGGCCAGGCTCCCCGAGGGGCTGGAGACGCCGGTCGGACACCGGGGCGTGCTGCTGTCGGGCGGCGAGCGGCAGCGGGTCGCGATCGCCAGGGCGCTGCTGCGCAAGCCCAGGCTGCTGCTGCTCGACGAGGCCACCTCGCAGCTCGACGCGGTCAACGAGCTGCGCCTGCGCGAGGTCATCGCCGAGGTCGCGCAGGAGACCACGGTGCTGGTCATCGCGCACCGCCTGTCCACGGTGACGAACGCCGACCGGATCGTGGTCATGGAGGCGGGCGGCGTACGGGCCGTGGGCACGCACGACGACCTGGTGGGCGAGGACGAGCTCTACAGGGAGCTGGCGGCCACCCAGTTCCTGGTCGGCTGACTTCGGATCCGGTATTCCGGGTTAGTCTCTTCGTGAATGGGTTCATTCACGAAGGGACCACCACCATGAGCAGGACAGTCCGCGCCCCGCGAGGCACCACGATCACCGCGAAGGGCTGGCCGCAGGAGGCCGCGCTGCGCATGCTCCAGAACAACCTGGACCCCGAGGTGGCCGAGCATCCCGAGCAGCTCGTCGTGTACGGCGGCTCGGGCCGGGCGGCGCGTGACTGGGCGTCGTTCGACGCGCTGGTCAGGACGCTGACCACGCTGGAGGGCGACGAGACGCTGCTGGTGCAGTCGGGGCGCCCCGTGGGCGTGTTCCGCACCCACGAGTGGGCGCCCCGGGTGCTCATCGCCAACTCCAACCTGGTGCCCGACTGGGCGAACTGGGAGGAGTTCCGGCGGCTGGAGGCGGCCGGGCTCACCATGTACGGCCAGATGACCGCGGGCTCGTGGATCTACATCGGCACCCAGGGCATCCTCCAGGGCACCTACGAGACGTTCGCCGCGGTCGCGGAGAAGCGTTTCGGGGGGTCGCTGGCCGGGACGATCACGCTCACCGCCGGGCTGGGCGGCATGGGCGGCGCCCAGCCCCTGGCCATCACGATGAACGGCGGCGTGGCCATCTGCGTCGACTGCGACCCGCGCTCCGTCTCCCGCCGCATCGAGCACCGCTACCTCGACGTCGAGGCGGCCTCGCTGGACGAGGCGCTGCGGCTGGCGTACGAGGCCCGCGACGCCCGCAGGCCGCTGTCGATCGGCGTCGTCGGCAACGCCGCCGAGGCCGTGCCCGACCTGCTGGCCCGCGGCGCCGAGATCGACATCGTCACCGACCAGACCTCCGCCCACGACCCGCTGATGTACCTGCCGCTCGGCGTGGCCTTCGAGGACATGGCCGCGGAGCGCGACAAGGACCCGGCCGGCTTCACCGAGCGGGCCCGCGCCTCGATGGCCAGGCACGTCGAGGCCATGGTGGGCTTCAAGGACGCCGGGGCGGAGGTGTTCGACTACGGCAACTCCATCAGGGGCGAGGCCAAGCTGGCCGGCTACGCGCGCGCCTTCGACTTCCCCGGCTTCGTGCCCGCCTACATCAGGCCGCTGTTCTGCGCCGGCAAGGGCCCGTTCCGGTGGGCCGCGCTGAGCGGCGACCCGGCCGACATCGCCGCCACCGACCGGGCCATCCTGGAGCTGTTCCCCGAGAACGAGGCGCTGGCCAGGTGGATCACCAAGGCCGGGGAGAAGGTGCACTTCCAGGGCCTGCCCGCGCGCATCTGCTGGCTCGGCTACGGCGAGCGCGACGTCGCCGGCGAGCGGTTCAACGACATGGTGGCCTCCGGCGAGCTCCAGGCGCCGATCGTGATCGGCCGCGACCACCTCGACAGCGGCTCCGTCGCCTCCCCCTACCGCGAGACGGAGTCCATGGCCGACGGCTCCGACGCGATCGCCGACTGGCCGCTGCTCAACGCCATGCTCAACACCGCCTCCGGCGCCGCCTGGGTCTCCATCCACCACGGCGGCGGCGTCGGCATCGGCCGTTCCATCCACGCCGGCCAGGTCACGGTGGCCGACGGCACCGCGCTGGCCCGCGAGAAGCTCAACCGCGTGCTCACCAACGACCCGGGCACCGGCGTGATGCGCCACGTGGACGCGGGTTACGAGGAGGCCGCGAGGGTGGCCGACGGCAAGGGCGTACGTATTCCGATGCGGGAGTCGTGACTCTGTAACGGGATGAGAATGCCGGGTCTGCGGCGTTGGAGGTGGCGTGGCGGACGGATATCACGGCGGGCTGGACGTGCTCCTGGATGGCCGGAGGCTGTCGCCCGTACAGCGGAGGATCGCGCACTATCTCAGCGAGCACCTGGACGAGGCGATCTTCCTGTCCAGCGTGGAGCTGGCGGAGCGGGCCGGCGTCAGCCAGCCGTCCGTGACCAGGTTCGCCATGGTGCTGGGCTTCGCCGGCTACCCGGAGCTGCGGCAGGCGCTGCGGCCGCTGGTGCTGGGGGGCGGGGTCGAGGCGCCGCAGGAGAGCCTGCTGCGCGGTGCGATCGACTGCGAGATCCGCAATCTCGCCCTGGTCAGGGAGCGGCTGGCGGCGTTCCCGCTCAAGGAGCTGGGCGAGCAGCTCGCCGCCACCGAGCCGCTGCCCGTGCTCGGGCTGCGCGTCTCGTGCGGGCTGGCCACCACGTTCGCGTACTACGCCCGCCGCATCCACCCCGACGTGCGGCTGCTCACCCACGGCGGCTCCGAGCTGGTCGACGGGCTGCACGCGGCCCGCAGGGCCGGGGCGGAGTGGGTGGTGGCCGTGGTTTTGCCGCGTTACCCGGTGGAGGCGCTGCACGGCCTGGAGTACGCGGAGAAGCTCGGGCTCCGGGTGGCCGCCATCACCGACAGGCCCGACTTCCCCGCCGAGATCGTGCTGGACGCGCCCGTGGGCGACCGGCTCGTGTTCGACTCGCACGCGGCGCCGCTGGCGCTGGCCATGGCCCTGGTGGAGGCCATGGCCGACGCCGCGCCGCTGCGCACCCAGGCCAGGCTCGACGAGTACGAGCGGATGACCGAGGAGACCGGCACCTTCCAGCCCGGCGAGCTTCAATAAGCTGCCTCCCATGACTGATCGACCGAAGGCGCTGGTCACAGGCGCCTCTAGGGGTGTCGGCGCGGCCGTCGCCAGGGCCCTGGCCCCGACCCACGACGTCCTGCTCGGCGGACGTGACGAGGCGGCGCTGGCCGCGCTGTCCGCCGAGCTGCCCGGCTCCCGGCCCTGGCCGGTGGAGCTGACCCGGGTCACCGCGGCCGACGTCGAGGACGTCGGACGGCTCGACGTCCTCGTGCACAGCGCCGGCGTCAGCGTGCTGGGCCGCATCGCCGACACGCCCGCCGAGGTGTGGCTGCGGACCATGGAGGTCAACGTCGTCGCGGTCGCCGAGCTGACCCGGCTGCTGCTGCCCGCGCTGCGCACAGCCGGGGGGCACGTGGTGTGCATCAACTCGGGCTCCGGCCAGCGGGCCAACCCCGACTGGGCCTCGTACGCGGCCAGCAAGTTCGCGCTCAAGGCGTTCGCCGACGCGCTGCGGCTGGAGGAGCCCGCGCTCCGCGTCACCACCGTCTACCCGGGCCGCACAGCCACCGACATGCAGCGCGGCGTGCGCGCGTACGAGGGCGGCGAGTTCGAGCCCGAGAAGTACCTCAAGCCGGAGACCGTGGCCAGGGCCGTGCTGGCCGTCGTCACGGCCGGGCCCGACGCGCACCTCACCGAGCTGACGCTGCGCCCCAGGGGAGGGCCGGTCAACTGAAGTGAATGGATCCATTCACTAGAGTGGCTCCATGCTTGAGCAACTCGCGCACATAGGACGAGATCCGAAAACCGGCGGTTACGTACGCGACGCGTGGTCGGCGGCCGACCTGGAGCTGCGCGAGTGGTTCGCGGGCGAGGCCGGGCGGCGCGGGCTCGCCCTGCGGGAGGACCCCAACGGCAACCTGTGGGCCTGGTGGGGCACCCCGTCGCCGGAGCGCCCCGGCGTCGTCACCGGCAGCCACCTCGACTCCGTACGGCAGGGCGGCGCGTACGACGGCCCGCTCGGCGTCGTGTCGGCCTTCGCCGCGCTCGACCTGCTCCGCGAACGTGGCGTGACGCCGTCCGTCCCCGTGGGCGTGGCCTGCTTCAGCGACGAGGAGGGCGCCAGGTTCGGCGTGCCGTGCGTCGGGTCGCGGCTGCTCACCGGGGTGCTCCCGCCCGAGCGGGCGCTCGCGCTCACCGACGACGACGGCGACACCCTGGCCGACGTGCTGAAGCGGGCCGGGCGCGAGCCCGGCGGGCTCGGGCGGGACGACGGGACGCTGGCCGCGGTCGGCACGTTCGTCGAGCTGCACGTGGAGCAGGGCCGCGGGCTCGTCGGCGAGGGCCGTTCCGTGGGCGTGGCCGGCGCCATCTGGCCGCACGGGCGGTGGCGGTTCGATTTCCACGGGCGGGCCGACCACGCGGGCACCACCAGGCTGGCCGACAGGGACGACCCGATGTTGCCGCTGGCCCGCATGGTGCTGGCCGCGCGCGAGGCGGCCGAGCGGCGCGGGGTGGTGGCCACGGTCGGCAAGGTCCGCGTCTCGCCCGGCAACGCGAACGCCATCCCCGGCGAGGTCGCGGCCTGGCTGGACGCGCGCGGCGCCGACGAGGAGGCCGTGCGCGCCCTGGTGGCCGAGCTCTCCGAGGGGGCACAGGTCCGCGAGGAGTCGTGGACCCCGGTCGTCACCTTCGACCCGGCGCTCAGGGACCGGATCGCCAGGGCGGCCGGGGGCGACACGCCCGCGCCGATCCTGCCCACGGGCGCCGGTCACGACGCCGGGATCCTCGCCGCGGCAGGCGTACCGAGCGCGATGTTGTTCGTCAGGAACCCCACCGGCGTCTCCCATTCACCCGGCGAGCACGCCGAACGGGCAGACTGCGAGGCGGGAGTCGTGGCACTCGCGGACGTGCTGGAGGAGCTGTGTCGCTGACCTACTGGTGCGAGCGGGCATGGCTGCCCGACGGGGTCGCCGACGACGTGCTCGTCGAGATCGACGGCACCAGGATCAGCCGCATCGAGCAGGGCCCGCCGGGGTCGGCGGAGCGCCTGCCGGGGCTGACGATCCCCGGCCTGGCCAACGCCCACTCCCACGCCTTCCACCGCGCGCTGCGCGGCACCACCCAGCGCGGCCAGGGCGACTTCTGGACCTGGCGCGAGCGCATGTACGAGGTGGCCGCCCGCCTCGACCCCCGCTCCTACCAGCGGCTGGCCACTGCGGTCTACGCCGAGATGGCGCTGGCCGGCATCACCTGCGTGGGCGAGTTCCACTACCTGCACCACGACCAGGGCGGGCGGCCGTACCCGGACGATCCCAACGCGATGGGGCACGCCCTCATCAGCGCGGCCCGCGCCGCCGGCCTGCGCATCGCGCTCCTCGACACCTGTTACCTCTCGGGCGGCATCGGCGTGCCCCTGTCCGACGTGCAGCTCCGCTTCGGCGACGGCGACTCCGAGCGCTGGGCGGCCCGGGCCGACATGCTGGCGGCGGCCTACGAGGGGCAGCCCGACGTGGAGATCGGCGCCGCCATCCACTCCGTGCGGGCGGTGCCGCCCGATCAGATGCCGGCCGTGGCGGAGTTCTCCCACCGGCACGCGGCGCCGCTGCACGTGCACGTCTCCGAGCAGCGGGCGGAGAACACGGCGTGCGTGGAGATGTACGCGGCCACCCCCGTCCAGGTGCTGCACGAGCGCGGGGCGCTCGGCCCGCGCTCGACCGCCGTGCACGCCACCCACCTGACCGACGTGGACATCGAGCTGCTCGGGCAGTCGGGCACCTACCTGTGCATGTGCCCCACCACCGAACGCGACCTCGCCGACGGCATCGGCCCCGCCAGGGCCGCCGCCGACAGGGGCGCGCGCATCACGCTGGGCTCCGACAGCCACGCCGTGATCGACCTGTTCGAGGAGGCCAGGGGCATGGAGCTGAACGAGCGGCTGGCCAGCAGCAAGCGCGGCCACTGGCCCGCCGCCGACCTGCTCGCCGCCGCCACGGGCGAGGGCCACACCTCGCTCGGCTTCCCCGACGCCGGCCTGCTCGTGCCCGGCGCCTGGGCCGACCTGGTGTCGGTACGGCTCGACTCCGTACGCACGGCGGGCGCGTCCGGGCTGGAGGCCGTGGTGTTCGCGGCGACGGCGGCCGACGTGCACTCCGTGGTGTCCGGCGGGCGGCGGGTGGTCGCGCAGGGCAGGCACGTGCTGGGCGACGTGGCCGCCCTGCTGACCGAGGCGATCGAGGAGCTGAGATGACCACCACCACGCTGATCGACAGGATCGGGCTGCTCTACACGGGCGACCC
Source organism: Nonomuraea rubra (assembly GCF_014207985.1). NCBI lineage: Bacteria > Bacillati > Actinomycetota > Actinomycetes > Streptosporangiales > Streptosporangiaceae > Nonomuraea > Nonomuraea rubra. The sequence continues at coordinate 10,511,332 of NZ_JACHMI010000001.1, read as the reverse complement.
CGCCCGGGAGGAGATCCCCGACGCCGCGCTCGTCATCGAGGACGGCCTGGTCGCCTGGTGCGGCCCGGCCGCCGAGGCGCCCGCCGCCGACGAGCGCGTGGACGCCGGGGGCCGGACGGTGATCCCCGGCTTCGTGGACAGCCATGCCCACCTGATCTTCGCCGGTGACCGTACGGCCGAGTTCCAGGCGCGCATGTCCGGCGAGCCGTACACCGGGGGCGGCATCAGGACCACCGTCGCCGCCACCCGCGAGGCCGGCGAGGCCGAGCTGGCCACCCACGCCTACTCCCTGGTACGCGAGATGCGCGCGCAGGGCACGACCACCGTGGAGATCAAGAGCGGTTACGGCCTGTCCGTGGAGCACGAGCGGCGCTCGCTGGAGATCGCCACCACGCTCACCGACGAGACCACCTTCCTGGGGGCGCACGTCGTGCCCTCGGACGTGGACGCCGACTCCTACGCGCGGCTCGTGGCCGGGGAGATGCTGGAGGCGTGCGCCCCGTACGCGAAGTGGGTGGACGTGTTCTGCGAGCGGGGCGCGTTCGACGGGGACCAGACGCGGGAGATCCTGTCGGCAGGGCTGAAGGCCGGGCTGGGGGTGCGCGTGCATGCCGGCCAGCTCACCGAGGGGCCGGGGGTGCGCATCGCCTGCGAGCTGGGCGCCGCCTCCGCCGACCACTGCACCCATCTGACCGCGGCCGACGTGGACGCGCTGGCCTCGTCGGGGACGGTGGCGACGCTGCTGCCGGGGGCCGAGTTCTCCACCCGGTCGCCGTACCCGGACGCGCGGCGGCTGATCGACGCCGGGGTGACCGTGGCGCTGGCCACCGACTGCAACCCGGGGTCGTCGTTCACCTCGTCGATGGCGTTCTGCGTGGCGCTGGCCGTGCGCGAGATGCGGATGACGCCGCTGGAGGCGATCAGGGCGGCGACGTACGGCGGGGCGCGCGCGCTGCGCCGTACGGACGTAGGCTGGTTGCGGCGCGGAGCTCGCGCGGACCTCGTCGTCCTCGACGCCCCCTCCTATGTACATCTGGCTTACCGGCCCGGTGTTCCCCTGGTCCACCAGGTGTTTCACGGCGGTCTCCTCCTTTAGGAGGACATCCAGAACCATCCCGCAGGCGTAGTTGTTGAGGGAATCTTTGCTTCTGGCCGGACGTTGGCCGGGTATAGAACGCAGCTGCGGAACGAGGTGCCTGGGGATGGCAAGGCCTACGGGGAGTCGCACGCAGGAGCAGCACGTCGCTGATCGCGATCTGCTGGGGACGTATCTGGCCGAGATCGGCCGGGTCCCGCTGCTCACGGCGGAGGAAGAGGTGGAGCTCGCCAAGCGGATCGAGGCGGGTCTCTTCGCCGAGCAGCTGCTCGACAGCGGGGGCTCGGAGCCGCGGATCGGGGACGCGGCCGACGAGGAGCTGGAGCGCCTGGCCATCTCGGGCCAGCGGGCCAAGGAGGAGTTCATTCAGGCCAACCTGCGCCTCGTGGTGGCGGTGGCCAGGAAATATTCGGGGCGGGGGATGCCGCTGATCGACCTGGTCCAGGAGGGGAACCTGGGCCTGGTCCGGGCGGTGGAGAAGTTCGACTACCGCCGGGGGTACAAGTTCTCCACCTACGCCACGTGGTGGATCAGGCAGTCGGTGGGGCGGGCCATTCACGAGCAGGCCCGGCCGGTGCGGCTGCCCACGCACGCCGGGGAGCAGATGACCCGGCTGATGCGGGTGCGGCGCGACATGCTGGCGGAGTTCGACGTCGAGCCCACCGACGACGATCTCGCCGGGATCCTCGACCTGCCGATCGAGCGGGTACGCGAGCTGCGGCGCTGGGCCTCCGACCCGGTCTCGCTCCAGCTCGGCGTGGGCGACGAGGACGAGACCGAGCTCGGCGACATGATCGCCGACGAGACCTGGGCCGACCCCGAGCAGCAGGCGATCGACATCCTGGAGCGGGAGCGGCTCGACCAGTGGCTCACCGGCCTGGAAGGGCCCACCAGCGAGATGCTGCGGTGGCGGTACGGGCTGCTGGACGGGCGCGAGCACACGCTGACCGAGGTGGGCGAGCGGTACGGCATCGGCCGCGACCGGGCCCGCCGGATCGAGCGCGACGCGCTGGCGCGGCTGCGCAAGATGGCGACCGCGGCCGCCTGACGTCCCTGTCCGACGGGCCGTCGCCGACACACCTGGGGAGGTGGCGTGTCGGCGGCGGCCCGTCTTTCGTTTCGCCGCCCAGCCGCCCAGCCGCCCAGCCGCTTAGCCGCTCAGCCGCTCCCGTCAGCCGCTCAGCCGCTCCCGGTCAGCCGGCGAGCCGGGCGGCCGGTCAGTCGGTGCGTAGCAGGCGGCGCAGGAACTCCTCGACGGCCGCCTCCGCCGTGGCGTGGTCGCCGCCCCGCGCCACGAGCAGCGCGCTCTCGTTGATCGCGGCCAGCAGCATGTGCGCGTGCAGGTCCACGTACGCGGCTGGCACCGCCTTCGTGGCCTCGAGTGCCGACTTCAGCATGCCGAACGAGTAACGCTCCTCCAGCGCGCGCCACCGCTCCCAGCCCAGCACGGCGGGCGCGTCGATGAGCACGATGCGCCTGATGACGGGGTCGCCGGCGAGCCGGATCCAGGTGCGGATGCCGATGCGCAGCGCCGCCTCCGGGCTCCCGGCCCCCCGGACCGCCTGCACGATCCTGGCGCCAACCCCGGCCTCCGTGGCCTCCAGCACGGCCTCGAACAGGGCTTCCTTGCCCGCGTAGTGGTGGTAGAGCGCCCCTCTGCTCAGCCCGGACTCCTGCAGCACCGTCTCGATCGAGGTGTCCTCGTAGCCGCGCTCGGCGAACAGCCGCGTGGCGATGGTCAGGACCCTTTCGCGGGTGGCCGCGCCGCGTTCCGCCTTGAGGTTCATGGTTCCACTCTAGACAAACCGACTATCGGTCGGTAATTTCATAGACCGACAGTCGGTTTGCAAAAAAGGGGGACCACCGCATGGACGGCATCAGCTACGTGGACCAGGGCGAGGGCCCGGTCGCCCTGTTCGTGCACGGCGTGGGCACCGGCTCCCACCTGTGGCGCCACGTCATCGGCGAGCTGCGCGACGAGCGCCGCTGCGTGGCCATCGACCTGCCGCTGCACGGCGGCAGCGACCCGCGCGACGACCTGTCGATCCCCGCGCTGGCCGAGGCCGTCGAGGAGCTCTGCGAGCACCTCGGCCTCACCGAGATCGACCTCGTCGGCAACGACACCGGCGGCGCGGTGTGCCAGATCTTCGCCGTACGGCACCGCGAACGCCTGCGCACGCTCACCCTCACCAACTGCGACGTGCACACCAACACCCCGCCCGAGGCGTTCAGGCCCACGGTCGAGCTGGCCGCCAGGGGCGAGCTGGCCCAGCTCACCGCGGTCCTGCTCGACCGGCCCGAACTGCTGGCGGGGACCGCCTTCGGCGACGGCTACGAGCGCATCGACGACCCGAAGGCGGTGGTGGAGGCGTACCTCAGGCCGATACTCGGCAAGCCGGGCGGCGGGCGCGCGTTCGAGCGCATGCTGGCCGCCATCGACGCCAAGGACCTGATCGCCATCGAGCCGCAGCTCACCGTGCTGACCGTGCCGACGCTCCTGGTGTGGGGCACGGGTGACACGTTCTTCGACCTGAGCTGGGCGCGCTGGCTGCGCGACACGATCCCGGGCGTCAGGGAGATCGTGGAGATCGAGGGCGGGCGGCTGTTCTTCCCGGAGGAGCGGGCCGGCGAGCTGGTGCCTCACCTCCGGAGGTTCTGGGCCCAGGGATAGGCAGGCATAGGATCGGCGGCATGCACGTCGAGACACTGCGCCGTTATCCGGTCAAATCCATGCTGGGAGAAGAGGTCGCCGAGAGCCTGGTGACCGAGCGCGGGCTGGCCGGGGACCGGGCGCGGGCCGTGCTCGACGTCGCGACAGGAAAGATCGCCAGTGCCAAGAACCCCAGGCTCTGGCGCGGGCTGCTGACCATCGAGGGCGCGCGCACGCCCGGCGACTCCGATCTGTCGGAGCTGCTCGGCCGCGAGGTCAGGCTGATCGACGTGCCGCCGGAGGGCGCCGAGCTGGAGCGGTCGGTGCCGGAGCAGGTGCTGGCCGAGGGCATCGAGGCCGAGGTGCCGCATACCATCACCACGCTCGGGACGGGCTCCCCCGAGGGCACGTTCTTCGACTTCGCCCCGATCCACCTGATCACGTCCTCCACCGTCGAGCGGATCGGCGCCCTCGGCCCGCGCGGGCACGTCGAGGCCCTCCGCTACCGGCCGAACCTGGTGATCGCGACGGAGCCGGACGGCTTCGTGGAGAACGGCTGGGTGGGACGGGAGCTGCACGTCGGCGAGGACGTGGTGCTGCACGTCATCGTGGCCAGCCCGCGTTGCGCGGTGCCGACGCTCGCGCACGGGGCGCTGGATCGCGACACCGACGCGTTGCGGACGGTGGCCAGGCACAACCGGGTGCCGGTGTTCGACCTGGCGCCGCAGGCCTGCGCGGGGGTGTACGCGCGGGTCCTGCGGCCCGGGGTCGTCAGGAAGGGCGACCCCGTACGGCTCGGCTAGCCGTCCTGCCGAGCCGGCCAGGTGCGGTTCAGGCGAGCGGCGTGAGGTGCTTGTCCAGGTCGTCGAGGATCTTGCCGGCCGCTGTGACGCCGATTCCGGTCATCCAGATCTCGTCGTCCACGTTGAAGGCGTGCTCCGCCTTGACCGCCTCGAGGTTCTTCCACAGCGGACCCGCCGTGATCTCGGCCTGCGACTTGGCCGCCGCCTCGCCGTACGCGGTGTAGAAGATCGCGTCGCCGTCACCCTTGGCGATGTTCTCCTGGCTGATCTTGGCCATGCGCTTGTCCTCCTGGTCCGCGAGCTGCTGCGTCTCCGGCCTCGGGATGCCGGCGTCGCCCAGGACGATGCCGCTGAACGAGTCGGGGCCGTACAGGCGGATTTCGGTCGGCATGAAACGCACGATGCTGACCTGGAGTTTCGAGAACTTGGCGCCCACCTCCTTGGCGCGCGTCTCGTACCCGGACAGGAGCTGCTGTGCCTGCTCCTTCTTGCCCAGCGCCTCGGCGTCGAGCAGGAAGTTCTCCTTCCAGGTGATGCCGACCATCTCGGTGAACACGGTCGGGGCGATCTTGGCGAGCTTGTCGTAGAACGCCGCCTGCCGGAACTTGGAGCCCAGGATGAGGTCGGGCTTGAGCGCCATGATGGCCTCGATGTTGAGCTGCTGGAGCGTACCGACCGGCTTGGTGTCCGCCAGGGCGGAGCCGAGGTACTCGGGCCAGGTCTGGTTCTCCTGGGCCTGGGCGGCGCCGACGGGGGAGAGGCCGAGGGTGACCATCGTGTCGAGCTTGTCCGTGTCGAGCACGACGACGCGCTTCGGGGTCATGGGCACCTTGGTCTCGCCCATGGCGTGCTTGACGGTCCTGGTGGGACCGGCGTCCTGGGCGGTGGTCGAAGTCCCGCACGCGGTAAGCGCTAACACGGGGAGCATGGCGGCGATGGCCAGGCGGAGACGCATGAGTATTCCTTGATCGCTTAGGTTAGGCAAGCCTAAGTATCTCATGTCCGGATTGGCAAAGCCGAAATCGGCCCTGTGAGTAGCCCGAAACGAACGCGAAACACCAGTGCGGCGAGATTCACGAATGTGAAACACGCCTGGTCGAGCCACGAAACCCCAGGAGAACACGCTGTGGCCACACGTCACATGTAAGAAGGAGGGTCGCTTCGATGATCGACAGCGGCACTACCGCCTGGATGCTGGTATGCACCGCCCTGGTGCTGCTGATGACTCCGGGCCTCGCGTTCTTCTACGGGGGTATGACCCGGGCCAAGAGCGTTCTGAACATGATGATGATGTCGTTCGTCGCCATCATCGTCGTGACGGTCGCCTGGGTCCTTTACGGCTACTCCCTCGCGTTCGATACGGCCGGCGAAGGCGGCGGTATCAACCAGATCATCGGAGGACTCGACTACGTCGGTCTGAGCGGGGTCTTCAACGCCGTCTACGAGGGCCTGATCGTCGAGGGCGGCAGCGTGACGGCCGAGGCCGCCGCCGCCGACAACTTCCCGCTCATGGTGTTCTCCGCCTTCCAGCTCACGTTCGCCATCATCACCGTCGCGCTGATCAGCGGCGCCATCGCCGACCGGGCCAAGTTCGGCGCGTGGGTGCTGTTCTCGCTCGTCTGGGCCACGGTGGTCTACTTCCCCGTCGCCCACTGGGTCTGGGGCGGCGGCTGGCTGACGCAGCTCGGCATCGAGGACTTCGCCGGCGGTACGGTCGTGCACATCAACGCCGGTGCCGCGGCCCTCGCGCTCGCGCTCGTCCTGGGCAAGCGCACGGGCTGGCGCAAGGAGCCCATGCGGCCGCACAACCTGACCCTGGTGCTGCTCGGCACCGGTCTGCTGTGGTTCGGCTGGTTCGGCTTCAACGCCGGCTCCGAGCTGGCCCCCGACCAGACCGCCGGCCTGGCCTTCATGAACACCCAGGTCGCCACGGCCGTCGCCGCCGGTGCCTGGCTCGTGGTGGAGAAGCTGCGCGACGGTCACGCGACCACGCTCGGCGTCGCCTCCGGCGCGGTGGCCGGTCTGGTCGCCATCACCCCGGCCTGTGGTTTCGTGGACCCGTGGGCCGCCGTGGTCATCGGCCTGCTCGCCGGTGTCGGCTGCGCCTACGCCGTGGGCATGAAGTACAAGCTGGGCTTCGACGACTCCCTCGACGTGGTCGGCGTGCACCTGGTCGGCGGTGTGATCGGCGCCGTCGCGCTGGGCTTCGTCGCGGCCTACCCGTTCCTGCCCGGCCAGAACAAGGGCATCCTGATCGAGGGCGGGCAGATCAGCCAGCTCGGCCTCCAGGTGCTCGGCCCGGTCGCCGTCGGCGGCTACTCCTTCGTGATGTCCTGGGTCATCGGTAAGATCATCGACAAGACCATGGGCTTCCGCATCCCGCAGGAGGCCGAGGTCACCGGCGTGGACGTCTCCACGCACGCCGAGACCGGCTACGACCTCGGCACCGTTTACGCCTCGGGCGTGAGCTCCCCCAACGGTCCCACCACCACGGCTCCCAAGAAGGTGGACGCATGAGGCTCATCACGGCGATCATCAAGCCCTTCAAGCTCGATGACGTGAAGGCCGCACTCGAACAGTTCGGCATCAAGGGCATGACGGTCAGCGAGGCGAGCGGCTACGGCCGCCAGCGCGGCCACACCGAGGTCTACCGCGGCGCCGAGTACCAGGTGGACCTGGTGCCGAAGGTCCGGCTGGAGGTCCTCGCCGAGGAGGATGACACCGAGGACGTGATCGACGTCATCGTCAAGGCGGCGCACACCGGCAAGATCGGTGACGGCAAGGTCTGGTCGGTGCCGGTCGACACCGTCATCCGGGTCCGCACCGGCGAACGGGGTCCGGAAGCCCTGTGATGGATCCGCAGCGAAGCGAGGACATCCATCACAGGGGGACGTCCTCGCGGAGCGAGGCCATCAGACACGTGAGGGGCCTGGCCGATGGTGTCCAGGTGAAGTTCCTCAGGGTTTCCATGGATCCGTGGCGAAGCCAGGACAACGGTGTCCTGGCGGAGCTCGGCAAGGGGGCGCAACAGTGAGGGGAGAGGCCCGTTCGTACGCCGCGGCCCGCAAGGAGCGGACCACGGACACCGATCGCTGGCTCAAGGATCTCTTCCGCACGGCGACCGACGGCGACCACGTCTCACTGGTCGCCGTCGGGAGCCTCGGCAGGGGAGAGCTGGCGCCCGGCAGCGACCTCGACCTGGTGCTGCTCCACAACGGCCGGGCCGACGTGGCCAGGATCGCCGACCGGATCTGGTATCCGATCTGGGACTCGGCGGTCAGCCTCGACCACTCCGTACGCACGGTGGACGAGGCGGTCTCCGTCGCCCGGCAGGACCTCAAGGCCGTGCTGGGCCTCATCCAGGCCAGGCACGTGGCCGGCGACCCCGACCTGACCAGGAAGGCCAGGGAGGCGGTGCTGGCCGAATGGCGCGCCGACTCCCGGCGCAGGCTGGGCGAGCTGCGCGAGGCCGCCGACAAGCGGGCCCAGACCAGTGGCGAGCTGGCCTTCCTCCTGGAGCCCGATCTCAGGGACGGCCGTGGCGGGCTCCGCGACGTGCAGGCGATGCAGGCCGTGGCCGCCGCCTGGGTCGCCTCGGCGCCGGGCCCCCGGGCGCGGGAGGCGTACGAGCTCATCCTGGACGTACGGCACGCGCTGCACGTCGTCACCGCCCGCGGCACCGACCGGCTGGTGCTGCAGGAGCAGGACGCGGTGGCCGGGCTGCTCGGCCTGCTGGACGCCGAGGCCCTGATGCGCAGGCTGGCCGAGGCCGGCCGGACCATCTCCCACGCCTTCGACGCCACCTGGCGCACCGTTGACAGGCTGGTGTCAGGGCCGGCTCCACGAGGCCGCCGCCCGCTGGCCGACGGCGTGGTCGAGCACGGCGGCGAGGTGGTGCTCGCCCGTGGCGTCAACCCGCGCAAGGACCCGGTCCTGGTGCTGCGTGCCGCCGCCGCGGCGGCGGACTCCGGGCTGCCGCTGGCGCCCGCCACGGTGTCCGTACTCGCAGCTCAGTCGCCTCCGATGCCGGTGCCGTGGCCGGAGGAGGCGCGTGACGCGCTGGTGTCGATCCTCGGCGCCGGGCGCGCCGCCGTGCCCGTGTGGGAGGAGCTCGACCAGGCGGGCATCCTTGTCAAGCTGCTCCCTGACTGGGAGCGGGTGCGCCACCGCCCGCAGCGCAACCCGATCCACCGCTTCACGGTCGACCGCCACCTGATCGAGGCCGCCGCGAACGCCGCCAGCCACACCCGCGAGGTCTCCCGCCCCGACCTGCTGCTCATCGGAGCTCTGCTGCACGACGTGGGCAAGGGCTGGCCGGGCGACCATTCGGCGACCGGCGAGGTCGTCGTGCGCGACATCGCCACCCGGATCGGCCTGCCGCCGCAGGACGTCGAGACGCTGGCCACCGTCGTACGCCACCACCTGCTGCTGCCCGAGACCGCCACGCGCAGGGACCTCGACGACCCCGTCACGATCGAGAAGGTCGCCGCGACCGTCGGCTCGCGCGAGGTGCTCGACCTGCTGGCCGCGCTGGCGGTCGCCGACGGCAACGCGACCGGCCCCGCGGCCTGGAACAGCTGGAAGGCCGGCCTGGTCGCCGACCTCGTGCGCCGGGTCAGGTCCGTGCTGGCGGGCTCACCGCCGCCCAAGCCGCCGACGCTCTCGTCCGAGCAGGCCGCGCTGGCCCGCCACGGCGGCGGCGCCGTGCGCGTGAACGGGGGAGCGGTCACGGTCGTCGCCCCCGACCGGGTGGGCCTGCTGTGGAGCGCGGCCGGCGTGTTGTCGGCGCACCGGCTCGTCGTGCGCTCCGCCTCGTCCGCCTCCGCCGGTTCGACGGCGGTGATCGAGTTCTCGGTCATCCCCGAGTACGGGTCGCCTCCGGACCCCGCGACGCTGGAGTCCGACCTGCGCCTCGTCCTTGCTGGGCGTCTTGACATCGAACAGCGGCTGGCCCGCCGTACCCGGTCGGTGCGGCCGCCCCGCGTACCGGTGGCTCCACCTCGGGTGACGCTGGTCGACGACGCCTCCGCGACGGCCACCGTGGTGGAAGTCAGGGCCCATGACAGGCCGGGACTTCTGTGGCGGATCGGACGGGCGTTCGGCGAGTGTGGTCTTGACGTGAGAGCCGCTCGCGTAGAGACTCTCGGCGCGGAGGCGGTGGACGTCTTCTACGTTGTGGACCGCGCTGGTCGCCCCCTCAGCGACGACGCGCAGAGGGCACAAGTCCGCGATCAAGTCCTTGCCGCACTGCGATAACCAACAGCACACAACTACCGGTCACGTTTGTAACGATTGTGTCCGATATGCCTGTTAAGTCAGATGCTGCGGATACCTTGTGGACGGCTTATGACCCGTTGCGGGCGGGACGATTGAGGGGTAGCGGGAGCGGTGACTACGGGGAATTCGGGCAGTGGCCCAGCCGTGCGGCAGGACCGCGGGAAGCGGTCTCTGTCGCGGCTCGGCCTGAGAAACTGGCGCGTGAGATGGCGGCTCACAGCCCTCATCCTGGTGCCCACCATCGCCGCCGTCGTGCTCGGGGGAACACGAGTGGTGGAGTCGGTGCAGAGCATCGACGTCTACGACCGCACCGCCACCGCGGCGGAGCAGGCGGGCCGCATCCGCGATCTCGTGCAGGCACTGGGCCTGGAGCGTGACACCGGAGGCTGGATCGGCGCCAACCGCGCGATGCGCAAGGAGCTCGCCGCCGACTACACGCAGCGCAAGGCCGCCGTCGACTCGCTGGTCAAGACCGTACGCACCGACCTCGACGCCATGGACGACTCCTACGGCCCGCGCGTCGTCAGGGCCGCCGCCCAGGCCAGGTACGACCTGAGCCGCCTGTCGAAGATCAGGACCGAGGGCCAGGTCGAGACGATCCGGTACGACTTCCTCACCGACACCCTGCTCAACCTGCACGACGAGCTCGCGCTCCTGTCGGACGACTCCCAGATCGTCGGCCTGTTCCGCGGCCTGAGCGCGCTGGCGTCGGCCAAGGAGGAGATGTCGCGCCAGCGCGTCCAGCTCATCCAGAACTCCTACAACCCGAACAGCGCGGACGCCAAGGACGTCGAGCAGTTCATCGCCTCCAACGCGCGCCAGCAGGCCGAGATCGCCTCCGTCGGTGCCGAGGCCGGCGTCGAGGTGGGCCTGAAGCTGTCCAAGGCGCTGACCTCCAAGCAGGAGTACGTCAACGTCCAGCTCACCAAGGCCCGCGCGATCGTGCTGGTCAGCGGCAGGGCGCCGGGCGCCCGCATCACGGAGAACCTCATCTCCGCCAGAGCGGAGCGCCTGAACTGGTTCAAGGAGAACACGGCGGCCATCGACGTGCTGCACGGCATCGAGAAGGGCCTGGCCGGCGGGGTGGCCCTGCGCAGCCAGGAGCTGCGCTCCGCCGAGACCCGCAGCGCGATCATCGCCGGCTCCCTGGTCGTGGCGCTGCTGATCGTCGTCCTGCTGCTGACCGTCGCCATCGCCCGCTCCATGGTCGGCCCGCTGCGCCGGCTGCGTACCGAGGCGCTGGAGGTGGCCGGCTTCCGGCTGCCCGACGTGGTGCGCCAGCTCCGCGTCAGCGGCGACACGACCGTCCGCGACGTGGCGCCCATCGAGGTCGAGGGCAACGACGAGATCGGTGAAGTGGCCCGGGCCTTCGACCAGGTGCACCGGCAGGCCGTACGCCTGGCGGGCGAGGAGGCCGAGCTGCGCAGCAACATCAGCTCGATGTTCGTCAACCTCTCGCGCCGCACGCAGACGCTGGTCGAGCGGCAGATCTCGCTGATCGACGGCCTGGAGAAGGGCGAGCAGGACGGCGGCCGCCTGGCCGACCTGTTCAAGCTCGACCACCTGGCCACCCGCATGCGCCGCAACTCCGAGAACCTGCTGGTCCTGGCCGGCCACGAGGCCACCCGCCGGCGCAGCCAGCCGGCCAAGCTGGTCGACGTCGTACGCGCCGCGCTGTCGGAGGTCGAAGGGTACGAGCGCGTCCAGGTCAAGGTGCACCGGGCCACGTCCGTGCTCGGCAGCTGCGCCAACGACCTGGTCCACCTCGTCGCCGAGCTGGTCGAGAACGCCATCCAGTTCTCCCCGAGCAACTCCCAGGTCACGGTCACCAGCGCGCTCATCGAGGGCGGCGGCGCGCTGCTGTCGGTCAGCGACACCGGCATCAGCATGACCGAGGACGAGCTGGCCGAGGCCAACCGCCGCCTGGCCGAGCCGCCCGTGGTCGACGTGTCGGTCTCCCGGCGCATGGGCCTGTTCGTGGTCGGCCGCCTGGCGCTGCGCCACGGCATCCGGGTGCAGCTGCGCAAGGGCGAGGGCGCCGGTCTGATCGCCATGGTGCTGCTGCCGCCCACGCTGATCGCCGACGGGACGCAGCAGCCGCTGCCGCAGCGGCCCGCGTTCGGCGGCGGCACCGTGCCCAGCCAGCCCGCGGCGCCGCTCGGGCCGCCCGTGCAGAACGGGTCGTTCCGGTCGTTCGCCAGCTTCGACTCCTTCGACGCGGGCTCTGCCAGGCAGGGACCGCCAGAGAACGGCAGGCCGCGGCACGCGGGACCGCCTTCCGGCGGGCCAGGCCCGTTCGACGGCGGCACGCCGGCGCAGGGCCCAGGGACGCCGGGCCAGGGCACCGGGGCGTTCCCGAGCAGCGGCGCCTTCAACAGCGGATCCTTCAACGGCGGCGCGCTCGACGGCGGCCCCGCCAGGCGCGGGCCCCGCTCGTACGACAGCACGCCCGGCATGCCCCGCCCTGGGACGTTCCACACCGACCCCGGCAGAGCGGGCATCGACGGCTTCACCGCGGACACCGACGGCGGCTCCTACCGCAGGCAGCCGGCCTCGCAGGACACCGGTTCCTACCCCTCGTTCCCGAGCTCGCCCTCCTACCCGTCTGGTAATGGCGCGTTCCAGACGCCGCCGCCGGCCTACCCGACGAACAACGTACGGCAGCCGGATCCTGCGCCGGCGGTGGATGTGTCGCCCCTGGAGCAGGAGCAGGAGGAGTTCCTGCCGATCTTCGCCTCGGTGGAGTCGGCCTGGTTCCGCAGGCCACAGGGCGAAGCCGGGCCGCAGCGGGCGGGTACGGAGGAGCCCGGTGGTGAGTCCGGCCCCGCGCAAGCCGTACCCTCTGGGGAGGAAGCGTGGCGAACGGCCGCGGATGCCGGATGGCAGGCGGCGGCCAAAGCCAGCGAACCCAGCCTCGGCGGCATCACCGCCGCCGGGCTCCCCAAACGGACCCCCAAGGCCAACCTGGTGCCGGGCACGGCGAGCCGGCCCGCGCAGGCGCAGCAGCAGCAGGCGCAGCGGCAGGCGCCGACGCCCCCGGTCTCAGCGGACCGGATGCGCAGCAGGATGGCCAGCTATCAGCAGGGTGTCCGACGGGGCCGCCAGGAAGTACGTGGACAGGAGGAACGAAGTGAGTAAGCGTCCCGCCGGGGAGGATGCGTGACAACCCTTAGCCATGAGGCGCACAGGTTCGACTGGCTGATCACCGACTTCGTACGCAACACGCCCGGAGTCGCGCATGCCGTCGTCGTCTCCGCGGACGGGCTCTGCCTGGCCGCGTCGGAGGGCTTCCCTCCGGACAGGGCCGACCAGCTCGCCGCGGTCTCCGCGGGTCTGCTGAGCCTGACCGTGGGTGCGTCCAGGGTGTTCGAGGGCGGTGCGGTGACGCAGACCGTCGTGGAGATGCAGCGCGGGCTCCTGCTGGTCATGGCGATCAGCGACGGCTCCGTGCTGACGGTTTTGGCGGGTCCGGATTGTGACATGGGTCTGGTGGCGTATCAGATGACGTTGCTGGTAGACAGGGCGGGGCAGGCGCTCACACCGGCCCTGCGCGCGGAGCTGCAGGCCGCCAGGACCCGGTGATGTGATGGAACTGATGGGAGAGGGCCGTGTACGGCGCTGACGGAACCGGGGACGAAGAGCCCCTGTTCCGTCCTTACGCGGTGACAGGCGGAAGATCCGAGCCGCGCTATCACCTCGCGATGGAGACGTTGATCTCGTCCATGTCGATCCCGGACGACGAGATGGCCATGCTCACCCCCGAGCAGGAGGCCATCATGCAGCTTTGCAGGTCGTTCCGGTCGGTCGCCGAGATCTCGGCCCTGCTCCGCGTCCCGCTGGGCGTGGCCAGGGTGCTTGTCGCGGACATGTCCGACGAAGGGCTCGTCCGCCTGCACCAGCCACGCCTCAGCCAGGGACAGCCAGACCTCAACATGCTCGAAAGGGTGCTCAGTGGACTACGCAGGCTCTAGCGCCGGTCTGACGTCGACGAAGATCGTCGTCGCCGGTGGCTTCGGCGTCGGGAAGACGACGTTCGTGGGGGCGGTGTCCGAGATTCTCCCGCTCACCACGGAAGCGGTCATGACCGACGCGTCCGCGGGCATCGACGACCTCGGTCTGACCCCGAACAAGCAGACCACGACCGTGGCCATGGACTTCGGCCGGCTGTCGCTCGACCGTGACCTGATCCTGTACCTCTTCGGCACGCCGGGTCAGCACCGGTTCTGGTTCATGTGGGACGACCTGGTGCGGGGAGCCATCGGCGCGGTGGTGCTGCTCGACACGCGCCGCCTGGCCGACAGCTTCCCGGCCATCGACTACTTCGAAGAGGCCAAGCTGCCGTTCGTCATCGGGGTGAACGGCTGGGACGGGCAGTTCCCGCACTCCGACGACGAGGTCAGGGAGGCGCTCGCGCTGTCGCCGGGGGTGCCGATCGTGCGTACGGACGCCCGCAACCGCGAGTCGGTCAAGTCGACGCTGATCTCGCTGGTCGAGCACGTCGTACGCCTGCGCGCGAGCGCCGTCCACTAGCTCGCCGCCCAGGGCGCCTCCTCCAGGGAGTCGAGCACCGGCACGAGCTGCTCCTCCTCGTAGGCGAAGTGGGCCTCCAGCTCCGCGGCGATGCGGTCGAGCGTCGCCGGGTCGGGGGCCTCACGTAGCTCGGCGGACAGCCGGGCGATCACGACGTGCTCGGCGCGCAGCCGCTCCAGCGGCTCCTTCAGCTCGGGGAACAGCCGCTCCAGGTGCGGGAACGCGACCCGGTCCTCCCCGGTGTGGTGGAAGGTCAGCGTCTCGCAGAAGGCCAGGCAGTGCGTGCGCAGGTCCTCACCGGAGCCGGCTCCGCCGGCACGCAGCGCGGCCAGCTCGCCCCGAAGGTAGGCGTGGATCCTGACCAGCTCGGCCCCGACCGCCCGCAGCCGCTCCTGCTCGGGGTGGAGCGCGACGACGGGGATGACGCGGGAGGTCCGCGACTGGTACGCGGCGAAGGCCGGATCGATGGCGGCCTGCCTGGCGTACATGCGGTCGCGTTCCTCCCCTTCCAGCGGCACCGCCCTGGCCGTGAACGTCTCCTTCCCGAGCTCGACCGTGACCCTCGGCTGGGCGAGCACGTTGTGGTACCAGGCCGGATGCGCGTCGGCGCCCGCGTTGGAGGCGAAGACCAGGATGCGCTCGCCGTCACGCAGGTAGACGGCCGGGTTGGTGCGCCTGTGGCCGGATCTCGCGCCCATGGTGGTCAGCAGCACCAGCGGGGCGCCCTCGAACATGCCGCCCACCTTGCCGCCGTTCGCCCGGAACTCCTCGATCACCTGCTGGTTGAAGTCCGTCAACTCACTGTCCCCTGAAATTGAGTTTGCTTTGCAAGCAAACCTAATTTAGGCAGCAAAGTATCGGGGGTGTCAACCGGCGGCTCGGGCTCAGCGGTCCAGCCGCTGGTAGAGCCGTACCGAGAGGACGAAGAACACCACCGTGATCGCGACCGGCCACGCCACCGCCATCAGCACCGCGTGCTGGGCCACCCACGAGTCGCCGCCCCACCCCGGGTTCCCGAACAGCTCCCTGGCCGCCGCCACCGTCGACGACAGCGGGTTCCACTCCGAGATCGCCCCGAGCCAGCCCGGCATGGAGGAGGGGGCGACGAAGGCGTTCGAGAGGAAGCCGATCGGGAACTCCAGGGTCTGGATCGCCACCACGCCTCCCGGATCCTTGGTGAGCAGGCCCAGGTAGATCCCGGCCCACAGCAGGGAGAAGCGCAGGAGGAGCAGCAGCCCCACCGCGCCGAGCGCGCCGGAGAGCGTGGCCGGGCGCCAGCCGACCGCCAGGCCGCAGGCCAGCAGGCCGGCCAGGACCAGGATCGAGTTGAGCAGGTCGGCGATCGCGCGGCCGATCAGGACTGCCGACGGGGCCATGGGCATGGAGCGGAAGCGGTCGGTGACGCCCTTGGAGGCGTCGGTGGTGACGGCGACCATGGTGGCGCTCAGGCCGAACAGCATCGTCATGCCGTACATGCCGGGCATGAGGAAGGCGAAGTAGTCCGCCCCCTCGGGCACCCGTACCGCGCCGCCGAACAGGTAGCCGAAGGCGAGGGTGATGATGACGGGGAAGACGATCCCGAACACCACCGTCATGGGCTGGTTGGCCCAGTGGATCAGGTCGCGGCGGGCGACCGTCCAGCCGTCCGCCAGCGCCCAGCGCAGCCGCGTGAGCGGGCCTTCCCGGTAGGTCGTCGCGGTCATCTGGAGCCACCTCCGGCATCGGTCAGGTCGAGGAAGACTTCGTCGAGGGTCGGGCGGCGCACCGCCACGTCCTCGGCTTCGATCCCGGCCGCCGCCAGTGCGGCCAGGACCTCCGTGAGCGCCTGCACGCGCTCGCTCACCGGCGCGCTCGCGCGCCGGGTGTCGCGATCGACCTCGGCGGGCCCGGACGCCACCCGGGCGATGATCTCCGCGGCCGGCGCCAGCAGCTCCGGGTCGTGGACGACCACGTCGAGCCGGTCGCCGCCGAGCTTGGCCTTGAGCTCGTCCGGGGTGCCCTCGGCCACCACCCGGCCGGCGTCGATCACCGAGATGCGATCCGCGAGCTGGTCGGCCTCCTCCAGGTACTGCGTGGTCAGCAGCACCGTGGTGCCGCCGGACACCAGGTCGCGCACCGCGCGCCAGATCTCCGCCCGGCTGCGCGGGTCGAGGCCCGTCGTCGGCTCGTCGAGGAAGAGCACGGGCGGCGCCAGGATCAGGCCGGCCGCCAGGTCCAGCCGGCGGCGCATGCCTCCCGAGTACTCCTTGGCCGGCCCCTCGTGCTCCAGGCCGAACTGCTCCAGCAGCTCGCCCGCCCGCGCCCGGGCCTCGGCCGCGCTCAGGTGGTAGAGGCGGCCGAACAGCTCCAGGTTCTGCCGCCCTGTCAGCAGCTCGTCCACCGCCGCGTGCTGGCCGACCAGGCCGATGGTGCGGCGTACCTGGCGGGGCTGGGTGGCCACGTCGAACCCGGCCACCTCCGCGCGCCCGCCCGACGCCCGCAGCAGCGTGGTCAGGATGCGCACGGTCGTCGTCTTGCCCGCCCCGTTGGGGCCGAGCAGGCCGCAGACCGTGCCGCGGCGCACGTCCAGATCGACGCCGTCGAGCGCCGCCTTCTCGCCGTACGTCTTGCGCAGTCCCTGCGCGAGTACCGCTGTCATGGTGTCACCTCTCGAATCGTACGCCGTACCGTACAGAATACGAGTCGAGATAGCAACCGTACGGTGTACCGTACGAGGGTGACAGTTGAGTATTCGGGGAAGGGCGACCCCGCCCGCAGCCTGGCCCTGCTCTGGCGCACCAGCGAGCGCACCAGCCGCAAGGGCAAGCCGGAGCTGAGCGTGGACCGCATCGTGCGCGCCGCCATCGAGGTGGCCGACGCCGAAGGGTTGCAGGCGCTGTCCATGCGCCGCGTGGCCGAGCGGCTGGGGGTGGGGACGATGTCGCTCTACACGTACGTGCCGGGCAAGCCGGAGCTGTTCGACGTGATGCTCGACGCCGTCTACGGCGAGACCGCCAGGCCGGAGGACGTGCCGGGCGGCTGGCGGGGCAGGCTGGAGCAGATCGCCAGGGAGAACTGGGCGCTCTACCTGCGCCATCCGTGGCTGCTGCAGGTGGCGGCCAACCGGCCGGTGCTCGGGCCCAACGTCACGGCCAAGTACGACTACGAGCTGCGCGCGGTCGACGGCATCGGCCTGTCGGACCTGGAGATGGACTCGGTGATCACGCTGATCACCGGCTTCGTGCACGGCACCGCCAGGGGCGCGGTGGAGGCCGCGCAGGCGGAGCGCATGACGGGGATCAGCGACGAGCAGTGGTGGGCCGCGCACGCGCCCTTCCTCAGCCGCATCGCCGACGCCAGCCGCTACCCCACGGCCTCCCGGGTCGGGCAGGCGGCGGGCGAGGAGCTCAACGCCGCCTACAGCCCGGAGCACGCCTTCGAGTTCGGCCTGCAACGCGTGCTCGACGGCATCGAGGCCCTGGTGAACCGCCGGCGCGGCGAGGGCTGACGTCACCCGTGCCGGTAGAACTCCACCGGCTCGGGCGGCAGTGGGGTGTTGCCGAGGATCAGGTCGGCGGCCTTCTCCGCGAGCATCATGACCGGGGCGTAGATGTTGCCGTTCGTCACGTACGGCATCGCCGAGGCGTCCACCACCCGCAGCCCGTCGAGGCCGTGCACGCGCATCGTGTCCGGGTCCACCACCGCCGTCTCACCGGTGCCCATCCGGCAGGTGCACGACGGGTGGAGTGCGGTCTCGCCGTCCCTGGCGACCCAGGCCAGGATCTCCTCGTCCGTCTGGACCGACGGGCCGGGGGAGATCTCGCCGCCGTCCAGCCCGGCCCAGGCCGGCTGCGACAGGATCCGCCTGGCGTGCCTGATCGCCTCCACCCACTCGCGGCGGTCCTGCTCGGTGGACAGGTAGTTGAAGCGGAGCGCGGGCTTGCGGCGCGGGTCGGCGGAGGTGATGCGGACCGAGCCGCGGGCGTCGGAGTACATCGGGCCGATGTGCACCTGGTAGCCGTGCCCGCCCGCCGGGGCGGAGCCGTCGTAGCGGACGGCGATCGGCAGGAAGTGGAACATCAGGTTCGGGTACGCCACGTCGTCGTTCGAGCGGATGAAGCCCCCGGCCTCGAAGTGGTTGGTGGCCCCGGGGCCGCGGCGCAGGAAGAGCCAGTTCGCGCCGATGAAGGGGCGGCGCCACATCGCCAGGGAGGGCTGCTGGGAGACCGGCTGCGTGCAGGCGTGCTGGACGTAGACCTCCAGATGGTCCTGGAGGTTCTCGCCGACGCCCGGCAGGTCGTGCACGACGTCGATGCCCAGGGGCTCCAGCAGCGCGCGCGGGCCCACGCCGGAGAGCTGGAGGAGCTGCGGGGTGTTGATGGCGCCGCCGCAGAGGATGACCTCCCTGGCGTCGATGCGCCGGCCGTCGCACATCACGCCGACCGCCCGGGAGCCCTCGAAGAGCACCTTCTCCACGAAGGCGCGGGTCCTGACCTTGAGGTTGGGACGGTGGCGTACGGGGTGGAGGTAGGCGCGGGCGGCGCTGAGACGGCGGCCGCGGTGGATGGTGCGGTCGAAGGCGGCGAAGCCCTCCTGGCGGTAGCCGTTGACGTCGTCGGTCAGCGGGTGCCCGGCCTGCTGGACCGCCTCGAAGAACGCCTCGAACAGCGGGCCGCGCGCGGGCCCGCGCTCCAGCTTGAGCGGCCCCTCGCCGCCGCGGAAGTCCGTGCCGGGCTCGGCCAGGCAGTTCTCCATGCGCTTGAAGTACGGCAGGCAGTGCGCGTAGTCCCAGTGCTTCATGCCGGGATCGGCGGCCCAGCGCTCGTAGTCGAGGGGGTTGCCGCGCTGGAAGATCATGCCGTTGATGCTGCTGGAGCCGCCGAGGACCTTGCCGCGGGCGTGGTAGACGCGCCGGCCGTCCATGTGCGGCTCGGGCTCCGACTCGTACTTCCAGTCGTAGAACCGGCTGCCGATCGGGAACATCAGCGCCGCCGGCATGTGGATGAACACGTCCCACAGGTAGTCGGGCCGCCCCGCCTCCAGCACCAGCACCGACGTCGAAGGGTCGGCGCTCAGCCGGTTGGCCAGGGCACAGCCGGCCGAGCCGCCGCCCACGATGACGAAGTCGAACCTCAACGGGGGATCCAGTCCTTCCACACGATCTTGTTCTCTTCCACCCACCGCTGGGCGGCGTCCTCGGCGCTCATCTTCTCGTTGATCATGTCGCTGGCCACGGCGTTCTGGTCGTCGTTGGTCCAGTTGAAGTTGCGCACCAGCTCGTACGCCTGCCCGCCCCGCTCCGCGAACCGCCGGCTGACGATCTTGTCCAGCAGGTACGGCGGGTAGTCGCAGGCCACCGCGGCCGGGTCGTCGTCGCAGCCCACGGCGTAGGCCGGGAGCGCGACCTTGACGAGTTTGACCTTGGTGAACAGCCATTGCGGCTCGTAGAAATACATGAGCAGCGGTGTCCGATTCTTCGTCGCCGCCTGGGCCGCCTTGATCAGCGCGGCCTCGCTGCCCGAGTAGACGACCTTGTAATTGAGCTTGAGGTTCTTGACGAGAGCCTCGTCATTCGTCACGAATGTCGGATCCCCGTCCAGCACTTGTCCGGCATTTCCGGTTTTTTCGGTCCGGAAGAGGGGGGCGTACTTATTGAGGTTTCGGTAGTCCGTAATGTCGGGGTACTTTTTGGCCATCCACTCGGGGACGTACCAGCCGATCACCCCTTTGTTGCCGGTGAGCCCGGCCGACAGGGCCACCTTCTTCTCTTCGATGTACTCCTTCTTCCAGTCGTTGTGACCCCAGCTTTCGACGATCACATCGACCTTGCCGGACTCGAAATCCCGCCAGGACTGGTCCTCTTTCACGGCCCGCTTGTTGACCTTGTAACCCAGCTCGTGCTCCAGCAGGTACGCCAGCACGGCGGCCTGGGCCTCGTACCCGACCCAGGCGTGGATGTCGATGTTGACCGTGCCCTTGGCCTGGGCCGTGGACTCCGGCTCGCCGCTGGAGCAGGCCGCCAGGAGCAGGCTCACGACGAGCATCCCCGCGAGCGACTTGGTGCGCGGCCCCGCCGGGCGGGGCCGCGGTCCGGAGGGAATCACTTGGGGATCCAGGCCTGCCACTTGGCGGTGTTGGCCTCCACCCACTTCTTGGCGGCCTCCTCGCCGGTCATGCCGTTGTTGGTCATGTCGTCGGCGACGGCGTTCTGGTCCTCGTTGGTCCAGTTGAAGTTCTTGACCAGCTCGTACGCCTTGCCGCCGGTCTGCGCGAACTTCGTGCTCACGATCTTGTCGAGGTCCATCTCCGGGTAGTCGCAGGCCACCTTCTTGGGGTCGGCGTCGCAGCCCTCGGTGTAGGCGGGCAGCTTGACCCGGACCAGGTCGGTCTTGCTGAACAGCCAGTGCGGGTCCCAGAAGTAGAACAGCAGCGCCTTCTTCTGCTCCTGCGCCTGCTGGGCGCCCTTGATCAGGGCCGCCTCGCTGCCGCCGACGACGACCTTGTAGTTCAGCTTGAGGTTCTTGATCAGGGCTTCCTCGTTGCTGACGTACGACGGGTCGCCGAACAGGAGTTGCCCCTTGTCACCCGACTCGGAGGTCTTGAACAGGTCGGCGTACTTGTTGAGGTTCTTGTAGTCGGTGATGTCGGGGTGCTCGTCGGCCATCCACTTGGGGATGTACCAGCCGATGACGCCCTTGTTGCCGGTGGAGCCCGCCACCTGCGCGGTCTTCTTCTCGTCGATGAACTGCTTCTTCAGGTCGGGGTGACCCCAATTCTCGATGATGACGTCCACGTCGCCGGTCTCGAAGCCCTCCCAGGCGAGCTGCTCCTTGATCTCGGGCAGCTCGACGGTGTAGCCGAGCTCGTTCTTCAGCAGGTACGCCACGACGTTGGCGCTGGCCTCGTACCCCACCCAGGGGTTGATCGCGATCTTCACGGTGCCGGCGGAGCCCGACGCGGAGGCGGTGGACCCGGCCGCGGGGGCGGAGGTGCCGGAGGTGCTGGTGTCGACCGTGGCTCCGCCGCAGCCCACGGCGGCCAGGCCCACGACGACGAGGCCTGCGAGCAGGCGAATCTTCATGTGAACTTCCTCTTTCGGGGGGAAGGACGCCTGTCGGCGCCCTGCGTGATGCGGTCGAGCATGACTCCGAGGAGCACGGTCGCGACGCCCGCGACGAAGCCCATGCCGAAGTCGGTGCGCTGGGAGAACCCCGAGACCACGTCGTAGCCGAGGGCCCCCGCCCCGACCAGGCCACCGACGACCACCATGGCCAGCGTCATCACGATGCCCTGGTTGGCCGCCAGCAGGATGGCCCGCCTGGCCATCGGGAGCTGCACCTTCCACAGGAGCTGGCCGGGGGTGGAGCCGGCGGAGACGGCCGCCTCCACGACCGTGGCGGGCACGCCCTTGATGCCGTCCTCGACCAGGCGGACCACCGGCGGCACCGCGTAGATGACGGAGGCGAAGATCGCGGTGAACCTGGTCGTCTCGAACAGCGCCAGCGCGGGCAGCAGGTACACGAACGCCGGCATGGTCTGCGCGGCGTCGAGCAGGGGCCGCTGGACGGCCGAGTACCGCGGCGAGCGGGCCGCTGCCACGCCGAGCAGCAGGCCGATGACGAGCGTGACGAGCACCGCGACGGCGACCGTGGTCATCGTCTGCATGGTGTGCTCCCACACGCCGAGCAGCGCGATCGCCAGCAGGCAGGCCAGCGCGGTGAGCGCGGGACGCACGCCGCTGACCCACCAGGCGACGGTCAGCACGGCCAGCGCGACCAGCCACCACGGCGCCGAGGTGAGCAGCGACTCCAGGGGGTTGAGCAGGAGGTGGGAGGTCGTGTCCTTGATCCACGAGGTCACCGTGAACCAGTTGTCCTCGGCCCACCGCACGGCGTCGTTGACCTCGGCGACCAGGTTGACCGTGAGGTTCTCCGGCCACACCCTGGGCAGGACGGGGATGAGCGCCAGCCCGGCGACGGCCAGCACGCCCGCTCCGGCGAGGTCGGCCCGCCCGAGCCTGGCGTGCGGGTCGCGGCGCGCCACCGCCATCATCATCCGGTCGAGCACCACCGCCATGATCACGACGGCGATGCCGGCCGGCAGCATGATGCCGACCTGGGCCCTGGACAGGCCGCGGATGATGTCGCCGCCCAGCCCGGGCGCCGAGATGAGGTTCGCGATGACGACCATGGACAGCGCCATCATGATCGTCTGGTTGATCGCCAGCGCCATCGTGGACCTGGCCAGCGGCAGGTAGACCTTGAACAGCGTCTGCCGCCGCGTGGCGCCCAGCGAGGCGGACGCCTCGACCGCCGTGGGCGATACCTCGGAGATGGCCAGGGCCGTGATGCGGATGGCGGGCGGGATCGAGTAGATCATCGTCGCGATGGCCCCGGCGGGCGCCCCGATGTGGAAGAACAGGGCGAGCGGCGCCAGGTACGCGAACGTCGGCATGATCTGCATGACGTCCAGCACCGGGGTGATCGTGCGGCGCACGCGGGTGGAGAGCCCGGCCCAGACGCCGACCGGGATCCCGATCGCCAGCGACAGCAGCACCGCCACCGCGACCAGGGCCAGCGTGTCCACGCTCGACCCCCACAGCCCCAGCACGCCGAACGCGCTCACCCCGCCGACCGCCAGCAGCGCGATCCGCCAGCCGCCCGCGAGCCAGGCCAGCGCGCCCATGACGCCGGTGATGCCGGGCCAGCCGAGCGCGTACAGGACGGTCTCGAACAGGGCGTAGAGCGAGCCCACGAAGAGCCGGATGTAGTTGAGGAAGTACAGGAAGAGGGGGTTGTCGTTGCGGTGGTCGTCGATCCACTCGCGCAGCTCCGTCACGGCCAGGAACTGCGGCGCCTCGTCGTCGTGCGGCAGCGTCCCCGTGCCCTGGAAGACCAGGTACGCCGCCACGAACAGCACCGCCACCCCGGCCGGCGCCGCCCACTTCGGCAACCCCCCGAGCCGGGAGGGCGACGGAACGGCCGTGCTGCTCATGCGGCGGCCTGTCCCGACAGGAAGGCGAGCAGGTCCACCCGGTCCACCACGCCCACCAGCTCGTCGCCGTCCACGACCCTGATCGGCCGGGACGAGGAGGAGGCCACCCCGATGGCGTCCTTGATCACGGTGGTGGCCGGTAAGGAGGGCCCGTCGAGCGGCTCGTCCGGCTCGGGGTCGCGGCTGATCCAGCGCAGGGTCAGCACGTGGCTCCTGGGCACGTCGCGTACGAAGTCGGCCACGTAGTCGTCGGCCGGCGCGCCCACCAGCTCCTCGGCCGTGCCGAGCTGCACGATCGAGCCGCCCCGCATGATCGCGATGCGTTCGCCCAGCTTGAGCGCCTCGGACAGGTCGTGCGTGATGAACACCATCGTCTTGCCGACTTCCCGGTGCAGCCGGATGACCTCGGCCTGCATGTCGCGCCTGATCAGCGGGTCGAGCGCGCTGAACGGCTCGTCGAACAGCATCACCTCGGGCTCCACGGCCAGTGCCCTGGCCAGGCCCACCCGCTGCTGCATGCCGCCGGAGAGCTGGTCGGGGTAGGCGTCGGCGTAGCCGTCGAGGCCGACGAGCGTGAGGATCTCCGCCGCCCGCGCGTGCCTGGCCTGCCTGGCGGTGCCCTGGATCTCCAGCCCGTACGCGACGTTGTCGATCACCTTGCGGTGCGGCAGCAGGCCGAAGTGCTGGAAGACCATGCTGACCTGGTGGCGGCGGATCTCGCGGAGGCGGTCGGGGGAGGCGGCCCTGATGTCCTCGCCGCCGATCCTGATCTCGCCGGCGCTCGGCTCGATCAGCCTGGTCAGGCAGCGGACGAGGGTGGACTTGCCGCTGCCGGACAGGCCCATGACGACGAAGACCTCGCCGGGGCGTACCTCGAAGCTGACGTCACGGACGGCGGCGGTGCAGCCGGTCTTCTCCCTCAGCGCGGCGGGATCGAGGTGTCTGTCCTCGCTGTCCAGCACTTTCTGTGCCTTCGAGCCGAAGATCTTCCACAGGCCCGCAACGGTGATTGCCGCGTTGTCGGGAGAAACTCCCACACTCGCCTCCTCGTTTGACGTCGCTCAACATATGTCGCCAATAGCGGGATTCTCAACGTCGTGACTGTCAAGAGATCGCGGAGCGTCAACCGTGTTACCCGATTGGAACGCGCTAAACGCCCATAAGTGGACATTTATTCTGCCAAAGGTTTATTTCGTGCCTGGGATGCTTCCGGCATGGAGCGCCAGGTTCTATCCTCAGGAGTCACGCGGACCATCTTTTGTCGCGTTATGTTCGCTTGGCCACGAGCCATAGCATGTGTTCAAATAACCGGCACTTGCTGATTTCCCCCCAGGACACAGACTCCTCAAATACGCCGATTCGGGCGAGGTGCGTTCGGTGAGTACAGAGCTGGGCGTCAAGCAGGCCAGCGAGAGCCGCTGGCGGCTGCGTAATTGGCGTGTCCGGGCGCGGCTCGTCGCCCTGATCATGGTGCCGACCGCGGCGGCCGTGCTGCTCGGCGGCATCCAGGTGCTCGCCTCCACGTCCGCGGCCTCCGACTACGCGCGGACGAACCAGTTCGCGCGGCTCTCCGCCGAGCTGGCCGGCCTCACCCACCTCGTCTCCGGCGAGCGGGCCAAGACCGCCTGGTACATCGCCCGCAACCGGCCGGCCGACGGGCTGTCCGAGGTGCAGGCCCAGATGGACCAGGTGGACCTGACGGCCAGGACGGTACGCGGCATCGCCGGGCAGCTCATGACCGAGTCGGCCGGCCGTACCGCGGACCAGCTCGAGAACCTGCTCAACCGCCTCGACGACCTCACCGCCCTGCGCAAGCAGGCGCTGGAGGCCAACCTGCTGCCCGGCCCGGCCGTCGAGCTCTACACCACCGTGGTCAGCGACCTGCTCTCCGTCCACAACGAGCTGGTCAAGGGCAGCGTGGACGACGAGCTGTTCCGCCAGACGAGCATGCTCGACGGGCTCGCCCGCGCCAAGGAGAGCGTCTCCTACCAGCAGGCGCTGGTCACCGTCGTGCTCGTCGAGGGCGCCTTCGACCAGGACCAGCTCAAGCGCTTCCTCGGCGAGCAGTCCGTGGAGGCCACCGAGCGCAGGGGCTTCGCCGCCGAGGCCACCGCGGACGAGCGGCGCTTCTTCGACGAGACCGTCAACGGCAGATCCGCCGACCGCATGTTGTTCCTGCGCGAGCTGGTGCTGATCAGAGCCACCAAGGGGCTGCCGCTGCGCGGCCTCGACCAGGCCAGGAGGGACGACGCCAAGGAGTGGTTCGACGCGGCGAACGTGGTCGTCGACTCCATGCGCAAGGTCGAGGAACGCCAGGCCCAGGGCATCGTGACCCGCAGCGAGGCGCTCAGCGCGGACGAGCGCGGGCGGGCGTTCCTGACCGCGGGCGCCGTGGTGGCGCTGCTCGTCGCCATCCTGCTGATCACCACCGGCGTGGCCAGGTCGCTCGTCCGGCCGCTGCGCCGCCTGCGCGGCGAGGCCCTGGAGATCGCGGGCCGCCGGCTGCCCGAGTTCGTGCAGCACCTGCGGGAGTCGCGCGACGGCGAAGTCACCGCCGAGGTGCCGCCCATCGGCATCTTCTCCAAGGACGAGGTGGGCGAGGTCGCCCGCGCCTTCGACGAGGTGCACCGCGAGGCCGTACGGCTGGCGGGCGACGAGGCCACGCTGCGCTCCAACGTCAACGCCATGTTCGTCAACCTGTCCAGGCGCAGCCAGACGCTGGTCGAGCGGCAGCTCACGCTGATCGAGAAGCTGGAGAAGGGCGAGCGCGACGACACCCGGCTCGGTGACCTGTTCAAGCTCGACCACCTGGCCACCCGCATGCGCCGCAACAGCGAGAACCTCCTGGTCCTCGCCGGGCAGGAGGCGGCGCGCAAGTGGAGCGAGCCGGTCGAGCTGATGGACATCGTGCGGGCCGCGCTCGGCGAGGTCGAGAGCTACGACCGGGTCAGCATCCAGGTCCAGTCCGACGTCGCCATCGCCGGGCAGGCCGTCACCGACGTGGTGCACCTGCTGGCCGAGCTGGTCGAGAACGCCGTGTCGTTCTCCTCCCGCGACACCAAGGTGATCATCTCCAGCAGCCGGATCGACGGCGGCAGCCTGATGTTGTCGGTCACCGACCACGGCATCGGCATGGCGCAGGACGAGCTGGCCGAGGCCAACTGGCGGCTGGCCAACCCGCCCGTCGTGGACGTGTCGGTGTCGCGGCGGATGGGGCTGTTCGTGGTCGGGCGGCTGGCGCTGCGGCACAACATCCGGGTGCAGCTCAGGCGGCAGGACATCGGCGGGCTGACCGCCATGGTGCTGATCCCGCCGATGTTGCTGACCGCGGTGCCGGGGGCGGGCCAGCGGGTGCAGGTGCCGCGGCAGAACGGCGGGGTCGCGTACGGGCCGCAGGACGGAACCTCGGACGGGCACCTGGACGGGCCGCTGGACGTGCCGCGGCCGGGCTCCGTGCTCCGGCCGATGTCCGGGATGCCCTCGGGTGCGCCGTCGGGGGTGCCGTCAGGGCCGCCATCGGGGCCGCCATCGGGGCCGCCGTCTTTCGAGCCCGGTGGGTATCCGTCCTTCGTCACCGGCGGAGGAGGGTCCGGTCACCCGTCGTTC
The DNA here is from genome assembly GCF_014207985.1 of Nonomuraea rubra. Lineage (NCBI taxonomy): Bacteria > Bacillati > Actinomycetota > Actinomycetes > Streptosporangiales > Streptosporangiaceae > Nonomuraea > Nonomuraea rubra. Next base: position 10,484,397 of record NZ_JACHMI010000001.1, on the reverse strand, counting down.
GACACCGTGCCGCCGGCGCCCGAGCCGTCGTCCTGGTTCAGCTCGGCCCGCGGCCACTCCACCGAGCAGCCGCTCGCCGACCTGCCCCGCGACCGGGGCACGCCGGGCCCGTCGTTCCCCGATCTGGCCACGTCCGGCCCGCCGTTCCCCGACCTGGCCGCGTCCGGGACGTCGTTCCCCGCTCCGCCGGGACCGCAGCCCGCGCCCGCCGGTGACGAGTACCTGCCGATCTTCGCCTCGGTCGAGGAGAGCAGCTGGTTCAGCAAGCCCGCGCCCACCGCCGACCACCGCGACACCGCCTGGACCACCCCGTCCGACCAGGCCTGGCAGGCCGCCGACGCGACGGCGGAGCCCGCCAGGAACGGCACCACGAGCTCGGGCTTGCCCAAGCGCACTCCGCGAGCGAATCTGGTACCGGGCACCGCGAGCCCGCAGCCGCCGCCACCCGTTCCGGGGCCTCCGGTGTCACCCGACCGTCTCCGCAGCAGGCTGGCCAGCTACCAGCAGGGCGTGCGCAAGGGACGTGCCGAGCTCGAGGAGGACTCATGAAGGAGCTGAGCCAGGCCGCCAGGGACGTCAACTGGCTGGTCAGCGGCTTCGTCGAGGAGGTTCCCGGCGTGGCGCACGCCGTGGTCGTCTCCGCCGACGGCCTGCCCATGGCGTACTCCAGAGGGTTCCCCAAGGACCGTGCCGACCAGCTCGCCGCCATCGCGGCCGGCCTGGTGAGCCTGACCGGGGGAGCGGCGCGGGTCTTCGAGGGCGGCGGGGTCACCCAGACCCTCATCGAGATGGAGCGCGGCCTGCTGCTGGTGATGTCGATCAGCGACGGGTCCTGCCTCGCGGTGCTGGCCGCGCCCGACTGCGACATGGGCCTGGTCGCGTACCAGATGACGATCCTGGTGGAGCGCGCGGGGCAGGTGCTCACACCTGCCGTACGGGCGGAGCTCTCCGCCACGCGCCAGTGGTGAGTGGGGAGTGAACCATGGCATCGTGGCACAACGGTGAGCAGGAGCCCGAGCGAAGTTCGCTCGTCCGCATGTACGCCGTCACCGGCGGCCGCACCACCCCGCGTACGGAGCTGGCCATGGAGGCCCTGGTGTCGTCGGCCACCTCGGCGCAGCTCGGCACCACCTACGCGCGCGAGTACCGGGCGATCAGCGAGCTGTGCCGGCAGGTGCGCTCGGTGGCGGAGATCTCCGCGCTGCTCAGCGTGCCGCTCGGCGTGGCGAGGGTGCTGGTCGCCGACATGGAGGCGGACGGGCTGGTCAAGGTGTACCAGCCGCAGCTGGAGGCGGGGCTGCCCGACAGGGGACTGCTCGAAAGGGTGCTGAGTGGACTTCGCAGGCTCTAGCCGGCTCACCTCCACGAAGATCGTCGTGGCGGGCGGCTTCGGCGTGGGGAAGACCACGTTCGTGGGCGCCGTCTCCGAGATCATGCCGCTGACCACCGAGGCGGTGATGACCGACGCCTCGCACGGCATCGACGACCTCGGGCACACCCCCGGCAAGACCACCACCACCGTGGCCATGGACTTCGGCAGGCTCTCGCTCGACCAGGAGCTGATCCTCTACCTGTTCGGCACGCCGGGGCAGCAGCGGTTCTGGTTCATGTGGGACGACATCGTGCGCGGGGCCATCGGGGCCGTGGTGCTGGTCGACTCGCGGCGGCTGGCCGACAGCTTCCCCGCCGTCGACTACTTCGAGGACTCCGGGATCCCGTTCGTGATCGGGCTGAACGGCTGGGACGGCGAGTTCCCGCACGTCGAGAGCGAGGTGCGGGAGGCGCTCACGCTCTCACCGCACGTGCCGATCGTCCGCACGGACGCGCGTGCGCGCCAGGCCGTCAAGAACACCCTGATCACGCTGGTCGAGCACGCGCTGACCGTGCGGTCGTACTGACCGCCGGGCCGCCTACTGGCCCGACCACCAGTAGGCGGCCACCAGCTCCGCCACCAGCGTCTCCGTGAGCAGGGCGACGTCCGGGTCGTCGTCGCCCGCGTACCGGATCGCGGCCGTCGCGTCCCGCACCTCGCGGCCCACGGTGATCACCGTCGAGCCGCGCTGACGTACCCAGTCCATGGCCTGGTCGTCGTAGCGGGAGCCGGGGAAGAGCAGCGCGCGGTAGTCGAGCGTCTTGGTGAGGTACACGTCCACGTGCGACCAGTCGCCGCTCTCGCACGCGTCGGCCGGGCGGCGCGGGCCCTCGCGGAACATCAGCGCCGACTGCTCCGCCGACGACAGCCGCTCGGCGGGGGCGATCGTGTAGACGCCGTTCGGGCCGTCGAGCAGCTCGATCGCCAGGGGGAGCCACTCGTCCCTGCGGTCCAGCAGGTCGGCCGAGGCCTTCGCGGCCCGTTCGAGCAGGGCCGGCAGGTCAGTCGTACGACCCGTCAGCCTGGACTCCAGGGCCAGCAGCAGGGCCAGCGTGTGCTGGAACGTCCGGCACGCGACACCGCCGCGCTCCTCGCCCGCGCGCAGGTCGGCCACCAGGTCGGCGGCCTCGGCCAGCGGGGAGGCGGGCTGGTTGGTGAGGGCCGCCAGGTAGGCGGGGCCGCCCGCGTACCTGGCCACGGCGTCGAGGGTCTCCCTGCTGGTGCCGGTGGCGGAGATCGGGACGACCAGGGTGCCCTCCGCGTTCGGCAGGCTCGCGGCGGCGGAGGCGTACTCGGCGTGCGCGTTCACCCCGGCGGTACGCAGGCGCAGGGCGGCCACGCCGGCGGCGTAGCGGGAGCTGCCCATGCCGAGGAACAGGACCCGGTCGATGCGCCGCGCCGGGAGTTCCTGGAACGGGTCCCCGGCGCGGAGGGCGTCGGCCAGGGCCGCCAGGTGCTCCGGCTTGGACTCCAGGTCGGAGAGGTAGAGCTCAGAATTCACGCGATGTTCTCCTTGCGAGGTTCTTCTCCGTACCAGGTGCGCAGGACGCCCATGGGGGCGTAGCGCCAGCGGGGGAGGTGGCGGGCGGCGTAGATCAGCTCGCGGCACTCCTGCTCCACCTCGAACGGGCGGAGCAGGGTTTCGTCCAGCAGGTCCGGCCTGTTCCCGCCCGCCAGGCGGGACTTGTAGGCGGACAGGAAGGTGTCGCGGGCCGTGGCCGCCCATCGGGTGGCGTCGGCCGGTGGGGTGGATCTTCTCCTGATCGCCACCTGGGCCACGTGGTCGAGGCTGGTGGTGAGCTGGGCGATGTCGCGGGCGGCCGGCTGGTGGAGGCCGGCGCCGGTGACCGTGGGGTTGCCGTCGAAGTCGATGACGGCGTAGCCGTCCCGCCACTGGAGGATCTGGCCCACGTGGAGGTCGCCGTGGATGCGGATCCGCGGGGTGGCGATGGGCCTCTCCAGGACCTTCAGCTCCTGGCGCATGGTGTCCGCCCTGGTGGCCAGCCACTCGCCGTCGTCGCCGCCGGTCAGCGCCAGCGCCTCGGCCAGCGCCTCGTACGCCCTGGCCGCCGTGCTGCCGCTCGCCGCACCGCCGGTCGTGCTCGTGATCGGGAAGGTGGAGAGGGCGAGGTGGAGGTCGGCGGTGAGGCGGCCGAGTTCGGTGGCGAAGGCGGTGGAGCCGGTCGCGGCCTCGTCGACGCACCACTCCCAGCCGTCCCTGGCCTCCGGCAGGTAGCCGGTGATCAAGGCCAGGAGGTGCTCGCGGCCCCCCAACACGCCTGTCAGCGCCGCGTAAGGAGGCGCTGTGTCGTTGAATCCTGAATCAACGAGGTGCGCGAAGATCTCGGGAGTGGGGTGGGGGAGCGGGACGGGCGGGGTGAGCCACTTGACCACGACGCGCTCGCCGACCACCACCGAGTAGTTCGTCTGGTCGACGTGTGATCCGAAATCCCGTTCACCTGGGGCCCCAGTGTGGAGATCTCCAGGGCCGTGCGAGAAGGTGGGCAGCGGGCGGAAGCGTCGTACGGCGAAGGGCGGCGGCACGTCGTCCGCCAACAGCGCCAGGAGCGCGGCTGTGAGCCCCCGATTTCGCGCGGTGAGGGGCCTCTCACCGAGAGAGATCAAGCGACGACTTATTGAATCCCAATTCAACAGCTGGACCAAACTTCCAGGTAGCAATGTCATCAAAAGTCTTGCTCATGTTGATTTCTGCTGCAACACTCCTGGTCTGGTCCGCTGTGTCCGGTAAGGTCGCGCGACCCCTCAAACAGCTCAAATTTCAGAAGGAGTAGCGGCCGTGTCCCGTACCCGGTTCACCCGTCGTCTCCCGGCCGCCGCCGCGGCGGCCGGACTCGCGCTTGCCGTCGCGGCGTGCGGGGGTGGGTCGTCGTCAAGCTCGGATGGTGCGACGCCGGCGGCGGCCGACCAGCTCAAGCCCAACGCGGACCTGTCGCAGCAGACCTTGGACATCACCGTCTGGGACGGTTACACGCCCAAGGAGCTTCCCGAGAAGGCCAAGGCCGAGCTCAAGATCAAGGACGTGCAGATCCAGACGCACGACACCAACGAGACGGCCATGACCAAGCTCACCGCCCCCGGTGACAGCGGCATCGACGTGGCGTTCGTGTCCGGCCAGTACGCCCAGGCGCTCAACGAGCAGGGCCTGCTGGAGCCGATCCACCACGAGCTCATCCCCAACCTGGCCAACCTCTACCCCGAGGCCACCCAGCTCTCCTACGACAAGGGCAACAAGTACTCCGTGCCCTACACCTGGGGCACGACGGGCATCTGCTACCGCAGCGACCTGGTGAAGAGCGAGCCCACCAGTTGGAACGATCTGCTGAAGCCGCCGGCCTGGGCCGACAAGAAGGTCACCATGCTCGCCACCGAGCGCTGGCTGGCCCTGCCCGCGCTCAAGTCGCTCGGCTACTCGATCAACACCGACAAGGACGAGGAGATCGAGAAGGCCAAGGAGCTGCTCTTGGCGCAGAAGCCGCACCTGCTGCGCTACGACGACACCACCTTCGGTGACCGGCTCGTCTCCGGCGAGGCGGTGATGGCCGAGGCGTGGGACGGCTGGTGCCCGACCACCGACCCCAAGGGCAACATCAAGTTCGCGGTGCCGAAGGAGGGCAGCGACCTCTGGGTGGACACCATGGTGATCATGAAGTCCTCCAAGAACAAGGAGGCGGCGCACGCCCTGATCAACTACATCCTCAGCCCCGAGATCCACTCCTGGGCCGCCGAGAACATCAACTACAAGGTGCCCAACAAGGCCGCCATGGAGCAGGTGAAGATCGCCAAGGGCTCGCTGCTGGGCATCACGCCGGCCGAGCTGCTCAACGGTGAGGCCGCCATCGACCTGGGCCCGGCGTCGACCAAGTACAGCCGGCTCCAGCAGGACATCAAGGCCAGCTGAGCCTTGCCGCAGTGAAGTCCGAAGTCGAGACCCAGCCAGTGTCCCGCTCCCGCGGGCGCTGGCTGGGCGCGTTCGTTTTCCTGTCGCCAGGGCTGGCGTACCTGGTCGTGCTCATGCTGGTGCCGCTGGCGCTGGTGTTCAGCTACACCGTCTTCCAGCGGGGCCGCTTCGGCGGGGTGGTGTACGAGTTCACCACCGAGAACTTCGAGCGGCTGTTCGACCCGCTCTACCTCAACGTGCTGGGCGACTCGCTGAAGATCGCGGCGCTCACGACGCTGATCGCGCTGCTCATCGGTTACCCGACGGCGTACCTGATCGCGCAGCTGCCGAAGAGGTGGAAGACGCTGGCGCTGGTCGCTGTGGTGCTGCCGTTCTGGACGAACTTCATCATCCGGGTCTACGCCTGGACGATCCTGCTCAGCGGGCCGGGGCTGGTGAACTCGGCGCTGGCCAAGATCGGGCTGGGGCCGTACGAGCTGCTCTACAACCAGGGCACGATCGTGGCGGGGCTGCTGTACTCGTACCTGCCGCTGATGGTGCTGCCGCTGTACGCCGCGATCGAGAAGCTCGACCCGCAGCTCCGCGAGGCGTCGGCGAACCTGGGGGCGTCGGGGTTCACCACGTTCCGCAAGGTCACGCTGCCGCTGACGGTGCCGGGCGTGCTGACCGGGAGCCTGTTCGTGTTCGTGCCGAGCTTCGGCAACTTCGTCATCCCCGAGATGCTGGGCGGCAGCAAGTCGATCATGGTGGGTAACCTGATCAGGGATCAGTTCCTGTCGGCGCGCGACTGGCCGTTCGGGGCCACGCTGTCGCTGGTGCTCATCGCGCTGCTGGTCGTGCTGCTCATCCTCCAGGCCTGGGCGGCGCGCCGTGCGTAGACCGAAGCTGCTGTACGTGCCGTTCTGGCTCACGTTCGTCTTCCTGTACCTGCCGATCGCCGTGCTCGTCTTCATGTCGTTCAACTCCGGCGAGTCGGCGTACTCCTTCGACGGTTTCAGCCTCAAGTGGTACGGCGTGCTGGCCGAGGACGAGAAGATCAGGGACGGCCTGGTCAACACGCTCATCGTGGCCACCGGCTCGACCGTGATCGCCACCGTGCTCGGCACGATGCTGGCCGTCGGCCTGGCCAGGTACACCAGGTCCAAGGTCATGGACGCGCTGGTGCTGATGCCCGCCGTGCTGCCCGACCTGGTGCTGGCCATCGGCTTGCTGGTCTTCTACGGGACCATCCAGCTCACGCTCGGCCTGTACTCTGTGGTGCTGGCCCACGGTCTGTTCGCGATGGCGTTCGTCGCGGCGGTGGTGCGCACCCGGCTGACCGGCGCCGACACCTCGCTGGAGGAGGCGTCGCGAGACCTGGGCGCGGGGCCGGTGGTGACATTCATGAAGGTCACGCTGCCGCAGCTGATGCCGGGCATCGTGGCGGGCGCGATGCTGGCGTTCACGCTGTCGCTGGACGAGTTCGTGATCGCGTTCTTCACGATCGGCAACAACGACCAGACGCTGCCGATCGTCATCTACTCAATGATCCGTTTCGGGGTCACCCCGAAGATCAATGCGCTGGCCGCGATCCTGCTCCTCGTGAGCTTCACGGCGGTGATCGCCGGGCAGCGCCTGACCAAGATCGGGGAGACGCGTGCTCAAGATTGACGGGATCTCCCGCAGGTTCGGGGACGTCACCGCGCTCGACGACGTCTCGCTGGAGATCGAGCAGGGCGAGTTCTTCGCCCTGCTCGGCCCCTCCGGCTGCGGCAAGACCACGCTGCTGCGCATCATCGCCGGGTTCGAGGCGCCGGACCGGGGCAAGGTCACGCTCGACGGCGAGGACCTGCTGTCCAAGCCGCCGAACCGGCGGCCGATCAGCCTCATGTTCCAGTCCTACGCCCTGTTCCCGCACATGACCGTGGCCAAGAACGTGGCCTACGGCCTGGAGCGCGAGCGGCTGCCCCGCCAGGAGATCAAGCAGCGCGTGGACGAGGTGCTGGAGACGGTCGGGCTGTCCGCGCACGCCTCCCGCAGGCCCGCCCAGCTCTCGGGCGGCCAGCGGCAGCGGGTGGCGCTGGCGCGTTCCATCGTCAAGCGGCCCCGGCTGCTGCTGCTCGACGAGCCGCTGTCGGCCCTGGACAAGAAGGTCCGCGCCGACATGCAGCTCGAGCTGAAGCGGCTGCAGCACGAGGTGGGCATCACGTTCGTGGTCGTCACGCACGACCAGGAGGAGGCCATGTCGCTGGCCGACCGGATCGCGGTCTTCGACAGCGGCTCCGTACGCCAGGTGGACGAGCCGATCTCGCTGTACGAGCGGCCGCGCTCGCCTTTCGTGGCCGACTTCGTCGGGGCGAACAACCTCTTCCGCGGCGCGGCCAGCGGCCTCGACGGGATCAAGAGCGAGCAGTTCGGCATGCTGGCCGGCGCCCCGCTGGCGGAGCTGGACGCCGGTGCCGAGGCGCTGCTCGCGGTGCGGCCCGAGAAGATCGAGCTGGCCGACGGGAACGCGACCAGGGGCCTGGCGGGCGACGTCCTCGACGTGAGCTTCTACGGCGGCGTCTCGCACATCTCCGTGGACGTGCCCGGCCATCCCAAGCCCGTGCTCGTGGCCGTGCAGGGGGCCGCCTCCGTGCGTCCCGGCGCCAAGGTGAAGGTGCGCTGGAACGCCGAGGACGCCGTGATCATGGCGGTCGATCAGTGAGTCAGGTCGTTGCCCGTGGCCGCGCGGGCGTAGGACAGGATGAGCTCGTTCGCCTCGTCGGGGCCGATCAGGGGGTGCCTGGCGGTGATGCGGTAGCCGTACGCGTCCTCCAGGGCCACCAGGTTGCGCGCGATCGTCAGCGAGTCGGCGCTCAGCCTGAACACCCCCAGCGCGGCCCCGGTGTCCAGGATCGCCTGGTACATCGACACCTGCCGGTCGTAGAGCGAGGTGAGCAGCACGCCGTAGACGCGGATGCGGCCGGCGGCGCCGCCCAGCTCGTTGAGCAGGCGCACGTCGGGGTCGAGCGGCCCGGTCGGCAGCCCCGACCTGATCGTGACGACCAGCTTCTCGACGGGGTCGGTGAGCGTCGAGAGCTGGCGCAGCCGCTGCTCGTAGAAACGTTCCATGCCCGCGTGCTGCGCCTCGACGAGCAGCTCGCTCAGATCGGGGTAGTGGTAGAGCACGGCGCCCGAGGTCAGGCCGGCCTCCTCGGCGACGTGCGAGAGCTGTACACCGTCGATGCCGTGGCGGATGATGGCCCTGCGTGCGGCCTCGATCAGGTCGAGCCGCCGGTCGCTGCGGCTTTTGCGCTGAGCCACCCTCACCACCTTCACTCGTTTGGCTGCTGTTCAGTTAGCCGTGACCATAGTGCACTTAAGTTGACCTTCACGCTAGATCCCGTTTTGAATTCATCTTCAAATTGACGAGTTCCCCCGGAGTCGCCATGTCTCTCACGTTCCTGTTCATGCCGGAAAGCGCCTACGGTCCCACCAACAACTCGATCGGTATCGGCGACATCCTGCGCCGCCGCGGCCACCGCGTCGTCTTCGCCGCCGAGGCGTCGTGGAAGGGCAAGCTCGAAGCGCTCGGCTTCGAGGAGGACCTGGTCGACCTGGCCCCGCCCGCGGAGGAGGAGCAGGAGCAGGACGCCGGCCAGTTCTGGAAGGACTTCATCCGCGAGACCGCGCCGGAGTACCGCAAGTCCACGCTGGAGCAGCAGGAGACCGTCACCAAGCCCATCTGGGAGAGCCTGATCGACGGCGCGAAGTACTGCGAGCCGCAGCTCCGGGCCATCATCGAGCGCGTGAACCCGGACGTGATCGTCGAGGACAACGTGATCACGTTCCCGGCGCTGCTCACCACGGGCAAGAAGTTCGTCCGCATCGTCTCCTGCCAGCCGCTGGAGATGCGCGGCGAGAACGTCCCGCCGGTCTTCTCCGGCCTGCCCGCCGGCGACCGTTCCGAGTGGGACGCCTTCCGCGCCGAGTACGAGCGCACCCACCGCGAGCTGTGGGCCGCCTACAACGAGTGGTGCGTCGAGCAGGGCACCGAGCCGCTGCCCGACCTCGACTTCATCCACGAGGGCGACCTGAACCTCTACGTCTACCCGGAGATCCTGGACTACACCGCCGAGCGCCCGCTGGGCCCGACGTGGCACCGCCTCGACTCCTCGGTGCGCGAGACGGAGGAGGACTTCACGCTGCCCTTCGAGCGGGGCGACGGCGGGCTGGTCTACTTCTCGCTCGGCTCGCTGGGCTCCTCCGACGTGGAGCTGATGCAGCGGGTGATCGACGTGCTGGCCACGACCCCGCACCAGTACATCGTCTCCAAGGGCCCGCTGCACGAGGAGATCAAGCTCGCCGACAACATGTGGGGCGCGGAGTTCGTTCCGCAGACTAAGATCATCCCACTGTGTGACTTGGTCATCACCCATGGCGGCAACAACACGACCACCGAGGCGCTGCACTTCGGCAAGCCGATGATCCTGCTGCCGCTCTTCTGGGACCAGTACGACAACGCCCAGAGGGTCGATGAACTCGGCTATGGTGTCAGGCTCTCCACCTACACCTTCACCGACGAGGAACTCAAGGGGGCGGTCGCGAAGCTGCTCGGCGACACCGAGCTGCGCGCGCGACTCGCCGCCGCGGGCGAGGAGATCCGGCGCCGTGACGGCCTGCGCAAGGCCGCCGACCTGATCGAGCAGCTCGGCCAGTAGCACTCTGCAGCACGACCCCCTGAAAGTTGAAGTCTTCCTGATGCGTGAACTGATCAACCCCGCCACTGGCCTCACTTGTGCCGAAATTCCGGATACGCCGGTGGAGGGCGTGGCGAAGACCGTACGGGCCGCCCGCGCGGCGTTCGAGGAGTGGTCGCAGGCCACGCCCGCCGAGCGCCAGCGGCTGCTGCTGCGCGTGGCCGACCTGGTGGAGGCCGACGCCGAGGAGCTGACCAGGCTCGAAGTGGAGGAGACCGGCAAGCCGGCCGCGGTGTTCAGGGACGGCGAGCTGCCGTTCGCCGTGGACAACCTGCGCTTCTTCGCCGGGGCCGCCCGCTCGCTGGACGGCACCGGCGCCGGGGTGTTCAGCCCCGGCTACACCTCGGTCATGCAGCGCCGTCCCGTCGGGGTGGTGGGGTCGATCGCGCCGTGGAACTTCCCGTTCGTCATGGCCGTCTGGAAGGTCGGCCCGGCGGTGGCCGCGGGCAACGCCGTGGTGATCAAGCCCGCGCCCCGGACGCCGCGCACGACGCTGCGGCTGGCCGAGCTGTTCGCCGAGGCGGGCGCGCCCGCCGGCCTCGTGCAGGCGATCACCGGCGACGCAGAGGTGGGCCAGGCACTGGTCACCGACCCCGGCGTGGACATGGTCAGCGTCACCGGCTCCACCGAGACCGGCCGCGCCGTGATGAGCGGCGCGGCGGCCACGCTCAAGCGGGTCCACCTGGAACTCGGCGGGAAGGCGCCGGCGCTGGTGTTCGAGGACGCGGACCTGGCGGAGATGGCCCACGGCGTGGCGATGGGGGCGACGTACAACACCGGGCAGGACTGCACTGCGGCCACCCGCGTCTACGTCGCCCGGGAGATCTACGGCGACGCCGTCGAGGCGCTTCGGGCAACTCTTGCCGAAATCTCGGTCGGCGACCCCTGGGATCCGGCCACGGACATCGGCCCGCTGATCTCCGCGGCCCACCGGGACCGGGTGCACGGGTTCGTCTCCCGGGCCGGTGGGCGGGTGCTGCACGGAGGCTCGCCAATTGGGGGCCCCGGCTTTTTCTACCCGCCCACGCTTGTGACCGATGTCGCACAGACCAGCGAGATCGTGCAGGGAGAGCTGTTTGGACCGGTCCTGGTAGCGCTCCCATTCGACGGCGAGGACGAAGCGGTGCGGCTGGCCAACGACACTAGATATGGTCTGGCCTCGTCGGTGTGGTCGCGCGACGTGGGGCGGGCCATGCGCGTCTCGCATCGGCTCGACGTGGGTGTGACCTGGGTCAACGATCACCTGCCCATCGCCAGCGAGGCGCCGCACGGCGGGGTGAAGGGCAGCGGGTTCGGCAAGGACATGAGCCAGGAAGCGGTGCAGGAGTACTCAGTGACGCGGCACCTGATGATCAAGCACGCGGCACCGGCACAGCGGGATTCTTTCCGGCCGGCCTGAAAACACGTACGGCGAAATGCACCCAAAGTCCATCTTTGGGTGCGTGTGATGGGATATGTTCGGTTGGCCGATCTGGTACGGGTTGTGTTCCAATTACCCAGCCGGACAGAATCCCATGCGCCCCACGCGTGTCTGATTTTCTTCGAGCACGTACCGGCGAGAGGTTGCGAGACTCAGTGAGGACGAAAGACCCCAGGCACACGAGGTCAGGGGAGTACACAGGCGGACGGTTCCGGCTGGCGAACTGGCGTGTGCGCTCCCGGCTGGTCGCCCTGATCCTCATCCCCACGGTCGTGGGTGTGCTGCTCGCCGGCATCCAGCTGGCCGACGCCATCGGCACCAGTGCCGAATACCGCCGGCTCACCCAGGTGGCCGAGCTGGTCCAGCGCATCGGCGCGCTCAACCACGAGCTCGCCAAGGAGCGCACGCTCACCGCGTGGTACGTCGCCGACCGCCGCAGGGGCGGGCGCTTCGTCCAGCTCAAGACCCAGCGCCAGGCCACCGACAAGACCAAGCAGGACGTGCTCACCGCGGCCAACGCCATCGACGCCGCGCACTCCGTACGTGTGCAGGACGGCGTCGCGAACACCCGCCGGTGGCTGGACGGCCTCAACAGCCTGCGCGACTCCATGGTCGACGACGTGCCGGCGCGAGCCTCGATCAGCACGTACACCACGATGATCGAGATCTTCGCGGGCATCCAGGCCGACCTGGGCGACGGCGTCAGCGACGACGCCCTGCAGGGTGACGTGGCCGCGCTCGGCTCGCTCCAGCGCATGAAGGAGGAGGTTTCGCGGCAGCAGATCATCCTCATCGTGACGCTCCTCCAGCCCAACCGGAGAGTCGACAGCGCCGACTGGGCCGACTTCCTGGGCTCCTGGGACAAGCAGCAGTCCGAGCTGGCCTCCTTCGAGGCCGAGGCCGACAAGAAGGACCTGGAGGCCTACCAGAAGGGCGTCCGCGGTCTCCAGGTCGACCTCGCCGACGCGATGCGCCAGCGCGCTCTGGCCCAGGTGCGCCAGAACAACAGGATCGACGACCTCGACGTCACCACGCCGACCCTCACCCGTGACCTGAACAACTGGTTCGAGAGCACGACGGTGACGGTCAACGCGATGCGCAAGGTCGAGGGCAACCTGGCCGCGAAGATCGTGACGACCACCACCGACCTGAGCAACACCGAGCAGCGCGACGCCATCATCTCCGGCGCGCTGATCCTCGTCCTGCTGCTCCTGGTCCTGATCATCACCACCCGCGTGGCCGGTTCGCTCGTCCGGCCGCTGCGCCGGCTGCGGGCCGAGGCGCTCCAGGTCGCCACGACCCGGCTGCCCGACACCGTCCGCGTGCTGCGCGAGTCCGGCGAGGGCGCCCAGGTGCCCGAGGTGCCGTCGATCGGCATCAACACCCGTGACGAGATCGGTGAAGTGGCGCGGGCCTTCGACGAGGTCCACCGCGAGGCGATCCGGCTGGCCGGCGACGAGGCCAAGCTGCGGGCCAACGTCAACTCGATGTTCGTCAACCTCTCCCGCCGCAGCCAGACGCTGGTCGAACGGCAGCTCCAGCTCATCGAAGGCCTGGAGCAGGGTGAGGAGGACGAGCAGCGGCTCGCGAACCTCTTCCGCCTCGACCACCTGGCCACCCGCATGCGCCGCAACAGCGAGAACCTCCTGGTCCTCGCCGGCCAGGAGGCCGCGCGCAAGTGGAGCGAGCCGGTGCCGCTGGTCGACATCGCCCGCGCGTCGCTGTCCGAGGTCGAGAACTACGAACGGGTCCAGATCCAGATCCCGTCCGGCACCCTCATCGTCGGCCCCGCCGTCACCGACGCCGTCCACCTGCTCGCCGAGCTGATCGAGAACGCGATCTCCTTCTCCCCGCGCGAGAGCAAGGTCACCGTGACCAGCACGCCCGCCGAGGGCGGCGTCCTGGTGACGATCAACGACCTGGGCATCGGCATGAGCCAGGAGGAGCTCGCCGAGGCCAACTGGCGGCTGGCCAACCCGCCCGTCGTGGACGTGTCCGTCTCGCGGCGCATGGGCCTGTTCGTGGTCGGCCGCCTGGCCCTGCGCCACGGCGTCCGCGTCCAGCTCAGCATGCGCGAGACCGGCGGGCTCAGCGCGCTGGTGTTCATGCCCGACATGCTCATCAGCAACGGGCAGGGCCTGCCGCAGCAGGGCGGGCAGTACGAGGCGTTCACCTCGTTCGACCCGAGCATGTTCCAGCAGCAGCCGCCGTCGCGCAACGGCTCGCACCCCTCCTTCGACGACATGCCCGGCCAGGTCGTGGACACCCAGTGGCCCGGCTCGCTGCCGGCGCCGGGGACGGGCAACTGGCCCTCGTTCGGCGAGCAGCCCGCCACGCCCGAGCCGCAGCAGGCGTCCTTCGGTGACCAGCCGTCGGTGTTCGGCGACCAGCCCTCGCCCGGCTTCGGCGACCAGCAGTCGCCCGCCTTCGGCGACGCCTTCGGTGAGCAGCGGCCGCAGGCCGACGAGCCGCGCTGGCCGTCGTTCGCCGAGGAGCCGCCCGCCGCCGCGCCGCAGCAGCCCGCCGCCTTCGGCGAGCCGCGCTGGCCGTCGTTCACGGAGGAGCCGCCCGCTCCTTCCGCCCCGGCCGCTCCCGCCGCCGAGCCGTCGCCGTTCGCCGACAACAGGTGGCCGTCGTTCGCCGAGCAGCCGCCACCCATGCAGCCGGGCGACGAGCCGCGCTGGCCGTCCTTCGCGACCGAGCCCCCGCCGCCGCAGCCGCAGCAGGAGGAGCCGCGCTGGTCGTCGTTCTCCGACCCGCTGCCCCGCAGGTCCCTGTTCGAATCCCAGGACCGGCCGCGGCCGCAGTTCGGCGACACCTACCAGTCCCCGTTCGCCGAGGAGCCCAAGCCCGCCGACCAGTTCGAGCAGAACGGTCACTCCGGCTACAACCCGTTCGGTCCCGGCGAGTACTCCTCGCAGGACATGACCGGGCCGCTCCCCGTGGTGCGCAACTCGCCGCTGGAGGAGCAGGGCGAGGAGTTCCTGCCGATCTTCTCGTCGGTCGGGTCCGACTGGTTCCGCCGGCCGGAGCCCGAGGTCCTGCAGCCGCGCTCCGAGCCCGAGCACGAGATCACCGCCGTGCACCCGGCCGTGCCCGCCGAGCCGCAGCCGCCCGCCCCGGCCTCCGGCGGGGTGAGCACCGGGAGCAGCACGGGCAAGTCGGGGCTCCCGCAGCGCAAGCCCGGGCAGTCGGGCGTCAGCGCCCCCTCCTGGTCGTCGCCCGCCGACTCCGGCTTCCAGGCCGCGCAGGCGGCCGCCCAGCCGCAGCAGGCCGGCACGACGCCGTCGGGCCTGCCCCGCCGCGTCCCCAAGGCGAACCTGGTGCCAGGCACGGCCAGCCTCGCGGAGCCGCAGGCCACCTCACCGGCGCCGCAGATCTCACCCGAACGGTTGCGCAGCCGGCTCTCCAGCTTCCAGCAGGGTGTCCGGCAGGGCCGGGCGTTCACCCGCGGAGAAGAGAATCAGCAGGAGGACAAATGAGAGAAATGAGCCAGGGAGCGCGCGGCATAAGCTGGTTGATCACGGACTTCGTGAACAACGTGCCGGGTGTCGCCCACACGGTCGTGGTGTCGTCCGACGGGTTGCCGCTGGCCTACTCTGAGGGCTTCCCCAAGGATCGGGCCGATCAGCTGGCCGCGGTCGCCTCCGGCGTGATCAGCTTGACCCAGGGCGCTGCGCGGGTCTTCGAGGGCGGTATGGTGACGCAGACCGTTATCGAAATGCAGCGTGGGCTCTTGATGATCATGTCGATCAGTGATGGATCCTGCTTGGCGGTCCTGGCTGCTCCCGACTGTGACATGGGTCTGGTCGCGTACCAGATGACCTTGCTGGTCGAGCGGGCGGGTCAGGTACTGACTCCGGCCGTACGCGCTGAGCTGCAAGCGGCCCGCCCCCGATAGCGGGGCGGTGACAGGAGAAGAATGGTGTCAGGTCAGCAGGGTTGGGCTGGTGATAGCACTCCGCCGCATCCGGCGGCTCCCCGTCCGCAGAAGCCGAGCTCCCTGGTACGGCCCTATGCCGTGACCGGGGGGCGCACCGCGCCGCGGATGAAGTTCGCCATGGAGGCACTCGTGTCCTCTGTGACGTCGGAATACCAAGACATTTCCCTACTAAGTCCGGAGTATCAGGCGATCATTAACCTGACCCGGAACGTCCGGTCGGTCGCCGAGATCTCCGCCCTTTTACGCCAGCCTCTGGGTGTGGTCCGGGTGCTCATCGCCGACATGGCGTCGGAGGGCCTGATCCGCGTGCACCAGCCTGCGCTGGACGCGGGAAAGCCGGACCTCAACTTGCTCGAAAGGGTTCTCAGTGGACTTCGCAGGCTCTAGCCCCGGCCTAACCTCGACGAAGATCGTCGTGGCAGGGGGCTTCGGCGTGGGCAAGACGACGTTCGTGGGAGCGGTCTCGGAGATCCTGCCGCTCACCACGGAAGCGGTCATGACGGACGCCTCCGCGCACGTCGACGACGTCTCGCTCACGCCGAACAAAACGACCACGACCGTGGCGATGGACTTCGGCCGGGTCTCGCTCGACCGTGACCTGATCCTCTACCTGTTCGGCACCCCCGGACAGCACCGCTTCTGGTTCATGTGGGACGACCTGGTACGCGGCGCCATCGGCGCGGTCGTCCTCGTCGACACCCGCCGCCTGGCCGACAGCTTCCCGGCCATCGACTACTTCGAAGAGGCGAAACTCCCGTTCGTCATCGGCATCAACGGCTGGGACGGCAACTTCGCACACGCGGAGAACGAGATCAGGGAAGCCCTGTCGATCGGCGACCACATCCCGATCGTCCGCCTGGACGCCAGGCAACGAGAGTCAGTCAAATCCACCCTGATCACCCTGGTGGAGCACGCCCTGACCCGCCACATGCACACCCCGGTCTAAGGGGCTCTCGTACGGGTGCCGCCGCTGTACTTTTCGGAGTAGGTGGGCAGCGCGGCACCCACCCCTTGCCCATCCGCCGAGTGGGCCGTTGGAGCCCGCCCCGATAGGGCCTCGCTCCGCTCGGACGCCCTTTCTTCTGGCGCCTTCCGGCGCACCCCGCGCCTTCCGGCGCCCGGGAAGGCCCGTCCCTTGCCCATTACCGGTGGGACCCGCCCGGGCCTGCGCGCCCTTCCATGAAGCAGCGTGGCGATCCAGGCCATCTCGCCTCCACCACCCATGGGCACGTTTGAGATGGCAAGGCTGCGGACTTCATGCTGCTCCGATCCATGCGCCGGAAGTATTCCTCTCGCTCCGAGGCGGCCTGCGTCACCCCTGAGGGGGGCCGGATCTCCCGGGTCTCGAACTCCATCGCACTCCCCGAGTTGGGCTGTGTACGTAGCACCCGTTCCTGCAACAGTGGCAGAAATGCGGCGAATCTTGGCGGCATTGGCGCTTTTTGCGGACTGGGCTGGATGGCAGGCGACGGAGGACCCGGTAAGCGAAAGGAGATTCATATGCGCAAGCTGCCTGCAATTCTCTCTGCTGTCGCGGCCGCAGCGATGGTCGGCCTGGCGGCGCCGCCGGCCTACGCGATTGACAAAGTGACCTGTCGTGACGGTGCAGGCTACTTGGAAATCTACAACGAGACGCGCCACTGCTTCGCCAACGCGGGGCGTACGAATGTCTACATCACGAACGTCAATATGATCGCTGCGGGCAACAACAACGTCACCATCTACTACCGCGTGAACTCGAACACCACCTCGTCTGCCCAGATGAACAAGTGGGCAGTCGTGGACTGGCGGGAGTTCCGTCTGACCATCACCGGCATCGAGATCCACTGAATCGTTGGGAGGACTTCGCATGCGCACACTGGCCGTACTTTCCTCCGCGGCGCTGGCCGCTTCGATCATCGGCGTCACCGCCACCCCGGCGCTGGCCATCGACAACGTACGCTGTAGTGACGGCGCGGGGTACACCGAGATCCACAATGAAAAGCGGCACTGCTTCGCCAACGCCGGCTGGCAGACGGTTTATATCGCCAACGTCCATCACGTAAAGGCAGGCAATAACCGAATCATGATCTCGTGGTACACCACGAGTGGTGCGTCGGGAGGCGGAACGATGGAGAAATGGCAAGAGCAGGACTTCAGTCCTCGAGTCATCATCAAGCGGATCACCATTCTCTAGCCTTACGCGGTCTGCCGTGCATGTAGGAGCCCGAGACCGGGGCCCGCGTCGTTGTGATCGTGTCGTTCTTCGCGACGGCGATCTTCGGTCTCGGTTATGCGGTGCAACGGTTCAGCCGGCCGACAGGGAGCACTCGCCATTGCCGCGGCTCCCTTGAGGACGGCATCGAATCAGCCACCGGACCGCCAGAGCGCGAGCCGCCCAGAAAATGACCAGGCCGGTGGCTCACCCGCAGCCTCTCAGGCTGCTGGGGACCCGGGGGAGAGCTCGGGGAGTTGCGGGCGGGTGCGGTAGCGGCGGCGCTGGTAGAGGTAGAAGAGGACGAGGTGGACGGCGGCGGTGAGCAGGCCGAGGATGGCCAGGGCGGGCAGGAGGGTCGCAGCCAGGGGAGCGAACGCCGGTGAGGGCGGCGCGGCGAAGCCGAGTGCCACCAGCGAGCTGGACAGCGCCATCACGTACAGGGTGGCGCGGGCCGACTCCTCGCTGGTGGCGGTGCTGATGGCGGTCTGCAGGACGAAATGCTCCGTGGTGAGCGCGGACATGAGGGCGGGATCGTCGTTCGTCATGTAGATGATGCTCCCCGCGGGAGAGACCGTCATGAACGCGAGGCCGGGAAAGTGCTCCTCCGCCCAGCCGGTGACGGGCGGGGTGCGCCGGCCGGTTCGGTCTTCTTGCCTTCAAGCCGGCTCGCTCGGTCTCACCTTCAAGCCGACCCGCGCGGTCTTCTTGCCTTCAAGCCGACTTGAAGGTGTTGACTGCGGGCCATGGAAACGCGATCAGCGAGCCTGCCATGGCAGCAGTGAAACAGCGGATCATCAGGACCCTCGTCGGGCAGTTCCACCGTCCTCGGGGTGCGGTGGGGCGGGTCGTCGGCTGGGTGATGGCGCACCGCTCCTCCAACCGGCGCCGCAATCTCTGGGTCGCCTCGCTGCTCGGCGTGCGGCCCGCCGACCGGATCCTTGAGGTCGGCTTCGGGCCGGGGGTCGCGATCGCCGAGCTGAGCCGCCGGATCGGTGAGGGGGGACACGTCTACGGCGTCGATCACTCCGAGGTGATGCTCCGGCAGGCGAGCCGCCGCAACGCCGCCGCCATCAAGGGCGGCCGGGTCACGCTGACCTGCGCCCCTGTGGACGATCTGCCATCCGCCCTGAACGGTCCCTTCGATGTGATCTTCGCCGTCAACTCCCTCGGCCACTGGCCCGCTCCCGCCGAGCGGGTGAGAGAGCTGGGCGGACGGCTCGTTCCCGGCGGCCGCCTCGCCGTCGTCTCCCAGCCGCGCTGCCCCGGAGCCACGGCCGAGACCTCGGCCAAGGCGGCCCGCGAGATCCAGGATCTCCTCGAAGGCGCGGGCTTGATCCACGAGAGGACCGAGACCCTCGACCTCGATCCGCCCGTCGTCTGCGTCCTGGCCACGCGATCCCGCCACTGAGCCTGCGGGTTGTCATGCTTCGTGCGAACGGGCCGGGCGGGCAGGAGCCCGGTACGCTGCCGATCATGAGCGAGGGGCGAATGGACTTGGCATTCCGACCTGGCCTACTACGTCGAGCGGTATCACGTGCCGCTGGAGCGGCGTTTCGTCGAGCGGGTACGTGCGCTGGAGGGAGTGCCGCCGGCGGTCGGCCATGCCGAGCTCGTCGCGATGGAAGAGGCGATGCTCGGTGACCTCGATCAGGACGGGCCCGCTCATCAGCGACGGACTCTACGGCCTTGAAGCGCTTGCGTCACTCGGTGGGGAACGCGTCGCCGGTGGACGCGGGCTTGTGGGCCGAGAACGTCAGGCCGTCGCTCACGCCGAGCGTGATGTCGACGTACCCGAGCGTCTGAAGGCGTACGAGGAAGGAGGCGGGCTCCACCGGGTTGTAGGTGTCGCCCTCGTGGAACTGGTGCAGGGCGTGGCTGGGGAGGCTGTCGGCTCCGACGAGCACGCCGCCCGGGCGCAGGACGCGCAGGACCTCCGACAGCAGGCGGTTCTGGAGCGCCACGGTCGGCACGTGGTGCAGCATCGTGAAGGCCGCCGCGGAGTCGAACGAGTCGCCGGGGAACTCCAGCGAGGCCCCGCTGCCCTGGCGGATCTCGACGTTGGTGCCGGCGTAGCGCTCTGCCAGCAGCGAGGCCGCCTTGGCGTCGATCTCCACGGCCACCAGGCGTTCGACTCTGGTGCGCAGCCATTCGGTCGCCGCGCCCGGCCCGGGCCCGACCTCCAGCAGCTCCTTGCCGAGCCGGGCCTGGGCGATGGCCTTCGGCAGCACGTTGTCCTGGAGGTGGGCGGCCCACTCCGGGCTCGCGCAGAGTTGTGCGTGGTTGTGGTTCATGAGTGTCACGGTAGGGAACGGCGAGGGCGTCTGAAAGGACGTAGGCTTCCACGTCATGTCGCCAAACGGACACGGCGTCGCGCTCGTGCTCATCGGGAGGTTCCCGATGCCGGCGCGGACGCGCTTCGCCCGGCACACCCACCAGGTGCACCAGCTGGCCTGGGCGTCCAGCGGCACGCTCACGGTCGCCGCGGACGCCAGGACCTGGGTGCTGCCGACCACGCGGGCGCTCTGGATCCCGGCCGGGGTGCCGCACGAGGTGATCGCGGCGAGCCACAGCACGATGACATCCCTGTACCTGTCCGAGCCGCCGCCGGGCAACGCAGCCGAGCGGTGGGCCGAGCCTCAGCCGGTCGAGGTCACGCGGCTGATCGCGGAGCTGATCCTCTTCCTGGACGACTCCGAACTCGACGCCGGCCGCCGGGCGCACGGCGAGACGCTGCTGCTCGACCTGCTGGAGCCGGTGCCGATGACCACCCTCGACGCTCCGCTGCCGGCCGACCCGCGCGCCCTGGAGGTCGCACGGGCGATCATCGAGGAGCCTGCCACCGCGCTCTCGCTCGACGACTGGGGCCGCCGGGTCGGTGCCTCGGGGCGTACGCTCGCGCGGCTGTTCCTGTCCGGTTCCGGCATGCCGTTCGGGCGGTGGCGTACGCTCGTCCGCCTCAACGCGGCCTTGCCCGCTCTCGCCGCGGGGGAGCCGCTGAGCCGGGTGTCGCGGGCCGTCGGGTACGAGACGGTCAGCGCGTTCGTCGCGGCCTTCCGGCGCGAGACCGGTGTCACGCCCGGCGCGTACTTCAGGACCGGCCGGCCGCCGGCCGGTCGAGGGGCTCCGTGACCCGCATCGTTGCCCGGCGAACGCGGACACCGGCGATCAGCAGCACGGCCGCGCAGCCGTAGCCGAGGACCATGAGGAGAAGCCACGCCATCGACGGGAGCAGCCTGGCCTCCCATCCCGTGCAGTCGGCCATGAGGAAATACGAGAACGCCATGAACGTCCAGTGCAGCGTGACCGCCGCCACGAGCACGGCCGCGATCACCCCCGTGAACGTCCCGAGCCGTCGCCCCGGCAGGCTCGCGACCACACCCGAGAGCAGAACGCTCACCATCGGCAGGGCGTTCAGCAGATACCAGCGCAGCGGGGTCTGCACCTGGAGGCGGAACTCCCACCAGATCTCCTCCACCTGGGACCACAGCGCGGCCAGCCCCGAGGGAAGAGGGCCGTAGCCCACGCACCCCACCGATCCGTCGCTCACGAACAGCGCGGGCAGCCATAAGGACAGGAAGCTCAGCAGCGCCGCCATGAACGCTGCCAGCCACCATCGGAGATAACGCCACCGTGACATGACCCCTGCCCGCACGTGACTCGAAGGTGATCAGAGGCAGTCATTGTGCCAGCAGACAGGCGGTGGGTCCCCGTTCAGCCCGCGGGGAGAACCGCTACGAGATAGTCCGCCAGCTCGCCCGGCCGCGACAACATCACCATGTGGCTGCCCGGCATCTCGTCCGGGACGATGCCCAGCCGCTCCTTCACATGGCGGCGCACGAACTCGGGAGTGAAGAACCGGTCGTCGCGGCAGAGCAGGTACCTCGTCGGGACCTCCGGCCAGGCGGTCAGCGGCCACGGCTCGTAGTAGGCGCGGTCCATGTCCATCTTCTCGGCCAGCGCGCGGTCGTGGGCCAGCACCCGCTCGCCCAGTTCCCGGGGGACGTCGTGCAGGTAGAGCTCGTACTCGTCGTCGATGCCGGACGTGGCGTGGCCGGTGCGGGCCCACCAGTCCGCCGGGGTCTCGGCCGGGCTCGGGATCATGGCGGTGACCAGGACGAGCGCGGCGGCCTTGGCACGCTCGGCGACGAGAGGGCCGACGAAGCCGCCCCACGAGTGGGCCACCACCACGAGGGGCCCGGGCGTGCCGGCCGCCTGGACGACGGCGTCGGCGTAGTCCCAGAGCCCTGCCTGGGGGTCGGACGTCGGCAGGTCCACCGCCACCGTGTCGTGCCCGCGATCGCGGAGCGCCGCTTCGACCAGGTGCCAGTCGAACGCGCTTCCGCCGCCGCCGTGAATGAGCGCGAAGGTTGTCATGACGGTAATGACCGGCGGCGGCACGAAAACTCATCGGCGCCGTCCACGCCGCTCGGGCCGCTCGGGCCCTCCGCGCTGTCCGTGCCGCCCGTACGGCACGGGCCGGCGGGCGCCGCGTACCTGAGGCGGGACGTCACAGCCGCGACAGCAGCTCAGCCTTCTTGGCCTGGAACTCCTCCTCTGACAACACCCCGGCGTCCCGCAGCTCCCCTAGCTTGGCGATCAGTTCGGCCACCTGGATCCCGCGGGCCACGGGCAGGCTCCGCCGGGGAGCCGGGATGGCGGCCAGGACGGCGGCGGCGAAGGGCAGCGACTGGTGGGTGGCGCCCCAGCCGAGGCTGAAGACGACCGACGCCGGGTCCTTGTTCGGGTCGGGGGACATGCGCCGGCCGCGCGGCTTCAGCCGCAGCGAGCCGCTGGCCCCCTCGGGCGCGTGCCACTCGACCCCCTCCAGGTCCGCGACCGGGTAACGCTGGTCGCCCGCCGAGTACTTGGCGGCGGACGCCCCGGACCAGAACCAGGTGAAGGTGACGTCGGTGCCGTCGAAGGAGGCGGCGCCGTCCCAGCCCTTGAAGGCGCGCGGCACCGGCGGAGCGGCGATGAGGAAATGTTCGGTGGGCCCGCGGTCGGTAAGGGCCGCGCGCAGTTCGTCCGCGTAGTAGTCGGCCAGTGTCTCCCTGGCGGTGGGCAGCACCAGCCGGAAGGGGTCGGCGGGCGGTTTGAGCTGGCCGGCCGCGGCGGTCAGGACGGGGTCGGCGCCCTGCCTGGGCAGCACGCGCAGCACCACCGTGCGGTGCCGGCCCGGTGTGAGCGTGACGTCGGCGATGGCCGCGTAGGGAACGACGCGTTCACCGAGTGCGGCGAGAAGTTTGGGCGCCTTGCCGGGTTCGGGGGTGATGGTGAGCGATTCCGCGCCGAACGCCCAGGTGCAGCCTCGGCCCGCTAAGACATCCGCCATGCCTTCAGCGTACGAGCCGGGAACGCGCTCGCTCGTGCCTTTCAGCACAGCGGTCCGCGAGCACAGCGGTCCGCGAGCACGGCGGTCCGCGAGCACGGCGGTCCGCGAGCACGGCGGTCCGCGAGCACGGCGGTCCGCGAGCACGGCGGTCCGCGAGCGGGCAGGGGCCGCCGATGCTGGAGGGAGGCCCCTGGCCCGGGGAGGTCAGACGGTGGCGTGGCCGCGGACGAGCCGCCCCACCTCGGCGCGCAGGTGCACGAAGTCGGGGTGCTCGCGCGTCGAGATCTGGTCGCGCGGCCCGGGCAGGTCCACCTTCAGGTCGCCCACCACGTGCGCGGGCGCCTTGGACAGCACGACCACGCGGTCACCGACGTAGACGCTCTCGTCGATGTCGTGGGTGATGAGCACGATCGTCATCTGGTGGTGGCCGCGGACCTTGAGCACCAGGTCCTCCAGGTCCTCCCTGGTCTGCGCGTCCACCGACCCGAACGGCTCGTCCATGAGCATCAGCGTCGGCCGGTACGCCAGCGCCCGCGCGATCGCGACGCGCTGCTGCATGCCGCCGGAGAGCTGGAACGGGTACTTGCGGCCCGCGTTGGCCAGGCCCACGGACTCCAGCGCCTCGGCGGCGGCCTCGCGGCGCTGCTTCTTGTCCATGTTCCTGCGGCGCAGCGGCAGGGCCACGTTGTCGGCGACCGACATCCAGGGGAACAGGGAGCGGCTGTAGTCCTGGAAGACCACGGCGAGGTTGTCCGGCGTCTGGCGGACGAGGTTGCCCTCCACCCTGACCTGCCCGCCCGTCGGCTGGATCAGGCCGGCGATGGAGCGGAGCAGCGTGGACTTCCCGCAGCCCGACGGCCCCACGATGCAGAGCAGCTCGCCGGCTGCGACGCTCAGGTTGAGTCCTTCGATGGCGTGGTGTGCGTTGGGAGTACCGCCGCCGTACACGTGGGAAAGGTTGTCTATCTCGAGCATGGAATTCCTAGGGGGCGAGACCGCGGTCAGCACGGCAACTCTTTCGGAGTCTGAATTGACTCTAGCGGAGCGGTAAATGCTGGACATGTCAGTCAGGTAAACCTAATCTGGCGCGATCTTACTCTCGCACGTTCCTGGCTGCCATGGGGGTCACAGGCTCAGACACTCCACGACTCCCTTTCGTTCAGCGCCCGCACGTCGGCGTCGGAGAGGCCGCGCTGGGCGGCCTCCATGGCGGCCAGCTCGCCGGCGGTGAGCACCTCGCCGATGTGGGTGAAACCGTCCGGCGCGCGCTCGGTGACCAGCGTGATCGTTCGCTCGATGGGCAGCGACCGGTGCGCGAGCACCAGCGCCGACGTGGGCGGGCGCCGCTCCGCCTCGTACGCCGCCAGGGCCGCGGCCGGGTCGTCGTACGTGGCCAGGCAGCGGGCCAGGAACCGGGCGTCGAGCACGGCCTGGGAGCCGCCGTTCGAGCCGACGGGGTACATGGGGTGGGCGGCGTCGCCGAGCAGGGTCACCCGGCCCTCGCCCCAGCGGGGGAGGGGGTCGCGGTCGACCATCGGGTATTCGAGTATCCGCTTCGTGGCGGCGAGTAATGCCGGGATGTCAACCAGCGGATACTTCCATGATGCGAAATGTCTGGACACGTCGGCGTGGCTGCCCTCGCGGGACCAATCGGCGTCCGGAACGATCCCCGGCTCGGCCACCTTTACCTCGGCCACCCAATTGAGCAGCCGCGGATTGCGCGCCGAGATGTGATAAGTCACGAATTTCGCGGCGGAGTTCGAGCCGCCGGCCAGCACCGTGGCACCGTCGAGCACCGGGTCGCTCTCCGCCACCCCGCGCCACATCCTGATCCCGCCCCACCGCAGCGGATCGCCGTACGGCCACAGCCGCGCCCGTACGGAGGACTGCACCCCGTCGGCCCCGACCAGCACGTCCACCCGCTCCCGTAGGACGCGCCCGCCCTGGCGGAGCGTGATGAGCACGCCGTCGCCGTCCTGCTCGAAGCCCTCGAACGCGACCCCGGTGCGCACCGGGCCGATCCGCTCCTCGACCGCCGCCAGCAGCGCCATCTGCAGCTCGCCCCGGTGCACGCTGTACTGGGGCCAGCGGTAGCCGGCCGACCGGCCGCGGGGTAAGGCCATGATGATGTTGCCGTGCCGGTCGGCGACGCTCATGAAGCTCGTCTCCACGCCCAGGTCCGCCAGCACCGGGCCGAGCCCCAGCTCGGTCAGCTCGCGTACGGCGTGCGGCTGCATGTTGATGCCCACCCCGAGCGGCCGCAACGTGCGCGCCGCCTCCACCACCACGCAGCCGAGCCCGGCCGCGTGCAGGCTCAGCGCCGTGCTGAGCCCGCCGATGCCCCCGCCAACGACCATCGTCCTCATGGCGCCCCCAAGACGCGACGACGTCCCCGTGGCGGGGACTCTAGTCGACCAGTTGCTGGGCGGCGTGGTGCCAGCCGAGCACGCGGCGCTCGACGACCAGGAACAGCTCGTTGAGCAGGTAACCCAGCACGCCGAGCAGCACGATTCCGGCCCACATGGCGGGCAGGTCGAAGGTCGAGTACGCGTCGGTGATCTGGAAGCCGATGCCGTTCGTGGTGCCGGGCAGCAGCTCGGAGAAGACCATGACGATCAGGGAGAGCGACAGGGCCAGCCGCAGCCCGGCGAACATCTTGGGCAGCGCGGAGGGCAGCACCACGCGGAGGAGCCGCTCGCCGCGCGACAGCCGGAACGCCTGGCAGGTGTCCAGGTGCAGCGGCTCCACGGAGCGGGCCCCGTCGGCGGTGTTGAGCAGCACCGGCCACACGATGCTGAACATGATGAACGCGAGCTGCATCCGCAGCCCGAACCCGAACAGCACCAGGAAGACGGTCACCAGCGCGGGCGGCGGGATGGCGCGCAGGAACTGCAGCACCCCGTCGAGATAGTCGTACACCCGCGCCGACAACCCCACCGCCAGCCCGAGCACGACCCCGGCCAGCGCGCCCCCCGCGAACCCGAGCGCCATCCTGCCGAGGCTCGGCAGGATGTTGCCGACGGCCAGGTCCGTGAGGAACCCTCGGGTGACGGGGCCGGAGAACCACATCGCGTGCATCCGGCTCACGATCGTGCTCGGCGGAGGGAAGAACGGATTGGCCGCCAGCCGGGTGGCGGCCTCCCAGAGCAGGACGAGCACCACCAGCACCAGCGTCCGGAACAGGGCGGTCCGCATCCCCCGCCTCCTCATGAGCGCTCTCCCAGCTGCGCGTGGTGCCAGCGGAACGCCCGCCGCTCGGCGGCCACCAGCAGCGCGTTCACCACGACGCCGAACATGCCGACCCAGAACACCCCGGCCAGGATGTCGGTCATGCGCGCGGGCACGGCGATGCCGGCGAAGAAGATGAACACGCCGACGCCCTCGCCGCGACCGGCCACGATCTCCGTGCTGACGGTCAGGATGAGCGCCACGCCGGCGGCCAGCCGGATGCCGGTGGTGATGAAGGGCGCCGACGACGGCAGCGAGACGCGCAGCAGCACCGACAGGGGGCCGAAGCCGTAGGCGCGCAGCGACTCCTTGGCCAGGGGGTCGACGCCGCGCAGGCCGTACATCGTGTTGTAGAGGATGGGCCACAGCGAGGCGTAGACCACCAGCGCGATCCGGTGCTGCAGCCCCGTGCCGATCACCAGGGCGACCAGCGGGATCAGCGCCACGGAGGGGATCGGCCGCAGGAACTCCACGACCGAGCGCATGGCCGCGTCGATGATCGGCACGCTGCCGAGCAGCAGGCCGAGCGGCACGGCCAGCAGGGCCGCCACGCACAACCCGATCGCCCAGGCGAGCAGGCTGGTCAGGGCGTGCGCGCCGAAGCCGGGATCGAGCAGCAGCGCGCCGGCCCGCCAGACGATCTCGGAGGCGGGCGGCAGGAACTCGGGGTCTGCCAGCCCGGTCCTGCTGGCCAGCTCGATGAGGACGGCGAAGGCGAGAGCCCCGGCCGCCCGGCGGTACCAGCGGGATGCGGAGGACGCCGGGCGGGGACGGGACAGGGTCTGAGCGCTCACCCGGACGTGGTGGGCGACATGAGGGACTTGACGTCGATCTCCTTCGTCAGCCACTTGGCTTCCCACATCCAGTCGGCCACCCGCTGGAGGCGGACCGGGTTGTCGCTGCTGGAGAAGTACGGGAAGACCACGGTGGCCGCGGTGGCGGCGTCGATCTGCGTGAAGTTGGGCAGCACCTTGGCCACCACCTCGCGGTTGTTCTCCATGAGCTTGGCCGCGTTGTGGATGGCCCGCTGGAAGGCGGCCGCCGTCTTCGGGTTCTTGTCGTACCACTCCTGCGTGCTGACGTAGCCGGAGATGGGGAACTCGGCGGCGGGGCCGGAGGCCGGGTCGAGGATCTTGCGGGCGCCCATGCTGGAGGTGGCGGCGGTGACCATGGGCTCGCCCAGGTAGGCGGCGTCGATCTGGCCGCCCTTCCACGAGGGCATGATGTTCTGGAACGTCACCTGGACGTACTTGATGGTGGCCGGATCGACGTTGTTGGCCTTGAGGACCTGGGTGAGCGCCAGCTCCTGGAAGTTGTGCAGGACGTTGACGTTGATCGTCTTGCCTTCCAGGTCCTTCGGCGTCTTGATGGGGGAGTCGGGCAGGGCCATGATGCTCAGCGAGTCGGGGGCCGCGCGAGAGCCCTCGGCCAGGATGCGCAGTCTCAGCGCCTGCTTGTCATGGGCGGCGAACATCGACACGTAGTTGCCGAACATGGCGTCGATCTCGCCCTTCACCATCATGGGGATGGCCTCGGGAGCCGCCTGGACGACCTCGGGGGTGACGTCCAGGCCCTCCTGCTCGAACAACCCCTGGTCGATGGCGACGTAGATGGCGGCACTGTCGATGGCGGGCAGGGTTGCGATCTTGAGCTTCGTCTTCTCCAGACCGGCGCCTGCGCCGGCGGCGGCGGCGGAGGGCGGCGCGCTGGCGGTCGTTTCGGTGCCCGTGCTGCACGCCGCGGCGCCGAGCGTCAAAGCGAACCCGATGATGGCGGCTCTGGCGGAACGGCCAAGCCTCATGTCAGGGACTCCCTTCGGGTGGAGCCAGGGGGGGACCGGGTGGCTTCTGCTCCCGGGGGCTGTGTGCCTGACGCACAACAGGGATTGACCGTAGCACCAAATGGGTGGTCATTATCGCGAAGATATCACTTGTGGTTGCAATGTCCGTTTGCCGCTATATCGTGAAAATTTGACGACCTGCAAGAAAGCTGGTGTTTGTCCGGTTTGGGAAAGGGGGTGACTCGGGGGACATCGGTTGCTGGAGTGGCAGACCATTCGATCTTTTCTGCGAGTCAGGATGGGGCCCGCGGAACGATCAGTTGTTGCCGCATTTCCCCTGGTAGAAGGCCACTTACCGATTCTGTCGGATTTTCTGGACATCTAGGGATAAACACCTCATCGGGGCACTAATAGTGGTTGGCCCTGGTCGACCCGTGTGCTCAAATGGCGCTTATCTCGATGGACGCAATTGCCCGACGTGAAACCCCGCATGTCACCGAGAATTCCCTCAAGGGCGAGAGGTTGCGAAGGCAAGTGAGAACGCAGAGCGCTGAAGCTTCCGCTGACCGCGAGCCGCACGGCCATCAGAAGCGACGGCTGCCCAATCCGCCTTCAAAGCGATTCGGATTGGGCAACTGGCACGTGCGGTCGCGCCTCATCGCGCTGATCGTCGTTCCGACGGCCGTCGCCGTGGGCCTGGGCGGGCTGAACGTCGTCACCTCACTCAGTGACGCCAACACGTACCAGACCCTCAGAGAGGTCGCCGAGCTCAGCGAGCAGCTCGGAGCCGTCACGCACGAGCTGTCCTTCGAACGTGACGAGACCGCGCTCTTCATCGCCCAGGGGCGGCCGAAAGACCGCGAGGGGCAGCTCGGCACCACCCACAGCCAGGTGAACAACCTCATCGAGGACGCCAAGCAGCGCGCGCTCGCGCTCAGCGAGACCCACGCCGAGGCCGTACGGCCGGTGCTGCGCCGGCTGGAGGAGATCCCGACGCTGCGCGAGACGGCCGTCAACGGCAAGATCCAGCCGCTGCCGATGATCCAGAAGTACTCGCAGATCATCGCGCGGCTGCTGCAGTTCCACGACCAGGTCGGCCAGGTGGCGGTGGACGACCAGGTGGCCGACAGCGCCAGCGCCATGGCCGCCATCTCGCGGGCCAAGGAGCAGGCCTCCAAGCAGCGCGGCATCCTGGCCAGCGCGCTGGACAAGCGGGGGTTCGACAGCGGCGAGCTCGACGCGCTCACCGACGCCAAGTCGCGCGAGGAGAGCGAGGAGACGCTGTTCGGCGTCCTGGCCGACCTCGACCAGCTCGAGCTCTACCGCAACACCGTCGTGGGCAGGGACGTCGACCAGACCGACCTGTTCCGGCTGCGCGCCATGGCGCAGTCGGCCGAGGGCAAGGAGCTGAGCATCGGCGTACGGCCGGACCGGGACGTGGCCACCTGGTTCGAGGTCAGCACCGGCAAGATCGACGCGCTGCGGACCGTGGAGAAGGAGCTGTCCTCCTCCGTCATCCTGCGCGCCCGCGCCCTGGAGGAGGCCGCCAACCGCTCGGCGCTGATCTCCGGCGTGCTCATCCTGATCCTGCTGATCGTGGTGATCGCGATCATCTCGCTCATCGCCCGCTCGCTCATCAGGCCGCTGCGCCGGCTGCGCCGCGAGGCGCTCGACATCGCCGGGCAGCGCCTGCCGGAGACCGTGCAGCAGCTCCGCGAGAGCGGTGACGGCACGGTCGGCCCGGTCGTGCCGATAGGCGTGGACACTCACGACGAGATCGGCGAGGTGGCGCGGGCCTTCGACGAGGTCCACCGCGAGGCGGTCCGCCTGGCCGGCGAGGAGTCCAGGCTGCGCTCCAACGTCAACGCGATGTTCGTGAACCTGTCGCGGCGCAGCCAGACGCTGGTGGAGCGGCAGATCACCCTGATCGACGGCCTGGAGCAGGGCGAGCAGGACGAGCAGCGGCTGGGCAACCTGTTCAAGCTGGACCACCTGGCCACCCGCATGCGCCGCAACAGCGAGAACCTGCTGGTCCTGGCCGGCCAGGACCCGCCGCGCCGCTGGAGCCAGCCGGTCAAGCTGGTCGACGTGGCCAGGGCGTCGCTGTCGGAGGTCGAGAGCTACGAGCGGGTCGTGCTCCAGGTCCCCGACGGGGTGTCGGTGGCGGGGCAGGCCGTCAACGACGTCATCCACCTGCTCGCCGAGCTGGTCGAGAACGCGCTGTCGTTCTCCCCGCGCGAGACCAGGGTGACGGTGTCCGGCAGCCGGATCGACGGCGGCGGGGTGATGCTGTCGATCACCGACTCCGGCATCGGCATGACGCAGGAGGAGCTGGTCCAGGCCAACGAGCGCCTGATGGAGGCGCCCAGCGTGGACGTGTCCGTCTCGCGGCGCATGGGCCTGTTCGTGGTCGCCAGGCTGGCGCACCGGCACGGCATCCGCGTCCAGCTCCGCCCGCACGCCTCAGGCGGGCTGACCGCGATGGTGCTGATCCCGGAGAACATGCTGGGCTCCCAGGCCCCGAACTTCGCCGGGATGCCGTCGTTCTCCGGCAACCAGCCCCCGTCCTTCTCCGAGAACCAGCCCCCGTCCTTCTCCGGTGACCAGCCTTCGTCGTTCGGCGATCAGCCGCCGGCCTTCGCGGGCGCGGCGGCGGGTGGTCCCGGCGGGCCGGGCGGCGAGCCGTACTCGGGGCCGCATCCCGCCCCACCGGCCACCGACTGGCCGCAGCAGACTTTCCAGATGGGCCCGGGACACCCGTCGTTCCCGTCGAACCCGGAGGCCGGCGGCAACTGGGGGAGCGCGGGCTCGCCCTGGCAGCCGGATCCGTCCGCCTGGCCGCCCGAGCCGCGCAGCGGCTTCCAGAGCGGCGACGTCTGGAGCCCGCCCCGCGGCCCGGCCTGGAACGGCGAGCGCGGCCTGCCCAAGCGACCCGTCCCCGCGCCGCCGCCAGGCGGCTGGAGCCAGGACACCAACCCGCCGCAGCGACCCGGGTTCGACTTCCAGGACACCGGGTCCGAGCCAGGCGCCAGCCCCATGCCGGCGGCACCGCCCGCGTCCGCCGGCGACGACTACCTGCCGATCTTCGCCGCCGTGGAGTCGGCCTGGTTCGGCCGCGACGCGAACGGCGCGAGCTGGGGCTCCTCGAAGTCGGACGCGGGCTGGAGCGCGGCGGAGGCAGTGGTGGAACCGGTACGTGACGGCGCGACGGCGGCGGGCCTGCCCAAACGGGTGCCCAAGGCCAACCTGGTGCCCGGCTCGGCCGACGCCTCCGCCTCCCCGCAAGGGGTGATGCCGCTGCCCTCGGTCTCCCCCGACCGGGTGCGCAACCGGCTGTCCAGCTTCCAGCAGGGCTTCAGGGCGGCCCGCGACGACATCAGCGAGGGCAGGGCGCTCCCGCCTTCCGGCCAGAAACAGAGTGAGAGAGAGGAGGGCGGCGTATGAACGACCTCAGCCACGCGGCACGCGGCGTCGACTGGCTGATCACGGACTTCGTCAGCACGGTCCCCGGCGTGGCGCACGCGGTGGTCGTCTCGTCCGACGGGCTGCCGCTGGCGGCTTCGGCGGGTTTTCCGGCTGATCGGGCGGATCAGCTCGCGGCGATCGCGTCGGGTCTGGTGAGCCTGACGCAGGGTGCGGCCAGGGTGTTCGAGGGTGGTGCGGTCAATCAGACGATCGTGGAGATGCAGCGCGGTCTGATGTTGATCATGTCGATCAGTGATGGTTCGTGCTTGGCGGTGCTGGCGGCGCCGGACTGTGACATGGGTCTGGTGGCGTATCAGATGACGCTGATGGTCGATCGCGCCGGTCAGGTGCTGACTCCGGCTGTGCGCGCCGAGCTGCGTGCCAGCCAGACCAGGTGATGTACGTGACAGACCCGAGATGGAACAGCGGCGGTTGGGCCCCTCCGCCTCAACCCCAGTCCCAGTCGCAGCTGAATCCCGACCCCGCATCGCCCGTCCGCCCGTACGCGGTGACAGGTGGACGGACGGCACCGCGGGTCAAGCTGGCGATGGAGGCCCTGGTGTCCTCGGCGACCGCCGAGCAGCGGGAGTTCTCCCACATCACGCCGGAGTACCAGGCGATCAGCCAACTGTGCCGGCAGGTCCGGTCCGTGGCAGAGGTGTCGGCCCTGCTGCGGATCCCGCTCGGCGTGGTGCGGGTGCTGATCGCTGACATGGCCGCCGAAGGTCTGGTCCGCGTGCATCAGCCACAGCTGGACGCCGGCAGGCCGGACGTAAATCTGCTCGAAAGGGTGCTCAGTGGACTTCGCAGGCTCTAGCCCCGGCCTCACCTCGACGAAGATCGTGGTGGCTGGAGGTTTCGGGGTGGGCAAGACGACGTTCGTGGGAGCGGTGTCGGAGATCATGCCGTTGACGACGGAGGCCGTCATGACGGACGCCTCCGCCGGGATCGACGACCTCGGCATGACACCGCTGAAGTCGACCACGACCGTCGCCATGGACTTCGGCCGGGTCTCCCTGGACCGTGACCTGATCCTGTACCTGTTCGGCACCCCCGGGCAGCACCGGTTCTGGTTCATGTGGGACGACCTGGTCCGCGGTGCCATCGGCGCGGTCGTGCTGGTCGACACCCGTCGTCTCGCCGACAGTTTCCCCGCCATCGACTACTTCGAGGAGGCGCAGCTGCCGTTCGTGGTGGGCATCAACGGCTGGGACGGTCAGTATCCGCACAGCGACTCCGAGGTGCGCGACGCGTTGACGCTGGCGCCGCACATCCCGATGGTCCGCCTGGACGCCCGCAAGAAGGACTCGGTCAAGAACGCGCTGATCCAGCTGGTCGAGCACGCGCTGACGGTACGGATGGCGGTCCCCGGCTGGGGCGGCTGACCCCCGTGGCGAGCCCCGGGTGCGTTGACGCGGGGCCGATCACATGATCACAATGGCTCCCGCCGAGCATCGCAGGAGCCCGCACCGCATGAACGTGAGGAACCCGATCACCGGGCAATCCGACAGACCGCTCGCTCCGATCCCGCCCGATCGGCTGGCCGCCGTCGCGGCCGGGCTGCGCGAGCGGGCCCCCGCCTGGCAGAACGCCGATCGAGGAGCGGTCCTGGCCCGCTTCGGGGCCGCGCTGGCCGATGACGACGCCCTGCTCTCCGCCCTGGTGGCCGACACGGGCAGGGTGGGGGAGTCGCTGCTGGAACGCCGGCTCGTGGCCGCGCTCATCGACCGCTGGGTACGCCAGGCGCCCGCGCTGCTCGCCCCGCCCGCCGAACGTCCGGCCTCCCTGCCCGGGGTGTTCGTGGCGGGCGACGTGGTGCCGTACGAGCTGGCCGGGATGATCACCCCGTGGAACCTCCCGCTCCTGCTGGGCCTCATCGACGCCGTTCCCGCGCTGGCCGCCGGGTGCACGGTGCTGGTCAAGCCGAGCGAGGTGACGCCCCGCTTCATCGAGCCGCTGATGCGGCTCGTCCCCGCCGACCTGCCGCTGAGCGTGGTCGAGGGCGACGGGGCCACGGGCGCCGCGCTGGTGGACCTGGTGGACGCCGTCGTGTTCACCGGCAGCGTCGAGACGGGACGGCAGGTGGCGCAGGCGGCGGCCCGCGCGTTCGTGCCGGCGTTCCTGGAGCTGGGCGGCAAGGACCCGGCGATCGTGCTGGCCGGGGCCGACCTCGGCCGCGCCGCGTCCGCCGTCCTGTGGGGCGGCACCGCGAACGCCGGGCAGTCCTGCCAGTCCATCGAACGGGTCTACGTGGCCCGCGAGGTGCACGACGAGTTCCTCGACCGGCTCGTGGCCGAGGCCCGCCAGGTCGGCCTGACCTGCGAGGGCGGCCCGATCGGCCCGCTCATCAAGCCGGGCCAGGAGGACGTGATCGCCGCCCACCTCGCCGACGCCGTGGCCAAGGGCGCGACCGTGCACACCGGCGGCGGCATCGAGCGCCACGGCGGCGGCCACTGGTGCCGCCCGACCGTGCTGTCCGGCGTCGATCACGGCATGCTCGTCATGACGGAGGAGACGTTCGGCCCGGTGCTGCCGGTCATGGCGGTGTCCGGGCCCGGCGAGGCGGTCGCGCTGGCCAACGACTCGGTGTACGGTCTGTCGGCCGCCGTCTTCGCGGCCGACGAGGAGCAGGCCCGCGCCGTCGCCGCCCGCCTCCAGGCCGGCGCGGTGAGCATCAACGACGCCGGGCTGACCGCGCTCGTGCACGAGGGCGAGAAGAACTCCTTCCGCCTGTCGGGCCTGGGCGGCTCCCGCATGGGCCCCGCCTCCATCGGCCGCTTCCTGCGCCGCCGCGCCTTCCTGGTCAACCGATCCGACGCCGCCGACCCCTGGTGGCACAGCACGAAGGAGTAACCGGATGGGACTGCGCGCGGAGATGCCGCTGCTGGCCCGGCACGAGGGCGAATGGGAGGGCGAGTACCGCCACCTCGGCCCCGCCGGCGAGCTGCTCGACCGCCACCGGGTACGGATGACGTGCGAGATCCGCGACGACGCCGTCTACCACCAGACCAACCGCTACACCTGGGACGACGGCCGCACGGAGGTGCACGAGTTCCCCGGCACCTACCTCGGCGGCGGCCGGTGCGGCTTCGACACCGAGCGGCTCAAGGGCGAGTTCTGGGAGCTGGACGCCAGCACCATCTACCTGACCTGGCAGTTCAAGGGGCAGGACCTGCGCCTGTTCGAGCTGATCGTGCTGAGCGAGGACGGGTGCTCCCGCAGCCGGGTCTGGCAGTGGCTGCGCGACGGGGTGTGCGTACGGCGGACGCTGATCGACGAGCGGCGGGCCGGATGACCGCGTACACCGCGCTGGCCCTGCAGATGGAGACCCGTGTCGGAGCCGGGATCGGGGCCGCGATCGACCGGATCGCCACCCGGGTGGGCGGCTCGAAGGCATGGCTGGGGCCCGAGCTGCGCCTGGTCGTGCTGCCCGAGTACGTGCTGACCGGCTTCCCCATGCGGGAGAGCCCCGCGCAGTGGCGGGACCGGGCGGCGCT
Source organism: Nonomuraea rubra (assembly GCF_014207985.1). Taxonomy (NCBI): domain Bacteria; kingdom Bacillati; phylum Actinomycetota; class Actinomycetes; order Streptosporangiales; family Streptosporangiaceae; genus Nonomuraea; species Nonomuraea rubra. The sequence continues at coordinate 10,449,523 of NZ_JACHMI010000001.1, read as the reverse complement.
CGACCCCGGCGGCCCCGAGTACCGCGCGCTCGGCGCCGTCGCCGCCGACCACGACGTGTTCCTGTGCGTCAACGCCTACGAGCGGGACGAGCACTTCCCCGACCTGTTCTTCCAGGCCACGGTGATCCTCTCCCCAGCGGGCGAGGCCGTGCTGCGTTACCGCAGGCTGCACTCGCTGTTCTCGCCCACGCCGTACGACGTGTGGGAGCGTTACCTGGAGATCTACGGCATCGACGGCGTGCTCCCGGTGGCCCGTACCGAGCTGGGGAACCTCGCCGTGGTCGCCTCCGAGGAGATCCTGGTGCCGGAGCTGGCCCGCGCGCTGGCGTTGCGCGGTGCCGAGGTGCTCTGCAACCCCACCTCCGAGGCGTCGTCCCCGCAGCTCACCCCCAAGGCCGTCGCCCGCCGCGCCCGCGCGGTGGAGAACCTGGCCTACGTGGTGTCGGCCAACAGCGGCGGCCTGACCGGCATCGCGATCCCCGGCGACTCCACCAACGGCGGCTCCGAGGTGATCGATCCCCAGGGGCGGGTGCTCGCGCAGGCCGGGCCGGGGGAGACGCTGGTCGCCGCGGCCGAGCTGGACCTCGCCGCGCTGCGCAGGGCCCGGCTGCGGCCCGGCCTGGCCAACCTGCTCAGCCGGGTCAAGACCGGGCTGTGGGCGGAGGAGTACGCCAGGCACGACGTCGAACGGCCCGCGAAAGGCGTGCCCGATCGGGCGGAGCTCCGGGCGAGGCAGCTGGAGGCCATCGCCCGGTTGCACGGCTGAGCGTCAGGCGTCGCCGGTGCGCGCGCTCGTGTGCCAGCCCAGCACCACCCGCTCCACTCCCAGGAACGCCGCGTTGAGCCCGATGCCGAGCAGGCCGAGCAGCACGATCCCCGCCCACATGGCCGGGATGTCGAACTGGCTCTGCGCCTCCAGCATGCGGTGCCCGATCCCCTCGCTGCTGCCCACCAGCTCGGAGATCACCATCATGATCAGCGCCAGCGACACGCTCAGCCGCAGCCCGGCGAAGATCTTCGGGGCGGCGGCGGGCAGGATGATCCTGGTGAGCCGCTGCCAGGAGCTCAGCCGGTAGACCGCGCCCGTCTCGATGTACTGCCGGTCCACGTGGCGGGCGCCGTCCATGCTGTTGATCAGTACGGGCCAGACGACGCCGTACACGATCGAGGCGAGCTGCATCGGCGTGCCCACCTTGAACAGCACCAGGAACACCGGCAGCAGCGCCGCGGGCGGGACCGAGCGGCCGAAGTGCACCAGCGGCTCCACCAGCCCGGACAGCCACGACGAGCGGCCGAGCACGACCCCGAACAGCACTCCCGCGGCGCACGCGATCGCCCACCCGGCGAACAGCCTGGACAGGCTCGGCAGCAGGTCGGCCACCGCCTCGTCGGTGAGGAACACCCGCGACGCCGGCCCGGAGAACCACAGCTCGTGCAGCCGCGCCACGATCTGCGACGGCGGCGGGAAGTACGTCGCCTCCAGGGCCCGCGTCACGAACTCCCAGGCCGCCACCGCCACCGGCAGCAGCCAGTACCACGCCACCCGGCGCACGACGCTCACGTGCCCTCCCCCGTCCGCGCGTGGTGCCACCGGAACAGCCGCCGCTCACCCGCCGTGAACAGCAGGTTCGCCGCCAGCCCGAGCACGCCGGCCCACACCGTGGCCGCCAGCACCCGGTCCAGCCGGTTGGCGCTGCCCGCCAGCGACTGGAACGCCCCGATCCCGCCGCCGCCGGGCGCCAGCAGCTCCACGCTCACGGCCACGATCAGGGTGACCGCCACCGCGATCCGCACCCCGGTCGCGATGAACGGCGCCGCGCTCGGCAGGCTCACCCGCAGCGCCACCGCCAGCGGGCCGAAGCCGAAGCTGCGCAGCGTCTCCTTGGCCAGCGGATCGACGTCGCTCAGGCCGTACATCGTGTTGATGAGCAGCGGCCACGAGCAGGTGTAGACGACCAGCGCGGTCTTGGCGTCGTGCCCTTCCGGGAACAGGAACACCGCCAGCGGGATCAGCGCCACCGACGGGATCGGCCGCAGGAACTCCACCAGCGGCCGCGCCGAGCGCTCCATGAACGGCACCGTCCCGAACAGCAGCCCCGCGGGCACGGCCACCGCGATCGCGATCGCCAGCCCCAGCAGGCACGGGCCCAGCGTGGCCAGCACGTCGGTCCTGAACTGCACGTCCAGCGGCAGCGTGGCCGCCGTGGCGAGCACGTGCGACACGTACGGCAGGTAGTCGGGGATCAGCCCGGCCCGCCCGGCCACCTCGGCGGCGGCGAGAAACCCCACAACCCCCACCACGCCCAGCACACCGCGCCCGGGTCCGGCGCCGAGCACACCGCGCCCGGGTCCGGCGCCGAGCACACCGCGCCCGGGTCCGGCGCCGAGCACACCTCGCCGGGGCCCGGCGCTGATCGCGCCGCGCCCGGTCCGAGGGGTCATTCGCCGACCGACGCGAACAACCGGCCCACGTCCACCTTGGCCTTCAGGTAGCCGTAGCCGTGCATGAGGTCGGCCAGCTTCTGCACGCTGGCCCTGTCGGGCTCCATGGTGAACGTCCCGAGCGTCATCGCCGCCGCCGTGTCCGCGGGGATCTGCGTGTACGTCGGCACGACCTCGTCGATGGCCCTGCGGTCGGCCCCGGCGACCTCCTGGGCCTTGGCCAGCGCCCGGTGGAAGGCCGCGGCCGTCTTCGGGTACTTGGTCAGCCACTGCTCGGTGACGCCCCACCCGTCGATCGGCACGCCCTCGGTGACGCCGCTCGTGGTGTCGACGATCTGGGTCGAACCGCTCTTCTTCGCCGCGCTCAGGAACGGCTCCACCAGCCACGCCGCGTCCACCTTGCCCGTGGACAGCGCGCCGAGCTGGTCGGCGAACGGCACGGGGACGAACTTGACCTCCTCCGGCTTGACGCCGGCCTCCTGGAGGTGGGCGTTGGTCACCGTCTGCCCCAGCGCCTTCAGCACGTTGACCCCGACCGTCTTGCCCTTCAGGTCGGCGACCGTCTTGATCGGCGAGCCCTTGGCGACGACCACGCCTGAGACGTTCGGGGCGCCGCCCATGGTGTGCTGGAACAGCTTGAGCTTGGCCGCGCCCGAGTCGTTGATGGTCATGAGCACCACGTAACTCGTCATGAACGCGTCCATGCTGCCGTTAACGATCTTCGGCATGACCGCCGTCGGCGCCTGGATGATCTCGGTCTTGACCGTCAGGCCCTCTTCCTTGAAGAAGCCCCGCTTCTCCGCGATGAACAGCGACGCCGAGGAGGGGACCGGCACCACGCCCACCAGGAGCTGGGTCTTCTCCAGCCCGCCTGAGGACGCGGCACCGGTCGCGCCGGTCTGTCCCTCTCCTCCGCCTCCGCACGCGCTGAGCGCCAGCGCCACTGCCATACCCGCGACTACGATCCTGGTCAGTTGCATCGCCACTGCCTTTCTGAGTCCGGTGGTCCGGCGGAGGCTGGGAAGCGGTCAGCGGCGCCTGGCCTCGATGAGGTGAGCGCCCGACCCGAGTTCGACGACGTCGGTGAGAACCAGCCCCGCGTGGCCGAGCACGGCGGCGTACTGCTCGCGGCTGCGCTCGGTGCCGCCATTGAAGATCGCCAGCATCCGCATGTCAATGTCCTTGCCGAGGTGCGGCTCCTCACTGTCGGGGAGCACCACCTCGAGGATGAGGACGCGCCCTTCGTCGTTCATTGCCTCGCGGACGTTACGCAGAATCCTGACCGCATCGTCATCGTCCCAGTTGTGCAGGACACTGGCCAGCAAATAGACGTCACCGCCCGCCGGGACACCCGCGAACATGTCGCCCGGGACGACCTGCGCCCGCCCGGCCAGGCCCTCGGCCTCCAGCGTCTGCCTGGCGTGCCGCGTCACGTACTCCAGATCGAACAGGACACCACGCATCTGCGGGTTGGCGTGCAGGACGGTGGCCAGGATGTGGCCCTTGCCGCCCGCCACGTCCACCATGGTCGCGGCGGCGGGGAAGTCGTACCGCTTGACCAGGCCCTCCGTGAGGGGGATGGCCCTGGCGGTCATGTAGTCGTCGAACATCCGGCTCACGTCCGGGTTCGCGGCGAGGTGGTCGTACAGGGGGCCGTAGCGCTTCATGAACGCCGAGCCGCCCTCGCGGACGGTGGCGGGCAGCATGCCCATGGCGTACCAGAAGCTCTCCTCGCCGAGCATGCGGATCGACGAGCGGACCGAGTCGGGCACGTCCGAGCGCAGCGGCGTGCCCTTCTCCGTGAGGTCGTACGCGTCGGGCCCGGCCACCCGTACCAGGCCCATGCTCGCCAGCTCGCGCAGGACCCTGCGCAGCGAGGGGGCGTGCGCGCCGCAGCGCCCGGCCAGCTCGGCGCTGTCCAGCGGCCCCTGGGCGAGGTGGTCGGCCAGGCCCAGCTCCGCCATCGTCAGCAGGGCCGCGAAACGGGAGATGTCTCCTACGGCTCCCCATAAGAGGTCATCGGAATGCGGCATGTGTCCTTCCAGGGATCACGGGTTGCGGGTGGCCTGGCGGTGCCAGACGAGCACGCGCCGTTCGGCCAGCACGAACAGGGAGTTCACGACGTAGCCGAGGATGCCGAGCAGCGCGATCGCCGCCCACACCCCCGCGCCGTCGAAGCTGCGCTGGGCCTGCAGGAGCTGGTACCCGATGCCGTCGGAGCCGCCGAGCAGCTCGCTGATCACCATCATGATCAACGCCAGCGACAGGCTCAGCCGCAGCCCGGCGAAGATCTTCGGCGAGGCGGCGGGGAGCAGCACCACGCGCACGTACTGCGGCTTGGACAGGTTGAAGACCGTCGCCGTCTCCGTGTAGGTGCGATCCACGGCCCTGACGCCGTCGATGGAGTTGAGCAGCACCGGCCAGATCACGCCGAACACGATCGTCGCGAGCTGGGTGATCAGCACGCCGCTCACGGTCTCGCTCGACAGCCCGGCCATGACCACGAGGAACACCGGGATCAGCAGCGGCGGCGGGAGCGCGCGGCCGAACTCGATCAGCGGGTCCACGAAGTCGGTCGCCGCGCGCGAGCGCCCGAGCAGCATGCCCGCCAGGATCCCGATCAGCGCCGCCAGGACCCAGCCGCCGAACATGCGCCCGAGGCTCGGCAGGATGTTGGCGATCGCGTCGTCGGTGAGGAACACCCGGCTGACAGGGCCGGAGAACCACAGCTCGTACATGCGGGCGACGATCGTCGTGGGCGGCGGGAAATCGGGATCCCCGATCGCCCGCGTGACCAGCTCCCACACGAGGAGCACGGCGGGGATCACCAGGAATCTGGGGAGGTTCTTCACGATTCCGTGGCCCCCGTCCGCATCCGGTGCCAGTGGAAGAGGCGGCGCTCGCCGGCCATCAGCAGCACGTTGGCGAGCACGCCGATGACGCCGGCCCAGAACGTGGCCGCCATCATGAGGTCCGTACGGTTGCCGCTGCCCGCGACCGTCACGAAGACGCCGATCCCGTTGAAGCCGCCGGCCAGCAGCTCGGCGCTGACCGCCAGGACGAGCGCGATGCCCGCGGCGATCCTGACGCCCGTCGCCACGAACGGGGCGGCGCTGGGCAGGCTCACCCTGGTCAGCACGGCCAGCGGGCCGAAGCCGAAGCTGCGCAGCGACTCCTTGGCGAGAGGGTCGACGTCGTGCATGCCGTACAGGGTGTTGATGAGGATCGGCCAGACCGAGGCGTACACGATGACCGAGATCTTCATCAGCTCGTCCACCGGGATCAGCAGGATCGCCAGCGGGATGATCGCCACCGAGGGGATCGGCCGCATGAACTCGAGCAGCGGCCGGACCGCCCGCTCCAGCGGGCTCAGCGCGCCGAGCAGCACGCCCACCGGCACGGCGATGAGGGTCGCGATGAGCAGGCCGAACACCCAGTTCGTGAGGGTCGTGCCGACACCGGCCATGAACTCGGGGTCGGCCGGCAGGCGCACGGCTTCGAGCAGGATGGCCGAGGGGGCGGGGAAGTCGAGCCGGCCGCTGACGCCGAAGCGGATGACCAGCTCTGCCACCACGAGGAACCCCGCGGCGCCGATGGCGCCGCGGAGCAGTCGAGCACCGGTCATCCGCTTGCGGCGGGGGCTGCGATGACCGACTTCACGTCGATCGGGTTCTCCAGGTAGCCGTACTCGAGCATGAGGTCGGCGACCTTCTGCAGGCGGTTGGCGTTGAGCTCACTGGGGTACGCGCCCAGCGTGATCACCGAGGCCGTCTTGGCGTCGATCTTCGTGTACTTCGGCAGCATGGCCTCGATCTCCTTGCGGTCGCTGGAGGCGAGCTGCTGAGCCTTGGCGATGGCCCGCTGGAAGGCGGCCAGCGTCTTCGGGTACTTCGAGGCCCACTCCTCGGTGGCCATCCACCCGGCGATGGGCAGGTCGGCGGTCTGCCCGGTCATCGTGTCGGCCAGCTTGCGGAAGCCGTGCTGGCTCTGGTTCGCCGTGATGAACGGCTCGGTGATCCAGCCCGCGTCGGCCTGGCCGCTGACGATCGCGTTGCCCATCTCGGGGAACGGCTTCTCGACGAACTTGACGTCGGTCTCCGCGAGGCCGGCCACCTTGAGCTGCGAGGTCGTCGCGAGCGTGGCGATGTTCTTGAGGTTGTTGACCAGGACGGTCTTGCCCTTGAGGTCCGCCACCGTCTTGATCGGCGAGTCCTTCGGAACCATGATGTTGAAGGTGTTCGGGGCGGCCTGGTACATGTCCGCGACCAGCTTGATCTTCTTGCCCTGGCTGACCGCCAGGAACGTCGAGACGTAGTTGGTCTGAGAGATGTCGAGCGAGCCGTTCTCGATCGCCGGAATGGCCGCGGCACCACCGGTGATGATCTTCGGGGTGACCGTCAGGCCCTCTTCCTTGAAGAAGCCCTTGGCGTTCGCGATGTACAGGGATACCGGGTCCGGAATGGGGAGCGCCCCGACCGTGATGGTGGTTTTCTCCAAGCCGTTGCTGTTGGCGGAGGTCTCCGGGGTGCCGGAGCTGCCGCAACCGGCAAGGGTGAGAGCGACTGTGACGCCGAGAACAATGGCGTGACAGCGCAGTTTGCGTGTCATCGGGGGGTTCTCCTACCAGGGGGAAGTCTTCTGGAGATCGGCACAGGATGCCGGGCGTGAAGCGTACCGGAGGGGAGATCCGAACGGGAGCGCTATGCCACGTTTATGCCGTTTATCTGCAAAATATGACTGTGCACCGCTATAGATGTAAATAGCGCTATAAGGGGTGTTTGATGGCTGTATGTCCGGATTGACGCGCTGGTTGCGCTCCGTGTCCACGGGTTTGCCACGTGAACAATGTGTGAGTTGGAACGGTTGAAAACCGTCGAGACGTTGGCCTAAGTATGAGGTTTGTGCTCAAATTGGGCCTCGAACTTGCCTGCGATCAATCGTCCGTGTGACGAAGCCGCTGAGACCCCCCTAGAGCAGGCCATGGCGAGAGGTTGCCACCAGTGAGGACAACAACGACCGGCTCCGGTCGTGTTAGCGCTCCGGACGTTCCGGAAGAGTCTGCGGCGGGCGGTGCGGCGCCGCCGCGGCCGCCCCGCTCGGGCAGCTCGTTCGCGCTGCGCAACTGGCGTGTACGTACCCGCCTCATCGCTCTCATCGCCATTCCCACGATCGTGGCCGTGATCCTGGGCGCGCTGCGCGTCACCAGCTCCATCAGCAGCGCGCAGCAGTACCAGCTCATCAGCGACTCGGGAACCCTGGTCGCCCAGATCGGCGAGCTCGCCCGCGACATCGGCATGGAGCGTGACCTGGCAGCCCGCTTCGTCGCCGAGGGCAGGCGCGACGAGACGAAGCTGAAGAGCCAGCAGGGCATCGTGGACGCCAACGTCACCCGCACCCAGGCCCTCGCCAAGACCGTCGAGCCGTCGCTGTCGGACCTGGGCCGCAGGACACTCGACCGGATCCAGGTCCGGCTCAGCCAGCTCGCCTCGCTGCGCCAGACGGTCGTCGGCTCGGAGCTCCCGCCGCTGCCGACCGTGGAGAAGTACTCCGAGACCATCGCCGACATGCTGCAGATCTACGACGAGCTCGGACAGGGCTCCACGGACGAGCAGCTCATCGCGACGTCCTCCGCGCTGCGCGCCATCGCCCGCGCGCAGGAGCAGGCCTCCAAGCAGCGCGCACTTCTGACGATCGCGCTGGTCCGGGGCGAGTTCGAGGAGCCGGAGTTCAACGCCTTCCTCGACGCCCGCTCCCGCCGCGAGAGCGAACGGGCCGCGTTCAACACGGTCGCCACGGCCACGCAGCGCCAGAACTTCGACAACACGGTCGCCAGCCGCAAGATCGGCCTCGCCGAGCTCTACATCAGCCGCGCCGTGCTGCTGAACAACAACGGCCAGTCCCTGCGCCGGCTCGACAACAAGACGGTGAACGACACCAACAGCTGGTTCGACGCCATCTCCGAGACCGTCGACCGGCACCACCAGGTGCAGAAGACGCTGTCGGAGCAGGTGGCCACCCGAAGCGCCGACGTCGCCAGCGCCGACCGGCAGCTCGCCGCGATCAACATCGGCATCGTGATCGCGCTGCTGGTCCTGGTCCTCGCGATCACCGCCCTCATGGCCGGCTCGCTGGTACGCCCGCTGCGCCGCCTGCGCGGCGACGCCCTGAAGATCGCCGGGCACACGCTGCCCGACCTGGTCCGCCAGCTCCGCAACACCGATGTCGACCCCGACCAGCTGCGGGTCCCGCCCATCGAGATCAACTCCAGGGACGAGATCGGTGAAGTCGCCCGGGCCTTCGACGAGGTCCACCGCGAAGCGGTCCGCCTGGCCGGCGAGGAGTCCAAGCTCCGCTCCAACGTCAACGCGATGTTCGTGAACCTGTCGCGGCGCAGCCAGACGCTGGTGGAGCGGCAGATCACCCTGATCGACGGCCTGGAGCAGGGCGAGCAGGACGAGCAGCGGCTGGGTAACCTGTTCAAGCTGGACCACCTGGCCACCCGCATGCGCCGCAACAGCGAGAACCTGCTGGTCCTGGCCGGCCAGGAGCCGCCGCGCCGCTGGAGCCAGCCGGTCAAGCTGGTGGACGTCGCCCGCGCCTCGCTGTCGGAGGTCGAGAACTACGAGCGGGTCGTGCTGGAGGTGCCGGAAGGCGTCTCCATCGCCGGCCAGGCCGTCAACGACGTCATCCACCTGCTCGCCGAGCTGATCGAGAACGCCCTGTCGTTCTCGCCCCGCGAGACCCGCGTCCCCGTCTCCGGCAGCCGGATCGACGGCGGCGGCATCATGCTGTCCATCAGCGACTCCGGCATCGGCATGACCGCGGAGGAGCTGGCCCAGTCCAACGAGCGCCTGACCGACGCGCCCACCGTGGACGTGTCCGTCTCGCGGCGCATGGGCCTGTTCGTGGTCGCCAGGCTGGCGCACCGGCACGGCATCCGCGTCCAGCTCCGCCCGCACGGCTCCGGCGGCCTGACCGCCATGGTGCTCATCCCCGAGTCGCTGCTCGGCGCGCAGGCCGCCCCGGTCAGCACGCCCGCCGCGGGCGGCGCCTCCAGGGAGGCCTTCCACACGCCGCAGCCCGCGGCCGCCAGCCCCTGGCCCGCCTCGTCGTTCCAGCTCGGCCCCGGACATCCGTCGTATCCGTCGTACCCGTCGGAGCCCGTCCCGCAGGGCGGCAACAGCGGCTCCTGGGCGTCGGGCCCGGCCTTCCCCGCCGAGGCAGGCGGCTGGATGTCGGCCGACTCCTCCAACGACGTCTGGGTCAGCTCGCGCGGCCCCATGACCGGCGACAGCGGGTTGCCGCAGCGGGAGAGCGGCCTGCCCCAGCGCGGCGTGCTGCCCGACGAGACCCGCCCGTGGACGCGCGGCCCCGAGCAGCCGCTGCCCGCCAAGGGCGGCTTCAACAGCTTCCCCGAGACCGAGTCGGCCGCGACCGGCCCCATGCCCGCCGTCAAGCCGGCGTCGGCGGGGGACGAGTACCTGCCGATCTTCGCCTCGGTGGAGTCGGCCTGGTTCGACCACAACGCGGCCGAGGCCAACGCCACGTGGAGCTCGGCCAACGCGGACGCGGGCTGGAGCAGGGCGGAGGCCGTCCGCGAGCCGGTCCGCGACGGCGCGACGGCGGCGGGCCTGCCCAAACGGGTGCCCAAGGCCAACCTGGTGCCCGGTTCCGCGGACACCGTCTCGGCGCCCAAGGGCGTCGCACCGATGCCGGCGGTCTCGCCCGAGCGCGTACGCAGCCGGTTGTCGAGCTTCCAGCAAGGCTTCAGAGCCGCGCGTGACGACATCAGCGAGGGCCGGACGTACGGGTCCGGGTCCAGGAGTGACAGTAGGGATGAGGGCGCATGAGCGAGTGCAGTGAGCGGCCAGTCACGTACAGCCGACTGTCGTTCATGCGATCGACGAGGGAGAGCGCATGAACGACCTGAGCCACGCGGCACGTGGGGTGGACTGGTTAATCACCGACTTCGTCAGCACCGTTCCGGGAGTCGCGCACGCCGTGGTCGTCTCCTCCGACGGACTGCCGCTGGCGGCCTCGTCGGGTTTTCCGGCTGATCGGGCGGATCAGCTCGCGGCCATCGCCTCGGGCCTCGTCTCGCTGACGCAGGGCGCCGCCAGGGTGTTCGAAGGCGGTGCGGTCAACCAGACGATCGTGGAGATGCAGCGCGGTCTGATGTTGATCATGTCGATCAGTGATGGTTCGTGCTTGGCGGTGCTGGCGGCGCCGGACTGTGACATGGGTCTGGTGGCGTATCAGATGACGCTGATGGTCGATCGCGCCGGTCAGGTGCTGACTCCGGCTGTGCGCGCCGAGCTGCGTGCCAGCCAGACCAGGTGATGTAGGTGACGAATTCGTGGAACAGCGGCGGCTGGGAGCCCCCGCCCCCGCCCGCCAGCTCTGACCCCGCCTCCCCTGTGCGGCCGTACGCCGTGACAGGCGGGCGGACCGCGCCCAAGGTCAAGCTGGCGATGGAGGCCCTGGTGTCCTCGGCGACCGCCGAGCACCGGGAGTTCTCCCACATCACGCCCGAGTACAAGGCGATCAGCCAGCTCTGCCTGCAGGTCAGATCGGTGGCCGAGGTGTCGGCGCTGCTGCGGATCCCGCTCGGCGTGGTGCGTGTTCTGATCGCGGACATGGCGGCGGAGGGCCTGGTCCGGGTGCATCAACCGCAGCTCGAGGCGGGTAGACCGGACGTCAACCTGCTGGAAAGGGTGCTCAGTGGACTACGCAGGCTCTAGCCCCGGCCTCACGTCGACGAAGATCGTCGTCGCCGGCGGGTTCGGGGTGGGCAAGACGACGTTCGTCGGTGCGGTGTCGGAGATCATGCCGTTGACGACGGAGGCCGTCATGACGGACGCCTCCGCCGGGATCGACGACCTCGGCATGACACCGCTGAAGTCGACCACGACCGTCGCCATGGACTTCGGCCGCGTGTCCCTGGACCGTGACCTGATCCTGTACCTGTTCGGCACCCCCGGGCAGCACCGGTTCTGGTTCATGTGGGACGACCTCGTACGGGGCGCCATCGGCGCGGTCGTCCTCGTGGACACCCGCCGCCTGGCCGACAGCTTCCCGGCCATCGACTACTTCGAGGAGGCGCAGCTCCCGTTCGTGGTGGGCATCAACGGCTGGGACGGCTCCTACCCGCACAGCGACACCGAGGTGCGCGACGCCCTCACCCTGTCGCCGCACATCCCGATGGTCCGGCTCGACGCCCGCAAGAAGGACTCGGTGAAGAACGTCCTGATCCAGCTGGTCGAGCACGCTCTGACCGTCAGGATGGCCGTGCCAGGCTGGAGCGGCTAGCGGAGCGGATAGGCTGGAGTCTTAGACGTACATTCGCTTCGAGGACTGGCCAACCACGTGTTCGAGACGCTTTCCGACCGGCTGACATCGGTCTTCTCCTCCCTCCGATCCAAGGGGCGGCTGTCCGATGCCGACATCGACGCCACCACCCGCGAGATCCGCATCGCCCTGCTAGAGGCCGATGTCGCGCTGCCGGTGGTCAAGGCGTTCGTCGCCCAGGTCAAGGAGCGCGCCCGCGGTTCCGAGGTCTCCCAGGCGCTGAACCCGGCGCAGCAGGTCGTCAAGATCGTCAACGACGAGCTGATCGGGATCCTCGGCGGCGAGACCCGCAGGCTCCGCTTCGCCAAGACGCCGCCGACCGTCATCATGCTGGCGGGTCTCCAGGGCGCGGGCAAGACGACGCTGGCGGGCAAGCTGGCCAGGTGGCTGCGGGAGCAGGGGCACGCGCCCATGCTCGTCGCCGCCGACCTGCAGCGGCCCAACGCCGTCCAGCAACTCCAGGTCGTGGGCGAGCGCGCCCAGGTCGCCGTCTTCGCGCCCGAGCCGGGCAGCGGCGTGGGCGACCCGGTCGCGGTCGCGCGCAGGTCGCTCGACGAGGCCAGGCGCCTCAACCACGACATCGTCATCATCGACACCGCCGGCCGCCTGGGCATCGACCAGGAGATGATGCAGCAGGCCGCCGACATCCGCGACGCGGTCACGCCCGACGAGACCCTGTTCGTGGTCGACGCCATGATCGGCCAGGACGCCGTCACGACGGCGCAGGCGTTCATGGAGGGCGTCGGCTTCGACGGCGTGGTGCTGACCAAGCTCGACGGCGACGCCCGCGGTGGTGCGGCGCTCTCGGTGCGGCACATCACGGGCCGGCCGATCATGTTCGCGTCCACGGGTGAGAAGCTCGAGGACTTCGACGCCTTCCACCCCGACCGGATGGCCTCGCGCATCCTCGACATGGGTGACATCCTCACCCTGATCGAGCAGGCCCAGAAGACGTTCGACGAGGAGCAGGCCGCCAAGATGGCCGGCAAGCTCACGTCGGGCGAGAACTTCACGCTCGAGGACTTCCTCGAGCAGATGATGATGGTCCAGAAGATGGGCCCCATCAAGAACCTGCTCGGCATGATGCCCGGCATGGGGCAGATGCGCGACCAGATCAACTCGATCGACGATCGCGACCTCGACCGCATCGCGGCCATCATCCGCTCGATGACCCCGGCCGAGCGGCAGGACCCCAAGATCATCAACGGCTCGCGCCGCGCCCGCATCGCCGCCGGTTCCGGCGTGACGGTGAGCGCCGTGAGCAACCTCGTCACCCGCTTCTTCGACGCCCAGAAGATGATGAAGCGGATGGCCGGGGGCATGGGCATTCCCGGCATGCCCGGCGGGAAGGGCAAGGCCGGCAAGGCGCAGAAGAAGGCCAAGAAGGGGCGGCGCGTCAGCGGCGACCCGCGCAAGGCCGCGCTGGGCAAGCCGGCGCCGGCCGAGCCGGCCTCCGACGGGCCCAAGCAGGGCGGCGTGCTGGGCAACCTCGGCGGGAAGCTGCCGCCGGGCATGGAGCTTCCGCCCGGCTTCGACCCGTCCAAGCTGCGCCTGCCCGGCCAGAAGTAGGACGTCGGCGGCGGGGTGGCCGGTCCACCCCTTGCCGGACCTTTGCGGTGTGCTGTCGTGACAGGTCGTAGGCAGTGCCGTCGATCTGGCACAATGACATGTTGGAACACCGTGGCCATGCGGGTGCCCTCTCACCTCCCGCCGGACACGCCTGTCCCTGGAGCGTCATCCCGTCGTGCCCCACTCGGCGAGGTGCCGTTCACCCACGCTCGAATGCAGGAGAGACCACACCCGTGGCAGTCAAGATCAAGCTCAAGCGGCTCGGCATGATCCGCAATGCTCAGTACCGTATCGTCGTCGCCGACAGCCGCACCAAGCGTGACGGCCGGGCGATCGAGGAGATCGGCCTGTACCACCCGAAGGAGAACCCTTCGCGCATCGAGGTCAACGCCGAGCGTGCGGCTTACTGGCTGGGTGTCGGCGCGCAGCCGACCGAGCCGGTGCTCAAGCTGCTCAAGCTCACCGGTGACTGGCAGAAGTTCAAGGGCGAGCCCGCTCCGGCCCCGCTGCTGGTGGCCGAGCCCGCGCCCGACCGCCACGCCATCTACGAGGCCGCGGCCAAGGAGGCGCTGTCCGGTGGCGACACCGGCACGGCCGCCACCACGCCGAGGAAGAGCAAGAAGAAGGACGAGGCCGAGGCCGCCGCCGAGACCCCGTCCGAGGGCGAGGCCTGACGTGCTCGAGGAGGCTCTCGAGCACCTCGTTAAGGGCATCGTCGAACATCCCGACGATGTCCGGGTCCGCGCACGCCGCATCCGCAGCGGGCGCGTCCTGGAGGTCCGGGTGCACCCCGAGGACCTGGGCAAGGTCATCGGACGCGGCGGGCGCACCGCCAAGGCGCTGCGCACGGTCGTGAACGCCCTGGCCGACGGGAAGTACGTGCGGGTCGATCTGCTCGATCTGCACGAAGCAGTCCGTTAGCGTCAGGTTTTGTGCGCCCTCATCGGTCTCGTTCCGATGGGGGCGCTCCGCGTTGAGACAGAAAGCAGGTTCACGTGCAGCTGGTCGTCGGCCGGATAGGCCGCCCGCACGGGGTACGCGGTGACGTGACCGTGGAGGTGCGCACCGACGATCCCGAGCTGCGCTTCGCCGCCGGCAAGCCGATCGCGACCGACCCCGCCGACCGGGGGCCGCTCGTCGTCGCCGGGCGCCGGTGGCACAAGGGCGTGCTGCTGGTGACCTTCGAGGGGGTCACCGACCGCGACGCCGCCGAGGAGCTGCGCGGCACCATGCTGGTGATCGACTCCGCCGAGGTCACGCCGTCCGACGACCCCGACGAGTTCCACGACCACCAGCTCATCGGGCTGAGCGTGCAGACCGTCGCGGGCGAGCCGGTCGGGGAGGTGGAGGACGTGCTCCACCACGGCCAGGACCTGCTCGTGGTGCGGCGGAAGGGCCAGGAGGACGCGCTCATCCCGTTCGTCAGGGAGCTGGTGCCCGAGGTCGACCTGGAGGCGGGCCGGCTGGTCGTCGATCCTCCGGAAGGGCTGCTGTGATGCGGCTCGACATCATCTCGATCTTCCCCGAGTACTTCGCGCCGCTCGACGTCTCGCTGATCGGCAAGGCCCGCGAGCGCGGCACGCTCGACGTACGGCTGCATCAGCTGCGCGAGTGGGCCCACGACGTGCACAAGACCGTGGACGACACCCCCTACGGCGGTGGTCCCGGCATGGTCATGAAGCCCGAGGTGTGGGGCGAGGCCATCGACACCGTCGCCGAGGGCGGATCGCCGCGGATCATCGTGCCGACGCCGAGCGGGCGGCCGTTCGACCAGGAGCTCGCGCAGGAGCTGGCGGAGGAGCCGTGGCTGCTGTTCGCGTGCGGCCGCTACGAGGGCATCGACTCCAGGGTGATGCAGGAGTACTCGTCGCGGATGCGCGTGGACGAGGTCAGCATCGGCGACTACGTGCTGGCCGGCGGCGAGGTGGCGGTGCTGGTCATGGTCGAGGCGATCGGCAGGCTGCTGCCGGGCGTGCTGGGCAACGCCCAGTCGGCCGTGGACGACTCGTTCGCGCCCGGGTCGATGCGGAACCTGGTCGAGGGGCCCGTCTACACCAAGCCGCCCGTGTGGCGCGGGCACGAGGTGCCTGCCGTGCTGCTGTCCGGACATCACGGAAATGTCGCCCGCTGGCGGCGTGACGAGGCGATCCGGCGCACCGTACGGAACCGGCCCGAGCTGGCGGCGGCGCTCGACCCCGAGACGCTCGACAAGCACGACAGGAAGCTGCTCGAAGAGCTCTCGTTTCGCCTCCGGCCGGAAGATGTGGCAAACTGAATCGCTGCCAACCGTCTAGCGGTTGGTCCGTCATGCCCGGGAAACGGTCCCGGGCACATCAAACCAGCAAGCGTGTCCGCCGCGAGCTCCGGCCGGGTGGACCTCCGCGTGCTCGCGAGGACTTGAGGACAGCTCTCATGCACACGAAGATCCAGGAGCTCGAGAAGGCGACCCTGCGCGGCGACGTGCCGGCGTTCCGCCCCGGTGACACGCTCGAGGTTCACGTCCGCGTCGTCGAAGGCAACCGCTCCCGCATCCAGGTCTTCAAGGGCTTCGTGCTGCGCCGCCAGGGCAGCGGTGCCCGCGAGACCTTCACGGTCCGCAAGGTCAGCTACGGTGTCGGCGTCGAGCGTACCTTCCCGGTGCACAGCCCGGTCATCGAGAAGATCGTGCTCGTGACCCGCGGTGACGTGCGTCGCGCCAAGCTCTACTACATGCGCGACCTGCGCGGCAAGGCCGCCCGCATCCGCGAGAAGCGCGAGACGGCCGCCGCGAAGTAACCAGGTGGACTTTCGATGGCCCGCGCGTCGCGCGGGCCATTCGGCTTTACAGGGCCGTTTCCTTTATGTGGAGCGACTCGTGCACGGTGTAACGTCGGTCGAGGCTTGTCGGGCCGAAGCATCATCTAGGCTCGTCAGCGATGACTAGCGAAAGCCAGGAGCACGGCGCGGCGCGCCGCCCTGTCGAGGACGAGGTGGACGTGGTCGCCGAAGAGACTCAGAAGCCTGCCAAGGGCGAAAAACCAGAGAAGAAGGGGTCGTTCTGGAAAGAACTCCCCGTACTCATCGTCGTAGCCCTGGCGCTGGCCCTGCTCATCAAGACGTTCGTGGTCCAGGCGTTCTACATTCCGTCGGAATCGATGGAGAACACCCTGCTCACGAATGACAGGGTCCTGGTCAACAAGCTCGTCTACCACACTCGTGACATCGAGCGCGGCGACGTGGTGGTCTTCTCGGGCGTCGACTCCTGGGACGGCGAGTTCCAGATGGAGGAGCCGGCCAACGTGGTCGAGGGCTTCTTCCGCTGGGTCGGCACGGCCTTCGGCATCATCCCCGGCGAGAAGGACTACATCAAGCGCGTCATCGGCGTCGGCGGCGACCACGTCAAGTGCTGCGACTCCAAGGGGCGCATCACGGTCAACGGCACCCCCATCGACGAGGAGAGCTATCTCTACCCGGGTGACAGGCCCTCCGACGAGTTCTTCGACATCACGGTGCCGCCGGAGCGGCTGTGGGTCATGGGCGACCACCGCTCGGTCTCGCTCGACTCCCGCTCGCACACCGGTGACCCGGGTGGCGGCTCCATCCCCGAAGGCCAGGTCATCGGGCGGGCCTTCGTGATCGTCTGGCCGTTCAACAGGTTCGACACGATCGACATCCCTGACACGTTCGCCCAGCCCGCCCTGCAGGCGCTGGGCGGGTCGGTGCCGCTGGTCGCCGGGTTCGGCATGGCCGTACCCTTGGTGCTGGTCCGTCGACGCCTGCGGAGGAGGCGCTGATGGCCGACACCGAAAAGGCGGAGGGCGTGGGGAAACAGAAGAAGAAGGGCGGCTTCCGCGAGACCGTCCTGCTGCTCGTCATGGGCGTCGGCATCGCGCTGCTGCTTCAGGCGTTCGTGGTCGGTTCGTTCTACATCCCCTCGGTATCGATGGAGAACACCCTGCTGGTCAACGACAGGGTCTTCGTCAACAAGCTGGCGGGCAAGCCCGAGCGTGGCGACATCGTGGTCTTCAAGGGCTGGAACGGCGAGGACACGATCAAGCGGGTCATCGGCATCGGCGGCGACAAGGTGGTGTGCTGCGACAAGCAGCACCGCCTCTCGGTCAACGGTACGGTGCTGGACGAGCAGTCCTACCTCTACCCGGACGATTTCGCTTCCGGCGATGACTTCGACGTCACCGTGCCCGCCGGGAAGCTGTGGCTGATGGGCGACCACCGCAGCGCCTCGGCCGACTCCCGGGCCCACATGGAGGAGCCGGGAGGCGGCTTCATCTCGGAGGACGACGTGATCGGCAAGGCCGTGCTGCGCTACTGGCCGCTGTCGCGGGGCTATCTCTTCTCCCGTCCCGACATTTTCGACAAGGTCAAGTAGAGCCGACTTCCAGTCGCGGTATGCGGCGAATGGGGCGTACGCTTCCTGTGTCATGACAGTTGCGTTCCGCCCTCGACCGAGCGTCGTCCGGCGCGATTCCGGACTCTACGCCTATGAGCGGGCGCTGGCCCGCCGCGGCCTCACCCCCATAGCGGGCGTCGACGAGGCCGGTCGCGGCGCGTGTGCCGGCCCCCTGGTGGTCGCGGCCGTCGTCCTGCGCAAGCAGATCGACGGCCTGGGCGACTCGAAACTGCTGACCCCGCAGGTGCGCGAGCGCCTGCACGGGCAGATCATGCGTTTCTCACATGTGGGCATAGTGATCATCCCACCGGGGGAGATCGACGCCAAAGGTCTGCACAAGTGCAACGTCTCGGGAATGCGGCGAGCCGTCGCGCAGTTGCCCTGTGACCCGGAGTACATCCTGACGGACGGCTTCCCGGTCCCGGGGCTCCCGGCGCCGTCGCTGGCCGTGTGGAAGGGGGACCAGGTGGCCGCGTGCGTGGCGGCCGCGTCGATCGTGGCCAAGGTGACCAGGGACCGGTTGATGGTCGCACTCGACGAGCGCTACCCGCAGTACGGCTTCGCCGAACACAAGGGGTATGTCACACCAGGACACCGGCTGGCGCTGGAAACGCACGGTCCGTGTCCTGATCACCGTTACTCCTTCGTCACGGTGGCGAGGGAGATGGGTGAAAATGAAATGGGGGCCGGGGTTGCCTGAGCAGGCGAACCGGGGGACCGGTACGACAGGAGGACCGCGATGAGCGCAGAGGATCTCGAAAAGTACGAAACCGAGATGGAGCTGCAGCTTTACCGCGAATACCGTGATGTCGTCGGTTTGTTCACGTACGTGGTGGAGACTGAGCGGCGGTTCTATCTGACCAACTCGGTCGATCTGGACGTGCGTACCGCCGAGAACGGCGACGTCTTCTTCGATGTGAAGATGCAGGACGCGTGGGTTTGGGATATGTATCGGCCGGCGCGGTTCGTTAAGAACGTGCGGGTGGTCACGTTCAAGGATGTGAACGTGGAGGAGCTGGCCAAGGCGGATCTGGAGATGCCCAAGGAAGGGTTCTCCGGGTAGGGGGCTCGGGGGTGGGGTTCCTGGGATGTGAGGTAGGGCGGGCGTAGGCGTCCGCCGCATCACTCAGTCCAGCCCGAGTGTCGCCGTACTTGTCGGCGTTGGGGTTCGTCTGCGCGTGTGCTTGCTGGTTGTGTCTGCGCGTGCGTCTGCTGGCGCCGGCCTGTGCTTGCCCGTGCAGGCCCGCGCATGGCCATCCCAGCCTGGACCGGCACCCATCCAGGGCCTTGGAGCAGGCCCATCCCCGGCGTGCTGCCGCTGTGGCCGACACTTCCCATGTCTGTGAAGTTGCTGCTTCGCCCGTGCCGCTCGCGCCCGTGCCGTCCGCTCCCAGCGCGCGCCTGCGTTCCAGCGCGCGCCCACGCTTGTGCCGTTCGAGCCCAGCGCCGGCCCCAAGCGCCCGCCCGCGCCCAGCGCGCGCTCGCTTCCGTACCGCTCGCGCTCAGCGCCCGCTCGCGCCCGTTCCCTCGCGCCCATGCTGGTCGTTGTCAGGCCGTATGCCACCACAGCGCGTCCAGGCGCCCGCCCAGTCCAACCCCCAGCACCAACCCCCTGACCACCCACCCAACCACCTCCCGGCCCGCGACCATGGGCAACCCAGTCGGTTTATCCACAACCCCCTGCCACTCCACACCCCCCAATCCACAGAACCCCGTTCGGCCCTCCACCACCACCCCACCTCCGCGAAGGTGATCCCCGGAACCCGCACCGCACCGGACCCGACACGACGGAGGTGGCACATGGCCAAGGAAAGCAAACTCGAACTCGGCAAACGCGGCGAACAAGCAGCCGTGACCTACCTGGAGGCCGAGGGCATGAGGGTGGTCGAACGCAACTGGCGCTGCCGCCACGGCGAGATCGACATCATCGCGGAAGACGGCCCCACCCTCGTCGTGGTAGAGGTCAAAACCCGATCAAGCAGATCCCACGGCTCAGCCTTGGAGTCCGTCAGCCCCGCCAAACTGGCCAGACTACGCATGCTCGCCGCCAAATGGCTGTCCACGCAGCCGCGCTCGTTCGAGGCCGTGCGCGTGGACGTGATCGCCCTGGAGCGCTTCGCCGGAGATTTCGCCCTCCGCCACGTACGGGGGGCGATCTAGATGGCCGTGGCCCGCACGCGCAGCGTCGCCCTGGTGGGAGTCGCGGGCCGCACGGTCGAGGTCGAGGCCGACGTGGGAAACGGCCTGGCCGGCATCCACCTCATCGGCCTGCCCGACACAGCGCTCAGCGAGGCCCGCGACCGCGTCAGATCGGCGATGGTCAACAGCAACTACCCCTGGCCGGACGCCCGCATCATCGTCAGCCTCTTCCCGGCCAGCCTGCCGAAACGTGGCTCCCAGTTCGATCTCGCGATAGCCGTGGCGATCCTGGGCGCGGCGGGCGTGGTCCCGGCCGAGCGCATCGCGGAGCCGTTCTTCCTGGGAGAGCTGGGCCTCGACGGCCGCATCAGGGCCGTACGCGGCGTGCTCCCCTCCGTCCTGGGCGCGGCCAAACACGGTGACGTCACAGTCGTGGTCCCCTCCGCGAACTCCGCCGAGGCCGTCCTCGTGCCTGACGTGAAGGTGATCCCGGTGGCGGACCTGCGCCAGCTCGTCGAGTGGTTGCGCAAGGGTGACGATCCGCCCCAGCCCGAGGTCGAGGAGTACGTGGAGCCGCCCAAGACCACCAGCGCCCCCGGCGTCGACCTGGCGGACGTCGTCGGTCAGCCGGTCGCCCGCCGAGCCCTCGCGGTCTGCGCGGCAGGCGGCCACAACCTGTGGATGCTGGGCCCGCCGGGCACGGGCAAGACCATGCTGGCCGAACGCCTCCCCACCCTCCTGCCGGACCTGGAGCTCGACCACGCCCTGGAGGTCACCGCCATCCACTCGGTCGCGGGCGTCCTGCCGTCCAACGCGCCGATGATGAGCCGCCCTCCGTTCGTCAGCCCGCATCACACGGCGACCGCCGCCGCGATCATCGGTGGCGGCAGTACGATCGTCCGCCCCGGAGCCGTCTCCCTGGCCCACCGGGGGGTTCTGTTCATGGACGAGGCCCCGGAGTTCCCCCGGCATGTCCTGGACGCGCTGAGACAGCCCTTGGAGTCCGGCCGCGTGACGGTGTCGAGGTCTGCGGGCTCGGTGACGTTCCCGGCCAGGTTCATGCTCGTCCTGGCGGCCAACCCCTGCCCCTGCGCCCAGGCGGAAGAGCAGGCAGAGACCTGCAAATGCTCTCCCACGATCAGACGCCGCTACCTGGGCCGCCTCTCCGGCCCGCTCCTCGACCGCATCGACATGAAGGTCACCGTCGCCCGTTCGTCGCGCCGCGAGCTGCTGGCCGACCGCCAGTTCGTGGAATCCAGCAAGACGGTGGCCGAACGTGTTCTGGTGGCCCGCGAACGAGCCGCCAAGCGCCTGGCGGGCACGCAGTGGCGTTTCAACGCCGAGATCCCCTCCTCCGTCCTCCACGCCGACTACCGCCCTTCCGACGAGGCCATGCGCCCGATGACGGCCTGTCTGGACGCGGGCACCCTCACCGCCCGCGGCCTCGACCGCGTCGTCCGAGTGGCCTGGACCCTCGCCGACCTGGCCGACAAGGACACCCCCGGACAGGACGAGACCAACACGGCCCTCAGCTTCTGGCTCGGCGTCAGCTGACCCACCCCTCGGAAGGCTCCCTTGACCAGGAGAACCTCCCTGACCACCCCGCCCCACCGAGTACGTGATCACCGTTCTCGGCACGACCCGCCACCGACCCTCCCGGGAGAACTTCCTTGACCACCACGCCTTCCTCATCCGCAGGATCCAGCGGCCCCTCCATCACCGCCATGACCTGCGCCGATGAACCCTCGAAGTCCCTCCTTCGCAACGCCTCACCACGAGCGTCCGCGTCCGCGACGGCGGCGGTTACGACGACGACGGCGTTCCCATCGGAGCCCGTGAGCAGAGCAGGACCCGAGGCTCGAGAGGCGCCCATGCACGGTCAGACCGATCAACGTCCCCCGAACGCGAAGATGGTGGGGTCTGGCAGACAGCTGAACCCGACCCCCCAAGCAGCAGCGGAGCGGGAAGCCGAAGCGAGGGCCGCACTCATGCGAGCCGCCGACGTCGGCGACGTCACGATGGGCAGCCTCGTG
Organism: Nonomuraea rubra; assembly: GCF_014207985.1. Classification (NCBI taxonomy): domain Bacteria; kingdom Bacillati; phylum Actinomycetota; class Actinomycetes; order Streptosporangiales; family Streptosporangiaceae; genus Nonomuraea; species Nonomuraea rubra. Next base: position 10,427,605 of record NZ_JACHMI010000001.1, on the reverse strand, counting down.
GCCGAGTACGGTGCCGCACAGGCGGTGGAGGCCATCCGCTCCCGCACCCTCCCTCCGGAGTTCGTGGCCAAACAAGCGAGGTACGAGCGCCCGCCCAACCTCACCGCCTGCCTGAACGCCTGGTACACCCGCCTGGCAACCGCCAACCCCGCAGCAGACCTCGAAGCCGGCCACAGAACCGGCGCCAGACTGATCATCCCCGGCACCCCCGAATGGCCCACCCAGCTCGACCAGCTAGGCCGCAGCCGCCCCCTCGGCCTGTGGGCGCACGGTACCGCCGACCTCCGCTTCTCCTGTCTCAAATCCGTGGCGGTGGTCGGAGCCAGAGCCGCCACCTCGTACGGCTCGCACATCGCGGCGGAGTTCGGCGTCGGCCTGAGCGAGGCAGGATGGACCGTCGTGTCGGGTGGCGCGTTCGGCGTGGACGGGGCGGCCCACAAGGGTGCGCTGGCCGCCGACGCCCCCACGGTCGTAGTCCTGGCCTGCGGAGTCGACGTCTGCTATCCGAGCGCCCACGAGCCCCTGTTCGCCGAGATCAGGGAGAAGGGCGTCCTCATCAGCGAGTGCCCGCCCGGCGTACACCCGACCAGAGCCCGCTTTCTCATCCGCAACCGGCTGATCGCCGCCCTGTCACAAGGGACGGTGGTGGTGGAAGCCGCACTCCGCAGCGGCGCCCTGAACACGGCCACCCACGCCCTGTCCCTCAACAGACACCTGGGAGCGGTCCCGGGCCCCATCACGTCCGCGATGTCGGCCGGCTGCCACAGACTCCTCCGAGAACGCAAGGCCGTCTGCATCACCTCACCAGAAGACATGATCGACCTCGTAGGCGTACTGGGCGACGACCTCGCCCCGCAGCTCCGCGCCCCAGCCGTCCCCCGGGACAAACTCAACGAGCCGACCAGAAGAGTCCTGGACGCCGTCCCGTCCAGAGGCGGCGCCGGCCCAGCCTCGATCGCGGTGGCAGCCGGCATGAGCCTGGACGTGACCCTCAGCGCACTGGGCGGCCTGGCGGCCGCCGGCTACATCGAACGCGTCTCGAACGGCTGGCGCCTCCGCAAACAGACGGCCTCGTACCGCAAGGCCCCCGACTCCACAGCCCTGGAACCCCCACCCACCCCAGAACCAGACCCCACCCAAATCCCCCCACCCCCGGACGACCTCTCAGGCCCAGAAGACATACCTCCTGCCCCACGACCGTCAATCCCTCCTCAAGCCCCCTTCCGCGCACACCCGCGGCACGAAGCCGACACCTGACGCGTACGCGGCAGCACGTACTGTCGGCACCAGAACGCCAGAACGCGAGAGCGGGCAAGCGCCAGAACGCCAGGACGCGGGAACGCCAGGACGCTAGAGCTGGAGAACGCGAGGGCGGGCAAGCGCGAGAACGCCAGGACGCGGGAACGCCAGGACGCGGGAACGCCAGGGCGCTAGAGCTGGAGAACGCGAGGGCGGGCAAGCGCGAGAACGCCAGGGTGCGAGAACGCCAGGGCGCGAGGGCGGGCAAGCGCGAGAACGCCAGGGCGCAGGAAAGCGCGAGGGCAGGGGAGCGGGAGAACGGCGCGGATGCTCACGCGTGCACAGCACGTGCGAGAGGCCGCTGTCAGCGGCGCGCACGGCCACTGGGGCAGCCCCACCAAGGCCATCATGCGCACCGCCGGCGCTGCCGACACCCAGGTGCGCGGCGTCCCCATCGGCAAGGGTGAGTCGGTGCGAGGTCTTGTGCCGTGGCTCGGCTCGTGTTGGCGCGCATGGCGACGTCAGCACCTTGGAATCGATCCAGAGAAAGTAGGAGTCACCGGTGCACGATCCGCCTCGCGATCACCAGCCCTCAAGCCAAACTGTTGTCCGCGGCCATCGTTCTGCTCTCCTCGGTTTCAACATAGGCCCTCCAAGGATCAAGCGATGGCCGTCACCATGCCTACGGAGCCCGCCTGGTGGCTGGGGCCGCGATTCGTTACCTCGGCCTGCGAGCGCAACCACTCCCGCAGTCGGCCGCCGTGCGCATGCCACCGATGGATGGACGGGCAGGGCGTCTGGCCGCCCCCGCCCCGTCGGGGTGACGTCCCGTCGGGTGGGTCCCCATCCCCCGGACCACGGTGGTGCAGCCTGGTCGGCTGCCCGCGACTGGGGCGGCGCCTAGCCCTCCCACCCAAGGTCCGGCCGCCCTCCGGCATCCCGCTCATCGCGTCCGCGTTGAGGTCGGGCAGCGTCGGCCGCTCACGCAGGTCGCCGTTGCCTGCGTCGGCCGCTCACCCACGTCGCAGTTGCCCGCAGTGGCCACTAACGCACCACTGAAGTTTCCTGGCCAGCCGGCCCGAACCACCCCCACGCGGACACCATTGCCATGGCAGCTACATCGGCGGCTGGGGGCAGGTCGGCGCCGGGTGTGACGGTGCGAGGTTCGTCAGGTGGTGTTGGTTTCCGGGTTCGTGCTGTTGTCCAGGGGTGGGGGCGGTGACTCGATCGGGAACAGGATCGGGCTGAGCAGGTATTGCGTGCGGTCGGGGGCGGAGGGGTTGGCGAGGCGGGGGGCGATGGCGGCGCGTAGCTCGCTGATCAGGTCGTGCAGTTCGTCGCGGCTGAGCCAGATGGCGTGCTGCCGGTAGCCGACGAGGTCCGCCACCGGGTCGGCCTCGTCCCGGTCGAGGTAGGCGTTGAACTCGGCGAGCAGGATGGCCATGGCCGTGGCGAAACCGCGCCGATGATCGTCGGGCGACAGCGATTCGATCATGGCAGGGTCGATCACGGCGAGGTCCTGGCGTAGGCGGTATCGGCGCTCCACCGCTCCCCGTACTCGCCGCTCTTCGGCCACCTCCAGGACGCCTTCGGTCGCAAGCAGATCGATGTGACGGTAGAGCGTGGCCTTGGAGACGTCGGGGATCCGCGCGCACAACTGCGAGGTCGTCAGCAGGCGGCCGCCGCGCATCGCGTGAACGACGCGCAGCCGTACCGGATGGGCCAGAAGCTCCAAGGTGTCCATGGGCACATGATCTCACATCTGCTACCTTTCTCATTGATGAGAAAGGTTGGGAGAAGAGGGTGGAAGCAGTAGACGAGCCCGGTGTGGTTGCTGTCTCGGTCGTGGGGATGGCGGTTGAGGGGCGGTTCGGGGAGATCGAGGAGCTGTTTGCTCCGTCGTTGCGGGCGGTCGTGTCCGGGCAGATGCTGCGGGATGCTTGGCTCGGGGAGATCGGCAAGCGGGGTGGTGTGGCCGATGTCGGGCAGCCGGTGAGTGAGGCGGCTGGTGCGGGGCTGGTGCGGGTGAGTGTTCCGGTCGGGTGTCAGCAGGGTGGGATCACGCTGGTCGTGGTGGTTGATGAGGCCGGCGGCCTGCAGGGGCTGCAGCTCGCGCCCGCGACGTCGGCTCCGTGGGAACCGCCGCCTTACGCAGAGCCCGGACGTTTCTCCGAGCAGGACGTCACCGTTGCTGCCGGATCCCATGCCGTGCCGGGCACGCTGAGCCTGCCACACGGTGAGGGGCCATGGCCCGGTGTCGTGCTGCTCAGTGGAGGGGGGCCGTTCGATCGCGACGAGACGAGCGGGCCCAACAAGCCGCTCAAGGACCTCGCCTGGGGGTTGGCCAGTCGTGGTGTCGCCGTGCTGCGGTTCGACAAGGTGACGTACGCGCATCGCGAGATGGTGACCGCGCCCGGCTTCACGATGACCGGTGAGTACGTTCCGTACGCGGTGGCTGCTGTGCGGTTGCTTCGGCGGCGGCCCGAGGTGGACCCAGCGCGGGTCTTCGTCGTGGGTCACAGCATGGGCGGAAAGGTCGCTCCGCGCGTGGCCGTCGCTGAGGAGTACGTGGCTGGGCTGGTGATCATGGCGGGTGATACGCAGCCGATGCACCGTGCAGCTGTGCGTGTTGTGCGCTACCTCGCTTCGGTGAGTCCGCGTTCGATCCCGGAGGGCGCGGTGGAGGGGATCGTCGAGCAGGCGGCGATGGCGGACAGCCCGGACCTCTCGCCCTCGACACCGGCTACGGCGCTGCCCTTCGGGCTGCCGGCTTCGTACTGGCTGGATCTGCGCGACTACGACCCGGTCGCGACCGCGGTGGCCGTGGACAGGCCGATGCTCATTCTGCAGGGAGGTCGGGACTATCAAGTCACCGTCGCGGATGATCTGACGGGGTGGCGCGCGGGGCTCGCGCACCGTCCCGATGTCACGATCCGGGTGTATGACGCTGACAATCACCTCTTCTTTCCTGGTGACGGTGTCTCCACGCCTGAGGAGTATGAGGTCGCGCAGCATGTGGATCCGGCTGTTGTAGAGGACCTCGCGGAGTGGTTGGTCGCGGAGCGCCGTGTGGTGGCGGAGTTGTAGGGGTTCTGGGTCCTGAACGTCACGATGGTGTTCGGCGGTATCGGTGGGTGGGCGTGGGGGTCGGTCAGGGATGGGGTGGTGAGAGGGCGGTGACTGGCTTGGAGGGGGATGGGGAGTGGTGAGAGTTTGGGTGTGATGGGGATGTGGAGGCGGTTTGGGTGGACAGGGAAGAGGTCGTGGCCGAGTTCGGGCGGTATCTGCGGCTTGAGCGGGATCTTTCGCCGCATACCGTTCGGGCGTACCTGACCGATGTCAGCTCTCTGCTCGATCACACGGGTGGGGAGGTTGAGGGGCTGGATATCGGGATGCTCAGGGAGTGGTTGGCGGGACAGCATGCGGCGGGGAAGGCGCGGGCCACCCTGGCGCGTCGGACCGCCTGTGCTCGGACCTTCACCGCTTACTGCCATCGCCGGGGTTGGCTGCAGGCGGATCCGGGGTTGCTGCTCGGCAGCGCCAAGTCACCTCGGACGTTGCCTTCCGTGCTCGATCAGCGGCAGGCCGAGGCTGTGCTGGCCGCGCCTGCGACCGCTGAGCCCAAGGAGTTGCGGGATCAAGCGCTGCTGGAGTTGTTGTACGCCACTGGCGTGCGGGTGAGTGAGCTTTGTGCGCTTGATGTCGACGATGTGGACCGGGAGCGGAACGTCGTCAGGGTGCTGGGCAAGGGGCGCAAGGAGCGTACGGTGCCGTTCGGGATGCCTGCGTTGCGGGCCTTGGATCGGTGGTGCATTCATGGGCGGCCACTGTGGATGCGGGCCGGGACGGGGCCGGCGCTGTTTCTCGGAGTACGGGGTGGGCGCATCGATGCGGGGACCGTGCGGCGGGTGGTGCATGCGCGGTTGGCGCAGGTAGAGGGGGCGCCGGACATGGGGCCGCATGGGTTGCGGCATAGTGCGGCCACGCATTTGCTGGAGGGTGGGGCTGATCTTCGTAGTGTTCAGGAGTTGCTCGGGCATGCGTCGCTGAACACCACGCAGATTTATACGCATGTGTCGATCGAGCGGTTGCGGGCGGCTTATCGGCAGGCGCATCCGAGGGCCTGATCGGGTGGTCTTTCTTGTCGTTCGTCTGGGTGAGTGCTTGGTTGGGGGCCTGTACTCGCTGGCTTCGTTTGTGGCGGAGTGAGCGGTTGATGATGTTGGTGGCGTGGGGCGCGCGGCGGTCACGGCAGCCTTGGTGAGGCTGGTGATCGGTGCTTCTGGGTCCTGCTTCTGCGTCGCCGTTGTTTGCGGTGCTGGCCTTTCACGCGAGTGTGCGGGTGCGTTCTGGCGTGGCGTTTGCGGTCGTTGCGGTGTCGGGTGGTGATCAGGAGGAGCGTTGTCGTCAGGGCGCCGAGGCCGATGAGGGTGAGGATGAGGGCGAGATGGGATGAGGCGCTCTGACGGAGTGTTTGGAACGTTCCCGGCAGCCAGTGAGAGGCGACGGCGGATGAGGAGAGTGTGGATGGAGGGTGGTTGTTTGAGCTGGGGTTCGCGGCCGGGCTTGAGGTGAAGTGCGGGGTTATGCGGGGGCTTGAGGGGGAGTTTGGATCGGGGTTAGGGCTGGAGTCGGGGCTTCCGGTGGGGTGGTGGCTGTAGGGGGTGGGGGAGCCGTTGTCGGGGTCGATGTCGGTCATGGTGGCGGCGATAGCGGTGGTCAGCGGGGTGAGTGGGGTGCTGCCCGGCGGAATGGCCGGGGTGGTGGCCGGGGTGGGGACGCGGGCTGCGGTTCTGGGCTGGGGCGTTGTGGGGGTGCGTTGGGGTGGGGGCCAGAAGGGGAGGAGGCGGGTGGGGGCGTGGCCGAGGAGTTGCAGGGGGTTCAGGTAGGAAGTGCCGCGGCGGAGGCCCCAGTGGAGGCAGGACTCCTCGCAATGGTGCTTCGAGGGCTCGAGGACGCCGAGTTTGGCTCCTGGTGTGATCGGTTGTCCGCGGCGTACTGAGGCTGTGACCGGGAGGTAGGTGGTGCGCAGGCCGCCTTCGTGGTCGATGGTGATCACGCCCTTGCCGGCTACTGGGCCGGCGAAGCGGATCGTGCCTGGGCCTGCTGCCAGGACTGGGGTGTCCGCTGGGGCGGCGAGGTCGATGCCTCGGTGGCCGGCGAGCCACGGCTCTGGGGGTGGGGTGAAGGGGCGAAGGATTCTGGGGGTTCCGTCGAGCGGCCAGCGCCATGTGGGGGGAGCGGCTCTCGCTGGGGAAGCGGGAGTGGTGGAGAGGATCAGGGTTGTTGAGATGAGCAGTGTTGAGATGGCTGCGGCGACTCTTCTCAGGGCTCTTGGGGGTTGTTGCTGGGCCGGCGATGGGAGGTGGGCGGGGGAGGGCTGGGCGTTCATGGTGGGAGCTTGGCCGGGTTGGGTTGGGCAGTGAGAGGGCGAACGCCGTTCTGTGGATAAAGGGGAGGAGGGCGGGGTGTGCTGTGGGTGGTGGATGAGAACGCGCGGTGGGCTGGGGTTCTGGGGTGTGGGAAGCGGACTGCGAAAGCAGGATGTGGCGAGGGTGGCGGGCTGTGGAAGCCGGGTGTGGCGAGGGTGGCGGGCTGTGGAAGCCGGGTGTGGCGAGGGTGGCGGGCTGTGGAAGCCGGGTGCGGTGAGGGTGGCGGGCTGTGGAAGCCGGATGGGGTGATGGGCGTTGGCGGCGGGGGATCGGGCGAGGCGGGGCGCGGGAGTTAGCGCGGGGAATGGCGCTTGGTTTCGAGCAAGTGGGTTGCGGACCGGGCGAACGATGCGGTCGGGGGTTCCGGGGTGTCGGGGAGGGAAGGGCGGCGGGGATGTGGGCGTAGGGGAGAGGCCCAGATCCAGATGGTGCTGAGGGCGATGCCTGCTGCGCAGATGAGGATTACCGGGCGTAGGCCCAGCAGCTCGGCCAGGAAACCGCCGGCGAGGCCGCCCAGGGCCAGGACGCCTTGGACGGCGAAGGTGGTGGTGGCGTTCACGCGGCCGCGGAGCTCGGGGGAGGTTTCCCGGAGGGTGATCGCGCCCATGCAGGTGGCGAAGGCGACGACGATGCCGCCGGTGATCGTACTGGTGAGGGCCAGTAGCGAGAGCTTCCACCAGAGAGGGCCGGTCAGGAGGCCCACCGCGAGGATCTCGATGGGGAAGAAGATCACTGAGATGAGCAGGACGCGGTTCTCGCCGTAGCGCTTCGACAGGCGGGACGTCAGCCAGGCGCCGAGGAGGCCGCCGGCGCCGCTCAGGGCGATGAGGACGCCGATCAGGGCCTTGGGGATGCCGAGGGTGTTCAGCATGTAGAGCATGTAGACGGCTGTGTACGCCATGGCGAAGAAGTTGATCGTGACGCCGGCTCCGAGGAGGGCGCGGAGTACCGGGTGGGTAACGCTGGTCCTCAGCCCTTCCACGACGTCGCGCCACATGCTCTTGGAGGGTGCGCGGGTGTTGTTCTCGGGGGTTCTGATGGTGCGCAGCAGGAGGGCCGAGGTCAGGAACGCGAACGCCTCGGCCAGTACGGCCAGCGGGGCCGTGAGGAGTTGCACCAGGAGGCCCGCCAGGCCGGGGCCGCTGACCGACGCCACCGAGTAGGAGGCGTGGAAGCCGGCCATGGCCTCCGTACGCTGGGACGGGTCGACCACCGCTGCGAGGTGGGGGAAGTTCGCGGCCTTGAAGAGCACGCCGGCTGCGCCGATCACCAGGGCTACGGCGATCAGCCAGATGACGTTCAGCACGCCGAGCAGCCAGGCGATGGGGATGGTGATCGCGGCCGCGCAGGAGACGAGTTCGCAGGCGATCATCAGCGGGCGGTGGCGGGTGAGCCGGTCGGCGATCGCGCCCGATTGCAGGCCGAACAGCAGGACCGGGACCGAGGCGGCGGCGGTCAGGATGCCCATCTGGGACGGGGAGGCGGTCAGCAGGGTGACCGCGGTCAGGGGGATGGCCAGCTTGGAGACCTCTGAGCCGGTGACGGAGATGGTGCGGGCCGTCCAGAGCAGGCGGTAGTCGCGTTGTTTCCTGAGGGGTGGGAGGGGGGTGCCCGCGGGTGGAGTTGGTGGGGTGGCGTTGAGGTCTGTCGGGAGTGGAGTGGAAGTGGTGATGGTGGTGTCGCTGGAGGCGGTTGCTGGTTCGGCGAGGGCGGGGGAGTTGTGAAGGGAACGCTTCATAACTGTGAAGGTAACGCTTCATAGTTATGAAGGCAATACTTCACGTCTCGGGATGGGTACGTTTGGCGCATGACGCAGGACAGAGAAGGGCTCAGCGATCCCAAGGCGATGCGGGCGCTGGCTCATCCGGCGAGGTTGATGATCCTCAACAGGCTTCGGGTGGAGGGCAGCGCCACCGCCACCGAGGTGGCGGAGATCGCGGGGATCACGCCCAGCGCCGCCAGTTATCACTTGCGGATGCTGGCCAAGTACGGGTTCGTCGAGGACGCTCCGGCGCGGGGGGACGGCAGGGAGCGGATGTGGCGGGGGGTGGACCGGCCGCTGAGCGTCGGGGTGCAGCCTGATGATCAGCCGGAGGTGCGGGCTGCCAAGGTGCTGCTGATCGCGGCGTTCCGGCGGGATGCGAACGAGGAGGCGGAGCGGGCCCTGGCCGCCTCCGACCTGGAGCCTGAAGAGTGGCGTGAGGTGACGCTCTTCAGCCGGCATCGGCTCCGGGTGGACGCCGGAGAGCTCGCGGAGCTGAATCGTCAGATCGAGAAGGTGCTGGAGCCGTATTTCGCCCGGGATCGGGGTGAGGAGGTCGCGCCAGAGGGGGCCAGGGTGGTGGAGGCGCAGGTCAATCTGTTCCCGGTCGCGGCGAGGGTGGTTCCGGGGCTGCCTACCGAGGACCACGATGCTCGGATGGTCTCTGAGTGAGTGGCGCGGAGCCGGCGAGGGCTCGGGTCGGGCAGGGCTTGAGGTGGATGTCTGGTGACGGATGTTGTGGGTGAGGTTCGGGCGGGGTACGTCTGTTCGCGGGGGTGGCCGCCCGTTTGCGGTGGTCGTCCCGCCGATGCGGCGTGAGGAAGAGGCCGCGGGGGCTGGTGCGGTGAATGGGGGTTTCGGGGGATGAGTGGGGTGTGGTGTCGGGGTAGGGGCGGATGTCCGTTTGACCGTAGACGGTCAGCCTGGGGTGGTGTGGGAGGTAGACTTTTCGGTGGCCTGTGACCACAGGCCGACTTCGCATGCCCCATTGCGGACCGCGCCATCGGTCCGGGCCATGTGCCCGGCGGGAGCGGGTTCGGGGCATCAGGGCGGCAGACAACGCGCTGTCGCGGCACAACCGAGAACCGCGCCCATCCGCAGGGCGCCCAGACCTGGAGGACCAGCACATGGCCCCCGTCGTCACCATGCGACAGCTGCTTGAGAGTGGCGTTCACTTCGGTCACCAGACCCGGCGCTGGAACCCGAAGATGAAGCGCTTCATCTTCACCGAGCGCAACGGCATCTACATCATCGACCTGCAGAAGTCTCTGTCGTACATCGACCGCGCCTATGACTTCGTCAAGGAGACCGTCGCGCACGGCGGCACGATCCTGTTCATCGGCACCAAGAAGCAGGCTCAGGAGGCCATCTCCGAGCAGGCCGCGCGGGTCGGTATGCCGTACGTCAACCAGCGCTGGCTGGGTGGCATGCTCACCAACTTCTCCACCGTGCACAAGAGGCTGCAGCGTCTGAAGGAGCTCGAGGAGCTCGACTTCGACAACGTCGCGGGCTCGGGGCTCACCAAGAAGGAGCTCCTCATGCGCCGCCGTGAGAAGGACAAGCTGGAGCGTACGCTCGGCGGTATCCGCGACATGGGCCGCGTGCCCAGCGCCGTGTGGGTCGTCGACACCAAGAAGGAGCACATCGCGATCAGCGAGGCCAAGAAGCTTGGCATCCCGGTCGTCGCGATCCTCGACACCAACTGCGACCCCGACGAGGTCGACTACCCGATCCCCGGCAACGACGACGCCATCCGCGCCGTCGGCCTGCTGACCCGGGTGGTCGCCGACGGTGTCGCCGCCGGGCTGATGGCGCGTTCCGGCGCCGCCCGCGGTGACGAGAAGCCGGCCGCCGCCGAGCCGCTGGCCGAGTGGGAGCGCGAGCTCATCGAGCAGGGCACCGGCGAGCAGCCTGCGGCCGAGGAGGCCGCTGCCGCTCCCGAGGCCGCCGCCGAGGCTGCTCCCGCCGAGGCCGCCGCTCCGGCTGAGGCTGCCGCTCCCGCCGAGGCTCCGGCCGAGGCCGAGGCCGAGACCGCTGCTGGTGAGGGCGAGAACGAGCAGCAGGCCTGACGTCCGCGCGTATGGGGGTGCCGCGGGTCTTCCCGATTGAGGGTGGATCCGCGGTCCCCCGGCGAGTCAGCGAACAAGGCTCGGGTGAGCGAAGCTCGGGCGTGTGAGCATGGCTCGGGCGGAGCGAGTGAGCAAAGCGCTCGGGTGTGCGAGCAAGCGAAGCTCGGTGAGTGAGCGAACAAGGCTCGGGTGAGCGAGTAAGCAAAGCTCGGGCGTGTGAGCGAGTAAAGCTCGGCGAGTAGGCGAGCAGGACTCGGCGAGTGAGCGAGCAAGGCAACGTGACAGCTGAATAAGGCAAACCACCGGATGGCTGCGAGTCTCGGGTGGGCGGCCAGGCAAGGTAGTCGTCCGGGCTCGGCAAACGGCTGAGCCAGTACGGCACGCCGCGCGGGCCGCTCCAGGGCTCAGGGCGGTAGGCCAGGGCGAGGTGGCGGTGAGGCCAGGATCTCCTGGCTCCGCACGCTGAGACCGGCCTGTTCGCCTCCTGCAGGCTTGATGGCAGGAGGCGAAAGCCCGCGGTGACAGAGGGCGCTTGACCGAGGGCGAGGGTCCGGACGGGCCGAAGGTGGTGTGCCGAGGTGAGATCGTTGGGCGGTGCCGAGCCGCGGTGGTACGCCGAGGCGAGGCTGGGCAGTATGCCGAGCGAAGCAGCAGCGAAGCCGGGCCGGCCCGAAGCCCCGAGCAAGACCAGGCTCCTGTACGGCGGGCGCCTGCCGTACGAACCCAGGGTGGGTGGCCGGATCCCGGCTCCCGCCCGCACCACGATGACGACGACGAAATCCCACAAGGAAAAAGAGCAATGGCTTCCGTGAACATGGCCGACGTCAAGCGGCTTCGTGAGATCACCGCTGCCGGCATGATGGACTGCAAGAAGGCGCTGGAGGAGTCCGAGGGCGACTTCGACCGCGCGATCGAGCTGCTGCGCCTCAAGGGTGCCAAGGACGTGGGCAAGCGCGAGTCCCGCACCGCCTCCAACGGCCTGGTCGCGCTCAAGCAGGACGGCGACTCCGCCGCCGCGCTGGTCGAGATCAACTGCGAGACCGACTTCGTGGCCAAGGGCGAGCGCTTCCAGGAGCTGGCCGCCCAGGTCGTCGCGCACGTGCTGGCGACCAAGCCCGCCGACGTGGCGGCGCTGGTCGAGTCCTCCTTCGACGGCAAGACCGTCAAGGAGCACCTCGACGTCGCCAACGCCGCGCTCGGTGAGAAGATCGAGATCCGGCGCTTCGCGGTGCTGGAGGGCGGCTACATCGGCGCGTACATGCACAAGACCGACCCGGCGCTGCCGCCGGCCGTCGGCGTGCTGGTGCAGCTCGACAAGCCGAACGCCGAGGTCGCCAAGGACATCGCGCAGCACGCCGCCGCGATGGCGCCGCAGTACCTCAAGGCCGAGTCCGTTCCCGCCGAGGTCGTCGAGAAGGAGCGCAAGCTCTTCGAGGAGATGACCCGCGAGGAGGGCAAGCCCGAGGCCGCCATCGGCAAGATCGTCGAGGGGCGCGTGAACGGCTGGTACAAGGACTTCACGCTGCTGCAGCAGGCCTTCGTCAAGGACAACAAGAAGAGCGTGGGCAAGTACGCCGAGGAGAACGGCGTCGAGGTCCTCGGCTTTGTCCGCTTCAAGGTCGGTCAGGCTTAGGCTTAGGCAAGCCGCCAGCTCAACGATCCGCCGAATGAAGGAGGCCGCCGCCGTGCAGGACCACCGGGAGTCAGCCCACGAATCCACACGGACGGCGGCTTCCCCATCTCAAGATCCACAAAGCCCAGCACAAGATCCACAGAGCCCGCACAACCACCTGAGGTGGAAGCGGGTGATGCTGAAGCTTTCGGGAGAGGCGTTCGCCGGGAGCGAGCCGCTGGGCATCGACCCGGTGATCGTCGATCACCTGGCCGACTCGATCACCGAGGCGGTCAAGGAAGGCGTGCAGGTCGCGGTCGTGGTCGGCGGCGGCAACATGTTCCGCGGCGCGACGCTGTCGCAGGGGGGCATCGACCGGGCCAGGGCCGACTACATGGGCATGCTCGGCACGGTCATCAACTGCCTGGCGCTGCAGGACTTCCTGGAGCGGCGGGGCGTGGAGACCCGCGTGCAGACCGCCATCACCATGCAGCAGGTGGCGGAGCCGTTCCTGCCGCGCCGCGCGATCAGGCACCTGGAGAAGGGCCGCGTGGTGATCTTCGGAGCGGGGCTCGGCTCGCCGTACTTCTCGACCGACACCGCGGCGTCCCAGCGGGCTCTGGAGATCGGCGCCGAGGCGCTGCTCAAGGGCACGCAGGTGGACGGGATCTACGACTCCGACCCACGCAAGAACCCGTACGCGGTCCGGTTCGACCACCTCGACTACGGCGAGGTGCTGCTGCGCGACCTCGCGGTCATGGACGCCACCGCGATCAGCCTGTGCAAGGACAACGATCTGCCGATCGTGGTCTTCGACCTGATGGGCGAGGGCAACATCCTGCGTGCGGTACGCGGTGAGAAAATCGGCACGCTGGTGAGTCCCGCAGGCAAATGACGGAGCGAGCCCGACGACGCCAGCTAGTAGACAGGGAGCCGCTGTGATCGACGAAACCCTCCTCGAAGCCGAGGAAAAGATGGACAAGGCCGTTTCGGTCGCGAAGGAGGACTTCGCGAGCATCCGTACGGGCCGGGTCACCCCCTCGATGTTCAACAAGATCAACGCCGAGTACTACGGCACGCCGACGCCGGTTCAGCAGCTGGCGTCCTTCCACGTGCCCGAGGCGCGCATGGTGACCATTCAGCCCTACGACAAGGGCTCGACGAATGCGATCATCAAGGCCATCCGCGACTCCGACCTCGGCGTCAACCCGACCGACGACGGTCAGGTGATCCGCGTGACGTTCCCGGAGCTGTCCGAGGAGCGCCGCAAGGAGTACATCAAGGTCGCCAGGAACAAGGGCGAGCACGCCAAGGTGTCCATCCGCAACATCCGCCGCTCCGCCAAGGAGACCCTCGACAAGATGATCAAGGACGGCGAGGCGGGCGAGGACGAGGTCAGGCGGGCCGAGAAGGAGCTCGACGACCTCACCCAGAAGCACGTCGCGAAGATCGACGAGCTGCTCAAGCACAAGGAAGCCGAGCTGCTCGAAGTCTGAGCGGCGCGCCGCACGGCGGGTCGCCTGGAGCGCTCCGCCGCAGGTAGCGGGTCACCTACGGCCCTCGCCCCGACGGCGGGGGCCGTGGCTCTTGGAGAATCTGTGGAAGAACGTACGGCTGGCACCAGCTCGAGCGGCGGCAGCCGTACCGGCAGGAACCTGCCCGCCGCCATCGCGGTCGGCCTGGTCCTGGCAGGGCTGGTCCTGGGCACCGTCTACACCATCAAGGAGCTGTTCCTCCTGGTGGTCGCGGGCGCGGTCGGCGTCGGTGTGCTGGAGCTGGTCAAGGCCTTCGCCACCCGTGACATCAGGGTCCCCGCCGTGCCCGTGCTGGCGGGCCTGGTGGCGATGCAGGTGGGGGCGTACTGGGGCGGGCCGGAGTGGTTGCTGGCCACGTTCGCGGTGTTCGCGTTCGTGCTGCTGATCTGGCGGATGTTCAGCGACGGGACGGACGGTTACGTACGGGACGCGTCGGCGTCGGTGTTCACGCTGTTCTATCCCGCGATGCTGAGCGCGTTCGTGGCCCTGATGCTGCATCCGGACGACGGCAACCACCGCGTGCTCATCTTCATCGCGGTGACCGTGGCGAGCGACATCGGCGGGTACGTCGCGGGCGTGCTGTTCGGCAGGCACCAGCTCACGGTGATCAGCCCGAAGAAGACCTGGGAGGGGCTGGCCGGGTCGGTCGTGGCGTGCACGGCGGTCGGGGCCTGGCTGGTGACGTGGCTGCTGGACGGGCAGCTCTGGCAGGGCGCGCTGATCGGGGCGCTGGCGGCGCTGCTGGCGACCGTGGGCGACCTGGTCGAGTCGATGATCAAGCGGGATCTCGGCATCAAGGACATGGGCACGATCCTGCCGGGGCACGGCGGGCTGATGGACCGGCTGGACTCGCTGGTGACCACGCTGGTGCCGGTCTGGCTGCTGATGACGCTGTTCTTCTAGTGGGCCTGCAGGGCCTGCGTGGTGACGGGCGAGAGCCAGAGCCACCGGACGACCTCGCCCCCGAACGCGAATCCTGACATGTCGGGCATGTGGCCGGGGTTGGCCTGCATCAGGACCCCCGAGTACTGCGGGCCCAGCGGGAACGTCGAAGGCTCGTGATACCACTTCGCCGTGTGCCCGTGGCCCAGCCACGTCACCGAGTGCCACGGATACTGCGACAACCACACCAGCAGCAGCGCCGCCTCCTTCGGGTCGTCGCGGGTGGCCACGGCCAGCTCGATCCTGGCGTACGCGCCGGGCTTGTCGATCCACTGCTCCACCGTCGGCATGCGCTGGCAGCTCATCCCCACCGTGGACAGCACGGTGAAGCCGCGCTCGCCGTGCGGCGGCCGCTCGGTGATGCCGACGGTCGGCAGCCGCTCGCCGCTGGCGTCCCAGTACCGGCCCGCCGGCCCCAGCACCCGGTCCAGATGACCCATCACGAACTGCTGGAACGACGGCCACGACCCCTCGCTGTGCCGCCAGCGCCAGTAGGACCTGGCGTTCGAGATCCGCGGGCGCAGCCCTTCCAGCGCCTCCGACAGCGCCCAGGCGAACGGCGACTCGCCCACCGCGTCGCGCGCGTAACCGGGCATGCCCCTGCTCATGTCGGCCCAGCCGGGGATGACCGCGAGCAATTCGTCGTCCTCGTACAGCGCCACGCCGTCGCCCTCCTCGAACCACAGCGGGCTGAGCTGCCCGAGCGGCCGGCGGCCGTCGGGATGCAGCGTGCCGGACCTGGGCATGAGCGGCGGCCGGCCGGCGTTGATGCGGGCGAGGTCCACGACGGCCGGGGCAGGGCGATGGTTGGCCAGCCAGACGGCTCCGTGGACCGTGCCGTCGGGCGAGCACAGGTAAGCTACCGAGGAGTCCTCGTCCCGCTCGACCACGAGCGTCCGGCTCCCGTACGGGTTGCCGGCGGCAAGGACGACCTCGGTGCCTCCCTCGCCGGATGCCGACCGAAAAATCGCCATACGAGATGACTGTAGATCGGGCGGCGACCAAGACGCGAGCCGTAGCGAGACCAGGAATGTCACCTCCGATCCGAACGTTGATTACCCTGGTCGCAAACCCCTCAAGCTAGCAAAGGCAGCACAGTGTCCCAGCCTCCAGGTCAGCTCACCTTCGTCGCGCCGCGGCGGGCCAAGCCCGCACGGCACCTGGCCGACCTGTCGATGGCAGACCGGCGGGCCGCCGTGACGGAGCTGGGCGAGAAGGCCTTCCGCGCCGACCAGCTCTCGCGCCACTACTTCGAGCGGCACACCACCGACGTGCAGGCCATGACCGACCTGCCCGCGGCGGCCAGGGAGAAGCTCTCCGCCCTGCTGCCCACGCTGCTCACGCCGGTCAAGGAGCAGACCACCGACCGCGGCACCACCCGCAAGACGCTGTGGCGGCTGTTCGACGGGGCGCTGGTGGAGTCGGTGCTCATGCGCTACCCCGACCGGGTCACGATGTGCGTGTCGTCGCAGGCCGGATGCGGCATGAACTGCCCGTTCTGCGCCACCGGGCAGGCCGGGCTGACCCGCAACATGTCCACCGCCGAGATCGTCGAGCAGGTCGTGGCCGGAGCCCGCGCGCTGGCCGCCGGAGAGGTGCCCGGCGGGCCCGGGCGGGTCAGCAACGTCGTGTTCATGGGCATGGGCGAGCCGCTGGCCAACTACAAGCAGGTGATCGGGGCGGTGCGCCGCCTGGTGGAGCCGGCGCCGCACGGGCTCGGCATCTCCGCGCGCGGCGTCACGGTCTCCACCGTGGGGCTGGTGCCCGCCATCGGCAAGCTCGCCGACGAGGGGCTGCCGGTCACGCTCGCGCTGTCGCTGCACGCCCCGGACGACGAACTGCGCGACACGCTGGTGCCGATCAACACGCGCTGGAAGGTCAGCGAGGTGCTCGACGCCGCCTGGGCGTACGCGGCCAGGACCAAGCGGCGGGTGTCGATCGAGTACGCGCTGATCAAGGACGTCAACGACCAGGAGTGGCGGGCCGACCTGCTCGGCAAGCTCGTCAAGAACAAGCTCGTGCACGTGAACCTGATCCCGCTCAACCCGACCCCCGGCTCCAAGTGGACGGCCTCGCGGCCGGAGGACGAGCGGGCGTTCGTGCGGCGGCTGGAGTTCCACGGCGTGCCGGTGACGGTGCGCGACACGCGCGGGCGCGAGATCGACGGCGCCTGCGGCCAGCTCGCCGCCGCCGAATAAGCCGAACAAGCCGAACAAGCAGCGAGGCGTACGGCCAGCCGCGTCACGAACGCCGGCGGAGCCGGCCGTACGCCGCCAGGCCGATCAGGCACCACGCCAGCGAGATCGCGCCCAGCCCCGGGAACGCGCCGAGCAGCTCGCCCGTGCCGGAGTTCGCGGCCTTCATCCACGGGATGAGCGGCACCGTGAGCCAGTACAGCGACGTCGAGCTCAGCAGCAGCATCCCCAGGAAGCCGAGCAGCAGGCTCATGATGGAGATGGCCGGGGACGGCAGGACGGCGCGGCTGGTGAGGGCGCCGAGCGCGGTTCCGGCGAGGGCGGAGAGCACGTACAGGGCGAGCGCGGCCAGGAGCAGGCCGGACGGCGGGGACCCGGTGATGCCGAGCAGCAGGGCCCAGAGCAGGCCGAGCGCCGCGAACACCGCGCACGCCGTGAACGCCGCCAGCAGCCCCGCCGCCACCTCCCTGCCCCGGCCGCCGGCCTGGATCGCCGACATCTCGCGCTGCCGGTCGGGCTCGGTGTCGAGCAGGCTCCTGGCCGCCCAGGCCAGGATGGGCACGAGGAGCACGGCGCCGTCCACGAGCACGGTGGCCTCGGCGCCCCTCGGCGCCCGGCTGCCGTGGACGATGGCCAGCAGGGCCAGGGTGAGCAGCAGCGCCTGGTACACCCGGTGCGAGCGCACGTAGGCGACCAGCCGGAAGCCGGCCAGGGCGATCAACGGGTCTCCTCTATCTCGCGGGCCTGGAACCCTTCCTCGCGCATCCGCGCCAGGAACCTCTGCAACTCCCCGGCGGGCAGCGTGACGGCCACGGTGGCCTGCGCCGGAGCCGCGGGCAGGGGCGCCGCGGTGCCCTCCTTGAGGTGACCGTCCACCATCGACCAGTGGCGCAGGCCGGGCAGCCCGCGCATGCCGCCCTGGTGGTCGCTGGCGATGACGATCCCGCCCCGCTCCGCCACCTCCATCGCGATCGCGGGCAGCGCCTCGCGTGTGTCGGCGTCGAGGCCCGCGAACGGCTCGTCCAGGATCAGCAGCCCCGGCTCGGCCATCAGCGCCTGGGCCAGTCCGACCTTGTGCGCGCTGCCCTTCGACAGGTCGGCGAGCGGGGTGTCGAGCAGGTGCCCCATGTTCAGGCGCTCGATCCACGGCTCCCAGCGGGCGCCGCCGCGTACGCGGGACATGTGCCGCAGGTACGCCGTGACGGTGAACGGCTGGCTCGCCGGAAACCGGTCGGGGGCGAACCCGACCACCGGCGGCCGGCCGGCGATCGTGCCGGTGGTCGGCCTGGCGAGGCCGGCGAGGAGGCGGAGCAGCGTGGACTTGCCGGCTCCGTTCACGCCGGTCAGCTCGATGACGTCGCCGGCGGCGAGGCGGGCGTCGGCGTCTTCGATGACGAGAGGATCACGTCTTCGGTAACGGAAGGAGACCTTGGAGAGGTGCATGATCCCGAAACGGTATATGTCGGGTCGCAGGGTCGGCATAAAAGGTCCGACAATAGAGGGACCCCAGCACGAAGTACCCCCAGAGGAGTGAGGGCTTGAACCGCTTTCCGCGCGTCATGGGTATGCGTTCAGGCTATGACCCCGTCGAGGTGGACGCCCTGATCGGGCGGATCGAATCGACCCTTGGCAGAGGCTCGCACCTGTTGGAGCCCGTCACCGCCGACGAGGTCCGTACGGCCACGTTCCGCGCGAAACGCGGCGGTTACCAGGAGACCGCCGTGGACTTCGCGCTGGAGGCGTTCGTGGTGGCGCTGGAGGCCCAGGCCAAGCGGCCCATCCGCCTGGCCATGGCCGAGCCCACCGGCGAGATGCTGCGCGAGCAGTGGTTCGAGACGCAGGCGGCACGGGTCGAGCGGGTGGCGTTCCGGCCCGGCCGCATGGGCACCGGTTACAACGAGGACGAGATCGACGCCTTCCTCGACCGGATCGTGGCCACGCTGCGCGGCACGACCGACTACCCGGTGACGGCCAAGGAGGTCCGCGAGGCGAAGTTCTCGACCGTGATGTTCAGGGCCGGGTACCTGATCGCGGACGTGGACTCGTTCCTCGCGGGCATCGCCGACGTGCTGGACCAGCGGGCCCGATAGGAGCCCGCGGAGCGTTCCGGACCAGCGGGCCCGCTAGGAGGCCCCGGAGCGGCGGGCCCGCTAGGAGGCCCCGGAGCGGCGGGCGCGCTAGGAGGGCGCGGCGGCGGTCTCGACCGCCGCGAGCAGCCCGCCCAGGCCGGGCAGCTCGTGCGGGACGATCGACGGGTCGGACGGCCGCGCGCCGTGGCGGTTGATCCACACGCGGGGCAGGCCCAGCCGGTGGGCGGGCTCCATGTCGTGGAAGTAGCTCTGCGCCGCGTGCACCCACACCTCCGGCTCGTACGAGCTCCTGAACAGCTCGAAGTGCGCGTCCGACGGCTTGTACGCGCCCGCGTCCTCGGCCGTCACCACCGCCTCGAACGGCACCGGCAACCGCCGCCGCGTCTGCGCGATGAGGTCGCGGTCGCAGTTGGTCAGCAGCGCCAGCCGCCACCCCGCCTCGCGCAGCGCCGACAGCTCGGCCGCCACGTCGGGGAACACCGGCCAGTAGGGGAGCGTCTCGGCCAGCACCGTGGCGTCGTCGGCGCCGAGCTCCACCTTCTCCTCCTCGCACGCCCTGCGCAGCGCCTCGGCCAGCACGTGGCGGTAGCGCACGGCGGGGGACTCGGCCTGGACGGCGTGCTCGTGCCGGTTGTACGCCTCCAGCAGCCGCGCCCCCTGCCCCGGCGCGATCAGCTCGGCGCTGGTGCGGATGCCGTGCCGCCAGTCGATCAGAGTTCCGAAACAGTCGAACGTGACCCATCTCATGACTCACATCATGACGGCCATGGACGGTTCGCGCCGTGACGACCGCTCAGGCGGAGCGCGGGTGGCGGAGCAGAGCCACGATGACCGAGGTCACCGGGGCGGCCAGGAACGCTCCCGCGATCCCCGCGATCACGCTGCCCACCGTGATCGCCACCAGGATGACGGCGCCCGGCAGGTCGAGGGCCTTGCCGTAGATCTGCGGCGCCAGCACGTGCCCCTCGATCTGCTGCACCGCCAGGGTCACCGCCACCACGATCAGCGCCACCAGCCACCCCTTGGCCACGAGCGCCACCACGGCCGCCAGCAGCCCGGCGAAGAACGCCCCCACCACCGGCAGGAACGCCCCCACGAACGTCAGCACCGCCAGCGGCAGCGCCACCGGCACGCCCAGGATCCACAGCGCCATCCCGATGAAGAACGCGTCCACCAGCCCCACGAGCGCGACGCCGTGGATGTACCTGCCGATCACCGAGAAGATCAGGCCGCCGGTCTCGGTCACGCGCGGCCTGGCGGCGGCCGGCAGGAGCTCCACCAGCCAGCGGAAGAGCCGGTCGCCGCCGTGCACGAAGTACACCGACAGGATGACCGCCAGGACGGCCCCGACCACGATCTCGCCGACCGTCCTGACCCCGGCCAGCGCCCCGGTGGTGATCTGGCGGCTCTGGCCCGACAGGTAGTCCCTGGCCTGGGTGAGGAGCTGCCGGTCGTCGAGCCCGATCCTGGCCGCCAGGTTGTGCAGGTCGTCGAGCACCTTGCCGACGCTGGCCCGCAGCTCCGACACGCTGTCCACGGTGGGCGGCACCACCAGCGCGATCACCGCGCCGGCCAGCAGCAGCCCGCCGACGAAGACGATCGTGGTGGCCGCCGCCCTGCCCAGCCCGCGCGAGGTGAGCCAGCGGGCCGGGGGCCGCAGCAGCGCGGTCAGGAAGACACCGATGATGATCGAGATGGCCACCGTACGCACGTGGTAGAGGCAGAAGAAGGCCACCGCGATGACCGCGAACCACCCCAGCAGCCGCCACGGCCCCATCCCGATCCCCCCGATCATGCCTGGTCAGAGGAGTTCCCCGGGGTGATCGCGGGCAACCCTGATCAGCCGGGCGGGGTCAGGTGGGGGCGCTGGGAGCGCTTGTTCGCCTCGTACGTCTCCCGTGCCGCGTACGTGGCGCTCGTCGTCGCCACCTGTGCCACGGGCACGTCCCACCACGCCTCGGAGGACGGCGCGTCGTCGGCCAGCCGGTCGGTGGGCACGTAGATCACCGTGGTCCCGGTGGCCGAGCGGGCCGTGTCGAGCGCCTTGCGCAGGTCGGCGACCGTCTCGGGGCGCAGCACGGTGGCGCCGAGGCTGGCTGCGTTGGCGGCCAGGTCGACCGGCAGCGGCCCGCCGTCGCGGCGCTGGTAGGCGGTGCCCAGCCGTTCGGCGCCGACGCTCTCCGACAGACGCCCGATCGAGGCGAACCCGGAGTTGTCGACCAGCACCACGACCAGCTTGACGCCCTCGGAGACGGCCGTGACCAGCTCCTGGGCCATCATCAGGTACGAGCCGTCGCCCACCAGCACGAACACCTCGCGCTCCGGCGCCGCCAGCTTCACCCCCAGGCCGCCGGCGATCTCGTAGCCCATGCAGGAGTAGCCGTACTCGACGTGGTAGCTGCCGGGGCCGCTGGGCCGCCAGAGCTTGTGCAGGTCGCCGGGCATCGAGCCGGCCGCGCAGACCACCACGCCGTCGTCGCCCGCCGCCGCGTTGACCGCGCCGATGACGGCGGCCTGCGGCAGCGGCGAGCCCTCCAGCGCGTACGCCGCGTCGACGGCCGTGTCCCACGCCCGGGTCAGCTCGGCGGCGCGCTCGCGGTAGGCGGCGGGCGTGCTCCAGCCCGCGCAGGCCTCGGCCAGGTCGCTCAGCCCTTCGCGGGCGTCGGCGACGAGTTGCAGGCCGGAGAGCTTGGCGGCGTCGAAGCCGGTGATGTTGAGGTTCAGGAACGCGGCTTCCGGGGCGAAGATCGTGCGGGAGGCGGTGGTGAAGTCGCTGTAGCGGGTGCCGACGCCGATGATCAGGTCGGCCTCGCGGGCCAGCGTGTTGGCGGCCGTGGTGCCCGTGGCGCCGATCGCGCCGAGCGCGAGCGGGTGACCGTAGGGCAGGGCGCCCTTGCCCGCCTGCGTCTCGGCCACCGGGATCCCGCACGCCTCGGCGAACGCCTGGAGCTGCGCGGTGGCCTCGCTGTAGATGGTGCCGCCGCCGGCCACGACGATCGGCCGGGCCGCCGACCTGATCAGCTCGGCGGCGCGGGCGAGGGCCGCGCGTTCGGGGCGCGGCCTGGGGATGTGCCAGACGCGGCGGGCGAACAGCTCGTCGGGCCAGTCGAACGCCTCCGCCTGCACGTCCTGCGGCAGCGCCAGCGTCACCGCGCCGGTCTCGGCCGGGTCGGTGAGCACCCGCATGGCGGCCAGCAGCGCGCTCGGGAGCTGCTCGGGGCGGTTGATCCGGTCCCAGTAGCGGGAGACCGGCTTGAAGCAGTCGTTGACCGAGATGTCGTACGAGCGCTGGTCCTCCAGCTCCTGGAGCACCGGGCTCGCGGCGCGGGTGGAGAAGATGTCGCCGGGCAGCAGCAGCACGGGCAGGCGGTTGATGGTCGCGCCGGCCGCACCGGTGATCATGTTCGTGGCGCCGGGGCCGATCGAGGTGGTGCAGGCGAGCGTGGCCAGCCGGTTGCTGGCGCGGGCGTAGGCGGCGGCGGTGTGCACCATGGCCTGCTCGTTGCGGCTGAGCCGGTAGGGCAGGTCCTCGGTGGAGGTGGCCAGCGCCTGGCCGAGGCCGGCCACGTTGCCGTGGCCGAAGATGCCGACGCAGCCGCCGAAGAACCGGCGCTCGGCACCGTCGCGCTCGCTCCACTGGCGGGCCAGGAAGTGCACGACCGCCTGCGCGACGGTCAAACGGATCACGAAGTCCTCCCGAACGGCAGTCTGGGGTCGAGGGGCTGGGCGTCCCAGGAGGAGCGGATCCAGGTGTGGCGGGGGTCGTCGCAGAACGCCATCGAGCGCTGCTCCGCCGGGCCTGCCAGGACGTTCAGGTAGTACAGGTCGTAGCCGGGGGCGGCCATGGAAGGGCCATGGTAGCCGTACGGGACGAGCACCACGTCGCCGGAGGAGACCTCGGCCAGGGTGTCGATGTGGCCGCGCTCGGAGGAGTAGACGCGCTGGTAGCCGATGCCCTGGTCGGCGACCTCGAAGTAGTAGATCTCCTCCAGGACCGCCTCCCCCTCGTTCGGGGTGTCGTGCTTGTGCGGCGGGTACGACGACCAGTTGCCCGACGGGGTGAGGACCTCCACGGCCATCAGCTTGTCGCAGTCCTGGTAGGCGTCGGGTGAGCAGAAGTTGTTGACCTGGCGGGTGGCCTGGCCGGCGCCTCTGATCTCCACGGCGACCTCCGCGGCGGCGACGTAACGCGGGGGCAGCGCGCGGGTGGCCCGGGCCGAGGGGAACGCGATCCGGCCCGCCCCCTCGATGGTCACCTGCGTAGAAATCGGGATATAGGCGAAATCGGAGGGGCCGTCGAAGACCGAGGGGCGGCCCGACAGCACGAAGGTCTCGCCGGGGATCGTGACCGTGCAGGAGCCGGCGAGGGGCAGGACGAGCAGCTCCTCCCCGCCCGTGTCGAAGGAGAGCGGGGCGTCCGTCAGGTCCGCGATGCGCAGCCCCGAGTACGTCCAGCCGGCCAGGGACGGGGTGATCTCGACGGACCAGGGGCCGCTGGCCGTCTTGCCGTACGGCAGGTATGTCATGCGCGGGCCTCTCGTACCAGTGCGGCGGCGCCGTCCACCGCGGTTGCCACGTCGTCGTCCGGAGGGTAGAGCAGGGCGCGGCCGACGACGAGGCCGCGCACGCCGGGCAGGCTCAGGGCGCGGTGCCAGCCGGCGTAGGCGGCGTCGATGTCGGGCGGGTCGCCCCCGAGGAGCAGGGCGGGCAGCGTGGTCGCTGCCATCACGCGCTCCATCTCCGCCACCGCCGGGATCTTCAGCCAGGTGTAGGCCGAGGTGACGCCCAGTGCCTGGGCGACGCTGATCGCGCGGATGACGGCGTCGGGCGACAGGTCGTTGCGCAGCGCGCCCGACTCCGAGCGCAGCGACCAGAACGGCTCCACCATGGCCAGCAGCCGCCTGCGCGCCAGCTCGGTGACCGCGTGGGCGCACGACTCCAGCGTGGTCACGGTGGCGTGGTCGGACGGGTCGATGCGGCAGAGCATCTTGCCGCCGTCGAGCCGCATGGCGTCGATGGAGGCGGCGTCGAAGCCGGTGAACCGGTCGTCCACCTCGAAGACCGAGCCCTGCAGGCCGCCGCGGTTCATGGAGCCGAAGGCGAGCTTGCCCTCCAGGGCGCCCAGCAGCAGCAGGTCCTCCAGGATGTCGGGGGAGGCCAGGATGCCGTCGACGCCCGGCCTGGACAGCGCCAGCCGCAGGCGGTCGAGCAGGTCGGCGCGGCCGGCCATGGCCAGCGGCCGGTCGCGTACGCCGAGGGCGCCGCGGGCCGCGTGGTCGGCGGCGATGATCAGCAGCCGCTCGCCCTCGCCCGGCAGCCCGCGCCGCTGCCGCCGGGCCGCGGAGGCGGCGATCTCCTCGGGCTGGGTGGCCCGGATGCGGGTGAGCCGCTCGTAGTCCGCAGATCTGGACAGCGTGGTGTCGCTCAAGTGCGCGCCCCGTTCAGCAGGTCCTCCACCTCGGACGTGGACGGCATCGCGTCGGCGCAGGCCAGGCGGGCGGCCACGAAGGCGCCCGCCGCGTTGGCGAAGCGCAGCGTGCGCTCCAGGGGCCAGCCGCGCAGCAGGCCGAGGCAGAGCGCGCCGCCGAACGCGTCTCCCGCGCCGATCCCGTTGACCACCTTCACCTCCATGGGCTCCACCAGAGCGCTCTCCTCGGAGGTACGCGCGAAAACCCCTTCCGGGCCCATTTTCACGATCGCCAGCCGTACGCCGGCGTCGAGCAGGGCCTGGGCGGCGGCCTCCGGATCGCGTACGCCGACCGCGACCTCGACCTCCTCCAGGTTGCCCACGGCCACGTTCGCCAGCGGCAACATAGCGCGCGCCGCCTCGTGGGCCGCCTCGCGCGACTCCCACAACACGGCCCGGTAGTCGAGGTCGAACACCGTCAGCCCGGACGTGCGCGCCGCGAGCGCGGCGGCGTGGGCGGCGGCGCTCGGCTCCTGGCTCAGCCCGGTCAGCGAGAACCAGAACAGCCCCGCCCCGGCGATCGCCTCCAGGTCGAGCATGGACGGGGTGAGCTGCAGGTCGGGCGGTCGCTCGCCGCGGTAGAAGTAGATCGGGAAGTGGTCGGGGGGAAAGATCTCGCAGAACGTCACGGGCGTGGGCCGGCCCTCGATGGTGCGTACGAAGGCGTCGTCCACGCCGAAGCCGCGGATCGCCCGCCGCACGTAGTCGCCGAACGGGTCGGCCCCCACGCCGGTGACCACGGCGGAGCGCAGCCCGTGGCGGGCCGCGGCGACGGCGACGTTGGTGGGGCTACCGCCGAGGAACTTGCCGAAGGTCTCGACGTCGGCCAGGCCGACACCTGTCTGCAGGGGATAGACGTCGACGCCGGAGCGGCCGATCGTGATCAGGTCGTACAACAGCACCTCCAGGGACGGAGCTCACCTCGTCACTATGGCATATTGTCATGACATTCGGATGTCCGCTATGTTGCGAATAGCGGCCCCGTCCGAATCCTGGTCCTTCACTACCCGGTATACCGGGTAGTGAAGATCGCCCCGCGTGGGCAAAGGCGCAGCATGTGGGCACGTCCTCGAATAACGGCCAGGTCTTTACGTCATATGAATGTCATGACATATTGGCCCATGGCCTCCTCCCTTAAGGACACGTCGGAGGGTTTGCATGGCATTGCGGAAACGGTCGATGGGTGTCGTCGCGGTCATCACAGCCGCCGGTCTGGGGCTCGCCGCGTGCGGCCAGTCCTCCGGCGGGGGCGGTGAGACCATCGAGCTGACGATCGCCCAGAACGCCATCGCCGGCGGCAAGAACGCGGCCGCGGCGCAGTACATCGCCGACTGGGTGATCCCCAAGTTCGAGGCGGCGCAGAAGGCGAAGGGGAAGGACGTCACGGTCAAGTTCGTTCCCAGCGGCGTCGACGACGAGCAGTACAAGACCAAGCTCTCCCTCGACCTCAAGTCAGGCAAGGGCGCGGACGTGATCGACATCGACGGCATCTGGGCCGGCGAGTTCGCCGAGGCCGGCTACATCAAGCCGCTGTCGGAGCTGGTCGGGGCCGAGGCCGAGAGCTGGGACGGCTGGGCCCAGATCCCCGAGGCCGTGCAGGCCATGACCGAGTTCAACGGCAAGAAGTACGCCCTGCCCGTCGGCACCGACGGCCGGGTGCTCTACTTCAACAAGAACCTGTTCGCCAAGGCCGGGCTGCCGGCCGACTGGCAGCCCAAGAGCTGGCAGGAGATCCTCGACGCCGGCGCCAAGCTCAAGTCCTCCGGCGTGCCCGTGCCCATCCAGATCAACGCCGGCACCGCGATGGGCGAGGCCACCTCCATGCAGGGCGTGCTGCCGCTGCTCGCGGGCGCGGGCGGCGAGGTGCAGAAGGACGGCAAGTGGACCGGCGCCTCCCAGCCGCTGAAGGACGCGCTCGGCCTCTACCAGAAGATCTACGGCGGCGGCCTCGGCGATCCCAAGCTCCAGCAGGAGGCCAAGGGCCGCGACAAGTCGTTCCAGCAGTTCGCCGAGGGCAAGATCGGCATCCTGATGGAGGGCGACTACTTCTGGCGTGGCGTGGTCAACCCCAAGACGGGCGTGGCCAAGATGGCCGACCGCGACCAGACCGTCGGGTACGCCATGATCCCCGCCATCGAGCCCGGCAAGGGCATCAAGGGCCAGGACTTCGTCAGCATGTCCGGCGGCGCCCTGCGCACGGTGAACCCCAACAGCAAGCACCCGAAGGAGGCGTTCGAGCTGCTGGCCTTCACACTCTCCCCGGAGGCGCTGAAGGAGGAGACCAAGGACGGCAACGTCCGGATCACTCCGCGCGCGGACGTCAACAAGGAGATCCTGGCGGGCGAGCCGCTGCTGACGTTCATCTCGGAGAAGGTGCTGCCGGTGACGGCCTACCGCCCGCCGGTCGCGCTCTACCCGCAGGTGTCGGTGGCGTTGCAGGAGGCCACCGCCGCGGTCGCCGGCGGCACGGCTCCTGACCAGGCCGCGGCCGACTACCAGAAGAAGCTTGAGGGAATCGTCGGTGGCGCAGGCAATATCGCCTCCTGAGGCTCCCGAGGCAGACCGCGGCACGAGGGAGCACTCCCGCTACAGCTCGGACGCGGCGGGCCTGGGGAAGGCGCGGGCAGGGGTCTTCATGGCCCCCGCCCTGCTGCTGATCGCCGCCTTCCTCGTCTTCCCCGCGCTCTGGGTGCTCTACCTCGGCCTGACGAACTACCGCCTGACGGGCATCGCCGCCGCCGAGCCGCAGTTCGTCGGCCTCGGCAACCTCCTCGACGCGGTCTCGAACCCGACGTTCTGGAGCTCCACCTGGCTGACCGTGCAGTTCGTGCTGGGCTCGGCCGTCATCGGCCAGGTGGGGCTGGGCTTCACCATCGCGTGGCTGCTGCGTGACCGGCGCGGCCCGCTCAAACGGGTGGTCGAGGGTCTGGTCATCCTGGCCTGGATCCTGCCCAGCGCCATCGTGTCGTTCCTCTGGGTGGCGCTGCTCGACCGCGACGGCGGCACGCTCAACGCGCTGCTCGGCATCCCCGGCACCGCCTGGCTGCTGGACCACCCGATGTTGTCGATCATCGTGTTCAACACCTGGCGCGGCACCGCGTTCTCGATGATGTTGTACGGCGCCGCGCTCGCCAACGTGCCGCCCTCGCACCTGGAGAGCGCCCGCCTGGCCGGCGCCTCCGGCTGGCAGCAGCTCAGGGACGTCGTGTTCCCGCACATCAGAGGCCACATCCTGACGAACCTGCTGCTGATCAGTCTCTGGACGTTCAACGACTTCACCCCGTTCCTGCTCACCGCCGGCGGCCCCGACGGCAAGTCGGAGATCCTGGCCGTGCACGTGTACAAGGTCGCCCTGCAGGGCGGCGAGCTGGGCTACGGCGCCGCCGTCTCGACGATCATCCTGCTGATCAACCTGGTCGTGGCGGTGTTCTACCTGCGGCTGCTGCGGAGCAAGAAATGACGCGATTCGTCCTGGGCCGGATCGGGTTCTACACGCTGATCGCCGTGCTGCTGGCGTTCTTCACCATCCCGCTGCTGTGGCTGGTGACCGCGCCCTTCACCTCCGACCCCACGTACGAGGTGTCGGTGCCCGACTTCACCTGGGACAACTTCCGGGCGGTCGTGGAGCACCCGTACGCGCTGCCGTCGTTGTGGAACTCGGTCGTGCTGTCGGTCGGCACCGCCGTGCTGGTCGTCCTGCTCTCGGCGCTGGCCGCCTACGCGCTCAGCAGGGTGCGGCTGCCCGGCCGCGACGCCCTGCTGTACGCGCTGCTGCTGCTGTCGTCGATCATCACCGGCACGGCGGCCATGGTGCCGCTGTTCCAGCTGGCGGTGGAGCTGAACCTCATCGACTCGCAGCTCGGGCTGATCCTCATCCTGAGCGGCGGCCTGCTGCCTGCGGCGATCTTCATGCTGAAGGACTTCATGGACGCCACGCCCAAGTCGTACGAGGAGTCGGCGCGCGTCTTCGGCGCCACGCCGCTGCAGATCGTGCGGCACGTGGTGGTCCCCCTGGTACGGCCGGGGCTGGCGACCATCGCGGTGTGGGCCGTGGCCAACGTGTGGGGGAACTTCCTGATGCCGTACCTGCTGCTGAGCGACGTGGAGAAGCAGCCGGCGGCGGTGATCACGTACACGCTGTACACCGAGGGCGGGCAGGCCAACCTCAGCATGTTGTCCACGTTCGGGCTGCTCTACTCGATCCCGGTGGTGCTCATGTACCTGTTCGTCAGCAAGAAGTACGGCTTCCGCTTCCACGGAGGGATCAAGCGTTAATGGCCGCCATCGAACTACGCGGGCTGACCAAGGTCTACCCCGGCGGGGTGAAAGCGCTCGACGCGCTCGACCTGGCCATCCCCGACGGCGAGTTCTTCGCCCTGCTCGGGCCCTCCGGCTGCGGCAAGACCACGCTGCTGCGCACGATCGCCGGCCTGGAGACCGCCACCGGCGGCGCCGTGGTCATCGGCGGGCGCGACGTGACGGGTGTGCAGCCGGGCGGCCGCGACGTGGCCATGGTGTTCCAGGACTACGCGCTGTTCCCGCACATGGACGTCACGGACAACATCGCCTACCCGCTGCGCATCAAGAAGGTCGCCAAGGGCGCGCGCCGCGACAAGGCCGCCGAGGTGGGGGCCAGGCTCGGGCTCGACTACCTCATGGACCGGCGGCCCGGGCAGCTCTCCGGCGGGCAGCAGCAGCGGGTCGCGCTGGCCAGGGTGATGGCCACGCAGGCGCAGGCGTACCTGTTCGACGAGCCGCTGTCCAACCTGGACGCCCGGCTGCGGCTGGAGGCCCGCACGTTCCTCAAGAAGCTCCAGCGCGAGCTCGGGGTCACCACCGTCTTCGTCACCCACGACCAGGCCGAGGCGCTGGCCATGGCCGACCGGATGGCGGTCATGGAGGCCGGGCACATCCGGCAGATCGGCACGCCGGCCGAGGTGTTCCAGCGTCCGGCCAACACCTTCGTGGCCGGGTTCATCGGCTCCACGCCCATGAACCTGCTGGACGGCACCGTACGAGGTGACACGCTGGAGGTGGCAGGGTGCAAGATCGCGGTCCCCGCCTCCGCCGGGGGGCCGCTGTCCGACGGGGAGGAGATCGTGTACGGCGTACGGCCCGAATACCTGGCCTACTCGGCCGAGCCCGCGGAGGGCGCGTTCGGCGGGCAGGTGGCCATCGTGGAGAACCTGGGCGCCTCCCACCTGGTGACCCTCGACGTCAACGACGTGAGCGTGCAGGCCGTGGTGCCCGAGGGCAGCGAGCCCGCGGTGGGCGACGACGGCTACGCGGTGCCCCGGCGTGACCGCGCGCTGGTCTACCGGAACGGAGAGCTGGTGTGAGAGGGCACTGGTCGCTGGACGACCGGCTGGAGCGGATCCTGCGCGAGGTGCCGTTCGAGGTGCCGCAGGGGACGGCCGCGGTGCACGTGAAGCTCTCCTACGACAGGTCGCAGGGGGTGATCGACCTCGGCTGCGGCGCTCCCGGCGGCTTCCGCGGCTGGTCGGGCGGCGCGCGCGACGAGTACACCGTCACCCGCGACTGGGCCACTCCCGGCTACCTGCCGGGCGAGCCCGAGGCCGGCACCTGGAACGTGTGGCTGCGGCTGCACCGCATCCCGCCGCAGGGCCTCGACTACACGCTGGACATCACCTGCGAACCGGCCGCGCCGCCCGAGCCGGCGGCCGAGGAGCCGCCGCACGGCGCCCGGCCGCCGCGCCGCGACATCCCGGACGTGGACGGCCTGCGCTGGTACGCCGGGGACTTCCACGCCCACACGCTCCACAGCGACGGCAGCCTGACCATCGCCGAGCTGGCCGAGCTCGCCCGCGGGCGCGGCCTCGACTTCCTGGCCGTCACCGACCACAACACGGTCAGCCACCACCCCTGGCTGAGCAAGATCGACCGCGACATCACGCTCATCCCCGGCCAGGAGGTCACCACCGACCGCGGCCACGCGAACGTGTTCGGTGACGTCGGCTGGGTGGACTTCCGCGAGCCCGCCGACTCGTGGGTGGAGCACGCCGAGCGCGCGGGCGGCCTGATCTCGATCAACCATCCGCTCGGCGGCGACTGCGCCTGGCTGCTGCCGATGAGCCGCCGGCCGCGCGTGGCCGAGGTGTGGAGCTCCGGCTGGTGGGACCGCCGCTGGGGCGCGCCGCTGGCCTGGGCCGACGCCTGGCGCGACGACGTGATCGCCATCGGCGGCAGCGACTTCCACAAGCCGGGCTCCGACGGCCTGCCCGGCGCGCCCACGACCTGGGTGCTGGCGGAGGACCCCGCCGCCGTCCTCGACGGCGTGCGCGCCGGGCGCACCGCCGTGTCCACGGGCCCCGACGGGCCGCTGCTGCTCAGGCTGGGCGACGAGCTGCTCGTCCTGGACGCCGACGGCCTGGTCCTGGTCCGCCCCGACGGCACGCGGCAGGTCGTCCGCGGCGAGCGGGTGCTGCTGCCGGCCGTCGACGGACAACACCGGCTGGAGTCCTACGAGAACGAGGTGATCGCGCTATGCGCGTGAGGAAAGTCGCCAACGCCCCCGTGAGCTTCGGCGTGTTCGAGTTGAGCGACGGCCCGCCGCCGCTGACCGCCGACGAGATGGTCCGCGCGCTGGCCGAGGCGGGTTACGAGGGCATCGACTCCGGGCCGATCGGCTACCTGGGCACCGGCACCGAGCTGGCCGACCGGCTCGCCGGGGCCGGGCTGCTGCTCTGCGGCGGCTGGGTGGACCTGCCCTTTCACGACGCCGACGGGTACGACAAGGCGCTGCCCACCCTGACGGCGGCGCTCGACGTGTTCGCCGCCGCGCCTCCAGGAGACCTCCCGCCGCGGCCCACGATCGCCTGCCCGGGCACGCCGGAACGTTTCGCGCGGCCCGGCGGGACCGCTCCAGGGCTGCCGGCCGCCGAGTGGCCCGCGTTCGCCGCCCGGATCCAGGACACGACCGAGCGGTGCCGCGAGCGCGGCTTCGAGCCGGTCTTCCACCACCACCTCGGCACCCACGTCGAGACCCCCGAGGACGTCGAGCGGCTGCTGGAGCTGACCGACGTGCAGCTCTGCCTGGACACCGGTCACCTGCTGCTGGCCGGCGGCGACCCGGTCGCGGCGCTGCGCGCGTGGGCGGACCGGGTCGGGCACGTGCACATCAAGGACGGCGACACCACGATCCTCGCCCAGGCGCTGTCCGACGGCGTGGACCTGCGCGAGCTCATGGGCCGCGGCGGGTTCGCCCCGCTCGGCGAGGGCGAGCTGGACCTGCCGGCCGTGGTGCGCACGCTGGACGAGATCGACTACGCGGGCTGGATCGTGATCGAGCAGGACACCCTGCCCGGGCGGCGCACGGTCGCCCAGAACATCGCCGACCAGGCGGCCAACCGCCGGAAACTGAAGGACTTGGGGCTTTGAGAATCGCGCTGGTGGGTTGCGGCGCCGTGACGCAGGCGGTCTACGTGCCGCTGCTGTCGCGGCGGCGGGACCTGTTCGAGGTGAGCGCCGTCTGCGACCTGTCGCGCACGCTCGCCGACGCCGTGGGCGACCGGCTGGGCGCCGCCCGGCGGTACACGGCGGTGGCGGACCTGCTGGCCGACGGCGGGTTCGAGGCCGTCGTCGTGCTGGCGTCCGGCTCCCACGGCGAGACCGTACGGCAGGCGCTGGCCGCCGGGTACGCCGTGCTCTGCGAGAAGCCGCTCGCGCTGACCAGGGCCGAGGTGGCGGCGCTGCCCGAGGGGCGGCTGATGGTCGGCTACATGAAGCAGTACGACCCGGCCGTGCGCCGGGCCGAGGAGGTGCTGGCCGAGCTGGGCGGGCCCGAGGCGATCAGGGCGGTCGAGGTGACCGTGCTGCATCCGAGCGGGGAGTCGCAGCTCGCGTTCGCGAACCTGACGCAGGCGGGCGACGTGGACGCCGGCCTGCTGGCCTCGCTGCGCGCGGCGGAGCGCGACCTGGTGTCGCGGGCGCTGGGGGAGGAGGCTCCGGAGCAGGTGCGGCACCTGTACGGGGTAGCGCTCGGCTCCATTTGCCACGACTTGTCGCTTATGAGGCGCTTTACCGGCTCTCCTGCGGAAATTTCGTATGTTGACATGTGGGGGGCCGCGCCAGGCTCCATCGAGATCTCCGGCCCCCTGCCGGTACAGGGCCGCTTCTCCATCCGCTGGCACTACCTGGAGGACTACCCCGCCTACCGCGAGACCGTGGCCATCCACCACGACCGGGGTTCGCTGGAGCTCGTCTTCCCCTCGCCGTACCTGATGAACGCCCCGACCACGCTCACCGTGGTGTCCGGGGGCGAGAGCCGTACGCACTGGCGCGACGTGACCGAGGCGTTCGAGATACAACTGGCCGCCTTTCATGCTTACGTGAACGATGGCAAGCCACCGCTCACCGACGCGGCCGGCGGGCTGGAGGACATCGTCACGGCGCAGCGCATCGCGGCACGCTACGCCGTTCTGAACGATCTGCCCTTGGGAGGCGAGTCAGCGTGAGCACGGATATCGTCGTCGTACCGCACACGCACTGGGACAGGGAGTGGTACGAGCCCTTCCAGCGTTTCAGGCTGCGCCTGGTCGCACTGCTCGACGAGGTGCTCGACACGATGGAGCGCGAGCCGGACTACCACTTCACCCTCGACGGGCAGCTCGCCTGCGTGGACGACTACCTCGAGGTACGCCCGGAGAACCGCGATCGCGTGGCCGCCCTGGTGCGGTCGGGGCGGCTGGCCGTGGGGCCGTGGCAGATCCTGCTCGACGAGTTCCTCTGCTCGGGCGAGAACATCATCCGCAACCTGGAGCTGGGCATGGCCAGGGCGGACAAGCTGGGCGGCGCCATGCCGGTCGGCTACCTGCCCGACATGTTCGGCCACACGGCGCAGATGCCGCAGATCCTGCGCAAGGCCGGCCTGCTGCACGCCTGCGTCTACCGGGGCGTCCCGGCCTCCGTCACCACCGACGCCTTCGCCTGGGTGGCGCCCGACGGCACGGCGCTGCGCACGCAGTACCTCCCGGCGGGCGGCTACGGGAACGGCGCCTACCTGTTCCAGGACGGGGAGGGGCTCAAGGAGCGGGCGGCGGGGTTCGTGCGCACCATGCGGGAGTGGCACGGGCCCGAGGGGTCGCTGCTGGCCATGTACGGCACCGACCACTCCGCGCCGGTGCGCGGGCTGCCGGAGATGGTGGCCGAGATCGGCGCCCGCATGGACACCCTGTCCGGATACATCGGCGCCTATTCGGGTGAGGTGGAGGGCCTGCCGCGGGTGCGCGGCGAGCTGCGCTCCCACGCCCGCGCCAACATCCTGCCCGGCGTCATCTCCATCCGCCCGCACGTCAAGCAGGCCATGAGCCGTGCCGAGCGGATGGTCGAGCGGTACGCCGAGCCGCTGGCCGCGCTCTGGGGCGAGGAGTGGCCCGGCCGCTTCCTCGACATGGCGTGGTGGCGGTTGGTGGACGCCAGCGGCCACGACTCGGTGACCGGCTGCGGCGTGGACGACACCGCCCAGCAGGTCGCCGCCCGCATCGCCGAGGCCGAGCAGCTCGGGCAGGCCGTCCGCGACCTGGTCACCGCCCGCCTGGCCCGGGCGGTGCCGTCCGACGGCGTGCTGATCGTCAACCCCACCCCCGGCGCCCGGCGCGGCGTCGTGGTCGTGGACGTGGCCGGCACCGACCCGCTGGTGGCCCCGTCGGGCGCGCCGGTGCCGGTGCAGCCGCTGGAGTACGCGGCCACGCTGCTGCTCGACGAGGAGATGGACCCGGCCACGGCGCTGAGCTTCGTGCACGGCACCGAGCTGTACGGGCAGCACATCACCGGCTGGACCATCGAGGACGGGACTCTCACGTTCACCGTGGCCAGGGAGACCTCCATGGTGACCGACCTGGACGAGCTGCGCGCCGCCATCGGCGGCGTGACCCGCGTCCGCATCGTCGCCGAGCCCCGACGCACGGTGGCCGCCCTGGTGGAGGCTCCGCCCCTCGGCCACACGAGCCTGCGCCCCGCACCGCGCGACCACGTGTACGGCGAGGCGCAGACCTCTCCCGGCACCCACCACCCGTCCTGCTGGCTCAGCTCCGACTCGGCTCCCCTGCCGGTGCGGGGCGACGAGGAGGTGCTGGACAACGGGCTGCTGCGGGTCACGATCGCGCCCGACGGCACCCTGACGGTGGTGGGCCAGGACGGCACCACGGTCACCGGTGCCGGCCGGCTCGTGGACGGCGGCGACGTGGGCGACACCTACAACTACGCGCCGCCGGCGGCCGACATGATCGTGTCGGAGCCCGTGGACGTGGAGACCGAGCTGATCTGCTCGGGGCCGCTGGTGGCGATGGTGGACGTGCGGCGCACGTACCTGTGGCCGGCCTCCGGCGAGGGCGTCGAGGGCGCTCCCGAGGTGCCCGCCGCTGCGCGCTCCGCCAGGATGGAGGAGATCGCCGTCACCACCCGGGTCGAGCTGCGGGCGGGGGAGCCGTTCGTACGGCTGCGGGTCGAGTTCGACAACCGCTGCGCCGACCACCGGGTGCGCCTGCACGTCCCGCTGCCGGCGGAGGCCACGCAGTCGTACGCGGAGGGGCAGTTCGCGGTCGTCACCCGCGGGCTCACCGCGGAGGGCGGCTGCGGCGAGACCCCGCTGCCCACCTTCCCCGCCTCCTCGTGGGTGGCCGCGGGAGGCGTGGCGGCGCTGCTGGAGCACGTGACGGAGTACGAGCTGGCCGATGGGGAGCTGGCGCTCACGCTGCTGCGCTCGGTCGGTTACCTCTCCCGCAACCGCAACGCGCTGCGGCCGGAGCCGGCCGGGCCCCAACTGCCCACTCCCGCGGCGCAGTCGCGCGGGGTGCGGGCGGTGAGCGTGGCGCTGATGCCGTACCAGGGGTCGTGGGGCGAGGTGGTGCCGCAGGCGGAGGCCTTCCGGCATGACCTGCTGGTGGTGCCGGGGCTCGGCGAGCGGTTCCTGCCGCTGCCCGAGCCCGCGGCCGGGCTGTCGGTGAGCGGGGACGGGGTCGTGATGACCTCGCTGCGCGAGCGCGACGGCCGGCGGGAGCTGCGCGTCGTGGCGCTCACGGGCGAGGACACCGAGGCCGTGATCAGCGGGAGCTTCACCCAGGCGTGCCGCGCCGACCTGCGGGGACGCCCGGGAGAGCAGCTCGACGTGACAGATGGGACGCTCCGGCTGCCGCTCGGCGCCTGGGAGATCGCCACGGTGCAGCTGTCGTAACGGCACAGGCGGGAGATCGCGACGGTCGACGGTGCGGCTGTCGACGGTGCGGCTGTCGTAACGGCTCAGAGGCCCAGGCGGCGCTGGGCCTCCTCCCGGGCCGCCCTGGCGCGGTCCTCCTCCGCGCGGGGCAGGCCCAGGGCCAGTGCCCGGTCCAGGTCCGCGAGCGCGCCGCGGAAGTCGCGCAGCGCGATCCGGACCCGGCCCCGCCCGTAGAGCGCGCGGGCGGCGTTGCGGTCGAGGTCGAGGGCGTCGTTGTAGGCGGCTTCCGCGTCCGCGGGCGAGCCCGCCTGCCAGAGCGCGTAGGCCAGGAGCGTGCGGGCGCTCACGTCGCCGGGCATCCTGGCCACCGCCTGCCTGCCGAGATCGACCGCCTCGTCGGCCTCCCCCATCGACAGGGAGACCTCGGCCAGCGCGGTCAGCACCTGCACGGTGGACAGGGCGTCCTGCTGGCTCTCGAACTGCGAGCGGGCCTCGTTCAGCGTCTGCTTGGCCGCCTCCAGGTCGCCCTCGATCCTGGACACCTCGGCCTGGAACGCCAGCAGGTTCGCGAACTGCCGCTCGTCGCCCTGCTCCAGCGACCGCCTGGCCGCCACGGAGGCGAAGCGATGGGCCGAGATGAAGTTGCCCTCCCCGAGCGCGGCCTCGGCGGCGGCGCGGAAGTCCGCGGGCGTGTGCTCCTGCGGCCTGCCGCGGGCGGGCACGACGTGGTGCGCGCGGTTCGCGGTGCGCACGGCCTCGACCAGCCGCTCCTGCCCGAGCTGGTACCAGAGGCTGCGCGCCCGCTGCTCCTCGGTCAGGATGTGCCGGGCCACCAGCGCGTCCACCACGGGGTTGGGCATGTCGGCGGTCTGCGTCAGGCCGCGGTAGGCGGTGCCGCGCGTGCCCCGCTCGGTGATGAACGTCGTCTCGATCCAGTCGCGCAGCTCCGGCTCCGGCACGCCGGTCTCCATGCTCACGTCGCGCACGGTCCGGTCGAAGTACCCCGCGAGGATCCCGGCGAGGTCGCCGAGCTGGGCCAGCCGGTCGGGGGTGATCGCGTCGTCGCCGTCGTCCAGGCTCGCCCACAGCGCCGCGCAGGCGATCTGCAGCTCGAACGGCGACACCCGGTCACTGACGATCTCGACGCTGGTGCCCAGCCGGTCGGTGTACGTGGTCGTCCGCAGCCGCTGGACGAGCTGCTCGGCCACGCCGGCGGCGTACCGGCGGCCGCTGCCCGACGCCGGCCCCGTCACCGCCGACACGGCCGACGGCTGGTCCAGCCCCTCCAGGCGGACGTAGGCGAAGGGCTGCGGGCTCAGCAGCCCCTCGTACGAGCTGAGCGTGGCGAGCTGGTCGTCCCGCACCACCAGCAGCAGGTTGAGCGGCAGCTCGCGCAGCGCGCCCGCCAGCTCGGCGACGAGCCGCTCCCGCTCCTGGACCCGGGCGGGGAAGGCGGTGAACAGCTCCTCCATGTGGTCGATGGCGGCCAGTACCCGGCGGGGTGCGGTATCGGCGATCACGCTCTCCAGCGCCGCACCGACCGCCTGCTCGGGGTCGGGGGCCTGGCCGGCGGGGGTCCAGCTGCTGATGAGGGTGAAGCGGTAGCCGCCGGGGCCCGACGAGAGGGCCAGCGGCCAGGTCGGCTGGTGGATCAACCGGCCCACCGGCAGCACCAGCGTGCGCGCGGGCCGCGGCTCCTCCTCCAGCAGCGGCAGCACCCCGGCGTGCAGCAGGGACGTCTTGCCGACGGCGGCCGGGCCGTGCAGCACCACCACGCGCTCCGACAGCCAGGCGTCGCGCAGGTGGCGGGCCTCCTCGGTGCGGCCGTGGAAGAGGGCGGACTCGGCCCTGCGGAAGGGGCGCGGGCCGACGTACGGCTCGGCGGTCCTGTCTCCTGGAAGGGCCGTCATGGCTTCTCCCGCAGTCCGGCGGCGAGCTTGTCGTTGAGCGAGCGGGGGGTTTCCCACAGGATGCGGATGCTCTGGGCCTGGAAGTAGCGTTCGAGGTACTCGCGTTCGTCGCCGGGATGGTCGTGCGGGTTGAGCTGGATGCTCGTGTGCTCCCTGCGCATGGTGCCGAGGAGGCCGTGCAGCAGCGTCCTGAACATGACGTGGAAGGTCCAGTCGCGCAGCCCGTACCCGATGAACAGCAGCGCCTTGGTGCGCAGCGCGGTGCGGATCGGGTACGGCAGCAGGGTCATCGGACGGCCCCCGGACGAGGAGGCGCTGCTGTGCCTGCCGTCCTGCGCCAGCCGGACCAGGAAGTCGAGGTAGTCGTCCTCGATGAGGACGATCGAGTGCGGCTCCTTGTGGTGGCCGTGCAGGTGGAAGACGAGAGGGCGCTCCTCGCACGGGACGTAGTCGGATTCACGGAAGGGGCTCCCGGTCCAGTCGTCGGGGGACATCGCGTACCAGGGGAACAGATCCCAGGTGGGCCGCTTTCTCGCCTGCTGTAATGCCAGGAACATGAAGTCGTCGTAGTTGGTGGTGATGTAGAGGGGGAGAGGGTATCGCGCCAGCACGGAGTGCACCGGGAATTCGTCCGTCGCGGCCGGTGGGACGGCGTGTGCGAACTCCTCGTTGAGGAATTCGCGTTTGGTCCTGATCGCGTCGCGATAGTGCATGGTGGCCGCATACTGCATCACCCGCGCCAGATCGCCGGTGTCGCCGGACGGGTACCTGATCCTGGCCGCCCACTTCCTGGCGAGCTGGCCACCGAGCGGGAGCCGCTCCGCGCTGGCTCCCGCGCCCAGAAAAGGGACGCAGTCTCCATTGTTGAGATCCCCGATCAGCAGGTCCCAGGCGTCGTCGTTCTGGCCGTCGGCGTCACCGGTGCGCACACGCCACCGCCTTCCGGGGTAAGGGCGGCTCGGGTGCTCAACGTTACAGACGTTCCATGAAAGAGCCGCCGCCGTCAATAGCCGGGAATAGTCGCCCGATAACTCAGGGTTAGCTGCAACATAAACCGATATATGACCATAATTCTGGCAGGCTGGGACGGAGTAAGGGGACTCTCCCCGATGTGAGAGACGCGAGATCGACGGACGCATTAAGGTCGAGGACAACGGGCTGGACGGCGACCAACGGCGGTGATCGTGATGGAGCACGGGGCACGCCAGGACCGACGACTCCCCATCTGGGGCCGCGAGATCCCGTACCGTAATCGCTACTTCACCGGCCGTGAGCGAGAGCTGGCCGAGCTGCGCGAGCGGCTCGCGCTCGACTCCACCGCGCTCGTCGGCCAGCCGCCGCAGCCGATCTACGGCATGGGCGGCATCGGCAAGACCGAGATCGCGGCCGAGTACGCCCACCGCCACAGCGAGGACTACGACCTCGTCTGGTGGGTCAGGGCCGAGCAGGAAGAGACGATCATCAACGCGCTGATCGGGCTCGGCCGCAAGATGGCGCTGAACGGCTTCCGCCCCGACGACCGCGACTACTCCGCCAAGCTCGTGCTGTCCGCTCTGGCAGCGCACGACCCCTTCGAGCGCTGGCTGCTGATCTACGACAACGTCGAGAGCGCCAACGAGGTCCAGAACTACCTGCCCAGCGGCGGCGGCCACGTCATCATCACCACCCGCGACCGCCACTGGCGCCGGGCGATGAACCTGGACGGCATCGAAGTCGGGGAGTTCCTGCCAGAAGATACGGTCAAGTTCCTGCACAAACGGGTGATCGCGTTGTCCGGGCGGGGTAGTGAGCGCTCCGTGGACGCCGAGGCCGAAGCGCAGGACCTGGCGGGACAGCTCGGGAACCTCCCGCTGGCCGCCGAGCACGCCGCTGCCTACCTGAACGAGACGGGGACCAGCATCACCGAGTATCTGGCGCTGTTCCGCGACAACGCCCACGCGCTGCTGGCGAGCTCGGTGGACATCAAGTATCCCCAGACGGTGGCCACCACGTGGAGCGTCTCGCGCAACAAGATCTCGCCCGAGGCCGACGCGCTGTTCCGGCTGCTGGCGAGCCTGTCGGCCGAGCCGGTCGCCGAGGAGCTGCTCGTGCAGCCCACCGTGGCGGCGAGCCTGCCCGAGCCGCTCAGCCGGGTGCTGAGCTCCGTCACCGACTTCCGCCGCGCGGCCAGGGAGCTGGGCCGCTACTCCATGCTGAAGCTCGACGGCGTGCGCAATGTGGTGCAGCTCCACCGCGTGGTGCAGGCCGTGACCAGGGACCGCATGGTACGCGAGGACCCCGAGGCCGCCGCCCGCTACCGCGAGGCCGCGCACCTCCTGCTGGCCGCCTCCGACCCGCGCGCGGTCGACCGGGAGGACAGCGAGCAGATCTACCAGCGCTCCCTGCAGCACCTGGTGCCCTCGAAGGCGACCGAGTCCGGCGACCCCAACGTCCGCAGGCTGATCATCAACCAGGTCGAGCAGCTCTTCCGGCGCGGCGGCCACCAGGAGAGCCTGCGGCTCGGCCTGCCCACGCTGGAGTCGTGGCGCGAACGGTTCGGCCCCGACGACAAGCACACGCTGGCCCTGGCCCTCCAGGTCGGCAACGCGCTGCGCGTCTCCGGCCGGTGGGAGGAGAGCCAGCGGCTGCTGGCAGACACGCTGCGGCGGCTGCACGACGGCTTCGGCGAGCTGGACCCGGTCTACCTCGACTGCGCCCGGGTCCACGGCATCGGCCTGCGCCTGCTCGGCCGCTACGCCGAGGCGCTGCAGAACGACCAGAAGCTGCTGCCCCTCTTCGAGCGGGAGCTGCGCCCCGACCACCCCGACACGCTGCGCATCCGCAGCAACGTCGCGGTGAGCCTGCGCTGCCTCGGCCGCTTCGCGGAGGCGCTGGAGTACGACGACGAGACCCTCGCGGAGAGGCTGCGCATCTTCGGCCCCGTCGAGCGGCCCACGCTGAGCTCGCAGTTCGGCCGCGCCCGCTGCCTGCGCGGGCTCGGCCGCTACGAGGAGTCGCTCGACCTGGTCAGGAGGATCAGCAACGCCCTGGAGCGCGGCAACTACCCGTGGAACCAGTTCCGCCTGCTGGTCGCCATCGACTTCGGCGTGGCGCTGAACCGCGTGGGCCTGTACGAGGACGCGTTCGTCCAGGGGCGCAAGGCCCTCGACCTGCACCAGTCGATCCTGGGCAAGGAGCACCGCCAGACGCTGCAGTCGGCCACCAACCTCATGAACGACCACCGGCTCACGGAGGACCTGGCCGGGGCCCAGAGGCTGGGCGAGGAGACGGTGGCCAGCCTGGAGAAGGTGGCCGGCACCGACCATCCCAACACGCTCATGGCCTGCTCCAACCTGGCCATCGTGCTGCGGGTGCGCAACAACCCGGACGCGGCGCGCAGGCTGAGCGAGCGGGCCGTCGAAGGGCTGATCGCCGACCTGGGCGAGGACCATCCGAACACGCTGATCGCCATGCACAGCCTGGCCAGCGACCTGGCCGCACTGGGGGAGGTGCGCAAGGCCAGGAGCCTGGGCGAGAAGGTGCTCGAACGCAGCCAGGACACGCGGGGCGCCGACCATCCCAACACGCTGGCCGCCATGGCGAACCTCGCCCTCGACCGTAACGCCGACGGCGACAAGGACGCCGCGGCGCGGTTGCGGGAGGAGGCGCTCGACCGGTACCGGAACTCGCTGCTGCCGGACCATCCGCACGCCCGGCTGGCCGCGCAGTTCGGGCGCATCAACATGGGCATCGAGCCGATGAACGACTGAACCCGCGTTTCCCGCCGTGGTTCCGGCGCGGAGCGGTTTCCGGCCGTGCTTCCGGTGCGGAGCGGTTTCCGGTCGTGGTTCCCTTGCGGAGCGTCAGACGCGGTGCCCGGGGTTGGCGGCGAGCCAGCGCGCCCGGTGGGCGGCCCGCAGCTCGTCCGCGCGGCGCTCGGCCGCGGCGGGAAGGGGCTCGCGCAGCCACGGGGCCAGCCGTCGCAGCAGGCCGTCCACCAGGCGCGAGCCCGCCGTCGTCAGGCCGCCCGAGCTTGCCGCCCGGCTGAGCGCCTCGAAGGTGATGGCGCGGCGGTGGGCGAACTCGGTCTCCGCCCGGCCCGGCTCCCGCGGTGACGGCACGCCGCACTCGGTGCGCCAGAACGCGGTGATCGCGAAGTTCGCGAAGCAGCCCTGCACCAGCGCGCCCAGCGGCCGGGGGTCGGAGCGCCACGGGGCGTACCAGCGGCGGTCGTCGCCGGGATCGACCAGCGAGGTCGTGTCCTCCACCGCACCGAGCAGCAGGTGCCACACCTCGTGCACCAGGCTCTCGGCGAACGCGAGCGGATCGGGCGGCGGCGACAGGGCGATCGCGCCGTACGCCCAGCCGGAGGTGGCGCTGAACGGCCGGCCGTGCCCGCCGCCGTCCAGGGGCACCAGCGTGGTGAAGACCCCCGCCACCGTCTGCGCCGCCGCGCGATGCCGCTCGCACAGCACCCGCCAGGCCCGGCTCAGCTCGCGCTGCCACCACACCGGGTCGGCGCCGCCCCGCCTGCCGTAGCCGGCGAGGTAGGGGTCGATCGCGTCGAGACGGACGGACAACCGGGCCGCGCCCTCCGCCACGTCGAGGAGGGGGATCGGCACGAGGCCGGACTCGGTGACCGTGCCCATCCCGGGGACGAGCGGGCCGGGAAACGGCAGGGGCCGCCGGCCGGCCCGCATGGCGGCGCCGGCCGCGAAGGCCGCCAGGTAGGCCAGGTCCGGCTCCTCGCCGCGGTCCAGCCGCCACAACGCGTCCACCGCCCAGCAGCCCACCTGGGGGAGCAGCAGCAGCTCCGCCATGAGCCGCGGCTCGTCCCGCTGCAGGCGCACAAGCTCCTGGAAGGCGGCGTCGTGGCCGGGCACCCTGCGCTGCACCGCCGCCAGGAGCACCTGGTTCCTGGCGAGCTGGAGGCCCCTGAGGCGCTCCAGCAGCGCGGGGGTGGGGTCGGCCAGGTGGTCGCAGAGCTCGTACGTGCCGGCGGTCACGGGACGGCGCCGTGGCCCGAGGCGCTGTCCTCCTGCCACAGCCGGTCCCACGGCCCTCGTCGCCCGACGATCCCGCGCACTGCCCGGTCGAGGGTCGCCTCGTCCACCTCGACGAGCTGGAGCAGCGTCAGGTCGGTCAGTTCCACGAGCCCGGTGCCGACCGCGCGAGCCGGTTGCGCCATAGAAAGTCCCTCCTCGCCCGCTGTGGCGATGATACGACGGGACTTTGGCCGAATGAAATGCCGGATAATCGGGCGTTGTTTTCGGATGCGGCCGAACTGGGGCGGTGACTATCGGGCCCGCTCAGTTGTGGAGCCCGAGCTGGCGGGCCGCGCGGATGGCCAGCCAGACCTCGGCGAAGGCCGCGCTGGAGTCGAGGTCCCTGCCGCTGAGCTCGCTGAATCGGCGCAGCCGGTAGGCCAGGGTATTGGGATGGATGTGCAGGGCCGTGGCGGCCTCGCGCATATGGCGGTTATGTTCCAGCCAGGTCCGTACGGAAGCCAGCAAATAGGAATTGTGCGCCTCGTCATAGGCGAGCACCTTGCCCAGCACGTATTCCACCAACGCGGTCAGTGTGGCCGGGTCCTCGGGCAGCCACCGGCCGGTCGTGTCGTCGCCGTACGTGACGAGCCCGCGGCCCGACTCGGCGGCGTGCGTGGCCGCCCAGGCCGCCTCCCGCTGGGCCACCCGCAGCGACTCGCCGGGCGGGAACGGGCGGCTCATCCCGGCGGCGACCCCCGGCACCGCGGCTACGGCGGGACCGAGCGCCGGCGGGCCCAGCAGGTAGTGGTCGTCGCCGCGGCGCAGCATCAGGTGCGGCAGGTCGTCCAGGGCGCGGCGCAGGGCGTCGTCGGGAACGCCGCGCACCACCAGCAGCACCGTGTCCGATTCCGTGGACAGGCCCAGGCGGGCCAGGCGGCGGCGAACGGACGGCGGGTCGAGCACGTCCTGCAGCAGCTCGGCCAGCGTCTCCGCGCCCTCCCTGCGCAGGGTCTCGCGCTCGTGCCTGGCCATCGCGACCTGGAGCGCCGCCACCGTGGCGATGTGCTGGACCACGGCCAGGCCGGCGGGGCGGGCGCCCTCGCGTTCGAAGGCCACCAGGTACCCGGCGGGGCCGCCGGGGGCCGAGACGGGCAGCACGAAGCCGCCGGGGATCGTGGGCGGGGCGTCGGGCGCGGCGGGCAGGACGGACGGCGGGGGGACGGGGACGCCGGGCAGCAGGGGGCGGCCCGAGCGGGTGGAGAGGTAGACGTCGTAGCCGGACAGGCGTTCCAGGCGCTTGAAGAGCGTGGCCGTGTC
Source organism: Nonomuraea rubra (assembly GCF_014207985.1). Lineage (NCBI taxonomy): Bacteria > Bacillati > Actinomycetota > Actinomycetes > Streptosporangiales > Streptosporangiaceae > Nonomuraea > Nonomuraea rubra. The sequence continues at coordinate 10,383,895 of NZ_JACHMI010000001.1, read as the reverse complement.
CAGGTCCTCGGCGGCCAGCCAGCGCAGCGCGCCGAAGACCTGGAGCTGGGCGCCGAGCCGGTGGCTGGCGTCCTCCTGCAGCGCCGCCGCGACCTCCTGCGCGATCGCGATGAACGGCACCGCCAGCGGCACCTCCAGCACCGGCATGCCGCGCTCCTCCGCGGCCTCGAAGAACGCCGGGTGCAGCGGCGGCACGTGGAGCTGGGCCGACAGGGCGAGCGCGGAGACGCCGGCGTCGTCGAGGCGCTCCAGGTAGGCCCGCTGCCTGGCGGCCGCCCGGGGCACGCCGATGCCGGTCGTCATGATGACCTCGGCCCCGAGCAGCCACGGCGTCGGGTCGTCCAGCTCGCTGACGTGCGCCCACGAGACCGAGCGGGCCAGCCCGGCCTCGCCCGCCAGCACGCGGAGCTGGAGAGCGGGGGAGCGGAGGAGATCCTCCACGGTGAGTTTGTGGTCGGCCACAACACACACCGTAATACTTCGTGACGACCACAATTGCCGCAGGTCAGAGGCGTGACGAACACTGAGGCGCATGAACCTCGGTCCCGTCGACTCCAGCAAGGTCCCGCGCTTCGCGGGCCCCGCCACCTTCGCCCGCCTGCCCCGCCTCGACCAGGTGGAACGGGCGGACGTGGCGGTGGTGGGCGTGCCCTTCGACACCGGCGTCTCCTACCGTCCCGGCGCCCGGTTCGGGCCCGCCGCCGTACGGGAGGCGTCCCGGCTGCTGCGGCCCTACCACCCCGGCCTCGACGTGTCCCCGTTCGAGCAGGTGCAGGTCGCCGACGCCGGGGACATCGCGGTGAACCCGTTCGACATCGGCGCGGCCATCGAGACCATCGAGGGCGCGGCCGACGACCTGGACGCCAGGCTGGTCACCATCGGTGGCGACCACACGATCGCGCTGCCGCTGCTGCGCTCGGCGGCCAGGAAGCACGGCCCCGTGGCGCTGGTGCACTTCGACGCGCACCTCGACACGTGGGACACCTACTTCGGGGCCGAGTACACGCATGGCACCCCCTTCCGCCGGGCCGTGGAGGAGGGCGTTCTCGACACCGAGGCGCTCAGCCACGTCGGCATCAGGGGCTCCCTCTACGGCAAGAAGGACCTGGAGGAGGACCGGAGGCTCGGGTTCGGCATCGTGACCGCGGCCGACGTGCTGCGGCGCGGGCTGGACGAGGTGATCGACCTGCTGCGGCAGCGGGTCGGCGACCGCCCGCTGTACCTGTCCATCGACATCGACGTGCTCGACCCCGCGCACGCCCCCGGCACGGGCACCCCGGAGGCCGGCGGGCTCACCAGCCGCGAGCTGCTGGAGATCCTGCGCGGCCTGGCCGGGCTGAACCTGATCGGGGCCGACGTGGTCGAGGTGGCCCCCGCCTACGACCACGCGGAGATCACCTCGATCGCCGCCTCCCACGTGGCCTATGACCTCGTCAGCCTGCTGGCGCTCCAGGAGAAGACATGAGCAGCGGCTCCCTCACCGAGATCGAGACCTACGGCGTCGAGCGCATCCCCGACGCCGACCGCACCGCCCGCCCCGTCGACCTGTTCAGGGTCGCCTTCGGCGGCGCCAACACGTTCGCGACGTGCGTGCTCGGCGCCTTCCCCATCCTGTTCGGCCTGTCGTTCTGGCACGGCCTGGCCGCCAGCGTGCTCGGGCTGGTGGCGGGGGCGCTGATCCTGGCGCCGCTGTCGCTGTTCGGGCCGCTCAACGGCACCAACAACGCCGTGTCCTCCTCCGCGCACCTGGGCGTGCACGGCCGGGTCGTGGGCTCGTTCCTGTCGCTGCTGACCGCGATCGCGTTCTTCTCGATCTCGGTGTGGTCGTCGGGCGACGCGCTCGTGGGCGGCGCCCACCGGCTGGTGGGGCTGCCGGACACCGACTTCTCGTACGGGGTCGCGTACGGCATCTTCGCCGTCCTCGTGCTCGTGGTCTGCGTGTACGGCTTCCGGTTCATGCTGTTCGTGAACAAGATCGCGGTCGCGGCGGCATCACTGCTGTTCGTGCTGGGAGTGTTCGCCTTCGCCGGCGACTTCGACCCGTCGTACGCCGGCGCCGTGAAGCCGGGCGACGCCCTGTTCTGGCCCTCGTTCATCGGCGCGGCCCTGATCGTGCTGTCGAACCCGGTCTCGTTCGGCGCCTTCCTGGGCGACTGGTCCCGCTACATCCCGGCGAGCACCCCGCGCGGGCGGGTGATGGCGGCGGCGTTCCTGTCGCAGGCCGCCACCATCCTGCCGTTCTTCTTCGGCCTGGCCACCGCCTCGATCATCGCCGCCAAGGCCGCCGAGTACGTGGACCCCGCCGCCCCCAACTACGTCGGCGGCCTGCTGGCGGTCTCGCCCGGCTGGTACTTCGTGCCCGTCTGCCTCATCGCCCTGATCGGCGGCATGTCCACGGGCACGACCTCCCTGTACGGCACCGGCCTCGACTTCTCCAGCGTCTTCCCCCGCTTCTCCCGGGTCCAGGCCACGGTGTTCATCGGCACGCTGTCGATCGTGTTCATCTTCATCGGCCGGTTCGCGGCGAACCTCACGCAGAGCATCTCCACGTTCGCCACACTGATCATCACGTGTACGGCACCCTGGATGGTGATCATGATGCTCGGCTACGTGACGCGGCGCGGCTGGTACGACCCGGAGGCGCTGCAGGTGTTCAACCGGCGCCAGCGCGGCGGCCGCTACTGGTTCACGCACGGCTGGAACTGGCGCGGGCTCAGCGCCTGGCTGGTCTCCGCCGGGCTGGCGCTGATGTTCGTCAACCTGCCCGGGCAGTTCGTCGGGCCGCTGGGGAACCTGGCCAGCGGGATCGACATCTCGCTCCCTGTCGGGCTGGCCGTGGCCGGGCTGCTCTACCTGGCGCTGCTGGCGCTCTTCCCCGAGCCGCGCGAGGTCTACGGGCCTGACGGGCCGCGCCTGGTCCGCTCGGCCGACACGCCGGTGCTGCCGATCGTGGAGCCGGTGACCTGATGGCGCTGCTCGACCTGTCGGTGCCGATCGAGACCGGGATGCCCGTCTATCCGGGCGACCCGGAGGTCTCGATCGGCCCGGCGCTCACCGTGGCCCGCGATGGCGTCAACGTGCTGGGCCTGCACCTGGGCTCCCACTCGGGCACCCACGTGGACGCGCCGTACCACCTCGACGGCTCGCTGCCCACGCTGGACGAGCTGCCGCTGGAACGCTTCCACGGGCCCGCCGCGGTCGTGGACGCCATGGGGCGCGCGCCGGGCTCGCCGATCGGTCCCGAGCTGTTCGAGCACGTGAGCCCGGGGGTGATCGTGCTGGTGGCCACCGGGTGGCCGTTCGGGAGCCAGGACCACCCGTTCCTCAGCGCGGAGGCGGCGTCGCTGCTGGTCGAGCGGGGAGTGCGGACGGTCGGCATCGACGCCCTGAGCGTGGATCCAACGCCTGCCGACGCCTTCCCGGCGCACGAGGCGCTGCTGCGCGCGCACGCGGTCATCGCCGAGAACCTGTGCGGCCTCGACCGGTTGATCGGGCAGCGGGAGGTCGAGGTGTCGATGTTCCCGCTGCGGATCGCCGGAGGTGACGGCTCGCCCGTGCGGGCGGTCGCCCGGGTCGGCTAGCGGGTGCCCCAGGAGTAGGTCTGCTTGCGCAGCTTGAGGTAGACGAACGACTCGGTGGCCCGTACGGCGGGGATGGCGCGGATCTTGCTGAGGATCTCCAGCAGGTGCCCGTCACCCTCGCAGACCACCTCCACGATCACGTCGAAGGAGCCGGCCGTGAGCACGACGTAGTCGATCTCCTCGATGCCGGCCAGCTCGTCGGCCACCTTCTCCAGGTCGCCCTCGCAGTTGACGCCGATCATGGCCTGCCGGGGGAAGCCGAGCGTGAGCGGGTCGGTGACCGCGACGATCTGCATGACACCGGCGTCCTGGAGGCGCTGCACCCGCTGGCGCACCGCCGCCTCGGAGAGGCCGACGGCCTTCCCGATCGCCGCGTACGGCTTGCGCCCGTCGGCCTGGAGCTGCTCGATGATCTGCTTGGACAGGTCGTCGAGCACCACCGGGCCGCCGGGGCCTGCGCTGTTCCGGCGTACGCGGGGCGGCGTCGTCATGTGAGCGGATTCCTCCTAGCGGTCCGGCGTTACGGGGGCGTTCCCGCCGGGTTGCCGTCCTGGTGCGACATGTTGTCAGTTCTTCGCGGTCTGTCAAGCGAATTCGTAGCAATTTGATATCTTCACCACGAAATCCCTTGTCGCGATGCATCTGCTCTGTCAGAGTCGCGGCATCTCAGCCCACTCCACGAGGAGGTCATCCCATGACCGAGCTCGTCGAGGCAATCATCAGACACAGCACCATGGTCATGCGACCGACGAAGGAGGGCGAATGACCACCCGTCTGCAGAACTACATCAACGGTGAGTTCGTGGACGCCAAGAGCGGCCGATTCTCCGACATTATCGATCCGTGCACGGGTGAGGCCTATGTCCAGGCTCCCGTCTCGGGTCAGGAGGACATCGACGCCGCCTTCGCCGCCGCGGCCGCCGCGTTCGAATCGTGGGGCAGGACCACCCCGGGCGAGCGGGCCAACCTGCTGCTCAAGGTCGCCGACGCGATCGACGCCCGGGCCGATGAGATCAACGAGGCCGAGTGCCGCAACACCGGCAAGCCCCGGGCCCGCATGGCCGAGGACGAGACGCCGGTCGCCGCCGACCACTTCCGCTTCTTCGCGGGCGCGGCGCGCACGCTGGAGGGCCCCACGGCCGGCGAGTTCCTGGCCGAGCACACCAGCGTCATCAGGCACGAGCCGATCGGCGTCGTCGGCCAGGTGACGCCGTGGAACTACCCGATGATGATGGCGGTCTGGAAGATCGCCCCGGCGCTGGCGGCCGGCAACACGATCGTGCTCAAGCCGTCCGACACCACCCCGGTCTCCACGCTGAAGCTGGCCGAGATCCTCGGCGAGGTGCTGCCCGCGGGCGTCTTCAACGTCGTCACCGGCGACCGCGAGAGCGGCGCCATGGTGGTCAGCCACCCGACCGCCGCCATGGTGGCCATCACCGGCTCGGTCGGCGCGGGCATGTCGGTGGCCAAGAGCGCCGCCGACGACCTCAAGCGCGTGCACCTGGAGCTCGGCGGCAAGGCGCCGGTCGTGGTCTTCGAGGACGTCAAGGACCTGCGCAAGGCCGCCGGGGACATCGCCACCGCCGGCCTCTACAACGCCGGCCAGGACTGCACGGCCGCCTGCCGGGTGCTCGTGCACGAGAGCGTGCACGACGAGTTCGTGGCCGCGCTCACCGAGGCCGCCGCCGGCACCGTCACCGGCGACCTGAGCAACGAGGACGCGCTCTACGGCCCGCTCAACAACGAGAACCAGCTCGCCAGGGTCCAGGGCTTCATCGACCGGGTCCCCGGGCACGCCAAGGTCCTCACGGGCGGTCACCGCGTCGGCGACCAGGGCTACTTCTTCGCCCCGACCGTCGTGGACGGGCTGCGCCAGGACGACGAGATGGTGCAGAACGAGGTCTTCGGCCCCGTGATCACCGTCCAGACGTTCACCGACGAGGCCGACGCCCTGGCCAAGGCCAACGACGTCAAGTACGGCCTGAGCGGCTCGGTCTGGACCTCCGACCACGGCCGCGCCATGCGCATGTCGAACCGGCTCGACTTCGGCGTGGTCTGGGTCAACACGCACATCCCGTTCGTCTCGGAGATGCCGCACGGCGGCTTCAAGCACTCGGGATACGGCAAGGACCTGTCGGTGTTCGGTCTGCACGACTACACCAGGGTCAAGCACGTCATGCACTACATCGGCGAATAGCGGCAAGGAACGAACCTGGAAATGACCGGGCTGAGTGCGATTGAGCTTGCGGACGTCGTCAAGGAGTATCACTCGCATGGCGAGGTCGTCCAGGCAGTCAAGGGCGTGACGCTGGCCATCGAGGAGGGCGAGTTCTTCTCCCTCCTCGGCCCGTCAGGCTGCGGCAAGACCACGACCATGAGGATGATCGCGGGCTTCGAGGCGCCCACCAAGGGCCTGGTGAAGCTCTACGGCCAGGACGTCACGAACGTCCCGCCGAACAAGCGCGACGTCAACATGGTCTTCCAGTCCTACGCGCTCTTCCCGCACATGAGCGTCAGGGACAACGTGGCGTTCGGGCTCAAGCAGCGCGGGACGCCGAAGGCGGAGATCGACCGGCGGGTCGGCGAGATGCTGGAGATCGTCGACCTCGCCGACCGGGGCAGGCGCATGCCGCGCCAGCTCTCCGGCGGCCAGCAGCAGCGCGTGGCCCTGGCCAGGGCGCTGGTCAACCGGCCGCGCGCGCTGCTGCTCGACGAGCCGCTCGGCGCGCTCGACCTCAAGCTGCGCCAGGCCATGCAGATCGAGCTCAAGCGCATCCAGCGCGAGGTCGGCATCACCTTCGTGTACGTCACGCACGACCAGAGCGAGGCGCTGACCATGAGCGACCGCATCGCCGTCATGAACGACGGCGTGGTCGAGCAGCTCGCCGGCCCGCGCGAGATCTACGAACGGCCCGCCACGGCCTTCGTGGCCGGCTTCATCGGCACCTCCAACCTGCTCGCCGGCGCCGCGACCGGCGGCGAGCTGAAGGTCGGCGGCGGCAGGGTACTGGTGCCCGGCCACGACGGCGACGTGACGGTCACCGTGCGGCCCGAGAAGATCACCATCGGCACGGAGGAGCCCGCCCAGGGGCTGAGCGCCGTGCGCGGCACCGTGGCCGAAGTGGTGTATCTGGGCACGTATAACAGCTATGCGGTGGGGCTCGCTGACGGGGCCGAGGTCACCGTGTTCCAGCAGAACGCGCACGACGCCACGGCGACGGCGGAGCGGGGCGACTCCGTCTGGCTGTCGTGGCAGGCGCAGCACTCGTACGTGATTGGAAGTTGATAGCACCCCATGAACCCCTTCATGCGTGGAATGACGCAGCCCCGCACCCGTCGTGACGTCTTCCGCCTGGCCGGTTACTCCGCCGCCGGGCTCGCCCTGGCCGCCTGCGGCGTGCAGGGGCAGAAGGCGGCGCCGCCGAAGGCCGACGCCGTCGCCGACTACTGGGCCAAGCAGAAGAAGAACGGCAAGGTCGTCTTCGCCAACTGGCCCGAGTACATGCCCGAGGACAAGGGCCCGCTGGAGAAGTTCAAGCAGGACACCGGCATCGCGTACGAGTACAAGGAGGTCATCCAGGAGAACGCCGAGTTCTTCGGCAAGGCCGACCCCGTGCTGCGCGCCGGCCAGTCGCTGGGCTACGACATCGTCGTCATGACGAACGGCATCCAGCTCCAGCACATGATCGAGCTGGGCTACGCGGTGCCGCTCGACCAGTCCAAGCTGCCGAACTTCCAGGCCAACGCGGGCCAGAAGTACAAGGAGCGCTCGTACGACCCGGGCAACAAGTACACGGTGCCGTACACCTCCGGGGTGACGGGCATCGCGTACAACACCAAGTACGTCAAGGACGAGATCACCAGCATCGAGTCGCTGTTCGACCCCAAGTACAAGGGGCGGGTCGGCATGATGGCCGACGCCCAGGAGATCGCCAACTTCGGCATGATCGCGCTGGGCATCGACCCGGAGAAGTCCACCGAGGCGGACTGGAACAAGGCCGGCGAGAAGCTGAAGGCCCAGCGCGACGCCGGAATTGTGCGGAAATATTATGATCAGTCGTATATCGACGCCGTGTCGAAGGGCGACGTCTGGCTGACCATGGCCTGGTCCGGCGACGTGTTCCAGCGGCAGCTCGCCGGCGAGCCGGTCAAGTTCGTCGTGCCGGCCGAGGGCGGCACGATCTGGACCGACAACATGCTCATCCCCAAGGGCGCGGCCAACCCGGTGGACGCCCTCATGCTGATGGACTACCTCTACCAGCCCGCCGTGGCCGCCGAGCTGGACGAGTACATCCAGTACGTCACCCCGGTCCCCGCCGTGCAGGACCTGCTGCGCGAGAAGGCCGCGGCGGCCAAGGGCGAGGACAAGAAGGCGCTGGAGGACATGGTCAACAGCGCGCTCATGTTCCCCTCCGAGGCCGACTACGCCAAGCTGCGCAGCTACACCCAGCTCACCACCCAGCAGGAGCAGGTGTTCAACCCGATCTTCCAGTCCATCACCCAGGCGTAACCGATGCGGCGGCTCACCCCCTACCTGCTCGCGTTGCCGAGCTGGATGTGGCTGGCGATCTTCCTGGTCGTGCCCATGGTGGCGATGGCGTCGGTGTCGCTGCAGACGGGCAACGCCATCGACGGCTTCGCCATGACGTTCAGCTTCTCCAACTACACCGACGCGCTCGGCCGCTACAGCACCCAGCTCCTCCGGTCGCTGCTCTACGGCGGGCTCGCCACCGTGGCCATGCTGCTGATCGGGTACCCGGTGGCGTACTTCATCGCCTTCAAGGCCGGCGCCCGCAAGTCGATGTACCTGTTCCTGCTCCTGCTGCCGTTCTTCGTCTCGTTCGTGCTGCGCACGATCTCGTGGAACTTCCTGCTGTCGGACAACGGCATCCTGTTCGGCACGCTGAAGGGCTGGGGGCTGCTGCCCGAGGACTTCCACGTGCTGGCCACGACGTTCGCGGTGGTGGGCGGGCTGACCTACAACTTCCTGCCGTTCATGATCCTGCCGATCTACGTGGCGCTGGAGCGGGTGGACCCGCGGGTGGTCGAGGCGGCCCAGGACCTGTACGCGACGAAGGTGGCGGCCTTCAGGCGGGTGGTGCTGCCGCTGTCGCTGCCGGGGGTGTTCGCCGGGGTGCTGATGACGTTCGTGCCCGCCACGGCCGACCCGATCAACGCGGCCATCCTCGGCGGCACCTCCAACACGATGATCGGCAACATCATCCAGACCGAGTACCTGACCAACCTCGACTACCCGACGGCCTCGGCGCTGTCGTTCACGCTGATGGCGGTGCTGCTGGTGGGCATCTTCATCTACGCGCGGGCACTCGGGACCGAGAACGTGCTAGAGGCGGCGGCCCGATGAGGGGCGCGCGGGCCGGCGACCGGCTGCTGCACCTCTACACCTGGCTGGTCGTCATCTGGCTGTCGTCGCCGATCGCCGTGATGATCCTGTTCGGCTTCAACGACAAGCAGAGCAAGTCCAACACCACCTGGCAGGGCTTCACCCTGCGCTGGTACGCCGAGCTGTTCGACATCTCCGACCTCACCGTGGCGCTGCGCAACTCGCTGGTGATCGCCCTGGTCAGCACGGTCATCACCGTGGTGATCGGCACCATGCTCGGGCTCGCGCTCGGCAGGCACCGCTTCCGCGGCCAGGGAGCGACGAACTTCCTGGTCTTCGCCGCCATCTCGACGCCCGAGCTGGTCATGGGGGCGTCGCTGCTGTCGCTGTTCGTCTCCGGCAACGTGCCGCGCGACGCCAACACGATCATCATCTCGCACGTGCTGTTCTCGCTGTCGTTCGTCGTGGTCACGGTCCGGGCGCGGGTCGTCACGCTCGACCCCTCCCTGGAGGAGGCCGCCAGGGACCTGGGCGCGACGGCGTGGGGCACGTTCAGGCAGGTGACGCTGCCGGCGATCCTGCCGGGCGTGATGGCGGGCGGCATGCTGGCGTTCGCGCTGTCCATCGACGACTACGTGGTGACCAGCTTCGTCAACGGCTCGACCGTCACCTTCCCGCTGTGGATCGTCGGCGCGGTGAAGACCGGCATCCCGCCGCAGGTCAACGTCATGGGTACGCTGATCTTCTGCATCGGGGTGCTGATCGCCGTGGGCAACGCGGTCGCGGCGCGCCGCCGTAGCTGAGAGCATTCTTCCGGATCCCCCTCCGCAGGTCGCGGAGGGGTTTCACCTTGGCCAAGAACAGGGAGGCGAGATCGGATTCCGGCGGGGGGAACCCGCGCGTGACACCTCATTCGTCCCGCAATTTCAATACTGAGACTTTCGTAAGGGAAGTGGGATTTGTGGATCCGCTGAAGGCGCTGGCTGACGCGGAGCGCAAGCCGTACTGGCTGGACAGCCCGGCCAGACCCGAGCCGCAACCGCGGCTCTTCGGACACACCACCGCCGACCTGGTCGTCGTCGGCGGCGGCTTCTCGGGGCTCTGGACGGCCCTGATGGCCAAGGAGCGCGACCCCTCGCTGGACGTCGTCCTGCTGGAGGGCCGCAGGATCGGCTGGGCGGCCACCGGCCGCAACGGCGGCTTCTGCATGGCGACCCTCACCCACGGCCTGGCCAACGGGCTGGAGCGGTGGCCCGAGGAGATCGACCGGCTCGAACGCATGGGCGTCGAGAACCTCGACGAGATCGAGCGCACGCTGGAGCGCTACGGCGTCGACTGCTCGTTCGAACGCACCGGCGAGCTGCACGTGGCCACCGAGGAGTGGCAGCTCGACGGCCTCAACGAACACCTCGACCTGATCTCCGACCTCGGCCTCGACTACCTGCCGCTGGACCGGGAGCAGGTGCGGGCCGAGGTGAACTCGCCCACCTACCTCGGCGGGCTCTGGGAGCGCAGCGGCTGCGCCATGCTGGACCCGGCCCGGCTGGTGTGGGGGCTGCGGGACGCGTGCCTGCGGCTCGGCGTACGCGTCCACGAGCGCACCCCGGTCCGCTCGATGGCCGACGACGGCACGACGATCACCCTGCGCACGCCGCACGGCACGGTGGGCGCGCGCCAGGTGGCACTGGGCACCGGGGTCTTCCCGCCGCTGCTGCGGCGGCTGAAGCACTTCGTGGTCCCGGTGTACGACTACGTGCTGATGACCGAGCCCCTGACCGAGGCCCAGCTCGACGCGGTGGGCTGGCGCAACCGGCAGGGCGTGGGAGACTCGGGCAACCAGTTCCACTACTACCGGCTGACCGACGACAACCGGATCCTGTGGGGCGGCTACGACGCCGTCTACTACAACGGGGGCCTGGTCAAGCCGGAGTACGACCAGCGCGACGAGACGTTCGTCAAGCTCGCGCGGCACTTCTACGACACCTTCCCGCAGCTCGACGGGGTGCGGTTCACCCACAGGTGGGGTGGCGTGATCGACACGTGCAGCCGGTTCAGCGCCTTCTACGGGCAGGCGCACGGCGGCCGGCTCGTCTACGCCGCCGGCTACACCGGCATGGGCGTCGGCGCCACCCGGTTCGGCGCGAACGTCATGCTGGACCTGCTGTCGGGCAAGCCCACCGACCGCACCGAGCTGCGCATGGTGAAGGAGAAGCCGATGCCGTTCCCGCCCGAGCCGGTGCGGTCGGGGGTGATCCAGTTCACCCGCTGGTCGATCGCGCAGGCCGACCAGCACCAGGGCCGGCGCAACCTGTGGCTGCGCGCGCTCGATCGCATGGGCCTCGGGTTCGACTCGTAGCCTGTGCGTATGAGAGTGGAATTCACGGCTGACGGCCTCACGCTGGCCGGCGACCTGCGGGTGCCGGACGGCGTGGGGCCGTGGCCCGCGCTGGTGTTCACCGGGCCGTTCACCGGAGTGCGTGACCAGGTCACGGGCCTGTACGCGGCCCGGCTGGCCGAGCGGGGCTATGCCACGCTGGCCTTCGACCACCGCAACTGGGGCGAGTCGGAAGGGCGGCCGCGCCGCCACGAGGACCCGCAGGGCAAGCTGCACGACCTGCGGGCGGCGGTGTCGTTCCTGCGGTCGCGGCCCGAGGTGGACCGTGAACGGATCGGGGCGGTGGGGATCTGCCTCGGCGGGGGATACGCGCTCAAGTTCGCCGCCTTCGACCCCCGGGTGAAGGCGTTCGCGGCGATCGCCGGGGCGTACAACAATCCCTACGCGATGCGCGGCGCGGACCTGGCGCCCTACCTGGACGTGCTGGAGCGGCAGGACCTGGGCGGGCCGGTCGAGTACCTGCCGGCGGTCGCCGAGCAGGGCGAGGCCGCGATGCCCGGCGACGAGCCGTACGCGTACTACGGCGGCGAGCGCGGCGCGTCCCCGCACTGGTCGAACGAGGTGACCAGGGCCAGCGTGCTGGAGCTGCTCACCATGGACAACATGACGGGCAGCGACTTCCTGTCGCCGAAGCCGGCGCTGATCGTGCACGGGCTGGTGGACCGGTTCTGCCCGCCGGAAGGGGCCGAGGAGGTGTTCAAGCGGCTCGACCAGCCGAAGAAGATCGTCTGGGTGGACGCCAAGCAGCACATCGACCTCTACGACCGCGAGCCGTACGTCACGCAGGCCGTGGACGCGACCGCGGACTTCCTGGGCGAGCACCTCTGAGCCCGGCCCCGGGCAAGGTGGTGCTGAAGGTCTCGCCAGGAAACCGCCTGGCGGGATGGGCAGGGCCGCCCGGCCGGGCATCATCCGTACGACCCCCGACGAGATCACGGGGGGTCGTGCGTGCGTGGGAAGTGGATGGCCTGGCTCGGGCTGGCGGTCGCGGCCGGCTGCGGGGCCGGGAAGGCGCCGGTGGTGCCCGCCGCGGTGGAGGCGCCGGTCAAGGTCGCACGCTGTGTCCTGAAATTTCGTGACATCCGGGCGGGCAACACCGCCCGGGCGCGGCTCGAACGGGACCTCGCCCAGTACATGCGCGACCGGCCGGGCCGGATCGTCTACGGCGCCCTGGACCTGGTGACCGGGGTCCGGCTGGGGCAGGGGGAGCACGAGCACGACATGATCACCGCCAGCGGCGCCAAGGTCGACATCCTCGCCGCGCTGCTGGCCGGCCGCGACTCCCGCCTCGACGAGGGAGAGCGGGACCTGGCCAACCGCATGATCAGGGAGAGCGACAACAGCGCCGCCGACGTGTTGTGGTCGCGGATCGGCGGCGGCGGGGCCATGAGCGACTTCTACCGCCGGATCGGGCTGAAGGAGACCACGCCGGGGCCCAGCAAGTACTGGGGCGGCACCAGCACCAGCCCCGCCGACCGCATCCGCCTGCTGAAGGTGCTGATCAAGGGTGGCAGGGGGCTGACCTCCGGCGATCGCGGGATGGTGCTCGGGCTGATGGAACGGGTGCAGAAGGACCAGGCGTGGGGCGTCAGCGCCGCCGCCAGGCCGGGGGACCGGGTGGCGCTGAAGAACGGGTGGACGCCGCGGCCGTTCATCGCCAACACGTGGGCCGTGACCAGCTACGGCCGCGTCGTGGGGCCGGGGCGCGACCTCCTGCTGTCGGTGCAGACCGACCGGCAGCCGGGCGAGGGGACGGGCATCCAGACCATCGAGGGCATCGCCCGGATGATCGGCCACCGCCTCGACGGTCTCTCCCCGACGAGAACCCGCCCCTGCCCGACGAACCCCATCGCGTGACCTAGTGCGCGCCGGCCAGCACCTCCTCCGGGATTTCCTTCGGCACGCCGCGCAGGCCCACCAGCGCGAGGACCGCCACCACGGCCAGCAGGCTCGCCGTGACGATCGAGGTCACGTGCACCCCTTCGACGAAGGCCACCTGCGCGGCCCGTACGAGCTGGTCCGCCTGCTCCGCGGGGAGTGCGGCGGCCAGGTTCAGCGCGCCGGCGATCGACTCCCTGGCCGCCTCGGCCGGGACCCCGGCGGGCACCTCCAAGCCGGCCCGGTAGGCGCTGGTCAGCACCGTGCCCAGGATCGCGATGCCGAGCGCGCCGCCCAGCTCGAACGCGGTCTCCGACACCGCGGCGGCGGCCCCCGCACGCTGCCGCGGCGCCGTGGCGAGCACGTTGTCGTTGTTGACGGTGAAGGCGAAGCCGACCCCCATGCCGCCTATCACCATGACGGGCAGCAGCGTCAGGTAGTTCAGCTCGGTGCCGAGCGTGGCGTAGAAGGCGAACGAGAGCGCGTTCATGGCCAGGCCCAGCGCGACCACGCCGTTCCTGCCGAGGTACCGGATGAGCTTGGCGGCCAGCACGCCGCCCACCGCGCCGCTCAGCCCGCCCGGTAGCTGCGCGAGCCCCGCCTGCAGCGGCGACCAGCCGAGCACGAGCTGCAGGTACCAGGCGAACATCAGCATCATGGCCGACATCGCGAAGATCGCCAGCAGGTTCGTCAGGATCGAGGCGGTGAAGGCGCGGCGCGCGAAGAGCCGCACGTCGATGAGCGGATCGGCGAGCCTGGTCTGCCGCCACACGAACAGCGCCAGCAGCACGACCCCCGCCACGCCCGCCGCCACCACGTCCGCGTGCCCGGCGCCCTGGTGTGCCGCCTCCTTGATGGCGTAGATGGCGGTCACGATGCCGGCGAACGACAACACCACGCTGAGCAGGTCGATCCTGCCTGCGTGCGGGTTGCGCGACTCCGGCAGCACCAGGATGCCGCCTACCAGCACCAGCGCCATGATCGGCACGTTGATCAGGAAGACCGAGCCCCACCAGAAGTGGTCCAGCAGCAGGCCCCCGACCACGGGGCCGACGGCGAAGCCCGCCGCGCTCATCCCGCTCCAGATGCCGATGGCCGCCGTGCGCTCGCCGGGCTCGGTGAACACGTTCCTGATGATCGACAACGTCGAGGGCATGATGGTGGCGCCGGCCACGCCCAGCAGCGCCCTGGCCGCGATCAGCAGCTCGGGGGTCGGCGCGTACGCGGTGACCGCCGAGGCCGCGCCGAACGCGACGGCGCCGATCAGGAGCAGGCGCTTGCGGCCGATGCGGTCGCCGAGGTTGCCCATGGTGACGAGCAGGCCGGCCAGCGCGAAGCCGTACATGTCGCCGATCCACAGCAGTTGCGTGGAGGTCGCGCCGAGGTCGGCCACCAGCCGGGGCAGGGCGAGGTGCAGGACCGTGAGATCGAGGGACAGCAGCAGCGTGGCCAGGCAGGCGATCGCCAGGCAGGCCCATTTGTTCTTCATGCCGCACACTCTGGTCAGGGCGGCTGACGGCGGGCCTACCGTTCGCTGACGGGCCCGGTGAGCGGGCCGCCGATCGGGTTGCCGATCTCCGCCAGGGCGGCGTCGATGCGGGCGCGGGTCTCCTCGGTGCTGTACCAGTTGCCGGGGCACACCTCGCGGGCCTCGACCAGCAGCGCTCGGGCCGCGTCCAGGTCGCCACGCTCCATCTCGACCAGGCCCAGCCCGAGCAGCGCCCAGGCCAGGGTCTCCATGGAGCCGTTGCGGCGCGACAGTTCGGCCGCCTCCGCATAGTCAGCCCGCGCGTCCTGGACGCCGCTCAGGAAACTCCGCGCGTCACCGCGGCGGCACAGCCCCTCGGCGGTCTCCGTGGCCGAGCCCAGCTCCCGCGCCAGCGCGAGCACCTCGTCGGCGAGCGCGAGCGCGGCCCGGTAGTCACCCTGCTTCTGGCGCAGAGCCCCGAGGCCGGACAGCACCAGCACCATGCCCCACCGCTCGCCGATGGCCCTGAACCCGGCCAGACTCTGCTCGAAACGGTCCAGCGCCTCGTCGATCCGGCCGAGTACCTGCAGGACGAACGCATGGCCGCAGTAGGCCAGCGCCTGCTTCCACGGCGACAGGCCGCTGACCGCGTCCATGTAGAACTGCTGCATCTCCCCGAAGTCCGTGGGCGGCCCGGTGAACATCGACAGCAGCATCATCATGAACTCGACCCGCACCGGCACGTAGTCGATGGGCAGCAGCCGCCGCACCTCGGCCAGCCGCGTGCGCAGCGGCTCGTCCATGCCTCCCGCCCAGGCCATGACGAGCACGCACATGCCGTACTCCTCCTCGAGCCCGGGCAGGCGCCGCTCGCCCAGCGCGGCCAGCAGGGCGGCCGCCAGGTTCGCGCTCGCGGTGCGGTGGCCGCGCATCCACCAGTAGCAGGCACTGTGAGCCAGCAGCCGCACGCCCAGCTCGAACTGCCCGCTCTCGGTAGCCCAGCGCACGGCCGCGTCGAGGTCGCCGCTCTCCTCGTCGAGCCTGGCCAGCCACTCCATCTGCGCGCCGGTACGCAGCAGCGGGTCGGCCGTCCGCAGCAGATCCAGGTAGTAGCGGGCGTGCGCGTCGCGGGTCGTGGCCGCCTCGCCCGACTCCTCCAGCCGTTCCGCGCAGAACGCCCGGATCGTCTCCAGCATCCTGAACCGGCCGTCCGCGAACTCCACCAGCGACTTCTCCGCCAGCGAGAACAGCACCTCCTCCGGCAGCCCGCACACCCGCTCGGCCACCTCCGGCCGCGCCCCGGCCACGAACGTGCTCAGCCGCCTGGCCATCACCTGCTCGTCCTCGTCCAGCAGGTCCCAGCTCCAGGCCACGACCGCGTGCAGCGTCTGGTGGCGGGGCAGCGCCGTACGGCTGCCGCGGGTCAGCAGCCTGAACCGGTCGTCGAGCCGGGCCGCGACGTCGGCGACCGACAGCGTACGCAGCCGGGCCGCCGCCAGCTCGATGGCCAGCGGCAGCCCGTCGAGGGCCCGGCAGATGCGGACGACATGCCCGGCGTTGCCCGCGTCCACCGCGAAGCCGGGCCGCACGGCGGCGGCGCGGTCGGCGAACAGCCGCACCGAGGGGTAGCCGAGAGGCTCGTCCGTCTCGGTCGGCGGCAGCCGCAGCGGCGCCACGGGCAGGATCGACTCGCCCGTGATGCCCAGCGCCTCCCGGCCCGTCACCAGCACGCGCAGGTCGGGGCAGGCGGCCAGCAGGTGGTCGGCCAGCTCGGCGGTGGCCGACACCAGGTGCTCGCAGTTGTCCAGGACCAGCAGCAGCTCGCGGCCGGCCAGCGCGGCGACGAGCCTGGCCTCGGGGTCCAGGGTGGGGCGCTCGTGGATGAGCAGGACGGCGTCGCGGATGCCGAGGGCGGCCAGCACGGCCTGCGGCACGCCGTCGCCGTCGGAGACGGGGGCGAGCGGCACGAAGCACACGTCGCCCGGCTCCTGCGCGGCCGTCTCGATGGCCAGCCTGGTCTTGCCCGCGCCGCCGGGGCCGATCAGCGTCACGAGCCTGCTGTCCCTGAGCCTCGCCCCGACCTGCGCCAGCTCCTCGGCACGGCCCACGAAGCTGGTGAGCTGCGCCCGCAGCCCCTGCCTCGCCGCCTGCCCACCCACCCCCTGCGCCCCCACCCCGTCCCCGAGCCCGGCGCCGGGCGCAGCAGGATGTGTGGGGCCGGGCGCGGCCGGGTGCGCGGCTCTGAGCGCGGGCGGATATGCGCTGCCGGGCGCCGTCGACTGCGCCGCGCCGGGCGCTGCGGGATGCGCGCCTCCGAGCGCGGCCGGCGGGGCGGGCGGGTAGCTGCCGCCGGAGGTGGGTGGGGGCGTGGGCGGGTGCGTGGTGGTGAGGGCGGGTGGGTGGGTGGGGCCGAGGGCGGGGTCGGCTCTGAGGACGGCCAGGTGGGCGGCGGCGAGCTCGGCGCCGGGCTCGATGCCCAGCTCCTCGTCCAGCAGCTTCCTGGTCTCCTCGTAGACGGTCAGCGCCTCCGCCTGCCGCCCGCTGCCGTACAGGGCCCGCATGAGCTGGGCGCGCAGCCGCTCGCGCAGCGGGTGCGCGGCCGTGAGCTGGCTCAGCTCGGCCACCAGCTCCCGGTGCCGGCCGAGGTCGAGCTCCGCCTGCGCGCGGTCCTCCGTGGCGGCCAGCCGCAGCTCCTCCAGGGCTGCCGCGGCGGCCTCGGCGTGCGGGGCGTCGGCGAGCGGCGCCCCCCGCCACAGCTCCAGCCCCTCGCGCAGCAGCGCAGCCGCCCGCGCGGGGTCGCCGCCGGCCAGCGCCTGCCGGCCCTCGGAGGTCAGCAGCTCGAACCTGCGCGCGTCCACGTCCCCCGGGTCGGCGACCAGCCGGTACCCGGCCGGGTGGAACTCCACCAGATCCCGCCCCAGCGCCCGCCGCAGCCGGGACACCTGCGACTGCAGCGCGTTGGCCACGCCCTCGGGGGGACGGTGGCCGTACATGCCGTCCACGAGCTGCTCCGCGCCGACGACGCGGCCGGCGTGCAGGGCGAGCAGCGTCAGCAGGGCACGGACGCGGGGGCCGCCGAGCGTGACCGGCTCGCCGTCCTCGCCCAGCACGTTCGTGGGCCCGAGGATCTGGAAGCGCATACCTCGATTATCGCGGCAACCAGGCGACGATCTCGGTATATGTCGGGATCGGCGGGGCCTGCTCGCCGCGAGCGGAGAGCGCCGTGCCCAGCGCCGCCGCCAGCGCGGCCCGGTAGAGCAGCGACCCGGTGCTCACCCTGGCCACCCCGGCCTCGGCCAGCCGGGCCAGGCCGGGCCCGCCCTGCTGGTGGAGCACGTTGAGCGGCAGCGGCGTGCTCGCCGCCACCTTCGCGATCTCGTCCAGGTCGCTCAGCCCCGGCACGAAGACGCCGTCGGCGTGCCCGTAGGCGTCCACCCGCTCGTAGGTGCCCGCGCCGTCCCCCAGCCAGTACGTGTCCGTGCGCGCGTTGACGAACACCCCGTGCCCCGTGGCGGCCTCGATGATCCGCTGCTGCAGCTCGATCGGCCGCAGCGTGCCGTCCGGGCGGCCGTCCTCCAGGTTGACGCCCGCCACGCCCAGCGCGGCCAGGCCCGCCACCAGCTCGCCCACCTCGGCGGGGTCGTCGCTGAAGCCGCCTTCGAGGTCCACCGTCACCAGGACGCCCAGGCCGCTGATCGCCTCCGCCAGCTCGATCGTCTCGGCCCTGGTGGCGCCGGCCGCGTCAGGTCTGCCGTGCACGGCTGCCACGCCGAGGCTGGTCGTGCCGATCGCGGGGAAGCCGTGCGCGGCCAGGCAGGCCGCGGAGCCGTAGTCCCAGGCGTTGGGCAGCAGCAGCGGGTCGCCCGCGCGGTGCAGGTCGCGGAAGTTCATTTCAGCAGTCCCTCCAGTACGCCGGCCGCCAGCGCGAGCGCGTGCTCGGGGGCGGGGCAGGGGCGTACGCCGTGGCCGAAGGTCAGGTGCGGAACGTGGCCGAGCGCGGGATCGTACGCGGCGGGGTCGCGGTTGGCGGCGACCAGGTCGATCGTCACCTCGCCGCCGGTGTGCGTGTCCAGCCGGCGGGTGGCCTTGAGCGGCGGGTCCCGCCTGAGCGTCTCGCGCAGCAGCGCGTCGATGTCCTGATCCGGCGTGGCGTGCTCCAGCGCGTTCTCGATGAGCCCCTCCGTGGCGGCGTGCGCCTGGAGCAGCAGCGTGATCACCGGGATGCCGGTCTGCTTCAGCAGCTCGGCCACGGCGGCGTCGGCCTGCGGGCTCTCCTCGCCCGACAGGTAGCCGGCCGCGGCGGCGGGCACCGCACCGGTGTCCTCGACTCCCAGCGCGGCTCCGAGCACGGCCGTCGGCACCCCACGCCAGTCGCCGCCCCGCTGCCTGGTCAGCGCCTCGGCGGCCGATCGCAGCCCGGCGGGGTCCAGCCCGCCCAGCAGCTCGGCCAGCTCCCGGCGCCGCCGCGTGTGCGTCTCGCCGGTGCTGAACCGGGACACGCGGGCACGCAGCCAGGCCAGCGTCCCTTCCTCGCCGTCCTGGCGTACGGGTGGCGGCACGTACCTCGTGTCGGAGAGCACCGCCTCGGCTTCGGCATGACGTGTGATGAGCATGAGGCCACGCTAGGGCGCGGTCCTTTCGGCGGTGGTCGAAGTATGTCAGGCGGCCAGGCGTTCCTGACCCTGGCTCTGGTGTTCCGCCTCGGGCTGCGTGGCGGGCACGGGCTCGCTCCTCGCGACGGCCCGGCCGGAGAAGGCGGCCAGCGCCATGGCGATGAGCAGCGCCATCTCGGCCAGCACGACGCCGCGCTCCAGCATCCCGTAGTAGCCGCCGCCGTTGATCAGCGGGGAGAGGAAGGAGGCCGGGTGGGCCGCCAGGTAGATCCCGAGCGTCGCCCCGGCGGCCACGCTGATCGCGCGGACCGCGTTCCAGCCGGGGGCGGCGGCCCGGCCCCTGGCCAGGACCCAGCCGGCGACGGGCAGCGAGGTGAACACGACCGCCGCCGACCAGCGGTGGATCTCGCCGGAGACCGTACCGATCTGCGAGGTGCCCGGGTCGGTCGGAAAGATCGCGCTCATCATCAGCCCCGCCGCCCCCGCCACCAGTAGCACCCGGGTGGGCGCGGTGCGGGCCGGGTCGAGGGTGGCCAGCCCGTACGCCAGGCACAGGCAGGCCGCCGCCAGCGCCAGCATCCCGATCAGTACGGGCACCAGCCCGCCGGAGACCAGCGCGTAGTCACTGAGCAGCACCTGGGTGGGCAGCGCCACGTCCGCGTACGCGAGCGCGCCGGCCGACACCAGCGTGCCGATCATCGTGCCCCAGACGCTCTGCCTGGGCGTCATCGCATCACCTCGTCATAGATCCGCTCGAACCGGGCGAGGGACGCCTGGTCGTCATGGGTGAGTGCCAGCTCCCTGCTGGCCTTGCCGAGCCGGGCGCGCAGGCCGTCGTCGGCGAGGATGGCAGTCAGGTGCCGGGCCAGCGCGACCACGTCACCGGGCTGGTAGAGGTAGCCGTTGTCGTCCACCAGGTGCGGCAGCGCCATCGCGTCGGCGGCCACCACGGGCAGCCCCGAGGCCATGGCCTCCAGCGTGGCGATGCTCTGCAGCTCGGCGATGCCGGGCATGGCGAACACGTCGGCGGCGGCGAAGGCCTGCGGCATGTTCTCGTCGGCCACGAAGCCGAGGAAGAACACCCGCTCGCTGACGCCGATGCGCCTGGCCAGCCGCGTCAGCTCCTCCCGCTGGTTGCCCTTCCCGACGAAGGCGACCTGCGCGTCGGTCTCGTTGAGCACCAGCGGCAGCGCGCGGACCACCTCGTCGAGGCGCTTCTCCTCGTCCAGGCGGCCGACGAACAGGATCGTGGGCCTGTCGGGCAGGTCGAACATCTTGCGCGCCCACGCCTTGGGCTCGGCGTGCGGGTGGAACCTGCCCAGGTCGATGCCGCAGGAGACGGGCTCGACGCCGCGCCCGAAGCCCTGGTCGGCCAGCAGCTTGGCGGCCAGCGGGGTGGGCGTGGTGATGTGGTCGGCCCGGTTGAAGATGCGGCTGAAGTCGCGCCAGGCCAGCTTGCCCGCCTTCTCCCGCAGCCGCGCGGGGATGTGGGCGAACTGGAAGAGGTTGTCGGGCATGAAGTGGTTGGTGGCCACGATCGGCACGCCGGCCCGGCGGGCGGCGGCCATGGCGGCCCTGCCGACCACGAAGTGGCCCTGGGTGTGCAGCACGTCGGGCTTGACGATGGAGACGAGCCGGTCGAGCCTGGTCGGCACGGTGAAGCGCATGGTCGGGTGGACCAGCAGCGGCGCCGAGCGCAGCCGGTGCACGATCACGCCGTCGCACACGTCGGCGCTGGCCGGGCCCAGGTCCGACTGGCAGACGACGTGCACCTCGTTGCCTCGTGCCGCCAGGCCGGTGGCCAGGCGATGGGTGAAGTAGGCGGCGCCGTTCACGTCGGGTGGGTAGGTGTCGGACGAGATGAGGATGCGGCGCGGGCGCTCGGGAGCGGGGGAGAGCGCGGCGCGGTCGGGGACGCTGTGCAGGGGCATGGCCATGTCGATGAACTCCGATGTCAGGGATGGCTTGGGGAGAGCCGTGAACGGGGGAATCTCATGCGGGGTCGTGATGGGCCTCCAGCGGGCTGGTCCGCGCCAGGGCGACGGTGCCCGCGGCGGTCAGCAGGGCCGCCAGGACCGGCAGGATCCCGGTCGGCAGCGGCTCGCCCAGCAGCAGCGCGCCGAACGCCACCGCGGTCAGCGGGTCGGCGATCTGCAGCGAGGCGAAGGAGACACCGAAGTGCCCGACGGCGTAGGCCCGCTGGAGCATCATCAGCGCCAGCAGCGCGGGGATCGGCAGCGCCAGCAGGTACCACCAGTTCCAGGCGCCGTCCACCAGCACCCGCATGAGGGTGGCGGTGGCGCCGTACAGCACTCCTGAGCTGGTCGCCAGCAGCGCCGCCCGGCCGGCGGGCGAGACCGCCTTCGAGCCGGCCCACAGCAGCACCGCCGCCACCCCCGCCACGCCCAGCAGCGTGAGCACGCCGTTCGGGCTGAGGTAGGTGGGGCCGTGCGACTCGGGGACCAGCAACACCAGCCCGATCAGCCCGACCGCCACCACGCCGGCCGAGACCAGCTCGGCGCGCGACGGCCGGCGGCCGTGCAGCGTGGCGGCCAGGGGCAGTGCGAACAGCAGGCTGGCCACCCCCATCGGCTGCACGATCGTCAGCGGTCCGAGCCCGAGTGCGACGATGTGCAGGCCACCACCCGCCAGGATGGACGCGCCGCCGAGCAGCCAGCGCGGCCTCCGGAGCAGCGCGAGCAGCCCCGGCTTGGCGGAGCCGACCGCCTCGAACTGCTGCAGTGCGGCCCCGAGCGCGAAGAACAGCGAACCGACCAGGGCGATCACCGCGGCCAGCACAGTCATGCGCACTCCTTTCAGACGGATGGTTGCCAGGCAGGGTCAAACGGACGTGTCCGCAGGAAGACGTTCCGGGGAAGCCTTGATGGCGCGCTTCTTCCTGACCCAGCGCACGATCTCCACCACGGCGGTGATGGACAGCGCGATGCCCAGGCCGAGCAGCAGGCCCTTGATCGGGTCGTTCTCGAACGCCATGCCGCCGAAGAAGCCGATCAGCCCGGAGTACACCGCCCACGAGCTGGTCGCGATCGCGTCGAAGAAGGTGAACGAGCGCAGCGGATGCCGCACCGCGCCCATGGTCAGCGTGGTCGCGGTACGCCCCCCGGGGATGTACCTGGCCACGACCAGGACGAGCCCGCCCCGCTCTTCCAGGGCCTTGCGCGCCCAGACGAACGCCTTCTTGTTCCGCAGCCTGCCCGCCGACTTGTTGCCGATCAGGTAGGAGATGTGGTCCCCGGCGAACGCGCCGAGCGCGGCCACCAGGATGACCAGGGCCAGGTTCGTGTCGCCGGCGGCGGCGAACACCCCCGCCGTGATCACCGACGTCTCGGCGGGCACGACGGGGAAGAACCCGTCGAGCAGCGCCAGGGCGAACAGCGCGACATACAGCCACGGCGACGACATCACCTGCTCGACGAGGTCGAGGATGGCGTGCGACATGAGCGTGTACTCCGATCGTTAGGGCACTCACACAGCCTGGCGGCGTGCGACGTCCGGGAACATCGGGGATGCCCCCGGTCGAACGCGGTCCTTTCCCCTACGGGGGTCAGGGCCGATACCCCTTGAAGGTAGAAACTCCGCAGGTCACGGCACATCGGACGATCGGCACGCGCTACCCCCTACTTTCGTCGGGGGCAGGGCCTGCGACCTCCGGATGACACCTACGATCAAACCGGTTCCGACCGGCGGAATCAGGAGTGGAGATAGGCGCATTCGTGGTAGGGCTAGCCCTACCAAGGAGGTGGACGGCACCCCACCCTGACTTTCGTCGGGGGTGCCACCCGACTTCGGACGGCGTCCGCGTCCCCGCGCTGCCGCTACCGTCGGTGCGGTGAAGCGTCTTCGCCGGGAGAACCGCCGCCAGGTGGTCTATGACCTGCTGCTCTTCTTCGCGCTCGGCGTCTTCATCGCCGCCATGGGGCCCGACCCGTTCAAGGACCCCGCCGGGTTCGGCATGGTGACCGTGCCCCGGTGGGTGCTCGCGGCGGTGGCCGTGCTCGTCGGGCGGCCGTACCCGCTGGCCGCCCTGGTGCTGCTGCTGCCGCTGGGGCCGTGGCGGTTCAGCGAGGGGTTCGCGACCGTGGACCTGAGCTGGCTGCTGCCCCGGCGGAACGTCAAGATCCTGCCGCTGCTGCCGACGTCGCCGTTCATCGCCTGGTACGCGTACCTGACCGGGCGGCGGATGGCCAGGGGGTGGCCCGCGCTGGTGGCGTTCTGCGTGATCGCGCTGGTGGGCGTGGTGGTGGTGGTGAGCAAGGGTGGCGACCTGGCGCTGTGGGTGTCGATGGTGACCGCGGTCGTCGGCACGTACGTGGTGCCGCACCTGTTCGGGGTGCTGCGCCGCAAGCTGCTGCAGCAGCGGCGGCAGGCCAGGACGTCGGCCGAGGCGCAGGCCAGGCTGCGGGAGCGGGCCAGGATCGCGCGCGAGATGCACGACTCCCTCGGCCACGACCTGGCCCTGATCGCGGTCAGGGCGGCGGGGCTGGAGCTGGCTCCCGGGCTCGCCCCCGCCCAGGTCAGGGCGGCGGGGGAGCTGCGGCTCGCGGCGGCCGACGCCACCGAGCGGCTGCGCCAGATCATCGGGCTGCTGCGCGAGGACTCCGACGCGGCGCCGCTGGCCCCCGTCGGCGAGGACGTGCCGGAGCTGGTGCGCAGGGCCGCCGACTCCGGCATGCGGATCTCCCTCGACCTCGCCCCTGGGCCGGTGCCCGGCTTGGCCGCCGCCGTGGTGCAGGAGGGGCTCACCAACGCCGCCAAGCACGCGCCGGGCGCCGCCGTGACGGTCTCGGTCGCGCCGCACCTGGTCCGCGTACGCAACGGGCCGCCGCGCTCCCGGCCCACCGCCAGGACCGGCGGCCTGGGGCTGGCGGGCCTGCGCGAGCGCGTACGCCTGGCCGGCGGCACCCTCACCGCCGGGCCGTCGGGCGACGGCTTCGAGCTGACCGTGACACTCCCCCGCGAGGGGGAGGAGGATCCCCGCTAGGCGGGAGGGCTCAGGCCGCCCCGGACGCGAGGCTCGGAGCATGACGCAACCCGCACCGAGCACCGGCCACCGACCCCGGCGCTCCGTGAGCCTCACGGACCCCGCGCCCGGCATCGGCCGCCGTACCGCCGCGATCGTGGCGGTGGCGGCCATGCTGCCCTACCTCACGATCAAGATCCTCTGGCTGACCGGCAGCTCACTCGGCGTCGGCGACCCGGGCCTGATGAACGACCCGGCGATGATCGGGCTGAACGCGATGACCTTCGGCATGGACGCCGTGGGCCTGCTGCTGGCGCTGGCCTTCACCGCGCGCTGGGGCATGCGGCTGCCCGCCCCGCTGGTGCTGCTCCCGCTCTGGGTGGGCACCGGCCTGCTGTCCGTGATCGTCGTCACCGCGCCGATCATCGTCGCGGCGGCGGGGACGGCCGCGTTCAGCGGCGGCCCCATCGAGCCGTGGGTCTACATGATGGTCTACGCCGGCTTCCTGACGCAGGGCATCGGCCTCATGACGGCCTTCGCCCTGTACGCCCGCGACCGCTGGCCGGCCGCCTTCACCACGCCCGTCGGCCTGCCCTACCCCAGCCTCACCAGGCCGCTTCAGGCGGTCCTGGCCTGGGGCGCGCTGCCGGTGGCCGTGGTGCTGGGCGGAGCGCGGCTCGTGCGGGCCTTCGAGGGCCCGGCGGCGGGGGCGGCGCAGAGCGGGCTCAAGGGCCTGCTCGCGATCGCCGGGGCCGTCGCGCTGGTCGTGATCGTCCGCGGGCGGGGCCGCGGCCCGTTCCGGCGCCCGCTGGCGGCGGTCTGGCTGGGCTCGGGCTCCCTGTTCGGCTGGGGCCTCTATGCGATGATCGTCCGGTCCGTGGGCGGGCCGCTGGCCGCGGGGGCGGGCGGCCCGGCGGACCTGGTGGAGCTGTTCGGCATGCTGACCGGGCTGGTCATGGGGATCTGCGGGGCGTTCCTGCTGATGGAGCGGTCAGGCGTGAGCGACGTGCAGCCGGCGCAGGAGCCGCTTGAAGGCGAGGATCGAGAACACGATCGCCGTACCGCTGATCACGGCCACCGCTGACGTACGCATGATCATGAACGCACCGAGCGAGCCGCCGATCGACTCGTAGACCGCCAGGAAGATGCTCAGCGTGGAGTTCATCAGCAGCACGAATGCCCACAGCAGCGTGATCCTGGCGAAGAACCGCCGCACCCGCTCGTGCTTGAGCACCGCCGACGGCAGATGGATGTAGTCGAGCGTGAGCTTCTGCACGAGCGGCCTGTTCAGCCGCACGGAGGCGAGGAAGGCGATGCTGATGCAGATCGTGCCCATCTCGGGCTGGATGAAGAACCACATCCAGGTGCCGGTCCAGAACGCCACGATCGCCCGGATGGTGATCGCGAACGCGGCCAGGTACATGGTGGCGGGCACCTTGACCCGCTTGACGAGCCGCCAGGCCACGCCCAGGTAGACCCAGGCGACGGTGAGGGCCAGGGCCCACTTGAAACCGAGGACCACCATGGCGAGGTAGAACACGGCGAGGGGGGCGACCACGCCTTCGAGCAGCCGGGGAGCCGCCTGCCGGGCGAGCGCGGTGAGGCGTGGGAGGGTGACCGTTGGATGGTTCAAGGCTGCTCCGCAGATAGGCCGACGATCGACGTCTACCCGGGCTTCGTGGGACCAGGCATTCCGGATGGACCGCTCGACGTCCCGATGCGTCCATCACCGCCGTCCCGGGAAGCACGCCGGTGGCTTACCGTACCCGAGGAGAAGGGATGGGACTGCCTCTTTTGACGCGTTCCATCTGTGTCCACGAAAACAGCGCACCCTTGAATACGGCTTTCATCCGAGTGACGCTGTGGCGAGTTTCGCGCCGAACCCCAGGAAGACGGCGCCGACGCCGGAGGTGAGCCCGGCGCTGAGCCGGCGGTGGCGGCGGAACTGCGCGGCCAGGAAAGTGCCGCCGAAGATCAGGGCGGTCAGGTAGAGGAAGCTGAAGACCTGGATGACCGCGCCCAGGATGACGAACGACAGCGCGGGGTTGGCGTAGGCCGGGTCCACGAACTGCACGAAGAACGAGACGAAGAAGAGGATGGCCTTGGGGTTCAGCAGGCTGATCGTCAGGGCCTTGCGGAACGGCCGCGTACGGCCGGCCTCCTCCACCGCGGGTGCCTCAGCCGCCTGAGCGGACCGCCACGACCTCCAGGCGCCGCGGATCATCTGGAACCCGATCCAGGCCAGGTAGCCGGCCCCGGCGTACTTGACGATCGTGAACAGCAGCGGGTTGGCCCGCAGGAGCGAGGCGGCGCCGGCGGCGCTGAGGAACATCAGCACCGTGTCGCCGACGAAGACGCCCGCCGCGGCCCGGTATCCCTGCCGGACGCCGTGGCGGGCGGCGTAGGAGAGCACGTACAGGGAGTTCGGGCCGGGCAGGAGGATGATCAGGAAGGCGCCGACGACGTAGGTCCAGAGATCCTTGATGCCGAAGAACATGCCGCTTGCTCCTGGGGACGAACTGGTGACGTATCACGGTATCGGGTGGTCAGGCGTACCAGATGCCGCCGTAGGCCTGCCGGTGGCCGAGCGCCCGGTACGCCGCGTCCACCAGCGCCTGGCCGCGCGGGTTCACGCCGAGCCCGGCGCCCTGCCTGCTCATCGTGTAGCCGAACGCCAGCCGCGCCGCCGGATCGCAGAACCCGATCGAGCCGCCCATCCCCACGTGCCCGAACGCGGTCTCCGCCAGCAGCACACCCTCGCTGTCCGGCTCGGGCAGGTGCCGGTTGTCCACCTGCTTGACGAAGCCCAGCGCGAAGTGGGTCGGCGCGAGCAGCACCGCGTCGGCGCCGGCCGAGGCGGTCAGCGACATGAGCGCCAGGTGCTCCCTGGTCACCAGGTCGCCGCCGCCCAGCGACAGCGGGCGGTACATGCCCGCCAGGCCCCGCGCGTTCGTGATCCCTCCGACGGCGCCGATCTCGGCGGCGTGCGCGGCCCGGCTGTCGGACTCGCCGGCCGCCATGTACCCGCCCTCGTGGGCCAGCACCGCGGCCTGCACCGAGGCGGGGTCGCCGAACGCCCTGAGGTAGAACGAGGCCGGCGCCTGCGGCGGATCGGCGGGCACGGTCGGCGCGACCCGCCCCTCCTGCTCCTCGGGCAGCCCCAGCCAGAAGTCCAGCCCGAGCGGCTCGGCCACCTCCTCCCGGAAGAACGTGCCGAGCGAGCGCCCGCTCACCCGCCGCACCACCTCGCCCACCAGGTAGCCGAAGGTCAGCGCGTGGTAGCCGTGCCGGGTGCCCGGCTCCCAGTACGGCTCCTGCTCCGCCAGCCGCCCGGCCATCAGCTTCCAGTCGTAGAAGGCGCCGGGAGGCAGCGGCTCGCGCAGCGCCGGCAGCCCGGCCTGGTGGGAGAGCAGGTGGCGGACGAGCGTGCCGCCCTTGCCGCGCACGCCGTACTCGGGCCAGTAGCGGACCACCGGCGCGTCCAGGTCGAGGTCGCCGCGCGAGGCGAGCACGTGGGCGCAGAGTGCCGTCGCCCCCTTCGTGCACGACCACACGTGCCCGATCGTGTCGCTCGCCCAGGGCCGGCCGGGCGCCGCCTGCCCGCCCCACAGGTCCACGGCCACCTCGCCGTCGACGATCACGCACACCGACGCGCCCACCTCGCCGCGGTGGGCCAGGTTGGCCTCGAACTCCTCGCGTACCTGGGAGAACCGGGGGTCGCAGGTGCCATGCACGGTCATTTCCCGAATGCATCACGAAAGCGGGCGCGTGTAAACCGATGACTTTCCACCGCGGCCCTGGTCAGATGTGCAGACAAGGAAGGAGTACGAGATGGATCTCGGAATCGGACTTCCCGTGACGGGCCCGCAGGCGGACCCGGAGGAGATCGTCCGCGTGGCCCAGGCGGCCGAGCGGGCGGGGCTGGGCGCGGTGTGGACCTACGAGCGCCTGCTGCGGCCCGCCGAGCCGTGGATGCTGGGGCTGGAGCAGGTCATCCCGCTGCCCGAGGAGAGCGCCAGCGTGTACGACCCGCTGGAGACGCTCGCCTACCTCGCGGCCAGGACCAGCACGATCCGCCTGGGCGCCACCGTCGTCGACGCGCTGTTCCACCCTCCTGTCGTCCTGGCCAGGCGGCTGGCCACGCTCGACCGGCTCAGCGGCGGCCGCATGTGGATCGGCCTGGGGCAGGGCTGGATGAAGCAGGAGTTCGAGGCGGCCGGCGTGCCCGTCAAGCGGCGCGGGGCGGGCTTCGCCGAGCACGTGCAGGCCATGCGCGCGTGCTGGGGCCCCGACCCGGTGAGCTTCTCCGGCCGTTTCTACACGATCCCCGAGTCGGGCATCGGGCCCAAGCCGACCGGGCTGACGCTGCTCGGCGGCGCGGCGGCGCCCGCGGCGCTCGAACGGGTGGCCGCCCTCGGCCTGGGGCTGACCACCGTGGTGTTCGACTGGGACCAGCTCGCGCAGGGCGTCGAGACGTACCGCAAGGCCGGCGGCTCCGGCCCGCTGGTGATCCAGGTGAACGGCACGGTCAGCGAGCGCCCGCTGGACGAGCGCGCGCCGCTCACCGGCTCGCCCGAGCAGATCGCCGAGGACCTGCCGCGGGCCGAGGCACTGGGCGCCGACCACGTGTTGTGGCAGCCGATCGGCTTCGAGACGGACGGGCTGGTCGAGCGCATCGCGGAGATCAATACCTATTGACCGTGTAGGGAATCGGTCTATATCTGGAGAGATGACCCTCTGGACTCCGGATCCCACCTTCTACCCGTCCCCCAGAGACGCCGCGGGCGCCCCCGCCGAGAAGCTGGCGTACGTCGCCGCCTTCGACCGGGCGGCGGCCCGGCCCGACGCCCTCGCCGTCATCGACACCGACCCGTCCTCGCCCGCCTACGGCACCGTCGCAGGCTGGACCGACCTGCCCAACACCGGCGACGAGCTGCACCACTTCGGCTGGAACGCGTGCAGCAGCGCCCTGTGCCCGAACGCGCCGCACCCGCACGTGGAGCGGCGCTACCTGGTCGTGCCCGGCCTGCGCTCCTCCCGCATCCACATCTACGACACCAAGGACCGGATCAGCCCCGAGCTGGTCAAGGTGATCGAACCGGAGACGCTGGCCAGCCGCGCCGGCTACTCGCGCCCGCACACCGTCCACTGCGGCCCCGAGGGGCTGTACGTGTCCGCGCTCGGCGGCGCCGAGGGCAGGGACGGCCCCGGCGGCATCGCGGTGCTCGACCACACCACGTTCGAGGTGGTCGGCCAGTGGGAGCTGGACCGGGGGCCGCAGTACCTGGCCTACGACTTCTGGTGGCACATCAACCAGGACGTGCTGGTCTCCTCGGAGTGGGGGACGCCGCAGATGATCGAGAACGGGCTGGTCGGGGAGCTGCTGCTCGGCCGCAAGTACGGCCACAAGCTGCACTTCTGGGACCTGCGCAAGCGCGCCCACGTGCAGGAGGTGGACCTGGGCGACGAGCACCAGATGCCCCTGGAGCTGCGCCCCGCCCACGACCCCACCCGCCTGTACGGCTTCGCCGGCGTGGTCGTCAGCGTCGAGGACCTGTCGGCGTCCGTCTGGGTCTGGTTCCACGAGGAGGGCCGCTGGCAGGCCCGCAAGGTCATCTCCATCCCGGCGGAACCGGCGGACGCCGACCGCCTGCCGCCGCTCCTGCGGCCGTTCGGCGCGGTGCCGCCGCTGGTCACCGACATCGCCCTGTCGGTGGACGACCAGCGGCTGTACGTCTCGTGCTGGGGGACGGGGGAGCTCAAGCAGTT
Organism: Nonomuraea rubra; assembly: GCF_014207985.1. Classification (NCBI taxonomy): domain Bacteria; kingdom Bacillati; phylum Actinomycetota; class Actinomycetes; order Streptosporangiales; family Streptosporangiaceae; genus Nonomuraea; species Nonomuraea rubra. The sequence continues at coordinate 10,353,867 of NZ_JACHMI010000001.1, read as the reverse complement.
CGACGTGTCCGACCCGTTCAAGCCGGTCGAGCTGGCCTCGCTGCGGGTCGGCGGCATCGCCCGCCAGAACCCGCACCCGGCCGACCCCTCGCTCCCGCTGCGCGGCGGGCCGCAGATGGTCGAGGTCAGCCGCGACGGCCGCCGCGTCTACCTCACCAACTCCCTGTACGGCTCCTGGGACGACCAGTTCTACCCGGACGGGGTGGGCGCCTGGATGGCGAAGATCGACGCGGAGTCGTTCACCTTCGACACCCGCTTCTTCCCGCACGGGGACGCCTTCCGCGGCCTGCGCCCCCACCAGGTGCGCCTGCAGGGCGGCGACGCCTCCTCCGACTCCTACTGCTACCCGTGACGCTCGCCGCCGTGCTCCTGCTGGGCGCCTTCCACGGCCTCAATCCGGCCATGGGCTGGCTCTTCGCCGTGGCCCGCGGCCTGCAGGAACGCAGCCTGGACCGGCTGCTCCAGTCGATCCCGATGATCGCCCTGGGCCACCTCGCCTCGGTGGCCCTGGTGGCTCTCGTCGTCGCGGCCACCGGGTCCGTGGTCACGGGCACCGTGCTGTCGATCGGGGGCGGCGTGGTGCTGGTGGGCTTCGGCCTGTGGCGGCTGCTGTCCCGCAGGCACTTCCGGTGGGTGGGCATGCGGCTGTCGCTGTGGCAGCTGGCCGGCTGGTCGTTCCTGATGTCGTCCGCGCACGGGGCCGGGCTGATGCTGCTGCCGGTCTTCACCGGCCTGCACGCGCAGGGCCACGCGGGTCACGCGGCCTCCGGCGGGCTGGGCGTGGCCGCCCTGCACACGCTGGCCATGTTCGGCGTGGCCGGGACCATCGCGGTGGTCGTCTACCGGGTCGCGGGGCTGACCGTGCTGCGGCGGGCGTGGTTCAACGTGGACCGGATGTGGGCGCTGGCCCTGGTGGCCGCCGGGGTCATCACGCTGGCCCAGGTCTGAGTCACGGGCCTGCCAGGGGCATCACGCGGTGCGGCACCACCGTGGACAGCGTGATGACGGTGGTGCTGCGGCGCACCCCGGGGATGGCCAGCATCCGGTCGATGACCTGCTGGAGGTGCTCGTGGTCGCGGCCCGCGAGCCGGCACAGCACGTCGCCTGGACCGGTCACGATGTAGGCCTCCAGCAGCTCGGGAATGGCCTCCAGGGTCGTGGAGATGTGCTCGCGGGCCGCCTGCTCGACCTCCAGCGTGGTGAACGCCTGCACCGGGTGCCCGAGCGCGGCGGGGGAGAGCTCCGGGCCGAAACCGGTGATCACGCCGTCGGCGACCATGCGGTCGAGCCTGGCCTGCACGGTCCCCCGCGCCACCCCCAGCAGCCGGGCGATCTCCAGCAGGCCGCTGCGCGGGCGTTCGGCGACCAGGCGGAGGAGATCGCGGTCGAGATCGTCGAGGCCGTGGCGGCGTGCTGGCATATTCGCCTCCCAAAGGGGGTTTCGCTGTCAGATCGGCAGCATGCGAGGGGCACTGTTGTCAGATCCGGCACCCGGGCCGACACTTCGGATCTTATGGAGCACCAGCACCCGTTCGTTCCCTACAAGCCGGAGCGCCACGCGCCCGAGGAGATGGTCAGGCGCGGCGAGGAGTTCCACCGGCTGGTGGAGCGGCGGCGCAGCGTGCGGCACTTCAGCCCGGAGCCGGTGCCGTACCGGTGTGTCGAGCTGGCCGTACGGGCCGCCAACACCGCGCCTTCCGGGGCGCACCAGCAGCCGTGGAAGTTCGTGGTGATCGGCGACGCGCAGACCAAGCGGCGCGTGCGCGAGGCGGCCGAGGCCGAGGAGCGGCAGAACTACGAGGGCGGGCGGCTGCCTCCCGAGTGGCGGGCGGCGCTGGCGCCGCTGGAGACCGGCTCGGACAAGGGATATCTGGAGGTGGCGCCCTGGCTGGTGGTCTGCTTCGCCGAGAAGTACGGCCTGACCTCCGGGGGAGAGAAGGTCCGCCACTACTACGTCAACGAGAGCGTCGGCATCGCCTGCGGCCTGTTCATCACGGCGCTGCACGTCATGGGCCTGTCCACGCTCACGCACACGCCGAACCCGATGGCCTTCCTCGTCGAGATCTGCCGGCGCCCGGCCAACGAGCGGCCCTACATCCTGTTCCCCGTCGGGTACGCGGCCGAGGGGACCGAAGTGCCCGATCTGGCCAGGAAACCCCTGGAGGAAGCCCTCATCCCCATGTCCGTAAATTTGGGCCTTTCCTAGCCCTTCCAACCTCATCACTCTCAGTTCAGGCGCGAGTCAGCATCCCATCCCGAGCGCCTGAGGAGGACGAAGGTGAAACGCCGATTAGTCATCCTGATGGCAGCCCTCAGCCTGATCTGCCTGACCGGCATGACGGGCGCGGGCGCCACCGCCGAACCGCCGCCCAACAAGCAGTACCGCGTCTCCGGCCCGGCCGACGCCCGGCAGCGCAGTGCCGTGGCGGCCACAGGAGCCGCCATCGAGGAGGTGGCCACGGACTCGGTGCTGGTCACGGCCACGGAAGCCGAGGTCTCCGCGATCAGGCGGCTCGGCTACCGGGTGGCGGAGGTGCCCCGCCCGACACCCCCGTCCGCCGACGCCTTTGACTTCCCGCCGGCGGACTCGCAGTACCACAACTACGCGGAGATGAACGCGGAGATCAACGCCCTGGTGGCGGCCCATCCGACGATCATGAGCCAGTCGAACTACGGCACGTCGTACGAGGGCAGGAACCTGCGCCTGATCAAGATCAGCGACAACGTGGGCACGGACGAGAACGAGACCGAGGTCCTGTTCACCGCGCACCAGCACGCCCGCGAGCACCTCACGGTCGAGATGGCGCTGTACATCATGCACCTGCTCACCGACAACTACGGCAGCGACGCGCGGATCACGAACCTGGTGAACACCAGGGAGATCTGGATCATGCCCGACATGAACCCGGACGGCGGCGAGTACGACATCGCCACCGGCAGCTACCGCTCCTGGCGCAAGAACCGCCAGCCCAACTCCGGCTCGTCGGCCGTCGGCACCGACATGAACCGCAACTGGGCCTACAACTGGGGCTGCTGCGGCGGCTCCTCGGGCTCGACGTCCAGCGAGACGTACCGGGGCGCGAGCGCCGAGTCGGCGCCCGAGGTCAGGGCGGCGGCCAACTGGGTGCGCAGCCGCGTGGTCGGCGGCGTCCAGCAGATCAAGTCGCACATCGACTGGCACACCTACAGCGAGCTGATCCTGTGGCCCTACGGCTACACCTTCAACGACACCGCCCCCGGCCTGACCCAGGACGACCGGGACGCGCACGCCACCCTCGGCCAGAACATGGCCTCCACCAACGGGTACACGCCCGAGCAGGCCAGCGACCTCTACATCACCGACGGCACCATCGACGACTGGATGTGGGGCGTCTACAAGATCTTCAGCTTCACCTTCGAGATGTACCCGACCGGTTCGAGCCCGGGCTTCTACCCGCCGGACGAGCAGATCGTCCCCCAGACGACCCGCAACAGGGAGGCGGTGCTGCGCTTCCTGGAGTACTCCGACTGCGTCTACCGCATCATCGGCAAGGAGGCCCAGTACTGCGGCACCGGCAACCCGCCGATCACCGTCTGGTCGGACACGTTCGAGACGGCCACGGGCTGGACCGCGAACCCGGCCGCCACCGACACCGCCACCCTCGGCCAGTGGGAGCGCGGTGACCCGGAGGCCACCACGTCCAGCGGCGCCAAGCAGCTCGGCACCACGGTCAGCGGCACGAACGACCTGGTCACGGGCCGGCTGGCGGGCTCCTCGGCAGGTGCGTACGACATCGACGGTGGCACCACCTCGATCCAGTCGCCGCCGATCACGCTGCCGTCCACGGGCGCGCTGAACCTGTCGTTCTCGTGGTACCTGGCGCACGGCTCGAACGCCTCCAGCGCCGACTACCTCCGGGTCCGCGTGGTGGGGAGCACGACCGCCACGGTGTTCAACCAGGCGGGCGCCGCCTCGAACCGCAACGGCTCGTGGGCCACGGCCTCGTCGAGCCTGAACGCGTTCGCCGGCCAGACCGTCCGCATCGTGGTCGACGCCGCCGACGCCTCGGGGGCCTCCCTGGTCGAGGCCGGCGTGGACGACGTCCGGATCACCCAGCAACCGTAACCCGCCACCACCACTCCGCCGCACGGGATTCCGGCCCCCGTGCGGCGGAGTCGTGTTTGGGTCTTGTAAGCCTCCGTTGTCAAAGCTACGATCGCGACAACTCTTAGGAAACTTTCCTAAAAGTAATCATCAATCGGACAAAACCTAACAACCGCTGCAAGGTTAGTCGCGCCGACACCCCCCAAGGCCCGTGTTTCACCTCCGCGGGCCGTGCCGTACGGCTTGCGCTCTCACCCCCCGGTGCAAGCCGTACGGCACGCACACCTCCAAAGGAAGAACCGTGAGACTACGCGCGATCGTCTTAGCGCTAGCGACCCTCGCACTCGGCCTCCAAGCCCTGCCTGCTCACGCCGCCTCCGCCACCGCGACCTTCGTCAAGGTCGCCGACTGGGGCTCCGGCTTCGAAGGCAAGGTCACCGTCACCAACGGCACCACCACCGCCCTGCCGAGCTGGAACGTCCAGTTCGACGTGCCGTCCGGCTTCACCATCCCCTCCGCCTGGGACGCGGTGATGACCAGGAACGGCCAGCACTACATGTTCACCAACCCGAGCTGGGCCTCCCCGCTCGCGCCGGGGGCCAGCGCCAGCTTCGGCTTCAACGGCAGCCCCGGCAACTTCCCCGGCATCACCGGCTGCACGCTGAACGGCTCCTCCTGCGGCGGCGGCACCCAGCCCGGCGTGCCCGGCGCGCCGGGAGCCGTCACCGCCACCACGACCGGCAGCGCGATCACCCTGAGCTGGGGCGCGGCCGGCGGCACGGTGACCGGCTACCGCGTCTACGAGGGCACGGCCGTCAAGGCCACCACCACCGGCACCACGGCCACGATCAGCGGGCTCGCCGCGTGCGAGACGCACACCTACACGGTCAAGGCGTACAACGCGCAGGGCGAGTCGCCCGGCCGGGACGCCACCGCCACCACCACCGGCTGCACCGGCGGCGGCGGGACCCTGCCCAGGCACTTCCTCACCGGCTACTGGCACAACTTCGTCAACCCCGCCGTCGAGCTCAAGCTCTCCGCCGTGCCGAACGAGTACGACCTCGTCGCGATCGCCTTCGGCGAGGCCACGGCCAACGCCGGAGAGGTCGTCTTCTCGGTCGACCCGGGGCTCGCCACGGCCGTCGGCGGCTACACCGACGCCCAGTTCAGGGCCGACGTCGCCGCCCTTCACCAGCGCGGCAAGAAGGTGATCCTGTCGGTCGGCGGCGAGGCCGGCCGGGTGCAGGTCGCCAGCGCCGCCGCGGCCACGCGGTTCGCCGACTCGGTGTACGCGCTCATGCAGAGCTACGGCTTCGACGGCGTGGACATCGACCTCGAGAACGGCCTCAACGCCACCTACATGGCCCAGGCGCTCAGGTCGTTGCGCGCCAAGGCCGGCTCCGACCTGATCATCACGATGGCCCCGCAGACCATCGACATGCAGTCGACCGGGATGGAGTACTTCAAGCTCGCCCTGTCCATCAAGGACATCCTCACGGTCGTCCACACGCAGTTCTACAACTCCGGCTCCATGCTCGGCTGCGACCAGGCCCAGGCGTACGGGCAGGGGTCGGTCAACTTCATGACCGCCCTGGCCTGCATCCAGCTGGAGAACGGCCTGCGCCCCGACCAGGTGGCCCTGGGCCTGCCCGCCGGCCCCGGCGCCGCGGGCGGCGGTGTCGTCGCGCCGTCCCTCGTCAACCAGGCACTCGACTGCCTGGCCAAGCGCACCAGCTGCGGGACCTTCGTGCCACCGCGCGCCTACCCGGACATCAGGGGCGCGATGACCTGGTCCATCAACTGGGACGCGAGCAACAACTGGCAGTTCTCCAAGACCGTCAAGCCCCACCTCCAGGGAATGCCATGAAATTTCGCAGCAGACTCATCGCCTGGGTGGCCGGCCTGGCCCTCGCGCTGACCGGCGCCGGGCTCACCGCCTCCGCCCCCGCGGCGTACGGCGCGGTACAGCAGCTGGCCGCGGCCTGGGCGCCGTGGACCTCCTACGCCACCGGCGCGGTCGTCACCTACAACGGCGTGGACTACGTGTGCCTGCAGGCCCACACCTCCCAGCCCGGCTGGGAGCCGCCGAACGTACCCGCCCTGTGGAAGCAGGGATCGGGCGGCGGGGGCAACGACACCACGGCGCCGTCCGTGCCCGGCAACCTCCGCTCGACCGGCGTCACCTCCAGCAGCGTCTCCCTGGCCTGGAACGCCTCCAGCGACAACGTGGGCGTCACCGGCTACAACGTCTACCGCGGCGGCACCCTCGTCACGACCGCGACCGGCACCTCCTTCACCGACACCGGCCGCGCCGCGAGCACCAGCTACACCTACACCGTCCGGGCCCGCGACGCGGCAGGCAACCTGTCCGGCGTCAGCAACTCCGTCACCGCCACCACCTCCACCGGCGGCGGCAACCCGAACCCCACCCGGATGCCCGGCGCCCCGTACCTCTACATGGGCTGGGGCAACCCGCCCAACCCCGGCACGGTCATGGACGCGACCGGCGTGAAGTCGTTCACGATGGCGTTCATCCTGTCCAGCGGCGGCTGCACCCCGGCCTGGGACGGCCAGCGCGCGCTGACCGGCGGCGCCGACCAGCAGGCGATCAACACGATCAAGTCGAAGGGCGGCAGCGTCCAGATCTCCTTCGGCGGCTGGTCGGGCAACAAGCTCGGCCCCAACTGCAGCACCCCGCAGGCGTACGCCAACGCGGTGCAGCAGGTCATCAACGCCGTCGGCCCGGCCGTCGTCGACTTCGACATCGAGAACACCGACGAGTTCGAGAACTACACCGTCCAGGACCGCATCCTGAACGGGCTCAAGATCGTCAAGCAGAACAACCCGAACGTCAAGGTCGTCGTCACCTTCGGCACCACGAGGACCGGCCCGAACAGCCACGGCATCCGCCTCATCAACCAGGCCAGGGCGCTGGCCGTGCCGATCGACAACTTCACGATCATGCCGTTCGACTTCGGCAGCTCCAACATCTACCAGGACACCGTCAACGCCTCCGAGGGCCTGAAGAACGCCCTCAAGAGCGCGTACGGCTGGACCGACGCCCAGGCGTACGCGCACATGGGCATCTCCGGCATGAACGGCCTGTCCGACCAGCAGGAGCTGACCTCTCCCGGCACCTGGACCCAGATCCGCGACTGGGCCAACTCCAAGGGCCTGACCAGGCTCGCCTACTGGGCCGTCAACCGCGACCGCCCCTGCCCCGGCGGCGGCGTGGTCTCGAACTGCAGCGGCATCGCGCAGTCCGACTGGGAGTTCACCCGCATCACCGCGGGCTTCTGACCCGCTGAGCGGCCCGCCCCCCGACCCCGGGGGGTGGGCCGCAGTGAGGAAACCCATGAAACTCCGAGCCCCGGCGGTCCTGCTCGCCGCCGCCCTCCTCGCCCTCCACGCCTCTCCCGCTTTCGCCGCCAATATCGCGATAAATCCGGGCTTCGAGGACGGCCTGACCGGCTGGACCTGCTCGGGAGCCCAGGCCGTGTCGTCCCCCGTGCACGGCGGCACCCGTGCGCTGCAGGCGACTCCGCAGGGCAACGACCTGGCCCGCTGCCAGCAGGCGGTCACCGTCCAGCCGAACACGACCTACCAGCTCTCGGCCTGGGTGCAAGGCAATTACGTCTTTCTGGGTGCGACGGGAACAGGCGTCAACGCCAGCACGTGGGGCGCTCCCGGCAGTCAGTGGAGCCAGCTCAGGACGTCCTTCACCACGGGCGCGTCCACCACGTCGGTGACGATCCACGTCAACGGCTGGTACGGGCAAGGGGCCTACCTGGCCGACGACGTGGTGCTCGACGGCCCCGGCGGCACCCCTGACACGCAGGCGCCGACCGTGCCCGGCAACGTGACGGTCGGCGGCGCGACCGCCTCCAGCCTGAACGTGTCCTGGTCGGCCTCGACCGACAACGCCGGCGTGACCCGCTACGAGGTGTCCAGGAACAGCGGCACCCCGACGGCGGTGTCCGGAACCGGCCACACCGCGACCGGCCTGACCGCGCAGACGTCCTACTCCTTCCGCGTCAGGGCCTGCGACGCCGCCGGCAACTGCTCGGCCTACTCCGCCCCGGTCACCGGCACCACGACCAGCGGCGGCGGCGGTCCAGGAGGTGACCTGCCGAAGCGGGTCCTGGTCGGCTACCTGCACGCCTCGTTCGCCAACGGATCCGGATACATCCGGATGAGCGACGTGCCGAACGAGTGGGACGTCATCAACCTCGCCTTCGGCGAGCCCACCACCGTCACCTCCGGCGACATCAGGTTCCGCCAGTGCCCGGCCGCCGAGTGCCCCAACGTCGAGCCCGAGGCCGACTTCGTCGCCGCCATCAGGGCGAAGCAGGCCCAGGGCAAGAAGGTGCAGATCTCGATCGGCGGCCAGAACGGCCAGGTGCAGCTCACCACGACGGCGGCCCGCGACAAGTTCGTCGAGTCGGTCTCCGCGATCATCGACAGGTACGGCCTCGACGGCCTGGACATCGACTTCGAGGGCCACTCCCTCTACCTCGACCCCGGCGACACGAACCTCGCCGCCCCCACCACCCCGGTCATCGTCAACCTCATCTCCGCGCTGAAGACGCTCAAGAGCCGCTACGGCGCGAAGTTCACGCTGACCATGGCCCCGGAGACGTTCTTCGTCCAGCTCGGCTACCAGTTCTACGGCCCCGGCCCGAACGGCGCGGCCGACAACAGGAGCGCCTCCTACCTGCCCGTCATCCACGCCATGCGCGACGACCTGACCCTGCTCCACGTGCAGGACTACAACTCGGGCCCGATCAAGGGCCTCGACGACCAGTACCACACGATGGGCGGGCACGACTTCCACGTGGCCATGACGGACATGCTGCTGGCCGGCTTCCCGATCATGGGCAACCCGGCCAACGTGTTCCCGCCGCTGCGCCAGGAGCAGGTGGCCATCGGGCTGCCCGCCTCGGTCAACGCGGGCAACGGGTTCACCAGCGTCGCGGAGGTGCAGAAGGCGTTCGACTGCCTGGCCAAGGGGAGCAACTGCGGGACGTACCGGCCGCGCGGGGTCTACCCGAACCTGCGCGGGCTGATGACCTGGTCGATCAACTGGGACCGGTACAACGGGCACGAGTTCTCCCGTAACCATCGGGCGTACCTGGACAGGCTCACCTGACCAGTTGCGTCGGCTTGACCGGCAGGCCCAGGCCGGGCGGGCGGTAGGTGGGCAGCGCCTCGCCGTACTCGTGCATCCAGGCGTGATCCACCAGCAGCCGCATCCGCCCGGCCGCGGCCGCGCCGCCGGCCTCGGCCGGGGGTGTCCCGCCGGCCATCCTGGCCAGCGCGGCGGCCACCAGCTCGGGGTCGGGCGGCGACAGGTCGCAGTGCTCGTCCGGCCCGATCAGCAGGTCCACGCCCGGCGGCAGCGGGTAGATGGGCCGCGGCAGCGCCAGCACGCGCGGCGGCGGTGCCATCGGCCAGCCGTCCGCCACCGCCTCCAGCAGCACCGAGCGCGCCGACCTGCGCGCGAACAGGCCCTCCGCCAGCGCCCAGCTCAGCGCGCCCACGTCGGAGCGGTCCTCGCCGCACGCGTGCAGGCACAGGTACGGCACCAGCGGGATCCCCTCCTGCCCCGCCTGCGCCCACCCGCCGCCGCACCCGGTCAGCACCAGCAACGCCAGCATCGCCCGGTAGGCGGTGTCGGCGTGCGGCGTCTCCAGCCGTCCCGGCACGATCACGCACCGGCCACCGGTCTTCTCCGCCGTCACCCCCAGCTCCCGCGCCGTCTTCAGCGCCCGCGACGCGGCCACCCCCGTGTACGCCTCCTGCCAGGCGGGCGTGTACGGCTCCGCGCGGTCCTCGTACCCGCCTGGCCACACGCCCGGCAGCCCGGGCCGCGCCACCCCGTAGGCGGCCAGCAGCAGATCGAACACGGTCGTCACCAGCTCGCCGCCGTCCCGCAGCACCGGCACGCCGCGCCGCAGCACCCCGGGCCCGTAGTCGAAGCGCGGCAGCAGGACCTCCACGGCCTCCGCCCCGTACAGGCTGAGCCGCCCGTACGCGCCGCCGGTCAGCCCGCCGGGCACGTACCCCGACTCGCGCTCCCGCAGCCGCACCAGGAACGGCAGATCGGTGCGCTCCATGGCGTGCGCGGCGAACGGCGTCCTGTCCAGGAAGAACTCCTTGAGCAGCACGTGCCCCATGGCCATCGCCAGCGCCCCGTCCGTGCCGGGCCGCACCACCAGCGTCTCGTCGGACAGCCGCGTCGGGTGCGTGCCGATCGCGACCACCTTCTGCCCCTTGTACCGCCCGGCGATCACCCACGGCGTGTCCGCCGTCCGGACGAGCCGGTTGTTCTCGCCCCACAGCAGCACGTGCGCCGCTCGCGCCCAGTCGTCGGCCCCCGGGCCCGCGAACCGGGGCCCCAGCACCTGCTCGGGCGCGCACGGGTGCTCGGTCAGCACCGCGCCGCCGAGCCCGCCGACCACCCGCGCCAGCGGCGAGGTGGCCAGTGCCGCCACCTGCTCGGCCCCGTGACAGGCCGCCGTGTACGCCATCGCCGCCGCCGTCAGCTCCGCGGCCGTCGCGTCGTCCAGCGGCACCCGCCGCTCGCCGCGGGCGCGCTGGTAGAGCTGTGAGTTCCCTGTGAGTTTCGCCCAGGCCGCGACCGGGTCGCGCAACCCATCTCTCACCTCGAAGTAGAGCCTGACCAGTGCCTGGTTGACCTGCGATCCCCCCATGGAAAAAGTTCAACACAGACGGTGATGTCGTATCGGGATACGTGTCGGCATGTCGGGGATAAGAATTGGAAGCCCTGGTGGCAGTAGTCCTCTGGTTACGGCAGGCTAGAGGCCGCCATGGATTACGCAGTTCTCACGGGGATCGTCCTCGTCGCCGGTGTCGTGCTCGCCCTTGTCGCTCAATGGCGTGATTGGCGTCCGCATCTCGCGGTCGCGATCCTCGTGGGCGTCGCCGTCCGCGTGCTCATCATGTACACCTCGGCCATCGACAGCTGGCAGCCGGTCGACTTCGTCGAGAGTTTCAAGCCCGCGGGCGAGGCCGTGCTGCGGGGCGAGGACCCCGTGCTCGCGAGCGAGGGTGGCTGGCACTTCCTGCCGACCATCCCGTACGTGTACGGCATCCTGCTGTGGCTGGGCATCCCGTGGGAGTACGCCGGCCGCCTGGTCACCGTGGTCGCCGACATCGTGCTCATCCCGCTCGTCGCCAAGCTGGCCGGCGGCCCCAAGGCGTCGCTGCGCGCCCTGCAGTACGCGCTCAACCCGCTCGCCGTGCTCATCGCCTCCGTCCATGGCCAGGTGGAGCCCGTCGCGCTGGTGTTCGGCGTGGCCGCGTTCGTGGTGGCCAGGGGCCCCGGCGACCCCGACAGGCCGGGCCTGGTCACCGACGTGGTGGCCAAGGTGCGCGCGGGCGTGGCCGCGTACGGCGTGCGGGCCTCCGTGCCCCGGGTGATCGGCCGCGGCGGCATGCTGCACCGGGCGCTGCTGCCCGGCCCCGGCGACCGGGCCCACCTCAAGCGCGGTCTGCTGGCCGGCGTGCTCATGGGCCTGGCACTGTGCGCCAAGAGCTGGCCGATCTGGCTGATCCCCGGCTTCCTGCTGCTCCTGCCGAACCTGCGCGCCCGGATCGCCGCCCTGTTCACCACCGGCCTGGTCCCGATCTTCTTCTTCGTGACGCTGCCGATCTTCGCGGGCACGTCGATCAACCAGCTCCCGGCGGTCATCGACACCATCCGCGACATCCGGCCCATCGTGGGCGAATGGGGCTGGACGCCGTGGTTCACCGAGGGCAGCTGGTCCCTGGAGCCCGAGATGGCCTCGTTCGGCACCAACCTCATCTACGTCTGCGTCATCCTCGCCGTCCTCTGGTGGCGCCGGGCCGACCCGATCGACATGACCACGGCCATCCTGCTCATCTTCATGGTCGTGACGCCCCGGCTCGGCGCCCAGTACCTGCTGTGGTTCATGCCGTTCCTGGTGGCCAGGCCCACCCGGTTCGCCTGGCCGGCCATCATCGGCGTCTCGTTGTGGTCGGGTTACGGCTACCTCGTCATGACGCAGTTCGACGTCAACGGGTGGTGGCTGCAGCACACGTACTGGTCGCGGGCGTCGATCGTGCTGCTGCCGATCCTCCTGCTGGCCATGCCGTGGGACCGCCACATCGCGGCGGCCCCGGGGGCGCGGTCGTCCCTCCCGCGTCAGGTCACCGGCATAGGCGCCCCCACAACGTGACCCACTGGTCAGGGTGGACGTGGCCCACGACGGCGTCGCGGGCCACCCCGGCCGCCGCCAGCGCGGCGTCCACGCCGTCGTAGCGGGGCTTCAGCGAGGCCCGCACCGAGCCGCCCACCCCGCCGAAGCCCAGCTCCACCAGCTCCTGGTAGGAGCGGCGGTCCTGCACCAGCGGCTCCGGCCTGCGCTCCAGGCGCAGGATCGCCGAGTCGACCGACGGCACCGGGCGGAAGCTCTCCCTGCCGACCGTGTCGCCCAGCCGCCAGTCGAACCACGGCCACGACTCCACCGTGACCAGGCTCCACCGGCCGTAGTCGCCGGTGCGCTTGCGGGCGTACTCCCGCTGGGTGAGCAGCGTCGCCGAGGTCAGGGCCGGCGCCCGCAGGCACCAGTCCACGATCTTCGACGTGACGGAGTAGGGGATGTTCCCCACGACCGCGAACGGCTCGCGCGGTGCCCGCGCCGTGGTGAAGTCGCCCCTGACCACGTCGATCCTGGAGTCGCCGCGCGTACGCGAGGCCAGCCGCCCGGCCAGCCGCGGATCGAGCTCGTAGCCGATCACCCGCGCGCCCGCCTCCGCGAGCGCCAGGGTGAGCACGCCCTCGCCGGGGCCGGGCTCCAGCACCAGCCCCTCCGGCGCGGCCGCCTTGATCATCAGGTCGACGGCATGCCTGTCGACCAGGAAGTTCTGCGACAGCTCGCGCCGCGCCCGGTCAACGGGCGTGCGACCGCCACCGCCGCCTTTCCTGGCCTTCTTCTGGGTGTGTGAATAGTTTCCGTGCGCGAAATTCTGCGCCACAGCACTGCCCTTCCGGGTCCTCGAGATGAACGGGTCTCGAAGGGCCCTGGGCGCGCCTGCGGACGCTCGGCTCAGGTGTGAGAAGTCACCGCGTCCGCTAGCGGGCCAGAGCCCGGCCGCGGCGGATGCGGATGAAAACCTGGCAGGTGAACATGCATGACATGCGGATCACGCTAGGCGGCGCGCCTGCGGACGGGCAACCGAATAAACGCTTTGAGCCCGCTTTGAACTGGCTCGGGTAAACCTTGGAGCATGGACCGACCGGCCAGGGTGCTCGTCGTGGACGACGAGCCGAACATCCGCGCCCTGCTCTCCCAGACCCTGCGTCTGGTCTCGTTCGACGTCAGGACCGCCGGGACGGGCGCGGAGGCGGTGACGGCCGCCAGGGAGTTCAGGCCCGACATCGTGGTGCTCGACGTGATGCTGGAGGACTTCGACGGGTTCGAGGTCGCCAGGCGGCTCGGCGAGAGCGTCCCCGTGCTGTTCCTGACCGCCCGCGACCGGGTCGAGGACCGCGTGCAGGGGCTCACGCTGGGCGCCGACGACTACGTGGCCAAGCCGTTCAGCCTGGAGGAGGTCGTGCTGCGCATCCGCGCCATCCTGCGCCGCAGCCGCGCCGCCCCCGAGCCCGACGTACTGCGCTACGCCGACCTGGAGCTGGACCCGCAGGCCCACGAGGTACGCAGGGCCGGCGTGCCGGTCGACCTGTCGCCCACCGAGTTCAACCTGCTCGAATACCTGCTCGCCAACGCCGGCCGGGTGGTCAGCAAGGCGCAGATCCTCGACAGCGTCTGGCGCTATGACTTCGACGGCGACTCCAGCATCGTCGAGTCGTACGTCTACTACCTGCGAAAGAAGATCGACAAGTTCGAGCCGCAGCTCATCCACACCGTGCGCGGCGTCGGCTACACGTTGAGGACCCCGCGATGAAAGCCTGGAGCCTGCGTTCCCGCCTCGTCATGGCCGTGCTCGGGCTCGCCACGCTCGGCCTCGTGCTCTCCAACGTCGTCGGCATCGCGCTGCTGCGCGACCACCTGATGGACCGCGTGGACGGCGAGCTCCAGCAGATCACCAGGGTCCTGAGCACCAAGGCCGTCACGACGTTCACCAGGATGCCCGTCACGCTCAACGACGTGATCGCCAAGCGGATCGCCGCCGTCCAGCGCATCATGATCTACAACCCTGACGGCTCGCTGCAATCCAGCAGCTCCGCCGACGACGGCCAGCCGCGCCCCGTCATCGGCGAGATCGAGGTCGGCGTCAACTACACCGTGCCCGGCTCCAGCGGCCCCTCCTGGCGGATCCGCGCCGCCGCGCTGCCCGACGGCGACCTCCTGGTGTTCGCCCAGTCGCTCGCCGGGCTGGAGCAGACCCAGACCGCGGCCATCGCCATCGCCTTCGCCGTCAGCGCCGTGGTGCTGCTCCTGATCGGGCTGAGCGCCAACGCCGTCGTACGCCTCGGCCTGCGTCCCCTGACCAGGATGGAGGCCACGGCCGGGCACATCGCCCGCGGCGACTTCGCCCGCCGCGTGCTCGCCGCGGACCCGCGCACCGAGCCCGGCCGCCTGGCCGCCGCCATGAACGTCATGCTCGACCGCCTCCAGTCCGAGATCGCCGCCAGGACCGGCTCCGAGGCCCGCATGCGCAGCTTCCTCGCCGACGCCTCCCACGAGCTGCGCACCCCCCTGACCTCCGTACGCGGCTTCGCGGAGCTGCACCGCAGGGGTGGCGGCGACGCCGACGAGGCCATGCGCAGGATCGAGGACGAGGCCGCCAGGATGAGCGTCCTGGTCGACGACCTGCTCACGCTCGCCCAGCTCGACGAGGAACGCCCGCTGGACCGCCGGCCCGTGGACCTGCTGGAGGTCGCCGCCGACACCATCCGCGACGCCCGCGTCCGCGTGCCGGAACGCCAGGTCAGGCTGGCCGGGCTGGACGGCAGGCTCACCCCCGTCTCGGTCGTGGGCGACGAGGCCCGCCTGCGCCAGGTCGCCGCCAACCTCATCGGCAACGCGCTCTGCCACACCCCCGCCGAGGCGTCCATCACCGTCAAGGTCGGCAGCATCGGGCACCTGGGCGTGCTGGAGGTGGCCGACACCGGGCCCGGCGTGCCGCCCGAGCACGTGCCACGCCTGTTCGACCGTCTCTACCGGGTCGGCCAGGGCAGATCCAGGGCCGACGGCGGCGCCGGGCTCGGCCTGGCCATCGTCTCCGCGATCGTGCGCGCCCACGGCGGCCGCGTCGAGCTCGACACCGCGCCCGGCAGGGGCGCCGCGTTCCGCGTACTCCTACCTGGCTCCGAGGTGACTCCGAGCCCGCTCTGAACGGCGCTCGGCACATTCGGAGGCATGACACGGACACTCCTCGCCGCAGCCCTCCTCGCCGCCCTGGCGGCGGCCGGCTGCGGCAGCCAGCAGAGCGGCACCGGCGTCGCCTCGGTGACCGCCACGAGCGCGACGCCCACCTCCTCGCCCACCGCCACCGCCTCGGCCGACCCGCAGGAGCAGGGCAGGAAGTTCGCCCAGTGCATGCGCGAGCACGGCGTGCCCATGGAGGACCCGGGCCCGGACGGCAGCGGCGGCCTCGCCGTGATCGCCGAGAAGGGCGCCGACGGCAAGACGAAGAAGGCCATCGAGGCCTGCCGCCACCTGTCCCCGTTCAAGGACCGCAAGCAGAGCACGCCGGAGGACATCGAGCTGCTCCGCGAGTTCGCCAAGTGCATGCGGGAGAACGGCGTGAACATGCCCGACCCCAACCCCGACGGGACCTTCGGCGGCGGCGCGGGGTCGATCAAGCGCGACGACCCCGCGTTCCAGAAGGCCTTCGAGGCCTGCCGGGGCTCCTTCCCCAAGAGGGGAGCGGGCCAGTGACGAAGGTCGAGGAGGCCCCGCGCGCGCCAGGGCCCGCCCTGCGCGCCCTGCCGCCGCGACGGCGCGGCCCGATCCGGGCCCTGGCCTGGACGGGCGGCGCCGCGCTGCTCGCCGCCGCCGTCGCGGCCGCCGCCGTGGGCTTCGGCGGCGACAGCGCGGGCACCGCCGTCGCGGGCCGCACCCCTCCGGCCACCGCCCAGGTGACCCGCACGACGCTCACCGAGACCAAGACCGTGGACGGCACCCTCGGCTACGGCGACCCCCTCACGGTCAGCGCCAAGTCCCAGGGCACGATCACCTGGCTGCCCGCCGAGGGTTCCGTCATCACCAGGGGCCACGCCGTCTACAGCGTGGACGCCGACCGCCGCCCCCTCCTGTACGGCACCATGCCCCTGTACCGTGAGCTGCGCGACGGCGTCGAGGGCAAGGACGTCGAGCTGCTCGAACGCAACCTGGACAAGCTCGGCTACGACGGCTTCGACGTGGACGACGAGTTCACCTGGGCCACCAGGGAGGCGGTCGAGGACTGGCAGGAGGACCTCGGTCTCGACGTCACCGGCACCGTCCAGCCGGGCGACGTCGTCGTGGCCGACGGCCGCATCCGCGTCGCCGAGCTGCGCAAGGCACTCGGCGACACCGCCAGCGGGCCCGTGCTCGACACCACCGGCACCACCCGCGAGGTGCGCGTCGCCCTGGACGTCGCCGACGAGCACCTCGTCAGGAAGGGCATGCGGGCCACCGTCGAGCTGCCCGACGGCGCCACCGTGAAGGGCGAGGTCAAGAGCGTGGGCAAGGTCGCCACCGAGACGACCAGCGGCAACGACACCGTCACCACCGTCGAGGTGAAGGTGTCGGTGAGCGGGCTGAAGAAGCCGTACGACGCCGCCCCCGTGGACGTCACCATCGTCTCGGAACGGCGCGAGAACGTGCTGGCCGTACCCGTCGGAGCGCTGCTCGCCCTGGCCGAGGGCGGCTACGGCGTCCAGGTCGTGGAGGGCGCGTCCACCGGCTACGTCGCGGTCGAGGTGGGCATGTTCGCCGACGGCAAGGTCGAGGTCGAGGGCGTGCCGGAAGGCGCCACCGTGGCGGTGCCCAAGTGATCGCCGAACTGCTCGACGTCAGCAGGCACTACGGCGACGTGGCCGCGCTCCGCGGGGTCTCGCTGGGCATCGACCACAGCGAGCTCGTCGGCATCGTCGGCCCGTCCGGCTCCGGCAAGTCGACCATGCTCAACATGCTCGGCACCCTCGACCGGCCCTCCGGCGGCACCGTCCGCATCGCCGGGCACGACGTGCTCACGCTCACCGACCGGCAGCTCTCCGCCCTGCGCGCGAACGTCATCGGCTTCGTCTTCCAGCAGTTCCACCTGGCCGCCGGGGTGCCGGCGCTGGACAACGTGGCCGACGGCCTGCTGTACGCGGGCCCGTCGCTCCGCGAGCGGCGGTCACGCGCGTACGAGGCGCTGGAACGCGTCGGGCTCGGGCACCGGGCCGGCCACCGGCCGCACGAGCTGTCCGGCGGCGAGCGGCAGCGCGTCGCCATCGCCCGCGCCGTCGTCGGGAACCCGCGGCTGCTGCTGGCCGACGAGCCGACCGGCAACCTCGACTCCCGATCCGGGGCCGGGGTGATGGCGCTGCTGCGCGAGCTGAACGCGGCCGGCACCACCGTGGTCGTCATCACCCACGACCGCGACATCGCCGCCTCCCTGCCCCGCCAGGTCGAGATGCTCGACGGCCGCGTCCTGGACGGAGTACGCGCATGACCGTCCTCGTCCCCGCCCGGCTGCGCCCCCGCGACGTCATCAGGGTCGGCGGGGCGGGCCTGCGCGCCCGGCCGCTGCGCGTGTTCCTGTCGGCGCTCGGCATCGCCATCGGCATCGCCGCCATGCTCGGCGTCGTCGGCATCTCCGCCTCCAGCCAGGAGGACCTCAACCGCCAGCTCGCCGCGCTCGGCACCAACCTGCTCACCGTGTCACCCGGCAACACCCTGTTCGGCGAGGCGTCGCACCTGCCGGCCGAGGCCGAAGGCATGATCGGCCAGATCGCCCCCGTCACCGCCGTCACCGCGACCGGCACCACCAAGGCCAAGGTCTACCGCAACGACCACGTCCCCGAGGCCGAGACCGGCAGCATCTCCGTCACCGCCGCCCGCCTCGACCTGATCGAGGACGTCGGCGCCGGCCTCGCCTCCGGCACCTGGCTGAACGAGGCCACCCACGGCTACCCGGCCACCGTGCTCGGCACCAAGGCCGCCGACCGGCTCGGCGTCGTCCACGCGGGCCCCGACCAGCGGGTCTGGCTCGGCGGCCAGTGGTTCACCGTCGTCGGCGTGCTCGCCCCCGCCCCGCTCGCGCCCGAGCTCGACTCGGCCGCCCTGGTCGGCTGGCCCGCCGCGGAGGAACGGCTGGGCTTCGACGGGTACGCGACCACCATCTACGCCAGGGCCCAGGAGGCGCACGTCGTCGAGGTACGCGGCGTGCTCGCCGCCACCGCCAACCCCGAGCAGCCCAACGAGGTCGAGGTCTCCCGCCCCTCCGACGTGCTGGCCGCCAAGCAGGCCACCGACGCCACCCTGAACGCCCTCCTGCTCGGCCTCGGCGGCGTCGCGCTGCTGGTCGGCGGCGTGGGCGTGGCCAACACGATGGTGATCTCCGTACTGGAGCGCCGCGCGGAGATCGGCCTGCGCCGCTCCCTGGGAGCCACCCGCGGGCAGGTCCGCGTCCAGTTCCTCGCCGAGTCGCTGCTGCTGTCGGCCATCGGGGGCGTCGGCGGGGTGCTGCTCGGCATCGGCGTCACGGCCGCGTACGCGGGCATCCAGGGCTGGCCGGCGATCGTACCGGTCTGGGCCATGGTGGGCGGGGTGCTGGCCACGCTCGTCATCGGCGGCGTCGCCGGCTTCTACCCGGCGGTCCGCGCGGCCCGGATGTCCCCCACGGAGGCGCTGGCCGCGCCCTAGCCGGTGACCACGATGACGCGGACGAGGTGCCCGTGCGACTTGTAGATCCCCGGAGGGTCGCCGGGCATCACGCCCGTCACGCACTCGTACGTGTCGCCGCCCGCCTGCCGTACCAGGAAGGTCGGCTCCGCGATCACTCGCCCAGCACCCGCCAGCCGGGCACGGCGCGCAGGTGCGGCAGGAGACGCGCCTCGGGCTCGTCACCGACGCCGGCGCCGTTGCTCCACGCGTCCGATTGTTACAAGAGAACGGCGCGGGCAGGTGGATAGCTTCGAGGGCGACACCCCTAGCGGAAGGACCGCCGTCATGGACCTGCTCGACCGGGCCGAGCTGTACCTGCACCACCACGCGAGACTGATCGACAGGCTCCGCTTCGAGGCGCTGTTCAGGGGCGGCTCGCGCGCTCGCGTGCTGGAGGTGCTGAGCTGCTACCAGAACGAGGACGGCGGCTTCGGCAACGCGCTCGAACCCGACCTGCGCGGCCCCGGCAGCCAGCCCGAGCCGGTCGAGGTGGCGTTCTGGATCCTGGACGAGCTCGGCGCGTTCGACTCGCCGATCGTGCCGGCCGCCTGCAAGTACCTGTCCTCCATCACCACGGGGGACGGCGGCGTGCCGTTCGTGCTGCCGTCGGTGCGGGACACCCTGCGCGCGCCCTGGTGGGAGACCGAGGACGACCCGCCCGGCAGCCTCGTCCCCACCGCCTCCATCGCCGGCCTGCTGCACAAGCACGCCGTCACCCACCCCTGGCTGGACGCCGCCACCGACTTCTGCTGGTCGAAGCTGTCCGTGCCGGGGGAGCTGGAGCCGTACGCGGCTCGCGCGGCGGTGACGTTCCTGAACTGGGTGCCCGACAGGGAGCGCGCGGAGTCGGAGTTCGCGCGGCTGCGCGACGCCATCCTCGCCACCGTCACCTTCGACCTGAACGCCCCCGGACACGTGCACTTCCCGCTGGACTTCGCGCCGTACCCGCTGCGGCTGCCGCTGTTCACGCAGGACGTCCTGGACGCCGGACTCGACGGGCTCCTGGCCGCCCAGTCGCCCGACGGCGGCTGGAGCGGGAACTGGCTGATGTGGACGCCGCTGGTGGCGCACGAATGGGGCGGCTACGTCACCCTGCAGCACCTCAACACCCTGCGCGCCTACGGCCGCCTGCCCGCGTGAGGCGCTTCTCCTGCCGGAGGGCCTCCTGCCGGAGGGCCTTCTGCCGGAGGGCCTTCTGTCGGAGGGTTCGCGTACGTTGGAGACATGTACGTGGAACGGCCCCCGAGCGCCGGCCTGGCCGGCCGCCTGGCCTGCGGGTGGCATCGCGTCAGCGAGACCGCCTTCACCCAGCTCGTGGTGCCCGACGCGTGCGTCGACCTCATCTGGGGGCACGAGGGCCTGTACGTCGCCGGCCCTGACACGGGGCCGATGCCGGCGGCGATCGAGGCCGGGGAGACGCTGGCCGGGGTGCGGTTCAAGCCTGGCGGGGTGGGCGACTTCTTCGGCGTCCCGCTCCAGGAGCTGCGCGACCGGCGCGTGCCGCTGGCCGACCTGCCCGGCGGGCCCGCCCTCCTGACCGAGCTCACCGAGGCTGCCGGGGCCTGGCACGCCGCACCACCGGAAGGGGCGCCGTTCCACCGGCTGCGCGCCCACGTCGAGGCACGGCTGGAGGTCCTCCAGGCGACGGTCGGGAGCCGCCTGATGACCTCGGCGGCCGTCGACCCTGCCGCCGGAGCCGTCGCCACCGCGCTGAGCAGGGGCCGTTCGGTGGCGGAGGTGGCCTGGGACCTCGGCTACAGCGAGCGCCAGCTCCATCGCCGCAGCCTGCTCGCCTTCGGCTACGCGCCCAAGACCCTCCAGCGCATCGTCCGCTTCCAGCGGGCGATCCGGCTGGCCCGCGCGGGCACCCCGCTGGCGGAGGTGGCGGTCAGGGCCGGCTACGCCGACCAGGCCCACCTGGCCAACGACGTCAAGCGCCTCAGCGGCGTACGGATGAGCCGCCTGCTCTGACCCGCCTCATCAGCGGGGCAGCCGCCCCGACACCAGGGCCTGCACCCATTTCGCGCTCGGATCACTGTCGATCAGCAAGGCCCGCGTCAACAGGCTCAGCGGAATGGCCAGAATCGCGCCCAGCGGGCCCAGCACAAATGTCCAGACGATGAGCGAGATGAACGTCATGGTCGTCGAGAGCCCCACGGCGTCCCCGAGGAACTTCGGCAGAATGAACGACTGCGTCACGACATTGATGACGATATAGGCGACGATCACCAGCAGCATCGTCTGCACACCCCCGTCGAGCAGGGCGAGCATGGCCGGCGGCAACAGCGAGATGACGAACCCGACGTTCGGGATGTAGTTGGCGATGAGCGCGAGCACACCCCAGAGCAGCGGCAGCGGAACGTCCAGCAACGACAGCGCGACCATGTCGAGGATCGCGTTGATGAGCCCGAACACGGTCGAGACGATCAAATACCGCCGGGTTTTGTGGCCGAACGTGGCGAGTGCGGTCACCAATTGGGGCCGGCTGCCTTCCCCCGTGGTGAGAATGCGTGCCGTCATCGGCGCGTCCAGCGACATCGCCAGCAACAACACCACGATGAGAAACAGCGCGGACAGAATGCCGATCAAACTCCCGAGCAGGCTCTGCGCCAGCCCCAGCACCCGCCCCGGGTCGAACGCCTGCAGCCCCTTGTTGAGCACCTCGTTGCTGATCCCGTGCGCGGCCGCCCACCGCTCGGAGTCGGCGAGCAACTGCTCGAACTGGTCGTCGTACGTGGGCAGCAGGGTGACGAGCTGCGTGACCGAGATGGTCAGGATGCCGACCATGCCGAGCAGCACCAGAACGACGATGAGGAACGGCACGGCGACCTGCAGCCAGATCGGGACGCTCCTGGCCGCGAGCCAGTTGCGTACCGGGGAGACGGCGATGACGAGCACCAGCGCGAGCACCACGGGGCCGGCGATGGAGGCGACCTCGCGGACGCCGAAGAGCACCACCACTCCGGCGGCTATGCCCACCAGGATGATGAGCGCCCTGGGCACGGATTGATCTCGCACGCACCCGTTCTTACCCGGGTGCGCAGGGCGAACCGCCGATTTGACGGTTCCCGTAGGCGTACATAGAGTTCAGCAGTCCCACGGGGGCGGCTTGATCGCCGGCTCCACTCGGGGGCCACCTCCAGACTCCACCACCGCGGTGTGGCGTGCGCGTCCACTCGGATCGGCTGGTAAGTTAGAGGGGTTGTCTCCGAAAGGGGGCAGGGATTAATTCCCGCAGGTCGAGCAAGTCCGGTCAATTTGACAGGAACTTGAACGGCTGAAAGAATTAAGACCACAACGACGAAATGAACGCCTCCGAGCGGGGGCCGCGAGAGCGGGCCTGGTGAGGAAGTACGCGTCCGTTTCTTGAGAACTCAACAGTGTGTTAAAAGCCAGTGCATGATTTTCATGCAACACCTCGTCAAGAGATTTTCTTGATGGATTTTGCTCGGATGAATAATCCAGACATTGTTTGGAGAGTTTGATCCTGGCTCAGGACGAACGCTGGCGGCGTGCTTAACACATGCAAGTCGAGCGGAAAGGCCCTTCGGGGTACTCGAGCGGCGAACGGGTGAGTAACACGTGAGCAACCTGCCCCTGACTCTGGGATAAGCCCGGGAAACTGGGTCTAATACCGGATACGACCGCCTCCGGCATCGGGTGGTGGTGGAAAGTTTTTTCGGTTGGGGATGGGCTCGCGGCCTATCAGCTTGTTGGTGGGGTAGTGGCCTACCAAGGCGACGACGGGTAGCCGGCCTGAGAGGGCGACCGGCCACACTGGGACTGAGACACGGCCCAGACTCCTACGGGAGGCAGCAGTGGGGAATATTGCGCAATGGGCGGAAGCCTGACGCAGCGACGCCGCGTGGGGGATGACGGCCTTCGGGTTGTAAACCTCTTTCAGCAGGGACGAAGTTGACGTGTACCTGCAGAAGAAGCGCCGGCTAACTACGTGCCAGCAGCCGCGGTAATACGTAGGGCGCAAGCGTTGTCCGGAATTATTGGGCGTAAAGAGCTCGTAGGTGGCTGGTCGCGTCTGCCGTGAAAGCCCGCAGCTTAACTGCGGGTCTGCGGTGGATACGGGCCGGCTAGAGGTAGGTAGGGGCAAGTGGAATTCCTGGTGTAGCGGTGAAATGCGCAGATATCAGGAGGAACACCGGTGGCGAAGGCGGCTTGCTGGGCCTTACCTGACGCTGAGGAGCGAAAGCGTGGGGAGCGAACAGGATTAGATACCCTGGTAGTCCACGCTGTAAACGTTGGGCGCTAGGTGTGGGGATCTTCCACGATCTCCGTGCCGGAGCTAACGCATTAAGCGCCCCGCCTGGGGAGTACGGCCGCAAGGCTAAAACTCAAAGGAATTGACGGGGGCCCGCACAAGCGGCGGAGCATGTTGCTTAATTCGACGCAACGCGAAGAACCTTACCAAGGTTTGACATCACCCGGAAACCTGCAGAGATGTGGGCCTCTTCGGACTGGGTGACAGGTGGTGCATGGCTGTCGTCAGCTCGTGTCGTGAGATGTTGGGTTAAGTCCCGCAACGAGCGCAACCCTTGCTCCATGTTGCCAGCAGGCGCTTCGGCGTGCTGGGGACTCATGGGGGACTGCCGGGGTCAACTCGGAGGAAGGTGGGGATGACGTCAAGTCATCATGCCCCTTATGTCTTGGGCTGCAAACATGCTACAATGGCCGGTACAGAGGGTTGCGATACCGTGAGGTGGAGCGAATCCCTAAAAGCCGGTCTCAGTTCGGATTGGGGTCTGCAACTCGACCCCATGAAGTCGGAGTCGCTAGTAATCGCAGATCAGCAATGCTGCGGTGAATACGTTCCCGGGCCTTGTACACACCGCCCGTCACGTCACGAAAGTCGGCAACACCCGAAGCCCGTGGCCCAACCCGCAAGGGGGGGAGCGGTCGAAGGTGGGGCTGGCGATTGGGACGAAGTCGTAACAAGGTAGCCGTACCGGAAGGTGCGGCTGGATCACCTCCTTTCTAAGGAGCACTCTCACCCGTCACCGGCGCACGATCGGTGGGGTGACAGCTCACTAGTGGAGCACTGGCTATTCGGTGCAGCGTGGTTGCTGCCTGGTTAGTACCGCCCTTCGGGGAGTGGGAACGACAGGCCAGGAGCCGTGAAGCATCGGACACACTGTTGGGTCCTGAGGAAACGGGCAGCGCTCGTTTGACTCAGTACAGGGCCACTGAAGGGTCGCATCACGCGGTCTGGAGGTGGTTGCTGTTTGTTGTTTGAGATTTGCATAGTGGACGCGAGCATCTTTGTGGCCAAGTTTTTTAGGGCACACGGTGGATGCCTTGGCATCAGGAGCCGATGAAGGACGTGGGAGGCTGCGTTAAGCCTCGGGGAGTCGCCAACCAGACGTTGATCCGGGGATGTCCGAATGGGGAAACCTAGCACCAGTCATGTGGTGTTGCCTCCGCCTGAATGTATAGGGCGGTTGGTGGTAACGCGGGGAAGTGAAACATCTCAGTACCCGTAGGAAGAGAAAACAAGAGTGATTCCGTGAGTAGTGGTGAGCGAAAGCGGATGAGGCTAAACCGGGCGTGTGTGATAGCCGGCAGGCGTTGCATGTCCGGGGTCGTGGGACCTTCTGGGTCGATCTGCCGGTCGGCCAAGCAGTGATAAATCTGTCTGATAGTTGAAGCCTCTGGGAAGGGGCGCCGTAGACCGTGAGAGCCGGGTAGGCGAAATCGGATGGACTGCTGGAGGGGATCCCAAGTAGCACGGGGCCCGAGAAATCCTGTGTGAATCTGCCAGGACCACCTGGTAAGCCTAAATACTCCCTGATGACCGATAGTGCACGAGTACCGTGAGGGAAAGGTGAAAAGTGCCCCGGTGAGGGGTCGTGAAATAGTACCTGAAACCGTGTGCCTACAAGCCGTAGGAGCTTACATCAGCTTGCTGGTGTGTGATGTGACTGCGTGCCTTTTGAAGAATGAGCCTGCGAGTTATGGTGTGTGGCGAGGTTAACCCGTGTGGGGGAGCCGTAGCGAAAGCGAGTCTGAAGAGGGCGTTTGAGTCGCATGCTGTAGACCCGAAGCGGAGTGATCTACGCATGGGCAGGTTGAAGCTCAGGTAAGACTGGGTGGAGGACCGAACCCACCAGGGTTGAAAACCTGGGGGATGATCTGTGTGTAGGGGTGAAAGGCCAATCAAACTCCGTGATAGCTGGTTCTCCCCGAAATGCATTTAGGTGCAGCGTTGCGTGTTTCTTGCCGGAGGTAGAGCACTGGATGGCCGATGGGCCCGACAAGGTTACTGACGTCAGCCAAACTCCGAATGCCGGTAAGTGAGAGCGTGGCAGTGAGACTGCGGGCGATAAGGTTCGTAGTCGAGAGGGAAACAGCCCAGATCACCGACTAAGGCCCCTAAGCGTGTGCTAAGTGGGAAAGGATGTGGAGTCGCAGAGACAACCAGGAGGTTGGCTTAGAAGCAGCCACCCTTGAAAGAGTGCGTAATAGCTCACTGGTCAAGTGATTCTGCGCCGACAATGTAGCGGGGCTCAAGTACACCGCCGAAGTCGTGGCATTGATTCCTATGTGGAGTTGATGGGTAGGGGAGCGTCGTGCAGCCGGCGAAGCAGCAGAGTGATCTAGTTGTGGAGGCTGTGCGAGTGAGAATGCAGGCATGAGTAGCGAATCGAGGGTGAGAAACCCTCGCGCCGGATGACCAAGGGTTCCTGGGCCAGGCTAATCCGCCCAGGGTAAGTCGGGACCTAAGGCGAGGCCGACAGGCGTAGTCGATGGACAACGGGTTGATATTCCCGTACCCGCTTCAATGCGCCCATACTGAACCTCGTGATGCTAAGAGTCCTTAGCTCGCCTAAAGCCTTCGGGCTTGGGGTCAGAGTGAACGCTCGATCCGATCGGGTAGTAGGTAAGCGATGGGGTGACGCAGGAAGGTAGTCCAGCCCAGGCGATGGTTGTCCTGGGGTAAGCATGTAGGGAGTGCGGTAGGCAAATCCGCCGCGCGTTAATCCTGAGATGTGATGCCGAGCCGATTGTGGTGAAGTGGATGATCCTATGCTGCCGAGAAAAGCCTCTAGTGAGTGTTGTGGCGGCCCGTACCCTAAACCGACTCAGGTGGTCAGGTAGAGAATACTAAGGCGATCGGGTGAACTGTGGTTAAGGAACTCGGCAAATTGCCCCCGTAACTTCGGGAGAAGGGGGACCTCTGCTGGTGATGAGTCTTGCACTCGGAGCTGGTGGGGGTCGCAGTGGCCAGGGGGAAGCGACTGTTTACTAAAAACACAGGTCCGTGCGAAGTCGTAAGACGATGTATACGGACTGACGCCTGCCCGGTGCCGGAACGTTAAGGGGACCGCTTAGTCCAGTTTTCTGGGCGAAGGTGAGAACTTAAGCGCCGGTAAACGGCGGTGGTAACTATAACCATCCTAAGGTAGCGAAATTCCTTGTCGGGTAAGTTCCGACCTGCACGAATGGCGTAACGACTTCCCCGCTGTCTCAACCGCAGACCCGGCGAAATTGCACTACGAGTAAAGATGCTCGTTACGCGCAGCAGGACGGAAAGACCCCGGGACCTTCACTACAGCTTGACATTGGCGTTTGGAGCGTCTTGTGTAGGATAGGTGGGAGACTGGGAAGCTCGGACGCTAGTTCGGGTGGAGTCATTGGTGAAATACCACTCTGGTCGTTTTGAACGTCTAACTCTGGTCCGTGATCCGGATCGGGGACAGTGTCTGGTGGGTAGTTTAACTGGGGCGGTTGCCTCCCAAAGAGTAACGGAGGCGCCCAAAGGTTCCCTCAGCCTGGTTGGCAATCAGGTGTTGAGTGTAAGTGCACAAGGGAGCTTGACTGTGAGACTGACGGGTCGAGCAGGAGCGAAAGCTGGGACTAGTGATCCGGCATCGGCGTGTGGAAGCGGTGTCGCTCAACGGCTAAAAGGTACCCCGGGGATAACAGGCTGATCTTCCCCAAGAGTCCATATCGACGGGATGGTTTGGCACCTCGATGTCGGCTCGTCGCATCCTGGGGCTGGAGTAGGTCCCAAGGGTTGGGCTGTTCGCCCATTAAAGCGGTACGCGAGCTGGGTTTAGAACGTCGCGAGACAGTTCGGTCCCTATCCGCTGCGCGCGTAGGAGACTTGAAAGGGGCTGTCCCTAGTACGAGAGGACCGGGACGGACGAACCTCTGGTGTGCCAGTTGTACCGCCAGGTGCACGGCTGGTTGGCTACGTTCGGAAGGGATAACCGCTGAAAGCATCTAAGCGGGAAGCTCGCCTTGAGATGAGGTCTCCCACCCTGTGAGGGGGTAAGGCTCCCGGTAGACGACCGGGTTGATAGGCCGGAGGTGGAAGCGCGGTAACGTGTGGAGCTGACCGGTACTAATAGGCCGAGGACTTGACCACAAAGCATATTGCTTTGGTGTGTGCTGCGCTCTGTTACTCTTCGCCGGGTCCAGAGCTGCGCCACATCAAAGAAATTTCTTGCTCGCGTCCACTATGCAGTTCTGAGACAGCAAGCTGGCTGTTTCGCAGGGTTACGGCGGTTATGGCGGGAAGGAAACACCCGGTTACATTCCGAACCCGGAAGTTAAGCTTCTCTGCGCCGATGGTACTGCACTCGGGAGGGTGTGGGAGAGTAGGTCACCGCCGGACAATCTTTATATGAAAAGGGCCCCGACCAGCACTGGTCGGGGCCCTTTTCATTTCCCTGTGCATAGGGTGCTTTCCGGGCATGACGGAGTTCCGGTGGCGACCCTCAGAGGGCCGGGTCACTCTGGAAGAGTGACGGATTCTTCCTCTTCAGGACACGGATCCGGGCCGCCTCGGCGTAATCGCCGGCGCCCGAGTCTGCTCGTCTGGACGCTTACCCCGATTTCGCTCACTTTGGTGGCGGCGGGCGTGACCGACTATGTCGCTGACATGTATGGGATGCCTGGCTCGTTGTTAATGGTGCTGGGTGAGCAGGACAGCCTGATCAGTGTGTCCTTGGGGATGTTCGGTCTGTTCGTGGCGGCGGTGCTCGTCATGGTGCGGCACCGGATCGAAGCGAGGTCGTCGCCGCCGCGCGAGGGTTCGTTCGCCGGATGCGGCATGGGCCCTCCGATCGGCCCTGCGCCGGTGACCGGCGAGGAGGGGTCATCCGGAGCGACAGGTGACGCTCCGGCCGGCACCTCCGCCGTGACAGGCGACGCAGCACCGTCAGATTCGCCCGCCGCCCAGGCAGGTTCCCCCACTGCCCAGGCCGGCTCGTCTCCTGAGCGGACAGGGCCGCCTTCGGGACAGGCTGCTCCGTTCCTCGCGCAGGCCGATTCGCCTCCCGGGCCGGCTGGGAAGCCACCCGGACAGGCCGATTCGGCTCCCGGGCGGGCCGGGCCGCTTCCTGGGCAGCGCGATGCGCCTCCCCGGCAGGCTGGGCTGCCCCCCGGACAGCCCGACTCGCGCACTGCGCAGGCTGGCGCGCTTCCGGCGCAGGCGGGTCCGCTCCCTGGGCAGGCTGATTCGGCTGCGGGGCAGGCTGGCTCGCAGCCTGGGGTGGCTGGAGCACCGCCCGCGCAGGCTGGAGCGCCGGTTGGGCGGAGGCGTGGGTGGCGCAGGGCGCGGGGCGAGCCGATGGGGCGGGTCGAGGGCGCCGGACCGGTGGAGCGTTCCATTGAGGTGGGGGGTGACAACCGTGGGGTGGCGATGACCGGAGACAGGGCCACGGCGGTGAATGTCGGTCATGTGGATGTCGTCGGTGACGTGCGGTTGCCGCCCCGCCCTCAGGTCCCCACCCGCCCGGTGCAGCTCCCGCCCCGCCCTCCGCGCCTGCTCGGCAGGGACGAGATGGTGGCGGAACTGCGGGCACGCCTGGCCGGGGGCAGGAGCCAGCCGTGCGTGGTGGCGGTGCACGGGCTGGGCGGGGTCGGGAAGACCAGCCTGGCTCTGGAGTACGCGCATCGCCACCTGCATGACTACCAGCTCGTCTGGCAACTCCCAGCCGCCGACCCGGCCGTGCTGTCCGCCGCCTTCGCCCGGTTGGCGGCGCTGCTGGGGTTACGGGACACCGTGGACGCCGCCGACCCCGTCGATCAGGTGCATGCCGCGCTGGCGGCCCGTACCGAGCCCTGGTTGCTGATCTTCGACAACGCGCCGGAGGCTGATGCCCTGCGCCCTTTTCTACCTCCGGCGGGGCCGGGGCACGTGCTGATCACCAGCAGGTCCGGGAGCTGGCCGCGCGAGCAGGGGCTGGAGCTGCCGGTGCTGGAGCCGGAGCCGGCGGTGGCGCTGGTGTTGGCGCGGTCGGGGCAGGACGACGCCGCGGCGGCCTCTGCCGTGGTGGCCGAGCTGGGCGCGCTGCCGCTGGCGCTGGAGCAGGCGGCGGCGTTCATGTCCGAGACCGGGCTGGCCCTGGGCGAGTACCTCGACCTCCTCCACGACCAGCGGGCAGGGCTGCTCGCGCAGGGGCAGGCCTGGGGGTACGAGGAGCGGATCACCACGACGTGGCAGCTCGCGTTCAGGAACCTGGCGGGCACGAGCCGGCAGGCGATCGCGTTGCTGCGGGTGCTGGCCTGCTACTCGCACGAGGCCATCCCGTACCACCTGCTGCTGTCGCCGCTCGAAGGGCGTACGGCGCGGGAGCTGTTCGCCGAGGACGTGCAGCGGCAGCGGGCGTACGGGCGGCTGCCGGGCTCGCGGGTGCGGCTGGTACGGGAGTTCCGGCCCTGGATGAGCGCGGTGGCGGTGTTGCAGGAGCTGCCGCGCGACCCGCTCGCGATCAACACGGCCGTCGGCGCGCTGCGCGGCCACAGCCTGATCGGGCAGCCCGTGGAGGGTACGGTGCCGGTCCACCGCCTGGTCCAGGCCGTAACCCTCGACCAGCTCGCGCCGCACGAGCAGCAGCGCTGGCGGGACGCGGCGGCGGTGCTGCTGGAGTCGGTGCTGCCGGACGACCCCACCCGCGTCGCGGCCTGGCCCCGGTACGCGCTGCTCCTGCCGCACATCCTGGCCGCGCTGACCCCGATCTCGCCGGGCATGGACAAGACGGCGCAGTACCTGGGGGCGAGCGGCGACTACCGTACGGCCAGGTCGTTGTTCAGGGAGATCTGCGAGGCGCTGACCGCGAAGCTGGGGGCCGAGCACCCGTCCACGCTGACCGCCCGGCACGAGCTGGCGCGGTGGACGGGTGAGCTGGGGGACGCGGTGGCGGCGCGCAGGCAGTACACGGAGCTGCTGCCCATCCGGATGGGCCAGCTGGGCGCGGAGCACCCGATCACCCTGACCATCCGGCACGAGCTGGCGCGGTGGACGGGTGAGCTGGGCGATGCGGTGGCGGCGCGCAGGCAGTACGCGGAGCTGCTGCCGGTGAGCGAGCGGGTGCAGGGGCCCGAGCACCCGAACACGCTGACCATCCGGCACGAGCTGGCCCGATGGACGGGTGAGCTGGGGGACGCGGCGGCGGCCAGGGACATGTACGCCGACCTGGTGCCGATCAGGGAGCGGGTCCAGGGCCCCGACCACCCGGACACGCTGGCCGCCAGGGCGAACCTGGCGCAGTGGACGGGTCAGGCGGGGGATCCGGCGGCGGCCCGTGACCAGTACGCGGCGCTGCTGCCGATCCGCGAGCGGGTCCAGGGCCCGGAGCATCCGTCCGCGCTGATCAACCGGCACGAGCTGGCCCGCTGGACGGGCGAGCTGGGCGAGGCGGAGGCGGCCAGGGACCAGTACGCGGCCCTGCTCGTCGTGCGCGAGCGCGTGTCCGGGCCCGAGCATCCCGACACGCTGACGATCAGGCACGAGCTGGCTCGGTGGACGGGCGAGCTGGGGGACGCGGCGGCGGCCCGCGACCAGTACGCGGCGCTGCTGCCGCTCAGGGAACGCGTCCAGGGCCGCGATCACCCGGACACCCTGATGGCCAGGGCGAACCTGGCGCAGTGGACGGGGCAGGCGGGCGATCCGGCGGCGGCCCGCGACCACTACGCGGCTCTCCTGCCGATCAGGGAACGGGTTCTCGGGCCCCAGCACCCCGCCACCCTGATCACCCGCCACGAGCTGGCCCGCTGGACCGGCGAGCTCGGCGACGCCGTCTCGGCCCGCGACCAGTACGCCGAGCTGCTCATCCGCCGCGAGCACGCCTCCGGCGCCGATCACCCGGACACCCTGACCACCCGCCACAACCTGGCCTACTGGACGGGCCAGGCGGGTGACGCGGCGGCGGCCCGCGACCAGTGCGCGGCCCTGCTGCGCGTCAGGGAACGGGTCCTCGGCCCCGAGCATCCGGACACCCTGATCACCTGGCACAACCTGGCCTACTGGACGGGGGCGGCGGGTGACGGGGTGGCGGCCAGGGAGCAGTACGCGGGCCTGCTCGCCGTTCGGGAGCGGGTGCTCGGCCCGGAGCATCCCGACACGCTGACGATCAGGCACGAGCTGGCGCGGTGGATCGGCGAGCTGGGGGACCCGGTGGCGGCCAGGGACGCGTACGCGGCGCTGCTGCCACTCCGCGAGCGGGTCTCCGGGCCCGAGCACCCCGACACGCTGACCGCCCGCGCGAACCTGGCGTACTGGACGGGGCAGGCGGGGGATCCCGTGGCGGCGCGCGACCAGTACGCGGCCCTGCTGCCCATCAGGGAGCGGGTGCTCGGCCCCGGTCATCCGGCGACGCGCACGACCCGGGGCCAGCTCGCCTACTGGCGGGAGCGTGCCTAAGGGGGTGGCTGGGGCGGCCTTAGTGGGCGCCGAGGGTGGCGGCGGCGACCACGAGCAGCAGCGTGCCCGAGATCGCCGAGATCCGGCGGGCCGCCTTCGGGGTGCCGGTCAGCGCGGTGCTCGCCCGGGCCGTGGCGACCGCGACGAGGCCGTAGAGCAGGGCGCAGTTCACGACGTGCAGCAGGCCGAGCGCGGTGAGCTGGAACCCGAGCGGCACGCCCGTCCCGGTCGAGATGAACTGCGGCATCAGCGACAGGTAGAGCAGCAGGCCCTTCGGGTTGAGCAGGGCCGTGAGCGTGCTCTGCCGCAGCACCCTGCCGCGCGGCTCGGCGGACGGCGCGCCGAGCGGCCGGGTCTCGCGGGACCGCAGCGACAGCAACGTCCTGACGGCCAGGAAGACCAGGTACGCCGCTCCGGCGTAGCGCATCGCGGGCAGCGCGGCGGGTACGGCGCGGAGCGCGGCGGCCAGCCCCGCGGCTGCCAGGACGGTGTGCGCGGCGTACCCGCAGCAGATGCCCGCCACCGCCGTCAGCCCGGTCCTGCGGCCCTGGCCGAGGGAGCGGGCCAGCACGTACAGCATGTCCGGCCCCGGCGTGCAGATCAGCAGCAGATCCATGCCGAGGAACAGGATCAGCAGCTCGGTGTCCATGATGTATCTCCTCCTGCCCGCGACGGTAGCCGAGCAGGGGTGGCACACGATGGTGGATTCGTGCTGGCCGGATGGTGTGCGTGGCAGGATGTTGCGTCATGGATGCGATTGACCGCAGGATCCTCCAAGAGCTCCAGCGGGACGGGCGGCTGAGCAACACCGAGCTGGCCGACCGGGTGGGGCTGACGCCGTCGCCGTGCCTGCGGCGGGTGCGGCAGCTGGAGGAGAGCGGGGTGATCCGCGGGTATCGGGCGTTGCTCGACGGGGGCGCCGTGGGGCGGGGGTTCCAGGCGTTCGTGACCGTGGTGATGAGGTACGAGGATCACGACACGGTGGCCGAGTTCGAGCGGCGGGTGTCGGGGATGCCGGAGGTGGTGGAGGCGTACCGGCTGTTCGGGGATCCGGACTTCCTGCTCCGGGTGGCGGTGGCGGATCTGGCCGCGTACGAGAGGTTCTACTCCGAGACGCTGTCCGGATTGCCGGGGGTGGCGCAGGTGACGTCGCACCTGGCGATGAAGTCGGTGAAACCGGATGCCGGGCTGCCGGTCACGGGCTGAGCGGCGGGGACTCGCTGGAGTCCCCGCCGAAGCCGGGTTACCGGGGAAGCGGAGCCGGGTTACCGGGGATGCAGGGCCGGGTTACTGGGGAAGGACGAGCAGGGCGTCGCCGACCGCGCGCTCGGCGCCGTCCGACGGGCGGTTGACGACCTTGTTGCCGACGACCATGGCCGTGGAGCCGCCGCCGTCCAGGTTGATCGCCTGCGTGGCGCCCAGCCAGCGCATGAACTGGGCGGCCTCCACGAAGTTGGCCCCCACCGTCACCCCGGGCTGGCGCCCGTCGATGGTGGCCAGGATCAGGCTGCCGTTGCGCGTGGTGCCGAGGAGCGTGCGCGGGTGGCGGCGCAGGATCATGTTGATCGAGTCGTGCCCGTCCAGCTTGGCGGTGATCTTCACCTTGCCGTTGCGGACGAGGCCGACGCCGCCCGCGACCACGTTCAGCTCAGGGGTGAGCTGGAGCGCCCGCTTCGTCCGCAGGTCCACGAGCTTGGTGTCGATCTGAACCTTCCAGTCCTGCCAGGCGTGCTCGTTGAGCCAGTCGGCGGCCACGCCGTTGCCGTGCAGCACCCGCATGCCGGCGGTCACCGCGCCACCCGACGCGCGGAGCCCGACGACCTTGTTGGTCGCGTCGATGACGGCGTCGACGCCGCCGGTGGGCGTCTTGGCGCCGTACTCCTCCGTGTAGAGCACCAGCTCGTCCGTCGTGGTGGCCCGGTTGATGCCGTTGACCTCGACCCTCTCGCCGTCCTGGGAGATCGCGGTCACGGTCGACTTCAGCTCGGTGATCTTCGCGGTACGGCCCTTCAGCACGACCGCGGAGCGGCCGGGCACGGCCTCGCTGAGCAGCTTGCCGCCCACGACGGACGCGCCGAGGGGCTCGCCGCGCAGCGCCGGGGAGGTGTGGATGTTGAAGAAGCCGCCGTTGATCCCGAGCAGGGCCTTGCGGGCCTTGACCATCGAGGAGACGGTCTCCCGCTTGGCCACGCTGGCGCCGAGCGAGGCGGCGTACGTGCCGCGGAACGTCCTGACGTCGATCAGGGCGACCTTGACGTTCCACGGGCCGGTGGTCTTGGCCCCGTCGTCACCGAGGTAGTCGACCTTGACCTTCAGGCCCGCTTCCTTGAGCTTCTTGGCCATCGCGTCGGCCTTCTTCTTGTCCTTTAAGGACCACAGGCCGACGCGGACCATGTAGACGGTCTGGGAGGGGGCGTCGGCGACGGCCGGCCGGACGACCTCCTGCACGCTGGGCGTCTCACCGGCCGCCTCCACCTCCGCGGCCACCGCCTCGGCCGTCGAGAGCGACCCGGCGTCGCGGCCGTTGGGCATCAGGATGCTCACCGTGTAGCCGTCGGTGGAGGTGCCGGCCTTCACGTCGTACAGGTCGATGCCCTGCGCCACGGCGGTCATCGTCTTGGCCGGCACGGATCGCGCGCCCAGCGGGAACTTCGCCGACGGGAACCGCACCGACTGCTGCTCCGCTGTCGCGGGTAGCGCGGTGAGGGTGAGCGCCGCGGCTATGGCCAGGCCGCCGGCGAGGGTGCGTCGAGACATGAACTCTCCAGAGGGCGGAAAAGGGACCGCACCATAGTGGCGAGATCAAGGTCTCCGGGGCAGCCGAACGCGCCAAAGGAGTAAAGAGGTTACGGAATCGACACAAGAACCGGGTACCCTTTGAGCATGACTCGCTTCCGCATGTGGTGGCGGCCGGCAGACGGCCGCTGAATTCCCATGCGCGGGCCGTCCTCGAGACGGCCCCCGGAAGCGGAGGGTTCCTCTCCAGGACGGCGACGATCCTGAGAGGAGAGAGACCTGATGAACGACGTGGTGCTGACCGGTGACCGGCCGACGGGGCCGCTGCATCTGGGCCACTATTTCGGCTCGCTGGCCAACCGGGTCCTGCTGCAGGACCTCCATCCCATGTACGTGCTGATCGCCGACTACCAGGTGATCACCGACCGCGACGTGCCGGGCGAGATCCGGCGGCACACGACCGAGCTGCTGCTCGACTACCTGGCGGTCGGCGTCGACCCGGCCAAGGTGACGATCTTCCAGCACAGCGCGATCCCCGAGCTGAACCAGCTGCTGCTGCCGTTCCTGAGCCTGGTGTCGGTGTCCGAGCTGCGGCGCAACCCCACGGTGAAGGACGAGATCGCGCACAGCTCCCAGTCGGCCGTGAGCGGCCTGATGTTCACCTATCCGGTGCACCAGGCGGCCGACATCCTGTTCTGCAAGGGCACGCTGGTGCCCGTCGGCAGGGACCAGCTCCCGCACCTGGAGGTGGCGCGGCTGGTGGCGCGCCGCTTCAACGAGCGGTACGGCGAGGTGTTCCCGCTGCCCGAGGCCATGATGGGCGCCCAGCCGCTGCTGAGGGGGCTCGACGGCGGCAAGATGAGCAAGAGCCGCGGCAACGCGATCGCGCTCTCGGCGACCGAGGACGAGACCGCCGCCCTCATCCGCAAGGCCCGCACCGACGCGGAGCGGCTGATCACGTTCGACGAGGAGCGCAGGCCCGAGGTGGCCAACCTGCTCACGCTGGCCGGGCTGTGCCTGGATCGCCGGCCGGCCGAGCTGGCCGAGGAGATCGGCGACGGCGGCGCCGTCACGCTCAAGCGGGTGGTCACGGAGGCGGTCAACGAGTTCCTGCGGCCGATCAGGAAGCGCCGGGCCGAGCTGGATGAGGGCGACGTCAGGCGGATCCTGGCCGAGGGGAACGAGCGGGCCCGCGAGCGCGCGGTCCGCACGCTGGGGGAGGTGCAGGCCGCGATGGGGTTCTAGCGGCGTACACAGGCGTCGTGGCGTACACAGGCGTCGTGGCGTGCGCGGGCGTGGTGGGTGCTAAGGGTGCGCTGGTTTCCAGGCCACGGCCAGCTCCGTGGTGGGGGAGCCGAGCGGGCGGCGGTGGCGGATCCGGTGGAGGCCGGCCGCCCGCAGCAGGCCCGCCACCTCCTCCAGCCCGCGCACCCTGCCGCCCACCGCGACCAGGTAGTTCAGGTCCAGCAGGCGCAGCAGGGTGCGGCTGGCCCGGCCGGGCATGCGGCTGTCGCCGAACTGGTCGCCGACCACGAGCACGCCGCCCGGGTTGAGCGCCGCCGCCAGCCGCCGGAGCAGCAGGGCGGCCTCCTCGTCGCTCAGCCCGTGCACGATGTTGAACAGCAGCACGACGTCGTACCCGGTGCCCAGGTCGTCCTCCAGGAACGAGCCGGCCCGCGGCGTCAGCCGGGGGTGGGACGCGGCGGTTTCGAGCGCGTCCGGCAGGTCGATCACGGTGGCCCGCAGACGGGGGTGGCGGCGCAGCAGGGCCAGGCTGAACAGCCCGTGCCCGCCGCCCACGTCCAGCACGTGCCGGGCGCCGCGCGGCACGGGGACGGCGCGGGCCGTGGCAGGCGCCTGCCGGGCGGCCATCGCCGCCGTCCACGCGTGGAACGAGCGCGACAGCTCGGGATCGGCGGCCAGCGACGCGTAGAACGGCGTGGCGGGCGTGCCGTCGCGCACCGCCTTCTCCAGGCCGGGCCAGATCACGCAGGCCGTGCGCTCCCAGAAGGCCAGGCCGGGCAGCAGCGACGTGGGCGAGCCGGTGGTGAGCCAGCGCCGCGCGGTGCGCGTCAGGCGGTAGCGGCCGCGGCTGACCCGCAGGTAGCCGAGGCCGGCCAGGGCGCGTAACAACACGCCGGTCGCGTGGGGTTCGAGGTTGAGCGCGGCGGCCAGCTCGCCGCCGGTGGACGGGCGCTCCCGCAGGGCGTCGAAGATCCCCGTCCTGGCCGCCGCGACGAGCGCGTGCAGGCCCATGGCGCCGAAGTAGTCGAACATCGGAGGCACGATCGACAGCCGGTGGGCCGCGGCTTCGAGAGCGTTGTAGAAGAGGGGCACACTTGCGACGGTAGGTCGCGCGGGGCCGGCTAACGCGCCTGGTACACCTTGCGCAGCGTCTCGTGCACGATCCAGGTGGTCTTCGCGCCCTCGGCCAGCAGGCACACGTCGCCGGGCCCCACCTCGACGGTGGTGCCGCCCTCGACGGCGATCGTGGCGCGCCCCGACAGCACGACGAAGAGCTCGTCGCGTTCCACGTCCGTCACGACGCCCGGCGTGATCTCCCAGATGCCCCGGCCGCCGCCCAGCTCCAGGGAGGAGGTGACGGGATCGCCGGCGACGATCTGCGCGGGGTCGAGGTCGTCGGGGGTCAGCCGTACGTCGTGGACGGGCACGGAGAAGGCTCCCGCCGTGGCGAGCATCCGGCTGAGGTCGGCCACGTCGGGCACCAGCACATCAGACATATCGCCCATTCCAGCACATCAGCGGCTCTCCCGGCGGAAGGACTCCAGTGCCAGCAGCGCCACGTGCAGCGAGAGGCACGACTCGACGTCGTCCAGATCGGTGTCGAGGATGCGTTCGAGGCGGCGCAGGCGGTCGTAGAACGCGGGCCTGGACAGGTGGGCCTTCTGTGCCGCGACGGCCTTGTTGCGGCCCGAGTCCAGGTAGACGCGCAGGATCCGGGTCAGGTCGCCGCCGCGCTGCGCGTCGTGGGCCAGCAGCGGGCCCAGCTCCCGCTCGGCGAACGTCTGCAGCCGCGCGTCGTCGCGCAGCAGGTGGAGCAGGCCGCGCAGGCGCAGGTCGGGCAGCCGGTAGAAGGGCCGGCCGTCCGGCTGGCGGACCGCCACGTCCGCCACCTGCTCGGCTTCGAGGAAGCTGCGGCGTACGTCCCTGATCGACTCCACCACCGAGCCCGCCGCCAGCACGAACGCCGTGCCCGGCCCCCACAGCACGCGCAGCCGCTCGGCCAGCGAGGTGAGCGCGGGCTCCGCCTGGGTACGCGGCGGGAGCGGCAGCAGCACCCCCACCCGCTCCTGGTCGAGCGCGCCCACCAGGGCGGGCAGGCGGGCGTCGCGGCAGGCGGCGGCGGTCGCCTCGGCCAGCTCGCCGAGCTGCGCCTGCCCGTCGAGGGCCTGGTCGATGTGCTCGGTCGGCCTGATGACCACGCTGATCAGCTTGCGTCCGGTGAGCGGCACGCCCACCGCGCGGGCGCGGGCGGCGGCCTCGTCGGGGTCGGCGTAGGCGTGGGTCAGGATGCCGGTGATGATCGTGCCGTGCGCCTGGCGTTCGAGGGACTCCTGGTGGCGCTCCAGCAGGCGGCCCAGCGCCAGCGTGGTGGCGGCGCGCTCGGCCAGCACCAGGTCGCGCGGCGACGGCGCCGCGTCGCAGAGCAGGATGAGCCGCCCCCAGTCCTGCCCGCGCGCCCCGACCGTGGTCACCAGCCAGCCGGAGGCCGGGTCGTACGCGGTGCGCTCGGCCGGCGCCACCGTCCGCGACCTGGTCTCCCACCCCGCCAGCAGCGCCCCGGCGTCGCGCCCGGCGGACTCGGCGGCGAGCACCTGGTGCGCCAGGTTCTCCAGCAGTACGGGACGCCCCGACAGGCGTGCCACCTGGGCCAGCACCTCTGCCGGCGAGGCGCCCTCGACCGACAGCTCGGTGAAGACCTCATGCAACTGCTCCGAGGCCCGCAGCTCTTCGAGCTGGATGTCGATGATCCGCTCGTGCACCGACTCGGTGATCTGCACGAACGGCGTCTCGCGGGTCAGCACGATGACCGGGAACCCGTGCTCCTCGGCCGACTTGACCACGGCCCGCGGCAGCTCGCGGACGAACCTGCGGCCCAGCTCCACGATCAGCCCGGACGCCCCGACGGAGGACAGCTCGCCGATGTAGTCGGCGAGCTTCTCCGGGTCCTCGGGCAGGGCCACTCCCGTGGTGAGCACCAGCTCCCCGCCGCGCAGCAGGTGGGCGATGTCGGCGATCTCGCCCACGTGCACCCACCGCACCTTGGTGTCGAGCCGGTCGGCGCCCGCGACCACGCGCGGGCTGCCCCGGCGTACGGTCTCCAGGGCGAGGACGTCGGCGATGGTGGGCAACACGGGGCAGAGCCTAGCCGATCAGGCTGTAAGAACGGCCATGGGTCGATTTACACTTTGCACCCATTGTCATGGATTGAGGTCCTCCTCGCGGTACTCCTTGCGCGGCTCGCGTACGCGCAGCTCAACCCGGCGGATCTTGCCCGAGATGGTCTTGGGCAGCTCGTCAAACTCCAGCCGCCGCACCCGCTTGTACGGTGCCAGCTCCCTGCGGCAGTGCTCGAAGATCGACCGGGCCGTCTCCTCGCCCGGCTCGAACCCGGGGGCGAGCGTCACGTACGCCTTCGGCACGGCCAGGCGCACCGGGTCGGGCGCGGGCACCACGGCGGCCTCGGCGACGGCGGCGTGCTCCAGCAGCACGCTCTCCAGCTCGAACGGCGAGATGCGGTAGTCGGAGGCCTTGAAGACGTCGTCGGTCCTGCCCACGTAGGTGATGTACCCGTCGTCGTCGCGGGTGGCGACGTCGCCCGTGTGGTAGAAGCCGTCGCGCATGGCCTCCGTCGATCCACCGACATATCCGGACATGAGGCCGAGGGGGCGGCGGGCGTCCAGCGGCAGGCAGATCTCGCCGTCGTTCCCCTGCTCGCCCGTGATCGGGTCGATCAGCACCACGTCGTACCCGGGCAGCGGCAGCCCCATCGAGCCCGCCTTGACCGCCTCGCCCGGGGCGTTGCCGATCTGCGCCGTCGTCTCCGTCTGGCCGTAGCCGTCCCTGATCGTGATGCCCCACGCCTTGGCCACCTGGTCGATGATCTCGGGGTTCAGCGGCTCGCCGGCGGCCACGGCCGTACGCAGGGGCAGCTTCCACGCCGCCAGGTCCTCCTGGATGAGCATCCGCCACACGGTCGGCGGCGCGCAGAACGTGCTCACCCGCTCGTCGCGCAGCACCTCCAGCAGCGCGGGCGCGGAGAAGCGCCGGTAGTCGTGGACGAGCACGGTGGCCCCGGCGTTCCACGGGGCGAACACGTTGCTCCACGCGTGCTTGGCCCATCCGGGCGAGGACACGTTCAGGTGCACGTCGCCGGGCCGCACCCCGATCCAGAACATCGTCGACAGGTGCCCGGCCGGGTAGGAGGCGTGCGTGTGCTCGACCAGCTTCGGCTGCGAGGTGGTGCCGGAGGTGAAGTAGAGCAGCAGCGTGTCGCCCGCGCGGGTCTGCTCGTCGGGGGTGAACCGGTCGTGCGCGTGGTAGGCGTCGTGGTACGGCAACCAGTTGTAGGCGTCGCCCACGGCGATCTTCGTGTACTCGCCGGCCGGGAACTTGCCCGCGTCGGAGGCATTGGCGATGACGTGGGAGACGTGCCCGCGCTCGATCCGCTCCACGATGTCCTTGCCGGTCAGCAGCGTGGTCGCCGGGATGACGACCGCGCCCAGCTTCATCACGGCCAGCAGCGACTCCCACAGCTCGGCCTGGTTGCCCAGCATCAGCAGGACCCGGTCGCCCCGGCGCACCCCCTGCTCGTGCAGCCAGTTGGCGACCTGGCTCGAACGTTCGGACAACTCGGCGAAGGTGTAGGTGGCGCTGCTCTCGCCCACGATCTTGAGAGCGACGGCGTCGGGCGTCTCGGTGGCCAGCACGCCGTCGAACCAGTCGAGCGCCCAGTTGAACGCGCCCAGCTCGGGCCAGCGGAAGTCGCGGCGGGCGGTGGCGGCGTCGGCCCCGAGCAGGAAGTCACGGGCGGCACGGAAATCGCTCATGCCGTGGATCCTGCTACGTCGGCAGCCGCCGCTCAAGACCGTCGAGCACCGACACGAGCCCGAAGTCGAAGGCGACCTCCCGCACCACGCGCGGATCCTCCGTCTCGGTCATCTGATGGCTCTCCCGCATGTGCGGGTACCTCGCGGCGAGCCGGGCGACCGCCGACTTCATCTCCTCGGCGTCGTACTGCTCGGCGCCCGACTTGGCGTTCCAGGCGATCTCGGGGATCGTCATGCCGAAGATGTAGGCCGTCAGCGTGGCGATGGCGTAGTCGGTGTCCAGCCCGGTGAAGCCGGCCTGCTTGAACATCCTGCGCATCTCGTTGGCGACG
The DNA here is from genome assembly GCF_014207985.1 of Nonomuraea rubra. Classification (NCBI taxonomy): domain Bacteria; kingdom Bacillati; phylum Actinomycetota; class Actinomycetes; order Streptosporangiales; family Streptosporangiaceae; genus Nonomuraea; species Nonomuraea rubra. The sequence continues at coordinate 10,313,113 of NZ_JACHMI010000001.1, read as the reverse complement.
TGCAGCGCGTTGGGGCCGAGGGCGGGCAGGCGGCCGATGAGGTCGGCCGACCACGGGTGGCTCAGGATCACCTGCCGCATGCTGTGGGCCAGGACGGAGGCGGCCTCCCGCCAGCCCACCTCGTCGGGGTCGGGGACCGTCATCTCGCCCCACACCTCGTCGTAGACCAGCTCCAGCAGCTCGTCCTTGGTGGCGACGTACCAGTACAGGCTGGTGGCGCCCGCGCTCAGCTTCGCGCCGAGCCTGCGCATGCTCAGCCCGGACAGCCCCTCCTCGTTGAGCAGCTCGACCGCGGCTCTGACGATCTCCTCCCGGGTGCGGCCGGGACTGGCGGCCTTGCGGGGTTCGCGCAGCCACACCGAGGAGAACGTCTTGCCTGTCATACCCCCAGGATAAATCCACTCGCACAGTGTTCGAGGGTTGTCGTACACTGTGCGAGTGACCTCGAACACTGTACGAGACCCCCGTCGATGGTGGATCCTCGCCGTCCTTTGCCTGGCGCTGCTGGTCCTCGGCATCGACAACACCGTGCTCAACCTGGCCATCCCCTCGCTGAACCAGGAGATGGGCGCGACGCCGTCCGACATCCAGTGGATCATCGACGCCTACGTGCTGGCCTTCGCCGGCCTGCTGCTCACCTCGGGCAGCCTGTCCGACAAGTACGGCCGCCGCCGCTTCCTGATCATCGGCCTGGTCTTCTTCGGCGGCGCGTCCCTGCTGGCCGTGCTCGTCACCGAGCCCTGGCAGCTCATCGCCGCCCGCGGCCTCATGGGCGTCGGCGGCGCGCTCGTCATGCCGTCCACGCTGTCGATCCTGATGACCGTGTTCGACGAGGAGGAGCGGCGCAAGGCGATGGCCGCGTGGAGCGCCGTGGCCCTGATCAGCCTGGTCTCGGGGCCGACCGTGGGCGGATTCCTGCTGGAGCACTACTGGTGGGGCTCGGTCTTCCTGCTGAACATCCCCATCGCCGCGGTCGCCGTCGTGGCCGCCGTCGTGCTCATGCCCGAGACACGCAGCGAGGGCAGGAAGATCGACCCGGTGGGCGTGGTGCTGTCGATCGTCGGCCTGACCGCGGCCGTCTACGTGATCATCGAGCGCGAGTGGAACATTCCCGTCATCGTGCTGGCCGTCGCCGCCCTCGTCGCCTTCGTGATCTGGGAGCGGCGCCAGGACGAGCCGATGCTGCCGCTCTTCCTGTTCGCCAACCGCAACTTCAGCGGCGCCTCCTTCTCGATCCTGCTCATGTCGTTCGGCGCCGGCGCCGTGATGCTGATCCTCACCCAGTACCTGCAGTTCGTGCTGGGGTACGGGGAGATGCAGGCCGGGCTGGCCATGCTGCCGTACGCCGTGGCCGCCGCGATCTTCAACGGCGTGGGCGCCGGCCTCGGCAAGAAGCTCAGCAACCGGGTGCTGGTGTTCGCGGGGCTGCTGCTGATGGCAGGCGGCTTCGTCGTCATGGCGCTGACCACCGGCTTCCTGCCCCTGGCCACCGGGCTGGTGATCATGGGGATGGGTGGCGGCCTGGCCGGTCCCGCCGCCTACACCTCCCTCATGGGGGCCATCCCCGTGGAGCGCGCCGGTGTCGGGTCCGCGCTCAACGACACCGTGCAGCAGGTCGGCATGGCGCTCAGCATCGCCGTGCTGGGCAGCGTGCTGGCCACCCGGTACACCTCCGAGATGCCCGGCTCCCTGCCCGCTCTGGCCAGGGAGTCGATCGGCGGCGCCCACACCCTGGGCTTCGCCGAGGCGGGCAACCAGGCGTTCACGTCGGCGATGCATCTGGGGTCGTGGGTGGGCGCCGCGTTCTGCGTGGCCGCCGCGCTGCTCGCCGTCACGGTGCTGCGCCCGGCCGCGCCCGTCGCCTCTCCCGAGCTCGCGAAGGTCTGACGCCTTCCACTGTGTAAACCAAGTCGCCTCCCCTCCGACATGTTGCGGGTAGGAGCCCTCCGTCTGGAAAAGGGATACTCGGTAACATGTCGGAGCTTCTCGCGCGCCACCGGGCAGTGATGCCGAACTGGCTGGCCCTCAACTACAACGACCCCATCGAGATCGTCAGCGGCAAGGGCAACCGCGTCATCGACGCTGACGGCAAGAGTTACCTCGACTTCTTCGCCGGGATCCTGACCAACATGATCGGGTACGACATCCCCGAGGTACGTGAGGCCGTCGAGCGCCAGCTCGCCACCGGTGTGGTCCACACCAGCACCGTCTACCTGCTGCGCGGCCAGATCGAGCTGGCCGAGAAGATCGCGCGCCTGTCCGGCATCCCCGACGCCAAGGTCTTCTTCACCAACTCCGGCACCGAGGCCAACGAGACCGCGCTGCTGCTGGCCACGTACGCGCGCAGGAGCGACCAGGTGCTGGCCATGCGCCAGAGCTACCACGGCCGCAGCTTCGGCGCGATCAGCGTCACCTCCAACCGGTCGTGGAAGAACAACTCGCTCTCCCCGCTCAACGTGCACTTCCTGCACGGCGCCGACCGGCACCTGACCCAGTTCAAGGGCCTGTCGGACGCCGACTACATCCGGGCCTGCGTGGACGACCTGCGCCACGTGCTGGCCACGTCCGTCTCCAACGACGTCGCGGCGCTGATCGCCGAGCCGATCCAGGGCGTGGGCGGCTTCACGATGGCCCCCGACGGGCTGTTCGCGGCGTACAAGGAGGTGCTGGACGAGCAGGGCATCCTGTTCATCTCGGACGAGGTGCAGACCGGCTGGGGCCGGACCGGCAGCGCGTTCTTCGGCATCGAGAACCACGGCGTCACCCCCGACATGATCACGTTCGCCAAGGGGCTCGGGAACGGCTTCGCGGTCGGCGGCATCGTCGCGCGCGGCGACCTCATGGACGCCCCGCACGCCGTCGGCCTGTCCACCTTCGGCGGCAACCCGATCTCCATGGCCGCCGCCAACGCCACCCTCGACTACGTGCTCGACCACAATCTCCAGGCCAACGCCGCGCGTACCGGCGAGATCATCATCGGCGGGCTCAAGGCCGCCGCCGAGCGGCTGCCCGTCGTCCAGGACGTGCGCGGCAAGGGCCTGATGTTCGCCGTCGAGCTGCAGAGCCCGGCCCAGGCCGCCCGCTTCATGGAGCTGACCAAGCAGGCGGGCCTGCTGGCGGGCAAGGGCGGCCTGTACGGCACCGCCATCCGCATGGCCCCGCCCCTCACGCTCACGGTGGACGAGGCCACCGAGGGCCTGGGCATCATCGTCACCGCCCTCGAAACGATCGACGCAGAGGCAGCAGCGCAGTGAAGTCCGTGAAGCACTGGATCAACGGAGCCCTCGCGGACGGCGACGCCGCCCGTACCGCGGAGCTCTTCAACCCCGCCACCGGCGCGGTGAGCGGCAGCGTCGCGCTGGCCTCCGCCGCCGACGTGGACGCCGCCGTGGCGGCGGCCGCCGCGGCCTACCCGGCCTGGCGGGACGCGTCGCTGACCAAGCGGGCCGGCGTGCTGTTCCGCTTCCGCGAGCTCATGTACGCCCACCGCGACGAGCTGGCCGCGCTGATCTCCGCCGAGCACGGCAAGGTGCACTCCGACGCGCTCGGCGAGGTGGCCCGCGGGCTGGAGGTCGTGGAGTTCGCCTGCGGCATCCCGCACCTGCTCAAGGGCGGTTACTCCGAAGGCGTCTCGACCCGCGTCGACTCCTACTCGATCAGGCAGCCGCTGGGCGTGGTCGCCGGGATCACGCCGTTCAACTTCCCGGCGATGGTGCCGATGTGGATGTACCCGGTGGCGATCGCGTGCGGGAACACGTTCGTGCTCAAGCCGTCGGAGCGGGACCCGTCGGCCTCGCTGCTCATGGCGCGGCTCTGGCAGGAGGCCGGGCTGCCCGACGGCGTGTTCAACGTCGTGCAGGGCGACAAGGTGAGCGTGGACCGGCTGCTGGAGCACCCCGACGTGCGCGCCGTGTCGTTCGTCGGCTCCACCCCCATCGCGAAGTACGTCTACGAGACCGGCACCGCGCACGGCAAGCGGGTCCAGGCGCTCGGCGGCGCCAAGAACCACATGCTGGTGCTGCCCGACGCCGATCTGGACCTGGTGGCCGACTCGGCCGTGTCGGCCGGGTTCGGCTCGGCGGGCGAGCGGTGCATGGCGATCTCCGTCGTGCTGGCCGTGGACCCGATCGGCGACGAGCTCGTCGAGAAGATCGTCGAGCGGGTCGGCCGGCTGACCGTCGGCCCCGGCGACGACCCCGGCTCCGAGATGGGGCCGCTGGTCACCGGTCCGCACCGCGACAAGGTGGCCTCCTACCTGGACCTGGGAGTCGAGGAGGGCGCCAAGCTGGTCGTGGACGGCCGCGAGACGCCCGTCCTGGGCGGCGGCAGGGCCGCGGACACGCCCGGCTTCTGGCTCGGCCCGACGGTGCTCGACCACGTGCCCGCCGGCTCCCGTACGCACACCGAGGAGATCTTCGGCCCCGTGCTGTCGATCGTCCGGGTCGGCTCGTACGAGGAGGGCCTGGGGGTGATCAACGGCGGCATGTACGGCAACGGCACCGCCATCTTCACCAACGACGGCGGCGCGGCCCGGCGCTTCCAGAACGAGGTCGAGGTCGGCATGGTGGGCATCAACGTGCCGATCCCGGTGCCGATGGCCTTCTACAGCTTCGGCGGCTGGAAGTCCTCCCTGTTCGGCGACACGCACGTGCACGGCACCGAGGGCGTGCACTTCTACACCCGCGGCAAGGTCGTCACCTCCCGCTGGCTGGACCCCTCGCACGGCGGCGTGAACCTGGGCTTCCCGACGAACGGGTAACCGCCGCCTCCCCTTGTCCTGTCACCGGTAAGCTCCGATCAGACAGGACAAGGGGGGACAACGTGAATCGTCGGCGCACGTACGCACTGGCGCTCGCCGCGGCGGTGCTGGCCACCGGCACGGCCGCGGCGGCGGACCCGGCGCCGTCGACGACCGCGACGACCAGGCCCTCCGCCAAGGCCACCCCCAATCCCACGCCCACCCCCACGCCGACGGCGACGCAGAGCGACGGCACGCTGCAGATCCTCACCTACCGGGGCTACGCCGAGTACGGCGGCGTCAGCCCCAAGGTCAACTGGGTGGGCAACTTCGAGAAGGAGACGGGCTGCCGCATCGCCCGGCTCGACACCGTGCAGACCGCCGAGGAGATGGCCGACAGGGTCACCCAGCGGCCGTACGACGTGATCACCGCCGGGCCCGTGCTGGCCGCCGACCTGATCGCGGCCAAGCAGGTGCAGCCCATCGACCCGGCCAAGGTCAGCGACTACGAGGACCTCGCCGAGGACTTCCGCGAGATGACCACGGTGTCGGGCAAGGCGTACGGGGTGCCGTACCTGTGGGCCTACCACGAGTTCGTCTACGACTCGGCCAGGGTCAGGGGCGGGGGGCTGGAGCAGCTGTTCTCCTCCGACCGGGCGGCGCTCAAGGACACCCCGCTGACGATCGCCGAGGCGGCGCTGGCCGAGGGGTCGGCCAAGGAGCCGTACGAGCTGAGCGAGGCCGAGCTCGGCGAGGCGATGGCGCTGCTGGAGCGCAACAAGGACCGCACCTACTGGCGGAACCCGGTCGACCTGGTCAGGGGCTTCGCCACCGGGTCGCTCGACTACGCGCAGGTCACCCCGTACTACCGGCTGCTCCTGCAGCAGGCCGGCCTGGCGGTCAAGCCCGTCTCGACGCCGAGAACGACCGGCTGGGTCGACTCGTGGATGCTGGGCGCGAACGTGCCCGACACCGCCTGCGCCTACCGGTGGCTCAACTGGGTGACGGCGGCCGGCGCGCAGCGCGACGCGGCGGCGTGGGCGGGCATGGCGCCGGCCAACTCCAAGGCGTGCAAGGGGCGGGCCAAGGCGATGTGCGAGGCGTACGGGGTGGGTGACGCCAAGCGGCTCGGCCGGGTGGTGTTCGCGACGCGGCCGCCCGGGGATTGCCGGGCAGAGGACGGGGAATGCACTGACTATCGTGTCTGGGCCGATCGGTGGAGCGAGCTCCTGAAGTGATCAGGCCCACGTGCCCGCCCATCCCCCCGCTGGGCGTGGCCCGCCAGAGGCGCCCCGGGCCTTCCCCCCGTCCCGGGGCGTCTCGCCGCCGCTCCGGTCGCGCGGCGGACGGCTGAACGGAGAACGGCCGGGCGGAGACGGCTAACGCGACGGGAAGGCCACCACGGTGGCCATGGGCGCGGGCAGGAGCGCCTCGGCGCAGTCGGCGCAGGCCAGCACGGCCGAGTCGTCGGGCAGGCGGCCCACGCGCACGCGCGGCCGCGGCCACCTCTTGTGGCAGACGACGCAGGCGTCGCCGTCGCGCTGGGCCCAGGTCAGGCCCTCAGGGTCGAACGTCAACATACTCCGCGCCGTTCTGGTCGGACCCCAGTTCATCACGCTCCCAGCTGCCATCGCCCCACCGTATGTCGGAACCGTTATAACCCTGACCGAGGCCGTGAGCGTCTAGCTGAGCGTCAAGTCAGGGTGAATTCTCTACCCGGATGAGGCCGTTTACACCACAAAAACGGGCATCCAGCCCAAGCTGGATGCCCGTTTCGTTGGTCTTCGTCAGAGCTCGGCGATCGCCTTCTCCAGGATGCCCAGCCCCTCCTCCAGCAGGTGCTCGGGGATCACCAGCGGGGGCAGGAAGCGCAGCACGTTGCCGTACGTGCCGGCCGTCAGGACCAGCAGGCCCTCCGCGTGGCAGCGCTTGACGACCTCCTGGACGGCGGTCGGGTTCGGCTCCTTGGTGCCGGGCTCGACCAGCTCGATCGCGATCATCGCGCCGCGTCCGCGCACGTCGCCGATCACGTCGAAGCGCTCCTTGAGCGCCTCCAGCCTGGGGAGCATGATCTCGCCGATGCGGCGGGCCCTGGCGACCAGGTCGTCCGCCTCGATCGTCTCCAGCACGCCCAGCGCGGCCTCGCAGGCGAGCGGGTTGCCGCCGTACGTGCCGCCGAGGCCGCCGACGTGCACCTTGTCCATGAGGTCCGCACGCCCCGTCACAGCCGCCAGCGGCAGGCCGCCCGCGATGCCCTTGGCGGTGGTGATGATGTCCGGCACGACGCCCTCGTCCTCGCAGGCGAACAGGGTGCCCGTCCGCGCGAAGCCCGTCTGCACCTCGTCGGCCACGAACACGATCCCGTTCGCCCGGCAGAACTCGGCGATCCGCGGCAGGAACCCCCTCGCGGGCACGATGAACCCGCCCTCGCCCGCGATCGGCTCGATCACCACGGCCGCCACGTTCTGCGCGCCGATCTGCTTGGTGATCAGGTCGATGGCCTGCTCGGCGGCCTCCTCCGCGCAGTTCTCCGGGCCGGTCGGCCAGCGGAACGGGTACGCCAGCGGAACCCGGTACACCTCCGGCGCGAACGGGCCGAACCCCTGCTTGTACGGCATGTTCTTGGCCGTCAGCGTCATCGTGAGCAGCGTGCGGCCGTGGTAACCGTGGTCGAACACCACCACGCCCTGGCGGCCGGTCGCGTGCCGGGCGATCTTGACGGCGTTCTCCACGGCCTCGGCGCCCGAGTTCACCAGGAACGTGCGCTTGTCGTGGTCGCCGGGCGTCAGCTCGTTGAGCTTCTCGCAGACCTCCACGTACGACTCGTACGGGGTGACCATGAAACAGGTGTGCGTGAAGTCCGCCACCTGCTTCTGGACGCGCTCGACGACCCTGGGGGCGGCGTTGCCCACGTTCGTCACGGCGATGCCCGAGCCGAAGTCGATCAGCGAGTTCCCGTCGGCGTCCTCCACCACGCCGCCGCCGGCGCGGGTGACGAAGACCGGCAGCGTGGTGCCGATGCCGGGCGGGACGGCCGCCTGCTTGCGGGCCAGCAACTCCTGGGACTTGGGGCCTGGGATCGCGGTCACGACGCGCCGCTCCTGGGGAATGCTCATGGCTCCGACGGTACGGCGGGCTCCCATCAGCTCCGATACGTCGATATGTCACACTGGGAGTGCTCGTCTTTGCCGGAATGGACAAATCGCTCATGCCGCCTTCGCTGCAGACCGTCGTGCGCCGCATGAACCTCCGGCCGGTCGCCGGGACCGGGCGGCCAGGGGTGCTGGACGCCGCCGTGCGCTGGGTCGCGGTCAGCGAGCTCGCCGATCCGACACCGTACCTCGAAGGCGGGGAGCTGCTGCTCACCACCGGCATGCGGATGGAAGGCGACCTGACAGGGTACGTGGCGCGCCTGGTGCGCCGGGGTGTCGCCGGGCTCGGATTCGGCGTCGGTGTCTCGCACGAGGAGGTGCCGCCCGCCCTCGCCTCGGCCGCGGAGTCCGCCGGGCTGCCGCTGCTGGAGGTGCCGCGCGAGACCCCGTTCATCGCGGTCGGCAAGGCGGTCAGCGAGCTGCTGGCGGCCGAGCAGTACGAGGAGATCAGCCGCGCCTTCGCCGCCCAGGGCCGGCTGACGCGGGCGGCGCTGCGGCCGGAGGGCATGCACGCCGTCATCGACCGGCTGGCCAGGGAAGTCGGCGGCTGGGCCGCCCTGCTGGACGAGTCCGGCGAGGTCCGCCACGCCACCCGCGGCGCCGGCCTCGGCGTGGTCACGGCCGAGCTCGCCCGGCGCCGCGGCCAGCCCGTGGAGACCGCGGGCGGCGGGGCGCAGGTGGGTGCGGCGCGGGCCGGTGGTGGTGAGCGGATGCCTGCCAGTCTGGCGTTGTCCGGGCCTGGCGAGCACGTCGTCGTGCAGCCGCTCGGTGGCGGGGCGCGGCCGCGCGGGTTCTTCGCCGTCGGCGCGCCGCACGCCTTCACCCCCGTCACCCACACGGTGATCAACGCGGCCGGGTCGCTGCTCACGCTGGCCATGGAGCAGGGCAGAACCCAGCTCGCCGCCGAACGCCGCCTCCGCACGGCGGTGCTGGAGCTGCTGCTGGCCGGGGAGGGGGAGCGGGCCCGCGCCGTGCTGGGAGCGCTGGGCGGCCGGCTGCCCGAGCCGCCGCTGGTCGTGCTGGCCGCGGGCGCCGAGGCGCTGGAGGCCCTGGAGGCGCGCGCTTTCGCCGCGCTGCTCAGCACCGGCCCCGGCGTCGCTGACGCCGGCTCCGGCGGCCTCGCCAACCCCGCCGGCTCCGGCGGCCTCGCCGGCCATACGGGCGCCACCGATCCCCGCACCGTCATCGCGATCGTGGCCGAGAGCGTGGCGGAGGAGGTGGCGCTGGGCGCGGAGGCGCCCGTGGGGTGCAGCCAGCCGTGTGACGCCGCCGGTCTCCGCAACGCTCTCGACCAGGCCGGCCGTGCCCTGGAGGCGGCCCGCGGCCGGGACGGGGCGGGGGACGCCGGCCGTGTCGTCAGGTTCGCCGAGCTGGCCGGGCAGGGCCTGCTCGGGCTGCTCGACCCCGCCGCCGCCCAGGCGTTCTCCGCCGCCGTCCTGGCCCCGCTGACCGCGTACGGCTCCCGGGCCGACCTCGTCGAGTCGCTGCGCGCGTACCTGGACAGCAACGGCCACTGGGACGCGGCGGCACAGCGGCTGGGCGTGCACCGCCACACGCTGCGCTACCGGATGAGACGCGTCGCCGAGCTGCTGGGCCGCGACCTCGACGAGCCGGGCACCCGCGCCGAGCTGTGGCTGGCCCTGGAGGCGGCCAGAAGAGGCGCTACTCCGGCTTCTCCACGAGGTAGCAGCAGATGATCGCCGTGGTCACCGCCTCGAACGTGCGCCCGTCGCGCAGGTGCCCGGCCCGCTCCAGGGAGATCGCCCCCTGCGCGGCCGCCCACAGCGCGTCGGCGATCTTGCGAGGCTGGGTGGGGATCAGGTAGCCGGCCGAGATGCAGTCGGCGATGACGCGGTCGAGGATGTTCAGCGCCGCGCGGGCCAGGGTCCTGGCGCGCTCGCTGGGCTCGAAGCCGGGGATCGCCCGCTCGAACATCAGGCTGTAGTAGCCGGGCTCCGACAGGCACGCCTGCCGGTACGCGGGGCCGAGCGCGTTGAGCTGCTCCAGCGGGTCGCGGCGCTGCGGCACCGCCTCCAGGAAACGCCTGAAGCGCTCGAATCCCTCCAGGTAGAGCGCCTCCGCCAGGCCCTCCCGGTTGCCGAACATCGTGTAGATCACGGTCGTCGTGCAGCCTGCCTCGGCGGCGATGCGGCGCATGGTGAGGCTGTCGGGCCCGTCGGTCCGCAGCAGGTTCACCGCGACGTCGAGGAGGTGGGAGCGCAGCTCGTCATGGCCGGCGCGCTCACCCATGAGGTAGGCGCCCTGTAGCCCCAGAGGCGCCGAGGTCATGCGACCTCCTTCGTGGCCAAGGAACTCTGCGTCCTTGTGACCTCACGCTGTTCGGTCACGGGGCCCACGCCTTTCTGAGTCGGGGGCCCACCGCGCTGGAGACCCGCACCCGATGACTTAGCCATAGCGGAGATCGCTCAAACCACTCCGCATGGTAAACATCCCGAATTGGGTCTACTTCTGTTACATCATGGGTATACAACGGGGCTTGTACTTAACGGTGAGCCCTCGTGGGGGTGTTGTGCATCGTGGTGTAAATCCCCGGTCCATGCCTTGGCATAACGTCGGAGACATGGACGTGCGTACCTTCTGGCTGGCCGGCCGCGCCGCGACCGGGGACACCGAGCTCACTGTCACCAACCCCCACGACGGCCGCGAGGTCGGCAGGCACTCCGTGCCGACCGACGCCCAGGTCGAGGAGGCCGTCGCGGCCGCCTCCGCGGTGGCCGCGCAGGCCGCCGCGCTGCCCGTCCACGTACGGGCCGAGGCCCTGGCCCACGTGTCGCGCCGGATCGCCGAGCGGGCCGACGAGATCGCCCACCTGATCACCGCCGAGAACGGCAAGCCCGTCATGTGGGCCCGCGGCGAGGTCGGGCGCGCGGTGGCCACGTTCCGCTTCGCCGCCGAGGAGGCCCGCCGCTGGTCCGGCGGCGTGCAGCGGCTCGACACCGAGCCCGCCGCGGCCGGGCGCCTGGCGTACGTCTCCCGCGTGCCCAAGGGCCCCGTCCTGGCGATCACCCCGTTCAACTTCCCGCTGAACCTGGTCGCTCACAAGGTCGCCCCCGCCATCGCCGTCGGCGCACCCGTCATCGTCAAGCCCGCGCCCGCCACGCCGCTGTCCTCGCTGCTGCTCGGCGAGATCCTGGCCGAGACGGACCTGCCCGAAGGCATGTTCTCGGTGCTGCCGATCGAGAACGACCGGGCCTCCGCGCTGGTCCAGGACCCGAGACTGCCCGTGGTGTCGTTCACCGGCTCCGCGCCCGTCGGCTACGCCATCGCCGACCAGGTGCCGCGCAAGCACGTGACGCTGGAGCTGGGCGGCAACGCGGCCGCCGTCGTGCTGGCCGACGCCGACCTCGACTGGGCGGCCCGGCGCATCGCCCTCTTCTCCAACTACCAGGCCGGGCAGAGCTGCATCGCCGTCCAGCGGGTGATCGTCGAGCGGCCCGTCTACGACGCGTTCGCGGAGCGCCTGCTGCCCGCCGTGGCCGCCCTCGTCACCGGCGACCCCGCCGACGAGAAGACCCAGGTGGGCCCCCTGGTCTCGGAGGCCGCCGCCGAGCGGGTCGAGCAGTGGGTCGGCGAAGCCGTCGCCGCCGGGGCGAAGGTGCTGGCGGGCGGCACCAGGCAGGGCGCCACCATCGCCCCGACGGTGCTGGCCGACGTCCCGCACGACGCCAAGGTGGCGCGCGAGGAGGTCTTCGGGCCCGTCATGATCCTCCAGGCCGCGGAGTCGATCGACGAGGCGTACGCCATGGTCAACGACTCGAAGTACGGACTGCAGGCCGGGGTGTTCACCCGCTCGCTGGACGCCGCCTTCCGGGCGAACCGGGAGCTGGAGGTGGGCGGTGTGATCATCGGCGACGTGCCCTCGTACCGGGCCGACCAGATGCCGTACGGCGGGGTCAAGGACTCGGGGATCGGCCGCGAGGGGCTGCACTCGGCGATGGAGGACTACACCTACGAGAAGGTCATGGTGCTGACCGGGCTGACGCTCTGAGAACCGCCGGGGCGCCCCGGTCCCGGACGGGGCGCCCGCCAGGTCAGGCGTGCTGGGCGGTGTCGAAGAGCGCCTTGACGGCGTCGCCGAAGTAGGGGCCGTACATCGTGCGCTGGTCGTCGCTGTACTTGAAGCTGCTCAGCGACGTGATCGTGCCCTTGCCGCTGGCCGTGTCGAACCCGGTCATCCACGGCCCGCCGCTCGCGCCCGCCGTCATGTCGCAGCCAAGGCCCTGGTCGCGGGTCTGGCCGTACGGGTCGTTCTTCAACCGGCCCGCGCAGTAGACCAGATGGTCCCCGTCGTACGGCGGGTCGGCCGGGTAGCCGAAGCCGAACGCCTGCCCGCCCCGCCCTCCGTTGAACGCGATCTTCTGCGTGCCCACCACGTCGGCCACGTGCCTGCCGTGCGAGGTGGCCAGGGCCACCATGCCGACGTCGTAGTTGTCGTCGCCGCTGCGCGACCAGGGGCCGGCGACGAACATGCGGCGGGCGGTGTACTGGCCGTACGGGCGCAGGCCGTTCGTGCCGTACCCGGGGACGAACGTCCAGTTCGCCGCCCACTCGCCGGCGCCGTCCTTGACGCAGTGGCCGGCGGTGACCACGACGTCCTTGTTGGCGCTGTTCACGGTGCTCGCCGAGCAGACGAAGTCGGCCCCCGCCACGGTCAGGAACACCCGGCCCGTGGTCCTGGCCACCTGGCCGCCGGTGATCCAGCGGGAGCCGATCGTGCTGGTGTCGGGCCTGGCCGCGGCCAGGTGGTGCGAGCCCATGAGCTTGCGCGGCAGCGCCAGGTCGGCCTTCCTGCCCGTTACCTCCGGGGTGGTGCGCACGCCCGCGCCGCCCGTGACGCCGCTCAGCAGGTCGCCGCCGCCGGTCACGTCCGTCACGATGTCGAGCAGGCCGATGGGCAGGGCCTTGGCCATGCGCTCGGGTGTCCAGTAGTCGAGCACGCGCCGGTGGTCCGCGGCGCTGCGGGCGGCGACGTGCTCGACGATGTCGCTCCGCTTGACCGTGTGCGCGGGCACGACGGCCGATGGGTCGGCCTGCTGGCGGGCGGGTGCCGCGCCGAGGAGCGCGGGGCCGATCAGCCCCGCGAGGAGCGGGGCCGCCGCAAGCAGGGGGGTGCTCAAGGTCATGGCCCCCGAGTGTGCACCACGAGATGTGTTCTTGTGACTACTTTCGGTAAATTGCTCAGAGTGCGCTGGCCGTTTGGGCTGATTGGTAGACGGCCTGCGCCTCGTTCCCGAAATAGGGGCCGAGCATCCAGTTGGGGGCGAAGCTGTATTTGAAGCTGTTCACCGAATTCAGGGTGCCGAGCCCGGTCTGCTCGGCGAAATTCAGCAGCCACGGGCCGCCGCTCGATCCGCCCGTCATGTTGCAGGTCAGGCCGAGGTCGTCGGTCCCGACGAAGTCGTCGAACGCCCTGCCGCTGCAGTAGATCAGCTTCGAGCCGTCGTAGGGGGCGAGCGCGGGGTAGCCGAAGGCGTACATCTGCCGGCGTCTGGGCTGGTTGAACGCCACGCCCTGGCCGCCGACGGCGTCCACCAGGGTCCTGCCGTCGAGCGGCGCGACCACGGCGGCGGCGACGTCGAAGTTGATGTCCTCCCTGGCGTTCCACTGGGGCGTGGTCAGCAACCGGGTCGCGGCCCAGGTGCCGAACGGGCGGCTGCCCCTGTCGTAGCCGGGCACGAACACCCAGTTCGTGTGGAAGGCGCCGCTCATCTTCACGCAGTGGCCGGCGGTCAGCACCACGCTCTTGTTGGCGCTGGTCACGGCGGTGCCGGAGCAGGAGGAGTTGCGGCCGGCCTGGGTGGTGAAGAAGATCCGGCCGGTCGTGCGCGCCACCGCGCCGCCGCCGGTCCACGCCTCACCCGGCGTCCTGGCCGCCTGCGGCTCACGGGCGAACGGGGCGCCCCGCTCCGGCTCACCCGCCGTCTCCGCCTTCGGGGCCGGGGCGTTCAGGGGCTGGGCGGACTCCATGCGGCTCTCGGTCCAGTACGTCAGCACCTGCCGCCGCTCGGCGGCCGTGTCGGCGGCGGCACGCTGGGCGGGCTTGGGGCGAAGCGCCTGGGCGTCGGCCGTGCCGATGGGGGCCAAGGTGACGGTGAGCATGGTGGTAGCGGAAATCAGGGCGAAGCGGCGGTGCATTACGAACCTCCCTAAACCGGACGGTGGGCTTGGAAGGTAGCCGTAGCAATATCCAGATTTCTCAAGATTTGCGCATTCCGATATGACGATATTCCGTCACAAATTCACTGCACTCTCGCCCGTCACATAAGGAGGGGAATTTCTGGACGACCGGTCCCGCGTGCCCGAGTGCGCCGCACAGCGGGGAGAATGGGACCCGTGCATGCAGAGACCCTCCGCTCCGTCGTCGTACTCGGCTCCACCGGCTCGATCGGCACCCAGGCCCTCGACGTCATCGCCGCCAACCCCGGCGGCTTCAAGGTCGCCGCGCTGGCGGCGGGCGGCGGCAGGGTCGAGTTGCTGGCCAGGCAGGCGGCGGAGTTCGCGGCCGAGGCGGTGGCGGTGGCCGACGCGTCGGCCGTACCGGCGCTGAAGGAGGCGCTGGCCGCGCACGGCGCCTCGCCCACCGTGCTGGGCGGCCCGGAAGGGGTCGCCGAGGTGGCCGGGTGGCAGTGCGACGTGGTGCTCAACGGCATCACCGGCGCGCTCGGCCTGACCTCCACGCTCGTCGCGCTGGAGGCGGGCAGGGCGCTCGCGCTGGCCAACAAGGAGTCCCTGATCATCGGCGGGCCGCTGGTCAAGCGGCTGGCCAGGCCGGGGCAGATCCTCCCGGTCGACTCCGAGCACTCGGCGGTGCTGCAGTGCCTGTGGGCCGCGGGGCCCGACGGCTACGACCCCTCGTGCGTCAAACAGCTCGTGATCACCGCCAGCGGCGGGCCGTTCAGGGGCATGAGGCGCGAGGAGATGGCCGGCGTCACGCCCGAGATGGCCCTGGCCCACCCCACCTGGTCCATGGGCCCGTACATCACGATCAACTCCGCGAACCTGGTCAACAAGGGTCTGGAGGTGATCGAGGCACATCTGCTCTACGACCTCGGCTTCGACCGCATCGAAGTCGTGGTGCACCCCCAGTCGATCATCCACAGCATGGTCGAGTACGTCGACGGCTCCACCATCGCCCAGGCCAGCCCGCCCGACATGCGGCTGCCGATCGCCCTGGCGCTCGGCCACCCCGGGCGCATTCCCGGCGCCGCCCGGCCCATCGACTGGACCAAGGCGCACACCTGGACGTTCGAGCCGCTCGACGACCTGGCGTTCCCCGCGGTCGCGCTGGCCAGGCACGTCGGCGGGCAGGGCGGCACCGCGCCCGCCGTCTACAACGCCGCCAACGAGGTGTGCCTCGACGCGTTCCTCGAGCGCGGGCTGCCGTTCCTGTCCATCGTCGACACCGTGGCCAAGGTCGTCGAGGAGCACCAGGTCACGCCCGCCGACACCGTTGAAGAGGTGCTGGCGGCCGACGCCTGGGCCCGGGCCCGTGCGGCCGAACTCACAGCCGGGCAGTCCCGCTAGCTACCTAAACTGGAAAGCGTCGTCACAGTAAGGGTTGAAATGTCTCCTGTAGCTCTCGGCATCCCGACGGTGCGTCCCAAGCCGCTCGCCGAACGCCGCCACTCCCGCCAGATCATGGTCGGCAGCGTGCCCGTGGGCGGCGACGCCCCCGTGTCGGTGCAGTCGATGACGACGACGGTGACCGCCGACGTCAACGCCACCTTGCAGCAGATCGCCGAGCTCACCGCGTCCGGCTGCCAGATCGTCCGGGTCGCCGTGCCGTCCCAGGACGACGCCGACGCGCTGCCCATCATCGCCAGGAAGTCGCAGATCCCGGTGATCGCCGACATCCACTTCCAGCCGAAGTACGTCTTCGCCGCCATCGACGCGGGCTGCGCGGCTGTCCGGGTCAACCCCGGAAATATCAAGAAATTTGACGATAAGGTCGGCGAAATCGCCCGCGCGGCCGCCGACGCCGGCACCCCGATCCGCATCGGCGTCAACGCCGGCTCCCTCGACAAGCGCCTGCTCGAGAAGTACGGCAAGGCCACCCCCGAGGCGCTGGTGGAGTCGGCGCTGTGGGAATGCTCCCTGTTCGAGGAGCACGGCTTCCGCGACATCAAGATCTCGGTCAAGCACAACGACCCGGTCGTGATGATCAACGCCTACCGCCAGCTCGCCGCCCAGTGCGACTACCCGCTCCACCTCGGCGTCACGGAGGCCGGCCCGGCCTTCCAGGGCACGATCAAGTCCGCCGTCGCCTTCGGCGCCCTGCTCGCCGAGGGCATCGGCGACACCATCCGCGTCTCCCTGTCGGCACCTCCGGTGGAGGAGGTCAAGGTCGGCGCCCAGATCCTGGAGTCGCTCGGCCTGCGCGAGCGCGGCCTGGAGATCGTCTCCTGCCCGTCGTGCGGCCGCGCCCAGGTGGACGTCTACACCCTGGCCGAGCAGGTCCAGGCGGGCCTGGAGGGCATGAAGGTGCCGCTGCGGGTGGCCGTCATGGGCTGCGTCGTCAACGGCCCCGGCGAGGCCCGCGAGGCCGACCTGGGGGTGGCGTCCGGGAACGGCAAGGGGCAGATCTTCGTCAAGGGCGAGGTCATCAAGACCGTCCCCGAGTCCCAGATCGTCGAGACGCTGATCGAAGAGGCGCTGCGGCTGGCCGAGGAGATGGGCGTCGAGGTCGACCTCGACGACGACACCTCCACCGGCCCGACGGTCACGGTCGGCTGAGGGTTGATTTGTACGGGTGTGGGCCTGTAGGCGGGCCCACACCCGATGATTCAGCGCGCCGGTGCGGCCTTGCGACCGGACAAGCTCAGGCGCAGGTGTAGCCGGACGGGACCGCCGTGTCGCCGTTCGGGCGGGTCACCTGGAAGCCGGCGCTGCTGTTGCCGGCGCCCGCCGCGATCGTGCCGTTGTGGGCGACGTTCCTGATGGTGACGGTCTGGCCGCTGCTGGTGACGGTGCCGTTCCAGGAGCCGGAGAGGGTGTGGCCGGCGGGGAGGGTGAAGGTGACCGTCCAGCCGCTGATGGCCGAGGTGCCGGTGTTGGTGATCGTGAGGGGCTGGATGACGTAGCCGGTCGACCACTGCGTCTGTACGGTGCCGGTGGCCGTGCAGGTGCCTGTGGAGGTGCCGGGCTGGGTGGTGATCTGGGCGGTGCCGGAGACCGGGGAGGGGTTGCCCGCGGCGTCGCGGGCTCTGACCTGGTAGCGGTACGTGGTGCTCGGGGCCAGGCCCGTGTCGGTGTACGAGGTGGTGGTCGAGGTGGCGACCTGGGTGAACGTGCCGCCCGTCGTGCCGGGGGCGCGGAGGATGTCGTAGCCCGTTACGCCGGTGTCGTCCGTCGAGGGTGTCCAGGTCAGGGTCGTGCCCGTGGAGGTGGTGGCCGAGGCGGTCAGGCCGGTGGGGGCCGTGGGGGGCGAGGTGTCGCCGCCGCCGTCGGTGAGGGCAGGCGTCGTCCAGTCGCGCCACTCGGCCAGGTTGCCGCTCTTGTTGGAGGCGATCCGCATCGAGCCGGTGTAGCTGCCGGTGTTCAGGAGGAACCGCTGGATGTTCTGCTGGAGCGGGGTGCGCCACTCCGACCTGGTGGCGCAGTGGGTGCCGTCCTGGACGGCCGACCAGTACGTGATGTTGCCGCCGGCGCCGAGTGCCCTGTAGACCTCCGCGCCGCCGAGGGCTCCGACGCTCGCGGATCTGGCGGCGAGCCAGTCGATGTGCGGGTTGTCCATGATGAACAGGCCGCGCGGCGCGATCATGCCCACGACCGAGTGCGTGTCCACCGGCAGCCTGCCCGGGCTGCCCGTGAAGGAGCCGAACGCGTCGCCGAGCCACGGCTGCTCGGAGTAGGCGCTGCTCAGCGGCTGGGCGCCGCTCTCGCCCGGGATCGAGCGGAACGCGGCCACCCCGCCGCTGCCGGACTCGATGGGCATGGTCAGCGCGATGCGCTGGTCGAAGGCGCCGACCACGAAGGCGCCCTTGCCGTACCGGGAGCAGCCGGTGACGCCGGTCGCGTCGGCCCGCAGGATGCTCCCGCCCGACTGCTCGATGACGTCGATGATGCGGCTCACGCCCCACGCCCAGGCGGCCAGGACGCCGGTGCCGCTGGAGGCGCCGTAGATGTTGTAGAAGGCGCCCTGCTTGCTGGTGCGCGGGGTGCCCTCCCTGCCGACCGCGAGGGGGTCGTAGCTGATGACGGCGGCGCCGGCCGCCTTGATCGTGGCGGTGTCGGCGCCGAGCCCGCCCAGGACGACGACGGCGGGGAAGGGGCCGGTGCCGCTCGGCAGGTCCACGCCGGCCGAGAAGCTGGCGGTCCTGCCGTTGTGCGAGACGTTCACGGTGATGCCGGTCCTGGAGACCGTCCCCGTCACGCTGGACGGCTTGGGCGGCTTCTCGCCGTAGACGAACTTCTCCGCCAGCCTCTTGATCTCCTGCCGCCTGCATCGCCAGTCGGCCCTGGTGGCGATGCGGGTGCCGTTCAGCTTGGTGAAGGGGTCGGGGAGCCTGGAGACGGTGGGTAACGAGCCCGCGTCGGGCAGGCCGGGCACGGCGCAGTCGGCGCCCTCGTCCTCGACTCCGGCCGCCGCGGCGGCCTCGTTGGGTGCGACCGTCATCGCTCCGGTGATCGAGAGTGTCGCCGCCACCGCCAGCGCGACGAACCTGGAGCGGGCCAAGCCGATGATCACAGGGCTCTCCCTTCCGAGTGGGGGTGCTGGCGATCAGTCTGGGAAGCTGGTCGAAATATGTCAATGAAGTCTCGAAATGTTTCGGCATGGCCGCTGCTCCCGGGGCTATGGCCTGGGATTATGCCGATCGCAGTTTCGGAGCTATCGGAAACTAGGTGAAACGTCACTCCGGGCCACGGTGAGATCACAGAACGGCAAGCATTTCCCCATACCCAGAGTCATCGGCCGGTCGCACGCGGGAGCATCGCAGGGCCTATGACAAGGAAGGGGGCCGGGTGAAGCGGGTAATGGGGGTTGTCGCCGGGCTGGTGGTGCTCGTCGCCGGGGTCGCGAACGCGGACGGGGCGGCGGTGGCCGGCAGGAAGGCGCCTGTGGTGTGGGGAGCCTGTCCCAAGGTGGCGGGGAAGACGGCCTCGGCCGCGCTCGAATGCGCCACCGTACGCGTGCCGCTCGACTACCGCCATCCCATGGGGCAGTCGATCAAGATCGCGCTCAACCGGATCAAGGCCAAGGTCTCCAGGGACGCGGGCCATCTGGGGACGCTGCTGGTCAACCCCGGAGGGCCGGGGGCGTCAGGGCGGAACCTGACCGAGTACGTCGCCACGTCACTGCCCGCCGACGTGGCCGAGCGGTACGACGTCGTCGGGTTCGACCCGCGCGGCGTCGGCGCCAGCGAGCCGTCCGTGCACTGCGTGGACCCCGACACGTACTACAAGGCCCCGCGGCCGGACGCGGTGCCGCACAACAGGGCCGAGGAGAAGGTGCTGCTCGCCAGGGCCGCCGAGTACGCCTCCAGCTGCGGCCAGCTCTGGTCCTGGCTGCTGCCGCACCTCACCACCGAGAACTCCGCCAGGGACATGGACACCGTCCGCGCCGCCCTCGGCGAGGAGAAGATCAGCTACCTCGGCTACTCGTACGGCACCTACCTCGGCGCCGTCTACGCCACCCTCTTCCCGAGCCGCGTCAAGCGCCTGGTCATGGACAGCAGCGTCGACCCCACGGGCGTCTGGTACGACTCGAACCTCAAGCAGGACCACGCCTTCGAACGCCGGCACCGCCAGTTCCTGGCCTGGACCGCCAAGCACCACGACGCCTACAAGCTGGGCGCCACGCTCAAGCAGACCTCGTTCGCCTACTACGCGATGCGCGACCGGCTGCGCGCGAAGCCGGCCGGGGGCGTCGTGGGGCCGAGCGAGCTCGACGACACCTTCACCGTGGCGGGTTACAGCGACAAGGTCTGGCCGCAGTTCGCCCAGGCCTGGTCCGCCTACGTCCGGCAGGGCGACGTGAAGGGGCTCACCGAGATCTACGCCAAGCACGGCAAGAACGACGCGGAGGACGAGAACGGCTACGCCATCTACCTCAGCGTCCAGTGCCGCGACGCCCGCTGGCCGCGCGAGTGGGACAGGTGGCGGGCCGACATGAAGGCGATGCACCGCGAGGCGCCGTTCCTGACCTGGCCGAACGCCTGGTTCAACGCCCCGTGCGCGTTCTGGCCGGTGCGGGGCGGCAAGCCGGTGGACGTGCGCTCCTCGCCGAAGCTGCCACCGTTCCTCATGCTGCAGTCCCGCCACGACGCGGCGACGCCGTACCAGGGCGCCCTGCAGATGGCCCGGCTCTTCCCCCGCTCCCGCATGGTGCTGGAGCGCGGCGGCAACCACGGGGTGTCGCTGGCGGGCAACAAGTGCCTGGACGGGCACCTGGCCGCGTACCTGCGGGACGGCACCCTGCCGCGCCGCGACACGACGTGCGCCGCGCCGCCCGAGCCGCGCCCGGCCGAGCGCATGACCTCGGCCAGCCCGCGACCCCCGGGTCTGCTGGGGATCCTGGGCGTGCTGGAGGGGCTGCCCGTGGGCTGACGTCAAGAAAGGGTTACCGGGGGCAGTGCCGGATGCCGTATTCGGTAACCCTTCGCGTAGTCTGACCATGTGATGCTGCGTACATCGGCGTCGCGCGTGCTCGATGACAACGACCGGGACGAGGTCCTCGCCCTCCTGGACTCCGATCCGGTCGCCAACGTCTTCGTGTCCTCTCGAGTGCGGGCCGTCGGACTCAATCCGGCGAGGCTCGGCGGGCAGATGTGGGGGTTCGGGCCGCGCGGTGGCCTCGTGTCACTCTGTTACGCCGGGGCCAACATGGTGCCGGTCAGCGCCGGCCCGGAGGCCGTGCACGCGTTCGCCGATCGCGCGCGCAAGCAGGGGCGGCGCTGCTCGTCCATCGTGGGGCCGGTCGACGCCGTCTCGCTGCTGTGGGAGCGGCTGGAGCCGTACTGGGGGCGGGCGCGGGCGATCCGCTGGGCCCAGCCCGTCATGGCGACCTCCAACAAGCCGCCCGTGTCAGCCGACCCCCTGGTACGGCGGGTGCGGCCCGACGAGTTCGACGTCCTGCTGCCGGCGTGCGTGGCGATGTTCACCGAGGAGGTCGGCGTCTCGCCGAACCTCGGTGACGGCGGCGCGCTCTACCGGACGCGGGTGGCCGAGCTGATCAGGATCGGGCGCTCGTACGCGCGGATCGACGACGGCCGGGTCGTGTTCAAGGCCGAGGTGGGGGCCGTCACGCCGCACGCCTGCCAGATCCAGGGCGTCTGGGTGGCCCCGGAGCTGCGCGGCAGGGGCTACGCGGTGGCGGGGATGGCCGCCGTGGTGGAGGCGGCGATGAGCTGCTTCGCGCCTGTCGTCTCGCTGTACGTCAACGACTACAACCACCCCGCCAGGGCGGTCTACCGGAAGGTGGGCTTCCGGGAGATCGACACCTTCATGTCCGTCTTGTTCTAGCATCCCGGGCATGATCCTTGTCACGGGTGCAACGGGGAACGCGGGCGGCGCGCTGGTGCGTACGCTGGCCGAGGCGGGCGAGCCGGTGCGGGCGCTGGTGCGGCGCGAGGTCGAGCTGCCCGCCGAGCTTGCTCTGGGCGATCTGAACGATCCCGCGTCAGTGGCGGGCGCCCTGGCCGGCGTGCGCGGGGTGTTCCTGATGGCCGGGTACGACCGGATGGACGAGACGCTGGCCGCCGTGGCGCGCGCCGGGGTCGAGCACGTGGTGCTGCTGTCGGCGAGCGCGGCGGAGGCCGCGGACCTGGACAATCCGATCTCCAGGTACCACGTGGAGTCCGAGGCGCTGGTACGGGAGTCCGGGGTGCCGTGGACGGTGCTGCGGCCGCGGACGTTCATGTCGAACACGTTCCGCTGGGCCGGGCAGCTCAGGTCGGGCGACGTCGTACGCGACTCCTGGCCCGGCGTCGCCGTCGCGACCGTCGATCCGCTCGACATCGCCGCCGTGGCCGCCGCGTCCCTGCTGGAGAAGGGGCACGACGGGCAGGTGTACGGGCTGACGGGCACGCGGGCGCTGCGGCCCGCCGACCGGGTGCGGATCCTGGGCGAGGCGCTGGGCAGGGAGCTGCGGTTCGAGGGGCTGACGGACGCCGAGGCCAGGGCCGAGATGCTGGACGGCGGGATGCCGGAGGCGTACGCGGAGGCGTTCCACGGCTTCTTCGCCCGCGGCGAGCTGGACGAGTCGGCCGTGCTGCCCACGGTCGAGCAGGTCACGGGCCGTCCGCCCCGCACGTTCGAGCAGTGGGCCCTGGCCAACGCCGGCGCCTTCCGCTAGCCGGGACACGCAGGACGAGCAGTTCCGCTAGCCGGGGACGCGCAGGGTCAGCAGGGCGACGTCGTCGTCGTTGTCGGCGGGGCGGACGCGGGTGAGCAGCCGGTCGCAGTAGGCGCTCAGCGGATGGCGGGTCAGCGCCGCCGCCTGCCGCCGCAGCCGGTCGAGGCCCTCGTCCAGGGGGCGGCTGGGCGACTCGATCAGCCCGTCGGTGTAGAGGAGCACGGTGGAGCGGGGCGGCAGCTCGGCGACGGCGTCCTCGCGGGGCGGTGCGAAGCCGGTGCCCAGCAGCAGGCCGCTCGCGTCCTCCAGGAAGCGGGTGCGCCCGTCGCTCTCGACCAGCAGCGGCGGCGGGTGCCCCGCGTTGGTCCAGCGGAACCGCCAGCCCCCGCCGGCGCGCTCGGCCCTGCCGAAGACGACGGTGGCCATCGTGGGCTCGGCCATGCGGGCCACCGCCTGGTCGAGCCGGTCCACGATCGCGCTGGGCGGCTCCTCCAGCTCGCCGGCGTAGGCCCGCAACATGTTGCAGACCTGCGCCATGCCGGACGCGGCGTCGAGGTCGTGACCCACCACGTCGCCGATGACCAGCCCGGCGGAGCCGTCGGACAGCACGAACGCGTCGTACCAGTCGCCGCCGACCTGCGAGGCGCGCGGCGCGGGCACGTAACAGGCGCCCATCTCCAGGCCGGGCACCGACGGCAGCCGGGGCAGCAGGTGGCGCTGCATGGTCTCGGCGACGCGGCGCTGCCGCTCGTACAGGCGGGCGTTGTCCAGCGCCAGCCCCGCCCGGCGGGCGATGTCCTCGACGAGCAGCAGGTCGTCGGGGGTGTACGGCTGACGCTGCGCCGAACGTCCCAGGGTCAGCGCGCCGACCACCTCGCGGACACCGCGGATCGGCGCGGTGCACGCCGACCGGATGCCGGTCGCCTTGAACAGCTCCCGCTGGACGGCGGCCAGCCGCGAATCGAGCGGCCCCTCGTAGTCCTTCGGGCCCACCAGCGCCGCGGCGACGCCGCGCAGCGCCCGCGCCAGCGGCATCGCGGACTCGCGCGGCAGCGGCGGCATCGGCCGCTCCAGGTCGTCGCGGTGCGCCAGGACCCCGTTCTCGTAGTGGACGACCGCGGCGCGGGACACCTCGCCCTCCTCGGTCAGCAGGTCCACCACCGCCCAGTCGGCCAGCAGCGGCACCACCAGGCGGACGAGCTGGCGCAGCGTCTCGCCCGCGTCCAGGCTCGCGGTGAGCGTCGTGGTCGTCTCCGCGAGCAGCGCCAGCCGGTCGAGCTGCGACATCGACGGGGCGGGACGCGCCCGCTGCCGCTCGCCGAGCCCGGCCGAGCCGATCTCGTGGAAGAGCACGAGAGCGCCCGTCCCGGCCTCGCCGACCTGGCACGGGGTGACCATCCAGGCGATCCGGACGAGCGAGCCGTCGCCCCGCTCCAGCCACACGTCCTCGCCGCGGGCGGTGTCGCTGGTGAGCAGCGGCTGCCTCATCACGCACCGGCTGCGCGGCAGCGGCTCCCCGCGCTCGCCCCGGTGCAGCAGGTCGTGGGCGTCGCGGCCGAGCAGCTCGTCCGCGCTGCGCCGCAGCAGCCGCTCGGCCTGCGGGTTGACCTCGACGATGCGCCCGCGGTCGTCCACCACGTACGTGCCCGCGCGGGCGAGATCCCCGAGCTGGAAGGCACGCGGCGCGGCAGACTCCGCGGTGTCCTCCATGGTCGGCCCTCCTTCCCCTCTCCGCTCCTTCTACCCAGCGTCGCCGCTGGTCAAGGGCCTCAAAGGGGACGAGCTTGGGCCGAGGGGCTAAACGCGGACGAGCTTGTCGAAAAGCCTGGCCAGCTCGGTGCCGGGGTCGGCGGTCAGCCCGGCGTGCACCGGCCCCGCCTGCACGATCGTGCTGCGCGGCGCCGTCAGCCAGCGGAACCGGCCGCCGAGCGACTCTCCCGCCAGCGGCCCGCAGTCCTGCCCGCAGGCCAGCTCGTACGCGGCCAGCGCCCTGCGGACCCCGTCGACGTCGGCCTCCGGATCCAGCGCGCGCAGCCGGCCCGCGTCGAGCTCGACCCGGGCGCACAGGAAGTCGCGCGGCTGGCAGTAGAGCAGCACGCCGGCGTTGATCAGCTCGCCCCGTTCGACCTTCGGCATCACGCGGATCACCGCGTACTCGTAGACGTCCCTGCTCACCGGCCGCCGCCTCCCCGCCAGAACTCGCCGACCGACCCCGGGCCCGACTTGCGGTCCTTGGCCTGCTGGAACTTCAGCCACTCGCGCGGCCCGTGCGCGCGCTGGAGCAGGTGCTCGACGTAGGCCGCGCGGACCTCGCCGGGGGAGCCGAAGCCCGGCTCGCCGTCCAGCCACGCGTCCGGCACCAGCGCCGTCACGGTCTCCAGCAGCTCCCGCGTGAGCCTCCCCGCCAGCTCCGCGCCCGCCGCCTCGACGTCGCCCGCGTACGGCGCGAGCACGTGATCGCCAGCGTCGAACGGCCGCTGCGGGTCGGCGGTGCGCCAGTTGTGGTGGAACCAGAGCGCGGCCCCGTGATCGATCAGCCACGTGTCGCGGTGCCAGATCAGCAGGTTCGGGTTGCGCCAGCTCCTGTCGATGTTGTGGATCAGCCCGTCGAACCACACCACCCGCGCCGCGAACAGCGGGTCCGCCACCCACGCCAGCGGCTCGAACCCGAGCGCCCCCGGCAGGAAGTCGACCGCCAGGTTGAGCCCGGTGCTGGCCTTGAGCAGGTCCTGGACCTCCTCGTCGGGCTCGCGGATGCCGAGCTGCGGGTCGAGGTCGATGAGCTTCAGCTCCGGA
Organism: Nonomuraea rubra; assembly: GCF_014207985.1. Lineage (NCBI taxonomy): Bacteria > Bacillati > Actinomycetota > Actinomycetes > Streptosporangiales > Streptosporangiaceae > Nonomuraea > Nonomuraea rubra. The sequence goes on along the minus strand of NZ_JACHMI010000001.1, from coordinate 10,288,113 downwards.
GTGTTGAACCCGAGGCGGCGGCCCAGCTCGGCGCAGATGATCTCGGCGACCAGCACCCGCCTGCCCTGGCCGGCCTCGCGGAACTTCACGACGTACGTGCCCAGGTCGTCGGCCTCGACGACGCCGGGCAGCGACCCGCCCTCCCGCAGCGGGGTGACGTAACGGGTCGCTGCGATCATTTCCAGCACGAGACGAGGCTATCGCCCCCGGCCACCTGCCCTGATCGGGACGAAGCGGGCACGGCTGTCGGATGGTGGCGCGCCACCGTAGAGTGGGCCCCGATGAGGGGATCGAGGGATCGATGCTCAGGATTCACTTCACCGGTGACGACTTACGGCGCACCCGGCTGGCGGAGACCGCCGACCCCTTCTGGGAGATGGTGTTCAGCAGGCACCGGCTCGCCGACCCCGCTCCGCCGGCGGCCCTGCGTCCCTGGCTGGAGGGGATCCGGCGCGAGGGGCATCTGCTGCACCGCTACGAGCGGGTGGTGGCGGCGCTGACGCCGTTCGGCCCCTACTTCCCCGACTTCATCACGCCCGTCGAAGGGCTGCAGGGGCTCGACGCCGGCCTGCAGGCGATCCTCGGCACCCCGCGCACGCGGCTGCGCCGCGAGATGGAGACGATGGCCCGCACGTCGCCGCTGCCCGGCTGGGGCCGGCGGCTGGCCGAGGGGGAGACGGCGACGCTGATGAACCTGGCGGCCACGCTCCGGTCGTACCACGCCATCGCGATCGAGCCCTACCGCGACACGATCGACTGCGCCGTCGCGGCGGAGGTGTCACGCAGGCGGCGCGACCTGGCGGAGGGCGGCGCCGACGGTCTGCTGCGCGGGCTGGCGCCGCTCATGCGCTGGCGGCCGCCGCTGCTGGAGGTCGACTACGACATCGACCGTGACCTGCACCTCGGCGGCCGCGGGCTGCTGCTGATCCCGTCGTACTTCTGCAGGCGCGTCCCCGTCGCCCTGGCGGACCCCGGCCTGCCGCCGACGCTGGTCTACCCGATCGACTGCCACTCCCACTGGCAGGCGAGCCGCACGGAGTCGCTGGTCGCCCTGCTCGGCGCGACCCGCGCCACCGTGCTGGCCGCCATCGACGGCGGCGCCACCACCACGCAGCTGGCCGAGCGGGTCGCGACCTCGCCCGCCTCCGTCAGCCGCCACACCCGCGTGCTGCGGGACGCCGGCCTGATCGAGACGCACCGCCACGGCACGGCCGTGCTGCACATGATGACCCCGCTGGGTCGGAACCTGCTGACGGCCGGCCGGTAGGGTGTCCACCCTTTGCGCCCACGTGCAAAGGCTGGCCGCGTCCCGGGGCCGGCCACGATACTGAACCCCTCGCTGCGGAGCCTTCCATACGTTCACGTATGGAAGGCTGAGCGGCGGTACGGGCGCATGCGGGCCCTACTGGGGCGGGCCCTCGGTGATCGGCACGACACGGCCATGACGGAGCCGGGGCTCACATCTTCCCGATGACCTCCTCGGCGAAGCGCTCCATGGCGGCGAGCTTGAGGTCGAGGGTGCCCTCGCCGTACCTCGACTTCTCCTCGGGGGTCGCCAGCCACCACGGGGCGGCCATCGTGCCCGTCACGCCCTTGGCCTCGAAGCGGCGGTACGTGTCCGCGTCGGGGAGCACCGCGAGCGGGGCGATGACCTCGAAGCCGTCCAGGGACCTGCCGTTGGCGTCGAGATGGCGGCGCAGGGCGTCCAGGACGTCGTCGAACTGCTCCTCGGTGTAGATGCGGTTGCCGATCCAGCCGTCGCCCAGCCTGGCCGCGCGGCGCAGGGCCGCCTCGCTGTCGCCGCCCACGAACACCGGGACCGGCCGGGCGGGGACGGGGCAGATCGACAGCGGCGGCAGGCCGTCGAGCGTGACGGTCTCGCCCGCCCACAACGAGCGCAGCACGGGCAACATCCCGTCCAGGCGGCGGCCGCGCGTGTGGAAGTCCTGCCCGGTGGCGACGAACTCCTCCTTGCACCAGCCCACCCCGACCCCGAACGTCACCCGGTCGCGTGACAGCACCGCCGCCGTGGAGACCTGCTTGGCCACGGTGAACAGGTCGCGGGCCGGGGCGATGTACACGTTCGGGGAGAAGCGCAGGGTGGTGGTGACGGCCGCCATCGCGCCGATCGTCACCCAGACGTCCGGCCAGTGCGTGCTCGCGTTCCAGCGGGGCCTGCCCGACTTCGAGTACGGGTACGGCGAGGCGAAGTCGGCGTAGAAGAGGTGGTCGGAGAGCGTGAGCGTGTCGAACCCGCACCGCTCGGCCGCCCGCGCGAGCTCCACGAACTGATCGGTGTCGGAGAACGAGGCCCCCAGCCAGAATTTCATCGGAACTCCGGGGCGACCTTGGTGGCGAACAGCTCCAGGTTGCGCTTGACCGTGTCGAGCGGCAGCACGCCCTGCTGGCCCTGCATGTACAGGCCGAACCACTCCAGGTCCGGCATGCGGTCGAGCATGCGCTGGATGCCGCGCTTGACGTCGTCGGGAGTGCCGAACAGGGCCATCTCGACGTCGTTCATGCGCTTGGCGTCGCCCTTCTCCGGGGAGATCGGCTTGTGCTTCTCGTCCTCCTTCTTGCGCAGCACCTCCAGGTAGCCGAACGGGCCGAAGAAGGCGGCGAAGTCCTTGGGGATGCTGCGGCCGAAGGTGTTGATGGCCTCCTCGGTGGTGTCGGCGATGCCGACGATCTTCAGGATGCCGGTGTGCTCGCCCAGCTTGTAGTGGCGGCCCTGCTTGGCGGACTCCTCCTGGTACAGCTTCGCCTTCTGGGCGTGGTCGTCCGGGTTGGGGGTGAACATCCACGGCATGATGTCCTCCTGGGCGGCCCTGATGACCGACCGGTCGGAGATCGTGAACGGTTGCCACAGCTCGGGGTGCGGGTTCTGGTACGGCCTGGGGCAGACGGAGACGGCCTTGATCGTGCCGTTCTCGTCCATCTCGTCCGGGGAGCCGAACGTGCGCGTCCACTCCTGGGCCGGCCAGCCCTCGATGCCCTCGTACGGGTAGGGCACCTGGTAGTCGAGCACGTCCGACTTGTAGCGGAGCGTCTCCTGCGTCCACGCCAGCTTCATGATCTTCAGCACCTCGCCGAAGACGTCGAAGTTGCGCGTGTCGGAGGCCGAGCCGTCGGAGCGGGCGGCGGCGGCGTGCCAGCGCTGGCCCAGGACGTTCATCCAGCGGTTCTGGTATCCCCGCGCCACGCCCAGGCGCAGCCGTCCCTTGCAGAACTGGTCGAGCAGCGCCACGTCCTCGGCGGCCCTGATCGGGTCCCAGGCGGGCAGCACGAGGCCGAGCGGCGCGAGCAGGATGCGCTCGGTCCTGGCGGCCAGGTCGGTGAGGAACATCAGCGGGTTGACCGAGAACTCCATGCCTTCGGAGTGGAAGTGGTGCTCGGTCATCATCAGCGCGTCGAACCCGATCTGGTCGGCGTGGACGGCTATCTCCCGTACCTCGTGCAGCAGCCTCTGGTACGACTCCGTGTCCCGCCCGATCGGGCGCTTGGCCCTGGCGTTCTCCTCGGCCGCGTAACCAGAGCCTGGAATTTGCGGATTCAGGAAGATAGAAAACTTCACCGTGGACCTCTTTCCGCGGGATGGTCTTCTGCAAGGTACTCTGGAAATCTTAACCGAGCAATCGCTTGGTTCGCTGTGGGGAGTGTCATATGAGGCTCGGCGTCACGATGTTCGCGACAGATCTGGCCATGCCGGTCCACGAGCTGGCCAGGGCAGCCGAGGAGCGCGGCTTCGACTCGCTGTACGTGCCCGAGCACACCCACATCCCCGTCTCGCGGCGCACCCCCTACCCCGGCGGGGGCGAGCTGCCCGAGGAGTACAGGCGCACGCTCGACCCCCTGGTCGCGCTCTCCTACGCGGCGGCGGTGACCGGCAACCTCCGGGTCGGGACCGGCATCCTGCTCGCCGCCCAGCGCGACCCCATCGTCACCGCCAAGGCGCTGGCGTCCCTGGACCACCTCTCCGGCGGGCGGCTGGTCGTCGGGGTCGGGTTCGGGTGGAACGTGGAGGAGATCGAGAACCACGGTGTCCCGTACGGGCGGCGCCGCGAGGTCGCCAGGCGGAACGTGCTGGCCATGCAGGCGCTGTGGCGGGACGAGGTGGCCGTCGTCGAAGGGGTGGAGCCGTCCTGGTCGTGGCCCAAGCCCCACCGGATGCCGCCCGTCTACCTGGGCGGGGCTCCGGGGCCGAAGCTGTTCGCGCAGGTGGCCGAGTACGCCGACGGGTGGATGCCGATCGGCGGGCACGGCATCAAGGCGGCGCTGCCGGCGTTGCGGGAGGCGTGCGAGAAGGCCGGCCGGCCGCAGGCCTGCGAGGTCATCCCCTTCGGCACCCGGCCCACCCGGGACAAGCTGGACTACTACGCCTCGCTCGGGATCACCCAGGTGGTGGCGACCCTGCCGAGCGGGCCCGCGGACGTGGTGCTGCCTCTGCTGGACGAGTACGCGGCACTGCTGTGACCGCCGGCCGTCATCGGGGAATGCCTACTGAGCGGGAGCGCCGCCCGCATCCCCGGCCGGGCGGCATAATGGGAGGATATGTCCGAGCTACGTGCCGATGATCCCCAGCAGTTGGGGGCGTACCGGCTGACACGCAGGCTCGGTCAAGGCGGCCAAGGCGTCGTCTACCTGGGCGAATCCCCGCAAGGACCGCAGGTCGCGGTCAAGCTGCTGCATGCCAGCCTGTCCGGGGATCCGGATGCCAGGCGGCGGTTCCTGGGGGAGGTCGAGGCGGTCAGGAAGGTCGCGGCGTTCTGCACCGCGCAGCTCCTGGACGCCGACCTCGACGGGGACCGGCCGTACCTGGTCAGCGAGTACGTCGACGGGCCCTCGCTGCGCGAGCTCGTGATCGAGGAGGGGCCCAGGCGGGGCGGCTCCCTCGAACGGCTGGCCATCGGCACCGCCACCGCCCTGGGGGCGATCCACCGGGCCGGGGTGGTGCATCGGGACTTCAAGCCGGGCAACGTGCTGCTCGGCATCGACGGGCCCCGGGTGATCGACTTCGGGGTGTCGCGGCTGATGGACACCGCCACCACCACGACCCACCTGCCCATGGGGACGCCCGCGTACATGGCTCCCGAGCGGATGAAGGGGGAGCCCGCCGGGCCGCCCGCCGACCTGTGGGCCTGGGGGCTGACCGTCGCCTACACGGCCACGGGGCGGCCCGCGTACACGGCCGACACCCATCAGGAGGTGCTGGCCCGCGTCCTGTACGGGAAGCCCGATCTCGGGTCGCTGAGCGGGCGGCTGCGGGAGATCGTGGAGGCCTGCCTGGCTCGCGAGCCGGGGGAGCGGCCGGACGCCGAGGAGGTGCTGCGGCTGCTGCTCGGGCAGGACGCCGTCGAGGGCGACGTGCTGTCCACCGGGGCGATGGCCGCCATCGGCGAGGCGACCCGCGGGACGGGCGGTCGCGCGCGCAGGCCGGGTGGCACGGGGTCGCTGAGTGCTGTCGTGGGGCTGGGCGCGGCCGAGGCCGAGCCCGGCGTGATCACCGATCCCGATCCGACGACGAGCTTCCCCGCGATCACCGCGCCGCTGATGGCGGCGCGCGCCGAGGCGAAGGCCCGCGAGCAAGCCGCCGCCTCCGAGCCGCCGGCCACCGCCACCGGCAGCTCCGACGCAGGCGCCCCTGCCGGTGCCGGCGGCGACTCTGGGGCGGGCGGTCCTGACGGCGGGGACGGGGATCGGACCAGGGCGCTCACCCCGGACGTGCGGCGGCGGGTTCGGCCCTGGCAGGTGGGCGTGGTGGCGGCGGGGGTGGCGATGGCCGTGGCCGGGTTCCTGCTCTGGATGCGCGGGACGGCCGCGCAGGGCCTGGAGGGCACGTGGACGGGCTCGGCCGAGCACTTCACCGCCGGCCGGGTCTTCGCCGTCGAGCTGCACCTGACCGGCGACACGGGCGGCGCGATGCGCTGGGGCGCCGACCTGCACTGCTCGGGCAGACTCGGCCGGACGGGCGGCGGCATGGTGTTCACCCTCGACCAGGTCCAGGGCGAGGAGTGCTATCCGGGGACGCTCCGGATGTTCCCCACCTCGGACACCAACCAGATGGCCATCAAGGTCACACGCCAGGGTGAGGACGAAGTGACGTATTCGGGCAAGGTCGCGCGTACGTCCTGACCGGCTGTGTCACGTTCAGGCGGCGATTGGCCTGAGCACCGTTGACTGTTCGCGGCCCGTTGCCTTCAGTAGAGAGCAGAACGGGTGGCGGCGAGGGGAGGCGCCCGTGCCGACGGCGCAGCCGCTCAGAACGGGGGACCCGCAGCGACTCGGGGAGTACGCGCTTTCCGGGCGCCTGGGTGAAGGCGGGCAGGGCGCCGTGTTCCTCGGTTCGAGGGGCGGGGAGACGTACGCGGTCAAGCTCCTGCACGGGCCCGTGGGGGACGAGCGGGCGGCGTTCCTGCGGGAGGTGGAGCTGGCCAAGCATGTGGCGAGGTTCTGCACGGCCCAGGTGATCGACGCCGGGTTCGACGAGGGACGGCCGTACATCGTGAGCGAGTACGTGGACGGCCCCTCGCTGGCCCGCGAGGTCGCGCTCACCGGCCCCCGGCAGGGCGGGGCGCTGGAGCGGCTGGCGGTGAGCACGGCGACGGCGCTCGCGGCCATCCACCGGGCGGGCATCGTGCACCGGGACTTCAAGCCGCAGAACGTGCTGCTCGGCTCCGACGGCCCCCGGGTGATCGACTTCGGCCTGGCCAAGGCGCTGGACGCGGCGGCCACGGTGAGCGGGCGCGGGGTGGGCACGCCCGCGTACATGGCGCCCGAGCAGATCACCGCCTCGGCGGTCACGGGGGCGGCCGACGTGTTCTCGTGGGGCGCGACGATGTGCTTCGCCGCGAACGCCACGGCGCCGTTCGGCCAGGACTCGGTGGCGCCGGTGCTGCACCGCATCCTCACCGCCCCGCCCGAGCTGGGACGGCTGGACGGGCGGCTGCGCACGCTGGTGGCGGCCTGCCTGGACAAGGACGCCCGCAACCGGCCGAGCAGCAGGGAGCTGCTGTTCGAGCTGCTGGGGGAGTCGGCCGAGGGGGTGCCGCCCGAGGTGCTCCGCTCGCCGCCGCCGCACATCCTGCGGGCGCCGCCGCCGCTGATCCCCGAGCAGCGCTCGCACCGGTCCGGCGACGAGCCGCCGGGCATGTGGTCCCCGATGGCCGAGCCGGAGGCGACCGGAGCGGCGGGCGACGCCTACCGCCTGCCGCCGCCGGTGTCCCGGCCCCCCGACGAGCACTTACCGGCCACTCCGGGCACCACCCCCCGGACGGGCGCCACTTCCCGGACAGGCACCGGTCCGGTGGCCGCGGAGGAAGGCCCGGTTCAGGGCCGAGACCGGCCGGGAGCGGCGGATGAGGGCCGGGGCCATGGGTGGCCGGGAGCGGCGGACGAGGGCCGGAGCCGGGGGTGGCCGAGAGCGGCCATCGCGGTCTGCGCGGCGCTGCTGGCGACCGCCGCCGTGCTGCTCATCGTGATCGTCCCCGCGGTGACCGGGAACGACTCCGAGATCCGCGTCCCCCAAGCAGGCGGCAACCCGCTGACCTCCCCACCCCCGTCCCCCTCCTCCCCGCCGACCCAGGACCCCCCGACGCGGAGCACCGAGCCCGAACAACGATCCCGTGGCCCCCAGGAGCAGCCGACCACGAACCCGCCGACGGCGGCCCGCCCGGCCACGGTGGCCGTCCCCGCCCTGGTCGGCCTGGACAAGGCCGCCGCCACCAGGGCACTCAAGCGAGCCGGACTCGCCGCGGGCGCCGTCACCGAGCGCGACGCCCCCCAGCGGATCGGCCAGGTCCTGACCGCCAGACCGGCCCCCGGCACGGTCGTGAACCAGGGCAGCAAGGTGTCACTCCAGGTGTCGGCGGGCCTGCCCGTGCCGGAGCTGGCCGGCATGCAACGCAAGGCCGCCCAGGCGGCTCTCACCGGCGCCGGGCTCAAGCCGGGCGCCGTCACCCGCTCCTGCTCCCAGCAGCCGAACGGCCAGGTGCTGGCCACCTCGCCGAAGGCGGGCAGCCGCGTCCAGGGCGGCACGCCGGTGGCGCTCACCGTGGCACGCAACGGCACCCCCGTCCCCTCGGTCGTCGGCCGGCCGCGCGAGGACGCCCGTTCCGCGCTCGCCGCCGCCGGCCTGTCCGTACAGGTGCGGGAGCAGGCGGTGGAGGACGAGTCCCGCGTCGGCACCGTCCTGGCGCAGAGCCTCGCGCCGGGGACCTGCGCCGGAGCCGCCGCGCAGATCACGATCACGGCGGGCGTGGCCGCGCAGTCCGGCCCCGACCCCGGCGAGTCGCCGCCCACCCAGACCCCCACCGGCCCCGTCGCGGGCGACTGACAGTCGTGCGGCGCAGGCGTGCGCCGCTCTTCCCCGGGCAGGGGCGAGCCCATGAAGAACCTGCTCAAGCTCCTGCTGGCCAAGCGCATGGCCGGAACACCGCTCGGTCTGGCCGCCCTGGTCCTCGGCTGGTTCCTGGCCCGCCGCAGGCGGCGCCGGCACGCGTACGAGACCGAGCAAGAGACCGAACGCGTCGGCCGTCGCTCCGGCGTCGCCCCGCCCGCCCGTGCCGGCAGCCGGTCGAGGGCCGCTTCGCGGAGGTAGGCGGAGCCGATCACCCGGGCGCCGCCTATGATCGGGCCATGCCCTTGACCGCGAACGACGTCGACCGGTTCGTCGCCTCCAGGCCGCGGCTGGAGGCCATCGCCTACCGCCTGCTCGGCTCCGCCGCGGAGGCCGAGGACGCCGTGCAGGAGACGTTCCTGCGCTGGCAGGCCGCCGACGCCGAGCGCATCGAGGTGCCCGAGGCGTGGCTGACGAAGGTGCTCACCAACCTGTGCCTCAACCAGCTCGACTCGGCGCGGGCGCGCCGCGAGACCTACGTGGGCCGGTGGCTGCCCGAGCCGCTGCTCGCCGGCGACCCGATGCTCGGGCCCGCCGACACCGCCGAGCAGCGCGAGTCGGTCTCGTACGCGGTCCTCACCCTGATGGAGCGCCTGTCGCCGAACGAGCGGGCGGTGTACGTGCTGCGGGAGGCGTTCGACTACCCGCACCGGGAGATCGCCGAGATCCTCGACATCACCGAGGCCGCCAGCCAGCAGATCTTCCACCGGGCCAGGAAGCACGTCGCCGACGGCAGGAGCCGCACCGAGATCGACGAGGCCGCCGCCCGGCGGATCGTCGAGGAGTTCCTGGCGGCCGCCACCAGCGGCCGTACCGAGCCGCTGGTGCGGCTGCTGACCGAGGACGCCATCGCGGTCGGCGACGGCGGCGGGAAGATCCCGGCCAGGGTCAAGGCGTTCGAGGGCGCCGTCGCGGTCGCCACGTTCCTGCGCGGCCTGTTCAAGCCCGCCGAGGCCAAGCGGGCCATGGTCGGCGGGCGGCCCGAGATCCACATCACGACCGCGAACGGCGACCCCGCCGTGGTGGCCGTGCTGGACGGCCGGGTCGTCGCCGTCATGTGCCTGGAGATCACCCCCGAGGGCGTCGCCGCGTGCCGCAACCAGGTCAACCCCGACAAGCTCGTCCGCGCGACGGCGCAGTGGGCGGCGGCCGAGCACGGGGAGCCCCTGTTCACCGCGTTGTGAGCGGGGTGCGACGCGCGGTGTGACGCGCTTCACGCCGAGATCCTGTCAGGAAACCGCGGGCCGCCCGGTTCAAGGGGCGAAACCGCGCAAGACAGGAGCGAGGAAATGCAGCACCGCATCGTCGTCCTCGGAGCCGGGTACACCGGAGCCTTCGCCGCCGGCCGCCTCGCCAGGCGGCTGCACCGCCAGGATGTCGCCATCACGCTGGTCAACGCCGAGCCCGACTTCGTGGAACGGGTCCGCATGCACCAGCTCGCGACCGGCCAGCGGCTCAAGCCGCGGCCGTTCAGCGAGATGTTCGCCGGCACGGGCGTCGAGCTTAAGCAGGCGAGGGTCACCGGCGTCGACGCCGACCGCAAGCTCGTCAGCGTCGTGGACGTGCACGGCGCGGACACGACCGAAGAGCTCCCCTACGACACGCTCGTCTACGCCCTCGGCAGCGCCTGGAACCCCCGGGGCGTCCCCGGGACCACCGAGCACGCCTACGAGATCGCGAGCCGCCCCGGAGCGACCCGCCTGCGCGAGCGCCTGGAGCACCTCGGCGCCGGGCAGACCGTGGTCGTCGTCGGCGGCGGCCTGACCGGGCTGGAGGCGGCGACCGAGATCGCCGAGACCCGCCCCGACCTCGACGTGGCCCTCGTCGCCCGCGACGCGCTCGGCGACTGGCTCGCCCCCAGGGGCCGCGCGCACCTGTGGAAGGTCGCCCGCAACCTCGGGATCACCGTGCACGAGCACACTGACGTCACGGCCGTCGGCGCCGACCACCTCACCACCGCCGACGGCCGGACCATCCCGGCGGCGGTCACCGTGTGGACGGCCGGCTTCGCGGTCCACCCGATCGCGGGCGGGACCACGCTGGAGCTCGGCGGCACCGGCCAGATCGTGGTGGACGACACGATGCGCTCGGTCTCGCACCCGGACGTGTACGCCATCGGCGACGCGGCCCAGGTCATGGGCCCGGGGAACAAGCCGCTGCGGATGTCGTGCGCCTCGGGCCTGCCCACCGCCTGGCAGGCCGCCGACTCGATCGCGGCCCGCCTGACCGGCGGGAAGCTCCCGCACGCGCCGCTGCGCTACTTCAACCAGTGCATCTCGCTGGGCCGCAAGGAAGGCCTGATCCAGTACGTGACCGCCGACGACCGCGCCGTGCCCGCGGCACTGACCGGCCGGCTGGCCGCCGTCTACAAGGAGGTGATCTGCAAGAGCGCCGCCTGGGGTGTCGCGAACCCGATGTTCGGGCTGCCGGCCCGCCGCCGCCGCGTCGTGCGGGAACCCGCCGCGGCCGGCTCCTCCGCCAGGGCGGTGGCGTAGAGCACGATTCCCTGCCGGGAATTGCCGGGTCTTCGCCCGCGTCCGGAGGATTGCGGCATGCGTACCTATCGATTGCGACGGCCGGAGATCGTGGCCGAGGAGGCGCCGGTGCCCGAGCCGGGCCCCGGCGAGGTGCTGGTCCGGGTGCACGCGGCCTCGCTCAACAAGCGCGACCTGCTCATCCTGGACGGCACCTACTCCCTGCCCGCCCGGCCCGGGGTGATCCCGGTGAGTGACGGGGCGGGGGAGGTGGTCGCCGCCGGGCCGGGGGTGACGAGGTTCCGGGTGGGGGATCGGGTGGTGGGGTCGTACTGGCCGCGCTGGCACGACGGCCGCCTGCGGCCCGAGCTGGTGGACCAGCCCGGGTGCACCTCGGACGGGATGCTGACCGAGTACGCGCTGCTCGGCGAGCAGGCGGCGGTCGCCGTGCCGGAGCACCTGAGCTGGGCCGAGGCGGCGACGCTGCCGTGCGCGGCGCTGACCGCGTGGACCTCGCTGACCGGCGGCGGGAAGCCGCTGCCCGGCCGGACGGTGGTGACGCTGGGCACGGGGAGCGTGTCGCTGTTCGCCGTGCAGCTCGCCCGGCTGCTGGGCTGCCAGGTGATCGTCACCACGTCCCGCGCGGGCAACGCCGACCGGCTCAAGGAGCTGGGCGCCGACCACGTGATCGACTACACCGCCACGCCGGACTGGAGCCGGCGGGTACGCGAGCTGACCGGCGGCCAGGGCGCCGACCTGGTGGTGGACACCGCCGGCCCGGCCACCATCGACCAGTCCGTACGGGCCGCCGCGCTCTACGGCGAGGTGGTCGTGCTCATCACCCGCGACGCCACCAGCGACCGCCTGGAGATCTTCCACGAGGCGTACGCCTCCAGCCTGGCCACGCTCCGCCGCGTCTTCGTGGGCCACCGGACGGACCTGGAGGACCTGTGCGCGGCAGTCTCCGCCCACGGGCTGCGGCCGGTGATCGACCGGGCCTTCACGGACGTCCAGGCCGCCTACCGCCACTTCCGGGAGGGCTCACCGTTCGGCAAGGTCGTCATCGAGCTCGGCCCCGCCTGAGCCGTCACGACTGCAGCAGCCGCCACGCGGTGAGGGCGAGCCTGGTCCTGGTCAGCCCGGAGGGCTCGGTCAGCTCGATGCCCAGGGTCCTGCCGATCTGTTCGAGCCGGCGGGCGACGCTGCTGTGGTGCAGGTGCAGCAGGTCGGCGGCGCGGCGCAGGGAGCCGGTGGCGCAGTAGACGTCGAGGGTCTCCAGGTCCTCAGGGCTGGCCGCCATGCGGGCGATCGCGGCCACGTCGGCGTTGTCCTGCGCGGCGTCCTGCGGGATCTCGGCCAGCAGCGCCAGCGCGCCCAGGTCGCCGTAGCGGATGACGGGCTCGCGCGGGGTGGTGAAGCGGAGGGCGGTGCGGGCCTGCCGCCAGGACCGGTCCGGACTCCCGGCGGTGCCGATGCCGGCGTGCACGCCTCCGGGGAAGCCGGCCCTGTCCACGGTGGTGGCCAGGATCACGCCGGTGTCGCCGAGCGGCGCGGCCTTCACCGGGCGGGCCGGGCAGATCAGGGCGCCGACCTGGTCGAGGGGCAGCGGCGAGCGTACGGCGACGACGCGGACGGGCAGGCCGGCGGCGAAGCCCAGCAGCCGCAGCGCCCGCGCCCTGGCGGCCTCGTCGGTGTCGGCGCTGATCACCAGCTCGACGAGGGCGGGGTCGGCCATGGTGGTGCGGGCCGGGCCGTACCTCTCGACGACGCCCGCGGCGGCGATCGCGAGCCGGTCCAGCAGCAGCTCGTCGAGGGGGCCCGCGGTGCCGGGGCGTTCCAGCCACACCGTGCCGATCTCCTCCTCGTCGAGCGTGATCGGCACCGTGGTGGACGCGGGCAGCGCCGGGCCGGACTCCCGCGTGCCGCTGGGCGTCATGCGGATCACCTGCGCCGTACCGTGGAGCCGGATGCCGGCCACGCACTCGGCCAGCACCGCGGAGGCGCGCGCCAGCGCCGGGAGATCCACCCGACGGCGCATCAGCGTGTCGTAGAACATGACGACCCGGATCGCGCCTTCGGACAGCCGATCCAGTTGCGACAGCCGTAAGGCCAGTGCCTCCATGACAACGAGCATATGCGCCGATCGGCGCACGATCCGGGGCGAAGGCCCGACAGATGTCGGGTGATCGGGAGGAGGCCCTCCGGCAGGATGGCCGGCATGGACTCCGAACTCGAAGCGTTCATCCCGCTGTTCCCGCCGGCCGACCTGACCGACCCCGTCGCCGCCCGCGCGGAGCTCGCCGCGCTGGCCGGCGCGGTGCCGGCGACCGGCGTCGAGGACCTGGTCGTCGAGGACCGCACGGTGCCGGGCGACCCCGGCGTGCCGGTACGGATCTACCGCCCGCGCCAGGCCCAGGGCGCCGTCATCTGGCTGCACGGCGGCGGGTACGTCATGGGCGACCTGGACACCGAGCACCCGTGGGCCACCAGGGCCGCGAACCTCTCCGGAGCGGTGGTGATCTCGGTCGCGTACCGCCTGGCGCCCGAACACCCCTTCCCCGCCGCCCTGGACGACGCCTACGCCGTTCTGACCTGGGCGAGCGAGCACGCGGCCGAGCTGGGCCTGGACCCGGACCGCATCGCCGTCGGCGGCCACAGCGCCGGCGCGGGGCTCGCGGCCGGGGTCGCGCTGCGGGCCCGCGACGAGCAGGGGCCGCAGATCCGCTTCCAGCTCCTGCACCAGCCCGGGCTCGACGACCGGCAGCAGACCTGGTCCCAGCGGAACTTCACCGCCACGCCCTGGATGACCCGCGACAAGTTCGCCACGTCGTGGCGGCACTACATGGGCTCGCGGACCGCCACCCCGTACGCCGCCCCGGCGCGGGCCGAGGACCTGTCCGGCCTGCCACCGGCCTACGTCGCCACCGCCGAGTTCGACCCGCTGCGCGACGAGGGCATCGAGTACGCGCTGCGGCTGCTGCAGGCCGGGGTGTCCGTCGAGCTGCACCAGTGGCCGGGCACGTTCCACGGCTCGCAGGCGATCGTGTCGGCCGAGGTGTCGCAGCGGCAGATCGAAGAACTCGCCGGAGCACTGCGCCGGGCACTCGCCGTTTGACTTCAAGCGCTTGAAGTATGTTCTCCTGACCAGCGTGACGACTTTCACCATTCAGGACGTCTCCCGGCGCAGCGGGCTGAGCGAGCCGACCCTGCGCTACTACGAGGACGTGGGGCTGATCGGCCCCATCGCCCGCGACGAACGCAGCGGTCACCGGCGGTACCGCACCGAGGACGTCAGCGAGATCGAGATCCTGGCCTGCCTGCGCGCCGTGGGCGTGGGCATCGAGGACATGCGCACGTACCAGGCCAATCGCAGCCGCGGGCGGGAGGCGGCGGCCGAGCAGCGCGACCTGCTGCTGCGGCACGCCGAGCGCGTCGAGGCCGAGATCGCCGCGCAGCAGGCGCGGCTGGTCTACCTGCGCGAGAAGGCGGCGCTGTGGGACGCCCGCGACCGCGGCGACGCCGCCGCGGAGGAGGCGGCGTGGCAGCGGATCATGGAGGCGGTCGTGGGATTGGAGCTGCTGTGACGAGCCCGGTACTGGTCACCGGCGGGTCAGGATACGTGGGCTCGCACCTGGTCGCCGCGCTGCTGCGGGAGGGCAGGCGGGTACGCGCCACCGTACGCTCGAAGGAGCGCGAGCCCGGCCTGCGAGAGGCGGTCCGCCGGGGCGGCGCCGACGACGCCGGGCTGGAGGTCGTCGCCGCGGACCTCATGTCCGGCGATGGCTGGCCGGCCGCCGTGGACGGCTGCGAGGAGGTGCACCACGTCGCCTCGCCGATCCCGATCGCCCAGCCCGAGGACCCCGACGAGCTGATCGTCCCCGCCCGCGAGGGCACGCGGCGGGTGCTGCGGGCCGCGCGTGACGCGGGCGCCCGGCGCGTCGTGCTCACCTCGTCGTTCGCCGCCGTCGGATACACCCCCAAGCCGGGCGCCGAATACACCGAGGACGACTGGACCGATCCCGGCACGCCGGGGCTGGCGCCCTACCCGCGCTCCAAGGCGATCGCCGAGCGGGCCGCGTGGGACCTGATGCGCGGCGGCGGTACCGAGCTGGCCGTGGTCAATCCGACGTTCATCCTCGGGCCGACGCTCACGACCGCGCTGGGCAGCTCCATGCAGTTCGTCAAGATGGGGATCGAGGGGGTGATGAGCGTCGTGCCCCGGCAGCGGTTCGGCATCGTCGACGTCCGCGACGTGGCCGACCTGCACCTGCGCGTCATGGCCGCGCCCGAGGCCGCGGGCAGGCGGTTCCTGGCCGTCTCCGACGGTCCCGCGTGGAGCTTCCTGGAGGTGGCCGAGGTGCTGCGCCGGCGGCTCGGCCCGCTCGCCGCGCGCGTACCGGAGCGGGAGGCGCCGGGAGAGGACCCGCCGCGGCCCGTCATCCACAACGACCGGGCCCGCGAGCTCGGCTGGCGGCCGCGTGCCGTCGAGACGACGATCGTGGAATCGGCCGGGAGCCTGCGGGAGCTCGGCCTGCTGAACGGCCTCTAGAGCCGGCGTTTCCTGCGCGCGGGCCGGGTGCCCGTGCCCGTGCCGGGGATGAGGCGCAAGGGGCGGTCGCGCAGGGGCTCCGCCACCAGCTCGCGCAGCTCCGCCAGGCCGGCCACGTCGTGGTGGCCCGAGTCCAGGATCGCCGCCGCCAGCTCGTACGCGCCGTGCCCCGCCATCGACCTGAGCTGCTCGACGAGGACCTGAGGGCCGCCGAGCTCCAGCAGGGTCAGGAAGTTCTCCGCGCCCAGCAGCAGGTGCTCCCGCTGGTCCAGCGTGCCCGGGTCCACCTCGCCCGCGTCCACCAGGAAGGTCAGGGCGGTGGGGGCGAGGACGGGGTCGTGGCGCAGGGTCCGGATCAGGGCCCAGCCCTGGGGGAGGGCCTCGGCGAGCACGGCGAGCATGGCGGCGGCCCGGGTGCGGAAGGGGCAGCCGCGGATCGCCCGCAGCAGCGTCTCCACGTCCTGGCCGGGGCGGGAGAGCCAGGCGTTCAGCTCGACGGCGGCCTCCCGGGGCGGGTAGTGCTGGGAGAGGACGCCGAGCAGCTCCGCCGCGGGAGCGGTGGCCAGCTCGCCGATCAGCGGGGCGTCGCGGCCCTGGGCCAGCAGGTGCTCGCGCACGGAGCGCAGGGCCAGCGGCGTGAGGCGGGCCAGCAGCAGGCCGGGCTCGGCCAGGCGGCGGCGCAGGCGTTCCACCGCGTCCGGCGGCAACGCCTGGTCGTCGTGGTCGAGGTCGCTGGAGTACAGCTCGTCCGCGGGGCCGCGGGTGAGCTCCACGGCGCCCAGGTCGGCCAGCACCTCCAGGGCCCGCTCCAGGTCGAGGGCGCTCTGGCGGCGCCAGAGGTCCTTGAGCGGCTCTGGCGTGCCGTCCATGACCAGGTACTCCTGGCAGGCCAGCCAGACCGTCTCCGCCAGGCGGGGCACGGGCAGGTCGTCCATGCCGTACAGGGTGTTGAGCACGTCGGGGAGCACCTCGTCGAAGCAGCGGCCGAGCACGGCGGCCTGGCCGCCCAACGCGATCGACCCGCCGAGGCCGGGAAGGGCCTCGAAGGCGCGCGCCCACAGCGCCGCCGGGTCGCGCAGCAGCGGGGCGGCCCTGGGCGCCTGGAGGAGGCGGCCCCTGACGGTGCGGACCAGGCCCAGCCGCTTCGCCCAGGCCAGCAGCAGGGCCAGCTGCGGCAGGTCGGCGGAGGTGCGGACCTGGAGTGACTTCTCGCCGGTGCCCAGGAGGACCGACAGCTCGCGGGCGTCGGCGAGCGTGAGGTTGCCCTGCCTGGTGAGGGGGCGGCCCACCTCGCCCGCCCAGCCGGCCAGCGCGCCGAGGCGCTGCACCGTCGTGCTGCCGGCGGCGGCCGCCGCCAGGTCCGCCGGCGCGGGCAGCTCGACGGGCGGCTGGAGGAAGCCGCGCTCCTCCTCCAGGTCCGGCTCCGTCCGGGTGAAGCGGGCTTCCAGGAGCTGGTTGAGCAGCTCCCGGTCGTAGCGGATGCGGCCGGCGTCGAGATCCAGCTTGAAGTCCCGCAGCGCGCCCGGCCCCGCGAGGTCGTTGCCGTGGTCGAGGGCCGTCTGGGCCCAGAACTTGGCCAGCCCCTGGAGGCGAGGGTCGTCCAGGGCCTCGCGGAAGTCGGGCAGGGCACGCGTGATGGCGTCGTCCGCCGCCGCCGGGGCGGCGCCCCGCGGGTCGCGCAGGCCGGCGGCGGCGAGGAAGTGCAGGAACGTGCGGAGGATCTCCGGCGCGATCTCCAGGATCTCCCTGGGGGTCACGACGTACTTCGGGACCCAGGCCAGCAGGTAGCGCCTGATCTGGGGCTCGTCCCAGTAGGCGAGGCGGCCGTCGCGGCTGTGGTGCCGGGCCTCGATGGCGGCGGCCAGCAGGAGCTCGTCGGCGGGGCGGCCGTGCTCGTCGGCCCAGCTGAGACAGCGCCTGATCAGGACGTTTCTGGTCGCCTCGTACTCCTCCGTCTCCTCGGGTTCGAACCACGTACGCAACCGCGGCTCCCCTCCGTCGATGAGGTGTCGCACCTCAGTATTCCGGGTGCCGTGCCGCTAATGGGGCTACTTGCGCTACTTCGCTGCTTCCAGGGAGACGGTCTCGCCCGTCAGCCGTGACCGCTCCGCGGCCCAGGCGATGAGGTGGCTGTGCAGGCTCTCGGCAGGCGAGGACAGGATCGGCGCGCGGTCCCGCGTGGCGACCGCCGTCAGGAACGCCTCCACCAGTGCTCCGTCACCGCCTCCGTGCCCGCCCCTGGCCGTGCCGTCCCCGCTCGGGCGGGTGTCGACGACGGAGGAGCGGCCGGTGACGAAGTCGTGGACGGTCAGGCGGTCGCCGTCGCCGTCGATGGAGCCGCGGGTGCCGAAGATCCGGGTCTGCCGGTGCAGCGCGGGCGTGAACGCCGTCATGGTGAACGACGCGGTCGTGCCGCCCTCGAACTCCAGGTTCACGACCTGGTGGTCGACCACGTCGTTGTCGCACGCGTACACGCACCTGCCGTACGGGCCGGTCCTGAGCGCCTCCAGAACCCCCGCCTCGGAGACGTCGTCCGTGAGCACGGACAGCGGCCAGGCGTGCTCGCCGGCGAGCGGCAGGTAGAGGCGCGTGGCCGAGTACGGGCAGCCGGGCTCGACGGAGCAGTCCAGGCAGCGGTCCGCGGCGCCCGCCGGGCGGTTCTCCGGCCGGAAGTGGTGCAGGCCGCCGAAGGAGGAGACGCGCCTGACCTGCCTGCCCGTGACGTGGACCAGCCAGTCGAGGTCGTGGCACGACTTGGCCAGCAGCATGAACGTGGACTCGTCGGCCCGCCGCCAGTTCCCCCGCACGTACGAGTGCGCCTGGTGCCACCACCCGACCGGCTCCAGGTGCTGGACGCTGACGATCTCGCCGATCCGCCCCGCGTCGAGCAGCGCCTTCAGGGCCCGCGTGTACGGCGTGTAGCGCAGCACGTGGCACACCGCGAACACCGCCCCGGACCGCTCGGCCGCCGCCACGATGGCACGGCAGTCGTCCTCGGAGACCGCCATCGGCTTCTCCAGCAGGACGTCGTAACCCAGCTCGGCGAAGCGCACCGCGGGCTCGGCGTGGTCGCGATCCTGCGTGGCGATGACCACCGCGTCCGCCTGCCGGGGCAGCGCGGCCAGCTCCCGCCAGTCCGCGTACGGCACGGCGTCCGGGAACCTGCCGCGCCGGCCGTCCAGCGGATCGGCCACCGCGACCACCCGGGCCCTGCCGGTCGCGGTGGCGTGGCGGCCGTAGGACGTCCCCCTCGAACCCGCCCCGACGACGGCGAGTGTCACCATCCGAGTCGCCTCCCCTTTCCATGTGCCGGCCTCAGAAGGCTCTGGCGAGCTCCAGCAGGACGTCACGGACCTGCTCCTCCGGCAGGTCCATCGTCTTGACCGCCCCCCACTGCAACGCGCCGAGCAGGGCCCAGCTCTTCAGCCTGATCTCGGGGGCCGGGTCGTCGCCGACCAGTTTGGCGTAGATCGTGTCCCTGAACGTCCTGATCTGGTCGCGCTCGGAGCCGGGCGCGGTCGTGGCGTCGTCCGCGGCCAGGTCCTCCATGAACAGCCGGATCACCGACCGGTAGCGCGCCGCGAACTCCACCAGCGCCTCGACGAACTCGGCCCGGCTCGCGTACGGCGCGTCGAGCAGCGCCAGCATGTCGCCCGCCACCGGGGACAGCAGCTCCAGCGCCAGCCGGTCCTTCGGATGGAAGTGGTAGGCGACCGCCGTCTTGGTCAGCCCGACGGCGGCGGCGATGTCGGACAGGGAGGTGGCCGCGTAGCCGCGCTCGGCGAACAGCTCCCGGGCGGCGGCCAGGATCCGGGTGCGGGTGTCGTCGGATGATGTGGTCATCGTCTCATTTCCCTGCGGGAGCGAGCCTTCCGGACAACTCCCGTTTTATCGTAAGTCCTGTACGACCGTACAGGACGGCCGTCGAGTGGGAGCTGAGCGATGACGCGGTTACTGGGACGGCTGGGCGGCTGGTGCGCGCGGCACGGTTGGATCGTGCTGGTCACCTGGGTGATCGCCGCCGCGGCCCTGATGGGCGGCAGCCTCGCCTTCCCCAGCCCCACGAACAGCGACGCCAGCATCCCCGGCACCGACGCCCAGCGCGCCCACGACCTCATGAAGGACGGCTTCGGCAGCGGCTACGCCGGCGGCGGCACGGTGCAGCTCCTCCTCTACTCCGCCGACGGCCCGCTCATCGAGGACGCGCGCAAGCAGGCCGTGGAGCGTGCCATGGACCGGCTGCGCACCATGCCGCACGTCACCAAGGTGGAGACCCCGTTCCGCGCCGGCGGCATCTCCTCCAACCTGCAGATCGGCCTCATCACCGTCCGCATGGAGGGCAACGACAGCGACAAGATCGCCCAGACCACCCAGGAGCTGTCGAAGGCCGCGGAGCCGGCCCGGGAGGCCGGGCTCGAAGTGGTGCCCGCCGACAGCTCGACCCCCGCCGACAAGGAGATCAAGACGGGGCCGAGCGAGATCATCGGCATCGTCTGCGCGCTGCTGGTGCTGGTGTTCGCGTTCGGCACGCTCGTCGCCGCGACCGTCCCCATCTTCGCCGCGCTGATCAGCGTGGCCTCGGGGCTCGGCATCATCGGGCTGCTCGGGTGGGTCGTGGACATGCCCAAGCAGGCCGGCATCATGGCCACGATGATCGGCCTCGGCGTCGGCATCGACTACGCGCTGTTCCTGCTCTCCCGCCACCGCCGCCTGCTCGCCGAGGGGGTGCCGGTGGTGGAGTCCGTACGCAGGACCGTGGCCAGCTCCGGCGGGGCTGTGGTGTTCGCTGGTGGCACCGTGATCATCGCGCTGAGCGCGCTGCTGCTGGCCGGGTTCCCGCTGCTGGCCACGCTCGGCTGGGTCACCGGCATCTCCGTCGTGGCCGCCGTGCTCACCTCGGTCACGCTCGTCCCCGCCCTGCTCGGGCTGCTCGGCCACCGCATCAACTCGCTCAAGGTCCCGCTCCTGCGCAGCGCCGGAGGCACCCACGCCGCCGGCTCCGGCTGGGCGGGACTCGGCGCGTGGGTGGCCCGCCGCCCGTGGCGGGTCCTCATCGGCAGCACCATCGTGCTCGGCGCCCTCGCCGCCCCCGCGCTGGCGCTCCAGCTCGGTCCCCTCGACGAGGGGTACGGCACCCAGGGCTCCGAGCCGCGGCGCGCGTACGAGCTGATGGCCACCGGGTTCGGCCCCGGCTTCAACGGCCCGCTCATCGTGGTCGCCGAACTGCCCGCCAAGGTGGCCGACACCGACGACCCCCTGGTGAAGGACCTCACCCGCGAGGTGGAGGACGTCGACGGCGTGAAGTTCGTGTCCGACCCCAAGCTCAACACCTCCGGCCGCTCGGTGCTCATCCAGGCCATCCCCGAGTACGCGCCCAGCGACGAACGCTCCGCCCAGGTCGTCAGGGACGTCCGGGCCATCTCCCTGCCCGGGGTGGACGTGCACGTCGGCGGCAAGGTCGCCGGCCTGACCGACGCCGGCGACCGCATGAACGAGCGCACCCCGCTCGTCATCGGCGTCGTGGTGCTGCTCAGCGCCCTGCTCCTGCTGCTGGCCTTCCGCGCGCCGGTCGTCGCGATCAAGGCGGCGGTGATGAACCTGGTGTCGCTGGGGGCGGCCTTCGGAGCGCTGGCCATGGTGTTCTCGATCGGGCTCGGCAGCGGGCTCGTGGGCATGGACCCGCCGGTCAACTCCTCGTTCGTGCAGACGATCTTCTTCTCGGTGCCCATCGAGAGCTACGTGCCGCTGATGCTGTTCGCGGTGCTGTTCGGGCTGTCGATGGACTACGAGGTGTTCCTGCTGACGGCGGTGCGGCAGTCGTACCTGAAGCACGGGGACAACGCGCGGGCGGTCGCCGAAGGGCTGGGCTCCACCGGGCGCGTCATCACCTCGGCCGCCCTGATCATGGTGGCGGTGTTCGTGGCGTTCATCGCCTATCCGGACGCCATGGTGAAGACGTTCGGGGTGGGGCTCGCCGTGGCCATCGCGGTGGACGCCACCATCATCCGCGGGTTCCTGGTGCCGGCCACGATGGTGCTGCTGGGGCGGCTCAACTGGTGGTGCCCGCGGTGGCTCGACCGGATCCTGCCCAACCTGTCGGTGGAGGGGCACGAGGAGGACGAGCCCGCGGAGGTGGAGCGCCGCGAGCCGGTCACGGCGGGGGTGTAGGGCCGAGCCGGGTGCAGTCCTGGAGGGTGACCTCCCCGGGCACGGCCGCCGTGCCGCCGCCCGTGCACCTGATCCTGAGTGGGACCAGGCGGGCGACGCCGACCGCCGCACCGGTGAAGCCGCCGTTGGTGACGGCGCCCAGCGAGGCCGCGCAGTCGCCGAACAGCACCGTGCGGCCCGGGTCGCCGCGGACGGAGTCGCAGGTGTAGGTGGGAACGAGGATCGGAGGCAGCACGCCCGAACCGGTCGCGCGGGCGGGAAGCGGGTCCGCGCCGGCCAGGGCGAGGGTGAGGGCGGCGGCGCTAACGAGGCGGATCAAGCGGGTGCCTCCATCGGTCACGGCGATGACGAGGTGCGGGCGAGGACTGCCTCAGTCGGGGTCGGCGAGGTTGCAGGCGGGGACCCAGCCGACGATGCCGGTGGTCGCGTTGGTGCCGTGGTGCCACAGCGTGCTCTCGAAGTGGTCGCAGCGGTAGAGCCCGTGCTCCTCCGACCGGTCCGACTCGAACCCCTGCCCCGCGTACCCGAGGCCGTTGCGGCCGGACCCTGCTCGGGGCTCGCTCCAGATGATCACGCCTTGCGCGCCGAAGTCGTACAGACGCCTGGCCTGCGCCTGCGTGGCCCCGGCGGGGACCAGGCCGCTCAGCGCGAGGAGCGCGAGCAGGCCGGCCGTGGTGGCTCGTGTGATGCGCACCGGGCCTCCTTCCATGAGTTCCATTGCTCACGGTAAGGGAGTGATCACTGAACGTGCCAGCAATTTTCGTCGTGCCGCGCTCTCACTCGCCCGTTTGTCTGGGCGGGCCGCTCTGCCGCCCGAGCGAGCAGCGGTGTCGCCCGGGGCGTCGTCACGTGGGCGTCGTCGCGTGGGCGTCGTCACCTGGGCGTCGTCACCTGGGCGCGGCGCGCCGCCAGCCGAGGAAGCCGCCGTCCAGCGGGCGCGCGTCGAAGCCGTGCTCGCGCAGCAGCCGCACCGCCTCGGGGGACACCACGCAGTACGGCCCGCCGCAGTACGCCACGATCCGCGCATCGGCGGGCAGCTCGCCCAGCCGGTCGCGCAGCTCCTCCATGGGCACCGAGATCGCCCCGGGCACGTGACCGGCGGCGTAGTCGGCCGCCGGTCGCACGTCCACGACGACCGTACCGGGATCCTCCAGCCGGGCGGCCAGCTCCTCGGCGGTCACCCCTTCGAAGCTGCCGAGCCGGGCCCGCACGGCGTCGCGGAGCTCGGCCAGCCGCCCGCCCGCGAACGCCTGGAACTCGCCGAGGAACCGTGACACCCCCTCGTCGGCCAGCCGGTAGTAGACCCGGGTGCCCTCCCGCCTGCTGGCCACCAGCTGTGCGGCGCGGAGCTGCTGGAGCTGGGCTGAGGTGTTCTTGAGCGGGATCCCGGCCGCCCGCGCCAGCTCCTCCACCGTGCGCTCGCGCTGGTCGAGCACGTCCAGCAGGCGCAGCCGCACCGGGCTGGCCAGCGCCTTGCCGACGCGGGCGAGCTGCGCGTAGATCGGCTCCTCCGGGAACATCAGACCATGTACTGGTCGTGCCGCAGGTAGACGTCGGTCCACTCCTCGGGGGTGAGCTGCCTGCCGCTCTCGGCGATCGCGGCCAGCTCCTCGAAGTACGACTCCCTCGGGGCGCCCGGGGTGAACAGGATGAGCATCGTGGCCGGCTCGCCCGACTCGTTGCGGAAGGCGTGCACGCCGCCCTCGGGCACGAACAGGAAGTCGCCCGGCTTGCCCTCGGCCCACTTCTCGCCGTTGAAGAGCCTGATGGTGCCGGACAGGACGTAGAACGACTCGGTCATGGTGCGGTGGAAGTGCGCACTGGGGCCGCCCGGCTTCGGGCCCATCTCCCAGCGGTACAGGCCGTAGGCGCCGTTGGTGGTGCCACCGGTGGCGAGGTAGTGGACCTGGGTGTTGGTGCCGATCGTGAGGTCCGGTGAGCGGTCGGCCAGGGCGAAGGTGCCGCTGTTCTCGCCGTGTTCGGCGAAGTAGCGGGGCTCGGGGTAGGACATGGTGGCTCCTTATCTAATATCCTAAGGAACCTTAGAATGAAGGGGAGCGGGATGTGAAGGGTGTAGGGCGGGGAAAGCGTGCTGTCGCCGCTTTATGCGCGCTCATGAGCTTGCCGGGATGCGGCACTTCCATCCGGTTGGAGGCCGACCCGGTTGCGGTGCGCGAAGCGAGCGCCGTTGGCACGGTCATGGCCCGCACCACACAAGAGTTGTTGTACGAGAACACGGTTCAAGTAATTCACGTGATGAAAGTCGATGTCGGGGAGGACAACTTCGCCGATGCCCTGAGTTCCGTGAGAAGGAAGGCGCTCAAGGACACCGTGGATGGAACCTACGCCTATCCGATGATTGAATTGATCAAAAGCAATCCCTGATGCAAGGAGCACTGGCGGCGGTCAGGTCATGCGTGGCCCCGGTCGGCGGGTCAATCGGGCGGCGCGGGAACTGCTGCGGCTCTGCGCTGTGCACCTGGGCGGGCACGTCAGGCCGGCGCTGGGATGGTCGGTGCCGCCGGGTGCCCAGGATCGTCCCGGTGGAAGATCGCCAGGAGGGCGAACCAGACCAGGATCATGATTCCGGCCGGGCGCAGGAACTCCTCGGCGAGCAGGGTGCCGACGAAGGAATAACCGGCGAGCCAGACGCCGGTGACGACGCCGACCACGCGGACCGGCCAGGAGCGGCTGACCAGGGAACTCGCCACGATCCAGACGCCGGCGAGGACGTGGCCGCCGAGCCGGACCGCCCAGGCCGTGTCGTATTCGACCGCGTTGATCATGAGGATGCCGGCGAGTACGTCGAGAACCACCCAGCCATAGCCCGCGGCTTTGGCCCAGGGTGCCGCCTCCAGGCGGGACACCAGGAAGAGGATCGAGAGGTGGAAGAAGACGCCCAGGTATTCTCCCCACGCCACGTCCGGGTCCGTGAAGAAGGCGATCACGGCAGGGAGGAACAGAACGAGCGGTAGGAGCGCCAGCAGGCGCAGGCCGGCGTAGTGCCGTCGAGCATCGAGCACAGGAGAAGTCCTTCGCATGAGCCGTATGGTCAGCTCGAACACTAGAAAGGTGGTGTTGATATGTCAACAGCTAGCCAGGGTGGGGCGACTGAGCTGTGGCTGCGATGGAAGCGCGCGCATGAGCTGGTCCGTGCCGCCGTCATCGCCGAGACCACTGCGGCGTCCGGCCTTTCCGAGGCGGAACTGAGCGTCTTGGTCTGCCTGCACGAGTCCGGCGGGAGCCTGCGGCAGAACGCCCTCGCCGCCGCCCTCGGCTGGGACCGGACGCGGCTGTCGCACCTGCTGACCCGGATGGCCGACCGCGACTACGTGGCCCGCGACAAGGTGCCGAATGGGGTGGAGGTCGCGCTGCGCCCGGAAGGCAGGAACGCGATCAATGCGACGTTGCCGACACTGGAGATGGCCACTCGCCGCCACCTGCTGGACCGGCTCGGCCCGGACGACGCCAGGACGCTCAAGGCCATCGCCGATCGCCTCCTGTCCGGCGATGCGGGCAACTGAGAGGTTCCCTTCTCTCTGGGATCAGGGCGAATGCTGACGTTGCGATCATGCTGCGACCAGTACTCCGTCGCCAGGAGAATGAGAAAGGCTCAAGGGCCTCGCTGAGGAGGGAGTGAAGCACCTCAAGGCTCAAGGGCCTTGCTGGAGCAGTGAGGGAAGCACCTCCCCGGCCAGCCGTTCGAGCTGTTCCGCCTCGTCGGACATCGTGTCCAGCAACACCAGGTCCGCGCCTGCCTCCAGCACCTCGCTCAGCCCCTGCGCGCACGCGTCGGGCGGCCCGCTGACGGCCATGTCCGCGTTGCCGTACATGCGGGACAGCGGCCCCTCGATCCGGCCGGTCGCGCCCACCGAGACGTAGACGCGCTTGGCGACCCGGAAGCTCGCCGGGTCGCGCCCGGCCCGCTCCAGCTCTGCCCTGAGCGTCCGCACCTGCCCGGCGAACGCGGCCGTCGTGGCCCCGCCCGCGCCCACGAAGCCGTCGCCGTGCCGGATCGCGCGCCTGATCGCGGCGGGCTGGTGCCCGCCCATCCAGACCGGCGGATGCGGTTTCTGGTACGCCTTCGGCTCCATGGCCGCCTCCACCTGGAAGAACCGCCCGTGGAAGGCCACCTTCGGCTCGCTCCAGCAGACCTTCATCAGCTCGATGCCCTCGGTGAAGCGCGTCACGAACCCCTCGGGGGAGACGCCGAAGGGCCCGAGCAGGTTCCGGGAGCCCAGCCCGAAGCCCACCTCCAGGCGTCCCCGGCTGAGCTGGTCGAGGGTGCTGAGGCTCTTGGCCAGGTGCAACGGGCTGTGCACGACGCTGACGAAGACCGCGCACCCGAGGCGCAGGCGCTCGGTACAGGCCGCGGCGTACGTCATGACCTCGATCGGGCCGAGCGTGGGGGCGGGGTTCAGCGTGCCCTCGCGCGTCCAGGCGCTGTGGAAGCCGAGCTCCTCGGCGCGGCGCAGGTAGGCGCGGAACGCGGCCGGGTCGAACGCGCCGTCGGAGATCTGCTGGGGGAGGGAGACGGCGAAAC
This sequence comes from Nonomuraea rubra, assembly GCF_014207985.1. NCBI lineage: Bacteria > Bacillati > Actinomycetota > Actinomycetes > Streptosporangiales > Streptosporangiaceae > Nonomuraea > Nonomuraea rubra. The sequence goes on along the minus strand of NZ_JACHMI010000001.1, from coordinate 10,261,984 downwards.
GGTCGGTCGTGATTTCTGTCATGCACCACGCATACCCAGCCACGGTGGCGCCGCCAGCTTCGCGCGCCCGTCCGAGGTGAATGCCGGTTGGGCTGAGGCCGACAACAGGCCCCGGTCAGGACCTGAAGAGATCGATGACGTCGTCCCCGTACGGGTCCCGCGCCTTCCCGCTGACGCGTGGCGCCTTGATGGAGGCGTTCACGTCCCAGCTGAACCGGGTGGCCACGGTCGCCGCCTGCAACGGGAACCCCTCGCCAGGCCGCCAGACCGCCTGCACCACGATGGGCTTGCCGGACATGTCGGTCGCGATCCCCCAGTGGATCGTGATCCCGCCGTACTTGGGGTTCAGCCGCCCGCCGAGCATGTGCCGGAAGGGCTTGGACACCTTGAACAGCCGGCTGAAGGTGATCGTGCCGCGGTAGCTCCAGGTCTTCTTGACGGCACGATCATCGGCATCGTGGACGGTCCCGCCCGCCTTGTTCATGGACGCGGAGGCGACCAGGGCCTTGAGCGTCCCGAGGTCGAAGGCGTCGATGATCTGGTCACCGTAGAGCGCCGCGCTGTGAGGTGCGCTGCCGAGCTTCATCCACGACTTGCCACCGTAGGCCGGCCCCGCGCCGTAGAGCACGCCACCGACACTGCGTACCCGATGCGACCCCGTCCCGACCTTGAGGAACTCGGCCGCCCGCGGGTCACCGCCCGCGGCATCGTCCCGCAGGAACTGCTGGCGGCAGTTGCCGAACGTCAGCATCCGCGTCATGTCGGCGGCGACGACTCCGCCCGGCCCCAGCCGCATCGTCCCTGTCATCCGCGGATCCTCGTCGCCTCCCTTGCAGTAGCCGCGCGGCATCTCGGCGTACCGGGGGTCGTACGGCCAGTCCGCCGCGGTGTACTGGAAGATCTTCGCCGCACGGCCCTCTGCCTGAAGGCGCTGCACGGCGGCGACCACGTCGACGGCCGCCGCGGCCTGGGCGGGCATCGGTACGGCTGCCAAGCCCAGCACGCCTGCCATCGTCAGTCTCCACTTCATGAGCGCTGATCATGTCACATGCACGCAAATCCCCCGCGCGCCGGTGATAGCCCCCCGAAGAGCGGTTTGGCCAGGGCTCGGTCCGGGCTCCAGACACGCGGCTCCCTTGCATGCCATGGCCAGTCCGCCAGGACGGCGGTCCCCGAAGATCAGGGCGTTCTCCTGGCGGAAGGCCGGTGTGCGGGAGACGCTTTCCGGCCATGGCGCCCACGTCGCCGCGGTGCCGTTCCACAGGTGATCCGGGAGCGGTACCTTGCTCAACGCGGCCGCATTAGCCGGCGCGCTCCAGCGTCTCCAGGGCACGGGCCGGCGTGTTCCTCCAGGTAAAGGATTCGCTGATCGGCGGGGACAAGTCCGGGGAATGGTCGGGCTGGTATCGACGGGCCATCCCCCGCGCCGAAGAGCTGTTCGCGAAGTACTTGGCCGAACGCGAGGCGGAGGAGAGAGACCGATGACGAACTTCCCCAAGTGGAGCGACATCCGCGCCGACATCGTGGCCACCTCCGGTGGCGAGGAGGCCGTGGCCGAGGCTCGGCGGCACAATCAGGCCTACATCGACGGCCACCGGCTGGCCGAACGGCGCAAGAGCCTGGGCCTGTCACAGACCGAGGTGGCCGACCTGATGGGAGTGACCAAGAGCCGGGTCTCCCAGATCGAACGCGGTGAGGTGTCCACCGTGGAGGCCATCGCCGGCTACGTGCAGGCTCTCGGCGGGCAGCTCCAGATCTCGGCCGTGTTCGGCGATGACCTTTACATCCTGCGCGGAACCGACACCCACGCCGCATAATTCGAACGCCATCTTCACGGCCTGATCACGCAATTCTTGGGGATATTTCCGCTGGGCGGCGCGGCTTGCCGCTTAGGGATTTTCCAATTGGATCGAGGCATTTCAAGTATGTGACCGTCATTCAAGCTCTGCGCTGTTGTATCAGGTCGCCGACGCTCTCGTAGCGCCGGGTTTACGCCTTCCATTAGCCGTCCTCGGCCTGGGCGGCCATCTCCTCGTCGAAAAGGCGGTAAATGGGCGAAGGGTGGGCGGGGTTGGAGGAACGCCCGAGCGATCAGCGAGGACCGCGCTTTCAGAAGGTGATGACGGTACGGGCCACCGTGCCCTGGCGGACGTGGTGCACGGCCTCGTTGAGCTGGTCGAGGGGAAGGCGTTCCGTGATCAGGGCGTCGAGGTCCAGGCGGCCGCGTACGTACTGGGCGGCCAGCATGGGGAGGTCGCGGCCGGGGGAGGAGTCGCCGCCCTGGGTGCCCATCAGGCGGCGGGAGGCGAACAGCAGGCCCGTGTCCAGGGTCATGGGGTGGCCCGCCGGCGGGCTGCCGACCATGACGGTGGTGCCGCCCGGCTGGGTGGAGGCGAAGGCCTGGGCCAGGACGCCGGGGGCGCCCGTGGCGTCGAAGGCGTAGTCCACGCCGCCCTTGACGAGGTCGGCGACCTGGTGGGGGAGGTCGGTGGCCAGGAGGGTGTGGGTGGCGCCGAGGCGTTCGGCCTGTTTGAGCTTCTGGTCGGCCACGTCGGCGGCGATGATCGTGGTCGCGCCCGCGAGCACCGCGCCCTGGATGACGTTGAGGCCGACGCCGCCGCAGCCCACCACGAGGACGGCGGCGCCCGGGGGGACCTGGGCGACGTTGAGGACGGCGCCGACGCCGGTGATGACGCCGCAGGCGAGGAGGCACATGGCGTCGAAGGGGAGGGATTTCGCGATTTTTACGCACATGGGTTCCGGGACCACGGCGTACTCGGCGAACGAGCCGATGCCGATGAAGCGGCGGACCTGCTCGCCGGACAGCGCGATGCGGGGGAGGCCGCCCATGATGGTGGGCAGGCGGCCGGGGTCCGAGCAGAGGTGGAAGCGGCCGGCGGTGCAGGAGCGGCAGCGGCCGCACGGGCCGTTCATGGCGATGATGACGTGGTCGCCGGGTTCGACCGCCGTGACGCCCGGGCCCGTCGACTCCACCACGCCGCTGCTCTCGTGGCCCAGGATGTAGGGCAGCTTGGCGACCACGGGGCTCTTGCCGTCGATGGCCTTGAGGTCGGAGCCGCACACGCCCGACGCCTTGATCTGCACGCGGACCTCGCCGGGCCCGGGATCGGCGATCTCGACCTCGCGGATCTCCATGGGGGCGTGGAACGCGGTGAGCACGGCGGCGCGCATCAGCATGCGACAAACGCTAGCCGGGCCCCCTGTGACAAACAAGCGGTTGCTAGGTAAATCCGATCACGCCCGTTGACGACCCTGGCGGGCGAATTTACGCTTCTGAACCAAGCGAGCGCTAGGCCAAGAATGCTGGGAGGCCGTCATGGTGCGGAGAACGTCGGCGGCGTTCGTGATCGCGGTGCTGGCCGCCGCCGGATGCGCGGCGCAGCAACAGCAGGGCGGTCAGCAGGGCCAGGGTACGGCGGCAGGCGTCACCGACACGACGATCAGGATCGGCGGCGTGCTGACCAAGACCAGCGCCAGCGGCTACTCCACCAAGGACGCCGAGATCGGCGCGAAGGCCAGGTTCGAGCGGGCCAACGCCGAGGGCGGCGTGCACGGGCGGAAGATCGAGTTCCTCGGCGCGGAGGACGACGGGCAGGACGCGGCCAAGGGCGACGCGGCGGCCAAGAAGCTGGTGCAGAAGGACCAGGTGTTCGCCCTCGTGCCGGTCCACGCCCCCAACTTCGGCGGCGCCGCGTTCCTGGAGCAGCAGGGCGTGCCGTGGTTCGGGTGGGCGACCGGGCCCCAGTGGTGCGGCACGAAGACGGGCTTCGGCTACAACGGCTGCCTGGCGCCCAAGCAGGGGGCGGGGTCGCAGACGTGGTGGGGCAGGCAGATGGCCGACCTGCTCGGCGGCTCCGACGGCAAGAGCGTCTACGTCCAGACCTCCGACTCCAGCGGCAGCAAGTACGGCGGCACCACCATCTCCCAGTCGTTCACCGCCGCCGGGTTCGAGCTGGCCGGCGTGAACTCCGGCCTGCCGGCCGCCGCCCCGCCACCCGACTGGCTGCCGTACGTGAACAAGATCATGACCTCGGACGACGGCGGCCCCCCTGACGTGGTCGTCTCCGTGATCGCCGGCACGAAGTTCAACGTCGGCCTGTACGCGGCGCTCAAGCGGGCCGGCTACCAGGGCGTGCTGACGGACGCCACCAGCTACGACGTCGCCATCCTCAAGGACCCGGCCAGCGCCCAGGCCCTGGAGGGCGTGGTCGCGGCGCCCATGTTCGAGCCGTTCGAGTCCACCGCCCCCGAGATCGCCAAGCTCAAGGCGGACGTCGAGAAGGTGGCCCCCGGCACCCAGCTCACCCAGCACCTGGCCATCGGCTACTGGGCCGCCGACATCTTCCTCGACATGCTGAACAAGACCGGCAAGGACCTGACCAGGGAGAAGTTCCTGGCCACGGGCAACGGCTCGTACCTGTACGAGAACGCCGGCTTCGGCAGGATCCAGTACCCGAAGGACCACAGCGAGCCGAACGGCTGCGGTGCCCTGGTCAAGCTGGAGGGCGGCGCCTTCCAGGTGGCCAAGAGCATGAAGTGCTTCGACAACGTGCCGCTCAAATGATCCTGGACTACGTGCTCAGCGGCCTGGTCACCGGGGCCGTCTTCGCGATCATGGGCTCGGGCCTGACGCTCTCGTACGCGGCCACGGGCGTGTTCAACTTCGCCCACGGCGCCATCGGGTTCCTGACGGCCCTGCTGTTCTACCAGCTCGGCCAGGCCGGCGTGCCCGCGTGGCTGTCGGCGCTGCTGGCGGTGGCGCTCTTCGCCCCGGCACTCGGCTACGTCCTGCACAAGGCCATGTTCAGGGGGCTCGCCCAGGCCGGGGAGACCGCGCAGATCGTGGCCACCATCGGGCTCACGATCGCGCTGCCCGCCCTCGGCCTGCTGGTCGTGGACCTGGCGGGGCTGCCCCCGGCGGACGCGACCGCGCTGCCGCGCGGCGTCGGGCCGCATCCGGCGCAGGCGTTCGACGTGCTCGGCGTGCGGCTGGACAGCGACCAGCTCATCACGTTCTGCTTCTCGGCGGTGGCGGCGGCCGGGCTGTGGGCGTTCATCCGGCACACCCCGTACGGCCTGCGCATGCGTGCCTCCGTGGACCGCCGGCGCCTGGCCACGCTGCGGGGCATCGACGTGGACGCCACCTCGGCGCTGGCCTGGATGCTCGGCTCGGGGCTGGCCGGCCTGGCCGGGGTGCTGGCCGTGTCGGTGCTCGGGCTGGACGCGACCGCGTACACGGTGCTGCTGTTCGCCTCGGCGACGGCGGCGGTGTTCGGGCGGCTGCGCTCGATCCCCTGGACGTTCGCGGCGGGCCTCGCGCTCGGCGTCGTGCAGAACCTGGTCGCCGGCTACACCGACTTCCTCGAAGAGGTGACGGGGCTGCGCACGGCGGTGCCGGTGATCCTGCTGTTCGCGGGGCTGGTATTGCTGAACAGGTCGCGGGAGCGGGTGGCGGGCAGCGCGGCCGAGGACGTGCCGCCGCCCGATCACCTGGCCGGGCTGCCGCCGTGGCGGCGCAGGCTGCCGTGGGCCCTCGGGGTGGCGGCGCTGGTGGTGTTCGCGTTCGCCGGGTCCGAGTACTACGTCGGCGTCGCGGCCCATGGGCTGGTGCTGGCGCTGATCTTCTGCTCGTTCGTGGTGGTGACCGGGATCGGCGGCATGGTGAACCTGGCCCAGGCCGCCTTCGCCGCGATGGCCGCGCTGACCTGCGGGTGGGCGTTCGCGTCCGGGCTGCCGTTCTTCGTGGCGATCGTGCTGGGCGTGCTGGCCGCCGCGGCCGTGGGCATGCTGGTGGCGCTGCCCGCGCTGCGGCTGGGCGGGCGGGTGCTGACGCTGGCCACGCTAGCCCTGGCGCTGCTCGCCGACCAGGTGCTGTTCCAGGTGGACGCGTTCAGCAACGGGACCATCGGGTGGGCGATCCCCGCGCTGGGGTTCGGGTTCGCCGACACCTCCGACGCGCGGGTGCGGGTGGTGGTGCTGCTCCTGCTGATCGGGGCGGTGGCGCTGCTCGTACGGAACCTGGAGCGGTCGGCCTCGGGACGGGCGATCCTGGCCGTACGGTCGGCACCGGCGGCGGCCACGACCTCGGGGCTGTCGGCGCCGCGCACGAAGATCACGCTGTTCGTGCTCGCGTCGGCCGTCGCCGGGCTCGGCGGGGTGCTGTTCGCGATCTCCAAGGGGTCGATCACGGCGACCGATCTGCCGGCGTTCTCCGGGTTCGTGTGGCTGGCCATCGTGGTGCTGCAGGGGGTGCGGCGCATCGGCGGGGCCGTGCTGGGCGGGCTCATCGCGGTCGCCGTGCCCGAGCTGCTGGCCACCTGGGACGTGTCCGCGCACGTCGGCGCCATCCTGTTCGGGCTCGGCGGCATGATCCTGGCCAAGCATCCCGACGGGGTGCTCACCCAGCTCGCCGAGCTGCGGCGGCGCCGCGAGCAGCCGCCCGAGCAGGAGACGCCGGTGGGCACGCGCGAGCCGGCGCTGTTCGCCATGGAGGGGGTCGTCGCCGGGTACGCCGACGTGACCGTGCTGCGCGGCGTGGACCTGCACGTCAACCCCGGCGAGGTCGTCGCGCTGCTCGGCGCGAACGGCGCGGGCAAGTCCACCACGTGCGCGGCGGCGGCCGGGGACCTGCCGGTGACCGGCGGCCGGATCCTGCTGGACGGCGAGGACGTCACCGCCTGGCCCGCCCACCGCAGGGCCCACGCCGGCATCCTGCTCGCCCCGGAGGGCAGGGGCGTCTTCCCCGGCCTCACCGTGGAGGAGAACCTGCGGACCTGGCTGCCGGACCCCCAGCCCGTCTACGAGCGGCTGCCGCACCTCGCCGAGCGCCGTACCGTGCTCGCCGGCGCCCTGTCCGGCGGCGAGCAGCAGCTCCTCACGCTCGCCCCCGCGCTGGTGCGCCCGCCGCGCGTGCTGATCGCCGACGAGCCGTCGCTCGGGCTGGCCCCGATGGTCGTGCGGCAGATCTTCGACGTCTTCGCCGAGCTGCGCGAGCGCGGGGTCGCGCTGCTGCTCGTCGAGGAGAAGGCCACCGAGGCGCTGGCGATCGCCGACCGGGTGGCGTTCATGCGGCTGGGCCGGGTCACCTGGTGCGGCCCGCGGGCCGAGGTCGACAGCGAGCGGCTGACCGCCGCCTACCTGGGAGTGCGGTGACCATGCTGGCCGTGGACGGCGTGTCGGTGGCGTTCGGCGGGGTCAGGGCGCTGGACGGGGTGACGTTCGAGGTCGGGCGCGGCCTCGTGTGCGGGGTGATCGGGCCGAACGGCGCCGGCAAGACCACACTGTTCGACGTGGTGTCGGGGCTGCGCAGGCCGGACGAGGGCCGGGTCCGCCTCGACGGCCGGGACGTGACGGGGATGCCGGCGGTCAGGCGGGCCAGGGCGGGGCTGCGCCGCACGTTCCAGCGCACCCAGGTCTTCGGCCGGCTCACCGTGGCCGCGAACGTGCTGGCCGCGCTCGACTGGCACGGCGGCGGAGGCGGGCTCGCCGCCGACCTGGTCGGCTGGCCGGCCCGGCGGCGGCTGGAGCGCGAGCGGCAGGAGCGGGTGGCCGAGGTGCTGGAGCTGTGCGGGCTCGCCGAGCTGCGCGACGCGTACGCCGCCGCGCTCCCCGTCGGCCGGCGGCGGCTCGTCGAGCTGGCCAGGGCCGTGGCCGACCGGCCCCGCGTGCTGCTGCTCGACGAGCCCACCTCGGGGCTCGACGCCGGGCAGACCGCCCGCCTGGGCGAGGTGGTCAGGGCGCTGGACACCACCGTGCTGCTGGTCGAGCACGACATGGGGTTCGTGATGGACACCTGCGACCGGATCGTCGTGCTGGACCTCGGCAAGGTCATCGCCACCGGCACGCCCGCCGAGATCCGGGAGGATCCGGTCGTCAGGGCCGCCTACCTGGGCTGAGCGTGCCGCTCGGTGAACGACAGGATGCGGCGCCAGGAGTCCTGGCAGGCGTCCGCCCAATCGGCGTAGCTCCGGTCGAAGAACGAGTGCGGCGCGCCCTCGTAGACGTGCTTCTCGTGTTCGGTGCCCACCCGGTCGAGCGCGGCCTCGTACGAGGCGAACTGCTCGGGCGTGGACGCCGTGTCGGCCCCGCCCAGCAGCAGGAGCAGCGGCGCGCCCGGCCCCGAATCCGGCTCGTCGATGAAGCGCAGCGCGCCGTAGAAGCCGATGCCGCCCGACAGGCCGTTGCCTCCGGCGGCCAGCCACCAGGACAGGGCGCCGCCCATGCAGAAGCCCGTCGTGAACACCGGGCCGCCGAGCGCCTCGGCCGCCGCCCGCGCGTCGGCCCGCACGCCCTCCAGGGTGAGCTGCTTGACGTGCGTCATGTAGTCGAAGTCGTCGCCGCGCTCGCCCAGGCCGGCGGTGCGGCCGAAGTAGTCGATCGCGATCGTACGGAACCCGGCCTCGGCGAAGCGCTGGGCCAGGTCACGGTAGAAGGGGTGCAGCCCGCGCACGTCAGGCAGGACGACCATGCTGCGGCCGTTCGGCTCGGCCGGCTCGGCCCGGTAGGCGAGGAGGCGGTTGCCGTCGGCGGCGGTCAGCTCGATCTGCTCGTGTGAGGCCACCTCGCCCTGAACGGGCGGTGCGGGCGGCCTGCTGTCGGTGGAATGGCACATGACCATCAGCCTGCCCCCATGCGCTCCCGGCTATCCGCCGGCCCCCCTGGGAGGCTAGAACGACCGCGCTGCGCGCAGCTCGCGTACCAGGTGCTCGCGTACGCGGGCCACGGCGGGCCTGGCCTGCGCGCCGGAGCGGACCGCGAGGTAGCCGGTGTTGATCGGCGCCTCCTCGGGCTCGGCCAGCGTCACGAGCGTGCCCGCCGCCAGGTCGCGCCGGCACAGGTACGCGGGCAGCACCGACACGCCCATCCCCGCGCGGACCGCGCTCAGCACGCCACGCAGGTCCGGCATGACGACCTGGGCGGCCATCGACGGGCGGCGGCCGTACACGGTCCGCCAGTAGCGGCGCACGATGGGCAGGTCCTCGGCGTAGGCGACCAGCGGCTCCGGTGACGGCCCCGCGCCGGGGGCGGCGACCAGCAGGAACTCCTCGTCGTACACCGGGTCGGCCTGCACGCCGCGCAGCCGGGGCCTGATCGTGGACAGCACGAGGTCCAGCCGCCCGGCGGCCAGGTCGTTCAGGAGGTCGTCGGACAGCCCCAGCGTGACGCGCAGCCGCAGCCCGTCCCGGACGAGCGGGGCCAGCATGGGCATGACCACCTCGCTCAGGAACTCGGCGGGCCCGCCCAGGTGCACGGCCTCGCCGGACGGCAGCTCCGAGGCCACCACCTCGTCCAGCGCGTCGAGCCCCGGCGCGACCCGGCGGGCCAGCTCGTCGGCGGCGGGCGTGGGCGCCACCCCGCGCGGCAGCCGGTCGAACAGCGGCCGGTCCAGCGTCGCCTCCAGCGTCTTGACCTGCGCGGTCACGGCGGGCTGCGACAGGCCGAGCGTCTGGGCGGCGGCGGTGATGGAGCCGGTCCTGTGGACGGCGAGGAAGGTACGCAGCAGATCCAGCGAGAGTGGCGACATATCACTATTCTGATGGCACAGGGCATATTTCGTTATTTGTTGCTGATGGCTCGCCGGAGGCATCCTTAACGCATGACCAAGCGCGTACTGATAGCTCTGACCAGCCATGACGACCTCGGAGGCGTGGAGCGGACCGGGTACTACGTGCCCGAGGCCGCCCACCCGTGGGAGATCTTCCACAAGGCCGGCTTCGACGTGGACGTCGCCAGCGTGCGGGGCGGCGAGCCGCCCCAGGACGGCTACGACCCCGCGGACCCCGCCCAGGCCGCCTTCGTCGCCTCGCCCGAGCAGCGCGACACCGCCCGGCTGGCCGACGTGGACGCCTCCCGCTACGACGCCGTGCTCTACGCCGGCGGCCACGGCACCATGTGGGACTTCCCCGACGACCCCGACGTGATCAGGATCGGGCGCGAGGTGTACGAGCGGGGCGGCGTCGTGGCGGCCGTCTGCCATGGCCCGTCGGCGCTGGTGAACCTGACGTTGTCCGACGGGTCGTACCTGGTGGCGGGCAAGCGGGTGGCGGCGTTCACCAACGCGGAGGAGGAGCTGCGCGGGGTGGCGGGCGTGGTGCCGTTCCTGCTGGCGGACGCCCTGGTCGCGCGCGGTGCCGAGCACGTGCCCGGCGGGAACTGGCAGGCTCAGGTCGTGGTGGACGGCCGCCTGGCCACCGGGCAGAACCCGGCCAGCGCCGCGCCCCTGGCCGAGCAGGTCGTCGAGCTGCTCGCCGAACGGCGGGCCTGAGGCGGGCAATGGCCGCCGGATGGCGGTTGTGCGCCGGGGGTACGGGCTCCGACCATCAAGGGGTAGCCCCACCGTCCCGTGGAAGGGAACCCCCTCATGGCCCACCCCAATCTCGATCCGGAGCTGCGCGCCGGGATCGACCAGTCCCCGATGCAGCCCGGCGACCTGTCCGCCCTCTTCGCTGACCTGCCCGGCGCGCGGGCACAGATCAACGCCATGCTGGCCGCCGCGCCCGCGCCGGACACCCGGATCTCGATCGAGAACCGCACGGTCCCGGGGCCCGAGGGGGCGCCCGACGTCCGGGTGCGGATCTACCGGCCGGAGGAGCCCGGCGAGAGCCGGCCGGCGCTCTACTGGATCCACGGCGGCGGCATGATCATGGGCCTGCCCGAAGGTGACGACGGGCCGATGATCGAGTACGTCGAGCGGCTCGGCGTGGTCGTCGTCTCCGTGGACTACCGCCTCGCGCCCGAGCACCCGCACCCGGCCCCCGTCGAGGACTGCTACGCCGGCCTGGTCTGGACCGCCAAGAACGCCGCCGAGCTGGGCATCGACGTGAGCAGGCTGGCCGTGGGCGGGGCCAGCGCGGGCGGCGGGCTGGCCGCCGCGACCGTGCTGCTGGCCAGGGACAGGGGCGGGCCCGAGGTGGCCTTCCAGCTCCTGGTCTGCCCGATGCTCGACGACCGCAACACCACGCCGTCCAGCCACGAGTTCACCGAGGCCGTGGTGTGGGACAGGCAGGCCAACCTCTTCGGCTGGACGGCGCTGCTCGGCGACCGGATCGGCACGGACGACGTGCCGGCGTACGCGGCTCCGGCCCGGGCCACCGACCTGTCGGGGCTGCCGCCGGCGTTCGTGGACGTGGGGGAGCTGGAGGTGTTCAGGGACGAGTGTGCCGACTACGCGTTGCGGCTGGCGCAGGCCGGGGTGTCGACCGAGTTCCACCTGTATCCGGGGGCCTTCCACGGGTTCGACATGATGGTGCCCGGTGCGGCGCTGAGCGTCAGGGCACGGCAGGCCCGTGAGGCGGCGCTCAAGCGGGCGTTCGGGCTCTAACCCGCGCGCTGGTTCGCCACCAGCCGGACGAGGGCCAGGGCCAGGTGGGCGCGCATACGGCCCGGCTGGTCGCCCAGCGAGAAGCCCAGCGCGGACTCCACGCGGGCGATGCGGGCGGCCAGCGAGCTGTGGTGCAGGTGGATCGCCTGGGCCGCGCCGCGGATCGAGCCGGCCAGGCACAGGGCCCGCACCGCGAGCAGCGACTCCTCGCCCAGCCGGGACATCGCCCGCACGTCGGGCAGGCCCGCGATCGCCTGCTCGGGCAGGTCGGCGAACAGGGCCAGCGCGCCCAGGTCCGACCAGCGCACCACCCGGTCGTGCGGGCCGGTGAACCGCAGCGCGGTGCGGGCGCCGGCCCACGACTCGGCCGCCCGCGCGCCGGGCACCTCGGGCCCGATGCCGACCCTGGACGCGCCGGGCGGCTCGGGGCCGGAGCCGGCCGCGGGCGTGCCGGGCGGCCGGGCGGCCGGGGTGGTGCTGACCAGGACGGCCTCCGCGTCGCCGATCGTGGCGGCGCGCACGTGGTGACCCATCGCCCGTAACCCCGCGACCGGCCCCTGATCGGGCAGCGCGACGGCCAGGGCCTGCAGCGGGGCGGCCGGGTCGAAGCCGAGCAGGCGCAGGGCGCGGGCCCGCTCGGTCTCCCCGGCCTCGGCCGACAGGGCCAGCTCGACCAGGGCCGGGTCCTTCGCCGTGTGTGCGAGGGCGGCGGCGCGTTCGAGGGTGACCTCGGCCGCGGCCGCGTACCGTTCGAGCACGATCTCGTCGAGCCCGTGCGCGGGCCCTTCGCGTTCCATCCAGACGGCGCCGAGGCCGGAGCTCAGCTCGCGTGCGGAGGCCGGGACGGCAGGCGTGTCGGACGAGCCGTCGGCGCGCACCCGGGTGCGCCGGCCGGTGGCGGCGTCGAACAGGCCGACCGGGCACTGCGTGAGCCGGGCGGTGGCCGTGAGCAGCACGGGCACGCTCACGTGATCGCGCACCAGCGAGTCGAAGTAGGCGATGACCCGCACCGCGCTCTCCGCGTCGGCGTCGAGCGTGGAGAGCCGCAGCAGCAGTCCCTGCACGACACCAAGACTACTGGCCTGGCCGCGATACCAAGCGTGCGCTAGGTTGGTAGATGTGGATCTCGACTTCTCCCCGGCCGAGCGGGCCTTCCGGCTTGAGGTTCGCGACTGGCTGGCCAGGCACAGGCCGCCGCCGCTCCCGTCCATGGACACCGCCGAGGGCTTCGCGGCGCACCGCGCCTGGGAGGCGGAGCTGGCGGCCGCGCGGCTGTCCGCCGTCTCCTGGCCCGAGGAGTACGGCGGGCGTGGCGCCTCCCTCATCGACTGGCTGATCTTCGAGGAGGAGTACTGGGCCGCCGGCTGCCCCGCCCGCGTCACCCAGAACGGCATCTTCCTGCTCGCCCCCTCCCTCATGCGGTACGGCACCCCCGAGCAGCGCGAACGCCACCTGCCCAGGATGGCCGGCGGCGACGACGTGTGGGCACAGGCCTGGTCCGAGCCCGAGGCGGGCAGCGACCTGGCCGCCCTGACCTCCCGCGCCGAGCCCTGCCCCGGCGGCTGGCGGCTGTACGGGCACAAGACGTGGAGCTCCCGGGCCGCCTTCGCCACGCACGGCTTCGGCCTCTTCCGCACCTCCGGGGCCCGGCACAAGGGGCTGACGTACTTCATGTTCCCCATGGCCGGCGTGGCCGTCCGCCCGATCGCGCAGCTCGACGGGCTGCCCGGCTTCGCCGAGCTGCGCTTCGACGGCGTGTTCACGCCGGACTCGATGGTGCTCGGCGAGGTGGGCGAGGGCTGGCGGATCGCGATGGCCACCACCTCCTCCGAGCGCGGCCTGACCCTGCGCAGCCCCGGCCGCTTCCTGGCCACCGCCGACCGGCTCGCCGAGCTGGCCCGCGACGCCGACCCCGCGCTCGCCGACCGGGCCGCCAGGTGCCGGATCGAGGCGGAGGCGTACCAGCTGCACACGTTCGGGACGGCGCGGCGGCTCATGGCGGGCGAGGAGCTCGGGCCCGCCGCCAGCATGGGGAAGATCTTCTGGTCCGAGCTCGACCTCCGCATGCACGCGCTGGCCCTGGACCTGCTGGGGGACCGCGCTGAGAGCTGGGTGGACGGGTTCCTGTTCTCGCTGGCCGGGCCCATCTACGCGGGCACGAACGAGATCCAGCGCAACATCGTCGCCGAGCGCGTCCTGGGGTTGCCGCGATGAACTTCGGCTTCAACGACGATCAGCTCGCCCTGGCGGCGACCGTGCGGGACGTGCTGCGTACGCACTGCCCGCCCGGCTCGCTCCGGTCGGAGCGGCGGCCCGCCTGGGAACAGCTCGCCGGGCTGGGCTTCTTCGGGCTGCTGCTGCCCGAGGCGGCCGACGGGCTGGGGCTCGCGCTGGTGGACGTGCTGCCCGCGCTGGAGGAGACCGGGCGCGCGTGCCTGCCCGGGCCGGTCGTCGAGACCGCGGTGGTGGCGCCGTACCTGCTGGCCGACGTGCCCAAGCTGGCCTCCGGCGCGGTGTGCGTCGGCGTGCTGCCGCCGGGGCAGGCGTACGCGGCCGACGCCGACCTGGCCGACCTGCTGATCGTGGTGCGGGACGGCGGCGCGCGGGTGATCCCCCGCCGGGACGTACGGCTCGCGCCCCGGCGCGGCGTGGACCCGTGCCGGCCGCTGTTCGAGGTGACCTTCTCGCGGTCCGAGCCGCTGCCCGTCCCCGTGGGGCCTGCCCTGGCGCGGGCCACGGTGGCCACCGCCGCACAGCTCGTCGGCCTCGCCAGGGAGCTGCTCTCGGTCACCGTCGGCTACGCCCGCGTGCGCACCCAGTTCGGCGCGCCGATCGGCTCCTTCCAGGCGGTCAAGCACCAGCTCGCCGACGTGGCCGTGGCGGTGGAGTTCGCGGCGCCGCTGGTGTACCGGGCGGCCCTGACCGTGGAGTCGGACAGCGGCGACCGGGACGCCAGCGCCGCCAAGGCAGCCGCCGGCGAGGTCGCCACGCTGGCCGCCAGGGTCGCGCTGCAGATCCACGGCGCCATCGGCTACACCGAGGAGCTGGACCTGCGGTTCTGGCTCGCCCGGGCCTGGTCGCTGTCCGCCGCGTACGGCACCACCGCCGCCCACCGCGAACGCCTGCGGACCGCGATCACCGGGAGGCGCCCGTGAAGTTCGGCGTTCCCCTCGGCCTGGTGCATCCCGCCGCCTGGAAGGACGTGGCGGTGGCGGCCGACGAGCTGGGCTTCGAGTCGGTGTGGCTGCCCGAGCACCTGGTCTTCGCCACCGACCTGTCCCTGGCCGTCTACCCGGGCACGTCGGACCCGGGGATCAAGCCGGGGACACCGCTGTTCGACGCGCCCGCGTACCTGTGCTGGCTGGCCGCCCTCACCACCCGCGTCCGGCTCGGCACGGCCGTGCAGCTCCTCGCGCTGCGCCACCCGTTCGTCTCGGCCCGCGCGTTCGCCACCCTCGACGTGGTCTCGTCGGGGCGGGCCATCTGCGGGGTCGGCGCGGGCTGGTACCGGGGGGAGTGGGAGGCGGCCGGAGTGCCGTTCGCGACCAGGGGCGCCCGGCTGGACGAGACGATCGAGGTGGTCCGGCGGCTCTGGAGCGAGCCACTGGTCGCCCATTCCGGGCGGTTCTACGCCTTCCCCGAGGTCGCCTTCGAGCCCAAACCGGTGCAGCGGCGGCTGCCCGTGCTCGCGGGCGGCGAGTCGGCCGCGGCGCTGCGCCGGGCGGCCACGTTGTGCGACGGGTGGATCAGCATGCCGCACACGATCGAGTCGATCAAACCACAGCTCGCCAGGCTCGGGGCCGGGGTGGCGGTGACCGCGCACGCGTACGGGCTGGCCTCGCCCGCCGAGGTGGACGACTGGGCGGCGCTCGGGGTGGAGCGGCTGATCGTCCGGCCGTGGACGCGCAGCAGGGACGCGGTGTCCCGGCTGGCGGCCTTCGCCGAGGAGTACGGCGTCGGAAGCACGCCGTAGACGTACGCCTGCCGGCACGCGTGTGTCACGCCGGCCGCCGGGATTCGGAACTCAGGCATGGACGCCAGCGCATGAGTGCGTCACTGTGAGTGGAAGGCCCTATCACTCTAGGCGACGGAGGTGTAGAAGTGACCCCAGGATGCGGCTCCTGCAACTGTGACGACGTGCTCAGCACGGCACGGCCCCCACGCTGGACGACCCTCCATACCGAATAGCAGGTCATCGGCCACCGTAGCCCGCGGCCCCATCGCCATCCACGAGGGTGCCGCGGGCTCACGTCGCGTTCCGATTTCCCGGTCAGGCTCGGTGGCGGCCTCCGCCGACCAGGTGGTGCTCGTCCTGCTGGTGCGTCCTGCGGTGGCGGCGGCCCCTGGGCAGGTGGTCGGTCGCGGGGTGCTCCTCGGCGAGGCCCGCGCGTCTGCGGCGGCCCCGGTAGGCGGCGAGGTCCGGGGAGTCGAGGAGGTCGCCGCCCCTGCGGCGCGGCGGGCTGAAGGCGTCGAACGTGCTGGTCGCGCCGGGGATGACGATGCGCTCGAACGGGCCGGTGTCCACGAAGCGCTGCAGCGGGCCCGTGTCGAGGACGACCTCCACCGAGCCCGTCGAGTCCGTGATGGTGATGCGCTCCAGCGGGCCGGTCTCGTCGGTGAAGGTGATGCGCTCCAGGGGTGCTGTGTGCTCGGTGAACGCGTAGCGGCTCTGGTCGAAGTCCGGCTCGTAGGGGTTGGTGTCGTAGGCGGGGGTGAACGAGCCGGTGCCGCGGCGGTGGTTCCCGGGGGCGTGGCGGCGCTCGGGGTGGCCCGCGGCGTGGCCCCCGGCGTGGTGGCCGCCGGTGTGGCGGTCGCCGGCGTGATGCCGGGGCGCGTCCGTGGCCAGGTTGAACGGCCTGGTCTCGAGCGACAGCTTGCGGTGCCGGGCGCCGCCTGAACGGGCCGCGTCCCTGGAGGTCGCGCGGTGGCGGACGTCCGAGGCGGTTACGGAGCTCAGGACGTCGGAGGCGGCGTCCGAGGTGCTGAGGGAGCGCAGGGCGGCCGACGTGGCGAGGCGGTCGGCGTTCTCCTGGAGCTCCACCGCGGTGAGGCGCTGCGCTGCCGCGGCGTCGGCGGTAGCCGTGACGGGTGCGGGTCCGCGGCGACGGCGGCGGCCCTTGGCGCGGGACGGGCGCGCCGGCTTGCCTGCTGTGGCCGGGCTCAGCCGCAGGCGGCGGGTCTTGGCCACGGCGAGCAGCGCGAGCGCGGCGATCAGGGCCGAGCCGATCAGCGTCGGGGAGTCGATGGCAGGCAACGGGCCGGTGGCGGAGGCGTCGCTGTGGGAGGGCAGCGGCTCGGCGGTGGCCGCCTCGGTGTCGGCCGTGGCGGGCTTGGCGTGCTTGCCCTTCTTGATCGCGCCGGGCGCGGGGGAGGCGGCGGCCTGCGGGTGCGAGCCGGAGCGGGGCGCCGTGGTCGTGGCGGTCGCGGAAGCGGAGTCGGAGGCCGGGGCGGAGTCGGAACGCCCGTTGGGAGTGGAGCGGGAGGTCTCGTTCCTGGGCTGGTCCTGGACGCGGCCCTGGGCCTCGCCCGGGGTCTGGCCCTCGACCTGCCCCTGGGACGGAGACTGCTCCCTGGTCGGGTCCTGAGACTGGATCCGGCCCGCGTCCAGGGGGGTCTGGGCGGAGCGTCCGGCCTCCGACCGGGGGATCATCGAGCTGAGCGACTCCTCGGGGACCTGGATCGTGCCAACCTCGGCGGCCTGCTCCTTGGCCTTCTTCTTCGCGGCCGCCGCGTCGAGCCGTTCCTTGATGCGTTCGGGGTAGCCGTACCCGACGACCTTGCTGGTGTCGCGTTCCTTGCGCTTGGCGACGCCGCCGTCGATGTTGCCCTCGATGGTGTGGATCGTGTTGCCCTCGACCCTCGTCACGATGCCGACGTGGTCGATGTTGTCGAGGTCGTTGGAGCCGCTCCAGTCGTAGAAGACGAACGCGCCGGGCTTGGGCGTCTTGCCCCACGCCCCCTGCTCCTTGAACCACTCCGCGTGCGCCACCGTCCAGGCGAACTGACCGATCCACTCCTCGTAGCCGAGCTTGTGCGCGGCCCACGAGAGGTACATGTCACACCATGGCGCCGAGCTGTAGTCGGCGTCGAACTCGACGTTCTTGCCGTACCAGTCGCCGAACTTGGTGTACGACCCGGACTTCTCCGAGTACCCGAGCTGGCTCTCGAGCAGTTCGATGTACTTCTGGATCTCTGGCGTCATGGAGGTATGGGGGCACCTTCCGGGCAAGACCGGGTTTATCCACGCAGCACTGGGTAAGGAGGGGAACCCGGGACTGGTGTGACAAAACCGGAGGCCTGTCGTCTTCCGTGCTGAGTGAGGTTATCAAGTCGTAACCGCAGATTGAGCACGCCCCCGGGAGGACGAGGCCTCTCCGGGTGTGGAAACCGCAGGTCAGTGATGTTGCCAGAAATGTCCGAGGCTAGGCGGTTTAACCGTAAAAGATCTACCTTGGGGTAAGGTGTCAGTATCCTGCGCCGGTCAGCAGGCCCCCGTCCACCGTGACCTCGCTGCCCGTGCAGTAGCTGGCCCGGTCCGAGGCCAGGAACGCCACCACGTGCGACACCTCCACGGGCTTGGCGAACCGCTTGATGACCATGGACTTCACGAACGCCTCCGCGTCCACCTCGGCCACGATGTCCGGGTCCAGCGCCATGGCGGTGTTGATCGCGCCGGGGTGCACCGAGTTCACCCGGATCTTGAACCTGGCCAGCTCCCGCGCCGCCGACTTCGTGATGCCGCGGATGCCGAACTTCGAGGCCGAGTACGCCGACAGACCCTCCGCGCCGACGTAGCCCTCGATGGAGGAGATGTTCACGATCGAGCCGCGACCGGCGGCCTTCATGGGCTCGATCACGGACTTGACGCCCAGCCAGGTGCCCTTCAGGTTCACGCTGATCACGCGGTCGAAGTCGTCAAGTGACATCTCACTGATGCGGCGAAATTTCAGGATCCCGGCGTTGTTGACCAGTACGTCGAGCTTGCCGTAGACCTCCACAGTCGTCCCCACGGCCCGCTCCCACTCCCCGGGGCTCGTCACGTCGTGCCGCAGGTACGTGGCGCCCGTCTCCTCCGCCAGCGCCTTGCCCTCCTCGTCCAGCACGTCCCCGAACACCACCCGCGCGCCCTCCTCCAGGAACAGGCGCACGTGCGCCGCCCCCATGCCCCGCGCCCCGCCCGTGATCAGCGCCACCTTGCCGTCAAGCAGCCCCATGCCGTCCTCCTGCCGCGACGGCCACGGCGGCCGCCTCCATGGTGCGGTAGACGGGGATCCCCGCCGCCGCCGCGATCCGACCGACCTCGTCCTCGACGCCCGCGGGGGCGCACTCGCCGTTCCTCGTGACCAGGGTGATCCGCACGCCGGGCCGCGCCGCCTGGGCCGCGGCGAGCGCGCGCGTGTAGTCGTACAGGGGCTCGGGGGCATTCCCGTACGTGAAGAAGGCCTGCACGTTCACATGCGCCACCACGTCCCGGTACGGGCCCGCGAGCACGTCGATCACGTCGGCCACGAGCCCGGCCCTGCCGAGCGGCCCCACGGGCACCTCGAGTGGATTACCCGTCGCCACCACCTCGAGCCCGCTCAGCGCGTCCAGGCGGTCGCTCGGCAGCGGATCGAGCCGCACGCCCGCCCGGTCGAACGCGTCCGCGGCCAGCACACTCGCACCCCCGCTCGGCCCCACCACCAGCACCTGCTCCCCGCCGCCGGCACCTGTCCCGTGCGCTCGCTCCCCGCCGCCGGTGCCCGTTCCGTGTGCTCGGTCCCCGCCCGGGCCGCGCGTTCCGTGTGCCTGGAAGTAGGCCAGCACCCCGATCAGGTCGTCCTGCCCGGACACCAGCGTCGCGCCGGTCTGCTCGGCCACCGCCTCCCAGATCCGCCGGTCGCTCACCAGGCCGCCGGTGTGCGAGGCCGCCGCCCGCCGCCCCTGCCCGCTGCGCCCGCCGGCCAGCAGCACCACGGGCTTGCCCGCTGTCCGCAGCGCCTCGTACAGCTCGCGGCCGTCCCTCGGATCCTCCAGGTACATCCCGATCGCCCGGGTCTCCGCGTCCCGCGCCAGCCAGCGCAGCAGCTCGGCGGGGGTGACGTCGGCCGCGTTCCCGACGGTGACGACCCGGCTGAACGCCAGCCCCCGCCGCTCCCCGACCTTGATCACCTCACCGGCCAGCCCGCCGCTCTGCGAGATCAGCGCGACCGTGCCCGCCGGGCCCATCCCGCCGCCGACGAACGTCTGGCGTCCCCTCGGGCAGTACACGCCCATGCAGTTGGGGCCGAGCAGCCGCGTCCCGGCCGCCCGCGCCGCCGCGACCAGCTCCCGCTCCAGGTCCTGCCGCCCGGCCTCGCCGAACCCGCCGCTCATCACCTGCGTGAACGGCACCCCGCGCGCCTCCCGCACCACCTCGGCACAGCGCTCGGCGGGCACGGCCACCAGGGCGTAGTCCACGTCGGCGTGCGCGAGCGAGGGTACGGCGGGCACCCCGCCCACCTCCGCCGCCGTGGGATGCACGGCCACCAGCGGCACGCCCGCGTCGCGGTAGAAGCCCAGGAACATGTTCCCGAAGTTCGGCCGGGACGTGGACGCCCCGACGACGGCCACGGCCTTCGGCTCGAAGAGCGGCAGAAAACCGCCCGCGCGGACCGCCGCCTCCGGTGCGAGGCCGGCCGCGCGGACCGCCGCCTCCGGCGGGAGGCTGGTCGCGCGGGTCGCCGTGGCCAGGGTGCGGTCCGCGGCTTCGGCCGGGAGGTAGCGGGCGTCGACCGCGATCGCTCCCGAAGGGCCCGCGATGACCGGGTTCAGCTCGAACTCGCCCAGCTCCAGCCGCTCCCACAACCCTCCGGCCCCGCCCACCGCCATGATGACCTTGACCACCGCGTCCACGTCCACCGGCGGCCCGCCGCGCCACCCGTCCAGCAGCGCGGCCCCGCGCAGGGACGCCAGCGCGCCCCGCACGTCCGCCTCCGTGACCGGGCAGAGCCGCAGCGCCGTGTCGCGCAACGCCTCCGTCCACACCCCGCCCAGCCCGGCAAGCAGCACCGGCCCGAACGCCGGATCCCGTACCAGCCCCACGATCAGCTCGACCCCGGCTCCGGCCTGCTCCTCCACCAGGAACCCGGCCACCAGGAATCCGGCGGGCTCCAGCCGGGCCCGCATCCCCGCCGCCGCGTCCCCGAGCTCCTCGTACGCCAGCCCCAGCACCACGCCCCCGGCCTCGGACTTGTGCGTCAGCCCCGGCCCGAACGCCTTCAGCACCAGCGGCCCGGCCAGCTCCCGGGCCGCCCCGAAGCCGTCCCCGCGCACCACGACCCCGCGCGGCACCGGCACCCCCGCCTCCGCGACCAGCGCCTTGACCTCGTGCTCGGACGGGCCGTCGGTCATGGCAGCCGGGTCCTCACGCGCGCTCACACCCCCGCTCACCCGAGCAGCTCGCGGATCTTCCTGCGCAGCAGCTTGCCGGGCCCGCCGGAGGCGTCCTGGGAGTGCGGCAGCTCGTCGGCCACCACGATGTGGTCGGGCCGTTGGTGCGCGGGCAGCAGGTCCGCCAGGGCCAGCGCCAGCTTGGAGGCGTCCAGCGAGTGCCCGGCCCTGGGCACCACGGCCAGCAGCACCTGCTGCTCCGCCGCCCCCTCGGGCAGCCCGACGGCGCCCGCCTCGGCCACCCCGTCCAGCGCGATGGCCGCCTCCTCGATCACGGACGGCTGCGTCCAGATCCCGCCCTTGAGTATCGAGTCCTCCCGCCGCCCGAGCACGCGCAGCACCCCGTCGGCGGAGAGGGTCCCGAGGTCGCCGCCCACGTACCACTCGCCGCGCAGCACCTCCGCCGTCCTGTCCGGCAGCCCGTCGTACTCGGCCATCCGGTGCGGCCCGGCCAGGTTGATCTCGCCGACCGCGTCGGCCACCGGTCGCCCCTGCGGGTCGGTGACGCGCACCGCGTTCCCCGTACGGGCCCGGCCCGAGGACCCCAGCGGGATCGAGCCGTCGTCCACCCGCCCCATGCACGTGTACGGCGCCTCGGTCTGCCCGTAGTACGAATACACGCCGGCCTGCGGCAGCCTGGCCTTGATCCGGTCCAGCATGGTCGCGGTCAGCGGCTCGCCGCCCAGCATGATCACCTGGATCGACGACAGATCCACGTCCTCGTGGTCGGGCGAGGCCAGCAGCGCCGAGTAGAACGAGGGGATCTGCGACAGGTGCGTGACCCGTTCGCGGGGCACGACCCGCAGGAAGTTCGCCGGACCCCAGTCCTGCTCCAGCACCAGCCGCATCCCGGCGTAGAGCGCGGGGCCGACGATGGCGGGGAAGCCGATGCCCCAGATGATCGCGCCCGTCCCGAACACCGAGTCCGGCCCGCGCGGCACGTCCAGCCAGATCTGCGCCGTGGCCAGCGACGACGCGTGCGTGTGCACGACGGCCTTGGGCAGCCCGGTCGTCCCGGAGGTGAAGTAGAGCGCCAGCGGGTCGTCGTGGAAGGCGCCCAGCGGCGGCTCCTCCTCGGCGGCTCCCTCCAGGTCCCGCACGTGGATCCAGGTGGTCACCTCCGGCAGCGACGGCCTGATCTGCTCGACCACCGCCTCCACGGTCGCGTCGTACACGAACGCCGTGCACCTCGCCGCCGCCACCACGTCACGCAGCGTCTCGACGGGCCAGTACGGGTTCAGCGCCGCCGTGACCGCCCCGATCTTGGCCTGCGCCAGGTACACCTCGGCCACCCGCAACGTCTCGTTCAGCAGCGCCGCCACCCGGCTGCCCGGCATGATCCCGGCGGCGAGCAGGGCGTGGGCGCGGCGGTTGACGTTCCTGTTGAGCTGGTCGTAGGTGAAGCTCTGCTCGCCGCAGTACGTCAGCGCCACCCGGCCGGGCGTGCGCAGCGCTCCGGCGGTCAGGATCGCGTGGCCGTAGTTGCCGTAGGGTGATCGGGCCATGGGGGCCTCCGTTGGGGCTGGTCAGAGGGGCGAATACAGCACGAAGAGGTTCCCCGATGGATCGCGCAGCACGGCCCGCGTCTCGTGCGGCCCCGCCTCGGGCGCCCGCACCACCTCGCCGCCGCGCGCCGTCAGCCGCTCCACGGCCGCGGTCACGTCGTCCACCTTGTACGACGGCGCGGCCGAGTCGGTGACCTGCTCGGCCGGGCCCGCGAGCGCCACCGTGACCCCGCCGCCGTCGAGCGCGGCGAACCGGTCACCGTCGCGGAACTTCACCGGCAGCCCGTAGAACGCGATCGCCTCATCCAGGTCGGCGACGGGGATCAGCACGTTGCCCAGCTTCACGCGGGCCTCCAATGGGGCAGGTCGTCCCGGAACGTCACCCGTACCGGCAGGCCGATGCGCACCTGTCCGGGCGGGCACCCCACCACGTGCCCGAACGCCCGCACCCCCTCCGGCAGGTCCACCCACGCCATCACGTACGGCTCGCGCCCCCGGTACCCGGGGGCGAACGAGCGGTGCACGACCGTGTAGGTGTGCACCAGGCCGTCGCCGGAGGCGGGCTCGAAGGCGAACTCGTGGCCGCCGCACCAGGGGCAGGCGGGCTCGGGGAGGTGGATGCGGCGGTCGCAGGCCGTACAGCGCTGGATGACCAGCTCGCCGCGCGCGCAGGCGGCCCGGTAGGGGGAGGTGTCACCGCTCATCGCTGCCAAGCTAGCGCACGCTTGGTTGCCCGACAAGGCCCCCGCTACCTGCCGCTCGTCGCCTGTCAGTCCGTCGCGGGTGGCTCGGGGGTGGCGGGGAGGAGTGGTGCGGCCGAAGGGGCGTCCGAGGAGGGCGGCGTTCCCTGGGGTGACGCGTCCGGGGAAGGCTGTGCGAGCGGGGCCTCCGAGAGCCGCGTGGCCGGGGCGTCCGAAGACAGGGCGGGGACGTCAGAGGGCTGGGCGGGGGCGTCCGATGGCCGGGCAGCCGGGACGTCAGAGGGCTGGGCGGCCGGGGCGTCCGATGGCCGTGCGGACGGGGTTTCGGAGGCCGGTGGAGGCGTGGCCGGGGACTCTGTGGGTGTGGGGGTGCCGGTGGCCGAGGCGGTGGGTGGCGGGGTCGGGGTGGCGGAGCGGGTCGTGGGGCAGGCGGGGCCGTTCACGGGTGCCTCGCTCACCTGCGGTCCGTTCGCCGCCGCGGGCTCCGTCATCACCAGGAGGCCGAGGTGCGCGCGCTCGCCGCACCCCGGCTGGGCGGGCGCGTACGAGACCGGGCTGGTGTAGGAGGTGCGCCCGCGCAGGGTGCGGGTCTCCCGCCGGACGGTCCTGGCGGCTCCGCCGTTCCCGTCCCGCCAGGTGTACGCGATCAGCAGGCGCACGGGCCCCGTGCCGTCCGTGGTGACGGAGATCGAGCCCGTGGTGCCGTTCCAGCCGAGGATGCCCGCCGCCCGTACGGCGGGGAGTGACACGGAGGTGCCGCCCTGAGGGGTGGGCGGGGGAGGCGTGGCGGTGCCGGGTGGAGGGGTGGTGGCGGCGCGGGTGGGCGGGGTGGGGGTCCGGGTCGTGGGGGCGGGCTCGGAGGAGGGGGGTGGGGTCTGCGGCTCGGTCTGGGACCGGGGTGGTGGCATGAGGATCGTGCCCGGTCCCGAGGGCAGGTGCCCGCCGGACAGCAGGATCGCGATCAGCGCGGCCACCACGGTCGCGCCCGCCACCCAGAGCTGCGGCGGCAGCCTGGGCACCCGCTCGCGCAGGCCGGCCGCGACCGAGGTGCGGCTGCCGGTCCTGGCCAGCGGGAAGCGCAGGGCTAGCAGCGTGGCCTGCTCCGCCAGGTGCCGCCGCCCGCGCTTCTCCCAGTCGGGGCCGTACCCGGCGACCGCGTCCTCCTCCAGCTCGGCCGCGAACTGCCTCGCCGAGGCGTACCTCTCCGCCGGATCCTTGGCCAGCCCCCGCCTGAGCAGGTCGCGCAGCGCGTCGGGCGCGATCTCCAGCGGTAAGGGCTCCTCGACGTGCTTGCGGCGCAGCGCGGGCACGTCCGGCGCGCCGCCCACTCCGCCTGTGCCGCCCACTCCGCCTGTGCCGCTCGCGCCGCCTGTGGCGGTCGCCCCGCCCTTTTCCGCCACGTACGGCGGCCGTCCCCTGACCGCCTCGAACAGCACGCACGCCGCCGCGTACAGATCGGCCGGCGGCCCGGCCGTGCCCAGCGTCCACAGCTCGGGCGACATGTACGGGGGGGTGCCGGCCGGCACGCCGGGCTCCTCGGCGTGCACCACGACGCCGAAGTCGCCCAGCTTGGTGGTGCCGTCGGCCTGCACCAGGATGTTGTCCGGCGTGACGTCCCGGTGCGGCACGCCCCGCTCGTGGGCGGCGGCCAGGGCCTGCAGCGTGCTCTTGAGCACGGCCAGCGCCGCCTCAGGGGTGACGTGGCCGTGCTCGGCCAGCAGCGTGCGCAGCGACACGCCGTCCACCAGCTCCATGACCAGGGCGGCCCTGGTGGGGGTCTCGACGTACTCGTACAGGCGCACCACGTCGGGGTGGTCGAGCTCGACGAGGTGCGGGGTGTCCGACCGGAAGCGGTCCATGAACTCGGCGTCCCGGCGCAGGGTGGCGTTCAGGTACTTGATCGCCACGTACGCGCCGGTCGACTGGTAGGTGGCGAGGAAGACGCGGCCGGTGCGGCCGGCGCCGAGCTGGCGCACTTCACGGTAACCAGGGACCAAGTCCTACCCCCATCAGGCAGCCGTCTTGAATTCGACGGTCTCACCCGGGGTTCCGGTTGTCACGAGCCGGGAGATTTCGTCCGGTGTTATGCTGAGCCGGATACCAAGCAAGCGCTCGGCTAAGAAGTGTGGAGGTCGCCGGTGGAGCGCGTGGCGGTGCTGGTCATGGAGATGCAGCGGGGCGTGGTCGGCGATCTGACGAAGTTTCCGGACCTGGTGGAGGCGTGCACCCGCCGCGACGTCACCGCCAACGCCACCCGCCTGCTCCAGGCGGCCCGGCAGGCCGGCCTGCCCGTGATCCACTGCACGGCCGCGTTCCGGGCCGACCGGGCCGGCTCCCACGCCGGCAACTGCCCGTTCATCGTCTCCCTGCTCAAGGACCCGCGGCACATGCTGGAGGGCACGCCCGCCACCGAGGTCCTGCCCGGGCTGCGCGAGGACACCGATCTGGAGAGCCGGCGCCACCACGGGTTCTCGCCGTTCACCGGCACCTCGCTCGACATGACGCTGCGCTCGCTGGGCGTGACGTCCGTCGTCGCGCTCGGCGTCTCCCTCAACCTGGGCATCCCCGGCCTGGCGCTGGAGGCGGTGAACCTGGGTTACCGGGTGACCGTCGTCACGGACGCGGTGGCGGGCATCCCCGAGGAGTACGCGCGTGCCGTTCTGAAGCACACGATCAGCCTGCTCGCCACCCGGGCCACCACCGCCGACCTGGTCGAGGCGTGGAAACGATGATGGACGGGCTGCGCCTGGACGGGCGCACGGCGGTGGTGACCGGGGGAGCGGGCGCGATCGGCGCGGCCATCGCCGCCGACCTGACCGCGCTCGGCGCCGAGGTCGTGATCGCCGACGTGGACGTGATCGCCGACGTGGACGTGATAAGGGCCGGGAACCGGGCGCTGCACGTGGACCTGGCCTCACCGGCTTCCGTGGCGGAGTTCGCGGGTGCGGTCGGCGAGGTGGACATCCTGGTGCACAACGCCGGGGTGGCGATCGTGGAGCCGTTCACCGAGAGCGATCCCGCGGGCTGGGACCTCATGTGGCAGGTCAACCTGCGCGGGCCGATGTTGCTGACCAAGCTGCTCCTGCCCGGCATGATGGCCAGGGGCTGGGGGCGGCTGGTGTTCGTCTCCTCCGACGGGGCCAGGGCCGGGTCCGGGGGCGAGGGGGCGTACGCGGCGACGAAGGCGGGGCTGTTCGGCCTGGCCAAGACGCTCGCCCGCGAGGCCGCCAGGGCGCACGTGACCTCCAACGTGGTCTGCCCGGGCCCCACCGACACGCCCATGCTCCGCCGGGTGTCCGAGGCGGAGCCGGGGCTGGTGGACAGGATCGCGCGGGCCATCCCGCTGCGCCGCCTCGGGACGCCCGCCGACGTCGCCGGTCTGGTCGCCTACCTGTGTACGGAACGCGCCGCGTACATCACCGGACAGACCCTGTCGGTGAGCGGCGGCGTGACCATGCACTGAACGGCCATGCGGTCACAACGAGTCGTAGACGGCCTGCAGCAGGCGGATCCCGCGCAGGTTGCCGGAGATCGCGTTGGCCATCCTGTTCATCACGTACCCGATGGCCAGGCCCCGCTCCGGGTCGCCGACCCCGATCGAGCCGCCGGCGCCCGAATGGCCGAACGCGCCCGGCGAGGGCACCACGAACGTCGCCGACGGCCGCATGAACCCGAGCCCGAACGAGGTGCCGAGGACGAGCACCCGGTCGGGGCCGTCCACCCGGGGCCGCAGCGCCTCCTGGAGGGTCCCGGGGCGCAGGATCTCGCCGGCGATCAGCGCGCGGTAGAACCCGGCCAGCCCTCTGGCCGTGGTGACCACCCCGGCCGCGGGCCAGCCCGCCCGGAGGATCACCGGGTTGTTCGCGCCGCCCTTGAGCAGGTTGATGGCGGGGTTGCCGAGTGCCCGGTTCATCAGGCTGCCCGGGTCGAAGGCCGCCCTGGCCATCTCGGCCAGCACGTTCGGCGCCCTCCCGGCCGCCGCCGCCCCGCCTCCCGTTCCTGTCGCCTCGCCTCCCGTTCCCACCTGCTCGTCTCCCGTTCCCGCCGGCCCGGGGGCGGCGGGCGCCGGTTCGGTGACGGCGGTGATGGTGGTGCCGGGGGTGGCGCTGGTGGCCGGGCCGGCGGGGGTGTCGGGGGTGGTGGCGGGCCGGTCGTTGCGGGGACGTTCGCCGGCCGTGAGCCGCGCCGCCCGCTCGATCACCGGATCCGGCGCCCCCACCCACAGCTCCAGCCCCAGCGGCCCGGCGATCTCGGCCGACACCAGCTCGCCCACCGACTTGCCCGTCACCCGCCTGACCACCTCCCCCACCAGGAACCCGTACGTCAGCGCGTGGTACCCGTGCGCCGACCCCGGCTCCCACAGCGGCCGCTGACCGGCGAGCCTGGCCGCGATGGCCGGCTGGTCCTCGAACTCCTCGACCGGCACGGGCTCCTCCAGCACCGGCAGCCCCGCCTGGTGGCTGAGCAGGTGCTCGACGGTGACCGCCCCCTTGCCCTGCGCCGCGAACTCGGGCCACACCTCGGCCACCGGCGCCGCGACGTCCACCAGCCCCCGCTCCACGAGCTGCAGCAGCACGGCGGCGGTGATCGCCTTGGTGCAGGAGTAGGCGAAGGCCGGCGTGTCCCGCTCCCACGGCCGTCCGGTGTGCCGGTCCGCGACGCCGTCCCACAGATCCACGACCAGCTCGCCGTCCAGGTGGACGGCGAAGGCCGCGCCCAGCTCCTCACCGTCGGCGAAATGCCGCTCGAACACCTCGCGAACGCGGGAGAACCGAGGATCGCAGTGCATCAGACCTCCGCAGAGAAAGGGAGCGCTTACTTGGTCACCGAGCCTAACAATTGGGGACGATTCGGCCCAGACGATCAGCGCGGCACCTTGAACCTGCTCACCCCGTCCGTCGTGCTCGACGCGCTGCGCAGCGCCGTCACCGGTGAGGTGCTCAGCCTGGCCATGCCGATCAGGGGCGCCACCTCCTCGCCCGCCCCCGGCACGGTCCCGCACCTGCCGGGCCGCCCGCTGCCGCAGCACTTCATGTCCGTGGACGGCGGCGACTACGCGGCCGGCGCCCGGCCGATCGGCGCGGGACTGCGGGTGGCCGACGACGCCCTGATCGTCACCCATCACGGCACCACCACGCACATGGACGCGCTGTGCCACATGTGGTCGGGCGACGAGCTCTACAACGGCCACCCGGCCGCCAGGGTCCGCTCGTACGGGGCCACCAGGTGCGGGATCGAGCACGTGGGCGGGGTGGTGGCCAGGGGCGTGCTGTACGACGTGCCGCGGCGGCTCGGCCTCGACCACCTGCCCGCCGGCCACCGCATCCCGGCCGCGCTGCTGGAGGAGATCGCCGTGCCGCGGCCCGGGGACGTGGCGGTCGTCCGTACGGGCTGGCCGGTGGTGTGGGAACGCTCGCGCGAGGAGTACTGGTCGGGCCAGCCGGGGCTGTCGGCGGAGGCGGGGCGGTGGCTGGCGGCGCACGACGTGGCCGCCGTGGCCTCGGACAACGCCGCCATCGGCGGGCTCGACGCGCGCGGGCTGGCCGAGGAGCCGGTCGAGGACGACCTGCACCTGCTGCTGCTCCACCGGCACGGCGTCCACCTGATCGAGATGCTCTGGCTGGAGGAGCTGGCTGCGGCGGGCCGCACGGAGTTCGTGTTCGTGGCGGCGCCGCTGCGGATCGAGGGCGGCACGGGGAGCCCGCTCACCCCGCTCGCCATCCTGTGACGCTCGCGCCGGGCCGGGCACCGCCGAGTTGCCTGGCGGTCAGTCCCAGACGACCGGCAGGCACGCAACACCGGGCTTCCGGCACTCAGTCCCAGGCGACCGGCAGGCATGCGACGCCGAACACCGCGCCGCCCTGCTTGAGCGGCACCTGCGCCGGCGGGACGGCCAGGCGCAGGCCGGGGAAGCGCTCGAACAGCGCGCCGTAGCCGATGCGCAGCTCGATCCTGGCGAGCTGCTGCCCCAGGCACTGGTGCATGCCGTGCCCGAACGACAGGTGCCTGCGGGCCTCCTCGCGACCCGGATCGAGCACGTCCGGCCGGTCGAACACGCCGGGATCCCGGTTGATCACCGGCAGGGACAGCGCGACGGTCTCGCCCTGCCTCACGAGCACGCCCGCCACCTCCACGTCCTGCTTCGCGGCCCTGCTGGGCGCGCCGTGCTGCACGATCGACAACCAGCGCAGCAGCTCCTCGACCGCGCCCTCCTCGTAGGGAGTCCCGGACTCCAGCAGCGCGAACACGCCGAGTGCCAGCATGTTCGCGGTCGTCTCGTGGCCCGCGACGAGCAGGATCATCGCCACGGTGATCAGCTCCTCGTCGGAGAGGTCGCCGGTCAGCCCGCTGATGAGGTCGTCGCCCGGTTCGGCGCGCTTGTGCCGTACCAGCTCGCCCAGGTAGGCCGCCAGGTCGGCGGTCGCGCCGTCCACGTCGCCGTCCGGCGCGACGAGCCGCAGGCTGCGCTCCTGGAAGAACTCGTGATCCTCGTACGGCACCCCCAGCAGCTCGCAGATGACCATCGACGGGATCGGCAGCGCGTAGGCGCTCACCAGGTCCACCGGCGGCCCCGCGGCGGCCATGGCGTCCAGGTGCTCGGCGGCGATGCGGGCGATGCGCGGCTCCAGCAGGCGCATCCGGCGCAGCGTGAACTGGCCGGTGAGCAGGCGGCGGTAACGCGTGTGCTCGGGCGGGTCCATGGCGCCGAAGAAGCCCGGGGGTGCGGGGCGTCCCGTCTCGCCGGGCGTGGTGAAGCGTACGGGGGCGTGCTTGAGCTCCCGGCGCGCGCTGAACCTGGGGTCGCCGAGCACGGTCCTGGCCGCCTCGGCCGTGGTGGCCAGCCAGCCGAGATGGCCGTCGGGGAACTCCAGCCTGCTCATCGCGGGCAGGCCGCGCAGCTCGGCGGGCGGGTCGAAGGGGCATCGCGGGTCGCGGTCCGTAGGAAGTCGCATGATTTTGAGAGTAGACTCTCAAAAGAGAGTTGTATAGCGATTCGCGGCGGACTCCTGAAAGTGGACGTGAGCCGCCGTAGCCCCGAGAATGCGGAGACATGAGTGATCGACCGGGCCTGCGCGAGCGGAAGAAGGCCAAGACGAGGGCGCTGATCCAGAAGGAGGCGCTGCGGCTGTTCCGCGAGCAGGGGTACGCGGCCACGACGGTCGAGCAGATCGCGGAGGCGGCGGAGGTGGCGCCCAGCACCGTCTTCCGCTACTTCGCGACCAAGGAGGACCTGGTGATCGTCGACCAGTTCCCGCCGTTCGTGGAGGCGCTCGACGAGGTGCCGCCCGACGTGCCGCCCGTGCGGGCCGTGCGGCTGGCCATGCGGGCCATGATCGAGGCCCAGACCTCGGAGGAGCGCGCCGACAGCCTGGAGCGGGAGGTGCTGATGCTCACGGTGCCCGAGCTGTGGGCGGCCAGCATCGACAACGTGACCGGCGTGGCCGCGACCCTGCGCGAGCGGCTCGCGGCTCGGGAGGGGCGTCCTGCGGACGATCCGGGGATCCGCAACGTCACGGGGGCGATCATGGGGGTCATGGTCGGGATCTGGGCCGACTGGGTGAAGGACCGCGACCTCGACGCCCCGGCCCTGCTCGACGAGGCCCTCGCCCACCTGGAAGCAGGCCTGCCCCTACCCCGCCCCTGACCGCCCAGCCCCGGGCCTCGCGCGTGCCCGGCCCCGCGCGTGCAGGCAGGCCGGGTGCGTCGCTCCGTGCGTTCCGGGTGCGGGTCCTGTGGCTCGGCCGGGCAGGTGTTGGGGACGGGGTCAGGTGCCTGGGTAGTTGCCGCCGCCGTGGGTGGCGTCCAGGGCGTCGTAGTCGGGGGTGAAGCCGCGCTTGGGGATGGTGTCCACGAACGCGACGTGCCGCGGCCGCTTGTACGCCGCCAGCAACCCCCTGACGTGCTCGACCAGCTCGTCCTCCGTGGCCCCGGCCGCGGGCTTCAGGGCGACGACGGCCTTGACCGCCTGGTGCCAGTCGGGGTCGGGGACGCCGATGACGGCGGCGTCGGCCACGGCGGGATGGGACTTGAGCGCCCGCTCCACCTCGGCCGGATAGATGTTCTCCGCTCCGGATTTGATCATCCGGAGCTTGGGGCCGATGAAGGTGATGGTGCCGTCCGGCTCGCGCCGGCCGAGGTCGCCGGTGTGGTGCCATCCGTACGCCGTCTTTTCCGCATTTAAGTCGGGCCGGGCGAAATATCCGGAAAAGAGGGTCTTGCCGCGAGCACAGATCTCCCCGGTCTCACCCACCGGCACCTCGCCGCCGTCCGGACCCAGGATCCGCACCTGCACCAGCGGCGACGGCCGCCCGGCGAACCCGGCCCCGCCCTCCGCCAGCCCCAGGAACGTGAGCATGCCACCCACCTCGGTCTGCCCGTACCCGCCCATCTTGGACCGGCACCAGGGCGAGTCGTCCACGGTGATCATGTCGTCCCACTCGGCGGAGTGGGCGACGAACCGCAGCGACGACAGGTCGTACTTGCCGCCCGCGTTCGCCTTGGCCACCGCGTCGATCATCCCGCCGAACAGGAACGCCTGCGTCACCCGCTCGGCGTCGACCAGCCGGCACACCTCCTCGGGGTCGAAGGCGGGGGTGAACACGTTCGTGCCGCCGATCTGCAGCGTGGCCAGGCAGAACATCATGGTGCCGACGTGGAAGAGGGGCCCGCTGTTGAGGAAGGTGAAGCCCGGCTCCATCTGGCGTACGACGAGCAGGGTCGTGGCGTGCGCGACCAGCGCGGCACTGCTGAGCAGGGCGGCGCTCGGGCGGCCGGCGAAGGCGGCGGTGTAGAGGGCCAGGACCGGCTCGGTGTCGGAGACCTGGGGGAAGTCCCGTCCGGGCGCCTCGGCGATCAGCCGCTCGTACTCCTCGCCCGCCTCGATCCACCCCGCGTCGCGCAGCGGCTCGGTGGTCTCGGAGCGCTCCCAGAAGACGGCCGCGGGGGTGAGGTCGGAGAGCACGAAGCGCAGCTCGTCCGCCGACTGCCGCCAGTTCGCCGGGCAGCAGATCGCGCCCAGCCTGGAGCAGGCGAGCAGCAGCTCCAGCACCGCGTACGCGTTCTGCCCCAGCCACAGCACCCGGTCGCCGGCGGACACCCCCAGCCGTTCCAGCGCCGCGGCCAGCCGGGTCACCCGCTCGTCCAGCTCGCGATAGGTGAGCCGCAGCTCCCCGTCCACCACCGCCGTCACCTGTGGGCGGCTGCGGGCGTGGTCGGCGAGCACGTCTGACAGGGACAGGCTGTGGATCATCTCAGTCTCCAAAGGCCGGCATGACTTCGGTCGCGAAGAAGCGCATGACCCGCTTCATGTCCTCCAGCGGCATCGGCCTGGTGCTGCCGAAGTCGCACAGGAGGTTGCCGAACCCGGCGTCCCTGAGCAGCGAGATCTGCTCGATCACCCGCGCCGGGTCCCCGATCACCTCGAGCTGCTCCCACCGGAAGTCGGCGGAGAGCGTGCCGCCCTTGAGGTAACGGTCCTGGTAGTACTCGAAGCCCTGGGCGGTCCTGCCGGTCCTGGGGTCGATGGGGGCGCTGCGCTCGTTGAAGATGCGCGAGCGGTCGAACGACGCCTCGAACCGCTCCTGGTCCGCGCGGGCCTGCTCCAGGGTGGGGGCGACGTACACGCTGCGGGCCACGACGAGGTCCGCCGGGGCCGCGTGCCCGGCCCGCGCGGCGGTCTCCCGCCACGTCTCGGCCGCCTGCACGACCTTCCTGAACGGCGCCGCCGGGTCGGCCAGGATGGGCAGGCCGCGCTCGGCGTACATGGTCACCGTCTCGGGCGAGACGGCCGCCACGTGCAGCGGCGGGTGCGGGCTCTGCAGCGGCCTGGGCACGAGCGACACCTCGGCGCCGGTCCGGTAGAACTTGCCCTCGTGCTGGTAGACCTCCTGCGTCCAGAGCCCGACGATCACC
The DNA here is from genome assembly GCF_014207985.1 of Nonomuraea rubra. NCBI lineage: Bacteria > Bacillati > Actinomycetota > Actinomycetes > Streptosporangiales > Streptosporangiaceae > Nonomuraea > Nonomuraea rubra. Next base: position 10,229,114 of record NZ_JACHMI010000001.1, on the reverse strand, counting down.
TCCAGCGCCTCGTTGAACCGGTCGCGCGCCTCCGCGAGGTCGATCCCGAACCCCTCGAACTCGAAGCTCTGGTACCCCCGCCCGATCCCCAGCTCCAGGCGCCCGCCCGACAGCACGTCGACCTGCGCGGCCTCCTCGGCGACGTGTACGGGGTTGTGCAGCGGCAGCACGACGATGCCCGTGCCGAGCCTGATCCTGGACGTCCTGGCGGCGGCGTGGGCCAGCATGGTGAACAGGTTGGGCACGACCCCGTAGTCCCTGAAGTGGTGCTCGGCCAGCCGCACCCCGTCGAACCCCAGCTCCTCGGCCAGCTCGATGAGCTCCAGGTGGTAGTCGTAGACGTCCTTGAAGCTCTGCCCGTCGAACCGGTGGAAGAGATGGAAGGTCGAGAACTTCATTCGGCAACCCCTCAGCAGGTAAACCAAGCGCTCGCTTGGGAGCGTATCAGCCGAAATGCTGTTTCGCACCACCCGGCGCAGCCCCTAACGTGGCGCTGTGACACAAGTGATCGTCCTGAACGGCGGCTCCAGCGCCGGAAAGTCGGCGTTGGCCAGAAGCCTGCAGGCCGTCCTGCCCGAGCCCTGGCTCAGCATCTCCATCGACGACCTGGTGGACGCGATGCCCGCCGCCATGCAGACCTCGGACGCCGGCATCGAGATCACCTCCGACGGCGAGGTGAACGTCGGGCCTGACTTCCGGAGGCTGCAGCACGCGTGGCGGGAAGGGGTCGCCACGATGGCCCGCGCGGGCGCGCCGGTCATCATCGACGACGTCTTCCTCGGCGGGCCGTCGTCCCAGCAGGAGTGGGAGAAGGCGCTGGCCGGCCTGGACGTCCTGTGGGTCGGCGTCAGGTGCGACGCCGCGGTCGCCGCCCGGCGCGAGCTGGCCCGGCGGGACCGGCCCCCGGGGATGGCCGAGCTGCAGGCCGAGGTGGCCCACCAGGGCGTGCGCTACGACGTGGAGGTGGACACCACGGACAAGGAGCCCCTGGAGGCCGCCCGGGTCGTCGCCGCGCACGTCCGGTAGGGCTCAGTCCAGCGTCCCCACGAGGCTGCCCTCGGCGGAGAGCCGCCGGGGCGCGCCGCCGGAGGGTCGTACGACGCGGGCGAGCAGCGTCATCGCCACCACCACCCCCGTGATCACCGTGAACGCGGCCGGATAGGACAGCGTGCCGGCCAGCCAGCCGGTGACCGGCGGGGCGACCATGCCCGACATGTACGTGATCGTGGCCACCCCCGTCACTCCCTCGGTCGCGTTCGTCCCCGCGTTGCCGGCGGCCGCCAGCACCAGCGGCATCACCACGGCCACCCCCAGCCCGATCAGGGCGAACCCGGCCATGCCGAGCGCGGGCGTGCGTGCCGTCACCACGGCGACGCCGCCGAGCGCCGCCACGATCCCGCCCACCCTGACGGTCGTCACGGGGCCGAGCAGCCGGATGACCCGGTCGCCCATCAGGCGGGTGCCCGCCATGCACAGCATGAGGACGGTGTAACCGGCGGCGGCCACGCCCGGACCGGCGTCGGTGACGTGCGTGAGGTAGACGGCGGCCCAGTTCGCGCTGGCGCCTTCGGCGAACACGGCGCAGAAGCCGACCAGGCCGAGCGGCAGGATCGCCCGCGAGGGCAGCGCGAAGCGCCGGGGCGCCGGAGCGTCCGGGGTCGCGCCGCCGGCCTCGCCGTCCCGGAGCAGGCCGCGCCCGGCCAGCCCGTGCACGACCAGCAGGACGGCGGCGGCCACACCGAGGTGGATCCGGGCGTCGACGCCGGCCTGCGCGGCCAGCGTGCCCACCCCGCCGGCCGCCAGGCTGCCCACGGCCCACATGCCGTGCAGCCCGGACATGATGGAGTGGCCGAGCCGCCGTTCGAGGACGACGGCGTGGGCGTTCATCGTGATGTCGGACATCCCCGCACCCACCCCCGACAGGAAGAACACGGCGAACAACCAGCCGGGCGACGGCGCGAGCGCGGGCAGCGCCAGGGTCACGCACCACACCGCCAGCAGGACGCGGGTGGCCGCCCGGCTGCCGAAGCGGTACGCCACACGCCCGGCCATGGGCATGCCGAGGAACGCGCCGATCGGCGGGCAGAGCAGCGCCAACCCCAGGGTGCCGGGGTCGAGGGCCAGGTGATCCTGGATCCAGGGGATGCGCGTGGACACGGTCCCGGCAATGGCGCCGTGCACGGCGAAAACAATAGCGATCGCACGATGATGGCTCATGGGTCGAGAAACTATCAGGCAGGCTTCCTGATGAAAAGAGGTTTTAGGCAGGCTCCCTGCTTATTATGGGAGCCATGAAGACCGCGACCCCCGCCATGGCCCGGGCCATCAACGACCGGCTGGCCCTCGACCTGCTGCTCGAACGCGGCCCCCTGAGCGCGCCCCAGCTCCGCGAGCTGACCGGGCTGTCCAGGCCCACCGTGTCCGACCTGATCGAGCGCCTCACGCAGAGCGGGCTTATCGAGGTCACGGGCGAGTCGGGCGAGGACCGGCGGGGGCCGAACGCGCGGGTGTACGGGCTGGTGGCGGGGCGCGCCCACGTGGCGGGGGTGGACCTGCGGCGCGAGACGATCTCCGTGGTGATCGCCGACATCACCGGGCGGGTGGTGGCCAGGACGAGCCGGGCGGTCACCGGCGACCTGGTGGACCTCGTCGCCGGCACGCTGGCCGAGGCCGCCGGTGACCGGGTGATCGACAACGTCGTGGTCGGCGCGCCCGGGCTGGTGACGCCGCGCGACGGCGAGCTGGTGACGGCCAACGACGTGCCTGGATGGCGGGCCGGGCTGGTGACGGCCTGGCGTGAGCGGCTCGGCTCGCCGCTGGTCCTGGAGAACGAGGTGAACCTGGCCGCCATCGCCGAGCTGCGCACCGGCGCCGCTCAGGGGGCCGAGGACTTCGTGCTGATGTGGGTGGGCGACGGCGTGGGAGCGGCCGTCGTGCTCGGCGGCCGGCTGCGCCGCGGGGCGTCGGGCGGCGCCGGTGAGGTCGGGTTCCTCCAGGTGGACGGCACCGCGTTCTGCAGCCTGGTGACCGAGAGCGTGGCGCGGGGGCTCGACCGCGCCGAGTTCGCCGCGCGGATCGCCCAGGGGGCCTTCGCGTTCGTCACGCTCCTGGACCCCGGGCTCGTCGTGCTGGGCGGCGAGGCCGGGCAGGCGGGCGGCGACGAGCTGGCCGCCGAGGTGGCCGCGCGCCTGCGGGAGCTGGCGCCGGCGCCGACCGAGGTGCGGGCCAGCACGGTGGAGGGCAACGCGGTGCTGCAGGGCGCGGTGCTGACGGCCCTGGACCTGGCACGCGACCACGTCTTCGGCTGAGACCTGAGGCCGAGGCTGGGGGTGAGAGCGCTCTCACCCGGCGTGGCTCACGCCAGGGCGGTGATCAGCCCCATCGTCAGCGCCGTCCGCTCCGGGATGTGCTCGATCACCACGTGCTCGTGCCGCGCGTGCGCCCCGTCGCCCACGGCGCCCAGGCCGTCCAGCACCGGCCGCCCCAGCGCCGAGACGAAGTTCCCGTCGCTCGCGCCGCCCACCGCCGCCTCGTCCACCAGCCAGCCGAAGCCGGCCGCCACCTTCTGGAGCTCCTTGAACAGCCGCTGGGAGGCGGGGTTCCTGACCATCGGGGGCCGGTTCCACTCCCCGGTGGCGGAGACCTTGACGCGCGGGTCCGAGGCGCGCAGGGCGGCGAAGACGTCGTCGATCCGCCCCATCTCCGCGGGGTCCGTGACGCGCACGTCCACGCCGCACGTGGCGCGCCCGGCGGTGACGTTGCGTCCGGTGCCGCCGCTGATCAGGCCGACGTTCACGGTGGTGCCGCGCTCGCGGGAGCCCGCCGCCGCCAGCGTGGTGACGATCTCGGCCAGCGCGTGGACGGCGCTGGCCCCCGCGTACGGATCCAGCCCCGCGTGCGCCTCCACCCCGGTCACGGTCACGTTGAACAGCCCCACGCCCTTGCGCGCCGTCTTCAGCGCCCCGTCCAGGGACGCCTCGAAGACCAGCGTCGCCAGCACGTCCTCGCTGGCCGCCTCGATGTGCTCGCGCGAGGCCGGACTGCCGATCTCCTCGTCGCCGTTGAACAGGAACCGCACGCCGGGATGCGGCAGCCCCAGCTCCCGCAGCCCGCGCAGCGCCCAGATGGACTGCACCAGCCCCGTCTTCATGTCGAACACGCCCGGCCCCGTCGCCTTGCCCTCCAGCACCGCGAACGGCCAGCCCGCCAGCGTGCCCGTCGGCCAGACCGTGTCGTAGTGGCCGAGCATGAGCACGGTCCCCGGCGCGGTGCCCCGGTAGTAGAGCTCCAGGACGTCGCCGTGGCCGCCGCCCTCGTGCAGGATCTCGTCGTCCGGGGTCCCCAGGTGCCCGACCGCCCGCGCGCGCAGCTCGCGCAGCCCTCTGACCAGCATGGCCTTGTCGTAGCTGTGGGTCTCCTGCTCCACCACGGCCCTGAGGTCGTCGAGCATGGCCGGCAGGGCCCGCCGGGCCCAGTCGGTGATCAACACGAGATTCCTTTCACGATGGCCGGTGGACGGGCACGCCTGCCGTCGTCCACACGCCCCCGTCGGAATTTCGGTCATCCATTACACGCGGTCAGGAGACGTCCTGACAAGACCGGGGCCGGTAACGATGCGCGATCAGCTCGTGGCCGAGGGCTCCCGCAGCGGCAGCCGTACCTCGAACCAGGTCTCGCCCGGCACCGAGCGCACCTTGATCTCGCCGCCGTGCCGGCCGGCCACGATCCGGTAGGAGATGTCCAGGCCGAGCCCCGTGCCCTCGCCCACGCTCTTGGTGGTGAAGAACGGCTCGAAGATGCGGTCCTTGATCGCCTCGGGCACGCCGGGGCCGGTGTCGCCGATCTCGACGATCGCCTCGTCCTCGTCGTACGCGGTGCGGATGGTCAGCGTGCCCTCCTGGCCCATCGCGTCGAGGGCGTTGTGGATGAGGTTCGTCCAGACCTGGTTGAGCTCGCCCGCGTAGCAGGGCAGCTCGGGCAGCGTGCGGTCGTAGTCGGTGACCACGCTGATGCCCGGCGGGATCTTGCCGCGGAAGATCGCCACCGTGCTGTCGAGCAGCTCGTGCACGTTCACCTGCTGGAACGGCGCGCGGTCCATCTGGGAGTACTGCTTGGCCGAGCGGATCAGCGTCGTGATGCGCTCGGTCGCCTCGGTCACCTCGTCGAGCATCTGCGAGATCTCGATGGCCTCGGCCAGCCAGTGCAGCGCCTTCGGCGTGTGCTCCGCGCCCACCTTGGCGCGGATCTTCTGCAGGTACGCGCTGGTGAAACCGGCGTTGACCAGCGCCGGGGCCAGCTCCCACGCGTCCTCGACGCCCACCTCCTCCAGCGCCTCGCCCAGCTCGTCCTCGGCGTCGGAGATCTCCAGCGGCGAGCGCTTCTCCGCCTGGCCCAGGTTGCTCGTGCACGCCTCCTGCGCCTCGATGAGCGCGCGCAGCTTGTCGGGCGGGATGCCGTCCTCGGCGAGCTGGGCGAGCTGGAAACGCGAGGTCTTGATCAGCGAGCGCAGCTCGCTCACCGCCCGCACGGCCGCCGCCGCCGGGTTGTTCAGCTCGTGCGTGAGCCCGGCCGTGATCGTGCCGAGCGCGGTCAGCCGCTGCCGCCGGTCGATGATCTCCCGCTGCATGCGCCCGCCGGACAGCAGCCCGTCGAGCAGGTGCATCGCCATCGGGAACCACTCGGCCACGATGTAGGCGAACTTCTTGGCGGGCAGCATGAACATCCGCGACGGCGCGGTGGCGCGCAGCGTGTGCTGGTAGGTCTGCGGCGCCCGGTCGCCGAGGTAGGCCGAGGTGGCGCCGCCGTAGACGCCGGGCTGCGACGTGCGGGGCATCGCGACGGTCCCCGCGGTGACCGTCTCGTTGATCATCTGGATCTCGCCCTCGAGCAGCACCGCGAAGCACTCGGCCGGCTCGCCCTGCCGGACGATGTCCTCGTCCTGCGCGTAGGTCTGCACCGCGCCGCTCATCGCGAGCTTGGTGAGCTGCTCGTCGGACAACCGCTCGAAGAGGAAGAGCTTGCGCAACTCGTCTATGTCGATCATTGCTTCTCCAGGTACCGATGCACGAGCGCGACGGCCATCGCGCCCTCCCCGACGGCGGATGCCACCCTCTTGATCGATTCGGCGCGCACGTCGCCCGCCGCCAGCACCCCCGGCACGTTCGTCTCCAGGAAGTACGGCTCGCGCCGCAGCGGCCAGTTGCGCGGCCGCCGCCCGCCCTGCACCAGGTCGGGCCCGGTCAGCACGAACCCGCGCGCGTCCCGCTCGATCGTCTCGCCCAGCCACGACGTGTACGGCTCGGCCCCGATGAACACGAACAACCACTGCGCGTCCACCGTGCGCTCCTCGCCCTTGGTGGACAAGGTCAGCCGCTCCAGGTGCCCGTCACCGCTCCCGGCGACGACCTGCGTGTCGACGTGCACCTCGATGTTGGGGATCGCGGCGATCTGCTCGATGAGGTAGTGAGACATGGATTTCTCCAAACCATCACTTCTCACCAACAAGTGGACCTTGCTCGCGAATCCCGACAGGTAGACGGCCGCCTGGCCCGCCGAGTTGGCCGCGCCCACGATGAACACCTCGGTGTCCTTGCACGCCGGTGCTTCGGTCAGCGCGGCGCCGTAGAAGACGCCGCGCCCCACGAACTCGTCCAGCCCCGGCGCCTCCAGCCTCCGGTAGGTGACGCCGGTGGCCAGGATCACCGCGTGCGCCGCGATCTCGCCGCCGTCCTTGAACCCGATCACCCGCGCCTGCCCGCGCGGCTCCAGGCTCGTCACCTTCCGCGCCGTCAGCAGCTCCGCCCCGAACTTCAGCGCCTGCCTGCGCGCCCGGTCGGCGAGCTGCTGGCCGGAGACGCCGTCGGGGAAGCCCAGGTAGTTCTCGATCCTGGAGCTCTGGCCCGCCTGCCCGCCCGAGGAGTACGCCTCGACCAGCACGGTGTTCAGCCCTTCAGAGGCGCCGTACACGGCGGCGCCGAGCCCGGCGGGGCCGCCGCCCACCACGATCAGGTCGTAGAAGTCGGTCGCCGGAGTCGTCGACAGCCCCACCGCCGTGGCCAGCGTCGCCTGGTCGGGCGACTCCAGCGTGGTGCCGTCGGACGTCACCACCAGCGGCAGGTGACACCCCTCGCCCGCCGCCTTCACCAGCTGCGCGCCCTCCGGGTCCTCCGCCAGCATCCACTGGTACGGCACGTGGTTGCGGGCCAGGAAGTCACGCACCCGGTACGACGGCGCCGACCACCGGTCGCCCACCACCCGCAGCTCGGCCCGCTCCACCCGGTCGGTACGCAACCAGGCGTCGAGCTGCCCGTCGATCACCGGATAGAACTTCTCCTCCGGCGGGTCCCACGGCTTGAGCAGGTAATGGTCCAGATCGACGACGTTGATCGCCTGGATCGCCGCGTCGGTGTCGGCGTAGGCGGTCAGCAGCACGCGGCGCGCGTACGGATACATGTCCATCGCGGCCTCGAGGAACTGCACGCCGTTCATCTGCGGCATCCGGTAGTCGGCCAGGATCGCCGCCACCTCGTCGCCGCGCAGCCGCATCTCGCGTACCGCGTCGATGCCGTCCCTGGCGGTCTCCGCGCGCACGATCCGGTATTCCTGCCCGTATCGGCGTCTCAGGTCGCGGGCGACCGCCCGCGAGACGCCCGGGTCATCATCCACCGTAACGATGACCGGCTTCTCCATGCCCCACGCCCTTCTTCAAGGTCTTCCTCCTCAGAGGATGTCATGTCCCCCCGTGTGAGTGGGCACGCGCTCATATCATGGGCGGATGGGCACACGCGACCGCATCATCGACGCGGCTGAGCAGGCGATTCACGAGTTCGGCATCGCGGGGGCCACCACCAAGCGCATCGCCCAGCGGGCCTCCTGCTCCGAGGCGCTGCTCTACAAGCACTTCGCGAACAAGGAGGAGCTCTTCCTCGCCGTGCTGCTGGAGCGCATGCCCGCGCTCGGCCCCGCCCTGGCGAAGCTGCGGCTCGGCGTGGGGCAGGGGGACCTCAGGGCCAACCTCGTCGAGTTCGCGGGCATGGCCCTGGAGTTCTACAGCAGGGCCATGGCCGTCGCCGGAGGCGTGCTGGGCGATCCGCCGCTCATGGCCGGGTTCAGGAGCATGCTGGCCAAGAACGACCTGGGCCCGCACCTGCCGGTGCAGGCGCTGGCCGAGATCCTGCGGGCGGAGCGGGAGGCGGGCCGGGTCGAGCCGGGCCTCGACCCGGGCGCCGCCGCGTCCCTGCTGATGGGCGCCTGCTTCCACCGGGCGAACCTGTCGCACTTCGTGGACCTGCCCGACGACGACGCCACCTGGGCCGCCTCGATCGTCGACACCCTGTTCAGGAGATGACGCGGCTCTCCCCGCCGTCCACCAGCAGCGAGACCCCGTTCACGAACGACGCCCGCTCGCTGGCCAGGAACGCCACCACGTCGCCCACCTCCTCCGGCCGCCCGATGCGGCCCACCGGCACGCTCTCGCCCCGCTCGCGCAGCGCCTCCTCGCTGCCCGACAGCTCGCGCAGCCGCTCGGTCTCGATGGGGCCCGGCATGACGTTGTTGACGCGTACGCCGTCGCGCCCCACCTCGCGGGCCAGCGTGCGCACGACGCCGGCGACCGCGGAGCGCATGGCGTTCGACAGCGCCAGGTTGTCCAGCGCCTCCCTGGCCGACCTGCTGGTGATCGTGACGATCCGGCCCCAGCCGCGCGAGCGCATCTCCGGCAGCACCGCGTGCACCAGGCGTACGGTGCCGAGCAGGTTGCGCTGGACGGCCACGTCCCAGTCGTCGAGCCCGACCGCGTCGAACCGGCCCGCCGGCGGCCCGCCCGCGTTCGCGACGAGGATGTCGACGGGCCCGAGCACGTCGCGCGTCTCCTCGGCCAGCCGCCGGGCGGCGGCCGGATCCTCCACGTCGGCCAGCACCGCGTGCACGACCTTGCCGAACTCCTGCAGCTCCACCACCGCGTCCGCGAGCTTCTCCGGGTCGCGGGCGCTGACGCACACGTCGCAGCCCTCCCGCGCCAGGCTCTTGGCGGCGGCGAGCCCGAGGCCCGCGCTGCCGCCGGTGACGAGTGCGACCTTGCCAGCGATGCCGAGATCCATAGGGGCGACTATAGATCGCCCGCTCAGGTCAGGTGCACGTGTGTCAGCTTGTCGGGGTTCAGCACGCCGTAGATCTCGCTGATGCGGCCGTCCCTGATGCCGATCATGACGAGCTGCTGGTGCCCGCCCACCTGGGTGGCGACGGCGGGCAGGCCGTTGACCTCGACCATTCGTACCTGCTTGTAGTCGTAGCGCGCGACCAGCGCGAGCAGGAACGAGGCCACCTTGGCCCGGCCGACGATCGGCCGCAGCGCCGCCCTGACCTTGCCGCCGCCGTCGTTGTAGGACACGACGTCCTCGTGCAGCAGCTCGGTGAGCGCGGCCAGGTCGCCGCCGCCGGCCGCCCGCATGAACGTCCTCAGCAGCTCCGCGTGCTCCTCGCTGGACGGGCGGAACCGGTCACGCCCCTCGGCCAGCCGTACGGAGGCCCGGTGGTGCAGCTGCCTGGCGTTCGCGACGGAGGAGCCGACGATCTCGGCGATCTCGTCGTACGGCAGCTCGAACGCCTCCCGCAGCACGAACACCGCCCGCTCCGGCGGCGAGAGCCGCTCCATCATGTGCAGCGTCGCGTACGAGACCGTGTCGCGCAGCTCCGCCGTGTCCAGCGGCCCCGCCTGCGCGGTCTCGACCGGCTCCGGCAGCCACGGCCCCGTGTAGGCCTCCCGCTTGACCCGCGCGGAGCGGAGCTGGTCGAGCGCCAGCCGCGAGACCACGGTCACCAGGAACGCCCGCGGCTCCCTGATCTCGGCGTGGTCGGTGGCCTGCCAGCGCAGCCAGGCCTCCTGCACCACGTCCTCGGCGTCCCACATGCTGCCGAGCAGGCGGTAGGCCAGCCCGAGCAGCATGGGCCTGTGCTCCTCGAAGTCGTCCACGACCGGCATCATGCCCTGTCCCAGGAGCGGGAGGCGCCCCGGGGGCCGCTGGTTTCCCGGCCAACGGGTAGAAAACCAGCGGTAAGCATGATGAGCTGGGCAAGTGGCGAGAAATCTAATCCTGTCAGGAGGCCTGTTCCATGACTTCGCCGCCACATCGGCCGCCCTCGCGGAGGTGCTGGCCGAGGTGGGGGTCGAGTCGGAGATCACCGAGGACATCGCGGGCGCGCTCAGCGAGCCGTCGGAGGTCCAGCTCATCACCGTCAACGCGCTGCGCTGGCAGATGGACCAGGACCGCTTCGCCGACCTGCGCGACGAGTGGGGCTTCGCCTTGCCGGCACAGGCCCGCACCACCCTCCTCGACCACCTCGACCGGGGCGGCGGGCTGCTGTGCATGCACTCGGCGTCGATCTGCTTCGACGACTGGCAGGGCTGGCCGCGCGTCCTGGGCGGCTGCTGGACCTGGCCCAAGTCCCACCACCCGCCGCTGGGCTGGACCGGCGTGCGGGTGCACGGCGAGCATCCGGTGGTCGACGGGCTGCGCGACTTCGACGTGGTGGACGAGGTCTACAGCGACCTCGACGTGCTGCCCGACGTCGAGCCGCTGGCCTCCTCGAACGGCCAGCCGCTGATCTGGGCGCGGCCGGTGCGGCGCGGCCGGGTCCTCTACGACGCGCTGGGCCACGACACCCGCTCCTACGACAACGAGATCCACCGGACGCTGCTGCAGCGGGCGGCGCTGTGGCTGCTCAAGCGGCCGGTCACGATCACGGAGTAGCGGCCCAGCCGCTCCACCTGGTCACCTCGACGAGGATGGCGGGGCCGGCGGGCCGGCGCTCGCGGTACTGCGCGTACCTGGCCACCAGCGCGTCGAGCGCCCGCTCGCGGTCGTCCCCCTGCTCCAGGACGACGGCCCGCCCGTCGGCCCGCACCCACCACAGCCGGGTCCAGTCGTCCTCGTAGTGGTCGGCGAGCACGCTCACGGCGGGGTTGGCCCTGATGTGGCTCAGCCGCCTGAGGTGGGTGGTGGTCTTCGGCTTGTGGTCCACCGCCGTCACGATCCTCGCGCCGAGCAGCGCGTACGTGATGGGCACCAGGCGCGGCGCGCCGTCGGGGCCGGCCCACGCCAGCCGGGCCACCTTCGCGGAGCGGAACCTCGCCTGCGCGTCGAACGCCATGTCCGGAACCTACAAGACCGGGAGGCGCCGATCTGGGCACGATGACCGCATGAACGTGAACCTTTCCCTGATCCCGGGCTTCCTGGCCGGGCACGGGCGTGTCCTCGACCGCCGCCGCTACGACCTGCTCACCGGGGCGGGCGACGCGGCCGGCGTGCTGGCGGCCCTGGAGGGATACCGCAACGCCGACGGCGGCTACGGCTGGGGGCTGGAGCCCGACCTGCGCTCGCCCGAGAGCCAGCCGGGTGCGGCGCTGCACGCCTTCGAGGCGTTCGAGGAGATCGGCCCGGTCACCTCGCCGCACGCCGCGGCGCTGTGCGACTGGCTGGACTCGGTGACGCTGCCCGACGGCGGGCTGCCGTTCTCGCTGCCGCTGACGCTCTCCACGGCGACCGCGCCCTGGTGGGCGGGCGGCGACGCGACCACCTCGTCCCTGCAGATCACCGCCGTCACCGCGGCCGCCGCCCACCGCGTGGCCGCCCACGACCCGGCCGTGGCCGCGCATCCGTGGCTGGAGAAGGCCACGCGTTACTGCCTCGGCACGATCCAGGCGCTGGAGGAGCCGCCGTCCGCGTACGTGCTGCTCTTCGCGGTGCACTTCCTCGACTCGGTGGACGACCCCCGTACGGCCGGCCTGCTCAAGCGGCTCGGCGGCCGCATCCCCGAGGACGGCCGGGTGCCCGTCGCCGGCGGCACCGAGAACGAGGCCCTGCGCCCGCTGGACTTCGCCCCGCTCCCCGGGCGGCCGGCCCGCGACCTGTTCGACCCCGAGGTGATCGCGGCCGACCTCGTCAGGCTGGCGGGGGAGCAGCAGGACGACGGCGGGTGGACCGTGGACTACGCGCGGATCTCACCGGCCGGGTCGCTGGAGTGGCGCGGCGCCGCCACGGTCAACGCCGTGCGGATCCTGCGGGCGAACGGCCTCGTCTGAAGTACCGGGCCGCGCTCAGCGGGCCAGGCGCTTGGCCGACTCCGACTCGTGGGCCATGCGGCGCAGCGTGTCGAGCGCCCTGCCGTACAGGACCGTGCCGAGGACCAGCGCCTCCACGGCGGCGTCGCGCGGGCCGTCGAACGGGATGCTGTCCATCTCCACCTCCGCCACCAGCTTCCGCGCCACCTCCACGTACGGCGCCAGGTCGACGGCCAGGCCGAGCTGGCGCATCCTGACCAGCGTCTGGGCCAGCTCGTCCCGGGTGGGGGCGTCGGGGTGCACGTCCCAGCCCAGGTCCGCGACGAGCGTGTCCACCTCGGCGCGGGCGGCCTGCCACTCCTCGCCGGGCTCGGGCTCGACGGCCGGGCTGAGCGCCCAGTGGGCGGTCCCCAGCATCTGGTGGACGGGCAGCGACTCGTCCTCGACGGCGGCCACGATCTTCTTGATCGAGGCCACGGAGAGCCGGCCCACGTCGAGCAGGGCCCGGATCAGGCGGAGCCTGCGCAGGTGCGTCTCGTCGTACTCGGCCCTGGTCGCTGCCGTCTGCTCGCCCTGGTGGAGCATGCCTTCACGGAGGTAGTACTTGATCGTGGGGATGGCCACCCCTGACCTGGCGCTGAGTTCGGAGATCCGCATCGTTAGATAATAATGCTATCCAGAACGTGCCAGATGCCGGGCCGCGCTCACCAGCTCGTGCACGTCGGCCTGGCGGTTCCACAGGAAGACCACCTCCAGCGGCGGCACGTCCTCCTTGATCGGGACGAACACCAGGGTGCCGGGCACCGTCGTGCCCTCGCGCACGCACAAAGCGTAACCCGTGCCCTCCTTCACCATGTTGACGACCAGGTCGTGGCCGGCCGCCGACGGGCCCAGGCGGGGGTGCAGGCGCTGGCGTACGAAGGCCTCCAGGAACCGGCGGGCCCCGGCCACGGCGTCGGACTCCGGCATGATCAGCGGCTCGCCCGCCAGGTCCGACAGCGACAGCGCCTCGTGCTGCGCCAGGTGGTGCTCCCGGTGCAGCAGCGCGCGCACCGGGAAACGCTGGATCAGCATGCGGCCCACCCCGCGCGGCAGCGAGCCGGGCGCGTACCCGAGCCCCGCCTGGAGGGCGCCGTCCGCGATCGAGACGATCTGCTCGGCCGTGCCCATGGGCGCCATGCGCAGGCGGCCGGTGTGGAGCTGGGAGAGCAGCCGGGCGGCGACGTCCGCCAGGCCGTCGGCCACGCCCAGGCGGGAGGTCTCGCCCGTGCACCTGGCGGCGGCCACGGCCCGCTCGAAGGCGTCGAGGGCGACGGTCGCCTGGGCCAGGAACGCCTCACCCGCCTCGGTCAGCGTCACCCCGCTCGACGAGCGGCTGAACAGCTCGACGCCGATCTCCTTCTCCAGCGCTCTGAGCTGCTCCGACAGCGTCGGCTGAGCGATGTGCAGCGACGCGGCGGCCCGGCGGAGGCTGCCTGCTCGTGCGATCGCCATCGCGTACCGGACATAGCGTAGATCCATCGCTCACCTCGGCGTAATGATGATGAGCTATCGGGAGATCACACCTCCGTATTACAAGAGGGGCTAGCTTCCGTGAAGATGTCCAGTCACCTATATGCACGGATATTTCCTGCTATTCGTGGTTCTGTGCAGGTCAGGCGGGTTGGGCGGCGATAAGCCGGGATGTGCGGCGAATGTCGCCGGGCGGGAAATGGCGTCATTGTGGCCGCCCGAAATTCGGTGAGGTGAGGGGGTGGTCCGGAGGTCGCGCCGCCGGCGGTGCCGGGATGTGCTGTCAGTGATCCCGAGGTGCGCTGCCGGTGATCCTGGGGTGCGCTGCTCAATGCCAAGCAAGCGCTTGCCTTGTCGCGTCGGCGGGGCTAGCGTGACGGGCGATCAGTCTGCGCTCGGGCGGGAGGAGGGTCATGCAGCCCTTCGCGGGGCGGGCGGCCGTGGCCGGGGTCGGGATGACGGCCCTGAGCAGGGAGTCGGGCCGCACCGAGCTGGACCTGGCGGCCGAGGCGTGCCGGGCCGCGTGCGCGGACGCCGGGATCGCGCCGCGCGAGGTGGACGCCGTCCTCAGCTACCACCTGAACGACTCCGCGCCCGTCGTCCAGGTCGCCAGGGCCCTCGGCATCGAACGGCTCGGCTGGCACAACGACATCGCGGGAGGCGGCACGCAGGCGGCCTCGATCCTGGGCGACGCCGCCATGCTCGTCCACTGCGGCCTGGCCCGCAACATCCTCGTCTACCGGGCGCTCAACGGCCGCTCCGGCAAGCGCATGAACACCGTCTCCACCGGCCCCCAGGAGCGCTACACGTACGGGCTGGCCGGCCCCATCCCGCTGTTCGCCCTGGCCGCCACCCGCTACCTGCACGAGACCGGGCTCACCGCCGAGCACCTGCACGCCGTCGTCGCCCAGTCCAGGCAGAACGCCAAGGCCAACCCCCGCGCCCTGCGCCGCGAGCCGCTCGAACTCGCCGACTACCTGTCCAGGCCGTACGTCTGCACCCCGCTGCGCACGGTCGACTGCTGCCAGGAGACCGACGGGGCGTGCGCCCTGCTGGTCAGCGGCGTGCTGGACGGGCCGCGCGTGCGGGCGGTGGTACGCGGAGGCGGGCCCGGCTGCTCGTCGATGGACCGCGCGGCCGATGTCACGGCGATCTTCTCGGCGTACGTGGCGCCCATGCTCTGGGAGGCGTCCGGCATGCGGCCGTCGGACGTGGACGTGGCGGTGCCGTACGACGCCTACTCGTGGCTGGTGCCCAGGCAGCTGGAGGACTTCGGGCTGGTGGCGCGGGGGGAGCTGGGGGCGTACCTGCTGGAGCGGCGGCACGCGTGGGTGAACCCGCACGGCGGGCTGCTGTCCGAGGGGTACGTGCACGGGCTGAACAACGTGGCCCAGGCCGTGCGGGAGCTGCGCTCGGCGGGTGAGGTGGCGCTGGTGACGGGGTTCGGCGGCAGCTACGGGAGCGCGGCCCTGCTCGTACGGTGACATCGGGTGAAATGCTGGTGGCCTCGGTTACGCCGTGCGCCGCGCGGCGGCGGGATGGACGAAGCGCTGATGGCGGGCCCGTGACTCGTCCGGGCCCAGGAACGGGCGCGCCGCCAACCAGGCCGCCGCCCCGGCCGCATCGCCCGCCGTGGCCACCTCGTGGGCGGTCCCGCTCGCCAGCAGCCTGATGACGGCCTCACGCACCGGCCCCTCGCTGGTGAGCACGCTCCCGGCCAGCACCACGGGCCCGGAGTCGTGCACGCTCCGCAAGGTCGCCACCAGCCGGGACGCGGCCTCGCGCACGACTTCCACCGCCATCGGATCACCCGCCGCGGCCGCCTGGCTGACCAGCGGCGCCAGCTCGGCGAGCGCGAGCGGCGGCCGCGCGTGCACCGCCGCCGCCAGCCGCGCCACCGGATCGGCGCCCGGCCCATCGGGCAGCAGGTGCCGCACGACAAGCGGCACCATCCCACCGCCCCCACCGGCCACGTCGCGTCCCGCCACAGGCGCATCGCCGCCCGCCGCGCCGGGTTCCATCACCACCCCTGCACCACCCGCCGTACCTTCGTCAGCGGTGGCGAGGGCGCGGATGGTGGCGCGGGCGGCGGCGCGGCCGAGCCAGAAGGCCGAGCCCTCGTCCCCGAGCTGCCACCCGAACCCGTCGGCGGTGGCGACAGCCCGATGGTCGATAATTTTTGCCGCGATCGCCCCCGTCCCCGAGATCAGCACGCTCCCGGACGCCACCGCCGTCCCGGCGGCGAAGGCGGTGACGTCGTCACCCACGGACGCGACCGGAACCCCGGGCAGCACCTTACGGAAGACCTGATCCGCCAGCGCCGCACACGCCTCCGGACTGCCCGCCACTCCCATCACCACGGCCTCCACCTGCCCCGGAGCGGCCCCATTCAGAGCAGCCCGCACGGCCGCCTCCAGGTTGGCGGCCGCCCGGTCACGGCCGAGCGACCCCGGGTTGCCCCCGCCCGCGCCCCCGCGCCGCAGCACCTCCCCCGCCATGGTGAACAGCGCCGCCCGCGACGACGTGCCGCCGGCATCGACACCCAGAACCAGTCGCATGTCAAAAATTATTGCCGAACAGCCTTGACGGCACCAGACTCTGAGCATAATTATCACCGCGTGGAACTCCTCAACCGCATCAGAGCCGACCAGCCCGACATGCCCGAGGCCCTGCGGAAGGTGGCCGACGCCATCCTCGAAGGCCCAGCGGAGGCAGCCCGGCTGACCATCGTCGACCTGGCCGAGCGGAGCAGGACGTCCACGGCCACCATCACCCGCTTCTGCCGCGCCCTGGGCTTCGCCGGCTACGCCGAGCTGCGCGTGGCCATCGCCACCGAGACGGGCCGGGTCGCCCAGCAGACCTGGGAGACCGACATCGGCCAGGAGATCCTGCCCGACGACAGCCTCGAACGGGTGCTCGGCGTCGTCTCCGGCAACGACATCCGCCTGATCCAGGAGACCCGCGACCAGCTCGACCTGGCCGTGGTGGAGAAGGTCGCGCAGGCGGTGGCGCGGGCGGGGCGGGTGCTGCTGTTCGGGGTGTCGAGCAGCGCCGCCGTGGCCAGCGAGATGGAGTACCGGCTGCAGCGGATGCGCGTACCGACCTGGAGCAGGTCCGACGCCCACAGCGCGCTCACCGACGCGGCGCTGCTCGGCCAGGGCGACGTGGCGATCGGGATCTCCCACAGCGGCAGGACCCGCGAGGTCATCGAGGTGCTGGCGGAGGCGGGCAGCCACGGCGCGATCACCGTCGCCGTCACCTCGCAGCCGAGGTCGCCGCTGGCCGAGGTGGCCGAGCTGGTCCTGACCACGGCCAGCAGGGCGACGAGCTTCCGGTCCGAGGGGTTCGCCGCGATCCACTCGCAGTTGCTGGTGCTCGACGTCGTGTACGTGTCGGTCGCCCAGCGCACCTACGAGCGTACGAAACAGGCCTTCGACGTCACCGTCCGGGCAGTGGCCGGACACCGTCTACCAGAAGGGGATGTATGACGATCGACCCGAGAGACTTCGCCGACCGTATCGCCCACCTCGTCCAGAAAATCCCGGACGACCCTGAGATCACCCGCGCCGCCGACCTGTTCACCAAGGCCCTGACCGCCGGCGGCGTCATCCAGGCGTTCGGCTCGGGCCACTCCGAGGCCGTCGCGATGGAGATCGCCGGGCGCGCGGGCGGCCTCGTCCCCACCAACCGCCTCGCCCTCAGGGACATCGTCCTGTACGGCGACGCGCCCCGCTCCGAGCTCGACCGCTACGACCTCGAACGCGACCCCGCCATCGCCCGCACCCTGCTCGACCTGGCCCCGGTCCAGCGGCACGACCTGTTCGTCATCATCTCCAACTCCGGCGTGAACGGCGTGGTCGTCGAGCTCGCCACCCTCGTCAAGGAGCGCGGTCACGACCTGATCGCGATCACTTCCCGCGCGCACGGTGAAGCCGCCGCGTCCCGCCACCCGTCGGGCCGCAAGCTCACCGACCTGGCCGACGTCGTCCTGGACAACCACGCCCCGTACGGCGACGCCGTCCTGCCCCTGCCCGGCGGAGGCGCGACCGGGGCCGTCTCCACGATCACCTCCGCGCTGCTGGCCCAGCTCGTGGTCACGCAGACAGTACGCAACCTGCTCGAAGCGGGCGAAGTGCCGCCCGTGTACCTCTCGGCCAACGTCCCCGAGGGCGACGAGCACAACCTCCGCCTGGAGGCCCGCTACGCGGGCCGCATCCGCCGCGGCGCCTGACCCCCTTCACGCCGCCCGACCCCTTCACAGCGCCCGACATGTTCACGGCGCCTGACCTCTTCACCAAGCACCACTGCTCTCTTCGGCATGCACACCATTCGGGGGCCCGCACAACCTGCAAGGAGAACCCCACTCATGTCCAGAAATTTCGGAAAACTCCTCGTCTCCTTAGCCCTCCCCGCCATCCTCGTCGCGGTGACCCTGATCGCCGCCCCGGCCAGCGCCGCCCAGGCCGTCCGCCTCCAGTACCGCACCAGCGCCCCCGGCGCCACCACCGCCCAGGCCGAGCCCTGGCTTCGCCTGTTCAACGACGGCACCACCACGATCCCGCTCAACCAGGTCAAGATCCGCTACTACCTCACGGGCACGGAGACGTACCGCTTCGCCTGCTCCTGGGCCGTCGTCGGCTGCGCCACGATCACGGGCAGGTTCGCCCCGCAGGAGGGCGGCAAGCAGTACCTGGAGGTCGGCTTCACCTCAGGCAGCCTGAGCCCGGGCCAGAACACCAGCGACATGCAGCTCCGCTTCTACCGCGCCGACTGGCAGACCTTCGCCCAGAGCGACGACTACTCCTACGGCGCGAACACCGCGTACACGAACTGGGACAAGGTCACCGTCTACGTGAACGGCCAGCTCGCCTGGGGCAACCCCACGGGCACCGACCCCGATCCCGACCCCGACCCCGACCCGACCGATCCTCCGGGCGGCGGCACCGGCGAGCTCTTCGACGACTTCACCTACTCCAGCTCGACCGACCCGCGCCTGGCCCAGCGCGGCTGGACCGTGCGCTCCAGCTCCGGCGGCCCCGGCGTGCCCGGCGCCACCTGGTCGCCCGGCGCCGTCTCGTTCCCCGGCGGCCTGCTGACGCTCGACTCCTCCACGAACGGCACCGCCGCCGGCACCGTCCAGACCGAGCTGTCCACCGCGAGCCGCAAGTTCCACGAGGGCACCTACGCGGCCCGCGTCCGCTTCAGCGACGCCCCCACCAGCGGCCCGGACGGCGAGCACGTGGTGCAGACGTTCTTCACCATCACCCCGCTCGCCTACAACCTGGACCCGAACTACGGCGAGCTCGACTTCGAGTACCTGCCGAACGGCGGCTGGGGCGAGCCGTCGAACATCCTGTACGCCACGAGCTGGGAGACCTACCAGGGCGAGCCGTGGCAGGCCGTCAACACCCACACCGAGGAGCGCACCAGCTTCGCCGGCTGGCACGACCTGGTCATCCAGGTCTCGGGCGGCCGGATCAAGTACTACGTGGACGGCCGCCTGTTCGCCGACCACGGTGACATCTACTACCCCGAGACGCCGATGTGGATCATGTTCAACCAGTGGTTCATCGATCTCCAGGGCGTGACCGGGACCCGTACGTACCGGCAGCAGGTCGACTACCTCTACCACAGCAAGAACGAGGTCGTCCCGCCCGCCACCGTGCTCAGCCGCGTCGCCGCGCTGCGTGCCGCCGGCACCGCGTTCAAGGACACCGTCCCCAACCCGTGACTGACCCCCGCGCCCGCCCGCGCGGGCGGGCGCGGGCACCCCCCGTGAAGAGGAATGCCATGAAACACCGCATCCTGGCCCTGGCGGCCGTGCTGGCACTGAGCGCGTGCGGCACCCCGGCCGAGGAGCCCAAGGCGAGCGGCCCCGCCGAGCCGACCAAGCTGACCGTCTGGATCATGGACGGCAGCGTCACCGAGGAGCTGCTGAAGAAGTTCGAGACCGAGTACGAGACGGCGCACCAGGGCATCGACCTCGACATCCAGATCCAGGCGTGGGACGGCATCGGCGAGCGCGTCACCGCGGCCCTGGCCAGCACCGACGCGCCCGACGTGATCGAGGTGGGCAACACCCAGGTCGCCCAGTACTCGGCCAGCGGCGGCGTGACCGACCTGACCGCCAAGGTGGGTGACCTGAAGGGCGCGGACTGGCTGCCGGGCCTCGCCCAGCCGGGGAACATCGACGGCAAGCAGTACGGGATCCCCTGGTACGCCGCCAACCGCGTGGTCGTCTACAACAAGGACCTGTTTGAGGCGGCAGGCATCTCGAAACCCCCCGCGACTCGCGACGAATGGCTGGAAATCACGGAAAAGCTCAACAAGGACGGTAATCAGGGCATCTACCTGACCGGCCAGACCTGGTACGCCCTGGCCGGCTTCATCTGGGACGAGGGCGGCGACCTGGCGGTCCAGGAGGGCGGCAAGTGGAAGGGCGCCCTCGACACGCCCCAGGCCCTGGCGGGCATGGACTTCTACAAGCAGCTCCAGGCCCTCGGCAAGGGCCCCAAGGACGCGGACGAGGCGAACCCGCCCCAGCACGAGGTGTTCGCGCAGGGCAAGGCCGCCCAGATCATCGCCGTCCCCGGCATCGCCGCCCGCGTCCTGGAGGTGGACGCGAAGCTCAAGGACAAGATGGGCTTCTTCCCCATCCCGGGCAAGACGGCCGACAAGCCGGGCACGGTGTTCACGGGCGGCTCCGACCTCATCATCCCGGCCGCGTCGCAGCGCCAGGAGGAGGCGTACGAGCTGGTCAAGGCCCTGGCCGGCGAGCAGTTCCAGACCGAGCTGGCCAAGGCCATGAGCTTCGTGCCGAACCGTACCTCGCTGGCGGGGGTGCTGTCGGGTGACGAGGGCACCGCGGCCATGGCCGAGGGCGCCGCCAACGGCCGCGCCACCCCGAACACCCCGAACTGGGCCGCCGTCGAGGCCACGTCCGTCATCAAGCAGTACATGACGGCCGTGCTCACCGGGGGCGATCCGGCGGCGGAGGCGCGCAAGGTCTCGGAGTCGATCACCGCCACCCTGAACAGCGGATCCTGATGCGGACCCGTTCCCCCTGGCCCTACCTGCTCATCGCACCCACGGTGGCAGGCGGGGCCTTCCTCCTGCTCTATCCGCTGCTGAAGGCGACGGTGATCTCGTTCCAGCACTTCCGCATGGGCGAGCTGATCAGAGGCGGGGCCGCGTTCGTCGGCCTGGAGAACTACGTCGAACTGCTGTCGGGCGAGGAGTTCTGGCAGGTACTGGCGCGCACCCTGGCCTGGACAGCGATCAACGTGGTGCTCATCGTGGGGCTGGCCACGGGGATCGCGCTGATGCTCCCGCGCCTGCGCCGCGGCCTGCGGCTGGCGCTGATGAGCGCCCTCGCCCTGGCCTGGGCCACGCCGATCATCGCGGCCACCACCATCTTCCAGTGGCTGTTCCAGTCGGAGCTGGGAGTGGTGAACTGGCTGCTGGTCACGCTCGGCTTCGACTCCTTCCGCGGCTACACCTGGTTCGCGGACGGCACGGCCACGTTCGCCGTACTCGTGATCCTCGTCGTGTGGCAGTCCGTCCCGTTCGCCGCGCTCACCCTGTACGCGGGCCTGACCACCATCCCCGTGGAGCTCTTCGAGTCGGCCAGGATAGACGGCGGCACCGGCTGGCAGGTGTTCTGGAAGGTCACGTTCCCCATGCTCAGACAGCTCTTCGCGCTCATCACCTCGCTGGAGGTGATCTGGGTGGCCAAGTGCTTCCCCCAGATCTGGGTGCTCAGCCAGGGCGGCCCCGGCGACGCCACGACCACCCTGCCGGTGTACGCGTTCAAGGTCGCCCGCGTCCTGCACCGCTACGACCTCGGCTCGGCGGTCGCCATGCTGACGGTCGTCCTGCTCGCCATCGCCCTGGTCGCCAACCTGCGCCGGATGGTGCGCTCATGAGACGACTCCTGCTGAACGCCTCGGCCGTGGCCGTCCTCATCGTGACGATCTTTCCGGTCTACTGGATGTTCCTGACCGCGTTCAAACCCACCCGCGACATCCAGTCGGACACCCCGACCTTCTGGCCCGCCAGCCCCACCCTCGACCACTTCGTGACCGCCGTGAACGCCCCGGGCTTCTGGACCTACTGGCTCAACAGCCTGCTCGTCACCGCAGGCGCGGTGCTGATCGCCCTGCTGGTGGCGCTGATGGCGGCCTTCGCCGTGGCCCGCATGCGGTGGCGGGGCCGGGGCGCGTTCGTGGTGGCGGTCTTCGCGGCGCAGATGGCCCCGTGGGAGGCGCTGCTGGTGCCGGTCTTCATCATCGCCCGCGACACGGACCTGCTGGACTCCCTGGCCATGCTGACCGGCGTCTACTTCATGATCACGCTGCCGTTCACCATCGTCACCCTGCGCGGCTTCCTCGCCGCGATCCCGCCGGAGCTGGAGGAGGCGGCCCAGGTGGACGGCTGCAGCCGCCTGGTGGCCTTCCGGCGCGTGGTCTTCCCGCTCCTGGCGCCGGGCCTGATGGCCACCTCCCTGTTCGGCTTCATCACGGCCTGGAACGAGTTCGCGTTCGTCAACGTGCTCATCATCAAGGACCAGGACAAGCGCACGCTGCCGGTGTGGCTGTCGTCGTTCAGGGACGTCTTCGGCACGGACTGGGGCGCCACCATGGCCGCCGCCAGCCTGTTCGCCCTGCCGGTGCTGCTGCTCTTCCTGTTCCTGCAGCGCCACGTCGGGACGGGGATGACGGCGGGGGCGGTCAAGGGCTGAATCCGGACGTATCGCTACAACTAGGTAAGCGGTCTCACGCCTGGGGCCATGACTCCTTGAGGGAGACGTAGCTGCCGCGCTGGGCGACGGTGTAGATCCAGCCCTGCTCCCGCAGCAGCGCCATGGCCCGGCGTACCGTCTCCCGTGCCACGCCGTACTGCTTCACCAGTG
Organism: Nonomuraea rubra; assembly: GCF_014207985.1. Taxonomy (NCBI): domain Bacteria; kingdom Bacillati; phylum Actinomycetota; class Actinomycetes; order Streptosporangiales; family Streptosporangiaceae; genus Nonomuraea; species Nonomuraea rubra. The sequence goes on along the minus strand of NZ_JACHMI010000001.1, from coordinate 10,206,633 downwards.
CGGTCTCGCCCGGTATGGGCCGTCGCGGAGGGTACTTGCCTGCCTTGATCTGTTCGGCGAGGTCTGTGGCGATCTGCTGGTAGAGCGGCACTTTGCGCCGCTGGCGCGGCCCGCCGGCCGACGGCCCGACGAAGGCGCCCTCCCCCTGAACGGTGTAGACCAGCCCCTCCTCGCGCAGCACGTGGACCGCCCGCCGCGCGGTGGTCCTGGCCACTCCGAACTCCTCCTGGATCTCCGCCTCGCTCGGTATCGGATGCCCCGCCGAGAGCCCGGCGACCCGATCCCGGAGGATGTCGGCGATCTGGAGGTAGATGTGGGTGTCCCCTTCGTAGTCGAGCACGTAAGAAACATAGGCCAAGGCGGGGCAAGAGCGCTCAAATGAAGACATCTAAACAGACGAATCGACCGCTGCACGAAGACAAGGCCAGACGACCAGTCATGAAGGACGCTTGTACGATCCCTCCATGCGCAGCGCGGACGACACGGTAGGCGGAGAAGACGTGCGCCGGGTGCTCGCCCTGGCCATCGACACCCTGAGGCGCGGGGATCCCCGGTTGTGGGACGCCAGGGCCGGCACGCTCGAATGGACGTGCTGGGAGACCTACGAGCACCTGGCCGACTGCCTGTTCACCTATGCCGCGAGGTTCGGGCTCGCCCAGCCTCCGGCGTCCTCGCTCCTGCCCTGGCGGGCGGGCAGCGACCGGGAGGACGGGCCGGTGAGGGTGCTCGCCGCCGACCGGTCCGCGGGCCCGGACGGCCTGCTGGCCATCGTGGAGGCGTGCGGTGGCCTGCTGGCGTCCGTGGAGCGCACCGCCGATCCGAACGCCGTCGCCCACCACGTCTTCGGGCCCGCCGAACCGGCGGGATTCGCCGCGATGGGCCTGGTCGAGACGCTCGTGCACACCCACGACGTCGCCCAAGGGCTGCGCCTGGAGTGGTCGCCGCCGGGTGACGCCTGCGCACGGGTGCTGAAGCGGCTCTTCCCGCACGTCACCGACGACGGGGACGCATGGGAGTCGCTGCTGTGGGCGACGGGGCGCATCGCGCTTCCCGGCCGCCCGCGCCTGACCGAGTGGCGCTGGTACAACGAGCGGTCAGGCGCAGGCGGTGAAGGCCGGATGCAGGGCCGTGGCCTCGGATGACGGCAGCAGGGGGCGGGCCGACAGCCAGGCCGCCGCGCCCGCCGCGTCCCGGGCCGTCGTGACCGTCTCGCCCGACAGCAGCTCCATCACGGCCTCCCGTACGGGGCCGTCGCTCGTCAGCACGCTGCCGGCGAGCACCACGGGCCCCGACACGTGCACCCGGCGCAGGGTCGCCACCAGGTGGTCGGCGGCCTCCTGCACGATCTTCACGGCCAGCGGGTCGCCCGCCTGGGCGGCCTCGCTGACCAGCGCGGACAGGGCGGCCAGCCGCATGTGGTCGGCCTGGGCCAGGCGGACGATGCGGGCGCCGGCGGCGCGCGGCGTGGCGGGCCGTTCGGTGCCGAGGAAGTGCCGCCCGACGAGGGTGAGGAGCAGGCCCTCGCCACCGGCGGGGGGCTCGGCGGGGAGCAGCTCCGCGACCGGCAGCCCCCGGTCCATGGCGTTGACCACGGCCTTGGCGGCCTGCCGGCCGATCCAGAAGCCGGAGCCCGTGTCGCCCAGCAGCCAGCCCATGGCGTCGGCGACCTGCGCCAGCTCGTAGCCCGCGATCCGGGCCGCGCCCGCGCCGGTGCCGGACAGCAGCAGCGACCCGTCGGGCTCGGCGGAGCCGGCGGCGTAGGCGATGGTCAGGTCGCCCTCGTACCGCGGCCCGTGCACGATCCCGTGCTCGGCCCAGATCCGCGCCAGCTCGGGCACCATCTCGGCGACGTCCCCCGCCATGCCGACCATCGACGCGGCCACCCGCGGCCCGCTGCCGGGCGGGAGGGCCGCCTTCACCGCGTCCCCGAGTGAGGCAGCGGCCTTGAGGAGCCCGTGGGCGGTCGGATTGGCCGCCCCGGCTCGCGCGTAGCCGACCCGGGTGCCGTCCAGCGCGTGGACGGCGACCCGCGTGGAGGTGGCGCCGGCGTCGACCCCGACCACTAGCGATTGCGTCACGGTCCGAGTCTGGGGGTTGACGCGACCAAGAAGCAAGAATAATTTTCGCCAGAAGACCGGGTATTCGGAAGGAATATTCGTGACTTCAGGAGCGCTCGCGCGCGTCGAAACAGAACTACCCGGCTTGCCGGAGGCCCTGCGCCGGGTCGGCGAGGTGATACTCGGAGACCCCGCCGAGGCCGCCAGGTCGACCATCATCGCGCTGGCCGAGCGGGCGGGCAGCTCGCCCGCCACCGTGACCAGGTTCTGCCGCGCCTTCGGGTTCTCCGGGTACGCCGAGCTGCGCGTGGCCCTGGCCACCGAGACGGGACGGGCGGCGCAGGCCGGCTGGGGCGCGGGCGTCGGGCACGAGATCGGCCCCGACGACCCGCTCGGCGCCGCCATCGAGGTCATGGCCGCCGCCGACACCAGGCTCATCCAGGACACCGCCGCCGGCCTCGACCCCGACGTCGTCGCCCAGGTGGCCGACGCGATCGTGGCCGCGCCCCGCGTCCTGCTGGTAGGGGTCTCCACCAGCGGGAACGTCGCGACCATGCTGGAAGGCCGGCTGCGCCGCATCGGCATCCCCGGCTGGAGCGCGGGCGACGCGCACGTGGCGCTGTCGGAGGCGGCGCTGCTGAAGGACGGCGACGTGGCCATCGGCATCAGCCACCGGGGACGTACGCGCGAGGTCATGGAGTCGCTGGCCGAGGCGGGCAGCCACGGCGCGCTCACCGTCGCCGTCACCTCCTTCGCCCGCTCGCCGCTCGCCGAGCTGGCCGACCTGGTGCTGACCACGGCGAGCAGGGAGACCACGTTCAGGCTCGGCGGGCTGGCCGCCGTGCATTCGCAGCTGTTCGTGCTGGACGCCGTGTACGTGGCGGTGGCGCAACGCACCTACGAGCGGACGAACGAGGCGTTCGAACGCACGATCAGCGCCGTGGAGAGCCATCGGGTGGAGAGGAGCCCATGACGTACGCAACCAAGGTCCTCGATCTGGCGCGCCAGGTCGCGGAGAGCCAGGCGGAGCCGGTGAGCCGGGCGGCCGCGCTGCTCGTCACGTCCATCAGGGCAGGCGGCGTGGTAAACGCTTTCGGTTCCGGACATTCCGAGGCCATCGCCATGGAGATCGCCGGGCGCGCGGGCGGCCTCGTCCCGAGCAACCGTCTGAGCCCCAGGGACCTCGTGCTGTACGGCGGGCAGCCGCCCAGCGTGCTCACCCCTGAGCTGGAGCGGGACCCCGCCGTGGCCCGGCAGATCTACGACCTGGCGCCGGTCGAGCCCGAGGACGTGTTCGTGCTGGTGTCCAGCTCCGGCGTGAACGGCACCGTCGTCGAGCTGGCCAGGCTCGTCAAGGACCGCGGCCACCCGCTGATCGCGATCACCTCGGTCCAGCACAGCACCCGCATGACCTCCCGCCACCCGTCGGGCGGCAAGCTGCTCGACCTGGCGGACGTCGTGCTCGACAACGGCGCGCCGTACGGGGACGCCATCCTCGACCTGCCCGGCGGCGGCAGCTACGGTGCGGTTTCCACGATCACCTCGGCGCTGCTGGCGCAACTGGTGGTCACCGAGGCGGTGGACGCGCTCGTCGCGCTCGGCGAGACGCCTCCCATCTACCTGTCGGTCAACGTGACCGGCGGCGACGAACACAACAAGGCCCTGGAGAGCCGCTACGCAGGGCGCATCAGACGCGGAAAATGAAAGGTCAGGAGTAGTCACCATGGCTCACACCCCCCATATCAGCAGGCGCGAACTCCTCCGCGGCGCGGCACTCGTGCCCGTCGCGGGCGCGCTGGCCGCCTGCGCCACGCCGGCGGCCCCGCCCGCGGCGTCGAGCTCGGCGGCCCCCGTCGCGACCAGCGCCGCCAACCCGTTCGGCGTGGACGCCAAGAAGCCGCTGGAGGTGTGGATCTTCGACGGCGGCTTCGGCCAGCAGTACGCCACCGACATCCACCAGCCGCTGTTCAAGAGCAAGTACGCCGGCATCGAGGTCAAGCACAACTCGACCAAGGAGATCACGAAGGTCCTCCAGCCGCGCTTCGCCGGCGGCAACCCGCCCGAGGTCATCGACAACTCCGGCGCCAACAAGATGGACTTCGGCGCCCTGGCTCAGGACGGGCAGCTCGCCGACCTGAGCCCCCTGCTTGACGCGCCCTCCTGGGACGACCCCAACGTCAAGGTGCGCGACACCATCGACCCGTCCGTCATCGAGATCGGCACCTACGACGGCAAGTTCAGCGTCGTGGGCTACGTCAACTACATCTACGGCATCTGGTACTCGCAGAAGGTCTTCAAGGACAACGGCTGGGAGATCCCCAAGACCTGGGACGCGTTCCTCGCCCTCTGCGAGACCATCAAGAAGTCCGGCAAGATGGCGCCCTTCACCTACGCCGGCAAGCACCCGCAGTACGCCTACGAGCCGCTGCTCACCATGGCCGCGAAGATCGGCGGCAAGGAGGTGCTCGTCAACATCGACAACCTCGAGGACGGCGCCTGGAAGCAGGAGGCCGTGAAGACCGCGGCCGAGAACATGGCCGAGATCGGCGCCAAGTACCTCCTCCAGGGCACCGCCGGCCTCGACCACGTGCAGACGCAGACCGCGCAGAACAAGTACCAGGTCGCCATGCTGCCCTGCGGGTCCTGGCTGGAGAACGAGCAGAAGTCCACCACCCCCGAGGGCTTCGACTACGCGATGTTCCCCATCCCGGACATCACGGGCTCCGACGCGCTGCCGTACACCACGCTGCACACCGCGCCGGGAGAGGAGTTCATGGTCTCCGCCAAGAGCGCCCACCCGCAGGCGGGCATGGAGTACCTGCGGGCCATGCTCTCCAAGAAGGCGGCCGGCGAGTTCAGCAAGCTGGTCAAGACGGTCACCGTGGTCAAGGGCGCCAGCGAGGGCCTGACGATCTCGTCCGGCGTGACCAGCGCCTCCTCGGCGGTCGCGGCGGCGGGCGCCAACACCGTCTACTACCGCGCCTTCGGCTGGTACGGCCCCCTCAACGACGAGGCCAAGGCCGCCACCGGCGAGCTCATGACCGGCGGCCTGACCCCTGACGCCTACCTCGAGCGCATGCAGAAGAAGGCCGACGAGATCAAGAACGACTCCTCGATCAAGAAGTACAAGCGCTGATGCTCTTCAACAGATATCGCCGTGGGCTGTTCATCGCCTCGTTCCTGGCAGCCCCGGTGATTCTCTACGCCATCTACGTCATCTCGCCGAACATCCAGGCCTTCTACATGGCGATGACGGACTGGCGCGGCGTGACCGCGACGCCCAACTTCATCGGCCTGGAGAACTTCCAGCGGGTGCTCGGGGACAGCGTCTTCTGGAAGGCCGTCACGCACAACCTCGGCCTCCTGATCCTGCTGCCGGCGATCACCATCGTCATCGCCCTGTTCTTCGCCTATCTCCTGAACCTGGGCGGCAGCAAGGGCGTGTCGGGCATCCGCGGGTCCACCTTCTACCGGGTGGTCTTCTTCTTCCCGCAGGTCCTGGCGGTCACGATCGTGGCGGTCCTGTTCCAGCAGGTGTTCCGGCCGGACGGCAGCGGCATGCTGAACGGGCCGCTGATGGCGCTGGGCATCGAACCGGTCGGCTTCCTGTCGAACTCGGGCATCGCGTTCTGGTCGGTGCTCGGCGTCCTCGTCTGGCAGGCCGTCGGCTTCTACGTCGTGCTCTTCTCGGCCGGCCTGGCGGGCATCCCGCGGGACGTGTTCGAGGCCGCGCAGATCGACGGGGCCAACCGGTTCACCCTGTTCTTCCGCATCACGCTCCCGCTGTTGTGGGACACCGTGCAGGTCGCCTGGGTCTACCTGGGCATCCTGGCCATGGACGCCTTCGCGATCGTCTGGGTGATGACCCTCCAGCAGGGCGGCCCCGACTGGTCGACCACGGTCATGGCGGCCGAGATCTACCGGAACGCCTTCGGGTACTTCCGCTTCGGATACGCCTCCGCCCTCGGCGTGGTGATGTTCCTCTTCACGGTGGGCTTCGCGATCCTTTCGCTGCGCCTGTCGCGGCGCGAACGAATCGAGTACTGAGAGATGGCAACGATGACCCCAGTGACGTCCGCAGGGGCGCCATCGAGGAGCGCCGCCCGCGACGAGCGGAAGCGGCGCCTCGGTCCGCTGGGTGTGCTGACGCACGTCACGCTGGTGATCTGGACCCTCCTGGTGATGGTGCCGATCGTCTGGACCTTCCTGGCCTCGGTCAAGAGCGAGGACGAGATCTTCGGCGCCGCGTGGTCGCTGCCGTCCACGCTGCACTGGGACAACTTCGCCAGGGCCTGGGAACAGGCGCGCATCGGCCAGTACATGCTCAACAGCGTCATCATCGTGTCGTTCAGCACGTTCGGCACGATGCTGATCGGCTCGATGGCGGCGTACGTGCTGGCGCGTTACCCCTTCCGGGGCAACCGCGTGATCTACATGCTGTTCGTCGCGGGCATGGCCTTCCCGTTCTTCCTGGCGCTGAGCCCGCTGTTCTTCGTGGTGCAGAACATGGGCTCGGTGCCGGTGATCGGGCCGTTCATCGGGCTGAACACGTACGCGGGGACGATCCTGGTCTACATCGCGTACTCGATGCCGTTCACGATCTTCTTCCTGTCGGCCTTCTTCCGTACGCTGCCGACGGGGGTCGCGGAGGCGGCGATGGTCGACGGGGCCTCGCACACCCGGGTGTTCTTCCAGATCATGTTGCCGATGGCCAAGCCGGGCATCATCAGCATCACCATCTTCAACATCCTGGGGCAGTGGAACCAGTACCAGAAGCCGCTGATCCTGCTGCAGGACCGCGAGAAATGGGTGCTCACCCAGGGCATCGCCGACATCTCCACCGCGGCCGGCTACGACGCCGACTGGGCGGCCCTGTTCGCCGCCCTGACCCTGGCCATCCTCCCGATGCTGGTCGTCTACACCGTCTTCCAGCGCCAGATCCAGTCAGGCCTCACCGCCGGTGCCCTGAAATAGCTCGCATGCCGGACATCTCCGGCTTAGGGTGCGGAGTGTGACTGGCGACATCCGCGCGTTGCTGGCCCGCCACCTGCCCGACTACCGGGTACGCTCCGTCAACCGGCTCGGCCACGGCCTCGACAACTTCGTGTACGAGGTCAACGACGAGCTGCTCGTACGGCGGAGCAGGGTGGCGGACCCCCAGGCCAACCGGCAGGAGGTCGCCCGCCTGGCGGCCGTCAGGGAACTGTCCCCGCTCCCCGTCCCCGAAGTGGTCTTCGCCGACGACGAGACCGGCACGATCGCGTACCGCAAACTCCCCGGCACCCCGCTCAACCAGCACCACAGCGCCGACCTGGACCCCTCCCGCCTCGCGGAACCACTCGGCGCCTTCCTCAGCGCCATCCACGGCGCCATCCCCGCCACCATGCGCGACCTCGCCCCCCTGGACGTCTACCCGGCACCCACGCTCCTCCGGGACGCCGAACTCGACTACCGGGACATCGAACGCCACGTCCCCGAACCCCAGCGCCCGCTCGTCGAACGCTTCCTCCGCGAACCCCCGCCCGCCGAGCCGCAGTCCCTCCGCTTCTGCCACAACGACCTCGGCGCGGAACACGTCCTCGTGGACGCGGACACCGGCACGATCACCGGCATCATCGACTGGACGGACGCCGCGATCACCGACCCCGCCCACGACTTCGCCCTCATCTATCGCGACCTCGGCCCCGACCTCCTCGACCTGACCCTGGCCCACTACGAGTTCCCGGTCACGAGCGAGGACCGTGCCAGGATCCGCTTCTACGCCCGGTGCGCGTTGATCGAGGACCTGGCGTACGGCCTGAGCACCGGCCCCCGCCACTACGCCGACGCCGCCCTCGCCCACCTGCCCTGGACCTTCACCACCTAAGCGCACCCGCCCGTCGCCCGTCGGGATGGTTGCCCGTCGCCGCCCGCCCCGAGCGGTCCTCGCTACGCTCGGGCTGTTTCTTGGTGCGCGCCTGCGGCACGCAAGGTCATCGCAAGCAGCGCTTCGCGCTCGGGGGCTCAGCCGCTTCTCCCAGTCGGGGCAAGCCCCGACCCCTGTAGGTCTTCGCTTCGCTCAGGCGCCCCATCGATGCGCAGGCTTCGCCCGCGCATCCCTCATCGTCGAGACGCCTGTGGAGGCAGAGCCGATCGCGAGGCCATGAGATGTGATCGCCGGAGAGGAGAAGGCCGGGATGCTGGGGAGGCCCTGTTCGTCCACGGGCAGGAACGTTCGGACGGAGAGGTCTTCCTCACCACACGGGGGGCATGCGATGCTCCCCGGCATGACGAAAGCCGACGACACGTCAGAGCCCGCACCGCGCTTGAACCTGCTCGACTTCTACACCGGCCGTTCGACGCTCCGGAACGTGGGGACCGTGGGCGTCGTCGCAGGACTGCTCCTTGCGGTGATCCAGCTGAACAGCGATCGGGATCCGCTGTGGGTGATGTTCTTCCTGGCCCTCGCCGCGATAGGCGCCCTGATCAGGATCGAGGCCGCGATCCGCGACGCCAGGCGTTGAGTAGCCGTCGCGGGCGGGCCGCGGGGGAGCGTCACACGCGTGGCGTGAACTGGTTCAGGTCGTAGATGCCGAGCGCCTTCTCGATGTCGGCCACCTGCCCGACGACGCCGGTGAAGCCTGCCGCGCCGAACCGGCGGTGCTCCTCGTCCTCGAAGGTCTCGGCCATCTCGGTGAACTCCTTGGGCGGGATGACCTCCCGCATGGCGGGGAAGACCACGGTGTCCTCGCGGGCCTCGTGCGGCTCGTACATGCGGATGAAGGCGGCCATGTCGGCGACCAGGCCGCTACGGGCCCGCGGCGGGGTGGGTTCGGCGGTGGCGTCCAGGATGCGGCCGGTCAGCACGCGTCCGCGCTGGTGCTGGCGGACCAGGACGGGGACGATGTCGGTCAGCTTGCCGGCCTTGACCAGGCGCGGGAAGACATACCGCTCTTCGAGCTGCTCGTGGTACTGCTCGATGAAGGTGCGGATGATGCCGGCCCCGGCGTGCAGGGGCTGGACGGGCACCTGCTCGCCGGCGTTGATCCGGCGGATCCCCTCCCGGTAGATCAGCAGGACGCGCTTGAGCACCCCGTGCTCGCGCATGAGGTCCTCGGGTGGCGTGACCGGCACCTCGTCGGCCTGCTCCGGGGAGGGGGTGGGCGTCGCGGCGCTGCTGGCCTGCCGGGTGGTGCCGCAGCCGGCCAGCATCGCTGAGCCGCAGGCCAGGGCGACGGGCAGGCCGAGCATCTCCCGGCGGCGCACGCTCGGCGTTTCGCGGTCGTCCCGTGTTTCGTCGCCCATCGTCGGCCTCCCGGATTCTCCCGACCAGTCACGATGCGGGCCGGTCGGACCGCATCACCACGAATGCCTGCCCGACCGCGAGTGATGGGATGCGATAGCGCAGGCAATGCTTGCCTCTGCTCGGCCGGCGGCCTCAACGGTCCGGGCGGGACCACGATGGTGCGGATCCCGTCGACCCTGATCAAGGATCGAGCGGTTGCGACATCGCGATCGGCGGCCCGGTCTGCCCGCCGAGGTGGCCGCGGCGGGGCTGATCGACGAGTACCGGGTCAGGGTCCATCCGGTGCTGGCCGGCGGCGGCGAAATTCGTTCGCGGAACCGGTGGCCGGTCTGCTTGGCTTCCTGTCATGGCATCGTCCGTCTGGGTGGGGGAGCGCGTCCGCCTGCGTGGCAGGGAGCCCGAGGACTGGGAGGCGTTCCACGCCTTCGACGAGGATTCCGAAGCCGTCAGGAACGGCTGGCGGCTGGAGCCGCCGAGGTCGGTGGCGCGGGCGAAGAAGGAGACGACCGAGGACGCCGAGAAGGAGTGGGATCTCGACGAGTTCTCCCTGGTCATCGTCACGAAGCAGGACGACGCGCCGGTGGGGTCGATCAACACGCACACCGTGGATCGGCTGCACGGCACCTTCTCCTACGGGATCGCCGTCGGCACCCCGCACCACCGCAAGGGGTACGCCAGCGAGGCGATCGTCCTGGTGCTGCGGTACATGTTCTACGAGCGCCGCTTCCAGAAGGCCGAGGCGTGGGTCTACAGCTCCAACGAGGCGTCCCTGGCGCTGCACCGGCGGCTGGGGTTCGTGGAGGAGGGCCGCCGGCGCAGGAGCCGCTACGCCAACGGCCGTTACGACGACGAGGTGCTCTTCGGGATGACGGTCGAGGAGTACACCGAGCGTTACGCCTGAGCGGCCAGGGGGTTCGTGCCGCGCGCCCACACCGGGGTGCCGTCGACGCGTGACAGGCGCCAGCCGGCGGGGAAGCGGGTGGCCTCGTAGTGGAAGCGCTCGCTGAGCGTGTAGCGGGGCTCGGGGGCGGGGCGGCCTTCCGGGGTGTCGCCGGGGGTGAAGGTCACGATCACGTCCGCTCGTACGGTGGCGTGGTCGCCGTCCACCTCCACCAGCGGGTTGTGGACGAAGTGCTGGACCCGTTCGGCGGTGGAGTGGTTGCGGGAGGCCTGGGCGATGACGGCGTCGCGGCCTGAGGCGAGGCCGCCGGGGGTGCGGACGCTGATGGCGGGCGAGAACACGGTCGTCAGGTCGGCGAAGCGGCCCTCGTCCATGCAGGCGTAGAGGCGGTAGATGAGCTGGGTGACGTCCGTGCGGTCGGTTTCCACGGTGGCGGGCATGAGGATCCCCTGAAGGTTGTTGGTTGCACCAATGTTGGTGTGACTAACGGTACAGGGAGATTGTGGGTCGCGCCAATGGAGTTGGTACCGTTGATCGGGTGGAGAGAGCCGAGGACCCGATCCCGCGCCGGTTGCAGGGCCTGCCGAGCCGGCTGATCAACCAGGTCGCGATGTCCGCCAACCGGCTCGTCGACCAGGCGTTCGCCGGGCCCGGGCTGCGCCGGTACCACTTCTCGCTGCTGGCCGCGCTGGAGGAGTTCGGGCCCGCCAGCCAGGCCGCGCTGGGGCGGCGTACCGGCATCGACCGCAGCGACATCGTGGCCACCGTGAACGAGCTGGCCGAGCGCGGGCTGGTCGAGCGCAGCCCCGACCCCGACGACCGCCGGCGCAACGTCATCACCGTCACGCCGGCGGGCGTCCGGCAGCTCGAAGTGCTCGACCGGCTGCTCGCCGGGGCGCAGGAGGAGCTGCTCGCGGCCCTGACCGGGGCCGAGCGCGAGCAGCTCATGGGCCTGCTCACCAGGGTCGCCGGCCGCCACACCGCCGCTCAGTGACGAAGGGCGGGGCGCAGGCGCCGCGCCGCCGTCACCACGTTCGCCAGTGACGCCTCGACCTCCTCGTACGTACGCGTCTTCAGCCCGCAGTCCGGGTTGACCCAGACCCGCTCCACCGGCAACTCCTCAAGGGCCCGCCGCAACAGCGACTCCACCTCCTCGGTGGACGGCACCCGGGGCGAGTGGATGTCGTACACGCCGGGCCCGAGCCCCCGCCCGAACGCCGAGACCGCACCCAGGATCCGGGCCCCCGAGCGGGCCGACTCGATGGTGGTGACGTCGGCGTCCAGGCCGTCGATGGCGGCGAGGATCTGGTCGGCGTCCGAGTAGCACAGATGGGTGTGGATCTGGGTGCGGTCGCTCGCCCCCGACGTGGCCCGCCGGTACGCCGCCACCGCCCACTCCAGGTACTCGGCCTGCGCGGACCGGCGCAGCGGCAGCAGCTCGCGCAGGGCGGGCTCGTCCACCTGGATGATCGACAGCCCGGCCGCCTCCAGGTCCCGCACCTCCTGCCTGATCGCGTCCGCCACCTGGAACACGACGTCCCGCAGCGGCAGGTCGTCGCGCACGAACGACCAGGCGACGATCGTGACCGGCCCGGTGAGCATGCCCTTGACCGGCCGGGACGTCAGCGACTGCGCGTACGCGGCCCACCGCACGGTGATCGGCGCGGGGCGGCCGACGTCGCCGTGCAGGATCGGCGGCCTGGTGCAGCGCGACCCGTACGACTGCACCCAGCCGTTCCTGGTGACCGCGAAGCCGTCGAGGTGCTCGGCGAAGTACTGCACCATGTCGTTGCGCTCGGGCTCCCCGTGGACGAGCACGTCGAGCCCGAGCCGCTCCTGGACCCGGATCACCCGCTCGATCTCCGCCTCGACCCGCCGTTCGTAGTCCGCCTGGGACAGCGTGCCCGCCGCCACCGCCGCGCGGGCCGCGCGCAGCTCGCCGGTCTGCGGGAACGAGCCGATGGTGGTGGTCGGCAGCGGCGGCAGCCGCAGGTGCCCGGCCTGCGCCGCGGCCCGGACGGCGTACGGCGAACGCTCCTCCGACGGCATCGGTGCCGACGGCAGCGCCACGGACGGCACGTCGTCGCCCCCGAACAGCGTGTCGCCACCCCCGAACAGTCCGTCGCCGGTCTCGAACAGCGCGCCGCCGGGGGCGCAGGCGGCGGCCAGCGCCACCACCTCGGCCACCTTCTCCTCCGCGAACGCCAGCCGCCCCCGCAGCTCCGGCTCCAGGCCGGTCTCGTCCGTCAGCGAGTAGGGCACGTGCAGCAGCGAGCACGACGTGCTCACGACGACCTGCGAGGCCCGTACCGAGCCCAGGGCGGCCAGCGCGCGCCCGGGGGAGGTCCGCCACACGTCCCGCCCCGACACCACGCCCGCCACCACGATCTTGCCCGTCAGGTCGGCCGCGGGCACGCCGCCCCGGACGAGGTCCAGCCCGATGGCCTCCACCGGCGTGCCGGCCAGCACCGGCAGCGACTCCCCGAGGTCGCCGAAGTACGAGGCCACGAACAGCCCGGGCCGCGAGGCCGCCGACCCCAGCCGCTCGTAGGCCGCCCGCACCGCGGCCAGCTCCTCGGGCGTCCGGTCGCCCACCAGCGCGGGCTCGTCGAGCTGCACCCACGCGACCCCCTCGGCGGCCAGCGCGGCCAGCAGCTCCTCGTAGCAGCCGAGCACCTCCTCCAGCCGCTCCAGCGCCGAGCCCAGCAGCAGGAACGTCACCGGCCCGACGACCACGGGCCGCGTCTCGAAGCCCAGCGCCCGCGCCTCCCGCACCTCGCCCAGCGGCTTGCTCGCGTCCAGCTCGAACACGGTCTCGGGCCCGATCTCCGGCACGAGGTAGTGGTAGTTCGTGTCGAACCACTTCGTCATCCGCAGCGGCGCCAGCCCCTCGGTGCCCCGGGCCATCGCGAAGTAGGGGTCCGCCGCGTCCCGGTAGCGCTCGGGCACCGCGCCGAGCAGCACGGCCGTGTCCAGCACCTGGTCGTAGAGGGAGAACGTGTTCGACGGCAGCCCGCCGAGCCCGAGCTCCGCCAGCCGGCGCCAGGTCCGTTCCCGCAGCCCGGCGCCTGCCCGGTCGAGGTCGGCGCGGGTCGAGCGCCCGCTCCAGTACGACTCCAGCGCCCGCTTCAGCTCGCGCCGCGGGCCGATGCGCGGGTATCCGAGCACGGTGGACGTGGGGAAGGAGGACATCTCTTCAGCTCCCTAGATCTGGATCAGGTCGCTGGCATCCTGCCTACCGTCCCGGAGGTGGTGCACCATGTATTGGTGCTGCTTATGCTCAGGGAGATCCACTGCTTCACCAGGGTCGCGGAACGGCTCAGCTTCTCGGCCGCCGCCGCCGACCTGGGCATGTCCCAGCCGGCCGTGAGCCAGGCCATCACCCGCCTCGAACGCGCCACCGGCTCCAGGCTCTTCGAGCGCTCCGCCCGCGAGGTGCGCCTCACGGCGGCGGGCAAGGCGCTGCTCGCGCACGCCGAGCAGGTGATCGAGTCGGTCGAGGCGTTCGGCGCTGAGGCGGCCCGGCTGGCCAGGCCGACCATTCACCTGGCTTATCCACCGCTCGTGGGCGTGCTGGCTGCGCGGATCGTCAGGCGGCTGGCGGGCCGCACTCCGGCGATCGGGGTGGAGCTGCGCGCGGCGGGCCGGAGCGCGGCGGCGCGGGCGCTGTCGGACGGGGAGGTGTCGGCGGCGATCCTGGCCACGCCGGCGCCCGCGCAGTTCGTCACGGCGGCCAGGTTCCACGTCACCGTCGATCATCTGGCCGTCCCCGCCGGGCACCGGCTGGAGCCGCGCGCCCGGGTGACGGCGGACGAGCTGGGCGGCCACGTGCTGCTCACCCCGGGCACCCGCCCCTGGCCGGGGCTGCCGGGCCGCTCCCGGCTGGTGGCCGACGACGACTTCGGCGCCGCGCTCGACCTGGTGGCGGCGGGCACCGGGCTGCTGCCCATCCCGCAGCTCCTGGCCAGGACCATCAGGCGCGACGACGTGCGGTTCGTGCCGCTGGAGGCGGGGGACCTGCGCATCACGTACGCGCTGGCGTGGTCGAGGGAACGGGTCACCCCGGAGCTGATGGCCCTGGTGCAGGCCGTGCAGGACGCCCTGTGGACTAGGTGAGGGGCAGGTTCTTCAGTGCCTCGCGGCGGCTGAGCCCCGAGATGCCCTTGGCCTTGACGTAGCGGACGACCTCGCCGGGGTTGGTCTTGGCGTATTCGCGTAACGCCCAGCCGATCGCCTTGCGGGCGAAGAAGTCGTTGTCGGACAGGCTCGGCTCGATGCACGCGTACAGCAGCGCGGTGTCCGTACGCGACTTGAACCGGTTCTGGCACAGGATCGCGGTGCGCCGCTTCCACAGGTCGCCGTCGTGCGCCCACTCCAGCATGAGCGGGCGCATCGAGTCGGGGTAGGCGGCCAGCAGCCCGCCGACGCGGTGCGTGGCGAGCTCGTCCACCAGGTCCCACCAGGCGCCCGAGACGATCATCTCCTCGTACATCGGCACCGTGTAGAGGGTCTGGAACTCGCGGTACAGGTGGTAGCCGGACAGCTCGATGGCGGCGTAGCGCTCCTCGCGGAACTCGGCCTCCCGCCACAGCGTCAGCACCGCCCGCCGCCACTCGGGCGCGCTCTCCAGCCGGTGCCCGGCGAAGACGCGGCGCAGCGCCGCGCGCCTGGGCACGGCCTGCACGCCGAGGAACGGCATGGCCGACTTCATGTAGGCCCGCATGGCCTCGGCCTTGCCCGGCTCGGCCGCCTCCTGCAGTGCCAGCCGCACCGCCTTGCCGAGGCTCATCCCTTTTGGGTGGTGCGCTCGCCCGTCGCGAGCCCGTCGAAGAGCACCGTGATGTAGTGCTCGGCCAGACCCGTGGTGTTGAGCCTGCCGCCGGGGCGGAACCAGCGCACCGCCACCCAGATCGTGTCGCGGATCATCCGGTAGGTGAGCTTCGGGTCGACGTCGGACCTGAACAGCCCGGCGGCCTGGCCGGCCTTGATCTGCGTGACCCAGATCTGCTCGACCTCGTCCTCGGCCTTGACGAGGTAGTTGAAGCGCTCGAACTGGCGCAGGTAGTTCCAGTCGTTCTGCATCACCGTGATCGCGGCGCGGTGCGGCTCCAGCGTGCCGAAGCCGATGCGGACCATCTCCGACAGCACCGTGCGGGCGTCGGCGCTGGTGTCGACGGCGGCGCGGTAGCGGGCGATCAGGTCGTCGAGGAAGGTGGACAGCACCTCGTCGACGATCGTCTCCTTGGAGTCGAAGTGGTGGTAGAGACTTCCGGAGAGGATGCCGGCCTCGTCGGCGATCTCGCGTACTGTCGTGGCTTGGAAGCCCTTGCGCGCGAAGAGCTCCGCGGCGAGCTTGACGAGGTGGTCACGGCGCTCGGACGCCGACCCCGACGAGGTCGTGCGCTGGCGCTTCGCCGGGGTGGTGGTCGTGCCGGAGTTCTTTCGCGTGGTCACGTACCCATTATGGGCCCTCAGACAATCGCTTGTTCGCCTAACTGCCCCTGCTCATACGGCATTCCCGTGTAGACCAAGCGCTTGCTACGATGCGTGGATGAGCGAGGCGTACATCGTCGGAGCCGTCCGCACTCCCGTCGGGCGCAGGAACGGCGGCCTGGCCGGAGCCCACCCCGCCGACCTCGGCGCGCACGTGCTCAAGGAGCTGATGTTCCGCGCCGGCGCCGACCCCTCCGCCGTCGAGGACGTGATCTTCGGCTGCGTGGACACGATCGGCCCGCAGGCCGGGGACGTCGCCCGTACCTGCTGGCTGGCCGCCGGGCTGCCGGAGGAGGTGCCCGGCGTGACGATCGACCGCCAGTGCGGCTCCTCGCAGCAGGCGCTGCACTTCGCCGCCCAGGCCGTGCTCTCCGGCACCAGCGACCTGGTCGTGGCCGGGGGAGTGCAGAACATGAGCATGATCCCGATCTCCTCGGCGATGCTCGCGGGCCGCCCGCTCGGCCACGACAGCCCCTTCTCCGGCTCCAAGGGCTGGACGGAGCGGTACGGAACCCAGGAGGTCTCCCAGTTCGCCGGCGCCGAGCTGATCGCCGCCCGGTGGGGCATCTCCCGCGAGGAGATGGAGGCGTACGCGTACGAGTCGCACCGCAGGGCGCTGCACGCCATCGACGCCGGGCGCTTCCGGCGCGAGATCGTCCCCTACGAGGGCGTCACCACCGACGAGGGCCCGCGCAGGGACACCACCCGCGAGAGGATGGCCGCGCTCAGGCCGCTCACCGACGGCGGCACCCTGACCGCCGCCCTGGCCTCCCAGATCTCCGACGGCGCCGCCGCCCTGCTCCTGGCCTCACCCCGCGCCGTACGCGAGCACGGCCTGACCCCGCGCGCCCGCGTGCACCACCTGTCGGTACGCGGCGACGACCCGATCATGATGCTCTCCGCCCCGATCCCGGCGACCGTGCACGCGCTCGGCATGACCGGCATGTCCATCGGCGACTTCGACGCCATCGAGATCAACGAGGCGTTCGCCCCCGTCGTGCTGGCCTGGATCAAGGAGACCGGCGCGGACCCGGCCAGGGTCAACCCGAACGGCGGCGCCATCGCGCTCGGCCACCCGCTCGGCGCGACCGGTGCCGTGCTGGCGGTCAAGCTGCTGCACGAGCTGGAGCGCACCGGCGGCAGGTACGGCCTGCAGACCATGTGCGAGGGCGGAGGACAGGCGAACGTCACCGTCATCGAGCGCCTGACTCCCGCACCATGAAGACATGGCGAACCCGTTCACCCTCGGCGTCGCCTCCGGCGAGCCGCTGCCCGACGGCGTGGTGCTCTGGACCCGATTAGCCACCGACCCCCTCGGCACCGACCCCCGGCGGCCCGGCGGCATGGCGCCCAGGGCAGTGGAGGTGAGCTGGCAGCTCGCCGAGGACGAGCGCTTCACGAAGGGCCTGCGCCAGGGCACCGCCCAGGCGCTGCCGGTCTGGGCGCACAGCGTGCACGTCAGGGTCGCCGGGCTCAAGGCGGGCACCGACTACTTCTACCGGTTCAAGACGGGCAGCCAGCAGAGCGCGGTGGGGCGCACCAGGACGGCCGACGATCCGGAGTCGGTGCGGCCCGTGCGGTTCGCGGTGGCCAACTGCCAGCGGTTCGAGCACGGCTTCTACACCGCCTACCGGCATCTCGCCGACGAGCGGCCCGACGTCGTCCTCCACGTGGGCGACTACATCTACGAGTCGCGCCAGTCGGCCCGCGTCGTGCGGGCGCTCGGGGCGCTGCCGGGCGAGACGAGCCGGCTGCACGAGTACCGCCAGCGCTACGCCCGCTACAAGACCGACCCCGACCTGCAGGCCGCGCACGCCGCCGCGCCCTGGGTGCCGACCTGGGACGACCACGAGGTGCTCGACAACTACCGGGGCCGGGGTGACGGGTCGGCGGCATTCCTGCGCCGCAGGGGAGCTGCGTACCAGGCGTACTACGAGAACCAGCCGATCAGGGTGCGGCCCCAGGACGGGAACCTGCAGATGTACCGCAGGCGCACGTACGGGACGGTGGCCGACTTCATGGTGCTGGACGTGCGGCAGTACCGCGACGCCGGCACCATGCTCGGCGCCGCGCAGGAGCAGTGGCTGCTCTCGCGCCTGGTGACCAGCCCGGTCAGGTGGCGGGTGCTGGTGCAGCCGCTGTTCTTCGCCCGCCGTTTCGTGCCCGGGCCCGCCCCGAACCTGCGCCCCGACTCCTGGGACGGCCACCCGGCGCAGCGCGGGCGCATCCTGGGGGTGAACGCCCCCGGGCTGGCCGTGTTCAGCGGGGACGTGCACAACGCCTGGGCGGGCGAGCTGAAGGCCGACTTCCTGGATCCTGGCTCGGCCACGGTCGGGGTCGAGTTCGTGAGCAGCGCGATCAGCAGCCTCCCCCCGGAGACCGACGGGCCCGCCGTGCTGGCGGCCAACCCGCACCTGAGGTTCTTCGACGACCGGCGGGGTTACCTGTCGTGCACGGCCGGGCCCGAGGAGCTGCGGGTGGCGTTCCGCGCCGTGGACTTCGTGGACCGCAAGGGGGCTCCGGTGCGTACGGTGGGGGAGTTCGTCACGAAGGGGAGCGGGCTGACATCAGAAAATGCCTCTAGCAAATAGGAAACTTTCCTATTAGATTTCGGGTCATGCCCATCAGCGGTGACCTGCTTCGCCTTGCCGACGCCGTGCTCTTCCCCGGCTTCCCCGGCCACACGCCTCCCGACTGGCTGCGCCGCCGGCTCGGCGACGGGCTGGCCGGCGTCGCGCTGTTCTCGCGCAACATCGCGAGCCCGGGCCAGGTGGCCGAGCTCACCGCGGCACTGCGCGCCGAGAACCCGTCGGTGCTGGTCGGGACCGACGAGGAGTCGGGCGAGGTCACCAGGCTGGAGGCGGCGACCGGCAGCAGCCGCCCCGGCGCGTACGCGCTGGGCGTCGTGGACGACGTGGCGCTCACCGAGTCGCTGGCCAGGGACCTCGGGGGCGACCTGGCGAGGGCCGGTATCACGATCGACTTCGCGCCCTCCGCCGACGTGAACTCCAACCCGGACAACCCGGTCATCGGTCTGCGCGCGTTCGGCGCCGACCCCCTGCTGGTCGCCCGGCACACCAGGGCGTTCGTGCGCGGGCTCCAGTCGGCCGGGGTGGCCGCCTGCGCCAAGCACTTCCCCGGGCACGGCGACACCGCCGTCGACTCCCACCACGGCGTGCCCGTCGTCGCCGAGAGCGGGATCGAGGACGCGCTGCACCCTTTCCGCGAGGCGATCGCCGAGGGGGTCAAGGTCATCATGACCGGGCACCTCCTCGTGCCGTCGTACGACGCCGAGCGGCCCGCCACGCTCAGCCCCAAGGTGCTGACCGGGCTGCTGCGGGAGGAGCTCGGGTTCGACGGGCTGATCATCACTGACGGCATCGAGATGGCCGCGGTGTCGGGGGCGTACGGCATCGGGGGCGCCTCCGCCCGCGCCATCGCCGCCGGCGCGGACGCGATCTGCGTCGGCGGCGAGCGTGCCGACGAGGCCACCGCCGCCGGGATCCGCGACGCGATCGCGGCGGCGGTGGCCGGAGGACTGCTGCCCGAGGAGCGCCTGGCCGACGCCGCTCGAAGGGTCCGCGAGCTGGCCTCATGGGCCACCTCCTCGGGCAGCCCGGCACCCGCCGACGGCCGGATCGGCCTGGCCGCGGCCCGCCGGGCGATCCGCGTCACCCGCCGCTCCACGGCGCCCGTCCTGCCCATCGAGGGGGCGCCGTACGTGGTGGAGCTGGTCCCGGTGATGAATCTGGCGATCGACAAGAACACCCCGTGGGGCGTCGGCGAGCCGCTCCGCCGCCTGCTCCCCGGCACCGAGGTCACCCGCCTGGCCGCCGGCGAGGCCACGGGACCGGAGCTGGAGCGCCTGCTCGGCGCTGCCGCCGGGCGGCCGCTCGTCGTGGTGGTCAGGGACGTGCACCGCTACGCCTGGCAGTCCGAGGCCCTGCGGCACCTGCTCAGCGCCCGCACGGACGCCGTGGTGGTGGAGATGGGCCTGCCCGCCCGCTCGGACCTGGGCGCCGTGCACCTCGCCACGTACGGGTCGGCCGGCGTCTGCGGCCAGGCGGCGGCGGAGGCGCTGACCGGTAGGCTCTAGCCCGTGAACTTCGACGGCGAGGACCTGTCCCGCAAAGCGCTGGGCGACCGGCTCCCGCCGGGGGAGACCCACGTGTTCCGCGAGTGCGACCTCACGGAGACCGACCTGTGGGGCGCCTCGCTGGCGGGCGCGCGCTTCGAGTCGTGCGTGCTGGAGCAGACCGACTTCCGCAAGGCCGACCTCGACGGGGCGGTGTTCACGGGCGGCGGCGGGATGCGCATGAGGTTCAACGACGCCGACCTCATCGACGCGACCTTCACGGACGTGGACCTGTCGTCGGCGCAGTTCGCGGGCGCGCTGCTGACGGACGTCTCCTTCACCGGCTGCCGCATGATCGGCGCCTCGCTCACCGGGTCGCGCGGCACCGGCTTCAAGCTGAGCCGCTCCAACCTGACGCTGGCCAACCTCGGCGGCTGCTCGCTACGCAGGGAGCACGTCGAGGGCGTGCGCTTCGACGACGCGGACCTGTCGGGCTGCGACTTCACCGAGGCCACGCTGAGCGACTGCCGGCTGCGCGGCACCCGGCTGCTGAACACGAAGTTCGCCAAGGCCGACCTGCGCGGGGCCGACCTGGGCGAGCCCGACGACGACAAGCTGCGCGCGTTCGCGGGCGCGGTCATCAACCAGGCCCAGGCCAACGCCATCCTCGCCGCCCGCGGCATCACCGTCCTGTGACGGGCAGGCGGGCCAGGGCCGCCTCGGCCTCCGCCATGACGCGCTCGATCAGCTCCTGGCAGGACGGCAGGTCGCCGAGCACGCCCACCACCTGGCCCGAGGCCATCACACCCAGGTCCACCCGCCCCTCCACCATGGCCGCCCGCAGCAGCACCGGCGTGTTCGCCGCCTGCAGCACCTGGGCCCAGGTCAGCTCCCGCCCGCGCCGCATCCGCCGCCCCTCGCGGAGCATCGAGCGCCACGACAGTCCCGACAGGCGCTTGAAACGGGCCCCGTTCACCACCGCCCTGACCAGCCGCGCGCGTTCCAGCGAGGCCACGAACGGCGTGCTCAGCACCCGGTGCGGCACGCCGTCCACGTTCCTGGTCACCACCGTCTCGCGGGCCGCCAGGTAGAACTTCTTCACCTCGTCCGGCACCGGGGAGTCGCTGGTCAGCAGGAAGCGGGTGCCCATGGCGATCCCGCAGGCCCCGTACGCCAGCGCCGCCACCAGCCCCCGGCCGTCGAAGAAACCGCCCGCCGCGACCACCGGGATGCCCACCGCGTCCACCACCTGCGGCAGCAGCAGCGTGGTCGCGACGGGACCGGTGTGCCCGCCGCCCTCGCCGCCCTGCACGATCACCGCGTCCGCGCCCCACCCGGCCACCTTCTCCGCGTGCCGCCGCGCCCCCACCGACGGGATCACCACGACCCCGGAGTCCTTGAGCCGGGCGATCAGCTCCCGGCGCGGCGCCATCGCGAACGACGCCACCCGGACGCCCTCGGCGACCAGCACCTCCACCCGCTCGGCGGCGTCGTCGGGGTCGGCCCGCAGGTTCACGCCGAACGGGGCGTCCGTGCGCTCCTTCACCCGCCGAATCGCCGCCCGCATCTCGGCCACGGACATGGTGGCCGCGCCGATCACGCCCAGCCCGCCCGCCTGCGAGGTGGCCGCCGCCAGCCGGGCGCCCGCGACGTAGCCCATGCCGGTCTGCACGATGGGGTACCGGCAGCCGACGAGCGAGGTCAGGGCGGTTCTCACGCCGCCACCTCGCGGTCGCGCAGGCGGTCGGGGTCGAGGCGGTCCAGGACCCGCAGCTCCTCGCCGGTCGGCTCCCGTGTCCGGGTGACATTTCCGGGAAGGCCGGTCAGCTCGAAGCCCGTGGCCGCCACCACGTCGTCCACGCTCACCCCGGGATGCACGGACACCAGCCGCATCGACCCGTCAGCCGTCCCGAAGTCCAGCACGGCCAGATCCGTCACCACCCGCCGCAGCTCGAACGCGCCCCGGTTGGTGCCGAGCCCGCTCACCATGTCCACCTGGGGGACGAACGTGCGCGTCGAATGCCGGGGGATCCAGTAGCTCGTCGGATCGCACCGGGTGTTCCCGGGCGCCCCGCGCACCCCCAGCAGCTGTGCCCTGGGCCGGGCCCAGTCGCCGATGCAGGAGATGTTCGTGTTGCCGTACCGGTCGATCTGGCTCGCGCCGAGCATGACGTGCCGGCGCCCGTTCAGCACCAGCCACAGGTGGTCGCGGAACGGCAGCCACCCCTCCACCACCTCGGGCGCCTGGCCGAGCGCCGGCACGTCGCCGGTGAGCAGGCAGACCCCGTCGTGCGTGAGCAGCTCGGGCTCGAACGTCAGGCGCGCCAGCCGCGCCGCCAGCACCGTGATCGCCCCGCCGATCCCCGCCGCCAGGATCTCCCCGTCGCCCCTGAACGCCTCCGCGCACGCCACCACACAGACGTCAGCCCTGCTCACGGAAGCCCTCCACGTACTGTCGCTGCGCCGCCTCGTCGCGCCCGTAGTCCGGCTCGCACGAGGTGAAGCCGGCGCCGCCCGGCGCCTCCACCACGCCCGCCACCATCGACCGGCTGATCAGCAACGACTGCACCGGCCCCTCCTTGAGCAGCTCCGCCGTGTCCACCAGCCGCTCGCACGAGACGTAGCAGCGCCCGGCCGCCTTCGCGTACAGGTCGTCGAAGTACGGATCCGGACCCAGGTACTGGGCGTTGCCCCGGGCGTCGGCCCGGTTGAGGTGCACCAGGGCCACGTCCATGGTCAGCGCGGGCACCGCCACCAGCTCCTCCCCGTCGCCGTAGGGCGAGCGGACCGTCCGCAGCTCGGGGTTGACCCGCAGCACGTCCGAGCCCAGCCCCGCCCGCGTCGGCAGGAACGGCAGCCGGTGCGCCGCGGCCAGCAGCCCGAACATGAACATGCCCTCGTCGTACTCGGTGAACTCGATCTCCCCCGCCTGCCTGGCCCGCCTGAACCCCGGCTCCAGGGGGATGGAGTCGAGCGTGACGAACGGGGCCACGACCCTGCGCACCTTCCCGGCCGCGCAGAGCACACCGACGTCGGGGCCGCCGTACGAGACGATCGTGAGGTCCCGGGCCGGGGCCTGGACGAGGGCCTCGACCAGGGCCATCGGCTTGCGGCGCGAGCCCCAGCCGCCGATCCCGACCGTCATCCCGCTCTCCACCGTGGCGGCCACCTGCCCGGCCGTCATCACCTTGCTCGTTCTCTGAAGGCCCGTCACCTGAAGCGCTCCCGGTGCTCGTCGCCGATGCCCATGAGGTTCAGCTCGAAGGTGAAGCCCTGCTCGAAGCGGTAGCTGCGGTGGACGTCGACCGGGTCGATGCCGTTGAGCGACTCCTTGGCGCGGCGGATCACGTACGGGTCCTTGGCCGCGATCTGCTCGGCCACCTGCATGGCGGTGTCCCGCAGCTTGTCGCGCGGCACCACCTCCAGCACCGAGCCGAACGCGTGCAGCTCGGCGGCGGTGACGTTCCTGCACGTGTAGACCATCGCCCGCACGAGGTGCCGCGGCACCAGCCGGGCCAGGTGCGTGGCCGCGCCCAGGGCGCCCCTGTCCACCTCGGGCAGCCCGAAGTAGGCGTCCTCGGCGGCCACCACGATGTCGGCGTTGCCCGCCAGCCCGATGCCGCCGCCCAGGCAGTGGCCGTGGACGGCCGCGATCACGGGGACGGCGCACTCGTACACGGCGGCGAAGGCCGCGTAACACGCCCGGTTGGCCCCGACGAGGGCGGTGAAGCCCTCGGTCTCGCGCATCTCCTTGATGTCCACCCCGGCGTTGAAGCCGCGTCCCTCGGCCCGCAGCACGACCACCCTGGTCGCGGGGTCGTCGCCGGCCGCCCGTACCGCCTCTGCCAGCTCCTGCCAGGCCCGCACCGGCAGCGCGTTCACCGGCGGAACGTCCACGACCACCTCGGCGATCGGCCCTTCCCGCACTGAGATGCCCAATGTACCTCCCTAACGCTTGCTTGGTACGGTAGCACCCGTGACCGTGACTTACGACTACGCGGGCAAGTCCGTCCTGGTGACGGGGGGCACGAGGGGCATCGGCGCCGGCATCGCCGCGGCCTTCCAGGCGGCGGGCGCCGACGTGACCATCTGCGCCCGCACCGCGCCCGAACGCACCGCGCCCGAACGCGCCGCGCCCGAACGCGCCGTGTCTGAACGCGCCGTGTCTGAACGCGCTGGGTCCGGACGTGCCGTGTCCGGACGTGCCGTGTCCGAACGTGCCGTGTCCGGACGTGCAGGGCCTGAACGCGCGGGACCTGAACAGGCGGGATCCGGCCGTCCCGGGTGCCGGTTCGTGCAGGCGGACGTGCGGGACCCTGAGCAGGTCGATCGGCTGATCGGCGGGTTCGGCCGGCTCGACGTGGTGGTCAACAACGCGGGCGGCTCCCCGCACGCCCCGCTGGACGGCACCTCGCCGCGCCTGCACGCCCGCGTCATCGAGCTCAACCTGACGGCTCCGCTGCTGGTCTCGCAGCGCGCCTACCCGCTGCTCGCCGCCTCGGGCGGGGCCGTCGTGATGATCGGGAGCGCGAGCGGCGCCCGGCCCTCGCCCGGCACGTCCGCGTACGGCGCCGCCAAGGCCGGCCTGCACCACCTGGCCCGCTGCCTGGCCGCCGAGTGGGCCCCGCTGGTACGGGTCAACACGGTCGTCGTCGGCCTGGCCGCCACCCAGGACGCCACCGACCACTACGGCGGCCGCACCGACCTCGACGGCCAGGCCATCCCGGCGGGTCGCATGGCCACGCCCGCCGACGTGGCCGCCGTGTGCCTGTGGCTGGCCGCACCGGGCTACGTGACGGGCGCCGAGGTGCGGGTGGACGGCGGCGGCGAGGTCCCGGCCTGGCGGCACCTGGTCTGAGCTCCCGACCGGCGTGCGGGTTCCCGACCGGCGTCGTGAGCTCGTGTCAGCGCAGGGACGAGCGGGCGGTGGGTCGCAGGCGCAGCCGCTCCGGGGGTGCGGTGAAGCGGGGCTCCAGCATGGGCAGCTTCACCTCGCGCTCCTCCTCCGGTGTCTCGAACCGGGCGAACCACACGAACACCTGCACGCCGGTCCGGACGGGCAGTCGCGGGAAGGTGTTCTCCGAGTGCTCGGTCTCCAGGCAGGCGACCGGCGTGACGCCGGCCTCCGCCAGCGCGGGCACGGCCTCACGGTGGAAGAGCTGGGCGAAGTCGTCCCCGTCCACGTGATGGACGGTGGCTACGTAGAGTGACGAAGGGCAGGTCTCGGCGGTGGCCGGCCGCTCCCAGGAGGGGAACTCCGGTCCCGCCGGGCGCAGCAGCAGCACGTCGTCGGAGTCGGTCATGGTGGCGTTGGCGGCGTCGCGGTTGGCGAGCCACACAGGGCCGCCGTAGAAGGCCTCCAGTGCCTGCTTCCTGCTGGTCATGTCGGGGAATGCGCGCAGCCAGGGGAACGTGTCGGGCTCGCCGACCTCGCGGAAGCTCCCGACGACGCGCATGCCGGTGGCCTCCTGCGACTCGATGAACTCCCGCTCGAACAGCGAGATGAGCGTGTCCCGCCGCCCGGGCCGCATGAGGTAGCGCCGCAGCTCGTAGATCATGCGGGCGAAGGTAGGGGCAGGTCACTGACATCCCCTGTCAGCGTATGGTCCGAACTATGTTCTGACTACGCAGTGCTACCGATTGACCACGAGAAGTTATATGCTCGCACTGACCTTGATCCCCTGAGGTCAAAGGAACGCCCAACAGGTGGCCGGCGCGTCTGGGCCCGGCGGCCGCCGTCCTGGGGGGCTTCCTCCCACTGGCGAAGGAGCAGAAGTGATCAGAAAGGTGTGCGCCGTCTCGGCCGTGCTGGCGGCGGTGGCCGGTGGCGCACTGCTTGCGGTTCCCGCTCACGCTGATGACGACTGGGCCGGTCCCCTGACCGGTGACACCTGGTCCGCCAACCGGAGTGGCAACAGCGATTCGTCCCAGTCAGGCAACAACTTCGGTGACGTCCTCGCCGGTAACCACGGCGAAGGTCGCTCGACCAACGTCAACAACGTCAACGGCTTCGCCACGACCGCCACCAACGGCGGGATCGCGGTGACGTACATCTTCTACTGACCGGCTGACGTCCGAGCTCAGCATTCGGAAAGGACATCGACATGATGAAGAAGCTCTGCATGACCGGCATCGTCGCCGCGGCGGCGAGCGTGACCCTGCTGTCGGCCCCCGCCCACGCCGACACCAACGCAGGTAACTCCAGCTCCAACCGCGACTCCTCGCAGTCGGGCAACAACTTCGGCAACGTCTTCAACGCCAACGTCAACGGCCATGGCGCGACCGGGATCAACAACGTCAACGGCAACACCGTGACGGGCACCAACGGCAGCGACGTGATCGTCGACGACGTGCACGACTGATGGGGGCCGGCTGATCGGGGCCGGCTGATCGGGCGGGCGCGCGGCGCCGCTGGACGCCTGAGCGCGGCGCGCCCGTGATCGCGTGCGAGCCGGGTCCGAAATGGCCCGGCTCGCGCCAGATTAATATCACTGCGTGACTATCTGCGCTTATGTGACTTTTGCGGATTTCGATACGGACGACGAGCGCGAGCCGGTGCTGGCCGCCTGGCGGGAGGCGGGCATCGAGGGGCGCGCCGAACGGTGGGACGACGCGACCGTCGACTGGAGCGCGTACGACGCCGTGGTCGTCCGTTCCGTCTGGGACTACATCCTCAGGCGGGAGGAGTTCCTCGCCTGGGCTCGCCGCGTGCAGGCCGTCACGAGGCTGCTGAACCCGTACGCCGTGCTCGAGTCCAACACCGACAAGACCTACCTGCGCGACCTGGGCGTGCCGATCGTGCCCACGCACTGGTCGTCGCGGGAGCTGCCGGACTGGCCGGAGTACGTCGTCAAGCCGTCCGTGTCCGGCGGCGCCCGTGACACCACCAGGACCGGCGACCGCGCCGAGGCCGCGCGCCTGGCGGCGGAGCTGGAGGCGGCGGGGCGCACGCCGATGGTGCAGCCGTACCTCGACATGGTCGAGTCGGAGGGCGAGACCTCGCTGCTGTACTTCAACGGCCGCTTCAGCCACGCCGTCCGCCGCAGCGCCATGCTGGCCACCGGCGCGACGGAGGCCGACAACGCGCGGGCCCGCCTGCGCACCCCAGCCCCGGACCAGGTCGAACTCGCCGAGAAGGTGCTCACCGCCATACCCCATGTCCTTCTCTACGCCAGGATCGACCTGGTCCGGCTTTCCGGCGGGCAGCCGGCGGTCATCGAGGTGGAGCTGACCGAGCCGTACCTCTTCCTGAACTACGAGCCGCAGGCGGCGGCCCGCTTCGCGACGGCGCTGCGCGAGCTGCTCTGACCAGGCTCTGACCAGCCCTGACCAGCTCTGGCCGGGCTCTGATCAGGCTCTGATCAGCAGGAGATGCCGCCGTCCACCGGGATGACCGTGCCGGTCAGGTACGCCCCCGCCCGCGACGACAGGTAGATCGCGGCCCCTGCCATGTCCTCGGGGCGGCCGATGCGGCCCAGGGGCACGTTGGAGGCGATGACCTCGCGGGTGGCGGGGTCGTCGAGCGCGAACGCCATCATCTTCGAGTCGAACGGCCCCGGGGCGATGGCGTTGACCGTGATGTGCTCCTTGGCCAGGCGCTTGGCCAGGTGCCGGGTGAGCATGTGCACGGCGGACTTCGTCGAGGAGTAGGCGAAGCTCTCCAGGGCGGGCACCTTGATGCCGTCGATCGAGCCCACGTTGATCACCCGGGCCGGGTCGTCCGCGGTGGCGGCCTGCCTCAGCCGCGGCAGGAACCGCTGGGTCAGGTAGAAGACGCCCTTGACGTTGATGTTCCAGAGCTTGTCGAAGGCGTGCTCGGGATATTCCTCCAGCGGCGCGCCCCAGGTGGCGCCCGCGTTGTTCACCAGCACGTGCAGGGGCCCGTCCACCGCCGACACCAGCCGCTCCAGCCCCTCGGGCGTGGACAGGTCGGCGGGTACGGCGAAGCAGCCCAGCTCGGCAGCCGTCTTCTCGACCTCGGCCGCCTTGCGGGCGGAGATGTAGACGGTCGCCCCCGCCTCCATGAACCCGGCGGCGATCATGCGCCCGATACCCCGCGACCCGCCGGTGACGACGACGGTCTTGCCTTCCACTGAGAACAGAGTCATGTTCTGGAAGCATGCCATACCGACCGGTCGGTTGCCAGGAGCCGTACCCCTGCCGGCCGGTTGGTTGCCGGGGAGTCAGACTCCCGGCAGCCGCCCGTTGCGGAACAGGTCCACGAACCGCTGGTGGTCGTCGCGGGCCTGCGCGCCGTACCGGTGGGCGAACTCCACCAGCGTCCCGACGAAACCGGCCCTGTCGTCGCCGATCACCGCCACGATCGCCTCCTCCGTCGAGAAGTCCACGAGATCGTGGCTGGACTCGTCGTCGGCCACCGAGTGCATGCGCGCCACCGCCCGCCCCAGGTCCTGGATGATCGAGCGCAGCTCGTCCGGCTCGTTGACGTCGTCCCAGTCCAGGTCGGCGGAGTACGGCGACACCTCGGCCACGAGCTGCCCCACCCCGTCCAGCACGGTGTAGCCCAGCCAGGGATCGGCGTAGGCCTGCAGCGCCCGCTGGCTCTCCGCCGTGCGGTGCCCCTGGTGCCGGAAGTAGGAGGCCACCCGCTCGTCGGTGACGTGCCGCGCCACCGCCGGCACCGCCGCCTGCTTCATGTAGAGGATGACGTCGTTCTCCAGCGCCTGCGAGCGTCCTTCGAGCAGCAGGTTGTACGACGGCAGCCCTGCCGACCCGATGCCCACCCCCTTGCGCAGCGCCACATCCTTGATCACGTGCTCGACGGGGCTGACCGTCACCGGCAGCGTGGTCAGGTAGTCGGCGAACGCGTCCAGCACCGACGTCCTGGTCGCCGCGTCCACCGGCTCGCGCCCCTCCATGAGCGCGAAGCGCCGGTCGTAGTCGTCGATCACGGTCTCGGCGTCCAGCAGCGCCACGCGCGTGCTGAGCCGGGCGCGCTGCAGCACCCGGTGCAGCACCCCGCTGGTGGTGCCGAGCGTGAGCGAGCCGATCGCGTCGTCCCCGCCCGCCGCGACGGCGCCCAGCTCCACCAGGTACGCGCCGGCGAAGTCGGTCACGAGCACGCTGATCGAGTCGTCCGACAGCGCCTTGGCGTACCCGAGCAGGGCCACGCTCGCCGCGAACCGCTTGAGGTCCCAGGTGTACGGGCCCACGTACGCCTCGTCGAAGTCGTTGACGTTGAAGACCAGCTCGCCGGAGGCGTTCATGTACGTGCCGAAGTTCTCCGCGTGCAGGTCGCCGTGGATCCAGACCCTGCTGGTCGGGCCGTCGAGGTAGGACTCGTCGGCGTACGTGTCCGCCAGGTCCGCGTAGAACAGGCAGGCGCTGCCCCGGTAGAAGGCGAACGGCGAGGCCGCCATCTTCCGGAACTTCCGCCTGAACGCCGCGGGGTCCCGCTTGATCGACTCGCCGAACTCCGTCATCAGGACATCGAGCAGGAAAGAGGAGCGTGTGCCCATGTTCCGGACACTAGATCCCGGATCCCCTGTCGCCTACCCCGATCTTTCCCTGACCCGGGCGAGTCAGGGTTGGAACGCGGGCCGCCTGGCAGGCAGGCCGCGCGCCCCCACCCAGGCGAGCGCGACGGACAGGCTCCACAGCAGCGCGCACTGGGCACAGACCGTCAGCCACGCCGGGCCGTCGGGGAGGTTGCCGAGCAGGGTCAGCCGCATCAGCAGCAGGAGCAGCCCGGCGGCCGACATCGCCAGCGCCTGCGGCGGCGCGCTCCGGCGGGTGAGCACGGCCACCGCGCCCGCGGCCCACACCGGGATCGCCGTGCCGAGATCGAGCCACAGGTAGAGCCAGTCGGCGTCGGGCAGCCGCAGCGCGACCAGCAGCCACGTGCAGCCCAGCACCGCCAGGCCCGCGGCCAGGGGCGACAGGGCCAGCGCCCATGAGCGGCGGCGCGGCGCGGCGTCGCCGTGGAAGCCCAGCAGCAGCGCGATCACCGGCACCGCCGTGAACACCAGGGTCGCCGGCTCCGACAGCGGCCGGTCCATCACCGGCCCGGCCAGGATCATCGGGATCAGCGTGTAGGCCAGCGCCGGGGCCGCGCCGACGACAGCCGTGATCTTGGCCGTCCTGACGTGGCCGCGCATGATCGCCAGGAACGCGACCGTCGAGCAGAGGTACGCGAGCGAGACGGCGACGGCCAGCAGCCGCTCGAAGGAGCCTGGCGCGCCCGCCAGGCCGGGCTGCACCTGGAAGACCAGCGTGCGCAGCAGCTCCACGCCCGTGTAGACGCCGCCCATGGCGTGGAAGGCCAGCCCGAGCAGGGCGAGCAGCCGCACGCTCTCGCCCCAGGCGAACAGGCGGGGGTCGGCGCCCGTGCCGCCGAACCGCAACCGCACCGCGAGCGCCAGCACGCTGGCGATCTCGCCCCACGCCGGTCGCGGGTTCAGCTCGTCGGACACGTCGCCGGACATCTCCATGAACGCGTCCACCATCTCCTCCTCGCGCTCGGCGCGGTAGGAGGCGGGCAGCAGGCGCAGCACGGCGCGATACCGCCGTTCGAGCAGGCTCACACGGCTCCCCGCGCCGCTCACCCGCAGGCTCGTGCGGCCCTCTTCGCCGGCCGTCGCCGGGCTCAAGCGGCTCCCCGCGCCGGCCGCCGGCGCGCTCATGCGGCCCTCTTCGCCGTTCGCCGGCAGACTCGCACGGCCTTCTTCGCCGTTCACTGGCAGGCTCACGCGGCGCCTCCCGCTGTTCTGGCGCGGAGGCGGGCGGTGGCGGTCTCGGCGGTGGCGGCCATCCTGGCGGCCTCGTCCCGCAGGGCGGCAGCGCCCTCGTCGGTCAGCCGGTAGTAGCGCCGCAGGCGCCCCTGCTGGGCCTCCTCCCGGTCGAGCGCCACCAGGCCGGCGGCGGAGAGCCGGTCGAGCACGCCGTAGAGGGTGCCGATCTTGAGCTGGACGCGCCCCGCCGACAGCCGATCGACCTCCTGGACGATCCCGTAGCCGTGCCGGGGCTCGTCCACCAGCGCGGTCAGCGCCAGGAACATGGGCTCCGTCATATTCATGAGCCCACGATATCCTGTCCCACAAGATATCGTCAGGGGTGCTGGGAGGAAACCGACACCACCTCGCCGGTCATGTACGAGGAGTAGTCGCCGGCCAGGAAGACGATCACGTTCGCCACCTCCCACGGCTCGGCCGACCGCCCGAACGCCTCCTTGGCCGCCAGCTCCGCCAGCAGCTCCTCGCTGGTCACCTTCGCCAGGAACGGATGCACGGCCAGCGACGGCGCCACCGCGTTGACCCGGATCCCGTGCTCGGCCACCTCCAGCGCCACGCACCTGGTCAGCGCCATCACCCCGGCCTTGGCCGCCGCGTAGTGCGCCTGCCCGCGCTGGGCCCGCCAGCCGACCACGGAGGCGTTGTTCACGATGACGCCGCGGCCCTGGGGGATCATGTGCCGCAGCGCCGCCCTGGTGCAGCGCATGGTGCCGTTCAGGGTGACGTCGATGACGGCGTGCCACTGCTCGTCCGTCATCTCGGCCAGCGGCGCCGTACCGCCGAGGCCGGCATTGTTGACGAGCACGTCCAGCCGGCCGTGCGCGTCCACCACCGCGTCGAACAGCGCCGTCACCTGTGCCTGCGACGTCACGTCGCACGGGACGGCGAGCGGTTTGACGCCGGTGAGCTCCGCCAGCGACTCGGCGGCGGCGGCCAGGCGGCGCTCGTGCCGGTCCGACAGGACGACCGTGGCGCCCTCCTCGGCGCAGCGCCTGGCCGTGGCGTAGCCGATGCCCGCCCCCGCCGCGGCCGTGACCAGCGTGACCTTTCCGTCGAGCAGCCCGTGGGCCTTCGGGTACGGCGGTGGCATCGGCGACTCCGATCTGCGAGGGTCGGCAAGGGTCCGCAGGAGGTCGGCGGGGGCTGGCGGGGTTCCGCCAGACGTCGGCCAAGGGCGGCGGGGTCAGCGGGGCAGGCCCAGGGTGCGTTCGGCGATGAGGTTGCGCTGGATCTCGCTGGAGCCGGCGTAGATGGTGTCGGCCCGGCTGAACAGGTAGAGCCGCTGCAGCTCGCCGAGCTCACCGTCCGCGCCCGCGACCAGCCCGGCCCTGCCCTGGACGGCCTGCGCCAGCTCGCCCAGCCTGCGGTGCCACTCCGACCAGTACAGCTTGGCGATCGACACCTCGGGCCCGGCCTCGGGGCGGAGCATGCGCAGCGCGTTCAGCCGCATGATCCGCAGCTCCAGCCACGAGCGGACGAGCCGGTCGCGGAGCACCGGGTCGTCGATCGCGCCGGTCCGCCTGGCCGTCTCGACGACCTCGGCGAGCTCCCGCCCGAACCCGATCTGCTGCCCGAGCGTGGACACGCCACGCTCGTACCCGAGCGTGGCCATGGCGACCCGCCACCCCTCGCCGGGGGCGCCGAGAAGGTTGCCCGCCGCGGTACGCGCGCCGTCGAAGAACACCTCGTTGAACTCCGAGGTCCCGGTGAGCTGCACGATCGGCCTGACCTCGACTCCCGGCTGCCGCATGGGGACCAGCAGGTACGACAGCCCGTGGTGCCGCCGCGAGCCCTCCTCGGTCCGGCACAACACGAAGCACCAGTCGGCCCACTGCGCGAGCGACGTCCACACCTTCTGGCCGGTGATCACCCAGTCGCCGCCGTCGAGCCTGGCCCTGGTCTGGACGTTCGCCAGGTCGGAGCCGGCCTCGGGCTCGGAGTAGCCCTGGCACCACAGCTCCTCGCCCCGCTGGATGGGCGGCAGGAAGCGCTCCTTCTGGGCGTCGGTGCCGTACTCCAGGATGGTCGGGCCGATGAGGCCCTCGCCGATGAGGCCCAGGCGGGCGGGGGCGCCGGCCCTGGCGTACTCCTCGTGGAAGGCGACCTGGTCGGCGATGGAGGCGGCGCGGCCGCCGTAGCGCCGCGGCCAGCCCAGGCAGGTCCAGCCGTGCTTGCCGAGGTGGCGCTCCCACGCCCGCCTCGGCTCGAAGCCCTCGTGCTCGCGCCCGGGGCCGCCCAGGCCCCTGGCGCCGGCGAACTCGCCGCCGAGGCTCTCCTCCAGCCAGGCCCGCGCCTCCTCACGAAGGCTCAACGAACCCCCCGTAGCCCCCGCGGAAGAACACCAGCGGGCCGCCCTCCGCGTGGGTGTCGAGCTGCAGCACCCTGGCCACCACGATCACGTGGTCGCCCGCCGGGTGCTCGGCCTCGACGGCGCAGTCGAGCCAGGCCAGCGCGCCTTCGAGCACCGGGTTGCCGCCGGGGGAGACCGTCCAGGTGAGGCCGGCGAACTTGTCGCCGCCCTTGGTCGCGAGCTGCGCGCACACGGCCTGCTGGTGCTCGGCCAGCACGTTCACGGTGAGCGCCTTCGCACCGCGCAGCCGCGGCCAGCTCGTGCTGGTGTAGGCGACGCAGAACGCCACGAGGGGCGGGTCGAGCGAGACGGAGGTGAAGGAGTTGGCGGCCAGGCCGCACGGCTGCCCGTCCATGGGGTCGACGGCCGTGATCGCCACCACGCCGGTGGCGAACCTGCCGAGCACCTGCCGGAAACGGCGGCTGTCGAGCTGGCCGTTCTGGCTGTGGTGCGAGTGCCCCGTCGGCATGGCGGCTCCGTTGCGAATCCTGCTGCGCTGGTGGGGCGCCGGAAGGCTGCGACAGCCGTCCGGCGTGATGAGCCGGGCAGCGTGTGTGCTCATGGTCCGCCTCCTCGGTGCGCCGACAGAAGTCATCTTACCAAGCGCTTGCTTGGACGCTAGGGGCAACCCGGAAGGGGTGTCAAGTCGCACTCCCTCACCTGCGTTGACAGGCTGGAAGGAGCCTGCCTACCGTGACGGGTGTGCCCAAGCGCTTGCTTGAATTCTCGGATCACACCGCCATCGCCGGGGTCGGCTACACGCCCTTCACCAAGGACTCCGGCGTCAGCACCCTGACGCTGGCCTGCCGTGCCGTGCTCGCCGCGCTGGAGGACGCCGGCCTGGCGCCTGACGACGTGGACGGCCTGGCCACCCACCGGGTCGGCGACTCGGCCCCGCCCACCCTGGTCGGCCCCGCCCTGGGGCTGGCGGACCTGTCCTGGCACCTCGACCAGTTCGGCGGCGGCAGCGTCTCCCACGCGGTCGTCGGGCAGGCCGCGCTCGCCGTGGCCGCCGGCCTGGCCGAGACCGTCGTCTGCTACCGGGCCATCAACGCGCGCTCGGAGTTCCGCATGGGCGGCACCGGGCGGGGCCTGCCCGCGAGTTTCGAAGTGCAGTACCAGGCCCCCTACGGGTACGTGGCACCGGCCCAGCAGTTCGCCATGTACGCCCGCGCCCACATGCTGCGCTACGGCACCAGGGCCGAGCACCTCGGCGCCCTGGCCGTCACCCAGCGGGCCAACGCCGCCAAGAACCCGCGCGCCCTCATGCGCACCCCCATCACCCTGGACGACTACCTGGCCAGCCGGTGGATCGCCGAGCCGTTCCGCCTCCTGGACTGCTGCCTGGAGACGGACGGGGCCTGCGCCGTGGTCGTCACCACCGCCGAGCGTGCCCGCTCGCTGCGCCGCCCCCCGGTCCTCGTCTCGGCCGCGGCGTGGGGCGGCGGCACCTCGCACCTGTCCTGCGACGACCCCACGGTGACGGCCGCCGCCGCCCTGGCCCCCCGCCTGTACGCCCAGGCGGGACTCGGGCCGGGGGACGTCGACGTGGCCGAGCTGTACGACTGCTTCACCTACTCGGTGATCGTGCAGCTCGAGGACTACGGCTTCTGCCCCAAGGGCGAGGGCGGCCCGTACGTGGCCTCCGGGGCCACCGCGCTGGACGGCGCGCTCCCGGTCAACACGCACGGGGGTTTCCTGTCGGAGGGGTACGTCCACGGGATCAACCACATCGCCGAGGCGGTCTCCCAGCTCAGAGGCGAGGCCGGGGACCGCCAGGTGCCGGGCGCCGAGGTGGCGCTCTCCACGGCGCAGCCCGGCTACGTCCTGCCCGCCACGTCCGCGCTGATCCTGAGGAGGGCGTGATGCCCGGCTACCGTCCCGAGCCCGACCGTGACTCGCGCGCGTGGTGGGAGCGGGTCGCCAGGCGGGAGTTCGCGGTGCAGGAGTGTGACGCCTGCGGCACTCTCCGGTTCCCGCCGCGGGCGTTCTGCGCGGCCTGCCGTACGGAGGGGTGGCGGTGGCGGGAGGTGGCGCCGGAGGGAGAGGTTGAGAGTTGGATCGTCAGCCGTCAGCCCTTCGTTCCGGGGCTCCGCGATCCATACCTAGTGGTAATGGTTCGTTTGAAGGCCGTTCCGGGCGGTCTGGTGTATGGGAACTGGCGCGCGGAGCGTCCGCCGGAGGCGGGGGAGCGGGTCCGCGGGGTGTTCACGCAGGTGGACGAGGAGTTGATCGTGCTCGACTGGATGCCGGAAAGTTGCATCGCCATCCGGTCCGGTGAAAATTCTCCCGCCGACTGACCTCGTCCGGGAAATTCGATTCGTACCGGTAAATCCCACCAGTCCCACCATCACGAAGCAGCCCCCAGGTCGGGCTCCGAGGGTCGATGATTGTGGCATCAGGTGTCGTCGAGGAGGACGACCCGGACTTGGTGGCAGACGTGAGCGGTACGGAATCGGCGGCGGGCGCGACCCGGAGGTCGCGCGGCCCGCCCGCGGGCAAAGAAGAAGCCCCCATCGGGAGATGGAGGCTGAAGGCGATGGCCGGTCCTCGGAGGAAAGCGCGTCCTGGCGGGCGTGGGGGACCCGCCAGGACGCGCTTCCTGCCCCGCGTGCGACGGCGCCAGGACTCCGGCGAGGGATGGAGTCCTAGACCGTTGACTCGCACACGGAGTCGATGGGGGAGCGCGAAGGTCCCTGTCGCCGGCGACGTGCGGCGATGCGTTGAGCTGCACCAACCGGGTCATCAACGCGATGCGTGACGGGGGCGCCACCCTCCTTGTTCCCGACTAAGGATCCGTCGTCGCACCACACGGTCAGCTCAGTCAGCACCGATGGCTCGGGCATGCCGTCGCCAATGCTCTGGTAGGTGTGGGTGAACCGCTGGCGAGTCAACGCGTAACGCAGTAAACGTGTTGCTTCGCGAGGGTCATGCCAGGGCAGGTATGGCGTACCCGTGCGGACCGGCAACACTGGCCTTCACCCCCTCACCGGCCTTTAGATGGATTTGTACCAACGAATGGATGATGGGCCGGTGGAGGCGGTTCGGTCAAGGGGTTGTGGCCTGCTAGAACCAGATCGTCTAAATTGTTGGAACAAAAGGGGTGAAAGTGGCAAGGTCGGTGCTGTATCAGCAGGTGGCTTCGGAGTTGCGACGAGCCATCTACTCGGGTGTCCTCGGCCCCGGGGCACAGCTGCCGACCGAGGCGCAGCTCATGGAAGACCATGGGGTGAGCAGGAACACGGTGAGGCTGGCCCTCGGCGAACTCGTCAACGAGGGTCTGGTAACGCGCACGCCGCGGCGCGGCACCGTGGTCAGGGACCGCAGACCGCTGCTGATCTATCCGCAGCGGGAGCTGGAGCCGCAACCCAGCGGGGAACTGCGCGAGGCGTTCGCCTACGCCGTCGGGCAGGAAGGCCGCGCACCCAGCCAGTACATCGAGGTGCTGACGGTGTCTCCCGTCGAGGAGATCGCCAGCAGGCTGGAGCTGGCCGATGGGGAATTGGCGGTGGTGAGACGCCGTCTGCGTTTCGTGGACGGGCAGCCGTACAACACCAACGATTCCTACTTCCCCCGCGACCTGGTCGCGGACTCCGAGATCGCCAGGCCTGGAGACATCGCGCGAGGGGCGAACCGGGTGCTGGAAGAGCTGGGCCATGCGCAGGTGCGCGTCGTGGACGACATCTGGGCGCGCATGCCCAACCAGGAGGAGGCCGAACGCCTCCAACTGGAGCTCGGTACACCAGTCATGGTGTACGTCCGAGTGGGGTACGACGGGGCGGACATGCCAGTGCGTGTCGCCGTGTCGGTTTTGCCAGCCGACAAACATCTGATCAGATACGAGCTCGATCGCCGCTGACGAGCTCGTGGGTGAAGGGGTGATCCCGCCGGCCGGGCGCAGCGAGAAATAGCCGCCTCGCTGGCCTGGGGGAGTCGTGCATACTCCCCTAAATCGCCATTTATCCATATATATCGGGTTGAGGCCCCATTTCGCCCCTATGCGACATTGCGTCATCACGCTATGCGCAGGCGCGGACACCCAACGCAACGAAGGGTACTACTATGCACACAAACACCCTCCTTCACCCGCTCTCACTCCGCAGAGCGGAACCCGCGGACCTTCCCGGCGTCCTCACGCTGCTCGCCGACACCGCCGAGTGGCTGTACACGCAGGGAGTGCGGCAATGGCCCCGTGGAGGGTTCGGCCCCGAGCGCATCGAGCCGCTGATCGAGGAGCGCGTGCTCTTCCTCCTGGACGACGAGCTCAGATACCTCGACCCCGACGAATCGGCCCCGCCGGTGGCCACCATCGCCATCGACGACCACGCGGACCCCGAGTTCTGGACTCTCGCCGACGACCCGGGGGCCGCGCTCTACATCCACAAGCTGGCCGTCGCCCGCCCCTGGTCGGGCTCCGGCCTCGGGGACGCCCTGCTCGACTGGGCCTGCGCCTCGGCCTTCTCGGCGGGCCTGCCCTGGGTCCGCCTCGACTGCGCCAAGGCCAACCCGCGGCTGCAGGGCTACTACCGCGATCGCGGCTTCCGTCACGTACGCACGGTGGACCTGCCGCACCGATCGTCGGGCGCGCTCTTCCAGCGCCCGTCGGAGGACGTGCAGACCACGGTCTTCCGTGACCTCACGGTCGCCGAGCTGATCAGCGCGTAACCCGTTCATGGTGAGGCCCGGCCCGATGGAGCCGGGCCTCGCCCCATGGGCGCCGGAACGGCGGGCCGGTCGCCCCGGTCCGTCCGGACTCGCCGCCTACCGCGACGCGGCCAGGCGGCCCAGGATGTCGTGCGGGAAGCCCGGATCGACGGCGCTGACCTCGTCCAGCCTCGCCCGCTGCCCGGTGTCGAGCTCGATCTCCAGGGCGCCCAGATTGTCCTTGAGCTGGGCGAGCGTCCTGGCGCCCACCAGGGAGGAGACGACGGCGGGGTTGAGCAGCGTCCAGGCCAGCGCGACGCGAGACGGCGTGGTGCCGGCTTCGGCGGCGAGCTCCTGCACCACCGCTGCGATCTTCAGCGCCCGTTCGGTGAGGAACCCGTTGCCCGCCGCGACCGCCTTGCGAGCGCCCATGCCGCCATCGGTCTCCAGGTCCGAGCGGCCGTACTTGCCGGTGAGCACCCCGCCCGCCAGGGGCGACCAGGGCAGGACCGCCAGTCCCATGGCCTCGGTCATGGGGATGAGCTCGCGCTCCACGGTCCGCTCGACCAGGCTGTACGGGATCTGCAGGGCGACCAGCGGTGACCAGCCCCGAAGCCGGGCGATCTCCTGCATGCGCGACACCTGCCACGCGGGGATGTCGGAGATGCCGACATACAGCACCTTCCCTGCGCGCACCAGGTCGTCCATCGCCCGCAGCACCTCCTCGACCGGCGTGCGCCCGTCCCAGATGTGCAGGGCCACGACGTGCGGGCCGGCGCTCGATCGGCTCGTCACCGCGTTCGAACGGGTGTGCCCTGACTGTGTCCTGTCGCTGCGGGAGGTGGCGGTGCTCGACGCGCACGAGCCGCTGCGGTCCGGCGAGATCGACGTGCTGGCGCACTGGCTGGTCGTGGGCTCACCGGGCTTCACGATCGGCCCGAGGATCACCCGCCGGCCCCGGGCACTGGCCGTGGCCGCCGGCCATCCGCTGGCCCGCGAACGCAGCGTGTCTGTCGAGGCGCTCGCCGACCACCTGGTGCCCAACTGGGCGGTGGGCGGCCTGGACGACCGGCTCCGGCAGGCGATCCTGCCGGTGCGCACCCCGTCAGGGCGCGTCCTGCGGACACACCCGGAGCCGGTCAGGACCGTGGCCGAGGCGGCCAGCCTCATCGCCCGGGGCAAGGTGGTGCATCCGACGGTGCAGATGCGGCACTTCGGGAACGATCAGGTGGTGCTCGTGCCGATTCACGACCTGCCGCCCATCCCGCTCGGGCTCGTCTGGCGCACGTCCCAGGAGAACGCCCGGATCCGCGCGCTCGCCCGGGTCGCCCGCGACCTCACCAGCGGCCGGCTCTCCCCGCGATAGCCGGACGATCCCGGACACGGCGGTCATCTCATGGGGAAGATGGCCGTTCTCCCAAGAATGGGCAGCGCTGGGGAAAGGGGCGCATTGTCCGCCCTGGCCAGGGGAATGCCGGACAAAGATCCCGCGGCCGCACTCTCGGGGGAGTTCACATGGCCAAGCAGCAGGAGCGCGTTGTCGCTGAGCCTCCGGTGATGCGCGAGCCCTCCACGACCGACCAGTACGAGCGTTACGCCGGGGGCTCCCCCGAGCGGGAACGGGTGATCCTGGAACGGCTCGCCCGCGACCTCATGCGCGTCCAGCTGAAGACCAGGGAACGCACCGGCGCCGCCGGGATCGACCGGACCTTCCACGCGAAGACGGTCCTCGGCGTCGAGAACGCCAGGCTCACGTTCCTCCCCTCACTGCCGGAGGACCTGCGGACCGGATTCGCCCAGCCCGGCGCCGAATACCCGGTCATCGTCCGCCTGTCGAACGCGAGCGGCGCCCACCGGCCCGACTCGGCCCCCGACCTGCGGGGCGCGGCCCTGCGGATCCAGGCAGGACCGGAGGAGACCCACGACCTCCTCCTGACCAACCATCCCGTCTCCCCCGCGAGGAACGCCCGCGAGTTCGTGGTGCTCGCGCAGGTCATGGCCGGCGCGGCCACCCCGTTGCGCAAGGCCGTCGCGCTGTACGTCAAGCTGCCGTGGGCACTCGGCCCGTCCACCGCCGCCCGCATCCGGCGCACCGTGCTCGCCGGAACCCGGCGCGAGGTACGCAGCCTCGCCCTGGAGACGTACTGGAGCCAGGGCGCCATCCTCTGGGGCGAGGCCGGCCCGGTCCGCTACCGGCTCCGGCCGGCCCCGGGGACCCCGGCGGCGCCCCCTCCGCCGCGAGAGGACGCCGACCACCTGTCGCACGAGCTCGCCGCCCGCCTGTCCAGGCAGGACCTCGCCTTCGAGCTGTGCGTGCAGCGCTACGAGGACGCCCGGCTCACACCCATCGAGGACGGCGCCGCCGACTGGCCGGACGCGGACGTGCCGGTCATCCCGGTGGCCACGCTGACGATCCCGCGCCAGGACCTCGGCACCGCGGACGCCCGCGCCGCCGAGACCCGCATCGACCGGCTCGCCTTCGACCCGTGGAACACCACCGACGCCTTCCGCCCCCTCGGCAACCTGAACCGGGCGCGCAAGGCCGCCTACGAGGCCGGCAGCGCCCACCGCCTCGGCCGCCGCTTCCTCACCCCCACGCCGAGACGCAACCTCGCCGTCGCCGCCCTGCTGCGCGGCGTGTTCGGCGTGCTCAACCGGTACGTCCCCTGGCACAGGCTGCCCACCTGGATCGGCCTGCTCAACGTGGCCACCATCCGGCAGGTGCTGCGCCGCGACAACCTGATCGACACCGAGGTACGGCAGGCCCCGCCCCAGCCCCACCCGGTGCCCCCGCCCCTGGACGAGGCCCTGCTCGTCAGGCGCACCTACGACGGCACCTACAACGACCTGTCCGACCCCGCCATGGGCGCGCTCGGCTCGCCCTTCGGCCGCAACCTCCGGCCCGTCTACCGGCCGGACCTGTTCGACGAGCCGAACCCGGTGGTCGTCAGCAGGGAACTGCTCCACCGCGACAGCTTCATCCCGGCACGGTCGCTGAACGTGATCGCCGCCGCCTGGATCCAGTTCCAGGTGCACGACTGGGTGGACCACAGGCGCTGCCCGCCCGGGGCGGCGAGCGTCGAGGTGCCGCTCCCGTACGGCATGACCTGGACCAACACCCCCGGCGGCGCGCCCGAGGGCGTGATGCGCTTCGCCGAGAACGACGACCTGCGCCCGGCCGGCGGCACGGGCCCGCCGATCCTGTCCGCCAACGCGGCCTCCCACTGGTGGGACGGCTCGGAGGTCTACGGCGGCGACGAGACCGTCGCCCGATCCCTGCGCGAGCCGGACGGCGGCGCGTCGCTGCGCCTGGAGGACGGCCACCTGGTGCCGGGACCGGACGGCATCCCGATCACCGGGTTCCGCAACAACTGGTGGCTCGGGCTCAGCGTCATGCACACGCTCTTCGCCCGCGAGCACAACGCCGTGTGCCGGGCCCTGCGGGCGGAGTACCCGAGCATGGACGAGGAGTCGGTCTACCACACGGCCAGGCTCGTCGTCTCCGCGCTCATCGCCAAGATCCACACCGTGGAGTGGACCCCCGCCATCCTCGCCACCGAGCTGATCGACATCGGGCTGACGGCCAACTGGCAGGGGCCGCCGAAGAACTGGCTGACCCAGCTCGGGCTGTGGCTGGCCGACGCGCACGCGCTCACCGGCATCCCGCGGACCCTGCCCGACCATCACGGCACGCTGTACTCGCTCACCGAGGACTTCGTCACCGTCTACCGCATGCACCCGCTGATCCCGGACGACTACCAGCTCGCCGACCACCGGAGCGGGCGGCACCTGGAGACCCTCGGCTTCACCGACGTGCAGGGCGCCGCCACCGAGCCGGTCATGCGCCGGACGGGCCTGGCGAACTCGCTCTACTCGCTCGGCATCGCCCATCCCGGGGCCATCACGCTGCGCAACTTCCCGCGCGCGCTGCAGGCGTTCGAGCGCGAGGGCGAGATCATCGACCTGTCCGTGGTCGACCTGGTCCGCACGCGCCGGCGTGCCGTGCCGCGCTACAACGACTTCCGCGCCGGCCTGCACCAGCCGCGCCTGCGGCGCTTCGAGGACCTCACCACCGACCCGGACAGCCTGGCCCGGCTGCGGGACGTCTACCGCTCGGTCGACGACATCGACACGATGGTCGGGCTCTTCGCCGAGAACCCGCCCGAGCGCTTCGGCTTCAGCGACACGGCGTTCCGGATCTTCATCCTCATGGCCAGCAGGCGGCTGCAGAGCGACAGGTTCCTCACCGTCGACTTCAGGCCCGAGATCTACACCCCGCTGGGGATGGACTGGGTCGCCCGCAACGGCATGACGAGCGTCGTCCTGCGGCACTGCCCCGAGCTGGCGGCCGTCCTGCCCCGGACCGCGAGCGCCTTCGCGCCCTGGCGCCCGGCCAGGCCGGAGGCGAACACCGGCATCGGGGACGGCTGAGAGGCGAGCCGATCACGGGCGCGCGCCTCCGTTCCACGCCGCCGCCAGGGCCGCCGGGTCCAGCGCGGCCCCGATCGGCTGGGCCACCTCGGGGTGGGCGAGGTACTCCTCGATGTCGTGGGCCTTGCCCACCGGGTTGGCGACGGCGACCTCGTCCGGGCCGCCGGTCCAGTGGCCGCCCAGCGGGCAGCCGATGGCCACCGGGTCCAGGGGGCACCAGGCGTTGAACCAGCGCGCCACCCGGCCGGGCCGGTGCGGCCCGCCGAGGAGCAGGCGCCGGTGCACGCCGTCGAGCCCGAGCGGGCTTCCGGCGGTGACCAGCAACTCGACCTCCACCGCCGGGCCGAGCCGGGTGAGCAGGTCCATGGCCACCACCGTGCCGAGGCTGTGGGCGACCAGCACCAGCCGGCCGGCGCGCGGCAAATCCTCCAGCACGCAGTCCAGTACGGTCTCGCGGACCTGCGGGTCGTCGAGGTAGGCGGCCACGTCGGCGAAGATCGCGGCGATGAGCAGCCGGTCCAGGTCGGTGGTGTCGGCGAGCCAGTTCAGGGCGCGGCGGACGGAGTCGCCCAGCCCTTCCATGCTCCCGGGCCGTGCCCCCGGCATGCCGGTCCGGCCCGCCGCCTCGACGACCAGCTGCTCGTACAGGCGCCCCGTGGAGCCCGGGCCCGGCGCCACGGCCTCCAGCGGCAGGAGTCGCCTGGCGTAGAAGGGGAACCACGCGTCGTCCGGGGTGATCGTGGCCAGCCCCGCCCGGGTGAGCCCGCCGTTCAGGCCGGCGGTCCAGTACCGGCGCAGCCGTTCGGGAGCCTGTTCCTCCTGGCCGCGGCCGTGCAGGTAGACCAGGTGCGTGGACCCGCCGAACGCGCCGGGGGCGGCGGGCAGGCCGGCGGGGAGCACGCCCCTTTCCATGACGGGCCCGTCCACCGGAGAGGCGGGCGGCGGGATGGTCACGGCCGCGAGGCCGGACTCGGGCCCCATCTCCGTCAGGTACGCCCGCCGGGCCTCGTCGAGGGGCAGGGCGGCCAGGTGCTTGAGGATGACGCTGATCCGCACGCCCTCGTTGGAGACCCAGTCGACGGCGTCGTCGCCGTCCCCCTCCCGCCAGGGCTGCCCGTCGCGGCGCAGGATACGCCCCTGGTCGTCCGTTCTGGGGACGCCGCTGTGGTGGAGCGCCGTGACCTCCCACTGGTCGTTGAACACCGGCGAGCCGGAGTTTCCCGGCTCGGTGTCGGTCTCGTAGTGGAGGAAGTCGTCCAGGCGCGCCTCCAGCCGGTTCTCGCGGATGGAGATCTCCTTCAACCGGCCGCTGGGATGACCGATGATGTTGACCGGCTCGCCGATGACGAGCTTGCCCGTCTGGACACTGAGCCGGTTCCAGCCGAACGTCTCCCCGGCCTGGTGGCCGTCGGCGCCGGGGCTCACGAGCACGAGGGCGAAGTCGAGGGCGGCGTCGGCGACGAAGAACGTGCCGGGGTCCAGGACGAACCGCCGGGAGAGCTCGGGGACGTTGTCCACGGTGACCTGGGCGTCGAACTCCACGATGACCGAGCCGGCCACCGTGACGTCGGGCAGCACGTGGTGGTTGGTGAGCAGCAGCCTGGGGGAGACCAGGAAGCCGGTGCCGATCGGGAGCTCGCGGCCGTTCTCGGCGACGGAGATGCGGGCGACCGTCCGCGCGGCCCGCGCCCCGCGGGGCAGGAAGCTCCACGACTGCAGGTCCTTGGCCACTCCGAGGATGCGCTCGTACATCTGGGGCTGGTCGAGGGCGTCGGGCCTGGTGGCCTCCAGCGCGGCCTCGACCGGGAGCCCGCTGCGCTGGATGAGGCGGGCGGTGCGGGCGGCCAGCATGTCGGGGGAGTCGGGGAACGCCTCGCCCTGCTCGCGCCTGCGCCAGGCCTCGTCGCGTTCGGAACCGCTCCAGCGGTACCGTTCGGCCGCGGCTCTGGTCTGCTGCGTCCTGCTTTCGCTGACTTCCGTGGATATATCCATAATAGTCCGCCGCTCCCGTATAAAAGCAGGCATCTCACTTTGAATGTGTGCGTCGGGTCACGTGACCGTCCAGGTGTCCAGCAGGTAATTGACCGCTTGTTGACCCATCTTTCGGGCTCCGGTGCCCGGGCTTCTCCATCGCCGGAAGTCAAGTCAGGTCATTAAAAATGTCATTGAGGTGGCTTATTTGTTCTTTTCTGGTCTTCTGGCGCGTTCTGGCTACCGTGAGAAGCGAGGAGAAAGGGGAGCCTCATGGGTAACGTCGTCGACTACGTATCGGTCGCGTCCCTGGACAGGC
Organism: Nonomuraea rubra; assembly: GCF_014207985.1. NCBI lineage: Bacteria > Bacillati > Actinomycetota > Actinomycetes > Streptosporangiales > Streptosporangiaceae > Nonomuraea > Nonomuraea rubra. The sequence goes on along the minus strand of NZ_JACHMI010000001.1, from coordinate 10,162,356 downwards.
GGGGCCAGCACCTCACCGAGGCCGAGCTCGACCGGCTGGAGGAGCTGACGGCGGCGGCCGGGGATGGCGAGGAGTAGGACCGCCCGTCCCGCGCGCTGCCCGCTGGAGCGGGAGGTGCCGCTCGCCGAGGCCGGACGGCGCTCGGTGGCGGCACTCGCCGCGCTGGGCCTGCGGGCCGAGCTCGCCGACGTGGGCGGGGGGCGTGATCCGGCCGCCTGGTGGTGCGGGCTCGTGAGCCGGGCGGGCCCGGCGCCGGTCGCGTGCGGGATGGGCAAGGGCGACCCCGACGAGGCCCGGCTGGGCGCGCTCTTCGAGGCCATCGAGCATCACCTGACGGGACCCGCCGGATTCGACCCGGGCACCGTGGAGCCGGCCGCCCCCGTCGCGATCGCCGCGGGGCCGCTGCGCGCGGACGCCTGCGCGCCGCTGCTGGCCTCCATGCCCGGACGCCGGATGGCCTGCCGGCGATACCGCGCCCTCGCCGGCGGGGACGGCGTGCTCGTGCCGCTGTTCCTGTCCGCGCCCTGGTATCTGGAGGCCGGGGCCGCGCCGCTGCGCGAGCGGGCCGGCGACGACAGCGACTACGCCCACCTCATGCGTTACAGCTGCAACAGCGGCTCGGCCGTCGGCGTCACCGCCGCCGAGGCGCTGCTGCACGCGCTCAACGAGGCGATCGAGCGCGATGCCCTGTCCCTGCTGCTCGTACGGGCCTTTCTCGGCAGGCGCCGGTTCCGTCCCACGCTCATCGACCCGGGGACGCTGCCGCGCGACGCCGCCCGGGCGTACGCGGTGGCCGGGGAGCTGACCGGATCCCCGGTGCACCTGCTGGACATCACCAGCGACCTCGGGGTGCCCACCATGCTGGCGTACACGGCGCCCACCTCCCGCCATCCGCACCGGCGCGGCACGGGTACCTCGCTGAGCCCGGCGCACGCCGCCTGGCGTGCCCTCACCGAACTCGTCCAGACCACCCTGGGCGAGGAGCTGGACGGGGGTACCCGCCGCGATCCGGCCGCGCTGGACGCGCACCCCGCCCTGGCCGCCTGCGGGCGGTTCGAGCTCACCGGAGTCCTGGCACGGGCGCGGGTGGTGCCCTTCCCTGCCGCCGCGCCCGAGGCCGGAACGCCCGGCGCGCAGGTGCGGATCGTGTCGGCGGCACTGGCGGCGCGGGGCTTCACGGCCTACGCCCGGACGGTGCGCGCCCTGCCGGGTGGCGTGGTAGCCGTGCACGTGGTGGTTCCGGGCCTGGAGAGGTTCATGCTCGTCACGGACGGCAATCTCGTCGTTCCCGGGCGCAGGGGCGCGGAGGCCGCGAAGGGCTTTTCCTCCGTGAGGTGAAATTTCCGGATCGCTGCCGCATGATTGGCATTCCACCGGACGGCCTGGCCCGGTTTTGCCGCGGGCGTGCATGTGCCGACCCCTTTTCTGAGGGCCATTCCCCGCATAATGGATTTATGTCTGGACAATATTCGCAGCGAAAGTCGCGAGCCGTCGGGGCGTTCCTCTGGGGTGTCGTGCTCCTGGCCGTGGCCATCGCGCTCTTCATCGTCTCGAAGCGGCTGTCCGGTATTCAGGCCCTGGCCACGGGAACCGCCCAGATCGTGGCGTCGGTCACCAGCGTGATCTCGCTGGGGAACGCTCTGCAGCAGATCATGTCCTGGTGGCGCGACCACCGTGCGCCCGCGCGCGCTCCCACCTCCGCCGACATCGACACCGCCAAGGACATCCTCGCCGGCCTGGTGGCCGAGCAGTGGCGGGAGGAGACGGTCCTGCGCTCGCTGGGCGATCCTGAGCCCATGCCGCTGCCCTGGCGCTCGACCGAGCGGCGCGAGCTCGTCGACCGCCCCGGGATCATCGCCAAGGGCACCGTCGCCTTCCCCGGCCTGCCGATGCACATCGAGGACATGGCATCCAGGTTCCGGGCCCTGCCCTGCCGGCGGCTGGTCATCCTGGGAGGACCGGGAACCGGGAAGACGACCCTGGCCGTGCAGCTGCTCCTCGAACTGCTCCGCACCCGGGAGCCCGGCGAGCGCGTCCCCGTGCTGGTGTCGGCCTCCCGCTGGGACGAGCGGGTCCACCCGCGGTTGCAGGACTGGCTGGCCTCGTTCCTGGCGATGGACTATCCCGCGTTGCGCGCCGAGGCGCTCGGCCCCTGCATCCCCGAGGCGCTGGCGGCCCGCGGTGAGCTGCTGCCCGTCATCGACGGGCTGGACGAGCTGCCCGACCACGCCCGCACCGACATGCTGCGCGCGCTGAACCGCTCGATGTGCGAGAACGACCAGCTCATCCTCACCTGCCGCACGGAGCAGTTCGCCGAATCGGTGGACGAGCTCGGCGACGTCCTCACGGCGGCGGCGGTCATCGAGCCGCAGCCCATGGACGCCGTCGCCGCGGCCGACTACCTGGAGGCCTGCCTGCCGCCGGTCCCGCGTCCCGCCTGGTCACAGGTGCTGGAGTCGTTGCGCACGGGCGGCGCCCCGGCCCTGGCCAAGGTGACCTCGACGTCCCTGGGCCTGTGGCTGGTCCGCGTGACGTACATCGCCACCCGCGCGGATCCGTCGCCGCTCCTGGAGTACGGCCGGGGCAGCGCCGCCGAGTTGCACGACCACCTGTGCGACGAGCTCATCCCCGCCCTGGTGAGCACGCGCCCACCGGCTGACGGCCCGGCCCAGCCCTTCCGCCCGCAGCACGCGTGGACGCCTGAGCAGGTCGACCGCTGGCTGACGTACCTGTGCCGCGAACTGTCCGTGAGCGAGGTGGACACGCGGGACCTGGCGTGGTGGCACCTGGCCCGCCACACCCCGAACTGGTCGGTGCGATGGTGGAGCGGCATCGCCGTCGGGGGCGTGGTGTGCCTGGTCTACACCGTCATGGGCGGCGTCCCGTACGTCGGCGCGGGGCTCGGCGTGCTCGCCATGCTCCTGTTCGTGCTCGCGACCGGCGCCTGGTTCAGGGAGACGCCGGGGCACGCGGACTTCCGCCTGCGGGGCAAGCTCTTCGACCTGGTACGGGTGCTGCCCTCGGGGATCTTCGTCGGCATCCTGGGCGCGATCATCGGCTGGCTGTCGGGCACCCTGCTCCGGAACCAGGAGGCGGGCCTGGTGGCCGCGAGACAGGTCGGACTGCTGTCGGGTATCGGGTTCGTCGTCGTGCTCAGCCTGATCCGGTGGGTCGAGCGTCCGGCCACGGACGCCAGCGCGAGATCCCCGCGCTCGACCTGGCGGGCGGACCGCAACCTGACGGTGATCCGGATCGTCAGCGGGCTCGCCGTCGGGGTCATCGGCGCGCTCATCGTGTGGGGGCTCAAGCTCAGCCTCATCGCGATCATCGGGGGCGGGCTGGCGGGACTGCTGTTCGGGCTCCTGCTGGGCAGCCACCACGCCTGGCTGGCCTACAACCTGACCGTCCCCCGCCTGGCCACCAGGGGCAGCCTGCCGCTCAGGGCGATGGACTTCCTGGACGACGCGCATCGCCTGGGCCTGCTGCGTACGGAGGGGCCGTACTACCAGTTCCGGCACGTCGAGCTCCAGCAACACCTGGCCCGCGAGCTGGTCGCGAAGAAGCGCAGGCACCGGGAGCCCATACCGCTGCCTTGAACGGCGGGTGGCGGAAGGGCGCGCCCTGTTTTGCGGTATTTCAGCATGGCTTGGCAACCAGCGGAACCGGTCAGGGGCACAAGTTCCCGTGGGACGGTGTCGAGCGAAGGCGGAAAGCCATGGGTGAGAGATACAGCGTGTTGCGCGACCTGAGCGGCGTGCGCACGGCGAGTCCGCTGGAGTCGGCGCGGGCCGGCGGCCCGGTGCCGCCACTGGCGCTCGGCATCGGCAGCGAACCGCACGTGGAGGTGGTCGAGCTCAGCAAGCACGAGCTCCGGGAGATGTCACGCGACCCGGAGGTACGGGCGGTGGCTCCGGTCATGCCGACCATGCTCATCCAGCCGATCGAGGACGGAGCCGACGGCCGGGCCGAGTCCGAGGCGACCGCCGCCGCGGTCACGTGGGGCGTCAAGGCCGTGGGCGCCGACGTCTCGACACGGACGGGCGCCGACACGATCGTGGCCGTGCTCGACACCGGCATCGACGCCACCCATCCCGCCTTCGCCGGCGTGACCCTGATCCAGGAGGACTTCAGCGGCTCGGGCGTGGGCGACAAGCAGGGCCACGGCACGCACTGCGCGGGCACGATCTTCGGCCGGGCGGTGGAGGGGACGCGGATCGGCGTCGCTCCGGGGGTGACCCGGGCGGCGATCGGCAAGGTGCTCGCCGACGACGGGAGCGGCGACACCGAAGGGCTGCTGCGCGGCATGGAGTGGGCGCTGCACCAGGGCGCCCAGGTGATCTCGATGTCCCTCGGGTTCGACTTCCCCGGCATGGTGCAGCGGCTGGTGGACATGGGACGGCAGCCGAGGTTCGCCACGTCGCTCGCCCTGGAGGCGTACCGGGCGAACCTGCGGCTCTTCGACGCGCTCATGCGGATGGCGTCGGCCCGCGGGGCGGTCGGCCCCGGCACCGTCATCGTGGCAGCCGCCGGGAACGAGAGCGAGCGCCAGAACGGCCCGGACTTCGAGATCGCCGTGTCGCTGCCCGCCGCCGCGGAAGGCGTCATCGCGGTCGGCGCGCTGGGGCAGTCACCCACGGGCAACGGTCTCGTCATCGCGCCCTTCTCCAACACCTTCCCGCAGATCAGCGCCCCGGGGGTGGGTGTGGTCTCCGCCCGGAACGGGGGCGGGCTGCGCTCCTTGAGCGGCACGAGCATGGCCACGCCGCACGTCGCGGGCGTGGCGGCGCTGTGGTGGGAGGAAGTGATGAAGTCGCCGCTGCCGGCGACCGCGTCCACGGTCATCGCGCGGCTGCTCGCCTGCGCCACCGTCAGCCCGCTGGCCTCGGGAGTCGACGTCGCCGACCGGGGTGTGGGCCTGGTGCGGTCTCCGTAGCGGGCGGGGGAACACCGGCCTGCTCGTCCGTCCCTCCGGCCGCGTCCAGGCCGGAGGGCAGGAGTCCAAGGCTGAGGTCAACTCTCTGACACTAGTGCGCAAAGCGCCATATAACCTCTCCACATGACCGGATCCCTCCTTGAGGTGATCGCGCTCAACGTGCGCGACGCCGTGGCCGCCGAACAGGGCGGTGCCGACCGACTCGAGGTCGTGGCCGACATGGCGGCCGATGGGCTCACCCCGTCCCCGGAGACGGTCGCCGCGATCGCGGCCGAGTGCCCGCTGCCCCAGATGGTGATGCTGCGCTGCGACGCGAACTTCGCCGCCGACCCCGACGTCGTCGAGCGGCTCAGCCGCGACGCCAAGGCGCTCAAGCAGGCCGGGGCCGCCGGGTTCGTGTTCGGGTTCCTCGACGGCGCGGGAGTCGTGGATCTGACCGCCACCGAGGCGCTCATCCACGCGGTCTCGCCCCTGCCGTGGACGTTCCACCGTGCCGTCGACCACGCCGCCGACGTGCAGGCCGCCTGGCGGGCCGTGCGACTGCTGCCGAACCTGGCCACCGTGCTCACCTCCGGCGCGCCCACCGGCGTGGGGGACGGGCTGCCCGTGCTGAAGGCGCGCGCCGACGCGGGCGACGGCTCCATCGTGCTGGCCGGCGGCGGCCTGCGGCCCGCGCACGTGCCCGCCCTGCTCGACTACGGCATCCGCGCCTTCCACGTCGGCTCCGCCGTGCGGTCGAGCTGGTCGGACCCGGTCGAGTGGCGCCTGGTACGCCAGTGGCGTGCCCTGGTCGAACGCGACTGAACCACCTCTCGGTGGCGTGCCCTGGCCGAACGCGACCGAACCCGGCCGTCAGGGGTCAAGGCAGGGCGGCGTCCGCGCGGCGCAGGGCGGCCGCCAGGGTGCGGATCGTGGCGGGCTCGTCCATCACCCCGCCCCCGGCCGAGCGCCGCTCCTCCCAGGCCAGCACCCGCTCCCGGTAGGAGTCGTAGCGGGCCAGATGGAAGGCGTAGACGGTGGCGAACCGGCTCACCAGATGCGACGGATGCATGTCCCACCCCTGGTAGAAGCCATGCCGCAACGAGTGCCGGACCAGCTCGGCGTGCCGCCGCCACAACCCGTGCACATCGCCCGCACGGTCGGAGGCGGGCGAGGCGGCCAGCGACCCGTCCGACAGCTCCACCCCCGTCCCCGCGAACGCCGTCTGCATGACGTGCCGCGCGTGGTCGCAGGCCGGATGGTCGAGCCGCTGCTCGTGCGGCGGCAGCCCCAGCGCGGCCGTGTAGTCGAAGACCCCGAAGTGCGCCGCCGCCAGCCGCCCGCCCAGCGACTCGTTCAGCTCGCCACGCAGGAACGGCAGCGTCTGCGGCGCCTCCACCTGCATCTCGAACCGCAGCCGCACCCCGAGCTCCGCCTCCAGCTCCTCCAGCACGCCCGCGAACTGCCCGAGATAGGCCTCCATCAGCACCTTGGGAAAGGTCACCGTGAACCCGCCGGGCAGCTCGCCGACCCGCCCCACCACGCCGCTCACGAAGCCGTGCAGCGTGCGGATCGACCGCTCGGGATCCCCGTCGGCGAACGACTTCACCCGGGGACCCCACCGCCGGGGCAGCGCTCCGGCCGCGTGCATCGCGGCGACCGCCTCGACGGCCTGCGTCACGTGGCCGTCCTCGACGGAGCCTGGCCGCACGCCGTACCCGTCCTCGAAGTCGACGCGCAGGTCCTCGACCGGCTCGGTGGACAGCTTGCGCAGTAACATCTCGTGCACCACGGCGGCGAGCCCGGAGGGCACGCCGAAGACCTCGGCCACCTCGTCCGGGCCCGCCAGGTGCGCCTTGAGCAGCGACAACGCCCGGCCGCCCCACTCGGCGACCGTGCGGGCGGAGAAGCGGTCGGCCGGCACGTACACGGTGTGCACGGGCTGCCAGCCGGGGCGCGCCTCCGGGTAGCGGGCCTGCTGCAGCCGGTACGTCCCGGCGAAACCGTCAGGGACGCGAGGCACGGAGCATGGCCTCCAGACCGACGAGCTTGACGCGTTCGCCACGGTTGAGCGACCGGGCGAGCTCCGCCTCCGCCGCCTCGATGGCCAGCCACTCCTCGTACGTGATCGGCCGCACCCCGCGCCCGGCCAGCAGCGTGTCGATGCCCCTGGAGCCCACGCGCGCGCCCCCGTCGAGGTCGGCGAGCAGCGTGCGGACGGTTTCCGCGGCGTCGGACTTGTTGGTGCCGATCACGCCGGTGGGCCCGCGTTTGAGCCACCCTGCCACGTACTCGCGATCGCGCACCCGCCCCGCCTCGTTCGGCACGGTCATCGTGCGGTCCGAGAACGGCACCCCGGGCAGCGGGACGCTCTGGTAACCGACCGAGCGCAGCACCATGCCCACCGGCAGCGTCTCGAACTCGCCGGTGCCGACCACGCGCCCCTCCTCCGACAGCCGGGTGCGTTCGAGCTTGAGCCCCTCGACCCGCTCCGTGCCGAGGATCTCCACGGGCCGCAGCCAGAAGCGCACGTCGAGGCGGCGCGGGCGGCCCACCGGCTCGCGGTCCGCCCACCCCTGGAGGACCTTGATGTTGCCCTGCACCTGGCGCGGGAAGTCGCCGCCCAGCACGACGGCCTCGTCGGGGCGCACGCACACGTCGGCGTTGGCCAGCTCGCCCAGCTCGCGCAGCTCCTTGAGGGTGAACTTGGCGTGCTCGGGCCCGCGCCGCCCGACCATGTGGATGGCCTTCACCTCGCTCTCGCCGAGCCGCTGCAGCACCTCGTGGGGCACGTCGGTGGCGCGCAGCTCCTCGGCGGTCTTGGCCAGGACGCGGACGACGTCCACGGCGACGTTCCCGACCCCGATGACGGCGACCTCGGAGGTGTCGAGCGTGAACCGGGCGGGATCGACGTCGGGGTGCCCGCAGTACCAGTTCACGAAGTCGGTCGCGGCCACGCTGCCCGGCAGGTCCTCGCCCGGGATGCCGAGCTTCCTGTCGACCATCGCGCCCGTGCAGTAGACCACCGCGTCGTAGACGCCGAGCAGGTCCTCGACCGACACGTCGGAGCCGAGCGTGACGCCGCCGAGGAAGCGCACCTGGGGTAGCTCCAGCACCCTGCGCAGGTAGTTCGCGATGGACTTGATCGAGGTGTGGTCGGGCGCCACCCCGTACCGGACCAGCCCGTACGGGGTCGGCAGCCGTTCGATCACATCGACCTCGACCGGCTCCGCCGACTGCTTGACCAGTGCCTCGGCCGTGTAGATCCCGGCAGGGCCCGACCCGATGACCGCCACGTGCAACGTCACGCCGCCTCCCTATGCCGGTCTACGTGCGACACGTCCCACCAGACGCAACCGGCCAGTGTGATCGATGTATCCCCGGTCGCCGGTGCGGATGAACCCGTCCTTGGCGAATACCGCATGATCGGGGCTCCTGCCAACGTAACCGCTCATGACGGCATCCGAGCGGAGGAGCACCTCACCCTGGTCCTCGGCGGGCAGCATGCGGCCCTCCGCGTCCCTGATCGACACGTCCACGCCGGCGCGCGGCCTGCCCACGCTGAGCTCCGCGTCCTCGGGCGGGTCGTCGGGCCGGGTGCCGAGGCCCAGCCCGGCTTCTGTGCAGCTGTAACGGTTGCAGACAGGCACGCCGTACCTGGTGCGCAACGCCCTGATCAGCGCCGGTGTGGCGGGGGCGCCGCTGCACAGGATGAGCGCCAGCCCCGGCAGGTCCTCGCCCGCGGCCAGGATGCGCGACAGCTGGTACGGGTTCCCCTGCAGCACTCCGATCTTGTGCTCGCGCAGCACCCGCAGCACCGCGTCGGGCGTCCACTCGGGCACGACGTGGCAGGTCCGCCCGGTCTGCAGGAACACCGGCAGCCGGGTGGCGAACCCGAGCTGCCCCAGCGGGTACGGCACCAGCCTGGCGTCCCCCGTGCCCCACCGGAGCCCGGCCCCGTGGGCGCGGATGGCCTCCAGCTGGCGGTTGCCGAACACCACGCCCTTGGGCGGCCCCGTCCTGCCCGCGGTGAACGTGATCACGACGGGCCGCGCGGGGTCGGGCGGGAACGGCGGCGGGGGCGGCTCGGGCCTGCGCAGGCCGGTGAGCCGGACGGGGTCGTACACCTGCGGCGAGCGCCTGCCCCGATCGGTGGGCAGCGTCACCACGTCCAGCCCCGGCAGCGGCGGCAGCACGCTCGGCGCGGTGATCACCAGGGCGGGGTCCAGGCCGGCCAGCAGCCCCGGGCGCTCGACCCCGATGCCCGCGGTGACCGCGCCGATCTTGGCGGCGGCCACGTAGCAGATCACGAACTCGGGCCCGTCGGGCAGCGCCAGCACCACGACGTCGCCGATGCGGGTGCCGCGATGGGCGAGCCCGGCGGCGACCTGGTCGGAGAGCAGGTCGAGGTCGGCGAAGGACAGCAGGGCAGAGCCGGTGACCACGGCCGCGCGCCCCCCGAACCTACGTGCGGCCTCACCGGCGAGCAGGCGCAACATGGCGGCTCCCGGGCGAAAGGCGCGTACCTCCACGCTACTCCGCTACGCCGGGCGATGGCGCAGTGCCACCTTGTCCACCTTGCCGTTGGCGTTGGTCGGCAGAGCGTCCACCACGACGATCCGCCTGGGCACCTTGTAGCCGGACATGTTGGCGCGCGCCCACGCCGCCAGCTCCGCGGGATCGGCCGCCATCCCCGGCCGGGGCACGACGTAGGCCACCCCCGACTCGCCGGAGACCGGGTCGGGCACGCCCACGACGGCGGCCTGCGCCAGCGAGCCCTCCCGCAGCAGCAGCGACTCGACCTCGGCCGGGGAGACGTTGAACCCGTTGACGATGTACAGGTCCTTCTTGCGGTCCACGATGGCCAGGTTGCCCGCCTCGTCCAGCACGCCGACGTCGCCGGTGTGCAGCCAGCCGTCCCCGTCGATCACCTCGGCCGTGCGCGCCGGCTCGCCCCAGTAACCGCGCATCACACCGTAGCCGCGCTGCAGGATCTCGCCGCGCTCGCCGGCCGCGACCTGCTTGCCGTCGTCGTCCACCACCTTCACCTCGATGCCGGGCACGGGCCTGCCGGTGGTGTTCGCGATCACGTCGATGGGGTCGCCCGCCCTCGTCATGGAGACGACCGTGCCCTCCATGAGCCCGTACGCGTTGATCATCCGTTCCAGGCCGACCTGCTCGACCAGCCGCGTGATCAGGCCGGCCGGTACGGCGGCGGCCCCGCAGATGGCCACCCGCAGCGACGACACGTCCCAGGCTCCGCGGTCGAGCTCGTCCAGCAGCCGGTGGAACAGCGTGGGCGGCCCGGCCAGCACCGTGACCCGCTCCTCGGAGATCAGCGACATCAGCGCGTCCGGGGTGAAGACCGCGAGCGGGATCATCGTGGCCCGGCGCAGGACGCAGGCGACGAGCCCGGCGTTGAGCCCGAACCCGTGGCTGAACGGCGCGATCACCGGATACCGGTCGTGCTCGTCCAGCGTGACGATCTCCGACCAGTCCCAGTAGCCGCGCAGCACCTGGGAGTGGTCGATCATCACGCCCTTGGGCGTGCCGGTGGTGCCGGAGGTGGACATGATCTCGCACAGGTCGCCGGGCCGTACGGCCAGTGCCCGCTCCTCGGCCTCCCGTACGGGCACCTCCGCGGCGGCGGGCACCTCGGGGACGACGTGCCGCAGCCCGGGCAGCGGCGGCAGCAACCCGGCCAGGGAGTCCTGCGCGATCAGCACCCCCGCGCCCGTCTTCTCGATGAGCTGGGCGGCCTCGATGCCCTTGTAGCGGGGCGACAGCGGCACGATCGCCGCTCCCGCGTCCCAGATCCCGAACGCGTGGGTCACCCAGCGGGCCGAGTTCGCCCCCCAGATCGCCACCCGGTCACCCGGCCGCACGCCGAGCGCGACGAGGCCGCGGGCGACCCCGGACGCCGCCTCCCGCAGCTCCGCCAGCGTCAGCCGCGGGCCCGCGGGATCGGCGGCCACGAGCTGATCGGGATGCCGTTCGGCCTGGTCACGCAGCATGCGGGGGAGCGTCCCCCAGTCCGGCATCGATCCCATCGGCTGCCCCTTGTCAGGTGATGAGCGCTCTGTCCCTTCCGAGGTGGTGGCCGCGCAGGTCGTTCACGGTGCCGGGCGTCGGCGTCTCGGAGACCTCCTGGACGATCTCCACGGCGACCGACACGGGGGTCAGCGCCCGCACGGCCTGCTCGATCCGCCCCTTCCACATGGGGTTGCCGACCAGGCTCCGCCTGGCGAACGTGACCTTGAGCACCGCCGTGTCCAGCGTCCCCTGCCGGCTGATCGCCAGCTCCCACCCCGCCACGCCGTCGATCCGCGACAGCGCCTTCTCGATCCGCGGCAGCGCCAGCCACACGCCCCTGACCAGCACGTGCTCGCCCACCGTGTGGGCGGGCGCGGGGATCTCCCCCGCCTCCGCGATCCTGGCGACCAGCCCGGTCCTGAGCACGGCGTCGCCGAGCGACGAGTGCGCGGACGGCGTGACGACCAGCTCGGCCGGCCCGTCAGCCGTCGCGGGCACGTCCTTGTCCAGCGCCGCCAGCCCGAGCAGCCCGTCCGCGAGCGGCCTGAGCGGCTGCTCCTCGGCCTCGCGCCAGGCCAGCGCGCCACCGCCGAACGGGCTGGCCAGCACCTCCGTGACCGTGGCCCCGAACTCGCCCGCCAGGTGGGCGAGCGTGCGCTTGGATGCGATCTCGCCGGTCAGCACGATGGTCCTGAGCCCGAGGTCCAGCGGGTCCAGCAGGAACTCAAGATGCAGGCGGGCCAGCAGGTCCATCGCGCCCGTCGGGGTCGCGACCAGCGTGGTGGCCTTCAGCGTGCTCAGCGCGTGGTGCAGGCGCATCCGGCCGCGCGGGCCCACGCAGGCCGCCGCCCGCGCCACGTCCGCCGCCGCCGTCGCCCACAGCGCGCCGGCCGGTTCCGCGAGGGCCACCACGACGCGGTCGTGCTCGCCGACCCCCGACTCCCGCAGCGCCGCCGTCGTCAGCCGCGCCGCGGCCGTACGGTCCTCGGGGGACAGCGGGAAGACGCTGGACACGTCGGGGGAGACCAGCAGCAGCCCGGTGGCCGAGCCCGCGGCGGCCCCGAGGTCGTCCCGGGTCAGCCAGCGCGCCATCAACGCATCACGTCCTTCATGAACAGGGAGATCGACTCGCACACCCGCTCGTGCGCCAGGCCGCCCACCTGCGCCTGGATGATCAGGTCCGTCGCGCCCGCCTCGGTGATCCTGGCCAGGGCCTTGCGCGAGCCCTCCACGTCGTCCACGACGACCATCAGGTGCTCGCGGAGCGTGGCCATGGCCTCGTCGGGCGGCAGCCCGGCGGCGAGCTGCCCGAGCACGCGGTGGGTGGCGTGGCGGGCGTCGTAGTAGTCGGGCGGGGTGACGAGGTTGACCTGGCGGCGGATGTACCACAGGACCGGGTCGGCGGCGGTGGCGTTGGCCTCGTCGCGGGTGGGGGCGACGTACCAGGGGATCATGAGCGCGACGCGCCGGGTGGCGGGGTCGTGGCCGTGCTCGGCCAAACATTCCCGATATTTCGCGATGTCGGCGGCGACGTCGTCGATGCCCTTGAGCATGGTCATGCCGAGCAGGTTGTACCCGTGCCTGGCGGCGGCCAGATAGCCCTCCAGGGAGGTCGAGGCCACCCAGACCGGCGGGTGCGGCCGCTGGGCCGGGCGCGGGTAAACGGCCACGTCGGGGATCTCGAAGAACTCGTTCGACCGGCTGACCGGCTCGCCGTCGGCCTGCCAGATGGCCAGCGTGGCCTCCAGCGAGTCCTCCCAGATCTGCCGCGACTTCTCGAACGGCCGCTGGAACGCCTGGTACTCCAGCGGCGACGCACCACGTCCCGTGCCGAACTCGACCCGGCCGCCGCTCAGGACGTCGAGCGTGGCGACGCGCTCCGCCGTACGGATCGGGGACTGGAACGGCAGCAGCACCACCCCGAGCCCCAGGCGGATGCGCTCGGTGCGCTGCGAGATGGCGGCCAGGACCAGGTCGGGGGCGGAGGAGTGGGAGAAACCCCTGGTGAAGTGGTGCTCCACGAACCAGGCGGCCTCGCAGCCCAGCCGGTCGCCCAGGACGACCTGGTCGATCACGTTCTGGAACGCCTGCTGCTCGACCTCGCGGGTGCGACCGCGGACCTCCAGCTCATACCCCAGGCTGATCCGTAGGGACGACGTCATCGCGCCTCCGGCGAAGTAGGAACCAAGCGCTCGCTTGGTAGAGCGTATCAGCGGCAAAGACTTGCGGGAAGGGCGCGGCGGCGATCAGAGTGGATGCCTGTGAAGCGAAAGCACGCGTTGCGGCGGCCGAAGGCCGGCACGTCTCCGGACCAAGGCGGCGAACTCTCGCTCACCAGCGCCCGCCGGTACGAGGCGTTCGGCCGGGTGATGGCCGCGCTGGCCTCCGAGGCCGACTTCATCGAGTCGTGCCGGGACCTGACGTGGTGGCGCGGGGCCGACCACAGCTGGCACGTCGAGTGGCGTGACGGGCCGTACGCGTCGGAGGTGGCCTCCCTCCTGGCCGAGCAGGTCCGCGACCCCGACTACGACGGCCCCCTCGTCGCCCAGGCCGGTCCGGGCGACGGCGCCTCGGCGGTGCTCGACGTGATGGGCGTCCGCTTCGAACTGCGCGCGATCGACCCGATCGGCCGGGCCACCCTCCACGCCCGCCCGGGCTTCTGGCGCCTCGCCGAAGCCCTCGACACCACCCGCCGCACCAACACCCGCCACCCCTGGGAAGAACTCCTCGGCGGCTGACCCCCCTGCGCCTTACGTCGGCGCCGCCCGCGCCGGGCGTGGCCGCCAAGGGGCCCCCGGCCGAAGTGTGGTCGGTGTGGGGTGGGCCTCAGGCCGTTCCGAGGATGTGGGTGGCGAGCCGGGCGCGATGGGCCTGGGGTGGGCCGAAGAGTTGTGCGTCCGAGGTGGCGCGTTTGAAGTACCGGTGCGCGGGATGCTCCCAGGTGATCCCGATCCCCCCGTGCACCTGGATGTTCTCCCCGGCCACCACCAGATAGGCCTCCGTGCAGTACGCCCCCGCGACCGCCGCCGCCACCTCGTCCTCCGCCGCCGCCGAGGCTGCGGACCTGGCCGACTCCACGAGCAGCAGCAGATCCGCCAGCTTGTGCTTGATCGCCTGGAACGCCCCGATCGGCCGCCCGAACTGGTGCCGCCGCTTGGCGTGCTCCACCGCCATGTCCAGGCACCGCTGCGCCCCGCCCACCTGCTCGGCCGCCAGGGCCGCGATCCCGAGGTCCCGCACCCGGGCCCACCCGGCCCCGTCGCCCAGCCGCCGCACCGGGACGCCGTCGAAGTCGAGCCGCTGCAGCGGCCGGCTCTCGTCCATCGTCACGTACGCCGCCCGCCGCGAGGGCACGGCCTCCACCAGCGCCCCGCCGGCGTAGGCCAGCACCAGCTCCCCCTCCAGCGCGTACGGCACCACTCCCGTGAGCCGTTCCCCGTCGAGGCGCAGCTCCCCGTCACCCGGCAGCACCACGGTCGCGCTCACCCCGCCCGCCAGTGCCTCCAGCAGCTCGTCCGCCCCGCAGGACGTGGCCGCCTCGACCGCCATGACCGCCGACTGGAGGAAGGGATGGGGTGACAGGGCCCGCCCCAGCTCCTCCGCCACGGCAGCCATCTCGGCCGCCCCGCATCCCGCGCCGCCGTGCTTCCCGGGCACGAGCAGCCCGGCGATCCCCACGTCCCGCGCGAACTCCCGCCACGAGGCTCCGGGACGCCCGGCCAGATAGTCACGGACGGCGGCGCGGAGCTCATCGGCGAGTGCGGGTGCGAATGCCACGCCACTGATCATAACCAAGCGATTGCTTGTTTTAGTATGGACATGACCGAAATTTGCCTTTTTTGTACGGTCACATAATCTGGGTGTGGTCATCCCCAGACGATTCACGGGGAGGGGTTGACCAGGGAAATGGACATGAACAACACCACCATCGACTACGCCGACTTCGCCGAATACGACCGGCGTCAGCGCGCCATCGAACGCCATTTGGTCACGGCCTTCCTGGGAGGATTGGCCGTCGGCCTGACCGGCATGCTCATTTCCGCCAGCGGCCTCGCCTGGCTCGGCCAGGTCTACGACCCGTACGCCTATCTCGCCCTCGCGCTGACCGTCGGCGCCACCGCGTCCGGGTTCGGCTGGGCGCTGGTGACGACGTTCCTGGCGGCGGTGTCCACGCTGGTCTCCGCCCTGGGGGCGAGCGCGCTGACCGGCGACGACGCCTTCGACGTGATCGGCGGCAGCCCCACCGGGCTCAACTGGACGCTCGCCCTGCTCGTGGGCCTGGGCCTGCTGGCGTACGTCACCCGCAGGCAGGACGGCTGGGGCGACGTGGCGGCGGGCGCGGTCGGCGCGGCGCTGATCGCCGACGTGGTGGACCGGGCGACGCCCGGGTTCATCGACAGCGAGCAGTCGTTCTGGCCCGGGCCTGCGATGGTGGTCGGCCTGGCGTCCGTGGCCCTGGTGCTGGCGCTGCGCAGGAGCACGCGCGGGCGGCTGCGCGCGCT
This sequence comes from Nonomuraea rubra, assembly GCF_014207985.1. Lineage (NCBI taxonomy): Bacteria > Bacillati > Actinomycetota > Actinomycetes > Streptosporangiales > Streptosporangiaceae > Nonomuraea > Nonomuraea rubra. Next base: position 10,146,909 of record NZ_JACHMI010000001.1, on the reverse strand, counting down.
GGCGATGTCGGCGGTCTTCGCCGGACTGTTCACGGTCTGCCTGGGCGCCTTCGTCGCGGGCTGGATCCCCCTCGCCGTCTGAGGTCGCGCGCCGGATCCCGCTCGCCGTCCGTGTCCCAGCCGAAGCCCCGTCCGAGCCCGCCAGGATAAGCCCGAGCGCGGCGCTCCTCCGACTCGATAGCCTGTAGTCCTTCGCATCCAGGTTCGAGCAAGGAGTAGCCGTGTTGCTGCGCATGTCGTCGTTGTTTCTTCGCACCCTGCGGGACGACCCGGCAGACGCGGAAGTGCCGAGCCACAAGCTCCTCGTCCGCGCCGGCTACGTCCGCCGCGTCGCGCCCGGAATCTACTCCTGGCTGCCCCTCGGCAAAATGGTCCTGGAGAACGTCGCAAAGATCGTCCGCGCGGAAATGAACCGCATGGGCGGCCAGGAAGTGCTCTTCCCCGCCCTGCTGCCCCGCGAATACTACGAGGCGACTGGCCGCTGGACCGAATACGGCGACACCCTCTTCCGGCTGCAGGACCGCAAGGGCGCCGACTACCTCCTCGGCCCCACGCACGAGGAGCTCTTCACCGACATGGTCAAGGGCGAATACTCCTCCTACAAGGACTATCCGGTCACCCTTTACCAAATCCAGACCAAATACCGCGACGAGGCGCGGCCCAGGGCCGGCATCCTGCGGGGCCGCGAATTCCTGATGAAGGACTCCTACTCCTTCGACCTCGACGACGACGGCCTCAAGCGCTCCTACGAGCAGCACCGCGAGACCTACATCAGGACCTTCGACCGCCTCGGCATCAAGTACAAGATCGTGTTCGCGACGTCGGGCGCGATGGGCGGCTCCGCGTCGGAGGAGTTCCTGGCGCCCACGCCCACCGGCGAGGACACGTTCGTGGCCTGCCACTCCTGCGGATACGCGGCCAACGCCGAGGCCGTCGTCACGCCCGCCCCCGCCGCGCGTCCGACCGGCGACCTGCCCGCGCTGCAGGTGCTGGACACCCCCGACACCCCGACCATCGAGTCCCTGGTGTCGTACGTCAACGAGCACCACGGCCTGTCCGTCACCGCCGCCGACACGCTCAAGAACGTCGTCGTCAAGGTGACCACGCCCGGCTCCGACAAGGTCGAGACGCTGATCGTCGGCGTGCCCGGCGACCGCGAGGTCGACTTCAAGCGCCTGGAGGCGTCGCTGGCGCCCGGCGAGCCCGCCATCTTCGAGGCCGCCGACTTCGCCAAGCACCCCGGCCTGGTACGCGGCTACATCGGCCCGCAGATCCTGCGCGAGCTCGGTATCCGCTACCTCGTCGACCCCCGCGTCGTCACCGGCACGTCCTGGGTGACGGGCGCCAACGAGCCCGGCAAGCACGCCGCCAACGTGGTCGCGGGCCGCGACTTCACCCCCGACGGCACCATCGAGGCCGCCGAGGTTCGCGCCGGCGACCCCTGCCCCCGCTGCGGCGCCGAGCTGTCCATCGACCGGGGCATCGAGATCGGCCACATCTTCCAGCTCGGCCGCAAGTACGCCGACGCCGCCGGCCTCGACGCGCTCGGCCCCGACGGCAAGCCCATCCGCATCACCATGGGCTCCTACGGCATCGGCGTGTCCCGCGCGGTCGCCGTCATCGCCGAGCAGGCCCACGACCAGCTGGGCCTGGTGTGGCCGCGCGAGGTCGCGCCCGCCGACGTGCACATCGTCGGCACCGGCAAGGAGAACCAGGTGGAGGCAGCCCTGGAGCTGGGCGCCGAGCTGGAGTCCCGCGGCCTGCGGGTCCTGGTGGACGACCGGGCGCAGGTCTCGCCCGGTGTGAAGTTCAAGGACGCCGAGCTGCTCGGCCTGCCCACGATCGTGGTCGTCGGGCGCGGGCTGTCGCAGGGCGTCGTGGAGCTGCGCGACCGCGTCTCCGGCGAGAAGTCGGAGATCCCGCTCGCCGAGGCCGCCGACCGCATCATGGCCGCCGTCGAAGCCTGACCCCCAAGCCCTCCCTTCGCGGGAGTGCTCCCCAGGCCGGCCCCTGCCCATGCGGCGGGGCCGGCCTGGCATGGGCCGGGCGGGATCGGCTTGGGTATGGGCCGGACGGGCGTCGCCCGCCCGCTGAGGCGCGGCTCGGCGTCGGCCGCCCGCTGAGGCGCGGTGGACGTCAGCCGCCTGCCTGGCCGGCCGAGGGCGAGGGCGGCGGGGACGCCGCAGCGGCGGGCATCCCGGGGAACGCCGACGGCGGATCGGGCCGGAACGTGTACGACCGCCTCACAGCCTCCTGCATGGCCCGCGCCGCATGCTCCCGCAGCTTCGCGTCCCTCGCCGACACCAGCTCCAGGTAGGCCGCCGCCACCCCGTTCTCCAGCTGCACCGCCAGCTTGACGGCGAGCGTGGCGTTGGAGGGGAAGAACGGCAGCGCGTACGACGCGTCAGGCTCGGCCGGCCGACCGCCCCGCGCCGTGATGAGGGCGCGGAGCTGATCGCGATGCGCCCGGTGCGACTCGAACGCCTCGCTCATCCGCCGCCGCACCGTCCCCGACGTGCGCGCCGCCAGCAGCCCGTACGCGAACAGCGCCGCATGCTCGGCGGCCAGCGCCTTGCGCAGCTTCTCGATGTCGTCGGCGGAACTCACATGCACCTCACAAGCACCTCAGAGGGCCCCGAAGCGGCGGAACCGGCCTCGCGGGGGCGCCTCACAGCGACCTCGGAAGGGCGATGGCGTGGGCGGCCTCGCACGCGCCGATGCTGGCGATGAGCTGAGCCACCCCGGGCGAGACCCCGTCGAGCTGGCGCGGACGCTCCGCGGCGGCCTCCCGCTCGAGCTCCCGCAACCGGGACAGCGACACCTTGCCCGCGGACGGACCGGCCGACGGCGCCGCGGACCCGGTGGACGGGCCGGCCGACGGCGCCGCAGACCCGCCCGACGGCGCCGCGGAGCCGGCGGGCACGTGCTTGCGCAGCTCGTTCAGATGCGCCTGGTGGCGGTCGCGGAACGGCGCCAGCTTCTCGCCCCCGCCGGCGACCATCGACGAGTAGAGCGCGACCGTCCGTTCCTTCTCCGCGATGAGCTTCTTCAGCAGGACGGTCTCGGGCGAGTCGGAAGGGGGCGCGGCGGGCGGCTGCGGCGGCCCGGACGCGCTGCAGGCGGTCAGCGCGGCCGTCGCACTCGCCAGCAGGGCACCCCCGCCCGCCAGCAGGGCCCGGCGGGAGAGCTGACGCGCGCGCACGGACTCGAACCTCCAGGTGTCACCGGCCTCGTTGGGGCCTCGGTAGCATCGTACGGCCAGTGCCCGCGATCGCCGTCCGGCGACGCTCCGCCATTCGACCGTGACGAGTGGCGCTCTTTCCGTGCCCTCATACGGATAGGGTGTCAACTGTCGTCGCTGGCTGAGCGGCCAGACGGCGGGAGAGCCAGAGGCGAGGTCCGCCCGGCTGAGACATGACAATAGGGGAGGTCGATATGGGCAGCGCATCACCCCGCGACCACCTGATGAAGCTCCTGGAGCCCGTGGTCAGCGCGGAGGGCCTCGACCTGGAGGACATCACGGTCACCCAGGCAGGCAAGAGACGGCTGCTGCGCGTGATCGTCGATCGTGACGGCGGCGTGAGCCTCGACGACGTGGCCGACGTGAGCCAGGCCGTCTCCACGGCACTGGACGACGACGACGCGATGGGCCAGGCCGCGTACACGCTGGAGGTGTCCTCGCCGGGCGTCGATCGCCCGCTCACCGAGCCGCGCCACTGGCGCCGTGCGGCCAAGCGGCTGGTGAAGGCGGAGCTGAAGGACGGATCCGTGGTGGAGGGCCGCGTCACGGCCGCCGACGAGAACGGCGTCGACCTCGACGTCTCCGGCGCGCCGCGCAGGCTTGGTTACGAGGACCTGACCCGCGGAAGGGTTCAGGTGGAATTCCGCCGCATCGACGACGTCGACGGCGACGAAGGCTAAGGGGGAGCCGTCGTGGACATCGACATGAGCGTCCTGCGCAGCCTGGAGCGGGAGAAGGACATCTCCTTCGACCTGGTCGTCAAGGCGATCGAGGACGCGCTGCTGATCGCGTACTTCCGCACCGACGGCGCGGCCTCCAAGGCGCGGGCGGAGCTCGACCGCGGCAGCGGCCACGTGACGATCTGGGCGGCCGAGCTGGACGAGGAGGGCGAGGTCGTCAGGGAGTTCGACGACACGCCCAGCAACTTCAGCAGGATCGCCGCGACCACCGCCAAGCAGGTCATCCTGCAGCAGCTGCGCGACGCCGAGGACGAGATCAACTTCGGTGAGTTCGCCAGCCGCGAGGGCGAGCTGGTCTCCGGCGTGATCCAGCAGGGCAAGGACCCGCGCGTGGTGCTGGTCGACCTGGGCAAGATCGAGGCCGTGCTGCCGCACGCCGAGCAGGTGCCCGGCGAGGAGTACGTGCACGGTGAGCGCATCCGCGCCTACGTGGTGCAGGTGAAGAAGGGTCACAAGGGCCCCTCCGTCACCTTGTCGCGCACGCATCCCGGGCTGGTCAAGAAGCTCTTCGCGCTGGAGGTGCCGGAGATCGCCGACGGCACCGTGGAGATCGCGGCGGTGGCGCGCGAGGCGGGTCACCGCACGAAGATCGCCGTCAGGTCGCGCAAGCCGGGCGTGAACGCCAAGGGCGCGTGCATCGGGCCGATGGGCTCGCGGGTCCGCAACGTGATGACCGAGCTGCACGGCGAGAAGATCGACATCATCGACTGGTCGGAGGAGCCGGGCGAGTTCGTGGGGAATGCCCTGTCGCCCGCACGCGTTTCCAACGTCGAGGTTCTCGATCTCGAGGGTCGGGTCGCGCGGGTGACCGTGCCTGACTACCAGCTTTCGCTGGCCATCGGCAAAGAGGGACAGAACGCCCGGCTTGCCGCGAGGCTCACGGGATGGCGGATCGACATCCGGCCTGACACCCAAGCCGAGGACGCCGCCGGTTCCGTAGATGCGTCAACACGGTAAGCTGGAATATGGTGGCCAAGCGGTCCCACAGCGCACCTGTGTGGGCTGCAGGGCTCGCGAGGCTAAGTCCGAGCTGCTCCGTCTGGTGCAGGTCGAGGGCCAGGTGGTCCCTGACCTGCGAGGACGGCTCCCGGGGCGAGGTGCATCGCTGCATCCGTCCCTGAGCTGTCTGGAGCTTGCCGAGCGGCGCCGAGCGTTCCCGCGCGCGTTCCGCGTGCCGGGGCCGCTTGACAGCTCGCCCGTGCGAGCGCACCTGGAGGGAGACCAAGAAATGTCATGTAGGACGCCGAGTTGATGGGCGGAGTCAGATTGCTATGAGCGCCTGATGAGCACGCGGCGATGAAGACGTCAAGGTAGCGACGGTCCGGACGGCACAGCCAGCCTCCCGGGCCGAGTAAGGGAGTGCAGTGGCGAAGGTCCGGGTATACGAGCTCGCTAAGGAGTTCGGCGTAGAGAGCAAGGTCGTCATGGCCAAGCTCCAAGAGATGGGGGAGTTCGTCCGTTCGGCGTCCTCGACCATCGAAGCGCCGGTGGTCCGCAGGCTCACCGAAGCGCTGGGGGCATCCAAGGGTGGCCCCTCGAGGGGCGGCGGTCAGCCGTCCAACAAGCCGCAGGCACCAAGGCCTGCGCCCCGGCCGGCCGAAGGCCAGGCCGGTAACGGCGCCGGGCAGGCGCCTGTTCCAGCTCCGCCGCGACCGGGTCCGGGCCCCAAGCCTGGTCCGCGTCCCGGCCCGCAGGCCGGTCCGCAGGGCGGCGGTCAGCCGCGCCCGCCGGTTCCGATGCCGCACCAGCAGCCGCAGCAGCAGCCCGAGGCCGCGCGCGGTGAGACCTCTGGTGCCCCGCAGGCGCGTTTCGAGAGCGGTGCGCCCGCGCGTCCGACCCCGGGGCCGCGTCCCGGCCCGCAGGGCGGTGGCCCGCGTCCGGGTCCGGGTCCCAAGCCCGGTCCGCGTCCCGGCGGCCCCGGTGAGCGCGGCGGCGAGCGCGGTGGTGACCGTGCGGGCGACCGCGGCGGTGACCGTGGTTCCGCGCAGGCGCCGCGTCCCGGCGCGCCGGGTGGCGGCGGTCCGCGTCCCGGTCCCGGCCCGAGGCCGGGTCCCCGTGGCCCGCGTCCGGGCAACAACCCGTTCTCTTCCAACGCCAGCGGCATGGGCCAGTCCCGGCCGCCGCGTCCGGGTGGCAACCGCGAGGGCGGTGGCGGCCCCGGCCAGCGCGAGCGTCGTGACGGTCCGCCGCGCGACGGCGCGATGCCGCGTCCGCCGCAGGGCCGCGGTGGCGACAGGCCCACGCCTGGTCCGCGTCCCGGCCCGCCGCCCGGCGGACCGCGTCCGGGTCCCGGCGCAGGTGGCGGTGCGGGCGGTCCCCGTCCGGGTGGCCCGCGTCCCAACCCGATGATGATGCCGCAGGGTCGTCCTGCCGGCCCCGGCGGCGGTGGCCGTCCGGGTGGCGGTGGCGGCGGCGGTCGTCCCGGCGGTGGCGGCGGTGGCCGTCCCGGTGGTGGCGGCGGCGGTCGTCCCGGTGGTGGCGGCGGCGGGTTCGCCGGTCGTCCCGGCGGCGGTGGCGGTCCCGGCGGCCAGCGCACCGGCACCGGTGGTCCCGGTGGCGGCGGCGGTGGCTTCGGCGGCCGTCCCGGTGGCGGCGGTCGTGGCCGCGGCGGCGGCACCGCGGGAGCCTTCGGGCGTCCCGGCGGCCGTCCCGCGCGTGGCCGCAAGTCGAAGCGTCAGAGGCGCCAGGAGTTCGACAACATGTCGGCGCCGGCGATCGGCGGTGTGCAGGTCGCTCGCGGCAACGGCGCGACGATCCGCCTGCCGCGCGGCGCTTCGCTGTCCGACTTCGCCGACCGCATCGGCGCGAACCCCGCCTCGCTCGTGCAGATCATGCTGCACCTGGGCGAGATGGTGACCGCGACGCAGTCGGTCAACGAGGAGACGCTGCAGCTCCTGGGTGCCGAGCTCGACTACGACATCCAGGTCGTCAGCCCGGAGGAGGAGGACCGCGAGCTTCTCGAGGCCTTCGACATCGAGTTCGGCGAGGACGAGGGCGACGAGGCCGACCTGGCCGCGCGCCCGCCGGTCGTGACCGTCATGGGTCACGTCGACCACGGTAAGACCAAGCTGCTCGACGCCATCCGCAAGACCAACGTGGTGGCGCGCGAGGCGGGTGGCATCACCCAGCACATCGGCGCTTACCAGGTCGCCGCCACGCACGAGGGCGAAGACCGGAAGATCACCTTCATCGACACCCCGGGTCACGAGGCGTTCACCGCCATGCGTGCCCGAGGCGCCAAGTCCACCGACATCGCGGTGCTGGTGGTCGCGGCCGACGACGGTGTGAAGCCGCAGACGATCGAGGCCCTCAACCACGCCCAGGCGGCCGAGGTCCCGGTCGTGGTCGCGGTCAACAAGGTCGACAAGGAGGGCGCCGACCCGAACAAGGTCCGTGCCCAGCTCACCGAGTACGGCCTGGTGGCCGAGGAGTACGGCGGCTCGACCCTCTTCGTCGACATCTCGGCGAAGAACGGCACGGGCATCGACAACCTCCTCGAGGCCATCCTGCTGACCGCGGACGCCGAGCTCGACCTGCGCGCCAACCCGACGATGGACGCCCAGGGCATCGCGATCGAGGCGCACCTCGACCGTGGCCGCGGCCCCGTCGCGACCGTCCTGGTCCAGCGCGGCACGCTGCGCGTCGGCGACTCGATCGTGTGTGGCGAGGCCTTCGGCCGCGTCCGCGCGATGCTCGACGACAACGGCGAGCCGGTCGAGGAGGCCACGCCGTCGCGTCCGGTCCTGGTGATGGGTCTGACCGCGGTGCCGAGCGCCGGTGACAACTTCATCGTCGTCACCGACGACCGGATGGCCCGGCAGATCGCCCAGCAGCGCGCGGCGCGCAAGCGCAGCGCCGACATGGCGAAGTCGAGCCGTCGCCGCACCCTCGAGGAGCTGTTCAGCGACCTCGAGAAGGGCCGCGTCGACGAGCTCAAGCTCATCATCAAGGGTGACGTGTCCGGTTCGGTGGAGGCCCTGGAAGACGCCCTGCTCAAGATCGACGTCGGCGACGAGGTCAGGCTCCGTGTCCTGCACCGCGCGGTCGGCGCGATCACCGAGTACGACGTCAACCTGGCCGTCGCCGACGACAACGCGGTCATCATCGGCTTCAACGTCCGGCCTGAGCCCCGGGCGCGCGACCTGGCCGAGCGCGAGGGCGTCGACATCCGCTACTACTCGGTCATCTACCAGGCGATCGAGGAGATCGAAGCGGCGCTCAAGGGCATGCTCAAGCCCGAGTTCGAAGAGGTCCAGATGGGCACCGCCGAAGTCCGCGAGGTCTTCAAGGTGCCGAAGATCGGCAACGTCGCCGGTTCGCTGGTCCGCTCCGGCGTGATCGTCCGCAACAGCAAGGCCAGGCTCATCCGCGACGGCGTCGTCATCGCGGACAACCTGACCGTCTCGTCCCTGCGTCGCTTCAAGGATGACGCGACCGAGGTCCGCGAGGGCTTCGAGTGCGGTATCGGTGTCGGCTACAACGACATCCGGATCGACGACGTGATCGAGACGTTCGAGATGCGGGAGAAGCCGCGCGTGTGACGCGCGGCCGGGCGCCCGGCGGGACATCCGCCGGGCGCCTCTCGCACGCCCTGGCCTGGTTCCCACCGCAGCAGGCCGGGCGTGCTCACTCACCCAGCCAAGCGGTGGTTGCCAACGATGTATGTGGGTGCTCTGACCCTGGACATCCTGCTCGGCGACGTCAGATCGCTGAAGCAGAAGCGCTCTGTCGTACGGCCGCTGATCGCCGAGCTGCAGCGCCGTTATCCCAGCATCGCGGTGGCTGAGACCGGCCATCTCGATCTGCATCGCAGAGCGGAGGTCGGTGTGGCGGTGGTCTCCGCCTCCGCGGGTAACTGCAAGGAGGTGCTGGACGCCTGCGAGCGCATGGTGGCCTTCCGCCCCGAGATCGAGCTGCTGTCGGCCCGGCATCAGCTCTACAACGACGAAGATTGAACAACCGCACGGCCGAGCCGGTCGTGGATGAGGGGGGCAAACATGGTGGATGCCGCACGAGCGCGCAAGCTCGCCGACCGCATCCAGCAGATCGTCGCCGAGATGCTGGAGCGCCGGATCAAGGATCCGCGTCTGGGCTTCGTCACCGTGACCGACACGCGTGTCACCGCTGATCTGCGCGACGCGACGGTGTTCTACACGGTGTTCGGCTCCGAAGCCGAGCGGGCCGACAGCGCCGCCGCCCTCGAAAGCGCCAAGGGGATCATCCGCTCCGAGGTGGGCCGCCAGACCGGGGTGCGGTTCGCCCCGACGCTGACGTTCAAGCACGACCCGCTGCCTGACAACGCGCGCCACCTGGACGACCTGATCAACGCCGCCAGGGCGCGCGACGCCGAGGTGGCGCGGCGGGCCGAGACCGCCTCCTACGCCGGCGAGGCCGACCCCTACCGCAAGCCCGACGAGGAGGAGGACTCCGAGGTCGTCAGGGACGATCAGGCGTGACGCCCGACGTACGCGACAGGACCGACCGCCCGGCCAGCCTGGGGCGGCGGCCTGCGGACGGCTGCCCGATCCCCGAGGCCTCGTGGGATCGGGCGTTGCGGCTGATCGGCCGGCACGACGAGGTCGCGCTGGCCTGTCACGTGAACCCCGACGGCGACGCGCTCGGGTCGATGCTGGCCGTGGCGTTCGTGCTGCGCTCGATGGGCAAGCGCGTGGTGGCCTCGTTCGGCGACAGGCACTTCGCGGTGCCGCGGCTGCTGGGGTTCCTGCCCGGGCAGGAGATGCTGGTGCCGCCGGAGGAGTATCCGGCCGCGCCCGAGCTGATGATCGTGTTCGACTGCTCGACGTTCGAGCGGGTGGGGCTGCTGGGCGCCAACGCCGCCTCGGCGCGCGAGGTCATCGTGGTGGATCACCACCCGTCGAACACGGGGTTCGGCACGCTCGACCTGATCGACGCCAACGCGGCGGCCACGGCCATGCTGGCCGAGCAGCTCGTCTACCGGCTCGGCGGGCGGCTCGACCGCGACATCGCCATCTGCCTGTACGCGGGGCTGGTGACCGACACCGGGTCGTTCCGCTACTCCTCGACCACGCCCGCCGTGCACCAGATGGCGGCCCGGCTCGTGGCGACCGGGCTGCGTACCGACGAGATCGCCCGCGAGCTGTGGGACCGCTCGCCGTTCGGCTACCTCAAGGTGCTGGCGCACGCGCTGGAGCGGGTGACGCTGGAGGGCGGGCTGGTGTGGACGTACGTGTCGCGGGTCGACCGGGCCGCGTACGGGCTGCCGTACTCCGAGCTCGAAGGCATCATCGACATCGTCCGCCGCGCCGACGAGGCCGAGGTGGCGGTCGTGCTCAAGGAGGACGACCACGGCGACTGGCAGGTCTCGACCAGGTCCAAGGGCACCGTGGACGTGGCGGCCGTGTGCGCGGCCCTCGGCGGCGGCGGCCATCACAACGCCGCGGGCTACACCTCGTACGAGACCGTGGAGGAGACCATGGCCAAGTTCCGGCGCGAGCTGCGGAGGGTTTCCTAGATGGCCGAGAGCGGTCTGATCATCGTCGACAAGCCCGGCGAGTGGACCTCCCACGACGTGGTGGCCAAGATGCGGCGCATCGCGGGCACCCGCCGGGTGGGCCACGCGGGCACGCTCGACCCGATGGCGACGGGCGTGCTGGTGGTCGGCGTGGAGAAGGCGACCAGGCTGCTGGGGCACCTGATGTTGACCGAGAAGGTGTACGAGACCACGATCCGGCTCGGCGTGAGCACCAACACCGACGACGCCGAGGGCGAGGTCGTCGCCACCGCCCCGGCGGCCGGCGTCACGGAGGCCGAGATCCACAAGGGCGTCGAGGCGCTGACCGGCGAGATCATGCAGGTCCCGCCGCAGGTCAGCGCGATCAAGGTGAACGGCGAGCGGGCCTACAAGAAGGCCCGCGCGGGCGAGGAGGTCGCGCTGGTGGCCAGGCCGGTCACGGTGCGGCGGTTCGACGTGCTCGGCATCAGGGCCGACGGCGACGTCGTGGACGTGGACGCGGTCGTGACCTGCTCCAGCGGCACCTACATCCGGTCGCTGGCCCGTGACCTGGGCGCCGCGCTCGGCGTGGGCGGGCACCTGACCAGCCTGCGGCGCACCCGGGTGGGGCCGTACGACCTGTCGCTGGCCAGGAGCATCGACCAGCTCGCCGAGGAGTGCGTGATCCTGCCGATCGGGCAGGCCGTCGCCGCCGCGTTCCCGCGCAGGGACGTCACGGCCGAGGAGGCCCGCGTCATCGGGCACGGCGGGCGGCTGCCGTCGGCGGGGCTCGGCAAGGGGCCGATCGGCGTGTTCGGGCCTGAGGGCGAGCTGCTGGCGCTGGTGGAGGAGCAGGGCCGGGTGGCCAAGCCTCTCGCGGTGTTCGTGGGTTAGGCGGGCTTCCTGGCCACGATGATGTCGCGGACGATGGCCTGGTCCACCCAGTGCTCGAAGTCGGGGTAGTCCATGACCTGGAGGCCGGCGTCCGTGAGGATCCTGGCCAGCTCCTCGCTCTTGCCGCCGTAGGTGTTCCAGGCGATGCCCATGGCGCCGCCGGGGCGCAGCAGCTCGGCCCAGCCGGGCACGGCCCTGGCCAGCAGCTCCAGGGGGCTGCGCGACAGGCCGGCGCCGCCCTTGCTGCCGTGCTGGACGCCGTAGGGCGCGTCGGTGGCCAGGACGTCGAACGAGCGCGGCTTGAAGAACTCGCGGCTCTTGAGCGTGTCGGCGTTCACCACGGCCAGGTGCTGCACGTCCCCGGCCTTGACGGCCTCCTTCGACAGGCCGAACGTGACGTTGAGCCGCCGCCCGACCAGCGCCCGCTCGCGGCGCACCGGCACGGTCTCGGCCGTGTGCTTGAGGCGCTTGTTGCGCAGCCAGGTCTTGATGAAGCCGGTGTAGGCCTCGAAGTCCTTGCCGTCCACGTCCATGCCGTAGGCGTCGTAGCCGTACATGAGGGCCTGGTTGAGGGTGGTGCCGCGGCCGCACATCGGGTCGAACACCTGCAGCCCGTCGCCCAGCCCCTTGTCGCCCGCCAGCGCGGTGACGTTGAGCAGCAGCTTGGTGAAGTGCTCGTTGGTCTTGCCCGCGTACTTCTGGATCGTGATCAGATCGCTGCTCAGCCGGTCGCGCGAGTGCATGCCGAGGGGTCTGAGCAGGTCGCCTTCGAGGCCGAACACCGCGTATACGGATGACAGGTTCGACAGCAGGTGGATGTCGGGCTCGCTCAGCGGGCGCGCCGTCTCGAACGTCACGTACGGCACGCCGCCGATACGTGTCTCCTCGCTGCCCAGGACCTCCCCGTCGAGGGCCCGCGCGCTGAAGACGGCCAGCTCGGCGCGGGTCAGCCGGACGGAGCTCTCGCCGTAGACCCGGTTGAAGGCAGGCAGGATCAGAAGCGCGTAACGAGGCATGATGCCCGATGATAGTCCCCTCGATTGGAGGGAAGGCCGCCGCGCATGGCAGGCTTGTACGGGTTGATCCGGGACTAGCCAATGACGAGCGAATGACGAGCGAATGGGGCCTGGCGTGCAGGGTTCTGAGAGGTCTGTCGTCACCATCGGCGTGTACGACGGGGTCCACCGCGGGCACCAGCGGGTGGTCGAGCGCGCCGTGGCCGTCGCCCGTGAGCGGGGGCTGCGCAGCGTGGCCGTGACGTTCGAGCCGCATCCCGACGAGGTGGTGCGGCCGGGGTCGCATCCGTACCGGCTGGGCAGCGCGCGGCGCAGGAGCGAGCTGCTGGCGGGGCTCGGGGTGGACGAGGTCGACGTGGTGGAGTTCACGCTGGGGCTGTCGCGTACGACGCCGGAGGAGTTCGCGCACGGGGTGCTGGCCGAGCGGCTGAGGGCGGCGGTCGTGGTGGTGGGGGAGAACTTCGCGTTCGGGCAGGGCGCCAAGGGTGACGTGGAGACTTTGCGGACGCTGGGCGATATGTACGACTTCGAGGTGGAGGCCGTGCCCCTGCTCGACGGCGTCTCCTCGACCCTGATCCGGGAGCTGCTGGCCGAGGGCGACGCGGCGCGGGCCAGGGAGCTGCTCGGCCGTCCGCACCGGGTGGAGGGCGTGGTCGTGCGCGGCTACCAGCGCGGCCGCCAGCTCGGCTTCCCCACCGCGAACGTCGAGACGCCGCAGTACACCGCGATCCCTGCGGACGGCGTCTACGCGGGCTGGATGGAGTGCGTGCCGGTGGCGAACCTGCCCGCCGTGTACGCGGGGGAGCGGTGGCCGGCCGCGATCTCGGTCGGCACGAACCCGACGTTCGAGGGGGTGCCGCGGACGGTGGAGGCGTACGCGCTGGATCGGGATGATCTGGAGCTGTACGGGGTGCACGTGGCGGTGGAGTTCGCCGCGCGGCTGCGCGGCAACACGCGCTTCGACTCGATCGAGGCGCTGATCGACCAGATCCACGCCGACGTCGACGCGACCCGCCGCCTTACCGGCTGAGGCCTAGGCAGGCTCTCGATACCGAAGGCCGTCGATCAGGCGTGACAGCCACGCCAGCGTGTCCTCCAGGTCGGCCGGCCCTCCGGACTGGGCCAGCCACAGGGCCGCCTCGTTCATCGCGCCCGACAGCAGCCGGGCCAGGGGTTCCACCGGCCGCAACGGGATCGTGGCAGTGGACTGGACCTCCCGCAGCGCCTCCGACAGGTGGGCGGCCGAGGTGGCCTCGTCGATGGCCCGCCACTCGTCCCAGCCCAGCACCGCGGGGCCGTCGATCAGCATGATGCGCTGCACCTCGGGGTCGGCGCTCGCCTTCACGAACGCCGCGCAGCCGGCCTGCAGCCGGTGCCACGGCGTCTCCACAGCCTCCTCCGCCGCCGCGACCACCCGGGCTGCGACCTCCTGCTGAACCTGCTCCAGGACTGCGCGGAACAGGGCGGTCTTGCCATCGAAGTGGTGGTAGAGCGCCCCCTTGGTCACCCCCGCCTCGCGCACGATCTCCGCCAGGCCCACCCCCGCGTAACCCCTGGACGCGAACAACCGCCTGCTCGTCGCCACGAGCGTCTGCCTGGTGCGTTCCTTCTGCTCGGCCCTGTTCAACCCCGCGCCCCCTTTGACATACCGATGGTAGGCGAACTAGCCTACCTTTGCATACCAACGGTATGTGAAAGGACGAGTCCATGCGCCTGAGCAGCTTCTATCCGGTGATCTGCACCGCCAAGGTCGCCGAATCCAGGGACTTCTACGTGCGCCTGTTCGGCTTCGAGGCGACGTTCGAGGCCGACTGGTACGTGAGCCTGCGCCGCGGCCCCCACGAGCTGGCCCTGCTCGACCACACCCACCCCACCCTGCCCGCCGCCTACCGCAGACCGGTCACGGGTCTGCTGCTCAACGTCGAGGTGGACGATGTGGACGCCGAATGGGGCAGACTGGTGGAAGGCGAGGGGCTGGTCCCCGAGCTGGCCCTGCGCGACGAGGACTTCGGGCAGCGCCACTTCATCGTCGCCGACCCCAACGGCGTGCTGGTGGACGTCATCACGCCCATCGCGCCGTCCGGCGAGTTCGCGAGCGCCTACGTGTCCGCGTGAGTCCGCGCATTGGACATGGGGTGGTAACCTTGCATGTCGGCTCTGTAGCGGCGGCGCTGCGCGCTGCCCATGACGGCCTTCACGCGGCGACTGTAGGCACGCACGGTCGTTCGCGCTCCCATTTCCATTCGCGCGTGTCCGTAGATCGAAGGAGAGCCGTGTCCCTCGACACCGCTGCCAAGAAGACCATCATCAGCGAGTACGCGACGGCCGAAGGCGACACCGGGTCGCCCGAGGTGCAGATCGCGCTGCTCAGCAAGCGCATCAGCGAGCTGACCGAGCACCTGAAGACGCACAAGCACGACCACCACAGCCGTCGTGGTCTGCTGCTGCTCGTCGGGCGCCGGCGCCGCCTGCTGAAGTACCTGCAGAAGGTCGACATCCAGCGCTACCGTTCGCTCATCGAGCGGCTCGGCCTGCGCCGATAGCATGAAAGGGAGCGGCGTCCGCGCCGCTCCCTTCTCATATGGGGTAGGACCCCATACGGTCGGACGCGTGGCGGCGTGAAACGCCCCCGCGCCTGACGTAAAACTGAATATCCGAGACACACAGCCCCCGCGTCCGCTCAGCACCATGCGACCCGCGACGCCTGCGGGCCGGTCCTCGGTAGTGGCTTCCGGTAAGAACGCATTCGACCGGGCGCTTCGATCGAAGACCGGCGCTGCACCTAACGAGGGTGCCGGTGAGAAAAGGGCGCGGGAGACCGACCACAAGGAGGTCCCCCGTGGAGGGTGTCCACACTGCTGAAGCCGTCATAGACAACGGCTCATTCGGCACGCGCACGATCCGGTTCGAGACCGGTCGGCTCGCGCGCCAGGCGGCGGGTTCCGCCGTCGCCTATCTCGACAACGACACGATGGTGCTCTCGGCCACCACGGCCTCGAAGACGCCGAAGGACCAGTTCGACTTCTTCCCGCTGACGGTGGACGTCGAGGAGCGCATGTACGCCGCGGGACGCATCCCCGGCTCCTTCTTCCGGCGCGAGGGCCGTCCCTCCGAGGACGCCATCCTCACCTGCCGCCTGATCGACCGGCCGCTGCGCCCGTCGTTCGTCAAGGGCCTGCGCAACGAGATCCAGGTCGTCGCCACGGTCATGGCGCTCAACCCCGACCACCTCTACGACGTGGTCGCCATCAACGCCGCGTCGCTGTCCACCCAGCTCGCCGGGCTGCCCTTCTCCGGGCCGATCGGCGGCGTGCGGGTGGCGCTGATCGACGGCCAGTGGGTCGCCTTCCCGACGCACCCCGAGCTGGAGCGGGCCACGTTCGACATGGTCGTGGCGGGCCGCGTGCTCGGCGACGGCGATGTCGCGATCATGATGGTCGAGGCCGAGTCCACCAAGGACACGCTGAAGCTGGTCGCCGAGGGGGCCGTCGCGCCGACCGAGGAGACGGTGGCGCAGGGCCTGGAGGCCGCCAAGCCGTTCATCAAGGTGCTGTGCGAGGCGCAGTCGCGCATCGCGCGGGTCGCGGCGAAGGAGACGGCCGAGTACCCGGTCTTCCTGGAGTACCAGGACGACGTCTACGCCGCCGTCGAGGCCGCGATCAAGACCGAGCTGGCCGGCGCGCTGACCATCGCCGGCAAGCAGGAGCGCGAGAGCGAGCTGGAGAAGGTCAAGGCGCTGGCCGCCGAGAAGCTCCTGCCCGAGTTCGAGGGGCGCGAGAAGGAGATCGGCGCCGCGTTCCGCTCGGTCATGAAGAAGCTCATGCGCGAGCGGGTCATCAACGAGGGCATCCGCATCGACGGCCGCGGCACCAAGGACATCCGCGCCCTGTCGGCCGAGGTGCACGTGGTGCCCCGGGTGCACGGCTCGGCGCTGTTCGAGCGCGGCGAGACCCAGATCATGGGCATCACGACGCTGAACATGCTGCGCATGGAGCAGGTCATCGACACGCTCAACCCCGAGCGGACCAAGCGCTACATGCACAACTACAACTTCCCGCCCTACTCCACCGGTGAGACCGGCCGCGTGGGCTCGCCCAAGCGCCGCGAGATCGGTCACGGCGCGCTGGCCGAGCGGGCGCTGATCCCCGTGCTGCCCACGCGCGAGGAGTTCCCGTACGCGATCCGGCAGGTCTCCGAGGCCCTCGGCTCCAACGGCTCCACCTCGATGGGCTCGGTCTGCGCCTCCACGATGGCGCTGCTCGACGCCGGTGTGCCGCTCAAGGAGATGGTCGCGGGCATCGCGATGGGCCTGATCGGCGAGGGCGACACGTACGTCACCCTGACCGACATCCTCGGCGCCGAGGACGCCATGGGCGACATGGACTTCAAGGTCGCCGGCACCAAGGACGTCATCACCGCCCTGCAGCTCGACACCAAGCTCGACGGCATCCCCGCCAGCGTGCTGGCCGGCGCGCTCAAGCAGGCCAAGGGCGCCCGCCTGGCGATCCTCGACGTGATGCAGGAGGCCATCGACTCCCCGGCGGAGATGAACCCGACGGCGCCGCGCATCATCACGATCAAGGTCCCGGTCGACAAGATCGGCGAGGTCATCGGCCCGAAGGGCAAGATGATCAACCAGATCCAGGACGACACGGGCGCCGAGATCACCATCGAGGACGACGGCACGATCTACATCGGCGCCACCGACGGGCCCTCCGCCGAGGCCGCCCGCTCGGCGATCAACGCCATCGCCAACCCGCACATGCCGGAGGTCGGCGAGCGTTACCTGGGCACGGTCGTCAAGATCGCGGCCTTCGGCGCGTTCATCTCGCTCATGCCCGGCAAGGACGGCCTGCTGCACGTCTCCCAGATCCGCAAGCTGCACGGCGGCAAGCGCATCGAGAACGTCGAGGACGTCATGAGCGTCGGCGAGAAGATCCAGGTCGAGATCGCCGAGATCGACGGCCGCGGCAAGCTCTCGCTGGTGCCCGTCGAGGTCATCGAGAAGGAGGCCGCCGAGAAGGCCGCCGCCGGGGACGCGGCTCCGGCCGAGGCTCCCGAGCAGCCCGAGTCCGCGGCCCCCGCGGGCGAGGACAAGGCCGACCGGCCCCGCCGTACCCGTACCCGCGTGCGCACCCGCGGCTCCTCCGAGGGAGACGACCGGAACTCGTGACGACGACCACGCTGCACCCCGGCAAGGACGGAGCCGGGGTGGTAAGGCGCACCGTCCTCCCGGGTGGGCTGCGCGTGGTGACCGAGACCATGCCGACCGTGCGGAGCGTCGCGGTCGGCATGTGGGTCGGCATCGGCTCGCGTGACGAGGCCCCCGAGCACATGGGGGCCACCCATTTCCTCGAACACCTGCTGTTCAAGGGCACGCCCACGCGGGACGCGATGGAGATCTCCGCCTCCATCGAGGGCATCGGCGGTGAGATCAACGCCTTCACCGCCAAGGAGTACACCTGCTACTACGCGCGGGTCCTCGACGAGGACCTGCCGGTCGCGGTCGGCGTGCTCGCCGACGTCGTGACCAGCTCGCTGGTGACCGAGGACGACGTCGAGTCCGAGCGGGGCGTGATCCTCGAAGAGATCGCCATGCACGACGACGACCCGTCCGACGTGGTGCACGAGCAGTTCGCGGCCGCGCTCTACGGCGACTCGCCGATCGGCCGGCCCATCCTGGGGACGGTCGAATCGATCAACGCCCTCGGCCGGGAGCGGATCGCCGAGTACTACCACCGCTACTACCGGCCCCGCACCACGGTCGTGTCCGTCGCGGGCAACGTCCGGCACGAGGAGGTCGTCGAGCTGGTGACCAGGGCGTACGAGCGGGCGGGCGCGCTGGGCGGCCCCGCCGAGTTCGCGCCCCCGCGCACCAGCGGCCCCGGCGCCGACGCACGCTCCGGCGTCGCGGTGCTCGACCGGCCCACCGAGCAGGCCAACCTGGTGCTCGGCACGACCGGTCTGGCCCGTACGGACGATCGCAGGTTCGCGCTCGGCGTGCTCAACGCGGCGCTGGGCGGCGGCATGTCGTCCAGGCTCTTCCAGGAGATCAGGGAGAAGCGCGGCCTGGCGTACTCCGCCTACAGCTACACCTCGGCCTACGCCGACACCGGGCAGTTCGGCATCTACGTGGGCTGCCTGCCGTCGAAGATCGACGACGTGCTCAAGATCTGCCGGGACGAGGTGTCCAGGGTGGTGGCAGAAGGGCTGAGCGCCGACGAGATCATGCGGGGCAAGGGCCAGATGCGGGGCGGGCTCGTGCTCGGCCTGGAGGACACCGGCTCGCGCATGTCCCGCATCGGCAAGAACGAGCTGGTCTACGACGAGCTCATGTCGGTGGACGAGGTGCTGGCACGCATCGAGTCCGTCACGCTCGACGAGATCTCCGAGGTCGCGCGCGACGTGCTCAACCGGCCGCTCACGCTGGCCGTGATCGGGCCGTACGGCGACAAGGATTTCAGCGACGCCATCCGCTGAGTCGTGCCGCCGCCCGGGCCCGCCGGGGCGGCGGCACGATAGGCTCGGCCTGTGATCAGGGTAGGTGTGCTCGGCGCCCAGGGGCGCGTGGGCGTCGAGGTGTGCAAGGCGGTAGAGGCGGCCGGCGACATGGAGCTGGTGGCCGCGCTCGACAAGGACGACCCCATCGAGGGCCTGGAAGGCGCCGAGGTGGTGGTCGACTTCACCCATCCCGACGTGGTCATGGGCAACCTCGAATGGGCCATCGGCCACGGCATCCACCCCGTCGTGGGCACGACCGGGTTCGACGAGGGGCGCCTTGCGGCCGTACGCGGGTGGCTGGCCGGCAGTCCCGGCACCAACTGCCTGATCGCCCCCAACTTCGGGATCGCGGCCGTGCTCATGATGCACTTCGCGCAGCAGGCCGCGCGTTACTTCGAGTCCGTCGAGATCGTCGAGCTGCACCATCCCAACAAGGCCGACGCGCCGTCCGGCACCGCTCGCCGTACGGCGGAGCTGGTCTCGCAGGCCCGCGCCAAGGCGGGGCTCGGCGCCATGCCCGACGCGACCAGCACCGCGCTCGACGGCTCCCGCGGGGCCGACGTCGGCGGCGTGCACGTGCACGCGGTACGCCTGTCCGGGCTGATCGCGCACCAGGAGGTGCTGCTCGGCGGCGACGGCGAGATCCTCACGATCAGGCACGACACGATGAGCAGGTCGGCGTTCACCCCGGGCGTGTTGCTCGGCGTGCGCCGGGTGGGCGAGCTTCCTGGCCTCACGGTCGGCCTGGAGCCGCTGCTCGATCTCTGAAACCGCACACGACGTGCCCACACCCGTGGGGGCATGGGCACGTCGTGAGGAGAGGGCCCCGGCTCCGCACAGCCGGGCCTACGATCATCAACCCTAATAACGTGAGGCGGGATCCGCCCGGCACGTGAGATCGTGTCGCCATGGTGCGATGGGCCGAGAAGAGCGAGCTGCCGGCGCTGGTGGCGATCGAGCTTGCCGCCGATGGCCTGTTCGAACAGGTGGGCATCGTCTTCCCGCCGGGCACCACGCAGATCGAAGAGGTGCACGACCCCGCCGCGGTGCTGGTCGAGGGGGAGCCGCCGGCCGGGTTCGCGCTGGTCGGCCGGGTGGACGGCAACCTGCACCTGGAACAGCTCGCCGTCCGGCCGGACCGCATGCGGCAGGGGATCGGCGGGCGGCTGATGGCCGCCGTGCTCGACCACGCCGCCGCATCCGGGGCCCCCGCCGTGACGCTGACCACTTTCCGTGACGTCCCCTGGAACGCGCCGTGGTACGAGCGGCACGGGTTCTCGGTGCTGGCCGAGGAGGCGTGGGGGCCGGAGCTGCGGGCGCTCGTGCGGCAGGAGCGCGACCTGGGGATCGAGGTCGCCCCGCGCGTGGTCATGCATCGCACCCCGTGACAGGTATTCCCCCTTCGATGGGTGGGTTTGACCGGTGATGGAACCAGCGAATACTCTCATGTGCCAGTTGGATTACACCGGTAGACACTGCAGCTAGGCGGGTTGCCGGTCGGTGCGTGAAATGAGGATCCCCCGGTGGCCGAACTGCCCCTCTCCCGGCGTTCCCTCCTGCGGGCCGCCGCGCTCGTCGCGGCGCTCCCGGCGTTCGCGGCCGCCTGCGGCTCCGACGACCCCGCCGGGCAGGACAGCGGCGGCGGGAGCCTGGAGCTGCTGCGGGTCGCGCTGCCGTCCTCCATCGCGTCGCTCGACGCGGCCAAGGAGGCGGGCATCATGAACTACGTCGTCGCCCTCCTCGTCCAGGAGGCCCTGGTCGGGGTCGGCCAGGACGGCAGCCTCCAGCCGTCCCTGGCCGAGTCGTGGACCAGGAAGGACGCGACCACCTACGTCTACAGGCTCCGCTCCGGCGTGACCTTCTCCGACGGCGCCCCGCTGACCGCCGCGGACGTCGTCACCAGCCTGAACCTGCACGCCAAGAAGGGCTCGACCACCGCGTTCGCCTACGCCTACGCCAACGTCGACCGGATCGAGGCCACCGGCGACGCGGAGGTGACGATCACGCTCAAGGAGCCCGACGCGTCGTTCGCCTGGACGCCCTCGCCCGGCACGCTGCTCGTGACGAGCGAGAAGTTCCTGGAGGCCACCGGCGAGCGCATCGGTACGCCGGAGGGCAAGCTGCTGGGGACCGGGCCGTACAAGGTGGTGGAGTTCGCCCCCGACTCGCACGTCACGCTGGAGCGCAACGACACCTGGTGGGGCGGCAAGGCGCCGTTCCGGCAAATCAAGATCGACTTCATTCCCGAGGAGTCGACCCGGCTGCTGGCCATGCGCGGCGACTCCGTGGACGTCGCGCTGAACGTGCCCGCCGAGCAGCTCGACCAGTGGAAGTCCATCCCCGGCGTGCAGCTCATGACCGCGGGCGACCGGTCGCTGGTCACGCTCGCGTTCAACACGGCCAAGAAGCCGTGGGACGACGTCCACGTACGCAAGGCCGTCGCGCACGCCGTGGACCGCGACGGCATCGTCAAGAGCGTCCTGCGCGGGCACGGCAAGGTGGCCGCGACCATCCCCGACCCGGCGCAGTGGGGCGGCGTCCTCGACTCCGCCGCGGTCACCGACCTGTACTCGACCATCCCCCAGTACGGCTTCGACCTGGCCGAGGCCAAGGCCGAGCTGGCCCGGTCGGCCACGCCGCAGGGGTTCTCCGACGTGCTGACCTACCCCAGCAGCGGCCCCCAGCTCGGCCGCGCCGCCCTCACGCTGGCCGAGAACCTCAAGGGCCTCGGCATCACCCTGGAGGTCAAGGAGGTCCCGCTGGAGCAGTGGATCGCCGACCTGGGCAAGCAC
This sequence comes from Nonomuraea rubra, assembly GCF_014207985.1. NCBI lineage: Bacteria > Bacillati > Actinomycetota > Actinomycetes > Streptosporangiales > Streptosporangiaceae > Nonomuraea > Nonomuraea rubra. The sequence continues at coordinate 10,125,253 of NZ_JACHMI010000001.1, read as the reverse complement.
GAGGCGGGTATCTACCTGGGCTGGTACTTCGCCACCACCGGCGACCCCGCCGAGTACGCCCAGCAGCTCCTGCACGGCGGCGCCACCGGCGCGAACGGCACGAACATCGCCGAGTACGACAACGCCGAGGTCACCGGGCTGCTCGACCGGGCCAAGGCGAGCACCGACGACGCCGCCAGGGGCGAGCTGCTGGGCCAGGCCCTGGTCAAGGCGGCGGCCGACGTGCCGTACCAGCCGCTGTGGTGGGGCGAGGCGGCCACCGCGTTCGGCAAGGCCGTGACGGCCGACGGCTTCGGGCCCTACTTCTTCGTCGGCCCATGGGCCTCGAAGACGGCCCCCCGATGACGCCCGCTGACATGCCGATCGGCGTGCCCGCCGACGCGCCCGCCGGCCCTGCCCGCCCCGCGCCCGCCGACGCGCGCGATCCGCTGGACGTGCACGCCGCGCTGGCCGGGCTGCGTTACCCCGAGTCCGTCGCGCTGCACCCGGACGGCGACCGCGTCGCCTGCGTGATCGACGGCGTGGCGAACGTGGCCGCCCTGGACGGCACGCTGACGCCGCTCCCGGGCGGTGAGCACGCCCTGACCCGGTGGCTGCCCGACGGCCGCCTGCTGCTCGCGTCCGGACCGCACACGCTCCAGGTCCTGGACGCCGAGCTGCGCCCGGCCTGGCAGGCGGAGGTGGACGGCGAGATCGAGGACCTCGTCCCGGACGGCGGCACCGTGCTCGTCCGCCACGCCGACCCCGGCAGCGAACGCGACGGCAGCCACCTCGGCCTGCGCGTCCACGACCCGAGCGACCCCTTCGTCAGGACGCCGGGCGGCCGCCTGCGCCGCCTGTCCTGGCTGCAGATCGGTGACGACCGCCCGCGCGAGATCGTGCTGCCCGGCCTGACCGCCTGGGACGCCGACTGGCGCGACGGCCGCGCGCTGGCCGTCACCTCCGCCGACGAGACCCCCGCCGGCTACTACCGCCCCAGACTCGACCTCGCCGACGCTCGCACCGGCGAGGTCAGAACGCTCTACCACACCCCCTGGCAGCTCAGCCGCCCCAGGCTGGCACCGGGCGGCCGGGCCGCGGCCGTGGTCGAGGGCCTGTCCATCGTCTCGGGCCGCGTCATGCTCGCCGACCTGGTGACGGGCGACGTCCGCCCGATCCCGGACCTCGACGACGTCACCGACCTCGGCTGGCTGGACGATCGCACCCTGTGGTTCACCGGCTGGTCGGGCACCGGGGTGCACGGCGGCGTGATCGAGGACGGCCGCGTGGCCGGCCGGTGGACTGCCTGGGGCACGCTGGGCGGCCGCGACGGCCAGCCCTCGCTCTCCGTGTCGGGACGGCTCGCCGCGGCCACGTGGGAGACCGCCGAGCGCCCGCCCGAGCTGGCCGTGGCCTCGCTGGAGGGCGGCGACTGGCGCCAGATCACCACGCTCAACGCGGACCTGGCGCCGCTGGCCGTGCACCAGGAGGAGATCACCTGGTCGGGACATGACGGCCTGCCCGTCTCCGGCCTGCTCCTGCGCGCCGGCCCGGCCCGTACGGGACCGCTGGTCGTGATCGCGCACGGCGGCCCCACCTGGCTGTGGTCCAGCGCGTTCGCGCCCGCCGAGTCCAACCAGCTCGCCCTGCCGCTCGCGCACGCGGGCGCCACCGTGCTGCTGCCCAACCCGCGCGGCAGCAGCGGCCGCGGCCAGGCGTACGCGCGGGCCGTCATCGGCCTGGCCGGCGACGCGGACCTCACGGACGTCCTCAGGGGCGTGGACCACCTGGTCGCGTCCGGCGTGGCCGACGGGGAGAACGTGTCGATCATGGGACTGAGCTACGGCGGCTACCTGTCCGCCCAGGCCGTCACCCGCACCGGCCGGTTCCGCGCCGCCGTCGTCATGTCGGGCGTGAGCGACTGGCTGAGCTTCGCCACCGCCAGCAACCTGGCGGGCGGCTTCGACCCGCTCTACCACGCCGGCGCCGACCCCGCGACCCCCGAGGGCAGGGAGGCCCTGGCCGCCCGATCGCCGGTCTACCACGCCGCCCGGGCCGCCACGCCGACGCTCATCCTGCACGGCGACCAGGACAGGACCACCCCGCTCGGCCAGGCCGAGCAGCTCTACCGCGCCTGGTCGGCCGCGGGCGTACGCACCGAGCTGGTCGTCTACCCTCGGGAGGGGCACGAGCTGGTCGAGCCCGCGCACCGGGCCGACGCCGCACGGCGGGTGATCAGCTGGCTGGGGGTGACGTGAGGTTCCTGCTGCGCAGGCTCGCGGGCACCGCCGTCGTCGTGCTGCTGCTGTCGATCGGCGTGTTCTGCCTGCTGTACGTGGCCCCGGGATCCATCCAGCAGACCCTGCTCGGCACCCGCCCCGCCACCCCCGACACCATCGCCGCCATCCAGGCCCGCTACCACCTGAACGACCCCGTCGCCGTCCAGTACCTGCGCTGGCTCGGCGGCGTGCTCACCGGCGACCTGGGCACCTCGATCAGGACGGGCGCGCCCGTCGCCGACATGCTCGGCCGGCGACTGCCGCTCACGCTGGCCCTGGTCGGCTACGGCACGCTGCTGGCCGCGCTGGCCGGCCTGCCGCTCGGCGTGCTCGGGGCGCTGCGGCGCGGCCGGATCGCCGACCGGCTGGTGGTCACCGCGGGGGTGGTGGGGCTGAGCGCGCCGCCGTTCGCGGTGGGGCTGCTGCTGCTCGTGGTGTTCGCGCTGTGGCTCGGCTGGTTCCCCGTCTACGGCACCGGCGGGCTGTGGCACCTCACGCTGCCCGCCGCCGCGCTGGCGGCCGGGGCGGTGGGCATGCTCGTCAGGTTCAGCAGGGCCGCGCTGGTGCGGGAGCTGGAGCAGGACTACGTCGTCTTCGCCCGCGCCCGAGGGCTCGGCGGGCCGCTCGTGCTGTACTACGCCGCCCGCAACTCCCTGGTGCCCGTGCTCACCGCCACCGGGCTGGTCGTGACCGGGATGCTGGCGGGGACGGTGCTGGTGGAGGTCACGTTCGCGCTGCCGGGCATGGGGTCGCTGCTGGTGGACTCGGTGACCTTCAAGGACGTGCCCGTCGTGCAGGCCCTCGCGCTGCTCCTCACGCTGCTCATCGCCGCCGTCAACCTGCTGGTGGACGTCGGCTACTCGCTCGTCGACCCCCGGGTACGGCTATGAGACGGCCACCGTACGTCGCGCTGGCCGTGCTCGCGCTCGCCGGCGTGGCCGCGGCGTTCTCGCCCTGGCTGGTGCCCGGCGCCACCGCGCAGGACCTCATGACCGGCATCACCGGGCCGGGCCCCGGACACCCGCTGGGCACCGACGACCTGGGCCGCGACGTGCTGCAACTGCTGGTCGCCGGGGCGCGCACGGCCCTGCCGGGCGCGCTGGCCGTGGCCGCCGGTTCGATGCTGATCGGGAACCTGATCGGGCTGGCCGCCGGCTACTTCGGCGGCTGGGTGGACACCCTGGCCATGCGCTGGGCCGACCTGATGTTCTCGCTGCCCGCGCTGCTGGTCGCGATCGTCGTGGCGGGCGTGCTCGGCGGCGGGTACATGCTGGCCATCGCCGTGCTGGTGGTGCTGTTCGCGCCGACGGACACGCGGGCCGTGCGCGGCGCCGTGCTGGAGCAGCGCCACCGCCCCTACGTCGAGGCCGCCCTGCTCAAGAACCTCTCCTCCTGGCGGATCATGACCAGGCACATCTGGCCGAACGTGGCCTCCGTCAGCCTCGCCGGGGCGTTCGTGAACTTCGCGTACGCGCTGGTCTCGCTGGCGTCGCTGTCGTTCCTCGGCCTCGGCGTGCCCGCCGGGTCGCCCGACTGGGGGCGGACGCTGGCCGACAACCGTACGCAACTGCTGGCCAACCCGTGGGCCGTGATCGCCCCCGGCCTGGCCGTCATCGCCACCGCCGTCGCGCTCAACGTCGTGGGCGACTGGCTGCACGAGCGCGTCGAGCGGCGCGGAAGGGCACGCTGACATGCTGAGCGCGAACGGCCTGACCGTACGGCAGCCCGCCACCGGGCGCACCCTGCTGTCCGGCGTGTCCTTCGAGGCCGCGCCGGGGGAGTCGGTGGCCATCGTGGGCGAGTCGGGCTCCGGCAAGTCGCTGACCGTCCGGGCGCTGCTCGGGCTGCTGCCGTCCGGGCTGGAGTCGTCCGGCGAGGTGCGCATCGGCGGGCACCGCGTGGACGGCGACCCCCGGACGCTGCGGCGGCTGCGCGGCGGCACCGTGTCCCTGCTCATGCAGGATCCGTTCACGCTGCTCAACCCGCTGCGCAAGGCGGGCAGGCAGATCGCCGACGGCCTGCCGCCCGGCGCCGGCCGCGAGGCCGAGGTGACCAGGCTGCTGGCCGAGGTGGGGCTCGGGGCCGAGGTGGCGGGGCGGTACCCGTTCCAGCTCTCGGGCGGGATGCGGCAGCGCGTCGGGCTCGCGGCGGCGCTCGCGGCCGGGCCCCGGATCCTCGTCGCCGACGAGCCGACCACCGCGCTGGACGCCACCACCCAGCGGGATGTGCTGGCGCTCATCCGGCGGGTCCAGCGGGCGAGGGACATGACGTTCCTGCTGATCACGCACGATCTGCGGGTGGCGTTCTCGATGTGCGACCGGGTCGTCGTCATGTACGCCGGGCGGGTCGTGGAGGTCGGCACGGCGGCGGAGCTGCGGGCGGAGCCGCGGCACCCGTACACGCGGGCGCTGCTGGCCGCCGAGCCGCCCGCCGACCGGCGCCTGGCGGTGCTGCCCTCGGTGCCCGGGTCCGTGCCCGCGCACGACGCGGTGGCGGGGCGGTGCGGGTTCGCCGACCGGTGCGCGTACGCCGAGGCCCAGTGCCGCGCCGGCACCCCCGAGCTTCGTGGTGGCGGGAGGTTGTCGGCGTGCGTGCGTGCCGGCGAGCTGCCCGCCGCGCCGCCGGCGCCGCCGGCCGTCACCGCGCCCGTGCGGGCCTCCGCCGCCCCGGTGCTCGACGTGCGCGACCTGCGCAAGACCTACCGCGGCGCGACCGGGCCCGCGCTGGCCGGGGTCGGCCTGACCGTCGCCCCCGGCGAGATCGTGGCCGTCGTCGGCGAGTCGGGGTCCGGCAAGACCACGCTGGCCCGCTGCGTGACCGGGCTGGAACGGCCCGACTCCGGCACGATCCTGCTCGGCGGCGAGGACTGCTCCGACTACACCCGCATGTCCCGCCAGGCGGTACGCCGTGCCCGCCGTACCGTCCAGATGATCTTCCAGGACCCGTACTCGACCCTCAACCCCGCCCGCACCGTGCGCGCCACCCTCAAGGAGGCCCTGGAGGCCGACGGCCGCCCGCCGGACGTGGCGGGGCTGCTGGAGCTGGTGGGCCTCGACCCCGCGCTGGCAGCGATGCGGCCCGCGGGCCTGTCGGGCGGCGAGCGGCAGCGGGTCGCCATCGCCCGCGCCGTCGCGGGCGAGCCGAGGCTGCTGGTCTGCGACGAGCCCGTGTCGGCGCTGGACGTGTCGGTGCAGGCCCAGGTACTGACCCTGCTCGCCGGGCTGCGCGAGCGGCTGTCGATGGGCCTGCTGTTCATCACCCACGACCTGGCCGTGGTCCGGCAGCTCGCCGACCGGCTCTACGTGCTGCGGGCCGGGGAGTGCGTGGAGAGCGGCGAGGTGGCGCGCGTGCTCGACGACCCGTCCCACGCCTACACGCGCGAGCTGCTGGCCAGCGTCCCCGACGGCTCCCGGGCCTGGCCCTAGCCCGTCCTAGTCCTCGGAGAAGGAGATCAGCGTCAGCACCCGGCAGCCCGCCTCGCCGGTGACGTAGACGTGGTCCAGCTCGGCCGCGAACCGCACCGCGTCGCCCTCGCCCAGCCGCACCGCCCACGCCTCGGTCTCCACGCTCACCTGGCCCGCGACGACGTACGCGTGCTCGATCGAGCCCCGCCCGTGCGCGCTCTTGGCGCTGCGCGTCATCGGCGGCAGATCGCCCTCGGCCAGCTCGAACCGCCGCCGGTCGGCCGCCGCGAACAGGCTGCGCACCGTCGTGTCACCGGCCATCTCGGTGGCCCCCTCGCCCCGCCTGATCACCTCGGGCTCCAGCAGGTGGATCCTGGTCAGCTCGGCGAACGTGAGCTCCAGCGCGCCCGCCAGCCTGGTCAGCACCTCGATCGTCGGGTTGGCCACGCCGCGCTCGATCTGCGAGATGAGCGCCTTGCTCACCCCCGTCAGCTCGGCCAGCTCCCGCACGCTGTGGCCGCGCGCCAGCCGCGTACGCCGCAGGTTCCCGGCGATCGCCCCCCTGACCCCCGCGCCCGGCCCCGGGGTCACCGGCAGGACGGGGCTCTTCTCGTGCCGCACGTGGTCAGGTCCCTTCCTCGGGTCACTTCCTCCATGATGCCCGCTGCGGCCCCCACCAGGGCCGTCCACCCATTGAGACGCGGCAGCGCGGACGAGGCCCGCAGCGGCGTCCTGAGCCGGGCACAGGGGCCATTATGGCCTGCGGCTGGAGATGCGCTGCGGCGGTTCCTCGAAGCGGGAGCGCTGGGGTGGCCGGCCGCTCACCTTCTCCACGATCGAGGCCGCGAGCTGGTGCAGCTTGACGTTCCTGTCCTGGGAGACCTGCCGGAGTATCTCGAACGCCTCCCGCGCCGTGCACCGCCGCTGCGCCATGACGATGCCGAGCGCCTGATCGATGATCGCGCGGGTGTTGAGCGCCTCCTTGAGCTGCGCCGCGACCTCCCGCATGCGGGCCACGTCCAGCGCCGTACGGAACAGCACGGGAACGTGCGCGGCCGTGACGCGTAAGGCCACCCACGCCTCGTCGGGCAGCCCCGCGCTCCGGCCGGTGTAGACGGTGAGCACGCCGAGCAGCACGTCCTCGTACGCCAGCGGCTCGCAGTGCACCCCGCGGACCTCGGGAGCCCCCGCCGTGAACCGCGGCCACCGCGAGTCGGCGGCCAGATCGGAGACCGTCACCGACTTCCCGCTGTCGATCGCGTCGAGCACCGGCCCCTGCCCGGTGGCCTGCTGCAGCCCGTCGAGCAGCTCGGCCCGCGAATGCGAGCAGGCGGCGGTGTGGAGGTCGTCATCCCCGCACAGGGCGATGCTGACCATCGCGCAGTCGGGCATCGCCTGCCCGGCGATGGTGACACAGTCAGTGAGCGCCCGTTCGAACTCTTCGATGTCCGTCGGCATGCTCGGACGGTTCACCACGATCCCTCGCGATCGCTGCTCGGTTCTTCCTAGGCTAGCCGCTCGGCGACGCCGTCACGAGATGTAGGCGTCGATCTCGGCCAGATAGGCATCCTTGAGGGGCCTGGGCAGCCAGGTGATCTCGAAGGCGTTGCGCTGGAGCTGAGCCAGCTCCTCGCGACCGAGCTGCAGCGCCTCCTGCAGGGCGATGAGGTTCTCCTGCACGTAGCCGTCGAAGTAGGCCGGGTCGTCGGAGTTGATCGTCACCCGCACGCCCAGGTCCATCAGCTTGCGGATGCCCTCGGCCTTCATCGACTCGGTGACGAAGCCGTTGGAGATCGGGCAGCAGGTCAGCCCCGTGCCGCGGGCCAGCACCAGCTCGACCAGCCGCTGGTCCTCCAGGATGTTGACGCCGTGGTCGATCCGGTCGACGCCGATCTCCTCGACGGCCTGCCGGATGTGCTCGACCGCGTCGTCCTGGTCGACGTCGCAGTGCATGGTCAGCAGGTAACCCTCCTGCCTGGCCCGCTCGTAGACGGCCGCGAACTTGCGCGGCGGGTTGCCCTTCTCGTCGGAGTCGAGCCCGACGCCGGCGATCCACTCCTTGTACGGCAGCGACTCCAGCAGCGTCGCCATCGCGTACTCGGCCTGGAAGTCGCGCAGGAAGCACATGATGAGCTGGGCCCGCACCCCGAGCCGCGCGTGCGCGTCCATCAGCGCCCGCCGCAGCCCCCTGATCACCACGTCGAACGGCACCCCGCGCGAGGTGTGCGCCTGCGGGTCGAAGAAGATCTCCGCGTAGCGCACGTTCTGCTCGGCGGCCTTGGTCAGGTAGGCCGTGGCGAGGTCGTAGAAGTCGGGCTCGGTGCGCAGCACCTTCATGCCCTCGTAGTAGATCGTGAGGAACGAGGACAGGCTGTCGAAGGTGTAGGCGGCCCGCATCTCCGCCACGCTCGCGTACGGCAGCTCCAGGCCGTTGCGCGCGGCCAGCTCGAACTTGAGCTCGGGCTCCAGCGTGCCCTCGATGTGCAGGTGCAGCTCGCACTTGGGCAGACCGGCGATGAAATCCTTCACCGTCTCACCCTAGAAGAAGATCGCCGTTTCAGAAGATGATCGCGAGACCCACCGCGAAGAGCGTGCCGTAGGCCAGCTGCAGCTTGCCCGTCTGCTGCAGCACCGCGATCAGCGCCGGGCCCACGGCCTTGCCCAGCACCGCCCTGATGGGGGCGATCGCCAGCGGCGCGGCCAGCAGCACCAGCGCCGCCCACGGCGTGATCGGCACCATCGCCAGCGCCACCGCGAACGGCACCACCTGGCAGGCCACGTACAGCGTACGAGTGCGCTCGGCCCCCAGCAGCACCGCCAGCGTGCGCTTGCCCGCCTGCCCGTCCGTGCCGACGTCGCGCAGGTTGTTGACCACCAGCATCGAGCACGACAGCAGCCCCACCGGGATCGAGGCGAGCAGCGCCGCCCAGCTCAGCTGCTCCGTCTGGACGTACGCCGTGCCGACCACGGGGACGATCCCGAAGAAGACGAACACGGCGACCTCGCCCAGGCCGCGGTAACCGTACGGGCGCTTGCCGCCGGTGTAGAACCAGGCGGCCGCGATCGCCGCCGCGCCGACCAGCAGCACCCACCACGCCCGCGTGACCAGCACCAGGACCAGGCCGAGCACCGCGGCGAGCGCGAAGCAGGCCAGCGCCGCCGTCAGCACCTCGCGCGGCGTGGCCACGCGCGAGCCCACCAGCCGCATCGGGCCGACCCGCTGGTCGTCGGTGCCGCGGATGCCGTCGCTGTAGTCGTTGGCGTAGTTGACGCCGATCTGCAGCGACAGTGCCACGAGCAGCGCCAGGACCGCCCGCCACCACACGAAGCCGCCTTCGCCGATCGCCACGCCGGTGCCCACCATGACGGGCACGACGGCGTTGGGCAGCGTGCGCGGGCGGGCTCCGGCGATCCACTGGGCGGGAGTTGCCATGTTGTCGTTCTACCTCTAGCTGATGTCGGTCGTGAGCCTGATCATCCGGACCGGCCGGCCCATGTCGAGGACGCGCTCGGCCATGTCCTCGCCCCAGCCCGCCGACTCCAGGAAACCGAGCATCGCGTAGTTCTCCGCGAACACCCAGGTGACGATCTGGCGGAAGCCGTCCTCACGCATGTAGTCGACGGTGGCGTTGAGCAGGCGGCTCCCGTGGCCCCGGCGGACGAAGTCGGGGTCGACCAGCAGCGTCAGCATCTCGGCCACCCGGCCGGGGTCGAGATCGGGGTCCTCGGCGGGAGCGTGGGAGACGAGCCCGACCACGCGCTCCCCGCCGCGGGGTGTGACCAGGGCGGCGCTGCCGCCCGCGCCGAGAGCCGGAAAACCCTCGGTGTCGAGGATGGTCTCCACCGCCACCAGCACCCGGTGCATGGGGCTGGGCGGGGCGACGATCGCCTCGTCCCACTGGCGCAGCCACATCTTCTCGGCCGCCGCGCCAGTCATCTGCTCGAGTGGGCCCTCAGGGAGGAAATCCCGATAGCCGTAGCGCCAGGCGCGGATCTGACAATTCGCAACCTGGAGCACATCCTCGCGCCGGGCCGCCCGGACGCCTACGTCTGCCATCTCGGCCCGCTCCTTCGCCTGCCGTTCATGCCACAAGGCACGAGTTACACCGTATCGGTGTTTGAGCCTTGTAGAGGACGCGAACCCCGCTTCCTCGCCCGGTAAGCCCGCGTCTTGGTGCGGTTACCGCATACACGCATGGAACACCACGAGCGGGAACGGTTCTTCGACAGGTCGATGAACGCCCACTGACAGGTTCCCTCCGCGCACACCTTGAGCCGGTCCCACGACGCGCCCAGCGCCGCCGCCGCGATGCGCGCCAGGCCGCCGCGCACGCCGTCCTCGGCGGGGACCAGCTCGGGCCTGCCGCCACGTACCTCGACCCGCAGCGGCAGGTCCGGCAGATCCGGCAGGTCCGCGTGCTCGCGTCTGAGCGCGGCCCGCAGGCCCTCGCGCAGCGCGTGCGCGGTCTGAAGGTCGTCGTCGCCGGCGCGGTCGCGAGGACCGGCGAGGTCGCGCTCGCGCAGCCACACCGTCAGCTCGGCGGGGGAGGACAGCTCGTCCGCCTGGGTTTCTACATCGAACGTGTTCACGAAGTCTCGTACGAGCTCCGCGGGGTACGGCATGCCCGTCACTCTACTGGCCGATGATCGCCAGTGCCTCGGCGAGCCTGCGCACTCCCTCCCGGAGCTCCGCCAGATGGGCGGCGGCCATGTGCGTGAGCCTGATCCGCGGCCCGGGCGGCTCCGACGCGTAGTACAGCCGGCCGGGGCTGACCAGCACCCCGTTCCGCCGGGCGGTCTCCACCAGGGCGGCCTCGTCCACGCCGGCGGGCAGCCGTACCCACAGGTGCATCCCGCCGGCGGGCAGGAGGTGCGGCTCGGCGTCCGGCATGAGCTCGGCCAGGGCCGCCGCCAGCGCGTCGCGGCGGGTCGCGATCTCGGCGTGCACCGCCGCCAGATGCCGCCGCCACGCCGGCGAGCCCACGAACTCCAGCGCCGTCTCCTGCAGTGGCCGCGCCACGAAGAACGACTCCACGAGCTGGCCCGCCCGCAGCCGGTGCGCGGCCGGCCCTCTGGCGATCACGGCCGCCACCCGCATGCTCGGCGAAAGGATCTTCGTGAGCGAGACGATGTGCACCACGGTGCCGTGCCGGTCCATCGAGGCCAGCGACGGAGGCGGCTGCGGCGTCAGGTACCTGGCGAAATCATCCTCCACCACGAACGCCCCCGCCGCCCTGGCCACCTCCAGCACCTGCTCCCTGCGCTCAGGCGGCAGGGTGGCGCCCGTGGGGTTGTGCAGGGTGGGCTGGCAGCAGAACACCCGCGCCCCGGTGACCGCGAACGCCTCCGCCAGCAGCTCGGGACGTACGCCTTCGCGGTCCATGGGCACGGCCGTGGCCCGCAGCCCGGCCGCCTTGGCCGCCGCCAGCGCGCCCGGGTAGGTGGGCGTCTCGACCAGGATGGGCGTCCCCGGGGCCGCCAGCGCCCTGAACGCGTGCGTGAGCGCCGCCTGGCCGCCGCTCACGATCAGCGCGTCGGCCTCCGTCACGTCGCTGCCCGCCTGCGTCGCGAACCACCGCCGCAGCTCGCGCAGTCCCGTCAGCGGCGGCATGGCCCACGCGTCCGGCCTCCGTACGGCCCGCGCCGCGGCGGCCGCCAGCTGCTTGTCCGGGCGAAGGCCCGGCCGCAGGTACCCGCCGGTCAGCGGCACCACACCCTCGGGGGCTGGGGCCAGCAGCGCCGAGACGGGAGCTTCGTCCACCACCCGATCGCCCAGGGCCACGGTCTGCCAGGACAGGTCCGGGGCGTCCTGGGTGAAGGCCGACCGTTGGGTCACGAACGCGCCGCTGCCCGGCTTCGTGATCACCCTGCCTTCTGCCGTGAGCTGGCCGATGGCTCTGGAGATGGTGACGGGGCTGACGTTGTGGCGGCGCATGAGCTCGCGGCTGGAGGGGAGGCGGGCGCCTGGGCCGAGGCGGTCGGCCTCTTCGCGCAGTATCGCGGCTATCTGGGCGATACTGCTATCGTTGGTCATGAAAGGTAAGAATAGCGCTACTGGGGTCGGGGGAGTAGCGGTCCCGTCGAAAGCCGGCGACCAGCCCGAACGGCAGCTCCGTCCAGACCGTCACCCTGGCGCGCCGGCCGGCCATCACGACGACGCCGTTCGGGACGATGCTCTTGGCGACGCCGGCCTTCGCGGCGGCGCGCTTCGGGACGCCGACCTTCGCAATGGCGACCTTCGCGACCGCGACCCGTCTTCCGGCTCCCCGTCTTCTGGCGTCTTGTCTCCCGGCACCCTGTCTCCCGGTGGCGGGACACGGGATGACAGCGGGCGCGTGGCTCGCCACCGCGGACTTCTTCGGGAATGGCGCGACCGCGGAATGGGCGGCAGCGGCGGGACAGGCCTGGCCTTCCTCGGCGTGGTGGCGTTCTCCGGCTCCATCCCCGCCACCGTCTACGCCATCCAAGGCTTCGACCCGTGGCTGGTAGCGGTGGGCCGGGCCACCATCGCAGGCGCCATCGCGATGCTCTGCCTGAAAGCCGCCAGACACCCCCTCCTCCCACCCCGATCGGAATGGCCCACCTACGCCCTGATCGTCCTGGGCGTGGTCATCGGCTTCCCCGTCTTCAGCAGCCTCGCCCTGGCCCTGGGCGCCAGCGCCGCCCACTCCGCAGTGATCGTCGGCCTCCTCCCGGCCGCCACGGCCGTCTGCGCCGTCCTGCGAGCCTCGGAGCGCCCCCGCCCCCTCTTCTGGGCAGCCTGTACGGCAGGCGCCGCCGCCATCACCACCTTCACCCTCATCCAGCACCAGGGCAAACCCTCCTGGCCCGACCTGCTCCTCCTCGGCGCCCTCCTCTCGGCGGCGATCGGCTACACGGAGGGCGGCCGCCTCGCCAGGCACACCCCGGGCTGGCGGGTCATCTCCCACGCCCTCGTCCTCTCCCTCCCCCTAACGGTCCCCATCACGGCGTTCCTCGCCCTCACCACCCCGATCACCCTCACCGGCGAGGCCGTCGCGGGCTTCACGTACGTGTCGGTGATCTCCATGTTCGTCGGCTTCATCCCCTGGTACGCAGGCCTCGCAAGGGGAGGAATCGCCCGAGCCGGCCAGACCCAGCTCACCCAGCCCCTCCTGACCCTCACCTGGGCCTGGGTGCTGATGGGCGAGCGATTCGGGCCGTCGACCGTGGTGGCGGCGCTGGCCGTACTGGTGTGCGTGGCCATCACCCAGCGCGCCCGTACTTGAAAGCCGTGACGCCGCCCCGCAGGATGGCAGAGGAGGTGTCACAACCATGGCGGACCTCACGATCCCAGAGGGCGGCTTCTGGCCAGCGCCGGAAATCCCGCAGCCCAATATCTATCCGATGGAATGGCACGTGGAGACGGAGAAACTCGCCGCCATCTACGAGAAGTCCAAGCGCGAGCTCTGGAACCCGGCCGACCTGCCCTGGGACGGTCTCGACCCGGGCGACTTCACCAGAGAGCAGCGCCTGGGCATCATGTACTGGTTCGCGGTGCTGGCGAATTTCGACGCCTCGGGGCCGGCGGTGTTCGCCCGCGCCACCATCCAGGCCTTCGAGAAGCACGAAGAGGACCCGGTCAGGAAGTGCTTCTTCTCGATCACCCGTGACGAGATGAACCACGAGGAATGTTGCCAGCGCACCATCGCCAAACTCTGGCCGGGCGGCCCGCTCGACTGGACTCCGGCCGACGACCTCGAATCGGCCGCCCACAACAACATCGGCTGGCTCTACCACAACGGCGGCCGCTACTGGAACGGCTACACCTCGGCCGTCGGCAAGTACTCGCTGCCGGTGCTGTTCACCAGCTTCATGATGGGCGAGATGGCCGCGTCCACCCTGTTCAGGGGCATGTCGTCGGGCACGCACCATCCGGTCTTCAGCAAGATGTTCGAACGCATCGGCCGCGACGAGGCGCGCCACCTGAAGATCTGCATGACGATCCTGGAGAACGAATGGCCGGGCCTCACCGACGAGACGCGGGCCCTCATCACCCGCCAGCTCAGGGCGGGCTTCGTCTTCCTCAGCATGATCCTCTGGGAGCCGCCCGAGGGCTTCTGGGAGCTCCCGCCGTACTTCCTGAACAACCACCGCGTCCTCATGGACCACGCCAGGCAGGCGGGCCTCGGCGTGCTCTCGTACGAGGAACAGGCGGAGAACTGGCGCGTGGCGATGGCCCACATCCGCGCCATCGTGGAGCGCTGGGGGATCGCCTTCCCGGCCATTCCCGAGCTGGACCTGGAGGGTGTGCCCGTGGACTTCATCGATCCCGAAGAAATCATCCCGGTCTTCTGACCTGACACCATGTGGCCACGCATCGACGGACTCAGGGTCCTGGAACTTGGCACTCCCGGCAGGGTCCGCACCTTGCTCACCGACCTGGCGCTGTCGGGCGCGAAAAGAGCCACGGCCGGTATATTGCCGCTCGATTACGAGCGCGAGGGGGAGGAAGTGGAGCACGTCGGCGAACATCTCGTTCTCGTCGACGATGCCGGTGCCCGGGTGGCCGAAATAGAAATAACCCGGGTGGAGCTGACGCCGTTCGCCGAAGTCGGCTGGGAGTTCGCCGATGCGGAGGGCGAGGGATACAAATCAACGGCCGAATGGCGCGAAACGCATCGGGGGTATTGGGCGGGGCTGGGCTACGAGGTCGAGGACAGCACAACGGTGGTCTGCCTCTGGTTCCGCCTCATCCCACCCACCCCCACCTCTCCATAACCCACGCTCACGGATCCACCGGCCTCACTGATCCGCCAACGTAACCGGTCCGCCTGCCTCATCGGCCCGCTGGACCAGCAGGTCCACCTGCCTCGTTGGCCGGGCGGACATCACGGGTCCGCCGGCTACACCGGTCCATCGGCTCGACCGACCCGCTGGCCCCACCGGCCCGCCGGGTGCATCCGGCAACGCCGCCACGGCGCCTTGCACGTGACCGGCCGGCTCCACCCGCCACGGCGCCTTGCACGCGACCGGCCAACTCCACCCGCCACGGCGCCTTGCACGCGACCGCGACCCCGGCCAACTCCACCCGCCACGACGCCTTGCACGCGACCGGCCGGCTCCACTCGCCACGACGCCCTGCACGCGACCGGCCGACCCCACCGGCCGCTGGTCCGCGAACGGAACCTTGACTCCCACGCGCCCATGCGCCGGCCAGGACATCAGCCCCGCGCCCTCACGGACAGAACTTTGGCCTTGCGCAGTCCACCGTGAACAGGACTTTGGCCTCGCGCAGTCCACCGTGAACAAGAGCTCGGCCTGACTCGGCCCTCCAACCGAGGACCTTGCCCAGCACCTCGACCGTCGCCACGAGCCACCTCAACCAGGCCATTGCTCCTTGGGCGAGACATAACTCCCTCGATGCGGGATGCTGTACACCCACCCCTCTTCACGCAGCAGCGCAATGGCACGCCGCACGGTCTCACGAGCGGCACCGTACTCCCGCACCAGCTCAACCTCACTCGGAATCTGCTGCCGTGCCACGAACTCGTTCCGTTTTATCCGCTCCCGGATTTCGCCGGCGATGTGCCGATAGAACGGCGCCCGCCGCCCCAAGGGCCCTGCCTGCCCGGGAGCGTTGACGAACGTTCCCTCTCCCTGCCGCGTATGGACCAGCCCCTGGTTCCGCAGCACCCGGATCGCCCGGCGCGCGGTCGTGCGCGCGACCTTGAACTCCCGCTGGATCTCCGCCTCGCTGATCACGGGATCTCCCGGCGCAAGCTCTGCGGTGATACGCGATCTGAGGACTTCGCTGATCTGGAGATAAAGGTAGGTGTCACCCTCGCGATTCAGCACGCCTCAAGGGTATCCAACGACGCGGTCAAAGGAAGGGAAATTAAGAACCCGGATTTATGGGCCATTTTTCGCGGTCAGTTACGAATGTGCCCCGATATGGCACCGTGATCACCCACCCCAGCTCCCTGAGATGCGCAACGGCCTGCCGGGCTGTCACCTTCGCGACGCCATATTGCCGCATCATCGCCTTCTCGCCAGGAATAGCCTTGTTCGGCGGAATCTCACCGCGCTGGATCCGTTCGACGACCTCTGCGGCGATCTTCTGATAAATGGGCAGTTTCCTGGGTGACCGAGGCGTCCCAGGCGACCCCACGTACGAGCCCTCACCCCGAATCGTGAACGCCAGCCCCTGCTCCCGCAGATCCCGCGCCACCCGCCGCGCAGTCGTCCGGGCGATCTCGTACGTCTTCTCGAACGTCGCCTCGCTGGGCAGAGGATCGCCGGCCTTGAGCTCACCGCGTTCGATCTGACCACGGACCAGATCGGCGACCTGCTTGTAGAGGGGCCTCGGGCCCCCACGATCTAGCACGCCCGGATTCTAGAGGAAACGGCACCCACTTACTCGCTCATTGAGCGTCCAGATACGTCAGATAGACCACCCGACACGCCCAGACCCCCACACGGCACCTCTTGACCACCTCGCCGCCCTCCACGCCAGTCGCAGCCCAGCCCACGCCCGCCGCAGTTCACGCCTGCCGCAGCCCACGCACGCCAGATCCACTGCATTGGACTGCATCCACGCTGCGCCCCACGCTGGCCCCGCTGCGGCCCGACGCTGCCCGGACCACCCACCGCTCTGAAGCTCATGCCATTCGCCCGATCCGCGTCGCTCACGCTCACGCCGCCCACCGCGCTCACGCTCACGCCGCCCACCGCGCTCACGCTCACGCCGCCCACCGCGCTCACGCTTACGCCGCCCACCGCGCTCACGCTCACGCCGCCCACCGCGCTCACGCTCACGCCGCTCGCTGCATCCACGTCGCTCACGCTCATGTCGCCCGCGCTCCCACTTACACGCTGTTCACTCTCTCCACGTCGCTCACGTTCACGCCGTCCATAAGTCGTTCGCCTTGCATGCCGTGAAGGTCGTGCATGCCGACCACGCCCGCTTTGCTGCACTTCGCGCAGCCCCAGGCTGTGGGCTCCACCCAGTTGTACATGTTGCGCCAGTCGTCCATGCAGGTCGTCCTCGCCGCGCGAACCCGGTCCACACGCCGCGCTCGCCACGCCGCCCTCGCCACGCCGCCCTCGCCACGCCGCCCTCGCCACGCAGGCCGTCCACGCAGGCCGTCCACACGCAGCCCTCGCCATGCAGTCCGCCCTCGCCGCGCATGTCGCCCAAGCTGATGTCTTCGCGCCGCCAAAGAGGTCCTGGCCGTGCTGTAGTCCGGCCCAACACGCCGCAGCCTCCACCACAACCATCCACGACCTACGCCGGACCAGCCCTACTCCGCCCTGCAGCAGGCCAAGATCCCCAGCTCCAAGCTCACCCAGCGCTCAGACCAAGACCCGCAGCCCGAAGCCCGCCCCGCACCCAGCCCGAGCCCAGCAACCCCGCTGCGCCGGACCGCATCAAACGTCCCAGCAGCCTTACAGCCCAGGCTCGGCAGAGCAGTACGAGCCGTGCCTCCTGAGAGGCGACCGTCTCGAAAGTCGGAGTTCCCGATGCCGCGTTCCCGTGCCAACCCTGTCCCCAGGCGTCAGAATCAATTCTGCGGCCATCGTGTTGCTTCCCCTTCGATCTCGACCAGGCCCTCGAAGGGAAGCACGATGGCCGTCACCATTTGGGCGCATACCCGCAACATTCCGCAAATGACTGGGGCGCCTGCGGTGCCGCTTCCACAGACGCCCCATCTGGTCACACCCTCGCGAGCAAGCCCAATCGGATGCGTGCCGATGCGGCCACCGCACACTCCCCTTCAAAGCAACGATTCAAGGCGAAGGGCAATGGCGGCGGCCGCAGAGCCAAGTCTGCTGCCTGCAGAGGATTCGGCGCAGCAGTTTCAGCATGATGACCAAAAGACATGCACCCTCATATGACTGCACGCCGCAAATCCCACGAAGTGCCATACAAACCCATAGATGAGCAGGCGTCCAGACATTCAACGAAGTAGGCATTCATGTCGGACAACTCACATATCAAGGGATAAGAGTCGCTACCCGAACCCGCAGAAAGCCGCCGACATCCACCGAACATGCGCATGCTGCGAGGAGAAAGTCAGTCATAGGAATGGTGACGGCCATCGCGGTCCTCCGAAGACGCAGTTCGAGAGGACACCGAGCGCGATGGCCGCAAACAACATTGTGACGCCTGCGCACCGCTCAGTGAAGCACTTCCTGATCGGTAGATCCGACTTTTGTCGAGTCTTCCAGCGAAGAAGGGAACGCGTTGTCGCCGGACGGGTGTTGCCTTCCCGTCCGGCGACAAGGTGCACCGAACGCCCTGTACGCGCCATGCCACCGCTCATGCGAACCGGACACCGCTGGCGACAACACGATCAGGGTAAGCACGATCGACGCACCCTGCGTTCGCGCAGAATCCCGAGCAACGCGCCTGCCCAAACCCTCGATACGAGGCCTGGACTTCACCCGGAACCTACGCGAGACCATGGACGTGGCCCCTTGCTTCCACGACGCATGGGGCCACGTCACGACGAGTAGTAGCCGGCTGACGTCCGTAACGGCCTACCCGCGGCATTAGGTTCTCATGGTCATCCCTTGGAAAACTGCGGTTCGGCGCTATAAGCGGGATGGTGCCTTTTGCGGATCGCTGCGTTCATGATCCGCCGTCGGAGGGATTTACAGGGGAATTCGCCTCCAGGACTCGTCCGCGATGATGAGGTGATCGAGCAGCCGCAACTCGACCGTCTGCGCGGCCTCGAGAAGCCTGGCCGTCGCTTCCAGATCCTCCCGGCTGGGGTCGAGAGACCCACCAGGATGATTGTGGGCAAGACCGAACATCGCCCCGCCGGAGGTGAGCACTTCAGTGATCACCTCACGGATCGGCATGACGGTGTGATCGCTCCCGCCCTCGGTAAGCACCGCACGCTTCAGGATTCGCCCGCGGGTGTCGCACACCACCATGACCAGCCGCTCATGCTTCCGGTCGCGCAGCAGCGGAGCACATGCATGGGCCAGATCCGACGTGCTGGTGATGCGCTCCCGTTCGGGCCACGCCTCCGCACGGCGTACGAGATGGAAGGCCGCCGCAACTCGTGCGGCCTTGGCGGGACCGATGCCGCGCATGGTGATTAACCGGTGCGGGTCAGAACGGCTGAGACCATCGAGGTCTCCACAGGTCTCGATCACCTGTGTGGCCAGGTCGAGGGCGCTCGCCCCACGAAATCCGGAACCGAGCAGCACGGCCAGCAGTTCCCGGTCCGCCAGCGCGGCGGCACCGTTGGACATGAGCCGTTCGCGCGGCCGGTCACGTTCGGACAGGTCTTTGACTCGCATCGGCAACCTCCGCAACCGTTGTATCAACGCGCACTGACAATTTCTGCCTGCGGAATCGCGGAGGGCCTTCTGCGTCGCAGGTGTGGTCTTATGCGCTCAATTTCGGTGGAAGCGGAATGCGATAGTCGCGACGAAAGTCCTTATGGGTCCGTTTATTGAGGCCGGGAGAAGTCCGAGGAAGGAGGAGGTTCCGATTGCAGCCGGGTGAATCGCCACGTTGTGGCGGTTTTCGACTGTGATATCTGGCCAGCCGGCAAGCCGACGATTGGCAGAGCGCGAAACAACATGGGGCGTGAAGAGCCGGCGGGACCGGAAGCCGATCTTGGCCCGGAATCTGGTGGGGGCGCAGACCAGTGCGCCGATCATGATCTACCCTCGGCCGACTGCGCGCTGCAGTAGGTTCCTGCATCGTCCATGGCTCGTCGGTCAGATCCGCCTGCCGAACAGCAGGCCAGAGCCAGGGACCACAATCGGACCTCAGCCCAGGCGATCTCTTGAAGCACGCTCCACCTCTTGAAACACGCTCCACGAGAAGATCCCGCCCAGTGAGTGCCTTCGCGACACCACGCCCAGGACGTCGGCGACCTCGACCTTCGGGAGGGAGGGCTAGCAGCGACTGCGATGATGCGGATGAGCCCAGGTCGCGACAAGAACGAGCGTCCAACAATCGCCGCACCAATCACGGGGCAATGCCAGACCCCGCATCAGGCGGGCGGGCGAGCCTCGGTCACGTGCCCGTCCCCGGGTGCGACGGGGGCGGTCTCGCGAAAGTGCACGTCGTTGGTTGGAGCGGGGAGAATCCGATGAGGATGTGCGCCGTCGGGCGGCGATCCAGGCGGCTCCAGAGTCGCATGCGCCGTCGAGCGTGACGAGGCGGCCGTCCACGCGGGCATCAAGCCTGAGCTGCCCGTCTCCACACCCGCCGAACGGTACGAACTCGTCGGGCCGGGAAGCTCCGGGCAAGATTGTGCTCACCCGGAGCTTCCCGCCCTAAACAGGCATGCTGTACATGATCCGGAACCGGTCGCCCGGGATCACGATGTCGCTGGTCTCCACCGGGCGATCGCCTGCCCAATGGGTACGTTCCACATGCAGAACATGCACACCCGCCGCCAGATCCAGCGCATCGCTCTCCACCGGCCGGGGGATGCGAGTGTGAACGCTCTCCACGATCTCGGTGATCTTTATGCCGTGCGCGTACATGCGCGCCACCAGGCTCCGCCGTTCCTCCTCTGTGTGAGGAGTGAACTCCCGCAGCTCATAGGACGTCGCGAGCTGAAGTGGCCTGCCGTCCCCGCGGAAGACGTAATGCGTCTTGGTCAGCGTGGCCGACTCGGGCAGCCGCAGCCGTCTGCCGATGTCGGGGCCTGCTTCGGTGGGCTCGCTGTGCCAGTCCCATGTTACTCGCCTGCCTTGGGATTGCAGGTCGGCGGCGAACGGGGCGGGGTGGTCGAGAAAACGCCATCGGTGCAACGGGGTTAGGTCGGGGCGTTCCCTGACGTAATGACCCGAGCCCACGCGGCCGATGATGAGGCCCTCACCCGCGAGCACACGTAGCGCGTGGCGGGCGGCGGTCTCACCGACCTGATACTTACGGGTCAGTTGGGCGCGTGAGGGGATAGGCGCGCCGGGGGGAAGGGTGCCGTCGGTGATCTGTCGCCGGATGTCTTCGACGACACGCAGGTAGACCGGATCTGAGGTGGCCACTAGTCCATCCCTGGGGGTTCGTGTGAGGCGTTGCCCCATGTTGCCGTATTCGGCAGGTAACCGACCGTCATCGATGACCGCTGGAGCCCCAACTTTGCGATGGCGGAAAATTATCGGAGAAACCTTGTAACGCCGATGTAAGGGGTCGCGATTCTCCGGTAGAGGTCGTCGATGTGTGTACCCCCGAGCACATATCGGCGACCTCTTCCATGTCCGCCCAGCCGGACCGCCGCGACAGACGCCTCTGAAGGCCCAGGTCGAGGTTGGCTCGCTGAGGAACCCGAAGCATCCTCAAGTACGAACCCCTCGTCGCCGGCCACTCCGCCCTGTCGCGGCCCTCCCGCCAACCGCCTCGTCCTGGCCTCGTCGCACGCTCCGCTGGTCACTTCGCCTCGCCTGGTCCGACGCTCCGCTGGTCACTTCGCTTCGCCTGGTCCGACGCTCCGCTGGTCACTTCGCCTCGCCTGGTCCGACGCTCCGCTGGTCACTTCGCCCGACCGGTCGCACTCACTTCGCCTCGACCGGTCGTACTCTGACGCCGGTCACTTCGTCTCGCTCTGCGGCACCCTTCCGCGGGTCACCTCGCCCCGTCCGGTCGCACTCTCTCCCACCAGGCACCTTCTCCTGGCCCCCTCGCACTCTTCCGCCGGTCACGTGTACTGGCTTCGCCGCACATTCGTTCCACCTGTCGCGCCCCGGCTCTGCCCGACTTCCTGCATCGTTGCCTCGTGTCGGCAGCGCCACGCTGTCGCGCCAGCCGCCTTGTCATGGCTGCGGCCGACTTCCCGGCACCGCCGCCTCGCTCCTACAGTGCTGCGCGTCCGCGCCAGTCGCGCGGCCCTGGCCTCGCCATTGCCTACAGCCGCTGCGCGTGTGACATCCACTCATGATCAAGAGCCAAGTGCCGGGTCGCCGCACGTTCACGGGCTCGTGTTCTCAATCGGCAACCACTCATGATCGACAGTGACGCTCTGGTACCTCTGCCCTCCGCGACACCGTTGACGGACACTGGCACCAAGGGTCTCGCAAGTGGTCATCCGATATCCCAGCCGAGTGGCCGTACCGCGCCCAGTCACCTCTCCCTAAGTTGTGACATCCGCCCGTTCCTCCCGCGCGTCAGACCAGATCTTTACATTTCCGTACGAATCCAGGCATGTCCCGTCTTGGCCTGAGATGCACCATCAAGAGGACAACATGATCGACATCGGCAAGCTCCTCCCCTCCGACCGGAACGTATGGGAGAGCTTGTTCCGTGCGTACATCGACTTCTACGAGCGCGTCGAGCCGGACGAGATGTACGACCGGGCGTGGCAGGAATTCCAGGCGGACACCCGCTTGCACGCTCTGGGCGCCAGGCTGGACGGCCGGCTGATCGGCATCACCCACTTTCTGACGCACGGGAACACGTCCGCGCCCAACACCGATGTCTGCTACCTGCAAGATCTGTTCACCGCTCCAGACGTCCGGGGCAAGGGTGTGGGGCGTGCGTTGATCGTGGCCGTCACCGACTGGGCTCGGGAGCGGGGCTGCTCTCGCGTGTACTGGAACACCCACGAGTCGAACAGCACGGCACGGCAGCTCTACGACAAAGTCGCGGAGAACCGCGGCTTCATCCGTTATCAGATCGAACTGCCCTGACCGGGATCCTTCAGGCGGCGCTCGATGGCTCCGGAGGCGGCCGAGCCGGTCTGGTCCGCTTCCTGGCCGAACCAGTGGTGTTTATGTGACCTCGGCGACAAGGAATTTGGTCGCCTGAGCCACGCGAAGCCTCTCCGTAACCGGAGGAGGACGCCCCTCGTGGGTGACGTTCCCACATCTGCTTGATCCATCCAGCTCGCGTGAGTTGATCGGCGCGGTGCGGCCAGGCGTCCGGAGGCCGGTGGAGGCGGGCAAAAACCGGCTCCAGGCAGGCGAAGCGGGGTGGCGACGTCCAACGGATTTCTGAATCCAGGTAGCGTTCGCACTATGGCATCGCCAACTGGAACCACCGACGCACCCTTCGGCCGTATGCTGACCGCGATGGTCACGCCGTTCACCTCCGACGGCGAGGTCGATTATGTGGCTGTGCGACGTCTTGCCACCTACCTGGTGGACGAGCAGCGCAACGACGGACTGATCGTCAACGGGACGACCGGGGAGTCGCCCACCACATCGGACGAGGAGAAGCAGCGCATCGTCAGCGCTGTCCTCGATGCGGTCGGTGACCGCGCGACCGTGGTGGCCGGGGCCGGCACCAACGACACTCGCCACAGCGTCGAGCTCGCGAAGCAGGCGGCACGTGCCGGTGCCCATGGCCTGCTGGTGGTGACGCCTTACTACAACAAGCCTCCGCAAGAGGGGCTGTACCAGCACTTCACCGCTGTTGCCGACGCAACCGACCTTCCGGTGATGCTGTACGACATTCCCGGGCGTAGCGGCG
The DNA here is from genome assembly GCF_014207985.1 of Nonomuraea rubra. Taxonomy (NCBI): domain Bacteria; kingdom Bacillati; phylum Actinomycetota; class Actinomycetes; order Streptosporangiales; family Streptosporangiaceae; genus Nonomuraea; species Nonomuraea rubra. The sequence continues at coordinate 10,102,193 of NZ_JACHMI010000001.1, read as the reverse complement.
TGCCGATCAAGACCGAGACCCTGCTCCGGCTCGCGCAGCACGAGCGCATCGTGGCCGTGAAGGATGCCAAGGGTGACCTGTTCGCGGCCAGCCAGGTGATGACCGCGACCGATCTCGCTTTCTACTCCGGTGACGATCTGCTCAACCTGCCCTGGCTGTCCCTTGGCGCGGCCGGGTTCGTGAGCGTTGTCGGACATGTCGTGGGCGCCGAGCTGGCAAGCATGATCCACCTGCACAAGAACGGCGACGTCGCCCAGGCCCTGGCCGTACACAGCCAGGTGGCCCCCGTGGTGGACGGGATCATGCTGCGTGCGGGTGGCGCGATCATGGCGAAGGCCGCATTGAGCATGGTGGGGGTACCGGTCGGTCCAGTACGGCTGCCGCTGGTGAACGCCACAGAGAAGCAAATCGCCGAGCTGCGTGCTTGCCTGGTAGCCGGCGGGGTGAAGTTGACAGACGCATAGGAACGGGGAGGAACCGGGAGTTTTGAGAACAAGATCTGACCGTGGGGGCCAGGCATGAGCCATCCGCATCCTGAGCTCGGCCCCCCGCCGGTGCTGCCTGAGGGCGGCCTGCGCATCGTCGCGCTGGGCGGGTTGGGGGAAATCGGCAGGAACATGGCCGTCTTCGAATATGACGGTCGCCTGCTGGTCGTGGACTGCGGGGTACTGTTCCCCGAGCCCGACCAGCCGGGTGTCGACCTCATCCTGCCCGACTTCGAATACATCAGGGACCGGCTCGACGACGTCGAAGCCGTGGTGCTGACGCACGCCCACGAAGACCATATCGGGGCGGTGCCGTACCTTCTGCGCGAGCGGCGCAATATTCCGCTCATTGGCTCCAAGCTCACGCTCGCCTTGATCGAGGCGAAGCTGACAGAGCACAGGATCCAACCGACCAAACACGAGGTCGTCGAGGGCGAACGGCACGTATTCGGGCCTTTCGACTGCGAGTTCCTCGCGGTCAACCACTCCATCCCCGACGCCCTGGCCGTCGCCATCCGGACGCCGGCGGGCATAGTGCTGCACACCGGTGACTTCCGGATGGACCAGTTGCCGAGCGACGGCCGCCTCACCGACCTCGGCGGCTTCGCCAGGCTCGGCACCGAGGGCGTCGACCTGCTGATGTCCGACTCCACCAACGCCGAGGTGCCGGGATTCGTCACCAGCGAGCGGGAGATCGGGCCGGTCATCGAGGAGGTGATCCGCACCTCCGAGCAGCGTGTCATCGTGGCGAGCTTCGCCTCGCACGTACACCGCATCCAACAGGTCATGGACGCCGCGGCCAAGCACGGCCGCAAGGTGGCTCTGGTCGGCCGCTCCATGGTGCGGAACATGGGGGTGGCCCGTGACCTCGGTTACCTGAAGGTGCCACCGGAGCTGATCGTCGACTCGCGCGACATCGAAGAGTGGCCGCCTCAGGACGTGGTGCTGATCTGCACCGGCTCCCAGGGCGAACCGATGGCGGCGCTGTCCAGAATGGCCAACCGCGATCACCCGATCCGCATCGCCGAGGGCGACACCGTCCTGCTGGCATCGTCGCTGGTGCCGGGCAACGAGACCGCGGTCAACAAGGTCATCAACGGCCTGACCAGGTGGGGCGCCCGCGTCGTGCACAAGGGCAACGCCAAGGTGCACGTCTCGGGACACGCGGCCGCGGGCGAACTCCTGTACGTCCTCAACCTGACGCGCCCTTCGAACTTCATGCCCGTGCACGGCGAATGGCGCCACCTCCGCGCCCACGCCAAGCTGGCCGCCCTCACAGGCGTGCCCGACGACCACATCGTGATTGCCGAGGACGGCGTCGTGGTGGACCTGGTCGACGGCCGCGCGCGGATCGTCGGTGCGGTACACGCCGGGTACGTCTACGTCGACGGCTCGTCGGTGGGTGAGATCACCGACACCTCCCTGAAGGACCGCAGGATCCTCGGGGACGAGGGCTTCATCTCCGTGGTCGTCGTGGTCGACTCGAACACGGGCAAGCTCACGGCCGGCCCGGAGATCCACGCCCGCGGGTCCGGCATCGATCCTCTCCAGTTCGAGGAGTTCATCCCGCAGATCGAACGGGCCCTGGAGGAGAAGGCCGCGGACGGTGTGGTGGACATGCAGGAGATCCGCAGGGTCGTCCGTCGCACGGTGGGGCGCTGGGTGAGCGACACCTATCGCCGCCGTCCGATGATCATCCCTGTGGTGCTCGAGGTCTGAGCCTTCGGGTGGTACGGCAGATGGTTTGGCCTGCCGTACCACCCGAAGTGCCCTGTGGTGCTTGTGGTCCGCGACGCCGTGCACAAGGTCGATCACGCGGGTGCTCGCGAGGTGGTTCTCGCGATCGGCCGTTACGGCGAGTTCGTATCCGCGCGTGACAGTGATCTTGAATGTGTGTGTGAGGGTGCTGGCTGTGTGCTGGTCGGTTCCCCCGCCCACTGCCGGGGAACGGGTCGCTGACTCTGCAGGAGCCGGATGGCGGTGCCTTGGTGGGCGGTGGTGTGGGGGCGGCGGGATGCTCAGGGGGTGCATGTCAGGCGTCCCTTCGGCGTAGCAGCCACATGGCGGTGCATACGGGGACGGCCGCGTACGCGATCATGACTGCGCCGGCCGCTGTGGGTGAGAGGAGCGAGCCGTACACCGAGGTGGTGATGATGTCGCCCGTCAGCTCGCGGGGCAAGGCGCCGATCATCAATGAGCCGAGGCGCTCGCTCCATGGCTCGGGCAGATTGCCGATGATCATTGGGAGCACGTAGGCGAGGCCGACGAGGATGGCCGTGGCGCCCGCCACCGATCTCAGGATCGCGCCGATGCCCAGGCCGAGCAGAGCGAATACCGGCACAGTGAGGCTGAGCGCGATCAGAAGCGGCAGCCGGTCGCCGAACGCGGTGGTGTACGCGCCGGAGAAGCGGTCGCCGATGGCACCGCGGGCCGCGAAATAGGTGCCGAAGACTGACACGGCGCCGATGAGCAGGCCCAGGCCACCGATGATGACGGCCTTGGCGGCGAGGACGGGCCAGCGACGCGGAACCAGGGCCAGGCTGGTCCTGATCAAGCCTGTCGTGTACTCGGATGTGACGGCCAAGGCGCCCAGGATGCCCATGCACAGCTGGGGAATGATCGTGAACACTTCCTCCAGATCCGCGATCCGGGCACGGGCTTGTTGCTCGGGCGGAGCGGCGTCGTACATGCCGGCAGCCGCCGCGGCGAGTGCAAGGCCGAGAAGGACAGTGCTGATGCTGAGCCCGAGGACCAGGTAGGTCGAACGGACCGAGCGGATCTTCAGCCACTCGGAGGTGAGGACGGTCATGCCTGCGTCCTTTCGGGCGAGAGATGCGATCAGGTGCATGTGTGGTGGAGGGAGAGGCTTCGTGGCACGTACGGTCTCGGCAACGGCGCTGAGGCTGCAGAGAGGTTCATGCGGCCGGTCGTTGCGGGTGGATGGAGGATGCGTACAACGGGCGAGAGGAGAAGCCCCGCGGACGTGTCAGGCTCGTACGAGGCATCGTGCTCGCATACGGGTGGTGTCATGTCCGAATTCGGCTCGCCATGTCGGAATGCGTCGTCGTGCCTGTGTGGACGGGACATCGGGGTGCGGACGGTTATGCGTCCCTTCGCCTGAGCTGGTGGTAGCCGACGGCGAGGGCGACGAGTGGGTAGGCGAGCAGCACGGTCAGTGCCGCCCAGGGCGGCAGGAAGCCGTCTCCCAGACGGGACGAGAGTCGTTCGCCTGACAACTGCGGGACGAGGTTCGGCAAGAGGAGGGTGGCGACGCGGGTGTTCCACGGGGACGGCAGATAGGTGACCACACCAGGGAGCACGAACAACAGGGCGACGACCGCCGTGATGGCGCCTGCCGTGGAGCGGACGGCCGCGCCCAGCCCGAGGCCTACCAGTGCCAGGGCGGTCACCGACAGGCCCGAGGCGAGCAGCGTCGGCAGCTCCTCGGAGAACGGAACCTGGTTGAAGCCCAGGTGGCGGCCGTTCGCGATCAGCCGGCTCGTGGCGTACGTGAGCAGGAGGATTGCCTGGGCGGTCACGAACGTGGCCACACCGACGATCCCCGCCTTGGCCAGAAGTAAGGTGCTGCGCTTCGGAACGGTGATCAGGGTGGTACGGACCATGCCCGTGGCGTACTCGGAGGTGATCGCCAGCACGCCGAGCACCGCCAGGCTCATCTGGACGAGCGGCAGGAAGCCCTGCTCGGGAGCGGCCGCGCGTAGCGTGCCGCGCTCGTCGGCCAGTGCGGCCACATAGAGCGTCCACGCGATGCCGAGGACCACTGTCAGGGCCGCTGCGCCGATTGCGTGGTATGTCGAGTTCACCGAGCGGAGCTTCAGCCATTCCGAGGAGAGGACCATCTTCATCGGGCCGCTCCGTATTGCACGCTGTCGGCGGTCAAGGCCATGTACGCCTCTTCGAGGGATGGATAGCGGGTGGTCAGCTCGGCGACGGTGGCCTCGGCGATGAGTCGTCCACGGCCGACGATGACGATGTGCTCCGCGGTGAGGGCCATCTCGCTCATGAGATGGCTGGAGAGCAGGATCGTCCGGCCCTCGGCGGCCAGCGAGCGCATGAGATCGCGGATCCAGCGCACACCGTCGGGGTCGAGGCCGTTGACGGGCTCGTCGAACATCAAGATGCCGGGATCCCCGAGCAGCGCGGCCGCGATGCCGAGCCGCTGCTTCATGCCCAGAGAGAACCCGCCCACGCGCTTGCGTGCCACGCCCGCCAGGCCGACCTGATCGAGCACCTCGATGACGCGCGTGGGGCCGATGCCGTTGGTGCGTGCCAGGCAGAGCAGATGGTTGTAGGCGCTGCGGCCGCCGTGGACGGCGCTCGCGTCCAGGAGCGCTCCGACCTCGCGCATCGGCTCGTGCAGCGAGGTATATCGCCGGCCGTTGACCAGCGCCTGGCCGGACGTCGGCGCGTCGAGGCCGAGGATCAGGCGCATCGTGGTGGACTTGCCGGCGCCGTTGGGGCCGAGGAACCCGGTCACATGGCCAGGCTCGACCCTGAAGGAGAGACCGTCCACGGCGAGGGCGGAGCCGTAGCGCTTGGTGAGGTGGTGGAGTTCGATCACGCCGTAAAGGATGCGGGGTGGTGGGGCGGTGTCGCGTCGGACCACGGTTCGAACTTCAAGGTCAGACCCTGGGTTGACGTGCTCAGCCCGCCGCAGCGGCTACGGTTCAACGCGTGAACGACACGCACCCCTTCTTCGCCAGACGCATGAGCCGCCGCGAATTGGTCATGCTCGATGCGGCTGCGGGCGTGTGCGCGGCGTTCATCTTCTTCACCGTAACGGTTCACGCCGAGCCGCTGCCGCCGTGGATGCGGCTCGCCCTTCCTGCCGGCCTCGGGCTGCCGCTGGCGCTACGCAGGCTCTGGCCGGTGCCCGTCTTCTGCTTCACGCTGCTGCTCGCCGTCTATACCGCGCTGGTCGGCGGCGTGGGGCTTGTGTACCTCGCGCCCGCGTACGCCCTGTACATCGTCGCGCTGTCCGACAGACGCGGCCCGGCGATCCCGACATCGGCCATCGGGCTGGTGAGCTTGGTGACCATCGTGGGCATGACGGTGGCGGGCACACCTCGAGACCGGGCTCCCGACTGGCTCTTGCACCTCGACCAGCCGCTCATGGGCATCGCGGCGTTGGGAGGAGCGTGGACGATCGGCCGGGCCGTACAGGAGCGCAGGTCCTATGCCGCACGTGACGCCGAACGGCTGGCGGCGCAGGCGGTGGCCGAGGAGCGGTTAAGGATCGCCCGGGAGCTGCACGACGTGGTCACGCACAGTGTGGGGCTGATCGCGGTCAAGGCCGGGGTCGCCAATCATGTCATGGCGACCAAGCCTGAAGAGGCGCACGATGCCTTGCGCGTGATCGAGACCGCCAGTCGGAGCGCTCTGGTCGAGATGCGGCATCTTCTGGGTGTGCTCAGGTCGACGGCTGTGCCCGACCGCGTGCCTGCACCGGGTTTGGCGGGGCTTCAAGGTCTGGTGGGGCAGGCTCGGCTGGCCGGCGTAGAGGTGGAGCTTGATCTTCGTGTTGAGGCCGGTGAGGGGAGAGGATCCGGTGCGGTGCCGCAGGAGGGAGCGGTGGGGAGAAGGACGGGGAGCTTCCAGGGAGAGGCAGCGCTGGGGCGGGCGGAAGCCTCGCCTTCTGAAGGGGCGGCATTCGGAAGAGCCGAGGTGCGCGACGAGGCGGCGCGAGGAGAGGAAGAAGTTTGGCGGCGGCTTCCTGATGGGGTGGGGTTGGCGGTGTATCGGATCGTGCAGGAGGCGCTCACGAATGTGGTCAAGCATGCGGCGCCTGCTCGTTGCCGTGTGTCCGTCGTCGACGAAGGCGAGGAGGTGCGGATCGAGGTGGTCGATGATGGGTCGGGGCGGCGTACATTGCCGGGGGATGGCGCTGGGCACGGTCTGATCGGCATGCGGGAGCGGGTCATGATGTACGGCGGCGTGTTCGAGGCCGGGAGCCTGGCTGGGCGGGGGTTTCGAGTGTCCGCCACGTTGCCGTACGGGGAGGCGCCGTGATTCGAGTGGTCATCGCCGATGATCAGGCGTTGCTCAGGGGAAGCTTCAAGGTGCTGGTCGACTCCGAGCCTGATCTGGAGGTGGTGGGGGAAGCGGGGACCGGCGCCGAGGCTGTTGACATCGTGCTGGAACGGCGGCCGGATGTGGTACTCATGGATGTGCGCATGCCCGGCATGGATGGGATAGAGGCCACCCGCCATATCAAGGATGCTGCTCGGGTTCTCGTGGTGACGATGTTCGATCTCGATGCGTATGTTTATGATGCGCTCCGGGCCGGAGCGAGTGGATTCTTGTTGAAAGATACTCCGCCTGCTGATTTGCTCGCTGCCATACGTGTTGTGGCAGGAGGGGAAGCGCTGCTGGCGCCAACCGTTACGCGTAGATTGATCGAAGAGTTCACGCGTACTCCCGTTCCGCCTCAGGTGAAGGGGCTGGAGGGGGTCACTGAGCGGGAGCGGGAAGTGTTGCTGTTGATTGCGCGAGGGTTGTCGAATCGCGAGATCGTGGCGCATCTGCAGGTCAGCATGGCTACTGTGAAGACGCACATCACGCGACTGCTGGCCAAATTGGAGGCCCGGGATCGGGCTCAACTTGTCATTGCGGCGTATGAGAGTGGGCTGGTTTCCGCAGCCGCGTGATGGTGCTCGGTTGTTAATTTGCGGTTGGTTGGTCTTGCGCTAGAGTGTGTATTGGGTTCAGAACGTCTTTGAGAGCCAGTCCAAGTGTGCGCCGCCGAAAGGCCCTTTTCTTTCGCCTACTGCTTCGAGTAGCCAGTGTGCGGTTTCTTCTGCTTGTGTGATGAGCTCTGGTGGATAGCGCAGCAAGATTTGGTGTTCTGCGAATTCGTCTACATCATCCAGGATGAGTCGCCCATCTCTCATTCGGATCACGTCCAGGTCGAGGTCGAGCATGGTGACCTCATCGTCTTTCCACACCGGAACGGTAGTGACGTCGACGTAGATTTCGCTTCTGTGGGGTGGAGTGTTGAAGGACGCTGTCCACCAGGCGTCCCGGGGGAACAGCATGATCGCGGTCGACTCCCACGTGACAGGCGGGCCTTCGCCCTTCCGAGCGACCGTCCCACCGGGCACTTCGACCCAGACGCCGTGCTCGTCCTCACCTAGTAGCCGAGCGGGATGGTTCCAGTGCAATGCGCCGCCGTATTTTCTGAAGACGATTCGCACATCGGTCATATGAATAAACCTATCCATGCCGGGATGGCTGTCACACGCCGCGCTGGTGGGGGAGCTAGGCGGGTCGGTGGAGTGTGCTCGTGCGGTGGCTTGTGGTCTCAGCAGGGTGTGACGGTTGCGAGATCTGAGGGGTTGGTGCCTGTGGTGGGGTGGCGAGCACATGGGGTCATGGGAGTAGCCGGTCGGTGCGGTGGTGCGGTGGTGCGGTGGTGCGGTGGTGCGGTGGTGCGGTGGTGCGGTGGTGCGGTGGTGCGGTGGTGCGGTGGTGCGGTGGTGCGGTGGTGCGGTGGTGCGGTGGTGCGGTGGTGCGGTGGTGCGGTGCCCAACCCACAAGTTTCCTGTTGGGACCCGATCCCAACACGCTCCTCTCACAACCCCATCCCGAAGCTCCTTCCTCTCCTCAAAGTGACCTGGCTTCAGAAGCGCTGTCTCAGGCCTCGAAACCATCGAGCGCCTCTCACGTTTCTCATCGAGTAAGCCCCTCTCCTGTCGCCAGCCCAAGAGGCCATCTCATGCCCCAACCCAGCAAGCCCCCGCGTTTGTTAGCTAGCCATGGAGGCGGAGGGCTCTGGTGAGGGCGGCCAGGCGTTGGGGGGAGGCCAGGCCGGCGTGGTACAGGTGGAACTCTGAGGCGCCGGCCTTGGAATAGGTCCTGAGCTGGTCTGCCAGGACGTCCGGGTCGGCGGGGCGGGGCGGGAGGGCTAGGACGTAGGCGCCGACTCGCTGGTCGGGGGTGGACAGGTCCTTGAGGCGGGCAAGGCGGATGGCGTCCGTGGCCGGGTCGCCCCAGCAGTTGGCCACCAGGACGTCTGCTCCCGGTTCGCCCGATGGGAGAGGGGCGAAGGCGCCGGTGGCCCAGGGGTCCGGGTTGGCGTGCAGGGTGATGGGGACGTTGGCGGCGGTGCTTCGGGCGGCGGAGATGAGGCGCTCGCGGAGGGTCGTCGTTTGGGCTACGCGGATGGTGCGTACCTCGTCGGCGAGTGGGCCGAGGGCCTCTGCGGCGGTGCCGGGGGTGTGGGAGGTGGCGGTGTCTGTCGGGGTGGTGCGGTCGATGGCGGCGCGGACGGTGGCTCTTGTCGGGTCTGGGTAGCGGGGGGCGCAGTTCGTGCAGAAGCAGAGGGAGAGGAGGTCGATGTCTGCGGGGGTCCAGTCTGCGCCGGACGTCTTCTCGTGGACGGTCTGGTGGCCGAAGCCCATGGGGCCGCAGGCCTCCAGGATCAGGCCGTCGGGCTCGCCTACCTCGAGGATCTCCCGGACCAGGCGTTCGCAGTACTCGATGACGTCCTCATGGGCCGGGCACAGGGCGTAGGGGTACGGGTCGCCGAAGGCGTTGCGCACGACGAGGTCGGGGTTCGCCGAGCCCAGGTGTGAGTTGTGCGTGAGGACGGTCCAGGCGTGCACCTGGAGGCCGACGGCCTTCAGGGCATCCCTGGCCTGGAGATAGGCATCGGCGGGGGTCCACGTGGGGGAGGCGGGGACCAGGCGAGACCAGGACGACGGGCGGATCGGGAGGTAGAAGGCCGGGTGTGGGACGTCGAGGACACGATGAGCGGGGTGGTACGGCGTGGCTGCCCTCGTCGAGTGGTACATGGCCGCCAGGGCGACCGTCTGGACGCCGAGGTCTGCCAAGCGGCCGGGGGCTGATGGGTCTCCCACCACGTCCCAGGGGTAGAGGTAGGCGACGTTCATCAACGGGGTCTCCTTGCCGACGGTCATCGATGGGTCATCTCGCCGGCATTCACCAGCGGGTCGTTGTGTTGACGTGCTGTAGCCACAAGTCTCCTGGCCGGTGCTCGTCGGTGAGCGCTCCGGGGGGACCGATCAGTGGGTTTGCGGGCGAGGTTTGTTCGGTTGTGCGGGTGGAGCAGGCTGTTCGTTGGCGTTGGCGTTGGCGTTGGCGCTGGTGTTGGCGCTGGTGTTGGTGTGCGTGTGGATGTGGGTCACCAGCGGGGTTTCTTCGGGGAGAAGGAGGGGTCGAAGCGTTGTATGTACGACGTGTCGTCGCGGGAGCGGATTCCGCACTTCTCGTACTGCTCGTTCATCACTGCCAAGGCGTCCCTGTCCAGTTCCACACCCAGGCCCGGGGTGGTGGGCACCGGGACGGTGCCGTTCACGAAGCGGAGGGGGCCCGGGAGGACCACGTCCTGGCCGTCCTGCCAGGGGGTGTGCGTGTCGCAGGCGAAGGTGAGGTTCGGCGTGGCGGAGGCCAGGTGGGTCATGGCGGCCAGGCTGATGCCGAGATGGGAGTTGGAGTGCATGGACATGCCCAGGCCGAAGGCGTCGCACATGGCGGCGATGTGCGAAGAACGTACGAGGCCGCCCCAGTAGTGGTGGTCCAGGAGGAGAACACCGATGGCGCGGGAGGCCATCGCCGGCGGGAAGTGTTCCGGGGTGACCACGCACATGTTGGTGGCGAGCGGCATGGGGACGGCGGCCGCCACCTCCGCCATGCCGTCGATGCCGGAGGTCGGGTCCTCCAGGTACTGGAGGGTGCCTTCGAGTTCTCTGCCGACGCGGATCGAGGTGGCGATCGACCAGGCGGCGTTCGGGTCGAGGCGGAGCGGGATGCCGGGGAACGCCTCGTGCAGGGCGCGGATCGCGGCGATCTCCTGGTCGGGCGGGAAGACGCCGCCCTTGAGCTTGATGGACTGGAAGCCGTACTCGTTGATGAGGAGCTTTGTCTGCTCGATGAGGGCGGCTTCGTCGAGTGCGGCGCCGAACCTGTCCGGGTCCTCGCCCGGGTGGCCGGCCCACTTGTAGAAGAGGTACGCGCTGTACGGGACCGCGTCCCTGACCTTGCCGCCCAGGAGGTCGGACACCGGGACGCCTGCCGCCTTGCCGCGGATGTCCAGGCAGGCCACCTCGAAGGGGGAGAAGACGCGGTCGATGCTCTTCTCCGTGGTGGCGGCGCCGGTGAGGCCGTGCAGGTCGTGCACCGTTCCGCCGACGAGTGCGGCGATTCGGGCGTACATCGCGTTCAAGGCGTGGACGTCGAGGCCGATCAGGGCCTGGGCGCATTCGCGTACCTTGCCGAGGTGTTCGAGATCGCCGTAGGTCTCACCCAACCCGGTCAGGCCCTCGTCTGTGACGACCTCGACAATGGTACGGAGAGTCCATGGCTCGTGGATTCCGGCGGCGTTCAGGAGAGGCGGATCCCGGAAGGCGACGGGGGTGACGTGGATCTGCCTGATGATCATCGCGAGCCGTCCATATATGTGAACGATAGCCAGATTTGTGGACAAGTAGCCGCAACTGTAAGAATCAGATTGAAGAAGTGTCAAGACTCCGAAGGGCCATTCGATGATCTACGGACACGACCCCAGGACCGGCGAGACCGTGGGCACCGCCCTGCCCGAGACCGACAGCGCCGGGGTCGACTTGATCGTTTCCGCTGCGGCCGCCGCGGGCGCGGCCTGGCGGGCGACCCCGGCCGCCGAGCGAGCCGTCGCGCTGGAGGCCGTTGCCGATGCGCTGAGCGCGCATGTGGACGAGCTCTGGCAGCTCGCCGACCAGGAGACCGCGCTCGGCGAGGTGCGGCTTCGGGGCGAGGTGGCGCGTACGGCGGGGCAGTTCCGGCTCTTCGCCGAGGTGATCAGGGACGGCGGCTACCTGGAAGCCATCATCGATCACGCTGACCCTTCCCTCGCGCCGCCCAGGCCGGATGTGCGCCGGATGAAGCACGCGCTGCAGGGCGTCGTGGCCGTGTTCGCGGCCAGCAACTTCCCGTTCGCATTCTCCGTCGCCGGCGGTGACACCGCCTCCGCGCTCGCGGCGGGCTGCCCCGTGGTCGTGAAGGCGCACCCCGGGCACCCGAACACGTCCGAGCGGGTGGCGAAGATCGTACGGGAGGCGCTGCCCTACCCCGACCTGCTCGGGCTGGTGCAGGGCATGCAGGCCGGTGTCGACCTGGTGCAACACCCGAGCGTGGTGGCGGCCGGGTTCACCGGGTCGGTGGCCGGCGGCAAGGCGATCCAGAAGCTGATCGACGAGCGGGAGGTGCCGATCCCGTTCTACGGCGAGCTCGGGAGCGTCAACCCCGTCGTCGTGCTGCCGTCCGCGCCGGTCAAGGAGGTGGCGACCGGGTTCGCCGCTTCGCTGACGCTCGGGGTCGGGCAGTTCTGCACGAATCCGGGGCTTATGTTCGTGCCCGAGGGGGACGAGCTGCGCAAGGCTCTCGTGGAGGCCGTCGAGGGCACGGCCGGTGGGCCCATGCTCGCCGAGCGGATCAGGGACGGGTACCTCGGAGGCGTCGAGCGGCTGGGGCAGTTGCAGCTGCTCGCCGAGGGCAAGCCCGGGGAGGGGAGCCTGGCGGTCACGCCCAAGGTGTTCACGGCCGATCTCGAGACGTTCGCGTCGAAGCTCCCGCAGATCGGTGAGGAGTGCTTCGGGCCGGCGTCGATCGTGGTGACTTATCGGGACGTCTCCGACCTGCGGCCGGTGCTCGAGCGGCTCGATGGGTCGTTGACGGCGACCATCCACAGCACCGAGCCGGGGGAGGCCGGAGAGGTCGCCGAGGTGCTGGGCAAGAGGGCTGGGCGGCTTATCTGGAACGGGTGGCCGACCGGTGTGGCTGTGTGCTGGGCCATGCATCACGGTGGGCCTTGGCCTGCTGCTACGACGAGCTACACGTCTGTGGGGGCTACGGCGATCGGGCGGTGGCTGGCTCCGACCGCTTACCAGGACTGGCCGGAGGAGCTGCTGCCGGAGGAGCTCAAGGACGCCAACCCGTTGTCCATTCCTCGGAGGGTGGATGGTCGGCTCCAGGCGTGAGTGACGACTGAGTGACGGGTTTGTCCCGTCGAGTCGAGGGTCCGCTGATCTGGCGGTGTGCCGGTCTGGTGGTGTGCTGGCGTGCGCCGGTTCGGTGGTGTGCTGGCGTGCGCGTCTGGTGGTGTGCTGGCGTGCGCCGGTTCGGTGGTGTGCTGGCGTGGTGATGCGCCGGTCTGGCGGCGCGCTGGTCTGGTGGTGTGCTGGCGTGCGCCGGTCTGGTGTGTGGTGATGCTGGGACGGGGTGTGACCGGTCGCCGTGTGCCAGGTCGGCGATGCCTGGGCGAGAGAGGGCTCGTCCCCGGTGGTGCGGGTGGCTCGTGGGCTCCGTCGCTGGAGGAATGGGACGGTGGTGATGATTGGACCCATGGCGGTGGCGGTTGAGGGTGGATGAGGCTCGTGCTGTCAGGGGCGGCTCTGGATTGCGTTATCGGTAGTGCGTGGGTTGATTGACGGGGCTGAGGGCCACGCTGGTGTGGTGTGGTGGGGTGCGAGGGTTCGCGCTGCTGGTGGTAGGTGCTGTGGGCGAGGGTGGCTCGGGCTCGCGCACTGAATGGTGGTGTGACGGTGGGTTGAAGGGCCTCGTGCGGGGGTGGCGAGGATTCGAACGAGGGTGCTTCGCGAGGGAATGCCAAGGTTTGGGCGAGGCGGTTCGTGCCGGAGTGGCGAAGTTGGGCGAGGCGGTTCGTGCCGGAGTGGCGAAGTTGGGCGAGGCGGTTTGCGGCGGGGCGGTGAGGTCGGGTGAGGCGGTTCTTGCCGGAGCGGCGAAGTTGGTGAGGTGTTCCCGTGAGGGTGGCGAGGTTTGAGTGAGGCAGATGGTGATGGTCGGCTGGGAGTGAGTGCTGGTGTCAGGTGCCGGCGATTTCCAGGCCGGTGTTGACGAGACGTTCCAGCGTTCGCAGGTGCTCGGGGCTTGGGTCGACCAACGGTGCCCGGACGCCGCCCACATCCAGTCCACGCATGCGTACGGCCGCCTTCACCAGTGAGACCGCGTAACCGGGAACGAGGTCGCGCAGCCGTACCAGAGGCAGGTAGAACTCGGTGAGCAGACGCTGGGTCAGGACCTCGTCGCCGCCGGTGACCGCCTTGTAGAAGGCGAGGGAGATCTCGGGGGAGAAGGCGAAGACGGCGCTGGAGTACAGGTTCACGCCGAGGCCGCGGTAGGCGGGGACGGTCAGTTCGGCCGTGGGGAGGCCGTTGAAGAAGGTGAAGTTCTTGTCGGTGGTCGCGCGTACGGTGAGGATGATGCGTTGCAGGAGGTCGAAGTCGCCCAGACCGTCCTTGAAGCCGATGACGTTCGGCACCTGCGCGGCCAGTTCGGCCACGGCCTCGGGGGTGAAGCGGGCGGTGCCGCGCTGGTAGACGATGACGGGCAGGTCGACGGCCTGCGCGACCTCGCGGACGTAGCGGGCCAGGCCGGTGGCGGGGCCGGTGACCAGGTAGGGGGGCATCAGGAGCAGGCCGTCGGCGCCTTCGGCGGCAGCGGCGCGGGCGAGGGATCTGGCGGTCGGCAGGGGTCCGCCTGCGCCGGCGAAGACGGGGACCCGACCGGCGGTGGCCTTGACCGCGGTCGACACCACCCGGGTGTACTCGTCGGGGCCGAGGGCGTTGAACTCACCGGTGCCGCACGCGGTGAACACTCCTCCCGCCCCGGCTGCGACCCCTTGCGCGACGTGGCGGGCGAGGATGGGTTCGGCGAGAGCGCCATCGGGGTCGAAGGGGGTGACCGGGAAGAAGAGAACGCCGTCTAGCCGCATCAACGGATCCTTCCTAGCGGATGCCCTCCCTGCGGAGGGTGGCAGCCAGCTTTCGGGTGTGTTTGATGATCGCTTCAGTGATCTGCTCGACGTCGGCGGGCGCGAGTGCCGCCGGCATCGAGCAGCTGATCGCGTCGGTGGCCGGGATGCGGTAGTCGACCGCGACGGCCACGCAGGCCACGCCCGGCGTGCCCTGCTCCCGCTCGTACGACCAGCCGCGGGTGCGTACCTGGTCGAGCTCGCCTGTCAGCTTGGTGAGGTCGGTGATGGTGTGCTCGGTGAGCGCTGTCAGCGGCGCGGGCAGCAGCGCCTCGACCTCGTCATCGGTGAGCTGGGCGAGCAGGACCTGGCCGAGCGCGGTGACGTGGGCGGGCAGCCTCCTGCCCACCCGGGGGATGATGTGGTCGGCCTCTCGCGACTCCCTGGTGGCCAGGTAGAGGACGTGCGCGCCGTCACGCCGGGCGAAATGTACGGTCTGCCCGATCTCGTCCCGCAGGTCCTCGAGGCAGTCCTGGGCGAAGGGGAGTGCGGGATCCTTGTCGAGGTACGCCGTGCCGGTCAGCAACGCGTGCGGCCCGATGCCGAACGCCGACCTGGCCGAGTCGGTCTCGACCCAGTTGAGCTCCACCAGCGTGCGCATGAGGGCGTGCAGGCTGCTGCGGGGGAAGCCGGTCCGTTGCTGGAGCTCCGACAGGGTCAGGTGGTCGTGCGACTCGGCGAGCGTCTCCAGGATGCGTACGGTCCGCTCCGCGGACTTGACCAGCGGGGGCTGCTCCATGCTCATCCCATCTCGTATCCTTCGGCGCCTTCGATGATGATCCAGGATATGGGATACCGTCCAGATACATGGACGCCTAACCCTTGACCGCGCCGCTTGTCAGACCACGCATGAACTGCCGCTGGAACGCCAGGAACGCGATGATCGACGGCAGCAGCGCCAGCAGCGAGGCCGCCAGCAGCACGCCGATGCCGACCTCCTCGTCCGACCGGAGCGAGCGTAGCGCGATGGGCAGCGTCCACATGTCCGACTCCGGGGCGACGATCAAGGGGAGCAGGTACTGGTCCCAGATCATGGTGAAGCCGAAGACGCCGATCACGCCGAGCGCCGGGCGGCACAGGGGGACGATGATCGTGGCGAAGATGCGCAGCTCGCCGGCGCCGTCGATGCGGGCCGCCTCCTCCAGCTCGACCGGCACCTCCTTCATGAACTCCGTCATGACGAGGATCGAGAAGCCCCAGGCCCCGACCGGGAGGATCATGCCGGCGTACGTGCCGATGAGGTTGAGGTGCAGCACCGGCAGGTCGGCGAGGACGAGGGAGAGGGGGATCGCGATGATCTCCTCGGGGAGCATCATCGTGGTGAGCATGAGCAGCATCACGAACGTCATGCCGCGGAACTTCTTGCGGGCCAGCGAGTACGCCGCGAAGACGCTCACCAGCATCTGCAGCAGGAGGCCGAAGCCCACGACGATGAAGGAGTTGAGCAGGTAGAGGTAGACGTTCTTGTCCTTGGCCTGGATGAAGTTCTCCAGGGTGAACTCGTCCGGCCACAACGAGAACGAGGTCGGGTCCAGGGTCTTGTTGAAGGCGCTCATGAGGAGGCCGACCAGGGGGCCGGTGAAGACGACCACCATGAGGCCATAAATCAGGATTTTTCCGGTGGTCGCCAGCGGGCCGCGCCGTGACTCCAGGCCCAGGGCACTGTCGAACCTCATGCCGGCCGCCTCCTGTCCTCGGTGAAGGTCTCGGTGAAGGTCTCGGTAAAGGTCGAGGTGGGGGTATCCGCGCAGGTCGAGGTGAGGGTATTCGCGCAGGTCGAGGTGAAGGTCTCCGCGAGAGCCGAGGTGAAGGTCGAGGTGAAGGTCTCCGCGAGGGCCGAGGTGGAGGTCGAGGTGAAGGTCTCCGCGAGGGCCGAGGCGGGGGTTGAGGTGGAGGTTGAGGTGAAGGTCTCCGCGAGGGCCGAGGCGAGGGTCGAGGCGGGGGGCGAGGCGAGGGTCGAGGTGGAGGATTCCGCGACGGCCGGGGTCTCCGCGAAGGGCGAGGTGACGGCAAAGGCGGAGGTCATGATGCCTGCCTCTTCCGCAGTGCCTGCACGACCACCGTCAGCACCAGCGTGGCCAGGAACAACACGATGCCACCCGCCGAAGCCACCCCCAGCTCGTTCTTCTGGAACCCCAGCTTGTAGATCAACGTCATCAACACCTCGGACGACCCGTTGGGCCCTCCGTTGGTGAGCACGTACACCTCGACGAACACCCGCAGTCCGCGGATGGCGGCCAGCGTGAACAGGATCCAGAACACGGGCCGCAGCGCCGGCAGCGTGATGTGCCGCAGCCGCCGCCAGGTCGAGGCCCCGTCCACGGCGGCGGCCTCGTACAGGGTGCGATCCACGCCGACCAAACCGGCGAGGAAGATCATCATGTCGTACGGGGTCCCGCGCCAGATGCTCATCAGCATGATCGACCACAGCGACGAGTTCTCGCTGGCCAGCCAGGGCTGCGGATCCACCCCCGCCCAGCCGATGACGATGTTGAGCATCCCGCTGTCGGCAGGGTGGAACATGATGCGCCACACCTCGGCCACGGCCGCCATCGTGGTGACGACCGGCAGGAAGGCCGCCGTCCTGACGAACCACAGGTACCGGGCGGGGCCCTCGATGAGCAGGGCCAGCCCGAGCCCGAGCACGATGGAGCCGATGGTGGTGCCCAGGGCCAGCACGATGCTGTGCCAGATGGCGGCGCCGAACTCGGAGTCGGAGATGATCGTCTGGTAGTTCTGGAACCCGACCCACTCGTCACCGAGGAACGTCTGGACCTTGAACAGGCTCTTCCACAGCCCCACGAACATCGGGATGAACTTGAAGTACAGGAAGAGCAGCAGCGCGGGCGCCAGGAACAGCCAGGCGATCAGCGGCCCCCGCCACCGCACCGATTTCGGCGGGTGGCCGGGGGTCGCCGTCCGGCGGGGCGCCGGGACGAGGGTGGAGGTCATGACGCTTTCTGGCTCTGCAGTTCCTGGGTGAGCTTGGTGTTGAGCTCATCCATCGCCGTCTTGACGTCGGCGGTGCAGTCGGCCCACACGGCGTTGATGGTGTCGGCGGAGGTCTGCCGGATCGGCGCCCAGTTGGGCACCGGCGGGGCGTAGACGGCGTGCGCGTACGACTCCTGGAACACCTTCCAGCGCGGGTCCTGGCGCTCGGCGGACATGTCCACCGTGGAGTTCACGGGCAGGCGGACGATGGCGCCGTTGGCGTCCTTGTTCATGCCGATCTTCTGACCTTCCGGCGAGATCGCGAACTCGGCGAACTTCTTCTGCGCGTCCTGGTTCTGCGACCCGGCCATGAGGTAGACGTTCTCGCCCTCGCCGAGGGTGCCGGGGCCGCCGGACGGGCCCTTGGGCACGGGCAGGACCTCGATCTTGTCGGTGCCGATGCTGTTGACGAACCTGGCCAGCACGTACGGGCCCACCAGATAGATGCCGCCCTGCCCCTTCTCGAACACCTCGTGCGTGACGGTGGTGTCGTTGCTGACGGCGCCGGGGTTGACGGTCTTGGTCTTGCAGAACTGGTCCTGAAGGTACTGCACGGCCTCGACGGTCTTGGGGTCGTTGACGGAGGCGGCGTACTTGCCGCCGCCGGCGGAGGTGATGAAGTCGCCGCCGTTGGCGTAGATGAGGGAGGAGGCGTACCAGGAGGCGTAGCCGCGCTTGGTGCCGGCGGGGGCGACGAAGCCGGCGGTGTCCTTCTGGCCGTTGCCGTCGGGGTCCTTCTCCGTGAAGGCGACGGCCAGCTTGGTCAGGTCCTCCCAGGTCGCGGGCGGTTCCATGCCGACCTTCTCGCGCCAGTCCTTGCGCACGATCAGCGCGAACGACTGGGCGGAGAACGGGGCCGCGTAGATCTTGCCGTCGGCGCCCGTGGCGGCCTTCCAGGCCGTCTCGGCGAGCTGGTCGCCGCCCTTGAGCGCGGCCTTGTCGACGGGCGCCAGCCAGCCCTGCGACACCATGTTGCCGAGCTGGGCGGTGTCGTTGATGACGATGTCCGGCAGGTCTTTCTGCGCCGCCTGCTGGTTCAGTTTGGTCTCGAAGTCGTCGAAGAGCGCGACGACTTTGGTCGGTACCCCGCTGGCCTTGGTAAAGGCGTCAGCGAGCTTCTTGGCGGTCTTGGCGGAGTCGGAATCAGGCGCCTGCCTGATCCAGATCTCCAGAGTGTTGTCCGAACTTGAGGAACCACCGGAACCGCAGCCTGTCAGTCCAACGGCCAGAGTCGTCATGATCGCGACTCCCAGCAGACGACGTGACATCAGACCGCCTCCTGTTCACATACATGGACGTGAGTCGAAGACTTGGATGTGTGCCTGCGAACGTAACGAGTGGCATGGCTCACGGTCAATATTCAAGGATGTGAAAGTCGCCCAGATTCGTGTACATCATGAGGCATGCGCATTCTCATGACAGGGGCCTCTGGAAAGGTCGGGACGCTGCTTCGCCCGCGTCTCGCACAGGAGGGCCGTACGCTGCGGCTCTCCGACATTCATCCGGTCGACCCCGGGCCCGGTGAGGAGTGGGTGACGGCCGACCTGGCCGATCCCGACGCCATGGCCGAGGCGATGAAGGGCGTGGACGCCGTGCTGCACCTGGGCGGCCAGAGCCGGGAGCATCCCTGGGCCGACATCGTGCACGCCAACATCAACGGCACCCAGGTGCTGATGGAGGCGGCGTACAAGGAGGGGGTCCGGCACCTCGTGCTCATGGGCAGCCACCACGCGGCCGGCTTCCAGAGCAGGCCGGAGGGCGGCGCGGACCTGCCCGACTACGCCTTCCCGCGCCCCGACACGTTCTACGGGGTCAGCAAGGTCGTCATGGAGGCGCTCGGCAGCCTCTACCACGACCGGTTCGGCATGAACGTCACCGTGATCAGGCTCGGCACCTGCAACGAGGCCCCGGCCGACACGCGCGGGCTGGCCACGTGGATCTCCGCCGACGACCTGGCCCGCCTGGTCGAGGCGGGGCTCGCGGCGACCGGCTACCACGTCGTCTGGGGCGTCTCCGACAGCCCGCGCCGCTGGTGGTCGCTGGAGGAGGCCAAGTCCATCGGGTACGTCTCGCGCGACTCCTCCGAGCCCTTCGCCGCCGCGCTCATCGAGGAGCAGGGGGAGCCCGACCTGTCGGAGCCGCTGCACGACCGCGCGGGCGGCATCTTCACGCTGAACGAGCTCGGCGGAAAATGGTGAGCTGAACCTCCGGCAACCGGTTGCAAGAACCTTGACGGCGCCACCCCCAAAGGTCAAGGTTTGTTCTGGCAACCGTTTGCAAGGGAGGGCCGGCGATGGCGGCGACGATCAAGGACGTGGCACGCGCCTGCGGCGTTCATGTGTCCACCGTGTCCCGCACCTTCTCCGCACCGCACCTGGTCAATCCTGCCACCAGGAGCCGCGTGCTCGCCGCGGCCGACGACCTCGGCTACCGGCCCAACCGCGCGGCCAGGGCGCTGACCACCGGGCGCACGTTCAACATGGGCCTGATCGTGGCCGACATCTCCAACCCCTTCTTCCCGCCCCTCATCAAGGCCGCGCAGGCGCAGGCCAGGGGGCGGGACTACCACGTGTTCGTGGCCGACACCGACGAGGACCCGCGGGTGGAGGAAGAGCTCATCAGGACGCTCACCAAGCAGGTGGACGGCGTCCTGCTGTGCAGCCCGCGTCTGTCGAACAAGATGATCGAGCGCCTGGCGGAGGACGTGCCGTTCGTGGTGGTCAACCGGCGTATCAAGGGCATGCCCGCCGTGCTCATGAACGTCGCCCAGGGCGCCAGGCTCGCCCTCGACCACCTGGCGGGGCTCGGCCACCGCAGGATCGCGCTCGTGTCCGGGCCGATCGGCTCGTGGACCAGCAACGAGATGCAGGGCGTGGCCGCCGAGGCGGCCGGCCTCGACCTGGTCTTCTTCGGGCCGAACCAGCCCACGGAGGCCGGCGGCCTGGCGGTGGCCCCCGAGGTGGCCGCGTGCGGCGCGACCGCGGTGCTCGCCTACAACGACCTCGTCGCACTCGGCCTCATCGAGGGGCTGTCGGCGATGGAGATAGGGGTACCAGACCAGATAAGTGTGATCGGGTTCGACGACATCCTGCCCGGGCGCCTCAACCGGCCCAAGCTGACCACGGTGGCCATGCCGGCCGTGCAGGCGGGCAGGATGGCCGTCGATCTGCTGCTGCAGTCGGGAGGCGAGGGCGCGACCGTGACCCTCGACACCGCCCTCATTGTCCGCGAGTCCACGGGAAGGGCACAGACATGATCTTCGGAACGCTGCCATCGGGCCAGCAGGTCGAGCGCGTAGAGCTGTCATCGGGACGGCTGCGCGCCGAGGTGCTCACCTACGGCGCCATCATCCGCACGCTGGAGGTGTCCGGGGTCAACGTCGTGCTCGGGCTGGACACGCTCGACGACTACCGCACCCGCAGCCGCTACTTCGGCGCCGTCGTCGGCCGGTACGGCAACCGCATCGCCAACGCCCGCTTCACCCTGGACGGCGTCGAGTTCGCCCTGCCGGCCAACAACGGCCCCAACTGCCTGCACGGCGGCGTCGAGGGCTTCGACAGCAAGGTATGGACGATCGCCGAGCGCACCGGCTCGTCGGTGACGCTGACGCTGACCAGCCCCGACGGCGACCAGGGCTTCCCCGGCACGCTGACCGCCTCGGTCACGTACACGCTGGCCGACGACGCCCTGCGCATCGACTACACCGCCGAGTCCGACGCGCCGACCGTGGTCAACCTGACCAACCACTCCTACTTCAACCTCAAGGGCGGCGGCGACGTGCTCGACCACGTCGTCCAGATGGAGGCCGAGCACTACCTGCCGGTGGACGACGACAAGATCCCCACGGGCGAGGCCGCGCCGGTCAAGGGCACGCCGTTCGACTTCACCGAGCCGCACACGGTCGACGAGCGGTACGACGGCGCCTACGACCACTGCTTCGTCCTGGACGGCGGCGCCATCAAGGTGACGGGGGGCGAGCTGACCATGGAGGTCACGACCACCGAGCCGGGCGTGCAGTTCTACGCCGGCGGCATGCTGGACGGGGTCGCGACGCCGTTCGGGCCGTTCGCCGGGCTGTGCCTGGAGACGCAGCACTACCCCGACGCGCCGAACCAGCCGCAGTTCCCGTCCACGGTGCTGCGGCCGGGTGAGCGCCGCGCGTCCACCACGACGTACCGGTTCATCTGACCGTCCGCAGCCCGGCGTTGGCCTTGATCACCAGCAGGGCCACGTCGTCCTGCGACGGCTCGGCGGCGAACGTCTCGACGGCGTGCCGTACCCGCTCGGCCACCGCGTGGGCGCTGAGCCCCGTACAGGTGGACAGGAGCTGCGCCAGCCCGTCGCCGTCGTCCAGCAGCCGGTCGCCGTCGCGGCGCTCGGTCACGCCGTCGGTGACGCACAGCAGCACCTCCTCCGGCGCCAGCTCGAACGACTCCACGTAGAACCTGGCGCCGGACTCGATGCCGAGCAGCAACTGCGGCGTGGCCACGGCCCGCACCTCGCCGTCGGGCCGCAGCAGCAGGGGCGGCGGATGGCCGGCCGAGGCGATCGTGCACAGCGCGCCGCCCTGCGGGAGCGGCGTCAGCTCGCCGCACAGCAGGCTGAGGAACCTGCCCTCCTCGCCCTCGTCCAGCAGCGCGTGGTTGAGCCGGTCGAAGATGTCGGCCACGGTGTAGTGCTCCTTGGCCAGCAGGCGTACGGCGTGCCTGGCCAGCCCGGTGACGGCCGCCGCCTCGGGGCCGCTGCCGCACACGTCGCCCAGCGCGAAGCACCAGTGGTCGGCCACCGTGAACAGGTCGTAGAAGTCGCCGCCGACGTCCGCGCCCTCCTCGGCGGGCTCGTAGACCACCGCCGACTCCAGGCCCGGCATGGGGGCCACCCGCATGGGCAGCAGGCTGCGCTGGAGCACCCGCGAGGTGGTGGCCTGCCGGGCGTAGAGCATGGCCGTGTGCAGGTTGAGCGCCACCAGGCGGCACAGGTCGGCCAGCAGGTCGGCCAGCTCCAGCGGCAGCGTCGGCTCGGCCCTGCCGATCACCAGCGCGCCGTGCGACCTGCCCTGCGTGAGCAGCGGGAAGGCCAGCACGTTCTCCTGGCCGACCGGCCAGCTCACCTCGGTCAGCGCCGTGCGGGGGATGGCGGGCAGCGACTTGCGCAGGTCGGCGTTGTGGCGCTCCTCGCTGTGCCAGACGTGGGCGAGCCTCGTCATCCCGGCCAGATCGGTCAGGTAGACGGCGGCCCACGTGGCGATCTTGGGCACCACGAGCTGCGCGGTCAGCGCCGCGATCAGCTCCTCGTCGTGCACGCCCGCCAGCAGCTCGCCCGCCTCGGCCAGGAACGACAGCCGCCCCCGGTGCGCCCGGTCCTGCTCGGCCAGCCGCTCGCGCTGCACGGTCACCGCCACCTGGCCGGCGATGTGCTGCAGGCTGACCGTCAGCTCCTGGTCGAACCGGCTCGGCTGGGCGTCGGTGACCACGAGGAAGCCCACCACCTCGCCCGCCACGAGCAGCGGCGCGCACGCCAGGGACCTGGCCCGTAGCTGCTGGGCCAGCTCCACATCGCCGGCCAGCAGGTCCTCGATCATCGTCGGGGACTTCCTGTCGGCGCCGAACACGCCGGTGGCCAGCACGCCCACCAGCCCGGCCGTCGCGCCCACGCCCGCCGCCACGCCGAACCGGCTGCCGCCCTCCGTGGCCAGCAGCACGTACGCGGCGTCGCCGCCGCTGGACACCTGGACGATCTGCGCGATCGTGGCCAGCAGCTCGGTGAGCGGCATGTCCCGGTCGAGCAGGTCCTTGATGCGCCGGCCCGCCTCCCTGCGCAGCGGCGCCGACGGGGGCGTCAGCACGAACCGGTGCTCGCTGGAGACGATCATCCAGATCGCCCGGCGCTCGCCCGCGTGCCCGCGGGCCCGCAGCTGGGAGACGTAGACGGGAACGAGCGAGCCGTCGCGGTGCCGCATGCGGGCCTCGCCCCGCCAGCGGCCCAGGCTGAGCGTGTCGGTCAGCGACAGCGCGTACGGGCCGTGGCCACGCCAGGCCACCAGTTCCTTCAGCGACCTGCCGATGGCCTGCTCGGCCCGCCAGCCGAGGAGCTGCTCGGCCTCGGGGTTCCACGACTCCACGACCCCGTCGAGGTCGCAGATCACCACGCCCACGTGCAGCGTCTCCAGGGGCGGCGCGATGGGCCCGGGGACGAGGCAGGGCGGGCAGGACACGTGGTCCTGCATGTCGCAGCCCTCGCCGAGCTCCATGCGCACCCAGACGCGCTTGGCGGTCCTGGTGTAGGTGACGCCCCAGGCGTCGGCCAGCATCCCGGCCAGCGCCAGCCCGCGGCCCGAGGTGGGCAGCGTGCCGTCGGCGGGCGCGGAGTCGCCGGACGGCAGGGCGCGCGTGGGATGGTGGTCGTCGACCTCGATCTCCAGTTTCGGCGGGCTGGCGTCCACGTCCAGGCGGCAGGTCAGCTCGACGCCGGTGCCCGCGTGCACCACGGCGTTCGTGACGAGTTCGCTGGTCAGCAGCACGGCGTCCTCGGCGAGATGGCTCAGGCGCCATTCGCCGAGCACCTGCCTGACGAACTTGCGGGCGTGCGCCGGTGCATGGGGAGTGCCGTCGAAGGCCGTGCTCGACACCCTGGTCGTGTCCACTCTGCGTCCTAGAACATCACTCGATGTGGCAGTTCGGTCACTCTCAGAGTGGCAGACTGATGCCGTTGATACCTCCAGTTGTGAAGAAGGCCGCCATGGTCGCGCAGTTGGACTCCCCGTACCAGGCTGGATCGCTCCACCCCGCGGAGCTCCGCCCGCTGCTCGTGGCCCTGCAGGGGCTGCGTGACGGCAACTTCCGCAGCCGGCTCGATCCGCCCGCCGATCCGTTCCTGGCCGAGCTGGCGATCACGTTCAACCAGGTCGTCGACCGCAACGAGCACCTGTCGAACGAGCTGACCCGCCTGCGCACCGAGGTCGCCAGGCGGGGGCGGCTCGACGAGCGGCTCGACCCCAGCCCCGGCACGGGCGGCTGGGCGGTCAACGTGGCCGCCGTCAACTCCGTCGTCGACGCGCTCGTCATCCCGATGGCCAAGGCCACCAGGGTGCTCAACGCGGTCGCGGACGGCGACCTGTCCAAGCGGGTGGACCTCCAGGAGGACGACCGGCCGCTGCGCGGCGGGCTGCGCCTGATGGGCAAGGCGGTCAACCGGATGGTGGACCAGCTCGCGCTGTTCTCCGGCGAGGTGACCAGGGTGGCGCGCGAGGTCGGCACCGAGGGGCGGCTCGGCGGGCGGGCCAAGGTGCAGGGCATGTCGGGCAGCTGGCGCGACGTCACCGAGGCGGTCAACGCCATGGCCGCGCGGCTCACCGCCCAGGTACGCGACATCGCGGTCGTCACCACCGCCGTGGCCAGGGGCGACCTGACCAGGCAGGTGACGGTCGAGGCCACCGGCGAGCTGCTGGAGCTGAAGCTGACCGTCAACACCATGGTGGACCAGCTCTCCTCGTTCGCCAGCGAGGTGACCAGGGTGGCCCGCGAGGTCGGCACCGAGGGCCAGCTCGGCGGCCGGGCCGAGGTCAAGGGCGTGCTCGGCACCTGGAAGGACCTGACCGACAACGTCAACTTCATGGCCTCCAACCTCACCACCCAGGTGCGCTCGATCGCCCAGGTGACGACCGCGGTGGCCAACGGCGACCTGTCCAAGAAGATCACCGTGGACGCGCGGGGCGAGATCCTGCAGCTCAAGGACACCATCAACACGATGGTGGGGCAGCTGTCCGCGTTCGCCGACGAGGTGACGCGGGTGGCGCGTGAGGTGGGCACGGAGGGGCGGCTGGGCGGTCAGGCGCAGGTGCGGGGCGTGTCGGGGGTGTGGAAGGACCTGACCGACAACGTGAACTTCATGGCCTCCAATCTCACCGAGCAGGTACGCGACATCGCCCAGGTCGCCACCGCCGTCGCCCAGGGAGACCTCAGCCGCAAGATCAGCGTGGACGTCAAGGGCGAGATCCTGCAGCTCAAGGACACCGTCAACACGATGGTGGGGCAGCTTTCCGCGTTCGCCGACGAGGTGACGCGGGTGGCGCGTGAGGTGGGCACGGAGGGGCGGCTGGGCGGTCAGGCGCAGGTGCGGGGCGTGTCGGGGGTGTGGGGCGACCTGACGGACAACGTGAACTTCATGGCCTCCAACCTCACCAGCCAGGTCCGCTCGATCGCCATGGTCACCACCGCCATCGCCAACGGCGACCTGTCCAAGAAGATCACCGTGGACGCGCGGGGTGAGATCCTGCAGCTCAAGGACACCATCAACGCCACCGTGGACAAGCTCTCCGCGTTCGCGGACGAGGTGACGCGGGTGGCGCGTGAGGTCGGCACGGAGGGGCGGCTGGGCGGTCAGGCGCAGGTGCGGGGCGTGTCGGGGGTGTGGAAGGACCTGACCGACAACGTGAACTTCATGGCCTCCAACCTCACCAGCCAGGTCCGCAACATCGCCCAGGTCGCCACCGCCGTGGCCAACGGCGACCTCTACAAGAAGATCGACGTGGACGCCCGGGGCGAGATCCTGGAGCTCAAGACCACGATCAACACCATGGTCGACACGCTCTCGTCGTTCTCCTCCGAGGTGACCAGGGTGGCCCGCGAGGTCGGCTCGGAAGGCAGGCTGGGCGGCCAGGCCGAGGTCGAGGGCGTATACGGCACCTGGGAGCGACTCACCAAGAACGTCAACGAGCTCGCGGGCAACCTCACCACCCAGGTCCGCGCCATCGCCGAGGTCGCCAGCGCCGTCGCCCAGGGCGACCTGAGCCGCTCGATCAGCGTCGAGGCCAAGGGCGAGGTCGCCGAGCTGAAGAACAACGTCAACCTCATGGTGGCCAACCTGCGCGAGACCACCCGCGCCAAGGACTGGCTGGAGAGCAACCTGGCCCGCATCGCCGGGCTCATGCAGGGCCACCGCAACCTGGTCGAGGTCGCCGACCTCATCCTGCGCGAGCTGACGCCGCTGGTCAGCGCCCAGTACGGCGCCTTCTTCCTGGCCGACGCCGACTCGGTCGACGGGTCGCTGGCCTACATCGCCGGCTACGGCGCCGCCCACGACGTGCTGCCCGGCCCGGCCACGGCGGGGCCCGGCCTGATCAGGCAGGCCGCGCTGGAGCGCAAGCGCATCCTGCTGGAGGACGTGCCGCCCGGCTACATCACCGTGCACTCGGGGCTGGGCGAGGCCGCGCCCGCCAGCGTGGTGGTGCTGCCCATCGTGTTCGAGGACAAGGTGCTCGGCGTGATCGAGCTGGCCTCGTTCAGCCGGTTCAGCGACGTGCACCTGGCCTTCTTCGACCAGTTCGTGGTCACCATCGGTGTGGCGATCAACACCATCATCGCCAACGCCCGCACCGAGGCGCTGCTGTCGGAGTCGCAGCGCCTGGCGCAGCAGCTCCAGGGCCGTTCCGACGAGCTGCAGCGCCAGCAGGCCGAGCTGCGCAGGTCCAACGCCGCGCTGGAGGAGAAGGCGCACCTGCTGGCGACCTCCTCCCGCTACAAGTCGGAGTTCCTGGCCAACATGTCGCACGAGCTGCGCACGCCGCTCAACAGCCTGCTCATCCTGGCCAGGCTGCTCACCGACAACCCCGAGGGGAACCTGTCGGAGCAGGAGGTCGAGTTCGCCAGCACGATCCACAACGCGGGCAGCGACCTGCTCCAGCTCATCAACGACATCCTCGACCTGTCCAAGATCGAGGCGGGGCGGATGGACGTGCGGCCGGAGAAGCTGCCGCTGAGCAAGCTGCTCGACTACGTGGACGCCACCTTCCGCCCGCTCACCGTGGACCGGGGGCTGACGTTCGAGATCGAGGTCGGCCCCGGCACGCCCCGCGAGCTGTTCAACGACGAGCGCAGGCTCCAGCAGATCCTGCGCAACCTGCTGTCCAACGCGGTCAAGTTCACCTCCGCGGGCGAGGTGCGCCTGACGGTCTCTGTCGCCGAGGACAGGCCCGACCCCGACGGCCGGCCGATGCTCTGCTTCGCGGTGCACGACACCGGCATCGGCATCGCCGCCGACAAGCTCCCGGCCATCTTCGGCGCCTTCCAGCAGGCGGACGGCACCACCAGCCGCAAGTACGGCGGCACCGGCCTCGGCCTGTCGATCAGCAGCGAGATCGCCCGCCTGCTCGGCGGCGAGATCCACGCCGCCAGCACCCCCGGCCAGGGCAGCACGTTCACCCTGTACGTACCGGCCGGATGCGCCGCCAGCGGCCCGGAGCAGCCGGCGCCCGAGCCCGCCGAGCCCCACACGCCGCCGCCCGGCTGGCAGACCGACGGCGACGACCCGTGGCAGTCCTCCGCCAGGCTGAGCCGGCTCAAGCAGGGCCCGCTCGGAGCGGCGTTCGCGGGCCGGCGGGTGCTCATCGTGGACGACGACATCCGCAACGTCTACGCCCTGACGCACGTGCTCGGCCGGCTCGGCATGGAGATCGTCTACGCCGAGAACGGCAGGGAGGGCCTCGAGGCGCTGGAGCGGGAGGAGGACATCGCGCTGGTCCTCATGGACGTGATGATGCCCGAGATGGATGGCTACGAGACGCTCGTCGCCGTACGGCAGCTGCCGCGCTTCGCCGACCTGCCGATCATCGCGCTCACCGCCAAGGCGATGCCGGGCGACCGGGAGAAGACGATCTCCTGCGGCGCGTCCGACTACGTGCCCAAACCCGTGGACCTCGACCAGCTCCTGGAGGTGATGCGGGGGTGGCTCGCGGGCGAACGGAAGGCGGACGGATGAACCGGCAGGTCAAGATCCTTCTGGTGGACGACAACGAGGAGAGCCTGATCGCGCTGGAGGCCGTGCTCAGGCCGCTGCAGCAGCTGCTGTTCAAGGCCAGGTCGGGTCCGGAGGCGATGAAGCTGATGCTGCGCCACGACTTCGCGGTCGTCCTGCTCGACGTGCTCATGCCCGGCATGGACGGCTTCGAGACCGCCACCCACATCAAGCGGCTCGACCAGACCCGCGACGTGCCGATCATCTTCCTGACCGGCACCGAGCCCAGCTCGGGCGCGGCCTTCCGCGGGTACGCGGTCGGCGCCGTCGACTACCTCACCAAGCCGTTCGACCCGTGGGTGCTGCGCTCGAAGGTGGCGGTGTTCATGGAGCTGTTCAGGAAGAGCGCGGTGCTGATGGAGCAGGCGGCGCTGCTCGCCCAGCTCGTCAGCGACAACGAGGCCCTGGCGGGGTTCGCGCAGCGGCTGGGGGCGGTCGAGACGCGCCTGGACGGGCTGGCGGAGGGCGCCGCCGGCGACGAGGGGTTGCGGGAGGCGGTCAAGGACCTGGCCGACCGGGTGGCCGCCATGCAGACCGCCTTCGAGGCCGTCTCGACGCTCCGGGCCAGGGAATGACCCTCCCGTCCGTCAGGACATCGGCGAGCCTCCGCGCGTACCGCGGTGTCTCCGTCGTACCTTTGGCATCATGGCCACCCGTACGCCGAAAAGCGCATCGAAGGGGCCGGCGAAGCGGTCGACCTCGTCCCGTTCGACCCCCGCCAAGCGCGGGGCCGCGTCGGCGGGACGACCCAGGGCGAAGGGAGCCGCCACCGGCCGTAAGCCCTCGATGACCCACCAGGACCCGATCAGCTGGGTCTTCACCATGATCGGCAGGCTGATCGTCGGCCTGTGGATGTTGTTCGCCAACGGCCTCGGCAGCGCGGCGCGGGCCCTGGGCAAGAACGCCAGGGAGCTCGATCCGGCGCACCGGCGCGACGGGGTGGGCCTGACGGTGCTGGCCGGCGCGATCGTGCTGGCGGCCATGACGTGGCGCAACTCCGAGGGGGCGGTGGCCGGCGTGGTCAACGCCGCCGTGCGCGGCGTGTTCGGCTCGCTGGCGTGGGCGCTGCCGCTGCTGCTCGGGCTGCTGGCCTGGCGTTACCTGCGCCATCCCGACCAGAACGCCGACACGGGGCGCATGGTGATCGGCTGGGCGGCGCTGATGGTGGGCGTGCTCGGCGTGATCCACGTGGCCAACGGCACGCCGTACCCGGCCGGGCAGGGCCAGGGCATGGACAAGGTGTCGCAGGCCGGCGGCATGGTCGGGTTCATCGTGTCGGCGCCGCCGATGAGCATCCTGCCTCCATGGGTGACGATCCCGCTGCTGCTGCTCCTGTCCGGGTTCGGGGTGCTGGTGATCACCGCCACGCCCGTGCACCGGATCCCCGAGCGGCTGGCCGAGCTGAGGCACATGCTGTTCGAACGGCACTCCGAGACGGACGCGCCCAAGCCCGCCGCCCGGAAGCGGGTCAGGACGAAGAAGCCCGAAGAGGGCGAGGACGGCGTCAAGCCGTACGACACGCCGGTGATCGCGGAGAAGGACAAGAAGGGCGACCACTCGCCGGAGATCGTGCCGGGGCTGACCGACGAGGAGGAGACGCCCGCTCCCGAGCCTGAGAGGCGTCCTGAGCCGCCGGAGCCGACGCCCGCGCCCCGGAAGGTCGAGCAGCTCGTCCTGTCGCCGCAGGCGGGCCCGTACAGCCTGCCCGACCTGCAGTACCTCAAGCCGGGCACCGCGCCCAAGCCGCAGACCAAGGCCAACACGACCGTGGTGAACGCGCTGACCAGCGTGCTGGAGCAGTTCAGCATCGACGCGCAGGTGATCGGGTTCACCCGGGGCCCGACGGTCACCCGCTACGAGATCGAGCTCGGGCCCGCGGTGAAGGTGGAGAAGGTCACCGCGCTCACCAAGAACATCGCCTACGCCGTGAAGTCCGCGGACGTCCGCATCCTGTCGCCGATCCCCGGCAAGTCGGCCATCGGGGTGGAGATCCCGAACGCGGACAAGGACCTGGTGGCGCTCGGCGACGTGCTGCGCGCCCAGGTGGCGCAGGCCGACCACCACCCGATGATCGTCGGCCTGGGCAAGGACGTCGAGGGCCGCACGATCGTCGCGAACCTCGCCAAGATGCCCCACCTGCTCATCGCGGGCGCCACCGGCGCCGGTAAGTCGGTCTGCGTCAACGGCCTGATCACGTCCATCCTGATGCGCGCCACCCCCGACGAGGTGCGGATGGTGCTGGTCGACCCCAAGCGGGTCGAGCTCAGCGTGTACGAGGGCATCCCCCACCTCATCACCCCCATCATCACGAACCCGAAGAAGGCCGCCGAGGCCCTCGAATGGGTCGTGGGCGAGATGGACCGGCGCTACGACGACCTGGCGGCGTCGGGGTTCCGGCACGTGGACGAGTTCAACAAGGCCGTGCGGGCGGGCAAGCTGCAGCCGCCGCCGGGCAGCGAGCGGGTCTACCAGCCGTACCCGTACCTGCTGGTGATCGTGGACGAGCTGGCCGACCTCATGATGGTGGCCCCGCGCGACGTCGAGGACTCGATCGTGCGCATCACCCAGCTCGCCCGGGCGGCGGGCATCCACCTGGTGATCGCCACGCAGCGGCCCTCCGTGGACGTCGTCACCGGCCTGATCAAGGCGAACGTGCCGTCCAGGCTCGCCTTCGCCGTCTCCAGCCTCACCGACTCGCGGGTCATCCTGGACCAGCCGGGCGCCGACAAGCTGGTCGGCCAGGGTGACGCGCTGTTCCTGCCCATGGGGGCCAGCAAGCCGATCCGCATCCAGAACGCGTTCGTCTCGGAGAAGGAGATCGCCGAGATCGTCTCGCACTGCAAGGAGCAGATGCAGGTCGAGTACCGCGAGGACGTGGCGGCGGCGCCGGTCAAGAAGGAGATCGACGAGGACATCGGCGACGACCTCGACCTGCTGATCCAGGCGGCCGAGCTGATCGTGACCACGCAGTTCGGCTCGACCTCCATGCTCCAGCGCAAGCTGCGGGTCGGCTTCGCCAAGGCGGGCCGGCTGATGGACCTGCTGGAGAGCCGGAACGTGGTGGGCCCGAGCGAGGGCTCCAAGGCGCGCGAGGTGCTCGTGAAGCCCGACGATCTGCCGGGTTTGCTGGCGGATCTGCGTGGCGAATGACCCCAATGCACGGTTGCGCGGCGGTAACTGATTGAATATGTACCACCACGAAGAGTAGCCAGGGTGGTGGGGGGCGGTTCGCTGTGCAGGAGCAGAGCATCGGGGCCATGCTGCGGGCGGCCAGGCAGACGGCCGGCCTGACGGTCGCGCAGGTCAGCGCGGCCACCAGGATCCGCGAGGCCATGATCCATTGCATGGAGCAGGACGACTACGGCCAGTGCGGCGGCGCCTTCTACGCCAGAGGGCACGTCAGGGCCGTGGCCAAGGCGGTGGGGCTCGATCCCGAGGCCACCGTCCATCTCTACGACCAGCAGTACGGCGGGCCGCCGCAGCCCATGCCGGCCTCGGCCGTGTTCCAGGCCGACCGCAAGATCAACCTGCCGGAGCGGCGCGGGCCGAACTGGACGATGGCGCTCGGCGTGGCGCTGGCCATCGTGGTGGTCTTCGGCATGATGCGGGTGATGGGCGGCGCCAGCGACCAGGTGCGCACGGGTGACGTACGGGCCGCCTCGGCCCGGCCCAGCGTCCCGCCGAACACGCCGATCACCGAGACGCCGCGGCCGACGCCGTCCAAGACCTCGGCCAAGAACACGGTTACCGTGCGTATCAAGGCGAAGCGGTCGTCGTACGTGAGCCTGCACGACGCCGAGGGGCACAAGCTGTTCGCCGGCACTCTCAAGGCGGGCAAGACCTCCACGTGGCGCGCGCCCGAGAAGGTCAACGTGCTGCTGGCGGACGCCGGAGCGGTAACGGTGCACGTCAACGGCAAGAGGGTGAAGGGTCTCGGCGGCAGGGGAGACGTGGCGCGGCGCTCGTTCGGGCCGCCCAAACCGCAGTCGCGGTAGCCGTGCGGGGGGAGCCAGTGCATCGGGTGGTGGCCAACTCCCGATACCGTAGTGTTCACCATGTCATCCCGCCGAACCGCATCGCTGATCACTCTGGGCTGCGCACGCAACGAGGTCGACTCCGAGGAGCTGGCCGCGCGACTCGAGGCTGCCGGCTGGCAGCTGGGCGACGACGACCCCGATGTCGTCGTCGTCAACACGTGTGGCTTCATTGACTCGGCCAAGAAAGACTCGATCGACACGCTCCTGGCCGCCGCTGACTCCGGCGCGAAGGTGGTGGCCGCGGGCTGCATGGCCGAGCGCTACGGCAACGAGCTCGCCGACGCCCTGCCCGAGGCCAGTGCGGTCATCTCCTTCGACGACTACGCCGAGATCGGTGACCGCCTCGACGACGTGCTGGCCGAGCGGCCGCTGAAGCCGCACACGCCACGCGACCGCCGCACCCTGCTACCCATCTCGCCGGTGGATCGTGCCAGCGCGCCCAAGGCCAACATCCCCGGCCACGGCGACCTGCCGGAGGGCCTGGCGCCCGCCAGCGGCCCCCGCGTGCTGCGCAAACGGCTCGACGAGAGCCCGGTGGCCTCGCTCAAGCTGGCCTCCGGCTGCGACCGGCGCTGCACGTTCTGCGCCATCCCCGCCTTCCGCGGCTCCTACGTCTCCCGCCGGCCCGACGAGCTGCTCGCCGAGGCCGACTGGCTGGCCCACAGGGGCGTTCGCGAGCTCGTCCTGGTGAGCGAGAACTCCACGTCCTACGGCAAGGACCTGGGCGACCTGCGGGCGCTGGAGAAGCTGCTGCCGCAGCTCGCCGCCGTCGAGGGCATCGAGCGGGTGCGCGTCAGCTACCTGCAGCCCGCAGAGCTGCGGCCCGGCCTGATCGACGTGATCTGCGGCACCGAGGGCGTGGTGCCCTACTTCGACCTATCCTTCCAGCACGCCAGCGGCACGGTGCTGCGCCGGATGCGCCGCTTCGGCGACCCCGAGCGCTTCCTCGGGCTGCTGGAGACCATCCGCGAGCGCGCCCCCGAGGCGGGCGTGCGCTCCAACTTCATCGTGGGCTTCCCCGGAGAGACGGAGGAGGAGTTCGGCGAGCTCGTCGGGTTCCTGGAGGAGGCCAGGCTCGACGTGATCGGCGTGTTCGGCTACTCCGACGAGGACGGCACGGAGGCGGCGACGCTGCCGGGCAAGCTGGACCAGGAGGTCGTCGACGAGCGCGTGCGCATGCTCACCGAGCTGGCCGAGGAGCTGACCGCCCAGCGGGCGGAGGAGCGCATCGGCACCGAGGTCGACGTGCTGATCGACGACGACCTCGGCGACGGCGGCTACGAGGGCAGGGCGGCGCACCAGGGGCCCGAGGTCGACGGCTCCGTCACGGTGCAGGGCATCGGCCTGGTCAAGGGGCAGATCGTTCGCGCGCACGTGGTCGACGCCGAGGGGGTTGACCTGATCGCGCGCATCAAGGCCGGCGGTCCATGACAAGGGACGAGCGCCGCGTGGTAAGCCCGTGGAACATCGCCAACGTCCTCACGGTCCTCCGGTTGGTGCTCGTCCCTTTCTTCGTCGTCTGCCTCTTCCTGCCGGGCACGGGCTGGCGGGTGGCCGCGCTGGCGGTCTTCGGGGTGGCCTCGCTCACCGACCACCTCGACGGCGAGCTGGCCAGGCGCTACGGCCTGATCACCGACTTCGGCAAGATCGCCGACCCGATCGCCGACAAGGCGCTCACCGGGGCGGCGCTGGTGTGCCTGTCGATCCTGGACGAGCTGCCCTGGTGGGTGACGATCGTGATCCTCGGCAGGGAGCTGGGCATCACGGTGCTCAGGCTCGTGCTGCTGCGCCACGCGGTCATCCCGGCCAGCTACGGCGGCAAGGTCAAGACCGTGCTGCAGATCGCCGCCATCGTCCTGTATCTCCTGCCCTTCGTGCCGGGGCCCGTGCGGTGGGTGGTGATGGGCGGGGCGGTCGTGGTCACCGTGGCGACGGGGGCCGACTACCTTTTCAGGGCCGTGAAACTGCGTAAAGTGGCCAAGCAGGCGCGCGGGGAGTGATCGATGGCGGACATGGCCGAGGTGCTCACGATGCTGGTGGCCCAGGAGGCGACGGTGGCCGTGGCCGAGTCGCTGACGGGCGGGCTCATCGGGGCGGCCATCACCTCCGTGTCCGGGTCCTCCAAGGCGTTCAGGGGCGGAGTGATCTCCTACGCGACCGACCTCAAGCACGAGCTGCTGGGCGTGCCCCAGGAGCTGCTGGCGCGTGAGGGGGCCGTGGACCCCGGCGTGGCCGCCGCGATGGCCGCGGGGGTGGCGCGGGTGTGCGGGGCGACGTACGGCGTGGCCGTGACGGGCGTGGCGGGGCCCGAGCCGCAGGACGGCAAGCCGGTCGGCCTGGTGTACGTGGCGGTCTCCGGGCCCGGCGGGCAGGTTTCGTCGCGGGAATTGAGACTTCTGGGGTCGCGCGAACGTATCAGGGTAGAGACGGTGGACGAGGCAGTCGATCTCCTGTCAGGTGTGCTGAAGGCGAACATAGGGGAACATTCCGGGTGATTACCGTGTTACGTCCCGAGCGAACATGCGATGCGCGGTCTGACGCGGTGTCGGTGGATACGGGTACGGTGGAGCTGTGAGTGAGGTCCGTGAGCCAACTGCAAGCACCGAGCGCCCGGCAGGCGGGCCTGATGAGTCGCGCAACAAGCCACGAGCGGCGGTCCAGGGGCGGAGACGCCCAATGATGACGGCGAGGAGTATGTACGAAGCCAAGAAGAACAATGTGCGGCACGATCCGATCGCGCGGGGCGTGGTGAAGACATCCGCGCCGGGGAGGGAGCGACAGATGATTCTGCTGCGTCAGCTGCTCGGAGATGTGCTGAGGCGGTTGCGGGTGCGGCAGGGACGCACGCTACGAGAGGTGTCCACGCTGGCCCGGGTCTCGCTCGGCTATCTGTCCGAGGTGGAGCGCGGCCAGAAGGAGGCCTCGTCCGAGCTGCTCGCGTCGATCTGCGGCGCGCTCGGTGTGCCGCTTTCGCAGGTGTTGCGTGAGGTTTCCGACCAGTTCGCGCTGGCGGAGCTCCAGGCTGCCCCTGTGCTTGCCGACGTGCCCGAGCACGAGCGCCTGCCTCTTGGCGAGACGGTTCCCGGGTCGATCTCCGACTCCGTGTTCCCCGAAGTCAAGGACATGGTGGCTGCCTAACGCGGCTGGCAGCCAGCACACCACAGGATCAGTCGTTCCTGTGGCTGCGCCCCCATCTCCCCACGGCTGATGCGGGTGCCGCATCGGCGACAGGGCCTCCCCGCCCTGCCGTAGACCCAGGTCTGATTCGCTGGGCGGCGATCACCTGTGGTCACCGTGCCCGCATGTCCCCTGTTGGCCTCCAGCAGCCGCTGTGCCAGCGACACGAGCCCCTCGAGATCCTCGATCTCCCCGACCTGCTTCCACGGCCAGATCCCGCGCAGGAACAGGGTCTCGGCGCGATAGATCGTGCCGATCCCCGCCAGGTTGCGCTGATCGAGCAGCGCCTCCCCGATGGTCCTGTCGGGCGCCCCTCGTAGTCTTCGCACGGCCTCATCCGGGTCCCAGTCCGGGCCGAGCAGATCCGGCCCCAGGTGGCCCACCAGGCGTGCCTCGCCGGCCGTCCTGACGAGATCGACCATCCCGAGCTTGACCCCGACCGCCTGCCATCGCTCGTTGGCCAGGATCAGCCTGACCTGGTCGCCGGGCGGGATCCGGTCGCCCGTCCGCATGATCTGCCAGCGTCCGTCCATGCGCAGGTGGGTGTGCACGGTGAGCTCGCCCTCGATCCGGGTGAGCAGGTGCTTCCCCCTGGAGAGCGTGGTGATCACCCGGCGTCCGGTGAGGTCGGCCGTGGCGTGCTGGGGCACGCGGAACTGCGATCTCGTCAGGATCTGGCCGTCCAGCGCGCCCCTGAGCCGCGCGGCGGTCCGGTAGACGGCGTCTCCTTCGGGCATTTTCCCAGTTTAAGAGGGGCTTTCAGCTTCGTTTGCTTGGAGCTCTGCCTTTATCGGGGTTCATGGCCATAATGGCGATCAGGAGTAGGCCTTGACGGAGGGCTGAGACGGGGCATGCCGGAAATAGCGGAATTACGCGCGGGAGATCCCACCGAGGTCGCGGAATACCGGTTGACCGGACGGCTGGCAGCCGACGTGTTCACCGGACGGTCGAGGGCCGGGGAGCCCGTGGTCGTCCGGCTGCTGCCGCCCGAGATGGAGCCCGAGCCGTTCCTGCGGGCGATGGAGCCGTTACGCGGGGCCTCGGTGGTCGGCACCGCGCAGATCCTGGGCGCGGGGGTGGCCGGCGAGCAGGCGTACCTGGTGACGGAGTTCGTGGACGGGCCCGCGCTGAAGGACGCCGGCGGCACGTTCGACGGGGTGGGGCTCTACCGGCTGGCGGCGGGGACGATCACCGCGCTGGTCGCACTCCACCAGGCGGGGCTGGTGCACGGCGACATCCGGCCGGGCAACGTGCTGCTCGGCCCGGACGGCCCCCGGGTGATCGACGCCGGGCTGGAGCGGGCGATGGCGGCGGCGTCCGTCTCCACCAGGAAGGTGGCCGTGCCCGCCTACACCGCGCCCGAGCGGCTGCGCGGCGGCGAGGCCGAGCCGGCCGCCGACGTGTTCTCGTGGGCGGCGACCATGGTGTTCGCCGTGACCGGCGCCTCGCCCTTCGAGGGCGGGTCGATGAGCGCCACCGTCGACCGCATCGTCAACCAGGCGCCGGACCTGCTCGGCCTGGGGGAGCTGCACGACCTGTTCGCGCGGTGCCTGGACAAGGATCCGGCCGCGCGGCCCGCCGCCAGCGACGTGCTGCTGCGGCTGGTCGGCCAGACGTCGTTCCTGACCGGGAAGGTGGACGGGGACCCGGCGCCTCCCGAGCCCGCCCCACAGGCCCGCCGGGGCCGGAGCCTGCTGTCCCTGGGGGCGGCGTTCGTGGCCGGGGCGCTCGTGTCGGGAGCGGGCGTCTACGCTCTCGGCGGCGCCCGCGCGCCGGCCGTGAACCAGGCCGCGGCCACGACGTCGCCGACGCCCACGACCGCGCCGACGATCACGCCGTCCGCGGTGGCGGCCCCGGAGGGGGAGGTCGAGAAGAAGGCGCAGACCGACACGGAACTGCCCGTGATCGGCGTCACCCTGCACGAGCACCCCAAGGACGCGGTGCGCCTGGCGTCCTACATCGAGGGCCAGGGCGCGTTCAGGACGTACGTCAGGGACAGGAGCGGCACGTTCAAGCACCTGGGGGAGACCGAGCAGCCCGTCCTCGCGCCCGGCGGCGACTGGGTGGCGCTCAACCCGATGATCAAGTTCCGGACGGGAGATCTGGACCAGATCAAGTTCTCCAGGCTGTCCACCGGCGAGTCCTTCGTGGTCAACACGGTCAAGAAGCCCCTGCAGACCATGACGCCCGTCTGGTCCAGGGACGGGAGCAAGCTGCTGCTGTCGGTCGCCGACATGAAGAAGGAGCCGTACCGGCTCGTGGGCTTCGTGGTCGTCGACGTGGCCGCCAGAACGGCCGTCCACGTCGAGACCGAGTACAGCGACGACACGGCCCTGGCCTACACCTTCGACCCGGGCGGGACGATCGTGCGAGGCTACTGGGACGGCAAGCGCGGCGGCATCGAGTACTACGACATGTCCGGCCAGGTCACCCGGACCCTTCACTGGGTGGGCCTGCCGCGCGGCACCCAGTGGTTCTCGCCGTCCGGCACGAGGTTCGCCACGGTCTGCCCGAACAGTGACTCGTACTGCGTCTGGGACCTCAAGACCGGGGCCCGGCAGGCCACGGTGCCCTTCACGGACAAGGACGGCGAGTTCCTCGGCTGGTTCAACGAGAAACACCTGCTCGTGAAGGATCCGGGCAAGAAGCGGAACACCGAGGTGGTCAAGGTCATCGACCTCGTGGGCGACACGGCGCGCGTGCTGGCGGACATCGCCACGGACAAACCCTCCCTCTTCCAGTACGCTCCGGCACCGCCCGCATGAAGCCGCTGGTCGCGAGCGACCCCCTCTACGTCGACGGCCGCCGGGTGGTCGGCCGGCTGGGAGCGGGCGGCCAGGGGGTGGTCTACCTCGGC
This sequence comes from Nonomuraea rubra, assembly GCF_014207985.1. Taxonomy (NCBI): domain Bacteria; kingdom Bacillati; phylum Actinomycetota; class Actinomycetes; order Streptosporangiales; family Streptosporangiaceae; genus Nonomuraea; species Nonomuraea rubra. The sequence continues at coordinate 10,064,069 of NZ_JACHMI010000001.1, read as the reverse complement.
GAGTCGCCCGACGGCACCAGGGTCGCGATCAAGGTGCTGGGCGACGGCCTGGACGACCCCGACGCGCGGGCGCGCTTCGACCAGGAGATCGGGTACGCGCGGCGGGTCAAGGCGTTCTGCACGGCGCAGGTGCTGGCCAGCGGTGAGGTGGGCGGCACGCCGTACGTGGTGAGCGAGTACGTGGACGGGCCCGCCCTGGCCGAGGTGATCCAGGAGCGCGGCCCGCTGCGCGGGGCGGAGCTGCGGCGGCTGGCGATCGGCACGCTGACCGCGCTGGCGGCCATCCACCAGGCGGGCGTCGTGCACCGGGACTTCAAGCCCGGCAACGTGCTGCTCAGCAGGGACGGGCCCCGGGTGATCGACTTCGGCATCTCCAGGGCGCTGGAGGAGTCCGAGACGGGCGGCGGGCACATCGTGGGGACGCCGCCGTACATGGCGCCCGAGCAGTTCTCGGGTGCGGCGGCCGGGCCCGCGGCCGACCTGTTCGCGTGGGCCTCGACCATGGTCGCCGCCGCGACGGGCAGGCCGCCGTTCGGGACGGGGGAGCTGCCCGCGCTGGTGAACCGGATCCTGCACGCCGAGCCCGAGCTCGGCGAGCTCGACGGGGAGCTGCGGGAGCTGGCCGCGCGCTGCCTGGACAAGGACCCCGCCGCCCGGCCCACGGCGGCGCGGGCGCTGCTCACCCTGCTTGGCCACCGTGTGCCCGCGCGGGTGTTGCGGGACACCGGCGAGCAGCGGCTGCTGGCGGAGGGGCAGCAGTCCGCGGCGCCTCCCGCCCGCCGGCGATGGCGGCTGGTGGCCGGCGCGGTGGCCGTCGCCGTGGCGGTCGCGGCCGCGGTGCTCCTGCTGCGGCCGGCGCCGGAGCCGGAGCCGCCCGCCCCGAAGCCCGTGGTGTTGCCGGTGCCGCGTGCCGGGGTGATGGCCGCCACGTCGGTCTCCGAGCTGAAGCTGCCCGGCACGGGCATCACGCTGCACGAGAACCCCGCCGACCCCCTCTGGGTCTCCTCGTACCAGGACCAGCGCGACGGCCAGGGCTCGGCCTCCTACGTACGGGATCCGGCCACGGGCTCCTTCGCCTTCTTCGCCAACCTCCAGGAGCCGATCGTCTCGCCGGGCGGCCGTTACGTGGCCTCCCTGGCCGGCTCGAGATTCGCCGAGACTTCCCACGAGACCGTCTGGCTGCGCGATCGCGCCACGGGACAGGACCGGCACCCGCGTACGGTGGACAAGCCCGCCACGTTGTGGCGCCCGAGCTGGTCCGCCGACGGGCGGCAGTGGCTGGCGACGGTGGCCACCACGGACGACCAGGCCCTGGGCTTCGCGGTGGTGGACGCGGTCACCGGCGCCGTGAAGATCGTCGATGTGGCGGACGTCCGTGAGGCGGAGTACGCGTGGGGCGCGGACGGCAGGAGCGTGCTGTACCAGCCGCGGAACGGCGTGGTGAGCGAGCTGGATCTGAACGGGAGGCCGCTGCGGACGTTCTCCGGTGTCGGAGAGCAGGCGGGAGGGGCGGCACGGACGACGCTCGGCACAGTCTTCAGCACCATATGTCCGGATAAAAGTGGAAATATTTGTCACTGGGACGCACGAAGCGGCGAGCGCAGGGCGACGACCAGGCTCCCCGAGGGCGTGAGCTTCCGCGGCTGGCTCGACGAGCGCCACTTCCTCGCCACCCGGACCCGCGCGAAGACCCTCGACGTCCTGCTCATGGACGTGAACGGCCGCGCCGTACGCACTCTCGCGACCGGCCCGAAGAGCGAGCTGGACGAGGTCGTGCTCTGGTTCACCAGGAGATGACCGTCAGTCCGGCCGGCCGGGGCGATCCTCCGCGACCGGCGCCGGCCGCGGGACGGTGGCGGCGGGGAGCGGCTGGGCCAGGATCAGCGTCAGGTCGTCCACCACGTGCGAGCACGACCCGCCGGTGTGCCGCCGCAGCAGGTCGAGCACCTCGCGCAGCGACTCCTCCAGCGTGGCCTGCGTCAGCGCCGCGTGCAGGTGCTCGTCGAAGGGCAGCTCCAGGCCCTCGCAGCTGCGCGCCTCGGTCAGCCCGTCGGTGAACAGCAGCAGGCGGTCGGAGGGCAGCAGGCGTACGCGCCACACGTACGGCTCGGGGGACAGCCCGAGCGGACGGCACGGGCGCGGAGGGTGCAGCGCGCGCAGGCGGCTGTCCACCCGCACGGGGGCGGGATGGCCGCAGTTGACCAGCAGCACCCCTCCCGGCACGAACTCGGCCAGCAGCACCGTCGCGAAGTCCTCGGGCCCCAGGCTGGGCGAGACGGCGGCGTCGAGCTGGAGGGCCAGGGCGGCCAGATCGGGCGCGGCGGCCGCGGTGCGGCGGAAGGCCGCCAGCAGGGTCGCGCTGAGGTGCGCGGCGTCCAGGCCGTGACCCTTGACGTCCCCGACGATCAGGCGCAGGCCCGTGGGCGTGGCGACGGCGTCGTGCAGGTCGCCGCCGATGCGGGCGGCCCCGGCCGACGAACGGGTGTGCGCCGCCAGGCCGACCCCGCCCAGCTCGGCCGGGAGCGCGGGGATCATCGCCCACTCCGCGATGCGGGTCATGCGGGCCAGCTCGGCCCGGTGGCGGGCATGGGCGCGGGCCGTCACGCACGCCCACAGGCCGCCTGTCGCCACGATGAGCAGGCGTACCAGGTGGTGCGGCAGGTCGGAGCCCTCGTCCACCGCGGGCAGCAGCAGCGCCAGCGCCAGCGCCACGGCGGCGGCCAGGACGGTGTGGCGGACGGTCAGCAGGTGGCCGGCGACCATCGGCCCGATCAGCAGCAGGGCCGACAGGGAGACCGTGGCGTACGCGGCGTCGGCCAGAGCGACCACCACCTCGGCCGCGAGCAGCGCGAGCAGCAGCCGGCGCTGGTGACTGGAGGCGATTTGCCGCGAGATGACGCCTCCTCGGGAGATTGCGGTCCTCTGGTGGTTGCGATCGCGAGTAGCCACCTTCTCACTTTTAGTGACGGTGCGGGAGCGATTCCGGCAAACTGTGGGGCACGCCGAGTCCAGTGAGGTGACGATCATGCAGGTCGGCCAGTGGCAGGGGAACCTTCCCGGCGAGAGCACGAGAATGATCGGCCGCCGCGGGGAGGTGGACGGGGTACGGGCGCTGCTGGGCAGGTCCCGGCTGGTGACGGTCACGGGGGTGGCCGGGGTCGGGAAGAGCAGGATCGCCCTGCGGGCCGCCGCCGAGCTGCGGGAGGAGTTCGCCGACGGGGTCTGGCTGGTGGCGCTGTCGCCGCTGGTGGAGGGGAGCGCGTTGCCGTACGCGATCGCGGAGGCGCTGCCGCTGAGCGACCAGAGCTCGCGGCCGGTGACCGAGGTGCTGGCCGACTACCTCGCCGATCGGGAGCTGCTGCTCGTGCTCGACACCTGCGAGCACCTGACCGAGGCCTGCGCGGAGGCGGTCAGGACGCTGCTCGCCGCCGCGCCCCGGCTACGCGTGCTGGCCACCAGCCGCAGGCCGCTGGGCTGCGCGGAGGAGCAGGTTCGCACGGTGGACCCGCTGCCGGTCCCCGAGGGCGACGACTGGCGGGAGGGCGATGCGGTGGAGCTGCTCCTCGACCGTGCCGCCGCCACGGTGCCCGGCTTCACGATGGACGAGCGCAACCGCGATGCCCTGATGCGGGTGTGCCGGCGGCTGGAGGGGCTGCCGCTGGCCATCGAGCTGGCCGCCGCCCGGCTGCGCGAGCTGTCACCCGCGCGGCTGGCCGAGCGCCTGGAGGACCGCTTCACGGTCCTCGGCACGACCGACCACCAGGTGTACGACGCCGACCCGCCCTGGCACCAGGCCCTGCGTACCGCGATCGGCTGGAGCCACCAGCTCTGCACCCCGGCCGAGCGGCTGCTGTGGGCGCGGGCCTCGGTGTTCGCCGGCGGCATCGACCCGGTGGCCGTGAAGCAGGTCTGCGCCGACGACCGGCTGCCGAGCTGGCAGATCCCGCAACTGCTGGAGTCGCTCGCGGACAAGTCGATCCTGATCTGGGAGCCGACAGGGGCGGGCGACCGCTACCGGATGCTGGACACGATCCGCGAGTTCGGCGCCATCTGGCTGAAGGACCTCGGCCAGGACGAGCGCGTCAGGCGCCGCCACCGCGACTACTACCTGGCGCTGGCCAGGGACGGCGACGCCTCCTGGATCGGCCCCGACCAGTACGCCTGGTACGACCGGATGACCGTCGAGCTGCCCAACCTGCGGGCCGCGCTGCAGTTCGCCCTGGTACGGCCCGAGGGGCACACCGCGCTGGAGCTGGCGGGCGCGCTGTGGTTCTTCTGGTACCCGTGCGGCTTCCTCCAGGAGGGGCGGCACTTCCTGGAGCGGGCGCTGGCCCAGGACCGCGCGCCCGGCCCCGCGCGCCGCAAGGCCATGTGGGCGTGCGCGCTGGTGCTGGTGTGCCAGGGCGAGGGGGCGCTCGCGGAGAAGCTGGCCGTCGAGTGCGCGGCCGAGGCCGAGGCGCAGGGGGATGTGGAGGCGACGCTGATGGCCTGGTGCGCGATGAGCTGCGCCGCCATCATCATGGGCGACAACGCGCGGGCGGCCGAGGCGGCCAGGAAGGTGATCGACCGGGAGGAGCGCTCGCTCTTCTGCTTCCCCGAGCTGCTCGCCTGCACCAGCTACGGCATGAGCAGGACGATGGCCGGCAGCTTCGAGGACGGCATCGCCGCGCTGGAGCGGCTGCGTACGCTCTGCGACCAGCACGGTGAGCGGTGGCAGCGCGCCTACGGTGACGTGCTGCGGGCCCAGGCCGAACTGGCGTGCGGGCGGCCCGAGCAGGCGCGGGCGTACGCGAAGGCGGCGCTGGAGGTCAAGTGGCGGCTGCACGACAGCCTGGGGATGGCGATGGCGATCGACGTGCTCGCCCCGGCGGCGGTCGCGGCGGGGGAGGGGGAGCGGGCCGCGCGCATGCTGGGGCTGGCCGACCAGATCTGGGACACCGTCGGCAAGCACCAGATCGGCACTCCGGAGCTCGTGGCCACCCGGCGGGCCTGCGAGAGCGAGGTGCGCGGGATGCTCGGCGACCGGGCCTACGACGAGGCCTTCAGCGCCGGCCGGGACACCGATCTGGACGCGGGCGTCGCGTACGCGCTGTCGGCCCGCTGATCACCCGGGCGGTCAGTCCCAGGCGGCGGGGTCGGCGGCGAGCTGGCGGACGCGCTCGGGCAGCGACCCGGAAGCGACCTGTTCGAGCGTGACCTCCTCCAGGATCGACCGCTCGGTGGCCCGCAACGCGATCCACACCTGCTGCAGGGACTCGGCGGGCCCCCGGTAGCCGACGTGCTCGGGCCGCTCGCCGCGCACGTTGGCCAGCGGGCCGTCCACGGCGCGGATCACGTCGGCCAGCGAGATGTCGGAGGCGGGCCTGGCCAGCACGTAGCCGCCCTCCGGCCCGCGCTGCCCGCGCACCAGCCCGGCGCGGCGCATCTGCAGCAGGATGTTCTCCAGGTACTTGGGCGGCATGTCCTGCTCCTTGGCGAGCTCGCCCACGGTGGTGGGGCCGGCACCGGCGGCGGCCAGTTCGGCGGCGGCGCGGAGGGCGTAGTCGACACGAGCGGATAGGCGCATGTTCTCGATTATCCCTCCTGGTCAACACTGGTTAGACAAAGCTTGCCAGATCGGGCGGGAGATCCGCTTACGCCGGGCGCGTCCCAGGTGCGGAAATCGGCGTTCGCACCAGGCGAGAATGGGAGCGCTAAACTTCCAACAACCTTTTCGATTTGACGGTGGGATTCAGCGTGGAGCGACGCCCTGGTGTGCCCAGATTGCTCAGGGAGATCAATGACCGGGCCGCGCTGGAGCTGTTGCTGGCGACCGGTCCGATGACGCGCGGGCAGATCGGCAACCTGACCGGTCTGTCCAAGGTCACGGCCTCGCAGACGCTGGCCAGGCTCGAGGAGCGCGGGCTGGTCGAGGTGGTCGGCACGCAGGCAGGCGGGCGGGGGCCCAACGCGGCGCTCTACTCGGTGATCGCCTCCAGCGCGTACGTCGCCGGCTTCGAGGTCGGGCCCGAGCTGATCTCCACGGCCGTCGCCGACATCCACGGCAACACGATCGCCGAGGTCACCGTCGACCCCGACGGCCACGACGACCCCGTCTCGCTGGTGCACGGGGCGATCGTCAAGGCGTGCCGCAGCGCCAAGGTGAGCATCTCCAAGCTGCGCGGCGTCGTCATCGGCACGCCCGGCGTGGTCGATCCGCGCAGCGGCGACATCCGCTTCTCCTTCGACCTGCCGGGCTGGCACGAGGGCATCCACGAGGCGCTGGCGGGCGACCTGCGGCGCCAGGTGACGATCGAGAACGACGTCAACCTCGCCGCCATCGCCGAGCGGGCCGACGGGGCCGCCCAGGGGCTCGACGACTTCGTGCTGCTGTGGGCCAGCCGGGGCCTGGGCATGGCCGTCACGCTGGGCGGCAAGCTGCACAGGGGGCGTTCGGGCAGCGCGGGGGAGATCGGCTACCTGCCGGTGCCCGGGGTGCCGCTGCCCGAGGACATCCGTACGCTGCCGGGGCGGCTGCCGTCGCTGGCCGGCGGGTTGCAGTCGCTGGTCAGCGCCGAGGCGGTGACCGAGCTGGCGCAGGGCTACGGCTTCGCGGCCGGCAGCGCGACCGAGTGCGTCAAGGTCGCGGTGGCGGCCGGGGCCGAGGGGGAGCCGCTGCTGGACGAGATCGCGCAGCGGCTGGCCCTGGGGGTGGCGGCGGTGTGCGTGATCCTCGACCCCGGGCTGGTGGTGCTGGCCGGGGAGGTGGGGCACGCCGGTGGCGGCGCGCTGGCGTCCCGGGTCGAGGAGGCCGTGGCGCGCATCTGCCCGGTGCGGCCGCAGGTCGTCACGACCACGGTGACCGACAAGAACCCGGTGCTGCGCGGGGCGGTGCTGGCGGCGCTGGACCAGGCGCGCGAGGATCTGCTGGCCTCCTGACACGCCGCGCTGGACCAGGCGCGTGCCGGGAGGCCGGCGAGACGCGCCCGGTCGAGGCGGGGCCTAGGCGGTGAGGAGTTCGACGGCGGCCTGGGCGTTGGCGCGGGCGGCGCCGTACGTGGCGATGTAGGCGGCGCTGTCCGGCTGCCACACCGGCAGGCCCATCTCGATCACCGTCGTGTCGGGGCGGGCCGACACCAGCGCCGAGACCAGGTCCCGGCTCTCGTGGTGGCGGTGCGCGTCCTTGACGACCACGACCAGCGAGCGGCCGTCGGCCTTGGCCAGCAGGCCGGGGACGTCGGCGGCGGCGGGCTTGACGCGCAGGATCTCGGCGTCGGGCAGCCAGGGGCCGACGCCCCACGGCACGTCGCCCACGGCGATGGTCGGCGGGGTGTCCACCTCGATCACCAGGGGTTCGACGAGCGGGGTGGCCGCGCCGGTGAGGCGGACGGCACGACGGGCGGCATGCAGCCCGACCACGTTCTGCTCGGCGCCGTTCTGCTCGGCGCCGTTCTGGCCGGCCGCGGCGGGCACCGCGCGCTCGGGCCCGGCGGCCCAGGAGCGCAGCGCGGCGACCCGCGCCGCCGCCTCCTCCAGCCTGGACTCGGGCAGCCTGCCCTCCCGCACGGCGGAGACGATCTCGGCGATGATGGCCTGCACGTCGTCGTACGTCGGCAGCGGCCCCAGGCACAGCAGGTCGGAACCGGCCGCGAGGGTGAGCACGGCGCCCCCGGCCAGGCCCACGCTCTTGGTGATCGCGTGCATGTCGAGCGCGTCGGTGACGACCACGCCGTCGTAACCGAGCTCGCCCCTGAGGAGCCCGGTCAGCGCGGCGCCGGACAGCGTGGCGGGCGTGCTGCCCGTCACCGCCGGCACCGCCACGTGCGCGGTCATCACCGACTTGGCCCCCGCGCCGATCGCGGCGCGGAACGGCGCCAGCTCGCGCTCCCGCAGCACGTCCAGGCCGACGTCCACGACGGGGACGGCCAGGTGCGAGTCGACGCGGGTGGCGCCGTGGCCGGGGAAGTGCTTGACGCAGGCGGCCACGTTCACCGACTGGAGGCCCTCGACGGCGGCGACCGTGTGCCTGGCCACCAGCTCCGGCACGGTGCCGAACGACCTGGTGCCGATCACCGGGTTGTCGGCCTCGGTGTTGACGTCGGCGCTCGGCGCCATGTCCAGGTTGATGCCGCAGGCGGCCAGCTCGGACCCGATGGCCCGGTAGACCCGGCGGGTGAGCTCCACGTCGTCCACGGCCCCCAGCGCCGCGTTCCCCGGGTACGGGCTGCCGACGTGGTAGGCCAGCCGCGTCACGTCACCGCCCTCCTCGTCGAGCGAGATGACGGGTTCACCGGCTCCCCTCAGCGCGCTGGTCAGGCCGAGCACCTGGCCGGGGTCGGCCACGTTGAAGCCGAAGAGCGTCACGCCGCCGAGGCCGTGCTCCAGCTCGCGCAGCACCCAGCCGGGCGCCGTGGTGCCCTGGAAGGCGACGAGCAGCGTGCCGGCCGCGAGTCGGCGCAGCCCCCGATCACTCTGACTCATGGCTCCTCATCCGTATCAAGGCAGGGTCGGGTACGGTGCCGGCGGCACCGTACGGATATCTCTGGATAGGTCAGCCCTTTACGGCGCCCGCCGTCAGCCCCTGGACCATGCGGCGTTGCACGAAAAGGAAGAAGACGACGACCGGGATCGTCATCAGGGTCGATCCGGCCATGATCGCGCCCCAGTCGACGCCCTCCTGGCCGAAGAAGAACTGCAGGGCGACCGGCATCGTGTACCCCTCGGAACCCGACATCAGGTAGAGGGCGAAGACCAGGTCGTTCCACGCGGTGATGAACGAGAAGATGCTCGTGGCCACCAGCCCCGGCGCGACCAGCGGGAACAGCACCTTCCAGAACGTCGTCAGCCGGCTGGCCCCGTCGATCCAGGCCGCCTCCTCCAGCGACTTGGGCACCGCGGCGACGAACGTCCGCAACATCCAGACGCCGAACGGCAGCGTCAGCGCGACCTGGGTGACGATCAGCCCGAGGAGCTGGTCGCCCAGCCCGACCCGCTTGACCATCATGTACAGCGGGATGAGCAGCCCCTCCGACGGCAGCATCTGCACGATGAGCAGCGTGATGAGGAAGGCGCCGCGGCCCTTGAACCGGAAGCGGGCGATGGCGGTGGCCGACAGCAGGGCGAAGGCCGAGCCGATGAGCACGGTGCCGAGCGCCACGACCGCGCTGTTGCGCATGTAGAGCCAGATGGAGTTGTTCGCCACGCCCTCGGTCAGCACCCGCTCGAAGTGCTCGAACGTGAAGTGCGTCGGGAACGGGATGAACTCCGTGGTGAAGATCTGGTCGTTCTCCTTGAAGCCCGTCGAGACCATCCAGTAGACGGGGAAGGTCGCGAACAGGAAGACCAGCAGGCCGGCGGCGTTCAGCGCGACCTTGCCGAGCCTCTTGCGGGCGATCGGGCTCACATCTCCTCCTGCTTCACGATCTGCCTGACGTAGAACACGGTGATGATCAGCAGGATGATCGTCAGGACGATGGAGATCGCCGCGCCGGTGCCCAGCTTCTGCGGGGGCCGGAACGCCTCGGCGACGGCGTACATGGACAGGTTGAAGCCGTCACGGTTCGTGGGGCCGTTCATGAGCACGTAGAGCTGGCTGAACACCTTGAAGTCCCAGATGATCGACAGCATCGTGAGAACGGCGAAGACCGGCCGGAGCATGGGCAGGGTGATCTTCCTGAACGTGTGCCAGGCCCCCGACCCGTCCACCTTGGCCGCCTCGTACAGCTCGGCGGGGATGCCCTTGAGCCCGGCCAGCACGGAGACCGCGATGAACGGGAAGCCGGCCCACACCACGCAGATGACCAGCGCGATGTAGAGGGGCAGGGTGTCGTTGAGCCACGGGGTGCCGCTCCAGCTCGTCTGGCCGTCCGGCGGGGCGGCCAGCCAGTCGGGCAGCAGGTTCAGCGCCCAGTTGACGATGCCGGCCTCCGCGTCGAACAGGGAGCGCCAGATGACGCCCTGCGCGACGGGCGGCACGGCCCAGGCGAACATGCAGCCGATGACCACGAACAGCGACATCTTCCTGCCCAGCCGGTGCAGCAGCACGCCGACCGCGGTGCCGAGGATCAGCGTGAGGCTGACGCCGAAGAAGGCGAAGGCCAGGCTGTTGCGCAGGGCCGACCAGAAGATGTCGTTGGACAGGACCTTCTCGAAGTTCTCCAGGCCGACCCACTCGGCGGGCCTGGTCCCCCTGACCTGCGCCAGCCCGACCTTCTGGAACGACATGATGCCGAGCTGGACCATCGGGTAGAGCAGCAGGCCGGCGATGACCAGCAGTCCGGGGACGAGCAGAAGGTACGGGATGCTCCAGGCCGGCATCCCGCTGGCGCGCACGCGCCCGGCGTCCTTGCGCCGGTGCCCCGGGGAGGGGGAGGAACCCCTGCCCCGGGTGACCGTTGTCGTGTTCGCCATCGTTACTGGTTCAGGATCTCTTCGAGTTCCTTGTTGGCGTCAGCGAGGGCGGTGGTGGTGTCCTTCTTGCCCTCGATGACGGCACGAGCGGCGTTCTGCAGCACCGCCTTGGTCGCGTCGGCCTCGGACCAGTTGGGGTCGGCGGGGAACGCCTTGGCCTTGGCGAACGCCTGCGCGAACGCGCCCTGCGCCGGGTCCTCGTTCATCGCCTGGAGGGTGTCGGGGTAGACAGGGAGCAGGCCGCCCTCCTTGGCGTACCGGTCGGCCCAGGTCTTGCTGGTGGCCAGCTTGATGTACTCCTTGCCCAGCTCCGCCTGCTGGGTGGTGCCCCACAGCGCGATGTCGTTGCCGCCGAAGAAGGAGGGCGCCACGCCGCCGGTCTTGGCGGGCAGCGGGAAGAAGCCGATCTTGTCGCCCTTCAGCTTGCCCTTGGACTCCTCCTCGATGCCCGACAGGTCCCAGGCGGCGGTGAGGTACATCGCGACCTTGTCGTTGGCGAAGCGGGTGCGGATGTGGGTGGTGTCGTGCGTCAGGTTCGCCTTGTTGGACAGGCCGGTGGTGACCAGGCCGGTGTAGGTCTCGAAGCCCTTCTGGAAGCCGGGCTCGGTGAGCTTGCCGACCCACTTGTCGCCCTCCTTGACGGCGTACTCGCCGCCCTCGGACCAGGCGAAGGCCGCCAGCAGGTGGTTGGCGTCCGAGCCGCCGTTGAAGGCGAAGCCGTCCACGCCCTTCTTCTCGGCCTGGATCTTCTTGGCCGCGGCGACGAGGTCGTCCCAGGTCTGCGGGACCTCGATCTTGAGGTCCTCGAACCAGTCCTTGCGGTAGAGCACCGCGCGGGCCCCCGCGCCCCACGGCACGGCGTAGATCTCGTTGTCCACGGTCTCGTAGCCGTAGAGGTTCTGGGGGATCTGGGACCGGTCGCCCTCGCGGGCGATGTCGGTGATCGGCGTCAGCGCGTCCTGGCTCTGCCACATCGGGACCTGGTCGTTGCCGATCTCGGTCACGTCGGGGCCGGTGCCGGTCGCGGCGGCGGCGAACTTGTCGGCCACCTGGGGCCACGGGATCCACTCCAGCTTGACCTGCGCACCGGTCTGCTTGGTGAACTCGGCGTTGAGCTCCTCCATGTACGTGGCCGCGGCCGGGTTGCTGTTCCCGAGCCGCCAGACGCTCAGCGTCTTGCCGGCGAACTTGGGGCCGGAGGCGGCGGCGCTGGGTGAGGACGAGGGGGGTTGCTCAGCGGAGCCACCGGAGCCACAGGCGGCCAGGCCCAGGGCCAGCGCGGCCGTGGTGACCGTAGCGGCTGTGATCTTCGCGATCCTCACAGGGTTCTCCCTTCCCGGGTGCTGGCCTACGGTCCGCACCAGGCTGATCGTCAAATCCGAACGATGCTGGTAAACTAACAAGAAACTTTCTTAAAAGAAACGCCCGTTAGCCGATCGTGACGAGAAGGGTGCGCCGATGAGCCGAGACCCGGGAACCCCCCGGTTGCTGCGCCGGTTGAACGACCGCGCCGCGCTCGAACTGCTCCTCGGAGACGGTCCTCTCACCCGTGCCGAGCTCGGTGAGCGGACCGGGCTCTCCAAGGTAACCGCAGGTCAGCTCCTCGCGCGCCTGGAGGAACGGGGGCTCGTGGAGGTCGCGGGCGAGCGGGCGGGAGGCAGGGGGCCGCACGCCGCCCTGTACGCCGTGGTCCCGTCGAGCGCGTACGTCGCCGGCCTGGAGGTCCTGCCCGACAGCCTCACCGTCGGTGTGGCGGACATCACAGGCAGAGTCGTGGTCGAGATCACGGTCAACCCCTCCGACGCGCGCGATCCGGTCAAGGCGGTGCACGCCGCCGTGCAGCGGGCGTGCGACGCCGCCAGTGTCAGCCTGTCGCAACTGCGGGCGTTCGTCATCGGCACGAGAGGCGTGGTCGACCCGGCCACCGGCGACGTGCGCATCTCGGTGGACCTGCCGGCCTGGCACGTCGGCGTGCTGGCCAGCCTGCGCGAGACGCTCGGCGCCTCGGTGACCATCGAGAACGACGTCAACCTGGTCGCCCTGGCCGAGCACCGGCACGGCGCCGCCGTCGGCCACGACGACTTCGTGGTCATCTGGGCGGGCGTCGGCCAGGGCCTCGGCGTCATGCTCGGCGGCAGGCTGCACCGGGGCATCACCGGCGGCGCCGGCGAGATCGGCTGGCTGCCCGTCCCGGGCGAGCCGCTGCCCACCGACGTCACCCGGCCGCAGACGGGCTCGTTCCAGCGCCTGGTGGGCCACGACGCGCTGCGCGGGCTCGCCGACGAGCGCGGCGTGAGCGGCCACACGGTGCCCGACCTGGTACGCGGCGGCGACGAGGCGTACCTGGACGCCGTGGCGGCCCGGCTGGCCCTGGGCGCGGCGGCCGTCACGGTCGTGCTCGACCCCGGCCTCATCGTGCTGAGCGGCGACATCGGCCGGGCTGGCGGCGAGCGGCTGGCGGCCAAGGTGCAGGAGGCCGTGGCCAGGGTGTGCCCGAGCCGCCCGACCGTCGTCACGACCAGGGTCGCGGGCAACCCGGTGCTGCGCGGCGCCCTGGTGGCCGCCCTGGAACAGGCCCGGGAGCAGGTCTTCTCCGACACTGTGTGAGAATTCTTGCCCATGTGGCAGTCCCCGAACGAGGTCGTGCTGATCTCGGACCCCCGCGTGACCTCGATCCCGGCGAAGGAGAGCGGCGAACCGCTCGCGGACGTGCGCGGGCGGCTGCGCGTGGACCGGCGCATGGCCGACGAGCAGGGCGCCTACGCACACCTGCGCGCCGGCGTGCTGCGGCGCCTGGAGCACGCGGAGAGCCTGTTGCCCGACGGCTACCACCTGCTGATCGTCGAGGGGTACCGCCCCGTCGCCACCCAGCGCCGCATCTTCGACGAGTACCGCGCCACGCTCACCGGGCTGACGGCCGAGGAGTCGTACGTCGCGGCCAGCCGCTACGTCTCCCCGGTCGAGGTGGCCCCGCACACCGCAGGCGCCGCCGTGGACCTGACCCTGTGCGCCCCCGACGGCACCGAGTACGACATGGGCACCGAGGTCAACGACAACCCGGAGCAGAGCTCCGGCGCCTGCTACACCGCCGCCCCGAACATCTCCGACGACGCCCGCGCCCACCGCAAGCTGCTCGCCGCCGCGCTGGAGCCCGCCGGCCTGGTCAACTACCCCACCGAGTGGTGGCACTGGTCGTACGGCGACCGTTACTGGGCGATGACCACCCGCGCCGCGCACGCACTCTACGGCCCCGTGGAGTTCACCCTCTGACAACCGGGTTTTCCCGGGGGTGAGGTAGGGGCACAACTCCCTACGGAGGGTTGGACTCCCCAGCGAGGTGTGGGCATGGTTCCGCTCATCGGGATCGAGGAGGAGTACCTCATCGTCGATCCCCGCACCCGCCACGTGGCTCCCCGGGCGGCCGAGGTTCTGGCCGCCGCGACGGACATGCTCGACGTGGTACAAGAAATCACCCGATTCCAGGTGGAGGCCCGTACGCCGCCCTCCGCCGACCTGAGCGAGCTCGGCTCGCAACTGCGCGCGGCCCGCAAGGAGGTGGCGGGCGCCGCCCGCTCGTGCGGCCTGGCCGTCGTCGCCAGCGGCATCCCCGTGCTCGGCAACGTCATGCCGCCGCCGCTCACCGACGACGACCGCTACCACCAGGGCCGCACGCTCTACCGCGCGCTGCAGGACGAGATCAGCATCTGCGCCCTGCACGTGCACGTGGACGTGCCCGACGCCGAGCACGCCGTCTACGTGGGCAACCACCTGCGGCCCTGGTTACCGACGCTGATCGCGCTGGCCGCCAACTCGCCGTTCTTCGTGGGCCGCGACACCGGGTACGCCTCCTGGAGGGTGATCAGCTGGGGGCGGTGGCCGGTCTCCGGCGCGCCCCCGTTCTTCCCGTCGTTCGGGGCGTACGAGCTGGCCCTGCGGGCGCTGGCGGAGTCGGGCGCGCTGCTCGACGCCAAGACCGTCTACTGGGACACGCGCCCGTCGTCCCGCCTGCCCACCGTGGAGATCAGGGTGGCCGACGTGCCGCTCGACGTGGCCGACAGCCTCACCCTGATCGGGCTCATCCGCGGGCTGGTGGTCACCGCGCTGGCCGCCGTCGCGCGCGGCGACCGCGGCCTGCCCGTGCCCGCCGAGGTGCTGCGCGCCGCCTACTGGCGGGCCGCCCGCGACGGGCTGCAGGGCGACAGCCTCGACGTACGGCACGGCACCCTCGTGCCCGCCGCGGTGCTGGCCGGGCGCCTCCTGGAGCACGTACGCCCGGCGCTGGCCGAGGCCGGCGACCTGACGTTCATCCAGGAGGGCCTCGACCGGCTGCTGCGCAAGGGGTCGGGGGCCACGCGGCAGCGGCGGGCGTACGCGAGGGGGAACGCCCTCGAAGAGGTGGTGGACGACCTCATCGAGGCCACCGTCGCCTAGTGCAGGGCCAGCGCGACGGCCACCCCCAGGCCGAACGCGACGACCACGCCCCTGAGCACCTTGGCGGGCATCAGCCTGGCCAGCCGCGTGCCGAGGAACCCGCCTGCCAGGCTGGCCGGCGCGATCACCGCCGCGGCCCGCCACTCCACGGGCCCGAACAGGGAGAACGCGACGACCGAGACCGAGCTGACGACCAGCGAGAGCACGGCCCGCACGGCGTTGACGCGATGCAGGTTGTCGTGCAGGAACAGGCCGAGCACGGTCAGCAGCACCACGCCCATGCCGCCGTTGAAGTAGGCGCCGTAGCACCCGCCGGCGAACACCCCGGCGTACACCATGGGGCTGGTCCGCTCATCGGCCTCCCCGCCGATGAGCTTGCGCAGCCACGGCTGCGCGAGCAGGGCGAGGCTGGCGAAGGCCACCAGCCACGGCACCATCGACTCGAACAGCTTGCCCGGAGTGAGCAGCAGCAGCGAGCTGCCCACGCAGGCCCCCAGCACCGCGGTGATCGACAGCAGCGTGGCCCTGCGCCGCTGCCCCTTCAGCTCGGCCCGGTAGCCGAGCACACCCCCCAGATAGCCGGGCCACAACGCCACCGCGTTCGTGACGGTGGCGGTCAGGCCCGGGTAACCCAGCGCCAGGAGGGCGGGGAACGAGATGAGCGTCCCCCCGCCCGCCAGGGCGTTCACCACACCGGCCAGCAGGCCGGCACCGAGCAGGAAGAGCAGGTCGGTCATCGGCCGGCAGCGTAGCCCTGGGCGCCACGCGGGTTGGCGGCGGCCTTGAGGAAGGCGCCGTCACGGGCGACCGCGCTCAGCCGGCCGAGCGACCACGAGTCCTGTACCTCGACCTCGTGCCCGCGCCGCCGCAGCTCCGCGATGACGCCCGCGTCCACCCGGTCCTCGACGTGCATGACGCCGGGGCGGGAGCCGCGCGGGAAGAACGAGCTGGGGAAGTGCTCGGAGTGGAACATGGGGGCGTCGATGGCCTCCTGGAGGTTCAGCCTGCCGTGGACGACCGCGAGGAAGAAGTTCAGGCTCCACTGGTCCTGCTGGTCGCCGCCCGGGGTGCCGAACGCCAGCCACGGCTTGCCGTCCCTGAGCGCGAACGACGGCGACAGCGTCGTACGCGGGCGCGCGCTGGGCCGCAGCGCGGTGGCCACGCCCTCCTGCAGCCAGAACATCTGGGCCCGGGTGCCCAGGCAGAAACCCAGGCTCGGGATGGTGGGGGAGCTCTGCAGCCAGCCGCCGCTGGGGGTGGCCGACACCATGTTGCCGAAGCGGTCCACGACGTCCACGTGGCAGGTGTCGCCCTTGACCATGCCGTCGCGGGAGACCGTGGGCTCGCCGACGCCCTTTCCGACTGTCGGCTCGCCGACCCCCTGCGGCTTGCGGGCGCCGGAGAGGCCGGGCGCGTCGCTGGCCGTGCCCGGGTCGGGGAAGACGGGCAGCCGGGGGGCCCGGCCGCCGGGAGCGCCCGGCCGCAGCTCCAGGCTCGCCCGGTCGCCGATCAGCCGCCGCCGCTCGGCGTTGTAGGCCGGGCTGAGCAGGTCGGCCATGGGCACGTCGGTGTCGCCGTACCAGGCCTCGCGGTCGGCGAAGGCCAGCTTGGCGGCCTCCGTCACCGTGTGCAGGTAGTCGGCGCCGAGGAAGTCCATGCCGTCCAGGTCGAAGCCGTCGAGCAGGGCGAGCTGCTGCAGGAACGCCGGGCCCTGGCCCCACGGCCCGGTCTTGGCCACGGTGTAGCCCCGGTAGTCGTAGGTCAGCGGCTCCTCCACCGAGGCCGACCAGCCCGCCAGGTCGTCGCCCGTGAGCAGGCCGCCGTGCACCTCGCCCGAGCTGTCGCGCCAGGCCGTCGTCGCGCTGAACTCGGCGATCGCCTCGGCCACGAAGCCCTCGTACCAGGCCTTCCTGGCGGCGGCGAGCTGCCCCTCGCGGGTGCTCGACGCGGCCTCGGCCTCGGCGACCACCCGGCGGTAGGTGGCGGCCAGCACGGGGTTGGCCAGCTTCGAGCCGGGTTTCGGAACGTTCCCATCCGGCAGCCAGGTGGCCGCCGACGTCGGCCAGTCCTGCCTGAACAGCTCCTCGACCGAGCCGATCGTGGCCGAGATGCGCTCCAGCACCGGCACGCCGTGCTCGGCGTAGTGGATCGCCGGCGCCAGCACGTCGGCCAGCGACCAGGTGCCCCAGCGCTCCAGCATCAGAATCCAGCCGCCGAACGCTCCCGGCACGGTCGCCGCGAGCAGCCCGGTGCCGGGCACGACGTCCAGGCCCAGCTCGGCGAAGCGCTCGATGGTGGCCGCGGCGGGGGCCACGCCCTGACCGCACACGACCGACACCTTCTGCTCGGCCTCGCTCCACAACAGGATCGGCACCTCGCCGCCGGGGCCGTTCAGGTGCGGCTCGGCGACCTGCAGCACGAACCCGGCCGCCACCGCGGCGTCGAACGCGTTGCCGCCGCGCTCCAGGACGCCCATGCCGGTGGCGGAGGCCAGCCAGTGCGTGCTGGCGACCATGCCGAAGTCGCCCGACAGCTCGGGCCTGGTGGTGAACAAGTTTTCTCCTTACTTGGCCGCGTCGGGGACGCGGTCCGCCGTTACCAGGTGGCACGCGGCGGGGTGACCGCTGCCACGCGGGTCGTTCAAAAGAGGCTCGGAGGTGCGGCACTCGTCGTAGGCGAGCGGGCACCGCGTGTGGAAGCGGCAGCCGGGCGGCGGGTCGATCGTGCTCGGCACGTCGCCGCCGAGCACGATCCTGCGCCGCTCCCGCTGCCTGGCCGGGTCCGCCACCGGCGCCGCCGACAGCAGGGCCTGCGTGTACGGGTGCCGCGGCCCCGCGAAGATCTCGGCCGTCGGCCCGGACTCCACGATCCTGCCCAGGTACATGACGGCGATCCGGTCGGCCAGGAACTCCACGACCGACAGGTCATGGGTGATGAACAGGCACGAGAACCCCATGTCCCGCTGCAGGTCGGTGATCAGGTTGAGCACCGACGCCTGCACGGACACGTCCAGGGCCGACACCGGCTCGTCCGCCACGACCAGCTTGGGCTCCAGGATCAGCGCCCTGGCCAGCCCCACCCGCTGCCGCTGCCCGCCGGACAGCTCGTGCGGGAACCGCTTGCGCATCTCCTGGCGCAGCCCGACCTTCTCCAGCATCGCCGCCACCCGGTTCGCGACCTCGCGCCGGTCGGTGACCTTGTGCCGCAGCAGCGGCTCGGCCACGATCCGCTCGATCGTGAAGCGCGGGTTGAGCGAGGAGAACGGGTCCTGGAAGACCATGTGCACGTCCCTGCGCAGCGGGCGCATGGCCCGGCGCGACAGGTGGGTGATGTCCTTGCCGCCCAGCTCGATCGAGCCCGCGGTCGGCTCGGTCAGGCGCAGCACGCACTTGCCGACCGTGGACTTGCCGCTGCCCGACTCGCCGACCAGGCCGAGCACCTCGCCCTCGCCGATCTCCAGCGACAGGCCGTCCACGGCCCGCACGGGGCCGTAGTGCTTGACCAGGTTGTCGATCCGCAGGATCACGACTGACCTCCGGGGTGGAAGCAGGCCGCCAGGTGGTCTTCGGCCTGGCGTTCGAGCAGGGGCCTGGACGCCCGGCAGTCCGCCTGGGCGAACCGGCAGCGGTCGTGGAAGGCGCACTCGTCCGGGTCCGACAGCGGCGAGGGCACCATGCCGGGGATCTCCGCCAGGCGGCCGTTCACGGCGGCGGAGGGCAGGGCCTTCATCAGGCCCAGCGTGTACGGGTGCCGCGGGTTCGCGAACAGCTCGGCCACCGGGGCCTGCTCGACGGCGCGGCCCGCGTACATGACCATGGCCCTGTCGGCGATGTCGGCCACCACGCCCAGATCGTGCGTGATCAGGATGATCGCGGTGCCGAGCCGGTCGCGCAGGTCGCGGAAGACGTCCAGCACGCCCGCCTGGATCGTCACGTCGAGCGCCGTGGTGGGCTCGTCGGCGATCAGCACCCGCGGCGAGCAGGCCACGGCGATGGCGATCATCACGCGCTGCCGCATGCCGCCGGAGAGCTGGTGCGGGTACTCCTTCATCCGGCGCACCGGCGCCGGGATGCCGACCAGCTCCAGCAGCTCGACGGCCCGCTTGGCGGCGGCCTGCCGCGACAGCTTCTCGTGCCGGCGCAGCACCTCGGTGATCTGGTACCCGACCGTGAACGACGGGTTCAGCGAGGTCATCGGCTCCTGGAAGACGACCGAGACGGTCTTGCCGCGTACCTGCCGCATCTCCGGCTCGGGCAGCGTGGTCAGCTCGCGGCCGTCCAGCTTGATCGAGCCGGACAGCCGCGTCGTGTCGGGCGGCAGCAGCCGGGGGATGGACATCGCGGTGACCGACTTGCCGCAGCCCGACTCCCCGCACAGCGCGAGGATCTCGCCCTCGTCCAGGGTGAGCGAGATGTTCCTGACCGCCTGGACGTGGCCGTCCTCGGTGTCGAAGCCGACCTTGAGGTCGGTGATCTCCAGCAGGCTCATCGGTGGCTCCTCGGGTCCAGTACGTCGCGCAGCCCGTCGCCCAGCAGGTTGAAGCCGAGCGTGGCCAGGGCGATCATCAGCCCGGGCCAGATGGCCAGCCACGGCGCGTCGCTCAGGTACTGCTGCGCGGTCGTCAGCATCACGCCCCACGACGGCGTCGGCGGCTGCACGCCCAGACCCAGGAACGACAGCGTGGACTCGCCGATGATCGCCGCCGGGATCGCCACCGTGGCCTGCACGATGAGCGGGCTGGCGCAGTTCGGCAGCACGTAGCGGAAGATGATGTGCCCGTCGCCCGCGCCGTCGGCGATGGCCGCGGCCACGTAGTCCATCTCCCTGACCGCCAGCACCTCGCCGCGGGTGATCCGGATGATCGCCGGGAGCTGGGAGAAGCCCAGCGCCAGCACGACGCCCTTCAATGAGGGCCCGATGATCGCCGCCAGGCCGACCGCGAACACCAGGAACGGGAACGCCAGCGTCACGTCCACCAGCCGCATCACGATCGGGTCCAGCCAGCGCCGGTAGAAGCCGGCGACCAGCCCGATCGGGATGCCGACCACCATCGCCAGCAGCGTGGACAGCACGCCCGCCTGCAACGACACCTGGGCGCCGTGCGCGATCCTGGCGAAGGCGTCCCGGCCCAGGTCGTCGGTGCCCATCGGGTGCGCGCCCGACGGGGGAGCCAGCGTCGCCAGGTAGTCCTGTGCCGCGGGGTCGCCGGTCACCAGCGGGCCGATCAGGGCCAGCAGGACGAACGCGACCACCAGCACCAGGCCCGCCATCGGCATCGGCCGGCGCCTGAAACGTCGCCAGTGCCTAGTCACGGGCGCCTCCCGACAGCCGGATCCGGGGGTTGAGGAAGGCGTAGGCGATGTCGACCAGCAGGTTCACCAGCACGTAGCCGATGACCGTGACCAGCACGACCGCCTGGATGACGGGATAGTTCCTGGTCAGCACCGCGTCCACGGTGAGCTTGCCGAAGCCGGGGATGACGAAGATCTGCTCGGTCACCACGGCGCCGCTGATGAGCGCGCCGAGCTGCAGGCCGAGCACGGTCACCACGGTCGTCAGGCTGTTGCGCAGCGCGTGCGCGCCCACCACCTTGGCCTCGGACAGGCCCTTGGACCTGGCCGTCCTGACGTAGTCGGCCGACAGCGCGCCCAGCATGGCCGAGCGGGTCTGCCGCATCAGGATCGCCGCGAAGCCGGTGCCGAGCACCAGGGCCGGCAGGATCATGCGCTGCAGGTTCGCGGCCGGGTCCTCGGTGAACGGGACGTACCCGGAGGCCGGCAGCACGCGCCAGGTGACGGCGAACAGCAGGATGCCGAGCAGGCCCAGCCAGAAGTGCGGCACCGACAGCCCGGCCAGGCCGAAGCCGGTGGCCACGTAGTCGGCGAACCTGCCGCGGCGGACGGCGGCCACGATGCCCGCCCCCACGCCGACGACGATCGCGACCAGCATGGCCAGCAGCGACAGCTCCAGCGTCACCGGCAGCCGCTCGGCCAGGATGTCGGCCACGGGGATCTGGTCCTGGGTCGAGCGGCCGAAGTTGCCGGTGAGGGTCTGGCCGACGTAGTCCACGTACTGCGCGGGCAGCGGCTTGTCCAGGCCGAACTCCTTGCGGATGGCCTCGATCGCGGCCGGCGAGGCCTCCTGGCCGGCCATGACCGAGGCCGGGTCACCGGGCAGCGCCCGGATCCCCAGGAAGATCAGGACGCTGGACAGGAACAGCACGAGCACGGCCGATCCGCAGCGCCGGAGGATGAACCAGAGCATCAGGCGGCGAACCCGGCGGTGACGTAGCGGGGCAGGCCGTCCTTGAAGTACTGGACACCGGCGACGGTCTTGTGCATGCCGAGGTAGTACAGGTTGTGGTACAGGTACACCACGCCACGCAGCTCGGCGGCCTTCTTCATGGCGCTGCCGTACAGCTCGGCCCGCTTGGCGGTGTCCGTCTCGGCGGCGGCCTGCTTGATCGGGTCGTCGATGCCGGGGTCGGACATGCCCGCGTAGTTGTTGCTGCCCTGGGTGGTGACCAGGTTCGTGAGGTTGCCGTCCGGGTCGACGCGGCCGGACCAGCCGCTCAGCAGGACGTCGAACTTGCCTGCCTTGCCCTGCTCCAGCACGCTGACGAACTCGGCCGTCTGCACGCTCACGTTGAAGCCGGCCTCCTTGGTCATCGACTGGATGACCTGCGCCAGGCGCTGGTTGACGGCGTCGTTCGGGGTGGCGAGGGTGACCGCGATCGGCGTCGGCACGCCGGACGCCTGCACGAGCTGCTTGGCCTTGGCCAGGTCACGCTTGGGGCAGGTCAGGTCCTTCGGCCGGTACGGGCTGTCCAGCGGGACGGGGTAGCAGTCGACCTCGTGCAGCCCGTTGTAGACGGCCTTGTTGATGGCGTCGCGGTCCAGCGCCAGCTCGAACGCCTCGCGCAGCTCGGGGCTCTTGCCCAGCGGCGTGTCGATCGGGCCGGGCTTCTCGGTCGAGCCGCTGGCGTTGCCGATGTTGATCTGGAAGCCGTAGTAGCCGAGGCCGCCGCCGGACACGACGGTCAGGTTCGGGTCGGACTGCACGCCCGCGACCGTGTTCGTGGCGAGCTGGTCGGCAACCTGCACGTCGCCGGACTTGAGGTTGGCGGCCCGCACGTTGGGGTCGACGATGATTTTGTATACGAGCTTGTCGAGCTTGACCTTGGCGGCGTCGTAGTACTCGGCCGACTTCTCCAGCACGATCTGGCTGCCGGAGGTGCGGCTGGCGAACTTGAACGGCCCGACGCAGACCGGGCCGGCACCGAAGTTGTCGCCCTCGGACTCCAGCGCCTTCGGCGACATGATCATGCCGGCGCGGTCGGCGAGCTGCGCGGTCAGCGGCGTGAACGGCTGCGTCAGCGTGAGCTTGATCGTCGCGGGGTCGACCACCTCCACCTTGGTCACGGCGGCCAGGTCGGCCTGCCGCGCCGACTTCTCCCAGGTGCGGTGCCGGTCCAGCGACTTCTTGACCGCCTCGGCGTCGAGCGGGGTGCCGTCGTTGAACTTGACGCCTTCGCGCAGCTTGATCGTCACTTCCCTGCCGCCGTCCGACAGCTCGGGCATGGCCGCGGCGAGCTGCGGGATCAGGGTGGAGGAGGCGTCGATGTCGTAGAGCTTCTCGCACATGTTCGCGAACACCTCGCGGCCCACGAGCGTGGTCGAGATGCTCGGGTCCAGGGCGTCGGGGTCGGCGTTGAGCGCGATGTTGAGCGTGCCGCCGGCCTTGACCGGCCGGTGGTCGGCCGAGGCGCTGGCTATGGAACTCGGTGCCGCGGGCGTGCTGCTCGTTCCGCCTCCACCACAGGCCGCCAGGGCGAGGGGGAGAGTGACGAGCGCCGCGACGACCTTGGGGGACGGTCGCATGATGCCTCCGTTGAAACGTTTAGGAGACTGTATACAAGATGCCACATTTCAGCGGTGTTTCATCACCCTATGTTGTTACCTGAGCGTTTCCTAATCGTTTGGGTGTTTTGTCCTGCGGCCGACGGCCTCCAGGAACGACCGCCGGGCGGCGGCCACGTGTGCGATGGCTCTGGCCTGCGCTTCGTCCTCGTCGCCCGCCGCGATCGCCTCGCACAGGCTCAGGTGCTCGGTCCAGGAGTGCGGCCCGCGCGCGGCGGCGGTCTGGCTGAAGATCCACTGCGCCCGCTGGAGCATGGGCTTCATCATCAGCGCCAGGTACGAGTTCCCCGTCGCCTCGCCCACGGCCAGGTGGAAGGACGTGTTCAGATCGGCCACCTCCTCCAGCCGCCCCGCCTCGACCGCCTCCCTCGCCTGGTCCAGCAGCCGGCGCAGCCGATCGGCCGTGGCGGGGGAGCGCTTGCGCGCGGCCAGCCGCGCCGCCAGCCCTTCGATGGCCATGCGCACGTCGAAGAGCTCCTCGCCCTCCTCGGCCGACAGCCGGGCCACCGTGGCGCCCAGGCGGGGGACGACCTGGATGAATCCCTCGGCGGCCAGCACCCGGATGGACTCGCGTACGGGGTTGCGCGAGACGCCGAGCGCGGCGGCCAGCCGGTCCTCGACCAGGCGTTCACCCTGGGCGAGCTCGCCGGAGAGAATGCGGCGGCGCAGCTCCTTGGTGACCTCGTCACGCAAGGTCTGATGGGCCCCGCCCAGCGTCATATCAGTCATAGGGGGATTTATCGTATACAAGATGTTAGGGATGCCGCGCCGGATACCAGTCGGTGTCCGTAACTTCTCTCGCGACCTCCCAGAGCCGGTCGAACTCCGCCACGAAGTACCGGCACCACTGATGATCGCGGCGGTTGGAGAGCGTGAAGCCCGGCGTGGGCCCCGGCGAACGATGACCGCCCAGCTCGACGTGGACCAGGCCGTCCTCGTCACCGGCATCCAGCGCGAACATCATGAACGCTGGCACGAACGGCAGCAGCCTGACCTCCAGCCGCTCCCTGACGGGCAGGTCCCGCAGCAGGTACAGCGTGGATCTGACGCGGTGCTCGAACACGTCGGGCTGGTCCGGGATCGTCGACCGCCTGGCGGCCTCCTCCGGCACGGGGCCCGCGGGATCGATCAGCAGCACCTTGACCGACGCTCCCCGCTCCAGCGCCTTGCGCAGATCGTTCACGTAGGAGCGCATCGTGCGGTTGAGCGTCACCCCGGCGAAGCGGAGGTCGAGGCTGCGGCTGATGCGCGCGTCGAACTCCTTGGTGTCGCCGGACAGGAAGTCACCGCCGGGCATCCCCGCCTCCAGCAGGCGGCTCAGCTCGGCGACCCGCTTCTCGAGGTCGGCGACCTGGTGGCGGGGGCCCAGCGCGTTCACCGCCACCAGTGCCAGCGTGGCCAGCGTGGCGGCGCCCACGACCTTCGCGTCCACGAGGTCGAAGACGCCGAGCACGCCGACCACCAGGGCGATCGCCGCCGTCAGGTAGATCTCGAGGTTCTTGCCGGTGGCGAGGTCCGCGCGTAATCGCGCCAGTGGTCGCATACCGCGGTTCCTACCCCGCGGCGGCCCTCTTCGCCCGCAACCACAACCACAGGGCGGTGCCGTACATGGCCAGGCCGAGCAGGACGAACCCGATCGCCACCGGCCAGCGCAGGCCGGGCGGCATGTGCGTGGCCAGGAACCACGACTGCCGGAGCTGCCCGTTCGACAGGAAGACCATGGCCACGATGCCCTGCGGCACCAGCGGGATCGCGCCGAGCGACGAGCAGATGATCACGATCAGCCGCTGTGTCCGCGTCATGTTGTCGGGCAGCTTGAACGTCTCCGACGCCTTGGCGCCGCTGTCGGGCCGGCGGCCCGTACGCATGAGGTGCAGCAGCTCCGGCCCCTGGGCCGTCAGCCGCCGCTCCGCCAGCAGGCCGAACCCCCACCAGCACAGTGCCCCGGACAGCAGCCCGGCCGGCACGCCCCACCAGCCGAAGAACACCGCCACCGCCACGGCCGGCGCCGCCGTGAGCGCCACCAGGAGCAGCATCAGGTACGCCATGCCGGTGGCCGAGCCGTCGTCCTCGCTCGTACGCAGCGGGTTGCCGCCCCGGTTCTTCGGGTCGATGCCCGGGATCAGCCCGACCACCGACACCAGCGGCACCAGCCCCACAGCCCCGCCGATCAGCGCGAACGTGGCCGCCATGACCAGCGGCCACGGGCCGCCCACGATCGCCGTGCAGGCCACCGCCAGCACCAGCCCGACCGGCCCCACCGCCGCCAGCCAGGCGAGCTGCCTGCCCCGCACGTCGGAGGCGCCCGGGGTCATGAGCGTCAGCCAGTGGGCGGTGCCGTCGGTGCCGTACGCGTTGGCGGTCATCGCCGCCGCCATCATGATGAACAGCGGCCCGGCCAGCGGCAACATCTCCGCGATGCCCAGCACCAGCGGCACGGCCGCGAACGCCACGCCATACGTGAAGGCGAAGGCGAGCTGGTGGTTGCGCACCAGGTCCCGCGTCCACGACCGCAGCTCCTTGGCCACCACGGCGCCGTGCGGGGTGGCGGCCCGCATCGGCCTGCGGCCCCGCGTCGAGGGCCGGCTCCGGCCGGCCCGCCTGGTCAGCAGCGCCGCCCACGCCGCCAGCAGCAGCACGACCAGCACCGCCATCGCGGCCAGCGCCAGGTACTCACCCTGTACGGCCAGCAGCCCCCACCCGGACGGCAGGTACCGGACGACCTCCGGGACCTGCCCGCCCTGGCCGAAGGCCACCATGAACACCCAGATCTGCCCCAGGAAGGCGAGGATCACCCCGTTGACCACCCCGGCGCCGATCGCCCCGATCCTGGAGCCCAGCGCGAGCCCCATCAGCGCCACGGTCACCTTCGACAGCAGCACGAACACGGCCAGCTGCAACACCATCGCCGGCACGGCCACGAGCGCCCCGGCGACGCCCTCGCGTACGCCCGCGACCACCAGCCCCGCCAGCGCGAGCAGGCTGACCGCGGGGGCCACACCCACGAACGCCGCCACCAGCAGCCCTGCCGCCATGCGCTGCGGCCGCAGGCCGAGCAGCGAGAAGAACTCCGGCCGCAGCGTCTCGTCACCCCCGCCTGAGAACACCGGGCCGATGATCCAGCCGAGCAGCCACACGGAGTACGCGGCGGCCAGCCAGTCGCCGTCCAGGAACGCCAGCACGATCGTGCCGCCCGCCAGCAGGACGCCGACACTGCCGGCGGAGGCCATCATGCCGCCCTGCTGGCCCTGGGTCGAGTGGCGCAGGATCGACAGCTTCATCCTGGCCATGGTGAGCGCTACAGCCATGACAGCCCCCTGGCGGCGGTGGAGCCGGCGCCGACCAGCTCGACGAACCGGTCCTCCAGCGTCGCCGTCCCGCGCACCTCGTCCAGCGGGCCCGCCGCGGCCACCCGGCCCTTGTCGATCACGCCCACGTGGTCGCAGAGCTGCTCCACCAGCGCCATCACGTGGCTGGACAGCACGATCGAGCCGCCGCCCGCCACGAAACCGCGCAGGATCTGCTTGATCGTCGCCGCCGACACCGGGTCCACCGCCTCGAACGGCTCGTCCAGCACCAGCAGCCTGGGCGCGTGGAGCAGCGCCGTGGCCAGGCCGATCTTCTTGCGCATGCCGGTGGAGTACTCGATGACCAGCGTCTTCTCCGCCGCGTCCAGCTCCAGCACCGACAGCAGCTCCTCGGCCCGCTCGGCCACCACCTCCTTGCTCAGCCCGCGCAGCAGGCCGAGGTAGGTCAGCACCTCGCGGCCGGTGAGCCGCTCGGGCATGGCCATCCCGTCGGGCAGCACGCCGACGAGCTGCTTGGCCCTGGCGGGGTCGGCCCACGCGTCCGCGCCGAAGATGCGCGCGGTGCCCGCGTCGGGGCGCAGCAGGCCCACCGCCATGGACAGCGTGGTCGTCTTGCCGGCGCCGTTCTGCCCGACCAGGCCGTAGAACGAGCCCTGGGGAACGCTCAGGTCGACGTGGTCGACGGCGACGTTCTCACCGAAGGCCTTGGTGAGGCCCTTGATCTCTAATGCGGGCGCCGTCATGGCTGTCTCCTGGTGGCGAGGGTGAAGGTGGTGACCAGCTCGCGGGCGAGCAGGTCGAGGTCGAAGGCGGGGTCCTTGAGCAGCCGGCCGGGCACGGCGTCGATGGCGCCCCTGATGGCGATGGCCATGCTGCGCAGGTCGAAGTCGCGGAACTCGCCGGAGCGCTGCCCCCAGTCGAGCAGCTTCTCCAGGTCGGTGATGGCCACGTCGGCCTGGTGGTCGTACGGGCCGGCGCGGCTGCCCTCCCCGACCGCGTGCGTGACGATCTGCACCAGCGCCAGGAGGGGCTTGCGATGCAGCCGCATGAACTCGAGGTTGCTCTCGATGTAGGCGCGCAGGCCCTCCATGGCGGTGGTCTGGGCCAGGATGCGCGGGATCATCAGGTCGGTGGCCAGCTTGGCCACCTCCGCGACCACGGCCTCGATGAGCTGGTCCTTGCCGCCGAAGTGGTACGAGATGACGCCGGTGCTGATCCTGGCTCGCTGGGCGATCCTGGCCAGGGTCGTGTGGGGGTAGCCGTGCTCGGCGAGCACGTCGATCGCGCACTCGATGATCTGGGCCCGGCGCGCCTCTTCAATGAACGTTCGACTTTCTGGCGTCACGCTCAGGATTTTAAACGGTCATTCAAATTTTGGGGAGACCGGGGGCCGGCCTCATGCCGGAAGGGTCGTTCAGGCGCGCAGGCGCAGCCCTCGCGGCGTCGGGTGGAAGCCGGCCGCCTCCAGGGCCGCCGCCAGCGGCGAGTCGACGATGGCGGTGCCGTCGGCCCGCTCCACGGTCAGCTTGCCCAGCGCCCCGTCACGTACGGCCAGGGCCAGCGCGTCGACCGCCGGCTGCAGCCGGTCGCCGTCGTGGAACGACAGCAGCGTCTTGCCGCCGCGCTCGACGTACAGCACCAGGTGGCCGTCCACGAGCACGACCAGCGAACCGGCCTTCCTGCCGGGCTTGTGCCCGACGTCGCCGGGGTGCTGCGGCCAGGGCAGCGCGGCGCCGTACGGGCTGGCCGGGTCGGCGGCGGCCAGCACCACGGCCCGCCGCCCCTCACCACCGCTTCCCGGGGACCCGATCGCGGGCGCCATGGCCCGCATGCGGTCCACCGCCCCGGGCAGCGCGAACTGCGCGCCGCCCAGCCCCTCGACGAAGTACCCCCTGCGGCACCGCCCGCTCTCCTCGTAGGCCCGCAGCACCTGGTAGATCGGCGTGAACCCGCCGGGCAGCCGCTCCGACGTCACCGCCCCGCGCGTCACCACGCCGTGCCGCTCCAGCAGCACCTCGGCCTGCGCGTTCGCCCGCTGGGTCGCGTCGGGGGCGGCCGGCGGCAGCAGCCACCACCGGCCCGCCACCGTCGGCGGGCCGCTCCTGCTCGGCAGCACCGCCCTGCGCCGCCGCGTCGTCGCGGGCCGGTGGGCGGGCCGCCCGGTGCCGAGCGTGGCCCGCAGCGGGGCGAGCGTGTCGCCCGAGACCCGCCCGGACCACACCAGGTCCCACAGCGCGGCCACCAGCGTGGTGTCGTCCTGTGCGGAGCCGAACTGGTCGGAGATGCCGCGGAAGAACAGCGCGCCGCCCCCGCCGAGCAGCTCCAGCACGCGCTCGTGCACCGGCGTCATCGTGATCTCGGCAGGTTCGGGCATCAGCAGCGGCGCCGTGTCGGCGAAGTACAGCGACACCCAGCCGTCGCCGCCGGGCAGCGAACCCTGCCCCACCCAGATGACGTCGCCCGCCGAGGTCAGCTCGTCGAGCAGGGCCGGATGGTAGCCGGGCACCCGCGAGGGCAGCACCAGCGTCTCCAGCGCCGACGCGGGCACGGCGGCCCCCTGGAGCTGCTCGATCGAGCGCACCAGCGCGTCCATCGCCTGCGCGGAGCCCCCCTTCGCCACCTTCTCCGAGCTGGTGACGCCGTGCCAGGCCGGCAGGAACAGCGCCAGGGTCTCCGGGGCGACCGGCTCGACCTCCTTGCGCAGCCTGGCCAGCGACCTGCGGCGCAGCATCCGCAACACGCCCGCGTCGCACCACTCCTCGCCCCGCCCGCCGGGCCGGAACTCACCGCTGACGACCCGCCCCGTCGCGGCCAGCCGCCGCAGCGCGTCGGTCACCACGGCCACCCCGAGCCCGAACCTGGCGGCGGCCGTGCCCGCGTGGAACGGGCCCCGTGTACGGGCGTGCCGCGCCACCAGGTCGGCCAGCGGATCGGCCACCGGCTCCAGGAACGCGTGCGGGATCCCGACCGGCAGTGGCACGCCCAGCGCGTCACGCATGCGCGCGGCGTCCTCGATGGCCGCCCACTGCTCCTCACCGGCGACCCGCACCCTGATCGCTCGCCGCGACCGTTCGAGCTCCTCCAGCCAGGCCGGATCACCGCCGCGCACACTCACGTCGGGCGCCAGCAGCGGCCCGTGCGAGCGCAGCAGGTCGGCGAGGTCCTCCAGGTCGCGCAGCGGCCGGTCGAGCCTGGCCAGCTCGCGCTCGCTGTCGGAGATCACGTCGGGGTCGAGCAGCTCGCGCAGGTCGGCCTGGCCGAGCAGCTCGGCCAGCAGCGTGGTGTCGAGCGCCAGGGCCTGCGCCCTCCGCTCGGCCAGCGGGGCGTCGCCCTCGTACATGAACGCGCCCACGTAGTGGAACAGCAGCGCCGCCGCGAACGGCGAGGCCTGCGACGTCTCCACCTCCACCACCCGCACCCTGCGCGCGGCGATGTCGCGCATGAGCTGGACCAGGCCCGGCACGTCGAAGACGTCCTGAAGGCACTCGCGCATCGTCTCGAGCACGATCGGGAACGAGGCGTACTGCGAGGCCACGCCGAGCAGGTGGGCCGCCCGCTGCCGCTGCTGCCACAGCGGGCTGCGCCGGCCCGGCGTGCGGCGCGGCAGCAGCAGCGCCCGGCCCGCGCACTCCCTGAACCGGGAGGCGAACATGGCCGACCCGCCCAGCTCCTCGGTGACGATCTGCTCGATCTCCTCGGCGTCGAAGGCCGCCACGTCGGTGGGCGGCTCGGCCAGCGTGTCGGGGATGCGCAGCACGATGCCGTCGTCGGAGTGCACCGCCTGCACGTCGATGCCGTAGCGCTCGCGCAGCCGCCGGCTGATCGCCAGCGCCCACGGCGCGTGCACCCGGGCGCCGTACGGGGAGTGGATGACCACGCGCCAGTCGCCCAGCTCGTCGTGGAAGCGCTCCACCAGCAGGGTGCGGTCGTCGGGGACGTAACCGGTCGCCTCGCGCTGCTCCTTCAGATAGGCCAGCAGGTTGCCCGAGGCGTACTCGTCCAGGCCCGCCTCCCGCATCCGGTCCGTCGAGCCCTGCTTGGCCTGCTCGCGCAGGAACTGCCCGATCGCCCGGCCCAGCTCGGCCGGCCGCCCCGGCGCGTCGCCGTGCCAGAACGGCAGCTTGCCCGGCTGCCCCGGCGCGGGCGAGACGAGCACCCGGTCGGCCGTGATGTCCTCGATCCGCCAGGAGGTCGCGCCCAGCACGAACACGTCGCCGACCCGCGACTCGTAGACCATCTCCTCGTCCAGCTCGCCCACCCTGGAGGCCCGCTCGCCCACCAGGAACACGCCGAACAGGCCCCGGTCGGGGATCGTGCCGCCGTTCGTCACCGCCAGCCGCTGCGCGCCGGGACGCCCCTGGAGGGTGCCGGTCACGCGGTCCCACACGATGCGCGGCCGCAGCTCGGCGAACTCCTCGCTCGGATAGCGCCCGGCCAGCATGTCGAGCGTGGCCTCCAGCGCGGTGCGCGGCAGCGTGGCGTAGGGGGCGGCCCGCCTGATCACGCTCTCCAGCTCGTCGACCGTCCACTCGTCGAGCGCGGTCATCGCCACGATCTGCTGGGCGAGCACGTCGAGCGGGTTACGCGGATAGCGCAGCTCCTCGATCAGACCGCTCTTCATCCGCTCCGCCACCACGGCGGTCTGCACCAGGTCGCCCCGGTACTTGGGGAAGATGACGCCCCTGGACACCGCGCCCACCTGGTGACCCGCCCGGCCGATGCGCTGCAGCCCGCTGGCCACGCTCGGCGGCGCCTCCACGCACGCCACCAGGTCGACCGCGCCCATGTCGATGCCCAGCTCCAGGCTGGAGGTGGCGACCACGGCAGGCAACCGGCCCGACTTGAGCGCCTCCTCGATCTGCGCCCGCTCCTCCTTGGAGACCGAGCCGTGGTGGGCGCGTACGATCTCCGTCACCACGCCCTTGCTCGCACCCGCCTGCGCCATCACCTCGGCGGGCATCGGCTTCGACGGCCCGGTCTCCCAGATGGACAGGTCGACGGTCTCGGTGCCCTGCTCCCGCTCGTAGGCCAGCTCGTTCAGCCGCGTGCACAGCCGCTCGGCCAGCCGCCGCGAGTTGGCGAAGACGATCGTGGAGCTGTGGGCCTCGATCAGGTCGAACAGCCGGTCCTCGACGTGGGGCCAGATCGACCGGTTGCCCGGCTCCGGCGCGAACTCCTCCTCCTGGGCGGCTCCCTGCGCGCGGCCCTCCATCTCCGTCATGTCCTCGACGGGGACGACGACCTCGACCTCGATCCGCTTGTCGGACGGCGGCTGCACCACCGTCGCCGGCCGCGCCCCGCCCAGGAACGCCGCCACCTCGCTCACCGGCCGCACGGTCGCCGACAGCCCCACCCGCTGCGCGGGCCGGTCGAGCAGCGCGTCGAGCCGCTCCAGGCTGAGCGCGAGATGGGCGCCGCGCTTGGTGCCCGCGACCGCGTGCACCTCGTCCACGATCACCGTCTCCACGCCGCGCAGCGCCTCCCGCGCCTGGCTGGTGAGCAGCAGGAACAGCGACTCAGGGGTGGTGATCAGGATGTCGGACGGCTTCGCGGCGAACCGCCTGCGGTCCTCGGCGGGGGTGTCGCCCGAGCGGATCGCCACCGAGATCTCGGGCACCGGCAGGCCCAGCCGCCGCGCCGTCTGCTTCAGCCCGGCCAGTGGCGCGCGCAGGTTGCGCTCGACGTCCACGGCCAGGGCCTTGAGCGGCGACACGTACAGGACCCTCGTGCCCTTGCGCTCCTTCGCCTGCTCCGGTGCGGCCTGCTCCGATGTGGTCTGCTCCGGTGCGGCCTGCCCTGGGGCGGCCTGTTCCGGGGCGGCGGCCAGCCGGTCGAGCGACCACAGGAACGCCGCCAGCGTCTTGCCCGAGCCCGTCGGCGCGACGACCAGCGTGTGGTCGCCCCGCGAGATCGACTCCCACGCCCCCTCCTGGGCGGCGGTGGGCGCGTGGAAGGCCCCGGCGAACCATTGCCTGGTCACCTGGCTGAACTGGGCTAGGGAGCTCACCTGCACATAGTGCCTCCCGCCACCGACAGAAAACGCATTTGGCGCGGTGGCGGGTGATTGAGCCGGCGCCCTGGCGGACATACAGCGACCGTGACCACCATCGATTACACGGCCATCGAAGCCCGCCGAGCGGAGATAAGGCAGCGCTACGTTTTACCGCACCGGCCGTCCAGCAGCGCGCGTGGTCTGCACCACATGGCGCTCATCTCGTCCGACGTGGAACGCACCATCAAGTTCTACCAGGAGCTCCTGGAGTTCCCGCTCACGGAGATCATCGAGAATCGCGACTACAAGGGGTCGAACCACTTCTTCTTCGACATCGGGAACGGGAACCTGCTCGCCTTCTTCGACTTCCCCGGCCTCGACCTCGGGCCGTACCAGGAAGTGCTCGGCGGGCTGCACCACATCGCGATCTCCGTCGACCCCGCCACGTGGGAGAGGCTGCGCGGGAAGCTGGAGATGGCCGGCGTGCCGCACCAGATAGAGAGCGGCGCCTCCATTTACTTCAAGGACCCCGACGGCGCCCGGCTGGAGCTGCTCGCCGACCATCTCGGTGAGATGTACGGCGCGCGCGTGCTGTGACCCGTGAGGTGACTAGCGCCGCGACGCCCTGCGCGTGCGCGGCTTGCCCGCACGCGGCTCCTGCCTGAGACCGGCGTGCCGCTCGGCACGCTCCTCCTTCTCCTTCCGTACGGCCAGCCGCAGCTCGAGCAGTAACCGGCGGCGCCTGGCCCTGTTGGCCTTCGTCTTGGCTGTCTTCGGGGGTGAAGACTTGGGGGTCTTTGGCATGGGGATGTCCTACCCACCCCTCGGGCGCTTCCATACTTGAGTTCATGCGCCTGACCGAGTTCTGGAGACGGATGAACGCTCACTTCGGTGAGATGTACGCGGAGTCGTGGGCCCGCGACTACGTCCTGGCCCCGCTCGGCGGCCGCACCGTCGTTCAGGCGCTGGCCGACGGCGAGAGCGCCAAGACGGTGTGGCGGGCGGTCTGCCAGGTGGAGGACGTCTC
The DNA here is from genome assembly GCF_014207985.1 of Nonomuraea rubra. Taxonomy (NCBI): domain Bacteria; kingdom Bacillati; phylum Actinomycetota; class Actinomycetes; order Streptosporangiales; family Streptosporangiaceae; genus Nonomuraea; species Nonomuraea rubra. The sequence continues at coordinate 10,031,003 of NZ_JACHMI010000001.1, read as the reverse complement.
GCCCAAGCTGCGCTAGGCCGGCTGCCCCTGATCGAGCGCGTCACGCAGCGCCGTGGCCGCGCGCTCCGGCTCGGCCGCCGGGCACTGCCCGCCCGGCGACCACAGGAACTGCCAGCCGTGGTTCGACGGCGTGGCGAAGATGATCGTCTGGCGGCCCGTGCGCGGGTGCCACACCCACAACACCGGGTCCTCGCCGCCGACCATGCGGCTCACCAGGCCGTGGGCGGGTAGCAGCTCGGCGAGTGCCTCGAGATGGACGCGTCGTTCCCCGGTGTAGCCGCTCGCCACGTGCCGCCTCCAGTTGTCGCTCTGAGATGAGTCTCCCCAGCTCATGGCGCCCGGCAACACGCGAGAGGCAACCGCCCGCGCGTCATTCCCCGGGGGTGTCCATCAGGATGCGCATGCCCGCGAAGTCGAACGTGAGCGCGTACGGACGGAAGAACTCGTGCGTGGGCAGCCCGCCGATCCGGAACCCGAACCCGTGCTCGAACCACTCGGGGAACACCCCCGCCAGACCGGGGACGTCGTGGCGCACGGCGGTGCCGAGCGTCACCCGGCCGGCCGTCACCGGATGCGGGCCGCCGTCCGCGGGGACGGCGATCCCGGCCGCTTCGAGGGTGGAGCGGGGAGCCGTGAAACCGATGTCGCCGCCGCCGGTGTCGACGAAGAACACCATCCGGTCGAGATGGTTCACGGTGCCGTGGGACAGCAGGAAGTGGTCGCCCAGGAACCACAGGGGCGCGCTGTGCCCGGCCTGGCCGGCCTGCACGGCCGCGCGCACGTCCCGGCTGTCCTGGCTGTTCCGGCTGTTCCGGCGCAGGACGAGTGCCCGGCCCGGGTAGTCGATGGTGGACAGGAAGCGGGCCAGCACGCTGGTGCCGATCGCGCCCTGGGTCTGCCTGCCGTCGGGCGCGGTGAGGCGGATCTCGTCCGGGATGGTGTGCACCGGCACCTGCTCGATGGTCAGGGCGCCCAGGGTGAGGCGGTCCACGCGGCCCTGGAGGTTCGGGTGCTCGCCGTAGAGGGTGCGGCCCGTCGTATGGCCGTACGTGGGGATGCCGAGGCGGGCGGCGTAGTCGTCGTTGAGCGCGAACAGCGCGCCGGTGTCGAGGAAGAACAGGGCGGGCGGCGCGCCGTTCAGTGACGCCTCGATCATGGGCAGCGGGCTCTCCGCCGCGAACGGGATCCGCGTGGTCGCGGGCCCCGAGATCTCGTATGGCGTGCGCCCGGCGAAGCTCCTGAGCTGCTCGGGCGTGGCCGAGAGAGCGCCCTCCACCACCTCGGGCAGGAGCCCGGCCAGCTCGGCGAACTTGTCAGCCCGCCACAGGGTGTCGGCCAGGTGGCGCAGCGCGCGCCCGTGCCGGGGGTCCAGGTGCAGGACCCTTCTGAGCAGGCGCTCGGCCGCCGGGAGCCGGTTGGACAGGAGGGTCAGGTAGGCGTGCTGGGCGAGGGCGTGCACGTGGTCGGGGTCCGTCGCGAGCACCCGCCGGTAGAGGTCGCCGGCGGTGTCGAAGTCGCCTGCCTCGAACAGCTCGTCGGCGCGCTCCAAGGTGTCCATTCGCTTCCCTCTTTCGCATACTCTTCGGTATTCGGATACCAGTCAGTATTTGGATACTCTTGGGGATGTCAACCCGGTGGAGAGTGCGGAGCGTGGTGGCGATGGAACGGCTCAGCAGGCAGGAGCAGCGCGAACGCAACCGGCTCGCCCTGCTGGAGGCGGCGGAGAAGGTGTTCGCCGAGCGGGGGATCCAGGGGGCGTCGGTGGACGAGGTGGCCGCCGAGGCCGGGCTCACCAAGGGGGCCGTGTACTCGAACTTCGACGGCAAGGAGGATCTGCTGCTCGCCGTCCTGCGGCACGGGCTGGGGCGGGAGGCGCGGGCCCAGGCCGAGCGGCTGCTTCACGGCGGGCGTGAGGCGGGGGCGCTGGTGGAGGAGTTCGGGGCGTACTGGGTGGAGGGCGCCCGGGGTGGCGGGCAGGACTCCTTCGCCCGGCTGACGGTGGAGTTCATGGTGCACGCCACTCGCCATCCGGCCGTGCGTGAGCAGCTCGTCGCCGTGTTGTTCCCCGATGAGGGGACGGGTTCCGGGCGGCATCCGCTGGCGCCGGAGGGGAGCGGGCTGGCTGAGCTTCCGTACGGGGAGGCCGACGCCATCCTGAAGTCGCTGGACCTCGGCATGCGCCTGCTGACCCTGCTCGCGCCCGAACGCTGCCCCCCGGAGCTCTTCCTCGAAGCGCTCCGCCTCCTGTCCGCGCCGAAGGCGGCCGGGCCGGGTGGCGGGGTGGCGGGTGAGGAGGCGGGCGCGGCGGCGGGTGGCGCGGTTGGCGGGGCAGCGGGCGCGGCGGCGGGCGGGGCGGTTGACGAGGCGCGGCTGGGCTGACGGCTGGCCAGGGAGAACGGGCAGATGTGCGTACTCTCATGGTCGACCTGCGTGTTCTTGCTGTGATCGAACAGCCGTTCGGCTACCATTGAGACAGCCGAGCCGCCACGTCTTCCCCGACACGGCAGAAATTGTCGGTGGCAGGCCGTAGCTTTCACTCGACTGATCGGACCACGACCCTCCAGGGGGAGTTCCCATGGCTATCAACGACCGCGAGAAGGCCCTCGAGACCGCGCTGGCTCAGATCGAGCGTCAGTTCGGCAAGGGCTCCGTCATGAGGCTGGGCGACGAGGCCCGAGCTCCCATCGAGGTGGTCCCCACGGGGTCGATCTCCCTTGACGTCGCCCTCGGCATCGGCGGCCTGCCGCGCGGCCGCATCGTCGAGATCTACGGCCCCGAGTCCTCGGGTAAGACGACGATCGCCCTGCACGCCGTGGCCAACGCCCAGCGGGCCGGAGGCATCGCGGCGTTCGTCGACGCCGAGCACGCCCTCGACCCCGAATACGCCAAGAAGCTGGGGGTCGACACCGACGCCCTGCTGGTCTCCCAGCCCGACACCGGTGAGCAGGCGCTCGAGATCGCCGACATGCTGATCAGGTCCGGCGCCGTCGACATCATCGTCATCGACTCGGTCGCGGCCCTGGTGCCCAAGGCCGAGATCGAGGGCGAGATGGGCGACAGCCACGTCGGTCTCCAGGCCCGCCTCATGTCCCAGGCCCTGCGCAAGATCGCCGGCGCCCTCAACAGCACCGGCACCACCGCCATCTTCATCAACCAGCTCCGCGAGAAGATCGGCGTCATGTTCGGCAGCCCCGAGACCACGACCGGTGGTAAGGCGCTGAAGTTCTACGCCTCGGTCCGGATGGACATCCGCCGCATCGAGACCCTCAAGGACGGCACGGAGGCGGTCGGCAACCGTACCAGGGTCAAGGTCGTCAAGAACAAGATGGCCCCGCCCTTCCGGGTCGCCGACTTCGACATCCTCTACGGCGTGGGCATCTCCCGCGAGGGCGGCCTCATCGACATGGGTGTGGAGCACGGCTTCGTCCGCAAGTCCGGCGCCTGGTACACGTACGAGGGCGACCAGCTCGGCCAGGGCAAGGAGAACGCCCGCAACTTCCTGAAGAACCACCCCGACATGGCCAACGAGATCGAGAAGAAGATCAAGGACAAGCTGGGCGTGGGCCCGCGCCTCGACGCTCCCGCCGCTGCCGCCCCTGCTCCGGCCGCCGCTCCGTCGGGCCGTGGCTCGAAGTCCACCCCCAAGCCGGGTGACGTCTGATCGCTGACCCCATGAGCAGCACGGACCGGCCGCAAGCGCCCCAGCCGCCGGAGCGGGGCGCCTGGCCCGACCCCACGTCCTCCCGCCCGCGCGACCTGGCCGGCTCCGCCACGGACGGCTGGCCATCGGTGGCGGAGTGGCGCGAGCAACGCGACCGCCTGCGCGCCGCCACTCCTCTCGAGGACGACACCCCCGCCCCACACGGCCGGCCGGCCGTCACTCCGCCGCCTGTCTCCGGTGAAGCCGACGGAGGAGACGACCGTGGCGCCAGGCGGTTCGGTGATGGAGCTGGACGGACTGATGAAGGGCTCGGCTGGCTCGGTGAGGGTGCCGGGCCGGTTGAGGGCGCTGGGCCCGCTGAGGGTGCCGGGCCGGTTGAGGGCGCTCGGTCGGTTGAGGACGGCGGAGGGCTGTTCGGGGGAGGTGCTGGGGGACGGTCCCGGCGGGGCGGCCGGAAGGGCACTCGGCGGCGGGGGCGGCTGCCCGACGGGCCAGACGACGAGAGCCCGGCCGGTACGGGGCCCCAGGCGGATCCTGAGTCGGTGGCGCGGAACATCTGCCTGCGCCTGCTCACCATGGCACCCAAGACGCGCGCCCAGCTCGCCGAGGCCCTGCGCAAGCGGGACGTGCCGGAGGAGGCAGCGGAGGCGGTGCTCAGCCGCTTCTCCGAGCTGGGGCTGATCAACGACGAAGCGTTCGCCGCGGCCTGGGTCGATTCCAGGCACCACGGCCGAGGGCTGGCCAAGCGCGCCCTGGCGGCCGAGCTGCGCCACCGGGGCGTCGACAGTGACACGGTCAACGAGGCCGTGGAACGGCTGGATCCCGACCAGGAGGAGGAGACGGCCAGGCGGCTGGTGGAACGCAAGCTCGCAGCCACCCGTTCGCTCGACCCGCAGACCCGTACCCGTCGGCTGGCCGGCATGCTCGCACGCAAGGGCTACCCCTCCGGCCTGGCCTTCCGCGTCATCCGGGAAGCGCTCGAACAGGAGGGCGTCGAGGTGGAGGAGGACTTCTCCTGAGGTACGTTCCGATGTCCCCGCTTCTCGGGCGTCATGGGACGGATCGGCACTCGGATGTCATGGGGACGGACCGGTCGGTCTCCGTTTTCGCAGGTGACGGCGACCTTTCGTAAGCGACCGTGATCAGCGCATGTGGCCGTGAACTGCATAGGTGGCCGTGAACTGCGCACGTGGCGGTGAACTGCGCACGTGGCGGTGAAGTTCGCAAGTGGCGGCGCATCTCGCAAGTGGCGGCGAGCTTCGCGAGTGTCGTGATCTTCGCATGTAGCGATGAGCTTCGCGAGTGTCGTTGAGCTTCGCAAGTAGCGATGAGCTCGCAGGTGGCGACGACCTTCAAAGTGGGCGGCGACGCCTCTGCTTGTCGCGCCCGGCGGCGCGTGGGGGGCCTTGGCCGTTCGGCGACCCGGTGTCGACCTGGCCGGCGTACGGTCGTAGCGTCGCATGGGCGACATGCCGCAGTATGCCCCAACCGGATGGGCGATTCCGGCACTCATGGGTGACACCTGTCTGAACGTGGAGATGCAGGCCTGTAAGACACGCTTGATGACGCGTTTGCTTGCTCGTGACCTGTTCGACGCATAACCTCGACGGCAGTGAGGAGTTACTCCGCGCAGTGCGGATTGCCATACCGGTGAGCGACGGACGAATTGAACAAGGCAGGAGAGGTGTCGGCACGAGCGGTCGACGCCCCATCAGCCTTGGCTTGACATCGATCCCGGCGATGACGCCGACAGGGCTTTCCGCGGCGCGCCTGTGACCCCTCCCGTTTGTGGCCGCGTTATGAGTTCTTGACGACGCGAGGAGGGCGGGGCACACATGGGGCCGCTGGTCGTGGTGCTGATGGTGGCGGTGCTCGTGCTCGCGTTCGGAATGATCGTGGCGCTTCTCGTCGTCGTACGCCGCACCTCGGGCAGCCTGCCCGGCAAGGCGAAGCCCAGCGCCGAGCAGGTGGAGGCGGTGCACGAGGAGCTGGAGCAGGCGCGGGAGGAGGCGCGGGAGATCCGCCACAAGGCGGAGAGCGACGCCGAGGACATGCTGCGCAGGTCGGAGGCGGCGGCCGAGAGCGCGGCGCAGATGCGGCGCGAGGTCGAGGAGGAGAGCCGGATACTCAAGTCCGAGCTCAAGGAGCTGCGCGCAGACCTGGAACGCCGGGAGGCGAGGCTGGCCGAGCGGGAGCAGCGGCTCGACGAGGAGGCCAGGCGGCAGGCGGAACGTGACAGGAAGCTGGCCGAGACCGAGGTCGAGCTGGCCGACCGGCGCGAGGAGCTGCTGCAGGTCGAGCAGGAGCGGCGGCTCATCCTGGAGCGGGTGGCCGGGCTGACCGGCGAGCAGGCCAAGAACGAGCTGGTCAAGGAGATCGAGAACCAGGCCAAGCGCGAGGCCGCGCTGATCGTCAGGGAGATCGAGGGCGATGCCCGCAAGGAGGGCGAGAAGCGCGCCACGAAGATCGTGACGCTGGCCGTGCAGCGGCTGGCGGCCGAGCAGACGGCCGAGTCGGTCGTGAGCGTGCTGCACCTGCCGGGCGACGAGATGAAGGGCCGGATCATCGGCCGTGAGGGCCGCAACATCCGCGCCTTCGAGTCCACGACCGGCGTGAACCTCATCATCGACGACACCCCCGAGGCGGTCCTGCTGTCGTGCTTCGACCCGGTCAGGCGGGAGACGGCGCGGCTGACGCTGGAGAAGCTCGTGCTCGACGGCCGCATCCACCCGCAGCGCATCGAGGAGGCGCACGACCGCAGCCGCCAGGAGGTCCAGGACCTGTGCGCGCGGGCCGGCGAGGACGCCCTGGTCGAGCTGGGCATCACCGACATGCACCCCGAGCTGACGCTGCTGCTCGGGCAGTTGCGCTACCGCACCTCCTACGGGCAGAACGTGCTCAAGCACCTCATCGAGTCCGCCCACATCGCCGGCATCATGGCCGCCGAGCTCAAGATGAACCAGTCGCTGATGAAGCGCTGCGCCCTGCTCCACGACATCGGCAAGGCCCTGACGCACGAGGTCGAGGGCAGCCACGCGCTGATCGGCGCGGAGATCGCCCGCAGGTACGGCGAGGAGGAGGACGTGGTGCACGCCATCGAGGCGCACCACAACGAGGTCGAGGTGCGTACCGTCGAGGCGGTGCTCACGCAGGCGGCCGACGCGATCAGCGGCAGCCGGCCCGGCGCCCGGCGCGAGTCCCTGGAGGCGTACGTCAAGCGGCTGGAGCGGCTGGAGGAGATCGCGCAGTCGTACGACGGCGTGGAGAAGGTGTTCGCCATGCAGGCCGGGCGGGAGATCCGGGTCATGGTCAAGCCGGACGCCATCGACGACATCCAGGCCCAGGTCATCGCCAGGGACGTGGCCAAGCAGGTGGAGGAGGAGCTCACCTACCCCGGGCAGATCCGCATCACGGTGGTGCGCGAGTCGCGGGCGACCGAGTTCGCCCGCTGAGCCGAGCCCAACATAGCCGGCAGGACCGAGCCGGCAGGACCGAGCCGGCAGGACCGAGCCGGCAGGACCGAGCCGAGCACTCCGACGACGATGATCGGCTACGAGAAGATCTGCTGGTAGAAGGCCAGCTCCGCCGCCAGGGCCGCCGCGCGGGTCTCGATGCGGCGGAAGCCGTGCGACTCGCCCTCGAAGGCCAGGTACGTGCACGGCACCCCGCGTTCGGCGAGCGCGTCGGCGAAGGCGGAGGACTGCTCGGGCGGCACCACGGGATCGTCGAGCCCCTGCAGGAGCAGCATGGGGCAGCTCACCCCGTTCACCAGCGCGAGAGGCTCGCGCGCGGCGTACACCTGCGGATCCTCCGGCCCCACCAGCCACTCCACGTACCGGGACTCGAAGTCGTGGGTGTGCGCGGCGAGCGGGCCGAGGGCGCTGATGCCGTAGTAGGAGACGCCTCCGGCGAACACGCCGGAGCGGCAGCAGGCGGCCATCACCGTCCAGCCACCCGAGCTGCTCCCGCGTACCGCGATGCGGCCGGGGTCGGCCAGGCCCTCGCCGGCCAGCCATTCGGCGGCGGCGATCGTGTCCTCGACGTCCACCACGCCCCACTGGCCCCTGAGCCGGTCGCGGTAGGCGCGGCCGTAGCCGGTCGAGCCGCCGTAGTTGAGGTCGAGCACGCCGATGCCGCGTGAGGTGAGGAACGCCTTCTCCAGGTCGAGCGCGGTGTCGGCGTGGGCGGTCGGGCCGCCGTGCACGAAGATCACGTACGGGGGTGTGCCGTCGGTGGCGAGGGGGTGGGGCGGGTACAGGTACGCGTGCACGTCGGCCGAGGGGCGCCGCACGAGCACGGGCTCGGGGACGGGCAGGTAGGCCGGGTCGGGCAGGGGGGCGGCGTCGTGTTCGAGCGCCTGGTGCCGGCCGGTGGCGGTGTCGACGGCGATGACGGAGCGGGATGCGGTGGCGGCGTACCCGATCCCGATGACGGACGTGCCGTCGGCGGCCAGCGAGGCGTTCCAGCCGGTGCAGGGCAGGTCGAGGTCGGTCAGCGTGCCCGCGCCGGGGTCGAGCAGGCCCAGCCGCAGGTCGCCGCGCCCGTGCAGGACCGCGAGCCGCCCGCCGGGGAGCACCGCGTACGGCATCCCGCCGAGCTGCCACGGCGGCAGCGTGAACTCCTCCTCGGCCGGGTGGAGCGCCCGCGCGTCCTCGCCGCGCAGGCCCACCTCGTAGAGGTTCCACCAGCCGGAGGCGTCGGAGATCAGGTAGAGCCGGGAGTCGTCCTTCCAGGCGGGTGCGAGCACGGACTCGGCCGGGCCGCCGCGGACCCGCCACGCGGTGCCGCCGCCGTCGAGGGCGCCGTCGAGGGCGCCGTCGAGGGGGACGACGCGCAGCTCGGTGCCGTCCCAGGGCATGCGGGGGTGGTTCCAGCAGACGTAGGCCAGATGCCGCCCGTCGGGCGAGACGGCCGGACCGGCGTAGAAGTCGCAGCCGGTGGCCCACACGCGGGCCTCGCCGCCGTCCAGCGGGATCGCGACGACGGCCCTGGTGACCTTGCCGTCCTCGTCGTGCTGCTCGCGTACGCACCACACCTGGCCGCCGTGCACCAGCAGGTCCGCGTAGCGGCAGCCGTCGTCGGTGAGGGGCTCCGGCTCGCCGTCACCGGACACGACGTACAGCCGCTGGTCCTCGAGGTTGGCGAAGACCACGTCGCCCGCGGGGGTCACGGTGTACGGGCTGCCGCCGTACTCGTGCACCCGCGTGCGCGCGCACCAGGGCGGGGGCAGCACGTCGCGGCGGGTGCCGTCGGCGGCGCGGTGGACGATCACCGTGCGCCCGCCCTCGTCGGGACGGTCCTCGGTCCACCACACCTGGCCGTCCATGGCCACGGGCCAGCCGGGACGCACGCCGGAACCGGCCACGTCTCTGGTCGATATGGGGGAGGGCCAGAAGGGCATACCCGCATCCTGCCGGAAGATCGCTTGGAGTGCGGCCCGGTCCCCGTAGATCAGGGACAGCCCTCGGGCCGCGGCAGGGCGGACGGCAGGACGAGATCAGTCCTGCCGAACCATTTGCGCAGCAGCCGCGCGGTCGTCCCGTCCCGCCACATGCCGGCGATGGCCCGGTTGACGGCCTCGCAGGTCTCGGTGTCGCCCTTCTTGATCCCGACGGACCACTTCTCGTCCGTGATCGGGTCGTTGAGCAGCCGGAACCTGCCGGGGTCCTGCTCGGCGAACCCGGCCAGGATCAGGCTCTCGGTGCTGACGGCGTCCAGCTGGTCCGCGGCGAGCTTGCGTACGCAGTCGGAGTAGTTGGCGGCGTGCACCAGCTGGGCCGGCAGGTCCAGCTTGCCGTCGGGGGGCGGGTCCACGATCCGCCGGTACGAGTTCGACCCCTCGGCCAGGCAGATCCGCTTGCCCCGCAGGTCGCTCGTCTTCTTGATGCGCGTGTCGTCCGCCCGGACCATGGTGTCCTGGGGGACGATCGCGTACGGCCCGCCGAAGGTCACCTTGGGCTTGCGGGCCTCCGTGATGGAGTAGGAGGCCACGATCATGTCCACGGTGCCGTTCTGCAGCAGCGCCTCGCGGGTGGACGACGGCGCCTCGCGCCAGGTGATCCGCACGTCGGAGCGGCCGGTGAGGTGGCTGACGAGGTAGCGGGCCACGTCGGCGTCGAAGCCCTGGGGCTCCTCGTTGCCGATCTTCAGCCCCAGGCCCGGCTGGTCCCACTTCGTGCCGACGACGACGGTGCCGGTGTTCTCGACCTTGTCCACGACCGTGGCGTACGAGCCGCCGCCGCCACACGCGGCCAGCCCCACCGTCACAGCCGCCCCCGCGAGCGCCGCCCTGCGCATGCTCACCCGGATACCCGCGTCAGGCGCACTGTAATGCGGAGCTGGGGCTTTCTTTGACATCTCGGGCGGCGAGCATGACGCCCGCCGCCCGGGAAGGGGTCATTCCAGGGGCTTGTCGGGCGCCAGCCCGCCGCCCTCGGTGCCCTGGCCCGCGCCGACGCCGACCTCTGCCGAGCCGGGCGCGGCGACCGGGCGCGCCGCCGTCTTGCGGCTGCGCCTGCTGCGCTTCTCCAGCCACGTGGCCAGGTAGCTCAGCGCCATGTTGAGCGCCAGGTAGATGACGCCGATGACGATGGCCGCCGGGATCAGCGAGCCGAAGAAGCGGGCCGGGAGGATCTTGAAGCCGGTGTTGAGCAGGTCGACGTAGGCGATGATGTAGCCGAGCGCGGTGTCCTTGAGCAGCACCACGAGCTGGCTGACGATCGCCGGCATCATCGCCGTGACGCCCTGCGGCAGCAGCACCAGCCTCATCACCTGGTTCTTGCGCATGCCCACCGCGTACGCGGCCTCGGACTGCCCCTTGGGCACCGCGTGCACGCCGGCCCTGACGACCTCGGCCAGCACCGAGCCGTTGTAGAGCATGAGGCCGAGCACGACCGCCATGAAGGCGTAGTCGCCGCCACCGGCGATCATCGGCGCCAGGTAGAAGATGAAGAAGATCAGCAGCAGCAGCGGGATGGCCCTGAACACCTCGACCACCACGCCGGCCGGCACCCGGATCCACTTGTGGTCCGAAAGCCTGGCCAGGCCGAAGATCGCGCCGAACGCCAGCGCGAGCACCGCCGCCACGGCCGCCGCCCGCAACGTGCCGATGAGGCCGGGGATGATGTAGAAGTCCCAGGTCTCCCACTGCAGGAACGGCTGCCAGATCTTGCCCTCGAACTGGCCCTTGGCGTCGAACCCGCGGTAGATGCCGTACAGGACGGCGGCGACCGCGATGACGCTGACCACCGTGAGCGTGTGGTTGCGGATCCGCCCGCGCGGGCCCGGCGCGTCGAACAGCACGGAGGTGCTCATCGGACCACCGCCAGCCGTCGCGCCAGCCAGCCGGTGAAGAACCCGATCGGCATGGTCAGCGCCATGAACGCGACGACGATGCCGAGGAAGATCGGGATCGACGCGCCAGTCGTGTCGAACGTGATCTTCATGACCGCCGCGGAGTCGAGCAGGAACCCGCCGGCGGTCGCGACCGTGGTGTTCTTGATCATGGCGATCATCACGCTGCCCAGCGGCGCGATGACCGCGCGGAAGGCCTGGGGCAGGATGATCATCGTCAGCGACTGCATGAACGTCAGCCCGATCGCCCTGGCCGCCTCGGCCTGGCCCATCGGCACCGTGTTCACGCCGGCGCGCAGCGCCTCGCAGACGAAGGCCGCCGTGTAGAGCGACAGCCCCATCGCGACGATCCAGAACGAGTTGGTCGTCGGCGTCTCGGAGAAGACCAGGCCGAGCTGGTCGCTCAGGCCCAGCGCGGAGAACGCCAGCACCAGCGTCAGCGGGGTGTTGCGTACCACGTTGACGTAGACGGTGCCGGCCGCGCGCAGGACCGGGGTGGGGGAGACCCGCATCGCCACCAGGATCGTGCCGAGGAGCAGGGCGGCGATCGCGCCCACGATCGACAGCTTGACATTCTCCAGGAAGCCCAGCGCGAGGTCCGGCCCGTACTTGATTAGTTCGTCCATCGTGCTCCACCGAAGGGGCGACGGGCGGCCGGGTCACCGGCCGCCGTCACCGACGTGGTCAGGCGCAACCCTCGGCCTCCGGCGCGGCCGTGGACACGTTCAGGCCCTGGATGCCGCCGAACCACTTGTCCAGCAGCGTCTTCATGGTGCCGTTGCTCCACAGCGTGGCCACCGCCTTGTTGACGGCCTCGCAGGTCTTGGTGTCGCCCTTCTTCAGGCCGATGCCGTACTTCTCGTCCGTGAAGCCCTGGCCCAGCACCTTGAAGTTGCCGCCGGCCTGCTTGGCGAAGCCCGCCAGGATCAGGTCGTCGGTGGTGACGGCGTCGAGGTTGCTGCCGGAGAGCTTCTGCACGCACTCGGAGTAGTTGGCCGCGTCGACGGTGGTGGCGTCGAGGTCGAGCTCGCCGTCCGGGGGCGGGTCGGTGATGCGCTTGTACGAGTTCGAGCCCGCCGCCTTGCAGATCTTCTTGCCGACGAGGTCCTGCGGCTTGTTGATCGAGGCGTCGTCCTTGCGGACCATGACGTCCTGGTGGGCGACGACGTACGGGCCGCCGAAGGTGACCTTGGTCTTGCGCTCCTCGGTGATGGAGTAGGTGGCGAAGACGATGTCGACCGTGCCGTTCTGGAGGAACGGCTCGCGGTTGGACGAGGCCGACTCCTTCCACTCGATCTTCACATCCTTGCCGCCGGCCACTTCCTTCAGCACGGCCTTGGCGACGTCGACGTCGAAGCCCTCGGGCTCGTTGCCCATCTTCAGGCCCAGGCTCGGCTGGTCCCACTTGGTGCCGACCACGACCGTGCCGCCGCCGGTGATCTTGTCGGCCACGGTGGCGTACGTCTGTTCCCCACCGCCACAAGCGGCCAGGCCCGCGGCGAGTGCCGCAATGGAGAGCACCGCTCCCGTTCGACGCATGTGCATGTGTACCTGCCTCATAACTCTCAGTGCGTGAGGATCTTCGAAAGGAAGTCGCGCGCACGATCCGTCTGCGCGTTGGTGAAGAACTCGTCGGGGGTGTTCTCCTCGACGATCTGCCCGTCCGCCATGAACACGACCCGGTTGGCGGCGCGGCGGGCGAACCCCATCTCGTGCGTGACGACCATCATGGTCATGCCGTCACGCGCCAGCCCGATCATCACATCGAGCACCTCCTGCACCATCTCGGGGTCCAGTGCGGAGGTCGGCTCGTCGAACAGGATCATCTTCGGATCCATGGCCAGCGCCCTGGCGATCGCGACGCGCTGCTGCTGACCGCCGGAGAGCTGCGCGGGGTACTTGTCGGCCTGCGCCGCGATGCCCACCCGCTCCAGCAGCTCCATCGCCCGCTTGTCGGCGGCGTCCTTGGGGACGCCGCGGACCTTGGTCGGGCCGAGCGTGACGTTCTCGCGGATGGTCTTGTGGGCGAACAGATTGAACGACTGGAAGACCATCCCGACTTCGGACCGCAGCCTCGCCAGCGCCTTGCCCTCGGCCGGCAGCACCTGGCCGTCAAATATGATCTTGCCGTCGTTGATCGTCTCCAACCGGTTGATCGTGCGGCAGAGCGTGCTCTTCCCGCCGCCCGAAGGGCCGATGACGACCAGAACCTCGCCGCGAGAGACGGTCAAGTTGATGTCCTTCAGGACGTGCAGCGCCCCGAAGTGCTTGTTGACGTTCTCCAACTGGACCAGTGGAGTGGCGTCCCCGTTCTCCGTCATGGAGTAAAACGTAGAGGGCGTTAGAACGCTGTGCACTAACCGAGCGGTACCGATCCGATCACATCATGCCGCCAAGCTGGCCTTTTAGATCCATACGGGCCGCCGCAAGCCGCACAACGACTACCCTTGAACGTGCCATGACTGTGACCCAGGAGGGCGCCCGCACGTACCAAGTGCGCACATACGGGTGCCAGATGAACGTCCACGACTCCGAGCGGCTGTCAGGCCTGCTGGAGGACGCCGGCTACGTGCCCGCCCCCGACGGCGAGACGGCCGACGTGGTCGTGTTCAACACGTGTGCCGTACGGGAGAACGCCGACAACCGCCTCTACGGCAACCTCGGACACCTCCGGCCGGCCAAGACGCGCAACCCGCGCATGCAGATCGCCGTCGGCGGCTGCCTGGCGCAGAAGGACCAGGGCGAGATCGTCCGCAAGGCGCCGTGGGTCGACGTGGTCTTCGGCACGCACAACATCGGCTCGCTGCCGGTGCTGCTGGAGCGGGCCCGCGTCGAGGGCGAGGCGCAGGTCGAGCTGAAGGAGTCGCTGGAGGTCTTCCCCTCCACGCTGCCCACCAAGCGCGAGTCCGCGTACGCCGCCTGGGTGTCGATCTCGGTCGGCTGCAACAACACCTGCACGTTCTGCATCGTGCCGTCGCTGCGCGGCAAGGAGAAGGACCGCCGGCCCGGCGACATCTTGGCCGAAGTCCGGACATTGGTGGATCAGGGGGCGCTGGAGGTCACGCTCCTCGGCCAGAACGTCAACACCTACGGCGTCGAGTTCGGCGACCGGCTCGCCTTCGGCAAGCTGCTGCGCGCCTGTGGCGACATCGACGGCCTGGAGCGGGTCCGCTTCACCTCGCCCCACCCGGCCGCCTTCACCGACGACGTGATCGCCGCCATGGCCGAGACCCCCAACGTCATGCACCAGTTGCACATGCCCCTGCAGTCCGGCTCCGACCGGGTGCTGCGGGCGATGCGCCGCTCGTACCGGGCCGAGCGCTACCTCGGCATCATCGAACGGGTCCGCGCGGCCATGCCCGACGCGGCCATCTCCACCGACATCATCGTCGGCTTCCCCGGCGAGACGGAGGAGGACTTCCAGGGCACCCTGGACGTCGTCCGCCAGAGCCGCTTCGCCAACGCCTTCACCTTCCAGTACTCCATCCGTCCCGGCACCCCCGCGGCCACCATGCCCGACCAGGTGCCCAAGGAGGTCGTGCAGGAGCGCTATGAGCGGCTCGTGGCCCTGCAGGAGGAGATCTCGTGGGAGGAGAACAAGAAGCAGGTCGGGCGGACGCTCGAGGTGCTGGTGGCGGAGGGCGAAGGCCGCAAGGACGACGCCACGCACCGGCTGTCGGGGCGCGCGCCTGACAACCGCCTCGTGCACTTCGCGGTCGGCGCCGAGACGCCGCGGCCGGGGGACATGGTGACGGCCGAGGTCACGTACGCGGCCCCGCACCACCTGGTGGCCGACGGCGCTGCCCTGGCCGTCCGCCGCACCCGCGCCGGCGACGCCTGGGAGGCCCGCCAGGGCGCTCCCTCGTCGTCGGGTGCCGGGGTGCTGCTCGGCATGCCCACCATCGGCCGCCCCGCCCCGCTACCCACCTCCACCGGCGGCTGCTCAGCCCACTGACGTCCCTCCCGGCGACGGCCGGCGGCTCTCGGCAGCTCGGGGCCGCGCGGTGGCTGCTCGGCGGTGTGTTGTGCGGCGGCATGCCGGCGGCTGGGCGGAGGCATGCCGGCGGCCGGCGGTGCCTCGACCGAGGTCGAGTGGTGCTTCGGCGGCGTCCCGGCGGTGCTTCGGTCGCGGTCGGGTGGCGATCCGGCGGACGCCCGGCGGTGACCCCGCGGCCGCCCGGCGGCGCGCGTGCCCGTGCCTAACCGGCGCCGGGTCGGCGGGTGGTGTGCGGTGGCGGTCGGCGCAACGTGGTCGGCGGCTGACAAGGGCGTGTCAGGCGTTGTGGGGTGGCGTGCTCGCAGGTGGAGGCCCGTCCGCGAGGGTGTGGCGAGGACGGGCCCGGGTGGTCAGCGGGTGAGGTCGGCGAGGACCTGATCGCAGGGCTGCCGGCGGAAATCGTTCATGGTGGCGCAGGGGTTCGGCAGGCCGCGTCCCCGGGCGGGCGGGGAGGTGTCGGCGTGCTGGCTCGGCCGGCGCGGGGGAGGCGCCTGCGGGGACGCTCGCGGCGTCGGGGATTCCTGTGCCCGGTCAGGAGTCGCCGAGCGTTCCCGGGGAGGGGCCGGCGAACGCCCCGGGGAGGCGGCACGGCCAGGGGTGGGGGATGAGTGTCGGGGGCGGTTGAGGGACGTTGGGACAGGCCCGATGGTCCCCGCGGGGACGGTGATCGGCACGGCCCCGCCCGGCGACGGTGCGACCACGCCCGCGGAGTACGGGTACGGGCTCCCGCCCGGAGGTGGTGAGGCGCCTGGAGCGGACGAGAGCGCGGCGTCCCAAGGCGGGGGAGCTGTCACGTTCCAAGGCGGTAGGTCGTCGGGGTTCCACGGCGGCACGGCCTCGATCCAGGGCGGTGACAAGGGCCCGAGCGCCATGGCCGCCGCCTGCGTCGACGGGAATGGGACCGCTCCAGGAGAAGCCGCCACCGCAGTTGCTGTTTGTGTCATGTTCGATGCCCAGAGTGGCGAAGCGGACGTATTCGATCTCGCGGAAAGCGAAGTTTCCTGATCAAATTCCCCATGTCTTTGCGGTGAAGCGTCGGTTGAGTTGCTGAATGCCAGGAATATTCCCGCTCCGGCGGTGGCGAGCACGCCGATGACTCCTGCCAGCGGCGCGAGGGCCGGTCGGCTACCTGGGCAAATGGATCGAAGGGGGGACAAGTCGTGATTCCTTTGTGATTGGTGTGCGAGCATTCAGCCGTTGCGGCTAGTGTGGTCCATCACCCGCGGAAGCCGGCGAGCTTTCCCCGATACGACCGCAGGGAGCTGTAACCCCATGCATGATCCGAACGTGCCGGATCGCCACGAGATCCTGGACGGCCCGGGAGACATCCGCCCGCCGTCGGGAAATAGACGTCCGAGAAAAGCGACGAACAAGAAGCCGCTCATCATCGCCGCGTCGGCGCTCGTCGCCCTGCTCGCGGCCGGCGGCACCGGCTACCTGCTGGCGGGGAACCCCGGCCAGGCCGCCCAGCAGAGCGGCGGCGGCCCCGCGCCGGCCCAGACCACCGGCGGCACCGACGACCTCGGTGGCGAGGACGCCACGATGGGCGACGTCACCACCGAGTCCCCCGAGGACGGCGACCTGTCCACCGACGCCCCCGACGACGGCAGCATGGGCGACGTCGCCGACCCCGGCACGGGCGGCACCGACGACACCGGTTCGACGGGCACGGACCCCCGGCCCGCCACCCAGGCGAACAGCGGCAAGAAGCCGGCCACGACGTCCCCCACCAAGGCGCCGCAGTCCTCCGGCAGCGACACCCCCGCCGACACCCCCGCCGACACCCCGGCCAACGGTCCCGCGGGCGAGGTCGCCGGCCAGTGCTCGAAGAGCGGCTGCTAGGAACGGGTGAGTTCGCCGGTCCCTGCCCGAAGAGCGGACGGTGCGGGCCGGTTCGCGAAACGCCCATGCGGGCCGGACGAAGAAGTGGCTTGCTGTCTTATGGGAGGAACTGGCTCTACAAGGGAGCCACTGCCCCTCCTACGGTTGAGCCATGACCACTGACAACGCGTCCGCACTCCGTGCGCTGCACGTCCCCGGCACCCCGTTGATCCTGCCCAACGTCTGGGACGCCGCCTCCGCCCGCGCCGTACGGGAGGCGGGTTTCCCCGCCGTGGCCACCAGCAGCGCCGCCGTCGCGCGCGTGCTGGGCTACGACGACGGCGAGCTCACCCCCGTCGGCGAGATGATGGCGGCCGTCGCCCGCGTGGCCAGGGCCGTCGAGGGCGTGCCGGTGACCGCCGACGTCGAGCAAGGGTACGGGCTCAAGCCCGCCGAGCTCGTCGAACGCCTGCTAGAAGCGGGAGCCGCCGGTTGCAACCTGGAGGACTCCCTGCCGGGCCGCGGCGAGCTGGTGGATCCGGGTGAGCAGGCGGAGTTCCTGGCCGAGGTGCGGGCGGTCGCAGGGGACGCGCTGGTGATCAACGCGAGGGTCGACGTGTACCTGTACGGCCCGGCGTCCAGGCAGGAGGCCGTCACGCGCGGGCGGCGGTATCTGGAGGCGGGGGCCGACTGCGTGTACCCCATCCTGCTGGCCGACGAGGACGAGATCGCGGCGCTGGTGAGCGAGCTCGGCGCGCCGGTCAACGTGTACTTCGGCGCGCGGACACCGGGCCTCGGAAGGCTGGCGGAGCTCGGGGTGGCCAGGATCAGCTTCGGGAGCGGGCTGCACGAGGCGTCCCAGGCCTTCACCCGGGGCCTGATCGCCGACATCCGCGAGGGCCGCAGGCCCTTCTGAACACTCCGGGTGAGGCCGGCAGGGCGTGGCCACGTACGCTTGCGCTCGTGCTAGTCGCCGCCGCCGTCTGCCCGTCGACCCCGCTGGTCGTGCTCGGGATGCCCGAGCTGCGTTCCGCCTGCCACGCCGCGATCGCGGCACTGCGCGAAGCACGTCCCGACACGCTGGTCGTGGTGGGCGGCGCCGAGGCGACCCGCGCGTACGAGGCGGGTGCGGCGGGCACCCTGCGCCCGTGGGGAGTGGACCGCACGGCGGGTGCAGGGGAGCCGGTGCTGCCGCTGTCCCTGACCGTCGCCCGCCTGCTGCTCGAAGCTCAGGAGCCTCAGCGCTGCCAGTCCGTGGCGTTCGGCGCGCCGGCCGCGGACTGCCTGGCGCTGGGCGGGGAACTGGGCGGGCGCGGCGACCGGGTGGCGCTGCTGGTCATGGCCGACGGCTCCGCCTGCCTGAGCCCCAGGGCGCCGGGCAGGTACGACGAGGCCGCGGGCCCGTACAACGAGCTGATCGCGAAGGCGGTCGCGACGGGCGACCCCGCCACGCTGGCCGCGCTCGACCCAGCGGAGGCCGACAGGTTGTGGGTGAGCGGCCGGGCGGCGCTGCAGGTGCTGGCTGGGGCGGCGGGCGCGCGGGCGTACCGGGGGCGCCTGCTGACGGCGTCGGCGCCGTACGGGGTCGGCTACCTCGCCGGGACCTGGCTGGCCTGACGCTTCGGCACGGGGATCCGCATCAGGTCGCGGGCCGTCACGACCTCGCCGTCGAAGCTGCGCCGTACCTCCTCGACGAAGGAGGGCTCGGCGTCGAAGCCGTACCGCTCGGAGAAGTGCGTGAGCACCAGCCTGCGCACGCCCGCGTCCGCCGCCACCACGCCCGCCTCGAACGCCGTCAGGTGCCCGTACTCCTTGGCCAGCGCGCTCTCGGCGGACAGGAACGTGGTCTCGATCACCAGCAGGTCCACCCCGGAGGCCAGCTCGAAGACGGAGTCGCAGAGCCGGGTGTCCATCACGAACGCCACGCTCTGGCCGGGCTTCGGCACGCTGCACTCGGCGAGCGTCACGCCGCGGACGGAGCCGGTGCGCTGCAGCTCGCCGACCTCGGGGCCGCGGATGCCGTGGGCGGCCAGCTTCTCGGGCAGCATGCGGCGGCCGGCGGGCTCCTGGACGCGGTAGCCGTACGACTCGACGGGGTGGGACAGGCGGCGCGCGACGAGCGGCCCGACGCCGGCCAGGTCGCCGGAGAGTGGATGCTCGGAGACGACGTCCGTGTCGGCGAACGCGGCGGCGTGGCGCAGCCGCCGCCAGAACGTCTCTCCGGAGCCGGGGAAGACCGCCCGCACCGGGTGCCGCACCCTGTCGCGGGCGATGCGCTGGACGACGCCCGGCACGCCCAGGCAGTGGTCACCGTGGAAGTGGGTCACGCAGAGCCAGTGGACGTCGTTCGCGCTCAGCCCGGCGTGCACCATCTGCCGCTGGGTGCCCTCGCCCGGGTCGAACAGGAAGCCCTGGCCGTCCCAGCGCAACAGGTAGCCGTTGTGGTTACGGTGTCGGGTAGGAACGGCGCTGGACGTGCCCAGCACCACGAGCTCACGTGAGGACACGATGACCACCACGGTTGCCTACGCCGAGGTGCCCACGCCTGTGGGCAGCTTCGTGCTGGCCGTCACCGAGACCGGCCTGGTCGCGTCGGGCTGGGGGACCCGCGACCGGCTGGCAGGCCGCCTCGACCTGGCTGAGGTTCATGATGCGGATCGTACGGCCTCCGTCGTCGCGGAGCTGAACGGTTATTTCGCGGGCGAGCTGAGGACGTTCGAGACGCCGATCGACTGGCGGCTCATGTCGGGCTCGCGGCTGCGGGTGCTGCGGGCCCTGCACGAGGTCCCGTACGGCCGGACGGTCACCTACGGCGAGCTGGCCAGGCTGAGCGGCTCCAGCGTGCCCGCCCGCGGCATCGGCTCGATCATGGGCTCCAACCCGATCCCGATCGTCGTGCCCTGCCACCGGGTGATCGCGGGCAGCGGGCTGGGCGGGTTCAGCGGCGGCGAGGGCGTGGAGACCAAGCGCTGGTTGCTGACCCATGAGGGATACCTGCAGCCGACGCTGCTCGATCTCTAGCACACTGGTCGGTGTGTCTCAGCAGCCAGTCATCGCCGTCGTGGGCCCCACGGCCGCAGGAAAGTCCGATCTCGCCGTGGACCTCGCCCTCAGGCTGGGCGGCGAGTGCGTCAACGCCGACTCCATGCAGCTCTACCGCGGCATGGACATCGGCACGGCCAAGCTGACGAAGGAGGAGCGGCGCGGGGTGCCGCACCACCTGCTGGACATCTGGGACGTGACGGTCACGGCGAGCGTGGCCGAGTACCAGAAGCTGGCCAGGGCGGTGATCGACGCCGTCGAGGTGCCCGTGCTGGTTGGCGGCAGCGGCCTGTACGTGCGGGCGGCCATCGACGAGCTGGAGTTCCCCGGCACGGAGCCGGAGATCAGGGCACGGCTGGAGGCCGAGCTGGCCGAGCGCGGCCCGGCCCCCCTGTACGAGCGGCTGCGCGAGCGCGACCCGGCCGCCGCGGCGGCGATCCTGCCGAGCAACGGCCGCCGCATCGTGCGGGCGCTGGAGGTGATCGAGCTGTCGGGCCGCCCGTTCTCGGCCACGATGCCGTCCTACGACGCCGTGTACCCGAGCGTCCAGATCGGGCTGGAGGTGCCCAGGCCGGAGCTGGACGCGCGGATCGAGCTCAGGGTGCGGCGCATGTGGGAGGCGGGCCTGGTGGACGAGGTACGCGCGCTGCTCGGCCAGGGGCTGGCGGAGGGCCGTACGGCCGGCCGCGCCCTCGGCTACGCCCAGGTGATCCGGTTCCTGGAGGGGGAGTGGAGCGAGGAGCAGGCGATGGCCGAGACGGTCAGGCTGACCAGGCGCTTCGCCCGCAGGCAGGAGTCGTGGTTCCGCCGGGATCCGCGGGTGCAGTGGCTGCCGTACGACGCCCCGGACCTGCTTGAGCGGTCCCTGGCGCGAATCGCGGGACCCGCGTGCGAATAAACTTTTACAATGCGCTTTCTCAAGGGGCACGGCACCGAGAACGATTTTGTCATCCTGCCCGATCCCGAGGGCGTGGTCGACGTGTCGGCCGCGCTCGTCGCCAAGATCTGTGACAGGAGAGCAGGCATCGGCGCCGATGGCGTGCTCCGCGTGGCCCGCGCCAAGGACAGTCACGAGGTGAGCGATCAGGCCGCGCAGGCCGAGTGGTTCATGGACTACCGCAACTCCGACGGCAGCGTGGCCGAGATGTGCGGCAACGGCGTGCGCGTGTTCGCCCGCTACCTGCTCGACGCCGGGCTCGAGCACGGCTCCGAGTTCTCGATCGCGACCAGGGGCGGGCTGCGCAAGGTGCACATCGAGCCCAACGGCGACGTCACGGTGGACATGGGCAAGCCGGTCGTGCACGGGGAGAGCGTGGCCACGCTGGGCGGGCACGAGTACCCGGGGATCTGCGTCGACATGGGCAACCCCCACCTGGCCTGCTCGATCGGCGAGCCCGTCGCCCAGCTCGACCTCACCCACCAGCCGGGCTTCGACACCGGCGTCTTCCCCGGCGGGGTCAACGTCGAGCTGTTCAACCCGGTCGGCGTCAGCCGCGCCGTCATGCGCGTCTTCGAGCGCGGCTCGGGCGAGACGCGCTCGTGCGGCACCGGCTCGGTGGCCACGGCCGTCGCCGCCGCGCACCTGTCCGGTGACACCACCGGCACGTGGACGGTCGAGGTGCTGGGCGGCACGCTGACGGTGATCCTCGACGAGGACACCAGCTACCTGTCCGGCCCCGCGGTGATCGTGGCCAGCGGCGAACTGATGCTTGCAGAATGAAGTTCTAATAGGGGATGCTGGGTCTACTTCGCGAACTGAGAGGTGGACATGGCAGACCCACGCACCACCGCCGTACGGGTGAAGACGCCGATCGGCCAGATCGGCGGCGGGTTCATGATCTCCCGAGAGGTCAAGGCCATCTGCGACGAGTACGGCCTCGGCCCCCGCGAGGTCTACTTCAGGGGCCGCTGCGGCGTGCTCGGCGAGTGTGACGCCGACGTCGTCACCGCCGTAGCCGTCTTCTTTCCGGCCGCGCACGTCGAGGAGAACTGGAACGGCGGCCGCAAGCTCCCCGCCGACCGGGCCGTCGAGCTCTACGCCGAGGCCTGCCACGCGTGGGGCCGGCGCAAGCTGGGCGGCTACCAGGGCTGCGCCAGGATCGCCGAGCTGCTGGAGCCGGTGGTCGAGCAGGCCTCACCGGTCGGGGCGCCGCTCTTCGCGGGCTGGCGGGCCGTGCCGCTGCCCGGCGACCCGCCCGCCAGGGCCGTGCAGCTCATGCACGTCGTCCGCGAGCTGCGCGGCGGCCTGCACGCCAACGCGGTGCTCGCGGCCGGGCTGCACCCGCTGGACGCGACGCTGGCCGCCGACCACACCGGGACCCCGCTCGGGCAGTCGCAGGGCGCGGCCATCGCCAGGTTCTTCACCTGGCCGGAGCCGTACGCCGAGCCCGGCCCCGACGTGCTCGCGCGGCGCGCGGCCGTGGAGGAGACCACCGACGATCTCATGGCGCCGGTGTTTTCGGTCCTGACGGACAGCGAATCGGACGAGCTGATCGACCTTCTGCGTTTTGGGCACGCTCGTTGACCTGGCAGACTGACTGCCCATGGACGTGGACATCTGGGCCTGGGTCGGCGAAACCCAGCAGCAGCTTTCCGAGGCGGGCAACGTTGGCCTCGCCATGGCGCTGGGAGACCTCCCTGCACAGGCCTATGAGGGCCGGTATCCGCAGCTCGACGTGATGGCCCCGGCCATCGCGCAGCAGGCCGAGAGCCTGGAGCTGCCCTGGCTCGAGTTCTACGCCCGCTACTGGCATCTGATCGGCCGGATCGGCGACCGGGCCCAGGGCGCGGTCGCCATCGACGACGCCCAGCAGCTCCTGGCGTTCGCTCAGCGCGAAGACGTGCGCGAGTGCCCCGCCGTCCCGGCCGCCGTCGAGGCGCTGGCCGTGGTCTGGGCCAACACCGACGGCCCCGGCTACGCCACCGACCGCCTCGAGACCCTCGGCGCCTACCTCGAGAGCACCACCCCGGAGAAGCCCGCCTTCGCCGGGCTGGTCACCCAGTACGTCGCGGCCCTCATCGACGCGGGCAAGCCGGGCGAGGCCGTCACCTACGCCGAGTCCGCCGTCGAGCGGCTGCGCACGGCCGGGCGCGAGGCGAGCTGGGAGCTGGGCGCCGAGAGCGCCCGCGCGCTGCTGGCCGCCGGCCGCGCCGAGGACGCGCTCACCGCGCTGCAGGCCGCGGCCGGGTTCCAGGCCGACGACCCGGTGGCCAAGGAGCACCGCGACGGCGTGCGCCGGGCGCTGATCCTGGCCACGCTCGGCCGGATCGCCGAGGCCGTCGACGCGCTGCCCGACCTCGACGTCGTGGGCGAGCACCCGCGGGTGTGGGTGGAGTGGTCGCGGGCGGTCAACAAGCTGGCCGGCTCGGCGCAGATCACCAACACCTGGCAGCTCGGCCGGGTCCTGCGCCAGTGGATGGACTACTTCGGCATGATGGGCGGCTACCGCTCCCGCGTCGAGCTCGCGCTGGTCGCGGGCGAGCTGGCCATCGGCAGGCAGGGCGTCTGGCAGGCCAGGCTGCTGGCCGATCTGGCCGAGTCCGGCAGCGCCGAGCTGCGCGAGCCCGGCGACCTGAGCGAGCGCATCAGCGCGCTGCGGGCCACCGCCGACGCCACCGCCGAGCCCGAGGCCCCCGGCCCGGTCGAGGAGCGGGTGGGCCTGTTCGACGCCGCCGACGGCTTCAACGCCGACCCGGAGAAGTGGGTCGGCTGGCTGGCCCCGCTGTCCGGCCAGGACATCGAGGCCACCCGCCGGCACACCACCACGCTCGGCTTCCTCGGCTACCCCGCCACCGGCGCCGACATCTACTGGAAGCTGCTGGTCGACAGCGGCGACATCGCCGGCGCCGACTCCGACGACGTGGCCTACCTCACCACGCTGCTCATCGAGGCCCGCCAGGACGAGCGCCTGGAGCAGATGGCCGCCCTGCTGCCGCACGCCGCCCAGCACCTCACGCTGGCCAGGCTGCACAGCGCCCGCGAGCGCTGGCAGGAGACGGTCGACGCGGCCGAGCACGCCATCCACGCGGGGGCCGGCATCGAGGCCCGCCGCCTGCTGTCCGGCGCCGCCCAGCAGCTCGAAGCCAACGGCAGGGCCGCCGAGGTGCTGCTGGAGGTGCTCGACGAGCTGACCGACGAGGACGTCTGGCGCATGATCGTCATGGCCACCTCGGCGGAGGACTGGGAGACCGTACGCAAGGGCGCCGCCAAGATCGGCATGCCGATCAAGTCCAAGGAGGGCCCGATCGAGGAGGAGATGGGCCTCATCCGGGTCATCCTCCCCGCGCCCGACGGCGGCCAGCGCCAGGTCCTGTCGATCCGCACCGGCCCCGCCACCGCCAGGCTCGCCCTGCCGCAGCCGCGCGGCATGGAGTACAACGCGGGCGACCTCGTCGTGTTCGACCCGCAGCTCCTCGAGCCCGTCCCCGACGACCCGCAGGAGCAGCAGAACTTCGTGCCCCCGTTCGCGGCGGTGCGCATCCTGCGGCCCGGCGGCTACACCAGTTACTTCTTCGACGGCGCCGCGCCGAGCGAGGAGGACTGGGCGGAGTTCACCGAGGTCATGGCCGAGCGCGGCTGGCCGATGTGGGTCTACAGCGACGAGAACTACACCGTCACCCACCCGACCAGCAGCGAGCCGCTGCCGGGCGTGTTCGGCTGGGTCGCGGTGCCGCCGGACGTGTCGCCCTCCGAGGTCGACGCGCTCCTCGACGACGCCACCGAGCGCTGGGTGCACCCGCTGGCCTGGCTCGACCTGGCCCGCGAGATCGACGTCGAGGTCGAGCGGCACGAGCGGATCGTCAAGGAGTACGGCCTGTAGGTCCGCCTACCGGCCCGGCGGTGCGGAGCGAGCCCCTGCTGTGCCATCCTCCCCGGTAGGGCTTTCACCGGCGGAAGGAACGCGGTCAGTGGCTGAGGCGCGGAGTACGGATCCAGGCGTGCTGGGGCGGTTCCGGCTCGACGGCAAGGTGGCGATCGTCACCGGGGCGTCCGCCGGGCTGGGGGTGGCGTTCGCGCGCGGCCTGGCCGAGGCGGGCGCCGACGTGGTGATCTGCGCCCGGCGCAAGGAGCGGCTGGAGGAGACGCGGCGGCTGGTCGAGGAGACCGGCCGCCGGTGCCTGGCCGTGCCCGCGGACGTGGCGCAGCCCGGCGACTGCGACGCGGTCGTGGCCGCCGCCGCCGAGGCCATGGGCTCCGTGGACGTGCTGATCAACAACGCCGGCGTCGGTACTGCCGTGCCCGCGCTGCGCGAGTCGCCCGAGGAGTTCCGCCGGGTGGTCGAGGTCAACCTGCACGGGACGTACTGGATGGCGCAGGCGTGCGCCCGCGTGATGCGGCCGGGCTCGTCGATCGTGAACATCGGCAGCATCCTCGGCGAGACCACGGCCGGGCTGCCCCAGGCCGCCTACAGCGCGTCCAAGGCCGGGGTGGTCGGGCTGACGCGCGACCTGGCACAGCAGTGGACCGGGCGGCGCGGCATCCGCGTCAACTGCCTGGAGCCCGGCTTCTTCGCCTCGGAGATGACCGAGCAGTACAAGCCGGGCTACCTGGAGCAGATGATGGAGTCGCGGGTGGTCATGAAGCGGGCCGGGGATCCGGCCGAGCTGGTGGCGGCCGCGGTGTTTCTGGCGAGCGACGCGGCCTCGTACATCACGGGGGTCGCGCTGCCGGTGGACGGCGGCATCCTGATCACCTAGCGAGCGGTCACTCGGGCAGCAGGTCGTGGTGGGCGGCGAGGAAACCGGCGTGGAAGCGGGTCCGCGCGCCGAGCTGCTCGCACAGCACCTGGACGCGGCGCTGCACCGTACGCGGGCTCAGGCCGAGCTGCCGGGCGATGGCGTCGTCCTTCATGCCGGCCGCCAGCAGCGCCAGCACCTCCTCGTCGGGGCCCTGCCGGTCCTGTTCCAGGCCCTCCGGGGTCAGGCGGAGCGGGACGGCGGCACGCCAGAGCGTCTCGAACAGGCCCACCAGGGCGTCCAGCAGCGCCGACGGGTGCACGACCAGGGCGCTCTCCACGGCCCGGTCCTCGTCGGAGACCAGCGGGAGGATGGCGGTGCGGGCGTCGGCGACGGCGAGCTTGACCGGCACCTGGCCGAGCCGGGCCTGCTCGCCGTCGGCGATCGCGCGGCGGGTGTGGGCCAGCATGCCGGGCTGCTCGAAGGCCAGCGGGCTGTAGATGCCGCGGGTGACGGGCGCGCCCTGGCGGGCGGCGCGGCGGCGGTTCTCGCGGTCGTCGCTGATGTCCACCGCGTACGGCGGATGCACCAGCACCAGCATCTCCCGGGTGGCGTTGCGTTCGAGCTGGAGGTACCGCCTGGCCACGGCGTCGCGGCCGGTCACCACCTCCAGCACCTCCTCGGGATGCGGCCCGCCGCGGTCGGCGACCTCGGTGGCCAGGAGGGCGGCGGCGGCGCGGCTGTGGGTGAGCTCCTCCTGGCGGCGGGCGACGAGGATGTCGATGGCGATGTTCGGGGGCGTGGCGACGAGGCGGAGCGGGCGGCCGGCCACGCGGGAGATCAGGCCGAGGTCCTCCAGCCTGGGCAGCATGCGGCGGATGGCGGCGGCCGACGAGCCGGTCTCGGTGGCCAGCTCGCTCAGCGTCGCCGGGCCGTGCCGGAGCAGGGCACGGTAGGCGGTCTCCTCGGCGACGGTGACGCCGAGACCTTCGAGTAATCGCCGCTGCTGCGCCATGTCGCCCTTTCTCACGCGTGCCCAGCGTACTGGTACGTTGTCGCGAATGATCTCCCCTTATGTGCGTTCGTACCAGTCCCGGGATCTGGACAGTGTCTACGACATCTGCGTGCGCACCGCCGACGCCGGAGGCGACGCCCGCGGCATGTACGCCTCCGACCGGCTCATGGGCGACCTGTTCGCCGCCCCGTACGTGATCCTCGAGCCCGAGCACGCGCACGTGGTGGACGACGGCGAGGGCAACGCCGTCGGCTACATCGTGGGCACGGCCGACACCGAGCGGTTCGTGCGCCGTTACCGGGAGGAGTGGATCCCGCGCGCGGCGCTGCCCGTGCCCGCCGACCCGCCCGTGACGCGGGACGACGAGATGCTGGCCCTGCATCACCGGCCCGAGCGGATGATCCTGCCCGAGCTGGCGGGGCATCCGGCGCACCTGCACATCGACCTGCTGCCGGACTGGCAGGGCAAGGGGTGGGGGCGCAGGCTCATGGGCGCGTTCGTCGACGGGCTGCGCGGGGCGGGGGTCGAGGGCCTGCATCTGAGCATGCTGACCAGCAACGTGGCGGCGCGGGCCTTCTACGACCGCCTGGGGTTCGAGGAACTGGCCGTGCCGGGCGCGGGTGTGGTCACGTATCTCGTACGGGACACTTCGCCGGTGCGGTAGCTCTTGTTCCGGCGGGTCCTGGACTTTATGGTCGTTGCGTAGTCCGGTGCGTGTTGCGTAATAAGGAACAACCGGAGGCACCATGAGCCGACCTCGTTTGGTGATCGTGGGAGCGGGGATCGTGGGCTGTGCCCTCGCCGACGAGCTCACCGAGCGGGGGTGGACGGACGTCACGGTCGTGGACCAGGGCCCGCTCTTCGCCGCCGGAGGGTCCAGCTCCCACGCCCCCGGCCTCGTCTTCCAGACGAACCCGTCCAAAACCATGACCGAGTTCGCCGCCTACACCGTGGCCAAGTACGCGGCGCTGGGCGGCGGCTGCTTCAGCCAGGTGGGCGGGCTGGAGGTGGCCACCACCCCGGAACGCTGGGCCGACCTGCACCGCAAGCTCGGCTGGGCCGAGTCGTGGGGCGTCGAGGCGCGGCTGCTCGACGCCGGCGAGTGCGCCGAGCTGTGGCCGATGCTCGCCACGGACCGGGTGCTCGGCGGGTTCCACGTGCCGGGCGACGGGCTGGCGGCGGCGGTGGCCTGCGGCGAGGCGCAGGCGGCCAGGGCCGTCGAGCGCGGGGCCCGCTTCCTGGGCGGGCACACCGTGGTCGGGATCGAGCAGCGGGGCGGGCGCGTCACGGGGGTGTCCGTCGTGACGTCGGGGGAGTACCGGACGATCCCCGCGGACGTGGTGGTGTGCGCCGCCGGGTTCTGGGGGCCGTCGATCGGGAAGCTGGCCGGGCTGGCCGTGCCGCTGCTGCCCCTGGCCCACCAGTACGCCAAGTCGGGGCCGCTGGGCCGGCTGGAGCCCGGACCGATCCTCCGCCACCAGGACCGCGACCTGTACTTCCGGCAGCACGGCGACCGCATCGGCATCGGCTCCTACGCCCACCGCCCCATGCCGGTCGCCCAGGACGAGATCGGCCCGCGGTCCACCACGATGCCGTCGGTGCAGGCGTTCACCGAGGAGGACTTCGACCCCGCCTGGCGCGACGCGGTGGAGCTGATGCCGGCGCTGGCCGAGTCCAAGTACGAGGACGGCATCAACGGCATCTTCTCCTTCACCCCCGACGGCTTCCCGCTGATCGGCGAGGCCCCGCATCTCGACGGGTTCTGGCTGGCCGAGGCCGTGTGGGTGACGCACTCGGCCGGAGTGGCGCGGGCGCTGGCCGAGGTGCTGGTGAACGGCCGCTCGGCCGTCGACCTGCACGAGTGCGAGCTGAACCGGTTCGAGCGGACGCAGCTCTCGCCCGCCTTCGTCGAGGAGCGGGGCAAGCAGAACTTCGTCGAGGTCTACGACATCATCCACCCGCTGCAGCCGATGGAGTCGCCGCGGCCGCTGCGGACCAGCCCGTTCTACCTGCGGCAACGCGAGCTGGGGGCGTACTTCCTGGAGGCGGCGGGGTGGGAGCGGCCGCACTGGTTCGAGGCGAACACGCCGCTGCTGGAGGAACTGGTACGGCGGCGCAGGGACGCCTTCGCCGACGTCCCGGAGGAGGCACGCGGCGCGGCCACGGAGCCGCTGCTCGGGCTGGCGCAGCGGGACGAGTGGGCGAGCCGCTACTGGTCGCCGATCGCGGCCGCCGAGTCGTACGCGGCCAGGGAGCGGGTGGCGCTGTTCGACATGACGCCGCTGAAGCGGATCGAGGTCGGCGGGCCGGGGTCGGCGGCGTTCCTGCAGCGGATGACCACGAACAACGTGGACAAGAAGCCCGGCTCGGTCACCTACACGCTGCTGCTGGACGCCGGCGGCGGCATCCGGTCGGACCTCACGGTGGCGCGGCTGGACGAGGAGACGTTCCAGATCGGCGCGAACGGCAACCTCGACCTCGACTGGCTGACCAGGCACGCCCCCGGCGGGGTGCGGGTGCGCGACCTGACGCCAGGGACGTGCTGCGTCGGCGTGTGGGGGCCGCAGGCGAGGGAGCTGGTGCAGGGACTGACGGACCTGGACCTGTCGCACGAGAACTTCCGCTACTTCGGCTGCAAGTCCGGATATGTCGGGCAGGTGCCGGTGCTGGCGATGCGGGTCTCGTACGTCGGCGAGCTGGGCTGGGAGCTCTACACCACCGCCGACCAGGGGCTCAAGCTCTGGGACACGCTGTGGGCGCCGGGGCTGGCCATCGCCGGGGGCCGGGCCGCGTTCAACAGCCTGCGGCTGGAGAAGGGCTACCGGCTGTGGGGCGTGGACATGACGACCGAGCACAACCCGTACGAGGCGGGGCTGGGCTTCGCGGTCAGGGACGACAAGGACTTCATCGGCCGCGACGCGCTGACCAAGGACGTCAGTCGCAGGCTGGTGCCGCTGCTCTGCACCCAGGTCGTCATGGGCAGGGAGCCGGT
This sequence comes from Nonomuraea rubra, assembly GCF_014207985.1. Classification (NCBI taxonomy): domain Bacteria; kingdom Bacillati; phylum Actinomycetota; class Actinomycetes; order Streptosporangiales; family Streptosporangiaceae; genus Nonomuraea; species Nonomuraea rubra. The sequence continues at coordinate 10,001,446 of NZ_JACHMI010000001.1, read as the reverse complement.
CAGGCACGGCGGCCGCACGGTCGGGTACGTCACCAGCGCCGCCTACGGCCACACCATCCAGCGCCCCATCGCGTACGCCTGGCTGCCGGCCGAGCTGGCGGAGCCCGGGACGCATGTTGACATTTCCTACTTCGGCCGCCGCGTGCCCGCGGTGGTCGCCGCCGAGCCGCTGTACGACCCCGGGATGGAGAAGATCAGGCGTTGACCCACCCCGACTTCCTCTGGCGCAACCCCGACCCCAGGCCCGCCTACGACGTCGTCATCGTGGGCGGCGGCGGGCACGGCCTGGCCACCGCCTACTACCTGGCGAAGAACCACGGCATCACGAACGTGGCCGTCCTCGAACGCGGCTGGCTGGCCGGCGGCAACATGGCCCGCAACACCACGATCATCCGCTCCAACTACCTGTGGGACGAGAGCGCCGCGATCTACGAGCACTCGCTCAAGCTCTGGGAGGGGCTGAGCGCCGAGCTGGACTACGACCTGCAGTTCAGCCAGCGCGGGGTGCTCAACCTGGCGCACAACCTGGGCGACGTGCGCGAGGGCAGGCGCCGGGTGAACGCCAACCGGCTCAACGGCGTGGACGCCGAATGGCTCGAACCGGACGAGGTCAAGAAGTTCTGCCCGATCATCAACGTCTCGGGCAGGGCCCGCTATCCCGTCATGGGGGCCACGCTGCAGCGGCGCGGCGGCATCGCCAAGCACGACCACGTGGCCTGGGCGCTGGCGCGCAAGGCGGACGCGTACGGGGTGGACCTGATCCAGGGGTGCGAGGTCACCGGGTTCGAGATCGCCGGCAACCGGGTCGTCGCCGTACGGACCTCGCGAGGCAGGATCGCCGCCGGGAAGGTCGCGCTCGCCGCGGCCGGGCACACCTCGGTGCTCGCCGCGCAGGCCGGGATCCGGCTGCCGCTGCAGTCGCACCCGCTCCAGGCGCTGGTGTCGGAGCTGCTGGAGCCGGTGCTCGACTGCGTCGTCATGTCGAACGCCGTCCACGTGTACGTCAGCCAGGCGCACAAGGGGGAGCTGGTCATGGGGGCGGGCATCGACGCGTACAACTCCTACGGCCAGCGGGGCGACGTCCAGGTGATCGAGGCGCAGATGGCGGCGGCGCTGGAGCTGTTCCCGGTCTTCAGCCGGGTGCGGGTGCTGCGGACGTGGGCCGGCATCGTGGACGTCTCGCCCGACGCCTCGCCCGTCATCGGCCGCACGCCCGTGGACGGCCTCTACGTCAACGCCGGCTGGGGCACCGGCGGCTTCAAGGCCACGCCGGGCTCCGGCTGGGTGTACGCCCACACGATCGCCCACGAGCGCCCGCATCCGCTGGCGGAGCCGTTCGCGCTGGAGAGGTTCACCACGGGCGCGCTCATCGACGAGCACGGCGCGGCGGCGGTGGCGCACTGATGATCCTCCTCGACTGCCCGCACTGCGGCCCCCGCGACGCGAACGAGTTCCACTACGGCGGCCAGGCCGGGATCTCGTACCCCACCGGCGAGACCTCCGACGAGGAGTGGGCCGCCTACGTCTTCATGCGCGACAACCCCAAGGGCTGGTTCCACGAGCGCTGGTTCCACGTGCACGGCTGCCGGACCTGGTTCACCGTCGAGCGGCACACGGTCACCCACGAGATGAGGGACTCTCGATGAGGTTCACGTTCGACGGGCGCGCTCTGCGGGGCGAGCCGGGTGACACGCTGGCCGCCGCGCTGCTGCGCAACGGGGTCAGGGTGGTGGGCCGCAGCGTCGCGCTCGGCCGGCCGCGCGGCGTCTTCACCGCCGGCCCCGAGGAGCCGAACGCGCTGGTCAGGGTGGGCGCGGACCCGATGCTGGCGGCCACCGTGGTCGAGCTGTACGACGGGCTGGAGGCGTGGAGCCTGAGCGGCAAGGGCCGGGTGGACCTCGACGCCGTGGACGATCGCCGCTGCGACAAGGGGTACCTGCACTGCGACGTGCTCGTGGTCGGCGGCGGGCCCGCCGGGCTGGCCGCCGCGACGGCGGCGGGGAGGGCGGGCGCGCGGGTGATCCTCGTGGACGAGCAGGCCCGGCTGGGCGGCGACCTGCTCAGCTCCCGCCTGCTCCTCGACGGCGCGCCCGCGATGGACTGGGTGGCCGGGCTCGACCTGCCGGGACGCGTGCTCACCCGGACGACCGCCGTCGGCTACTACGACCACAACTACGTGGTGGCCGTGGAGCGACGGGCGCGGGGCGAGCGGCTGTGGCACATCAGGGCGCGCGAGGTGGTGCTGGCGACGGGGGCGCACGAGCGCTCGATCGCCTTCCCCGGCAACGACCGTCCCGGCGTGATGCTCGCCTCCGCCGCCCGCGCCTACGCCAACCGGTACGGGGTCGCGCCGTGGCGGCGGGCCGTGGTGTTCGCGTGCGCGGACTCCGGGTACGAGGCGGCCCGCGACCTGGCCGCGGCCGGGGTGGAGATCGCCGCCGTCGTGGACCCCCGCGTGGCGGGCGACGTCGTGACCGGAACGACGGGCGACGCGGACGGCGTGCTGAACGGCGTCCAGGTGGGCCCGCGGCACGTCGAGGCCGACCTGCTGGCCGTCGCGGGCGGCTGGAACCCGGCCGTGCACCTGTTCAGCCAGTCGCAGGGACGGGTCCGCTTCGACGAGCACCTCCAGGCGTTCGTCCCCGGCACCTCCGCCCAGGCGGAGCGCTCGGCCGGCGCGTGCAGGGGCCTGTACGGCACCCGCGAGGCCATCGCCGACGGCTACGCGGCGGGGGCGGAGGCCGCCGGGCACGACGCGCACGGTCTGCGGGTGCCCGAGTGCGACGAGCGGCCCGCGCGCCCGCCGGCCGCCCTGTGGGTGGTCGAGGGCGACCTCGCGTTCGCGGACCTGCACCGGGACGTGACCGTGGCCGACCTGGCCAGGGCCACGGGAACCGGGATGCGCTCGGTCGAGCACGTCAAGCGCTACACCACCGCGGGCACCGGCGCCGACCAGGGCAAGACCTCGGGCGCGGTGGTCGTCGGCCTCATGTCCGCCCTCCTCGGCGCCGCACCCGGCCAGGTGGGCACGACCACGTTCCGGCCTCCGTACGTGCCGGTGTCGTTCGCCACCCTCGCCGGACGGGACCGCGGCGAGCTGTCCGACCCCGTCAGGACCACCGCCATGCACGACGCCCACGTGGCGAGGGGCGCGGTGTTCGAGGACGTCGGCCAGTGGAAACGTCCCTGGTACTTCCCCCAGGCGGGCGAGTCGATGGAGGACGCGGTGCTGCGCGAGTGCCGCGCGGCCCGCACCGGCGTGGCCGCCATGGACGCCTCCACCCTCGGCAAGATCGACATCCGGGGCGCCGACGCGGCCGCGTTCCTCGACCGGATCTACACGAACCTGTACTCCACGCTCGCCGTCGGCGCCTGCCGGTACGGCCTGATGTGCGGCGCCGACGGGATGGTGCTCGACGACGGCACCACGGCCAGGCTCGCCGAGGACCACTTCCTCATGACCACCACCACGGGCAACGCCGCCATGGTGCTCGACTGGCTGGAGGAGTGGCACCAGACGGAGTGGCCCGGCCTGGACGTGTCGTTCACGTCGGTCACCGACCACTGGGCGACCGTGGTGGTGGCCGGGCCTCGCGCCAGGCAGGTGATCGCGGCCGTCGCGCCGGGGGCGCTCGACCTGGCGTTCATGCGGTACGCGGCCACTGACGTGCTGGGCGTGCCTGGCAGGGTGTTCAGGATCAGCTTCTCGGGGGAGCTGGCGTACGAGGTGAACGTGCCGTGGGCCTACGGGCGGGCGCTGTGGGAGGCGGTGCTGGAACTCGGGGCGGTGCCGTACGGGACCGAGACCATGCACGTGCTGCGGGCCGAGAAGGGGTTCGCGATCGTCGGGCAGGAGACCGACGGGACCGTCACGCCGCAGGACCTGGGCATGTCGTGGATCGTCTCCCGGCGCAAGCCCGACTACGTGGGCAAGCGCTCGCACGCCAGGCCCGACACCGCCAGGAGCGACCGCAAGCGCCTGGTCGGCCTGCTGCCCGACGACCCGGCGGCCCTGGTGGAGGAGGGTGCCCAGCTCGTCGCCACCGCCGGAGGCACTCCGATGCTCGGTCACGTGACGTCCAGCTACCGCAGTGCCGCGCTCGGCCGCACGTTCTGCCTGGCCCTGGCCAGGGAGGTGGCGCCCGGCGCCCGGCTCACCGCCGTGTCGGGGGAGGCGGCGCACCCGGTGACCGTCGTGGAGCCGGTCTTCTACGACCCGGGCAACGCCCGCCGTGACGGCGAGCCGCTGGCCGGGGCGCGGGTTCCGTGGGACCGGGAGGTGCGCGCCGAGAGCCCGGCCGCCGCGTTCGCGGCGCGGTTCGAGGCGGCGGGCGGTGCCGGGGTGCGGCTGCGCGAGGTGCCGTTCGAGCCCATGTGGGAGGTGCGGGGCGCGGATCCGGGCGTGGGGTTGCGGCTGGGGCCGTCCTGGTGGCTGGTGTCCGGAAATGTCGGGACGGTGCCGCCGGGCTGGGTGGACGTGTCGGGCCAGCGGACGATCCTGGAGCTGTCGGGGCCGGCGGCCGAGGACGTCCTGATCACCGGCTGCCCAATCGACCTGCACCCGGACGTCTTCCCCGGTCACGCCCAGACCCTGCTCGGCAAGACGGCGGTCATCCTGGAGCGGCGCGCCCCCGGCCTCTACCGCATCTACGTGCGCTCATCCTTCACCCGATACCTGGCCGAGTGGCTGCTTGACGCGATATAGGCCGATATTTGGGCATTACCTAGACTTTACGAAAAAACGGAAGTCTGGGGGCGGGCGTGCGGGTGCGGGCGTTCATGGCCGGTCTGGCCACGGTGGCGATGCTGACCGGTTGCGGCGGGCTCGATGTGGCACAGTCGTCGCGCGGCGACGGCGAGGCCGCCAAGCCGGATTCGGCGTCGATCTCCGACGCCAAGGAGAAGCTGGCGAAGCTCGCCGTCAAGGGCCGTGCCCCGAAGACCGGCTTCGACCGCGACAAGTTCGGCCCCGCCTGGTCGGACGTGGACCGCAACGGCTGCGACACCCGCAACGACATCCTCAAGCGCGACCTGGAGGACGAGACGTTCAGGCCCGGCACCCACGACTGCATCGTGCTGACCGGCACCCTGCACGACCCGTACAGCGGCAAGACCATCAGGTTCAAGCGCGGCCAGGACACCAGCACCGACGTGCAGATCGACCACCTCATCCCGCTCTCGGACGCCTGGCAGAAGGGCGCGCAGCAGTGGTCGGCCACCAAGCGGAAGGAGTTCGCCAACGACCCGATGAACCTCATGGCGGTGGACGGCCCGCTGAACGGCCAGAAGAGCGACTCCGACGCCGCCACCTGGCTGCCGCCCCGCAAGTCCTACCGCTGCACCTACATCGCCCGCCAGATCGACGTGAAGGCGAAGTACGGGGTGTGGGTGACGTCGGCGGAGAAGCAGGCAATGGAAGGCATCCTGGAGAACTGCTGACTATCACGTGATGTGCCCGTAAGATCACGGGTCATGCGAGTGACCAGGCGTAGTCAAGCGATCGCAGCGTTAGTCCTCCTCACCGCCGTCGCCTCGCCGCCACCGGCGCAAGCCCGAGCCGCCGACGTCGTGGTGCTCAGCTGGAACATCCACGGCGAGGACGCCGACATCGAGGCCATGGCCCAGGTCATCCGCGACAGCGGCGCCAACGTCGTCACGTTGCAGGAGATCCACCGCAGGCCGGACGCCGATCAGGTGCGCCTGCTCGCCGACGAGCTCGGCTGGGACATCACGGACAACGCCCACTTCGGAGCGGGTGATGACGTGGGGCCCTGCGACGATCCGCAGCCAGGCAAGGCGGGCAACGCGATCCTGTCCTCGTACAAGATCGTCGAGCGGGTGACGATCAAACTCACCGACTTCGCCACCTGCCCCGTCAACCGCTCCATGGCCGGGGTCAGGCTCGACCTCGGCGGCGGCGCCCAGGTCCGGGTGTTCACCACGCACCTGTCGCCCGGACTGTCGGCGACCTCGGTCAGCCGCCGCGAGGCCCAGGCCGCCAAGGTGCTCGACTACTTCGGCACCCGGACGGGGCTGATCCTCACCGGCGACTTCAACGCGCTGCCGACGGACGCGCTGTCGAGGCGGTTCGTCAGCGCGGGCTGGGCCGACACCGGTGCCCGGTACGCGAACAAGCCCACCCACGGTGACGCCCGCATCGACTACGTCTACACGCGCGGCATCACGACGACCAGCGGGTCCGTGCTCCCCACCACGCTGTCCGACCACCGGCCACTCGTCATGAGGATGGTGCGCTGAGCGTCCGGAGGGGCGCGCGTACGCCCATCTGGATTCCATCCACCTGCCATGGAGATCGGAACGGGCCTCGGCCAGGCTCGGACCAGGCGGATACCTCGGTCGTGATGGGGAGGAAATGTTCGGCGCAGGCGAGGCGAGCGGGCCGGGTGACGCGACGGGGCGGGCCTTGCAGGAGGTGGCCGGGGCCGAGCTCTACCGGCGCAACGCGTTCCGGATCACGGGGCTGTCGACGTACGCGGACCGGCGCGCCATCCGCGAGCGCAGGCAGAAGGTCAACACGGCGCTCCAGGTGGGAGCCGACGTCGATCTCGGTCACGACCTGCCCGTGGAGGCCGACGAGGTGCGCGCGGCCTTCGACCGCCTGCTCGACGACCCCCGCAGGCGGCTGGTCGACGAGCTGTTCTGGCTCTGGGACACCCCCGACGCCACGTGCCCCTGCGTACGGAGCCTGCACAAGGACCACGACGCGGCCGTACGCGCCCACAGCGCCGCGCTCGACCTGGAGGTCGGTGGGCCGTCCTCCGGCCGTCTGGAGCTGGAGAAGCTCTGGACCGAGGCGGCCGCGCAGTGGAAGGCGATCCTGCGCCGGGCCGCGTTCTGGGAGCACGTCAGGCACCGGCTGGCGGCGCTGGACGACCGGCAGCTCGACGAGTCAGCCGTGGACGTGCTCCGCAGGGAGCTGCCTTCTGCGCTGGTCAGGCCGCTGATCGAGCTGGCGGGCCGGCCCGGCGACCAGCAGGGCCGCCGGGCCGACCTGGCCCGCCGCTGGCCGGCCCCCGAGCTGGTCGTCGACGACCGGCTCGAGGAGCTCGCCGCGCCGATGTACGAGACGCTGCGCACGACGCTGAACGCCGCGGGCGGGTTGCTCGACGACGGCGAGCCGGAACGCGCGGCCGGGCGGGTGTACGGCAAGGTGCTGCCCGGCCTGAACCGGCTGAACGCGCTGGTGCCCCACGCCCGGCACCGCCGCACCCGCGCCCTGCGCGAGGACGTCGCCATCCTCCTCAACAACTGCGCCATGGCGCTGCTCGACAGCGAGGGCCCCGCGGCGGGCCAGCGAGGCCGCAGGTGGCTCGACACCGCCCGCGACCTGACCACCGACCCGGGCACGGTGGAGACCATCGAGCAGAACCGCAACGTGCTGAGCCAGGTCACCGAGACCTTCCAGACGATCAAGGATGAGGCGACCGCCCTGGTGAGGACGGGTAGGCCCGAGGTGGCCCGCGCCTACCTGGACTACATCGAGGAGCAGCTCGGCGACGTGCCGGGCATCGAGCGGGTCGCCCGGCTGCGCCTCGACCTGGGCCTCACCCGCGTCTCGCCCGGACCGGGCCCCCGGTACACCTCGAGCGTCCCGTACGTGCCGGCGCCGCGTCGCGGGCGCGGGCTCAGGGTGGCCTTCTGGGTGGCCGTCCTCGCCGGGGCCGGTCTCCTGCTGGGCCAGTGCTCCGGCACGTTCTCCGGCTGGTCTTCATCGGCGGCGAGCGAGAGCGGGCGGAGCACGGTGTTCGCGGACGCGGTGGCGGACAATGTCCCCGCAGGCTCCTGCGTGTCGAGCCAGGCGGGCTGGGAGTCGGGCGAGACCGGGATCCCGACCGTGCCCTGCGACGAGCCGCACTGGGGCGAGGTGCTGGGCTACGTGCCGCTGGGCGAGGCGGTCTCGCCGTACCCGGGCGGCGACCAGGTCCGCGCCACGGCCGAGCTGGAGTGCAGGAGGCTGCAACTGCGCCAGGAACGGCTCCCGCCGAACCAGTACAAGATCGGCTACCTGCTGCCCGGCGAGAAGCGCTGGAACAAGGGCGGGGGCCGGTACGAGAACTACGCGCCCTGCGTGGTGAGCCGCATCGGCGACGAGCCCTACGCGGACAGCCACGTGGAGGATCCGCCTCCCCTACCGCACGGGGTGGTGGTGTGGATGGATCTGTTCGGGGAGCGCATCGCGGACAACCCGCCGGTGGGCAGTTGCGTGCGGTCCAGGCGGACGTGGGGGGCTTCGCCGCAGAGCGTGGACATCGTGCGCTGCGAGGAGCCCCACTGGGCGGAAAACGGGGCCTACGTGAAGCTGTACGACCCGGAGGACCGGTGGCCGGGCGACGCGAGGGTGTTCTTCAAGGCCGAGGACGAGTGCGCCGAGGCGACGTCCGGCATCGCGCCCGTCGCCCTCTACCGGATCGACACCATCTGGCCCCGCAAGGACCGGTGGGAGAAGAAGAACGGGCAGATCTACGCCGTGTGCCTGGTCAGCCGTGCCGACGGCCAGGAGCTCACGGGCCGGCTGAGTTGAGCGGGAGGAACGGGAAGTGGTACGGGCGGTGACCCTGCGCATCAGCTCACCGGACGGAGTCATGACCGGCATCGAGCTGGGCGGCGGGCCGATCACGGTCGGGCGGGCCTCACCGGAGCACGCCCCGGACGTGGAGCTGGGCCCCGACCCGCAGCGCTGGGTGGGGCGGCTGCACTGCACGCTCGACTTCGCCGACGGCATGTGGTCGGTGACCGACAACGCCAGCGTGAACGGCACCCTGCTGCGCCACGGTGACGTCACCGAGCGGCTGCAGGGGCGCAAGCGCCTCCAGCACGGCGACACGCTGCTGATCCTCGGCGACATGACCGCCGGCGGCGAGCCGCTGTACTGGGAGCTGACCTTCCTCGACCCGCACACTACGCAGCCCGCGCCGTTCGGCCCGCCGACCCCGGTCCGCCACACCGGCCCCGCGCTGCGCTACGACTGGGTGGCCGCGCGCGCCTACCGGGTCGAGAACGGCGTGGAGACGCCCATCACGGGGCTGCGCCCGCAGGGCCACCAGCTCCTGCGCTACATGGCCGGGCGCAGCACGGGCGGGGCGTCCGTGGCCTGCGACCACCAGGCGCTGATCACGGCGTTGTGGGGGCCGCGGGAGGAGTGGGCGCCGCACCGCTCGTACACCAGGTCCGACCTGGCGGGCGTGGTACGCGCGGTGCGCCGCTGCATCGAGGTGGACCCGTCGCGCCCGAGCATCCTGGAGACGGTCACGGGCATCGGGTACCGGCTCAACGTCAGCGGGCCCGCCACATGATCACGTACGCGGCGGGCACCCGGACGGGCCTGCGCGGCGAGAACCAGGACCGGCTGGCGGCCGACCCGGGCAACGGCACGTTCGTCGTGGCCGACGGCATCGGCGGCCTGGCCGACGCCGCCGTCACCGCGCGGACGGTGGTCGAGCAGTTCCCCCGCAGGGTGCGCGAGCGCGTGGCCGCCCTCGCCGCCCCCGGCGTGGACCGCGCGGTCACCGTGGCGACGGCCCAGCTCAACGAGCAGATCAGGGACACGGCCAGGAACGGGCCTGGCACCACCGGTGCCGCCACGGCCCTGCTGCTGGTGCGCGCGGGACACGCGCTGGCGGTGCACCTGGGCGACAGCCGCATCTACCTCGCCCGCGCGGGCGGGCTCGCCCTGCTCACCCAGGACCACGTGCGCGAGGGGCGGCTGACCAGGTTCGTCGGCATGCCGGGGGAGGTGCTGCCGGGCGTGTCGGTGCACGAGCTGAGCGGCGGCGACCGGCTGCTGCTGTGCACCGACGGGCTCACCAGGGGCGTCGGCGAGGAGGAGCTGCGCACCGTCCTGAACGGCGCCGGCGAGATCGAGGGGGCGTGCGAGCTGCTGATCGGCTCGGCCGCCGCGAGCGGGGTCACCGACGACATCACGGTCATCGCGGTGCAGTACGGCGTGAGGGGGCGGGGCGATGGCGCTGCTCAACAGCGGTGACAAGGTCACCGACACGCTCGTGATCGACCGGCTGCTCGGCGAGGGCGCGTTCGCGGAGGTGCACCGGGTGCGGCACGCGTACCTGGGGCTGCAGGCGATGAAGCTGTTCAAGCGGGTCGCGTCGCTGGAGGAGACGGACGACATGCTGGGTGAGGCCCGGCTGCTGTCCACGCTCGGCCACGCCAACATCGTGCGGTTGTTCGACGCCGGGACCGTGCAGACGCCCGAGGGCCTGCGCGGCTTCTTCACCATGGAGTACGTCCCGGGCGGCAGCCTGGAGCGGCTCACCACGGCCTACCCGCGCGGCGTTCCGACGGACGTCGCGGTGGACGTGATGGAGCAGATCGCGGGCGGTCTGGCGGTGGCCCACGAGCAGGATCCGCCGATCGTGCACCGCGACGTCACGCTGGCCAACGTCCTGGTCGGTTACGACGGCAGCGTCATGCGGGTGCGGGTCAGCGACTTCGGCCTGGCCAAGCGGGCCGACCCGTTCACGCTCATGGCCAGCGCGCGGGGCACGCTGGTGTTCATGGCACCCGAGGTGCTGGGCAACCAGGGATACTCGTGCGCCAGCGACGTGTGGTCGGTGGGCACGATCGCGTACCTGCTGCTCACCAACCACTTCCCGTACGAGGACGGCGTCCGGTTCTCCTCCTACTCCTTCTCCCGCTTCAACCGGCCGCTGCTGCCGCCCAGCAGGTACAACGACGACGTCGATCCGCGCCTGGACGAGATCGTGATGGCCACGCTCGAACTCGACCCGCGCAACCGCCCCGCCACCGCCGGGGTGCTGGCCGGGGCGCTGCGCGGGCGGCGCGAGTCCGGCTCCAGGCCATCCGAGGAGCGGGCCCGGCGGCTGGCCGCCGAGGCGCTGCGCCTGCACCGTGTACCCGGCGAGCTGCCGCGCGCCACCGAGCTCATGGAGGAAGCCATCGACCTTTGGCCGCCACTGCGCGAACACCATCAGCCCAGGGTGCGGCTCTGGCGCCGGGGGGTGGTCATGTGAGCCTCCTCCCGTGGTTCCGCCAGCTCCGCCACCATCCCGCCTTCCGCGTCCCGCCGCCCGACTGGGCCGAGCCCGTCCAGGAGCAGCTCGCGGCCCTGCTCGCCGCCCTCGCCCCGTCACGGGACATCCCGGACGCCCCGGATGCTCCGGACGACAAGGCGCTCGCGACCGCCGCCACGAACCTGTGGCGGGCCGAGCGCAAGCTCGCCAAGCAGGGCAAGGACGCCACCAGCCGGCAGGCGGGCCGCTACCTGCGCACCACCCGCGACGCCCTGGCCGAGGCCGGGCTGGTCGTGCAGGACCACGACGGCGAGGAGTTCCACTCCGGCCGCTCCATCGAGGTCCTGCTGTTCCAGGACGACCCGTCCCTGACCGCGGAGACGGTCCTGGAGACCGTACGACCGTCGATCTACCTGCGGGACCGGCACATCCAGATGGGCCAGGTGATCGTCGGCTGCCCGCCCCGAGACCACGTGAGGAACGAGCATGCGTGACACCATCGATTTCGGCATCGACCTCGGCACGACGAACAGCGCGATCGCGGTGGCCGAGCACGACGGCGTCTCAGTGATCAAGAACAACGACGGCTGGGACGTCACGCCGTCCGCTGTGTGGCTGCCGAAGCCGGACCTCGTGCACGTCGGCCGGCGGGCCAAGGAGCGGGTCGAGACCGACCCGGAGAACGCCGCGTCGGAGTTCAAGCTGGAGATGGGGCTGGCCGACGCGCGCACGAGCTTCGCCAGGGCCGGGGTGGAGCTGTCGCCGCAGCAACTGTCGGCCGAGGTGCTCAAGTCGCTGCGGGCGGACGCCGCACACCACACCGGCACGCCGCCGGACGCCGCCGTGATCACCGTGCCGGCCGCGTTCACGCTGAACCAGAACAAGGCCACCACCGACGCCGCCGTGCTCGCCGGGTTCACCACTGCATGCCCGCTCGTGCAGGAGCCGACGGCGGCGGCGTTCGCGTACGGGTTCAACGACGCCGAGGATCGGGCGTACTGGATGGTGTTCGACTTCGGCGGCGGCACCTTCGACGCGGCCGTGGTCAGCAAGCACGACGGAGACCTGCGGGTGCTCAACCACGCGGGCGATCCGTACCTGGGCGGCAAGCTGATCGACTGGGCGCTGGTCGAGCGCGTTCTCGTGCCCGCCGTCAGCCGCGAGCTGGGGCTGAGCGACTTCCGCAGGGACAACCCGCGCTGGCGGTTCAACTTCGCCAAGCTGAAGGCCGCCGCCGAGGAGGCGAAGATCCAGCTCTCCCGGTCCGAGCGCGCCGACGTCACCGTGGATCTCCTGGGAGAGGACGGCGGCACCGAGACCTTCGAGTACCTGCTGACCCGCGGCGAGCTCGACTCGACCGCCGAGCCGTTCTACGCCCGCGCGATCAACCTGTGCCGGCGCGCACTTCAGGAGGCCTCGCTGGGCCCCGCCGACATCGACCGGCTGCTGCTGGTCGGCGGCGTCACGCTGTCGCCCGGGCTCAGGGAGCGGCTGTCCGACCCGCGCCACGGCCTGGGCATCGAGCTGGACCTCAGCCTCGACCCCACCACCGTCGTCGCGCGCGGGGCCGCCATCTTCGCCGGCACCCTGCGCCGGCCGCAGCCGGTCAGGAGGGCGGAGGGGGAGTTCGGGGTCGAGCTGGCCTACGAGCCCATCGTCACGACGACCACGCCCACCGTCGCGGGGCGGGTCAGCGGCCCGGCCACCGAATGGACCGGCTACTCGGTGATCCTGAGCAACCCGGCCGGCCGGCCGCCGTTCACCACCGGCCGGATCCCGTTGAACGCCTCCGGCTCCTTCGCCACCGAGGTGGACCTCGACAGGGGGCAGACCTCGCGGTTCACCGTCGAGCTGATCGACGACCAGGGCGCGCCCAGGCCGCTGACGCCCTCCACCCTGTCGATCAAGCACGGCGAGGTCGAGTTCGGCGGGGTGCGGCTGGCGCACTCGCTCGGGATCCAGCTCGCCGACCGGGCGTTCGCCCCGATGCTGCGCAAGGGGGTTACGCTGCCGACCTCCGTACGCGAGGTGTTCCACACCGCAGCCGCCCTGCGCCGCTCCGACGCCGAGGCCGCGATCCGCATCCCCGTCCTGCAGGGCGAGCGGAGCCGCGGCGACCGCAACCGGGAGGTCGGCATGCTGGAGATCAGGCCCGTCGACGTGACCATCGACCTGCCCGCGGGCACCGAGGTCGAGGTCACCTTCGAGGTGGACGAGTCCAGCCTGGTCACGGTGGTGGCGGACGTGCCGCTGGTGCAGACGCAGTTCGAGGCCGAGATCAACCTGAGCGACGTGCTCACGCCGGACCCGGAGAAGCTGCAGACGCTGCTGGCCGAGACCGAGCAGCGGCTGGACTCCCTGCGGGCGTCGGCCCAGGGCTCGTCCGACGCCTCCCGCCGCCTGGCCAAGATCGAGTCCGAGGGTACGGTCACCACCGCCCGCGAGCAGGTGCAGGCCGCCAGGGTGGACGGGGGCGCGGCGGCCACGGCCGAGGAGCGGCTGCGCGAGCTCGGGGCAGAGCTGGACGACGTCGAGGACGCCGTGAAACTGCCCGCCCTGGTGGAGGAGCTGGAAGGGCTGCTGGCCGAGACGGAGCGGCTGGTGAACGCGGTGGGCGACACGGCGGACCGGCAGGAGCTGGCCGGGCTGCGGCAGCGCTCGCGCGAGGCCATCCAGGCGCAGGACTCGGCGGCGGTGCGGGCTCAGATCGACCGGGCCTACCTGCTGCTGATGGAGCTGGAGCGGCGCGGCCCCGACTGGCCTGTCAAGCTGTTCCAGGCGCTGCGGGACGCGCTGGAGCCGGCGGGGCAGGCAGGCGCGCTCATCCGGGAGGGCATGCAGGCCATCGCCGATGGTGACCAGCGCGCGCTCGAGGGGGTCAACCAGCGGTTGATCCGGATGCTGCCCAAGAACGAGCAGGACAAGATCATCGGGCTGGTCAGGCGATGAGCGATCCGCTGCGGGTGCGGCTCGTCGTGAACGGGGCGCGGTCGGCCGCGCGGGCGGGCGACCTGGACGGGGCCGTACGCCTCCTGGACGAGCTGGAGCTGCCCGACCTCGCCGTCCGGGCCACGCCTGACACTTCCGGCACACCGGGCACCTCCAGCGCGCTCGACGCGGATGCGGCTGCCGTGGTGGCCGCGCTCGACCTGCGGGCCAGGGTGCACGCCCAGCGCGGGGAGCTGGAGGAGGCGGACCGGTGCTGGGCGGCCGTGCAGGAGGTGTCGCCCGACGACCAGGGAGCGGAGGCGGGGCGGCGCACGATCGAGGAGATTCGCCTCGGCCGTCGCCGCTCGAAGCCCCTGCTCCACACCGGCTGGCTCGGGGTGGCCGCGGCGGCGGTAGCCGTGGTCGCGCTGGCCGCAGGGATCGTCGTCCTGAGCCCGGACCCGGCCGCACAGGGACAGGTGGCCGCCGGAACGGCGCAGCCGGCCGGCCCCGCCGCCTCACGGCCCGGCTCCTCGGCCGAGGCCGACGCGCTGCGCGAGCACGTCGCGGCCGTGGAGGCCAGGAAGGCGGCGGAGTCGGAGCGCAAGGCCAGGCAGGCAGCCGATCGCAAGCGGGAGCTGGTCGTGATCGCACGGAGGCTGGCCATGCCGGGGCTGATCGTGCAGCGCCGGTCCCAGGACGTACGGGTGCGTTTCAAGACGGGGCTCTTCCCGGCCAGTGCGGACATCGGCGCCGCGGGCCCGCCCCTGCTGCGCGCGCTCGGCCGCCGGATCGCGGGCATGCAGGTGGACACCACCGTGGTGGGCCACGCGGTGCCCGTCCCCGGAGGGCGGACACGAGGCGGCTCCGTGGTCGCGCTGGGCCGTGCCCTCGTGGCGGCCCGCTACCTGGCGGAGGGCGGCAGGCTGCCGATCACCGCCTTCACCCTGGTCAGCGCCGACCAGTCGGACAACCCGTTCCGCGACCCCCGCCGCAACCGCACGGTGACCCTCCTGATCGCCCCCAGGACCTGAGAAGGCCGGCCCGCTGACCGCGGGCCGGCACCATCACCACGTCGCAGGATCAGTCGTCGTCGCCGTCGTCACCGTCGTCGTCCCGGTCGTCGTCGTCCTGGTCGGCCTGCTGCTTGGTGACCTTGCCCGAGGCGGCGTCCACGTCCACCTCGTGCCGCTCGGTGCCCTTGGTCAGCTCCAGCTCCCAGACGTCGGCCTGCTGGCCCCGGCTGTCGAAGTCCAGCTCGCTGACCCAGGAGCCCGGCACCTCCTTCAGGGCGATGCCGATGGCCTGCTCGGCCGTGACCTTGGGGGCGACGGCCGGAGCGGCGGTCCCGGCGGACTCCGCGGCGTAGGCGGCGGTGGCGTAGACGGCGCCGCCGGTGGCGGCGAGGGAGACGATTCCGGCAACGAGGAGCTTCTTCGTGATTCGCATGGGTCCAGGTAATCGCGATCTCCGGTAACCGGGCGCTAAAGGCCGGTTAAGGCGACGAGAAGGTGACGTCCACCCGGGCCCCGCCCTCCGCCGACCTGGAGACGGCCAGCCCGCCACCCGACGACTCGGCGGTACGCCGCGCGATGTCGAGCCCCAGCCCCGTCGAGCCGCCCCCGCTGGCCCCCCGCTCCAGCGCCGCGGCGTCGAACCCGGGCCCGGCGTCCTCCACGACCAGCAGGGCGCCCTGGGGGCGAGGCTGGAGCCGTACGGACATGGAGGCCCCTTCGGGGGTGTGCGCGAAGACGTTGCCGAGCAGCGCGTCCACGCACGCCGCCAGTTCCTCGACCCCCACCGCTACCGGCAGCGGCCCGTCGGGCACGGAGATCGACACCTCCCGCCCCTGGTCCTCGGCCAGCACCGACCAGAACCGCACGCGCTCGCGCACCACCGCCGCCGCGTCGCACGAGCCGCGCCCGGCCGAGCGCCGCCGCGCCTCCGTGATCACCGCGCTCACGGCCCGCTCCAGCGCGTCCACCCTGGCCTGCACGCGCGCCGCCTCCTCAGGGTCGCGCAGCGACTCGGCGTCCAGCCGCAGGCCCGTCAGCGGCGTGCGCAGGCGGTGAGAGAGGTCGGCCACGGACTCCCGCTCTGCCGCCAGCAGCTCGTCGATCCGCCCGGCCAGGTGGTTGAGCGCCAGCGCCACAGAACGCACCTCGGGCGGCCCGCCGGGCTCGGCCCTGGCCGTCAGGTCGCCTCCGGCCAGCCGGTGCGAGACCCGCGCCAGCCCGTCCACCGGCCGCGTCACCGCCAGCGCCAGCCGGTCCGCCAGCACGATGCCCAGTGCCACCAGCCCGATCCCTAGCAAGGCCAGCGCCAGCCACGCCTCCCTGACACCCCGCATGAGCTCGGCGTCCGGCACGAACACCCTGATCACGGCCGTCCCTCCGGGCGACTGCGCCGAGACCAGCACCTCCCTGCCCCCGTCGGCCTCGGCGGTGACGCTGCGCCCGGTGGCGGCCAGGCGTACGGCGTCGGACCGGGCGGCCCGGTCCCCGACCGTCCGCCCGTCCGGCAGGAACACCGTCACGGGCCGCGACACCTGCTCCACCGCCAGCCCCAGGTCGGGCGTGCCCACCGCGACCGCCACGGACTCCGCGGCGGCCGTGGCCCGGCTCATCGCCCCGTTCTCGGCCACCGCCCGGATCAGCAGCGCCATCGGCACCAGCAGCGCGATCAGCACCAGCGACGTCGTGGCCGCGACGAGCAGCGCCAGCCACCGCCTCACGACGGCTCGACCAGCTTCACCCCGACGCCGCGCACCGTGTGCAGGTACACGGGCTCGGCGGCCGTCTCGCCCAGCTTCCTGCGCAACCACGACAGGTGCACGTCCACGGTCTTGTCGGCACCCCCGTAGGGCAGCTGCCACACCTCGGTCAGCAGCTCCCGCTTGGTGACGACCTCGCCCGGCCGCGCCGCCAGGTAGTGCAGCACGTCGAACTCCCGCGGCGTCAGGTCCAGCGCGGCCCCGTCCAGCGTCGCGGTCCGCGCCCGCGGGTCCACCCGCAGCGCCCCCACCTTCAGCGGCTCCTCGGGCGCCGCGCCGCCGGCCCGCCGCAGCACGGCCCGCACCCGCGCGTCGAGCTGCGCCGCACTGTACGGCTTGACCACGTAGTCGTCGGCCCCCGCGTCCAGCACCGGCACCATCTCGGCGTCCCCGTCGCGGGCCGTCGCCACGATGACCGGCACCCGGCTGACCGCCCGCAACATCCGCAGCAGCTCCACCCCGTCGAGATCGGGCAGCCCCAGATCCAGCACGATCAGGTCCGGCCGGTCCTGTACGGCCAGCCGCAGCCCCTCCAGCGCCGTGGGCGAGGAGGAGACGGCGTGGCCGAGGTCCCGCAGCCCGCGGCTGAGCGCTGTACGGATCGCCACGTCGTCCTCGATGAGCAGGATGTCCGCCATATACAGAAACGTAGACGGTCATCGCCGCTGTCCAGGGCAGCCTTAGCGTCGCCTTAACCTGGCCTTAGCCGTACGTGGGGAAATCTGAGTGGCATGAAGAAGCTCGTCGTCGCCTGGGTGGTCACCGCGCTCGCGGCCACCGGCGCCGCGGTGGCGGTGCTCGGCCTGCTCGGCAACGGCCTGACCGGCACCGACAGCCACGTGCTCAGCCGTGACGACGTCCGCGCCGCCCTCGCCACCGCCACCACCCGCGCCGCCGTCACCGCGAGCGCGGCGCCGTCGGGGACCTCGCAGGGCAGGCTGATCCGCAGCGCGGGCGGCACGGTGATCGCCTCCTGCGACGGCGACCTGGTCACGCTGCGCTCCTGGAGCCCCGCCCAGGACTACTCGGTGGACGAGGTGGAGCCGGGGCCGGCGCGGGAGGCGAAGGTCGAGTTCGAGCCGGACGAGGGCGAGGAGCTCGAACTGAAGATCACCTGTGCCGGCGGCGTGCCGGTCTCCCGTACCGGCGGCTAGCTCAGGAGAGCTCGGCGCTGAGCGCGGACTTCGTCAGCTCGGCCTGGCGGCGGATCTGCCCCAGGACGATCTCGTTGACCCCCTTGGCCTCGAACGTGGCGACCATCTTGTCCATGACCGCGTTGGCCCGCACGATGTCCCCCTGCCGCGCCTCCGCCCGGGCCAGCCGCCGCATCGCCAGGTTCAGCGTGATGTTGTCGATGCCGGCGTCCCTGGCCACGGCCGTCAGGTGCTCGATGCCCTGCTTCGGGTCCGGCGGGCGGACGCGCAGCCGGTTGCCGGCCGTCAGCTCCTTGAACTCCCGTTCCGCGTTGAGCCCCT
The DNA here is from genome assembly GCF_014207985.1 of Nonomuraea rubra. Classification (NCBI taxonomy): domain Bacteria; kingdom Bacillati; phylum Actinomycetota; class Actinomycetes; order Streptosporangiales; family Streptosporangiaceae; genus Nonomuraea; species Nonomuraea rubra. The sequence goes on along the minus strand of NZ_JACHMI010000001.1, from coordinate 9,983,261 downwards.
TGACCAGGCGGGCGTAGACGGCCAGCGGGTGGTCGCCGTAGCGGCCGATGACCTCGTCCAGCGCCTCGTTGCCCGCGCGCAGCGCCGGCGAGTCGGACCCCATCAGGGAGAACAGCTTGCCCTGGTCCTCGCCCAGCATCAGCTCGGCCACCAGGTGGTCGTCACGGCTGACCGGGAAGCGCACCCTGATCGGGCAGACGGGGGAGACGATGCGGGAGCCGTCGGCGGCGACGTACTGGGCGCGGATCTGGTACTCGCCGGGGAGCTGGAAGTAGTGGCCGTCCCGGCCGTGCCCGATGTACGCGCTGCGGTAGATGGCCGGGTTGCCCGGGTCCAGGCGGATCTCGGGGGAGGTGTCCACGCAGTGCCGCATCATCGGCCGGTACAGCACGGTCCTGCCGCCCGGCTGCGTGATCGACACCTGGGTGAACTCCGTGTCGGGGTGCAGGTGGCCGTGCGTCGTGCGCGGCTCGTCCACGTACGCGAGCTTGAGCTCCAGCACGACGGGCTCGCCCAGCTCGTACGAGTCCTTGGCCCGCAGCTCCAGCCGCAGCCCCGAGTGGTCCTCGACCGGCTGCTCGAAGGGGTCGATCTCGGCGGCGCCGGTGCCGAAGGCGTTGGCGCCCATGGCGACGTCGCGGTAGAAGCCGTGGCGTAGGTGGATCAGCTCGGCGTCGGTGAACTGGAAGGGGAAGGCGGCCCAGTAGCCCGGCTCGCCGCCGGGCTGGTAGTTCTGCACGTAGTTCATCCACGACAGGTCGCCGAAGCCGCCGTGGGGGCCGAGGGGCTGGGGCGGGGTGGCGAGGTTCTTCTGCCAGGAGTGGAGCAGGTTGAAGGCGTGGCCGAGCTCGTGCACGTACGTCCGTAACTGCGCCCGCTGGGCCTGCGGCGTGTCACCCTTGATCGCGTCGTAGAAGACCGCGGCGCCCTGCCGCTGGTGCGCGTCGTTGTAGTCGAACATGATCCCCCGGTAGCCGCCCACGTGCTTGCTGGCCACCAGCAGCCACAGCCGCCACGCCACCGCGTCCCCGAACGCGCCGAAGTGCCGCGTCATCGCGTGGTGCAGCTCGGCGTCGTCCCACGCCAGGTCCGTGCCCGACCCCTCGACGGGGATGACGCCCGGCTCTGCCAGGGTCAGCTCGATGCCCGCCTCCGCGTACGCCGACACCACGTTCAGCTCCCGGTCCGGCGACCCGGCGGGCCCGGGCAGCGACCCGGTGCGGTACGCCACGAACGGCGCCGTCCCCACCACGGAGTCCTGCTCCAGCAGCACGCTGCGGAAGTGCGGCGAGACGAACGACACCTGGTAGGTGCGCCCCGCGACCGCCGCCGTCACGGCGTCCCCGGTGATCGTGATGCTCACGTCGCGCGCCGGGGCGGCGAACGTGAAGTCTCCCCGCCCCTGGATCAGCCCGGCCCGCACGGCGGGGGCGTGGACCACGAACGAGCCGACGTAGGAGGTGGTCGCCCCGGCCACCGTGAACAGGTCGCCGCTCACCCGGCCCATGGGCCTGGCCCCGTCGACGTCGATGCGCAGCGCCAGCCGAGAGTCGCCGTCCTGTCCCTGGTACAACCCGCTGATCATGGGAGCTCCCTGGGGGATCGCTGGGGGTTACACCGGGGAGACTTCTCCGACGCGCAGGCCCTGTCAACGACTCCCGCGAACTTGGAGCGCCCCCAGCAGCTCCTCGGAGGCCCTGGTGATCGTCTCGACGGCCCGGTCGAACGCCTCCGCGTTGTGCGCCGCGGGCGCGCGGAAGCCGGAGATCTTCCTGACGTACTGCAGCGCCGCGGCCCGCACGTCCTCCTCGGTCACGCTCTCGGTGTACGGCGGGCGGAGGGTCTTGATGCTTCTACACATGCCACTAACCGTAATATCCGATGCGCTGGCTTATCTCCCTCGCGCCCGCGACCAGGGCCGCGCCCACCTCTGCCAGCCGGTCCGGCGTCAGCCGGTAGGAGGGCCCCGAGGCGCTGACGGCGGCCACCACCGACCCGTCGGCGCCCCTGATGGGCGCCGCCACCGCGTTCAGCCCGACCTCCAGCTCCTCCACCGTGGCCGCCCAGCCGCGCTCCCTGATCTCCTCCAGGCGCAGCTCCTCCGGCGCGGTGATGGTGTGCGGCGTGTAGCGCTCCAGCTCGGGGCCGAGCTGCAGCACGCCGTGCGCCAGCAGCACCTTGCCGCTGGAGGTGGCGTGGGAGGGGGTGCGCTGCCCGACCCAGTTGTGGCCGCTGATCGCCGCGGGGCCGCGTACCTGGCTGACGTTGACCGCGTCGCCGCCCCGGCCGACCGCGATGTTGACGGTCTCGCCGATCGCCTCCGCCAGCCGCAGGCACACCGGGCGGCTCTCGCGCGACAGGTCGAGCTGCGCGGTGGCGGCCCCGGCCAGCCGTACGACGCCGAAGCCGAGCCGGTAGCGCCCGCGCTCCCCGGTCTGCTCCACCAGCCCGCCCCGCTCCAGGGCCGCCAGCAGCCGGAACGCCGTGGACTTGTGCACGTCGAGCTCGGCCGCCAGGTCCGTCACGCGCGTGGCCCCGTCACGGGCCAGGATCTCCAGGATCGCGATGGCACGATCGACGGACTGAACCGACGTGCTGTTGCCCATAGCGCAACACAATAGCCTCAGCCCGCCGCCGCTCCGCCGGCCTCAGCCCGGAGCCAGCTCGCCGCCGAAGTCGAGCGCGATCTTGCGCATGCGCTCGGCCAGGTCGTCGCGGTCCAGCGCGTCGATCCGCTCGGCCGGCCCCGACACCGACATCGCGGCCACCACCCGGTCGCCGTCCCACACGGGCACGGCCAGGCAGTGCACGCCCAGCTCCTCCTCGCCCAGGTCCATGGCGTAGCCGCGGCTCCTGACCATCCCCAGCTCGGCGAGCATGGAGGACACGTCGGTGATCGTGTTGGGGGTGCGGCGCGGCATGCCGGTGCGCTCGAACACGGCGACCGCGTCCGAGGCGGGCCGCCCGGCCAGCAGCACCTTGCCCACCGCCGTGCTGTGCGGCAGCACCCGCCGCCCGACCTCGGCGAACATCCGCAGCCTGCGCGGCGAGGGCACCTGCGCCACGTAGACGACGAAGTCGCCTTCGAGCACGGCCAGGTTCGCGGTCTCGCCGGACAGCTCGACCATCTTGGTCAGGTACGGCTGCGCCCACACCCCGACCATGCTCTCCGCGATGCCGCCCAGCCGTACCAGGCCGCCGCCCAGGGCGTAGCGGCGGTCGGACTCCTGGCGTACGTAACCGCGGGCGAGCAGGGTCTGCAGCAGCCGGTGTATGGTCCCGTACGGCAGCCCGGTCCTGGCGGCGATCTCCGACAGCCCGGCCTCGCCGCCGTGCTCGGCCAGCGCTTCGAGCACGTCCAGCGCCCGCTCCACGGACTGGACACTCACCGACCCTCCTCCGTCGGGCCGGCGAGCAACTCGCTGCGTCTGATGGTTCGCTCCCTGCGGTCGCTCACAGCATCACTCCACGCAGGGAGGCGTCCAGGACCTCGGCCGTGTGCGCCACCCTGATGGTGCCGCCGGCGCGGCGCATGGCGGCGGCGATCTGCATCGTGCAGCCGGGGTTGGCGGAGACCAGCAGCTCGGCGCCGGTCGTGCCGACCGCCGAGGCCTTCCTGTCCCCGAGGTCGCGGGCGGCCTCGGGCTGCAGCAGGTTGTACGTGCCCGCCGACCCGCAGCAGATGGCCGACTCGGGGATCTCGCGCAGCACCAGCTCCGGGATCGCGCCCAGCAGCCCGCGCGGCTGCGCCCGCACCCCCTGGGCGTGGGCCAGGTGGCAGGCGTCGTGGTAGGCGACGGTGAGCGGCAGCGGATGCCGCTTGGCCACCGGCCCCAGCTCGGCCAGGTACTCCGACAGGTCCATGACCCGGAACCCGGGCTCGTACCCGAGCAACTCGGCGTACTCCTTCATGGAGGAGCCGCACCCGGCCGCGTTCACCACGACGGTCTCCACCCCGGCCCGCTCGAACGCCCTGACCGTCCGGCCCGCCAGCCGCCTGGCCTGCGCGTCGCGCCCGGAATGCACGCTGAGCGCCCCGCAGCAGCCCTGCTCGGGCGGGACGACCACGTCGCACCCCTCCAGCGCCAGCACCCGCGCGGTGGCCGCGTTGACCTGCGGGAAGAACTCCCGCTGCACGCAGCCGAGCAGCATCCCCACGGTGGCCCGGCGCTCCCCCCTGGCCCTGACCAGGCGCGGCAGGCGCTGCCGGTGCTCCACGCGCGGCGCGAGCGCGGCCATGGCGCCCAGGCTCGGGTTCGCGCGGGTGAGGAACGGCGCCATCCGCTCGGCCAGCCACATCGTCGGCCGCAGCAGCCGCAGCCGACGCGGGTAGGGGAACAGGTTGAACACGATCCCGCGCACGGCCCGGTCCTCAGGCTCGCGCACGTGCTGCCGCTCCACCTCGACCCTGGTCAGCTCGATCAGCCGGTCGTACTTCACCCCGGACGGGCAGGCCGTCACGCACGCCATGCAGCCCAGGCAGGCGTCGAAGTGCCCGGCCATCTCGGGCGTGATCGGGGTGCCCTCGACGTGCTGCTTCATCAGGTGGATGCGGCCGCGCGGCGAATCCATCTCCTCGCCCCACAGCGCGTACGTCGGGCAGGTCGGCAGGCAGAACCCGCAGTGCACGCAGTCGTTGATCAGTTTCGGGTCCATCAGATGCCTCCCACGAACCGTCCGGGAGACATCCTGCGCCCGGGGTCGAACCGTTCCTTGACCCGCCGCATCAGCGGCAGCCCGCTCACCCGCCCCCACCGGTCCAGCCCGTCGTACGGCGCGGCGAGCACGTGCGCCCGCGCCCGTTCCCTGAGCCGCGCCACGGCGGCGGCCAGCTCATCCTCTGTCAGGGCCCCGCGTGCCTCCAGCAGCACCCGCCCGCTCACGGCGGAGCCGCGCAGCGCCAGCCCGGTCCCGGCCACGGCGTCGAGCACGGCCGCGGTGTCCTTCGGGAGGAACCGCAGCTCGACCAGCACCTCGTCCCGCTCGATCAGCCCCCACCAGGAGGGCTGTTCCGTGGTCGGGGAGCCGCCGCCGATCAGCTCGCGCAGCGCCCCGGCCCTGGCCTCGGCCGCCGTGCCCTCCACCAGCGCCGCCAGCGTGAGGGGCCCGCCGGGATCCGGCCAGTCCACCTCCACCGCGCTCGGCTCGGCCTGCGAGGCCGCCAGCCGCGCGGCGACCGGCGCCACCTCGGCCCGATCCAGCTCGGCGACGACCCAGCGGCGGTCCGCGGGCAGCGGGTGCAGGCGGAACGTGGCCTCCGCGATGACGCCGAGCGTGCCGTACGAGCCGGTGAACAGCTTGCCCAGGTCGTAACCGGCGACGTTCTTGACCACCTTGCCGCCTGAGCAGGCGATCGTGCCGTCGGGCAGCACCACGGTGATGCCGATGAGCAGGTCGCGGGCGGTGCCGTAGCGGAAGGAGCGCGGGCCGGGCAGCGAGGCGGCCAGCGTGCCGCCGACCGTCGTGCCCTCGGTGAACGGCACGTCGAGCGCCAGCTCCTGCCCCTTGGCCGCGAGCATGCCCGCCAGCGCGTCCATGGTCACGCCGGCCTGGGCGCGCACCACCAGGTCGCCCGCGGCGTGCTCCAGGATCTCGTTCATGCAGCACAGGTCGAGCAGCACGTCGCACCGCTCGGGCGGCGGGCCCCAGTGCAGCTTCGTGCCGCCGCCGGTCGGCACCACCGCCAGGTCCTGTTCAGCGCCGGCGCGCAGCACGGCCGCGATCTCCCCGACCGTCTCGGGCAGCGCCACCCAGCGGGGCCGCACGCCGTTCACCGCGTCGCCGGGGCCGGCCTCCCTCACCGTCACGCCCGCGATCAAAACTGCTCCGCCTTCCCCGACTCGACCAGCGGATGCACGCCCTTGCGCACGCCGGGCACCTCGCCGCACAGGCGCGGGGTGGGGAACACCTTGCCCGGGTTCGCCAGCCCCTGGGGGTCGAACGCGCACCGGACGAGCTGCATGGTGTCCAGGTCGTCCTCGCTGAACATCTTCGGCATGTACCGGGACTTGTCCACGCCGACCCCGTGCTCGCCCGTGATCGAGCCGCCGTGCTCGATGCACAGGTCGAGGATCGCGCCCGACACCACCTCGGCCCGCTCACCGGCGCCCGGCTCCGCGTCGTCGAACAGCACCAGCGGATGCAGGTTGCCGTCACCGGCGTGGAAGACGTTGGCCACCCTGATGTCGTGCTCCGCCGACAGCCGGTCGATGGCGGCCAGCACGGCGGGCAGCGACGTGCGCGGCACCACGCCGTCCTGCACGATGTAGGCCGGGCTGATGCGCCCGACGGCCGCGAACGCCGACTTGCGGCCCTTCCAGATCGCCGCCCGCTCGGCCGGGTCGGCCGCCACGCGCAGCTCGAACGCGTTCGCGCAGATCTCCCGGAGCTGCGCGAACTGCCGCTCCACCTCGGCGGCGGGCCCGTCCAGCTCCACGATCAGCACCGCGCCCGCGCCCGCGGGGTAGGAGCAGGCCACCGCCGCCTCGGCAGCCTCGATGGCCAGCGCGTCCATCATCTCGATCGCGGCCGGCACGATGCCCGCGCCGATGATCGCCGAGACGGCCTGCCCGCCCTGCTCGATGCTCTCGAACGCGGCCAGCACCGTGGTCACGGCCTCGGGCGCGCGGCACAGCCGTACCGTGATCTTGGTGGCGATGCCCAGCGTGCCCTCCGAGCCGATGAACGCCCCCAGCAGGTCGTAACCCGGGTCCATGCGGTCGAGCGTGACCAGGTCGCCGTCCGGGGTGACGATCTCGCAGGCCTCCACGTGGTTGACGGTGAAGCCGTACTTGAGGCAGTGGGCGCCGCCGGAGTTCTCCGCGACGTTGCCGCCGATCGAGCAGACCTGCTGGCTGGAGGGGTCGGGGGCGTAGTAGTAGCCGCGGTCGCGGACCGCCTCGGTGATGGCCAGGTTCGTGACGCCGGGCTCCACGACCGCCCGGCGGTCGTCGAGGTCGATCTCCAGGATCGCGCGCATCTTCGAGGTGACGATCAGCACGCCGTCCTCGCGCGGGAGCGCGCCCCCCGACAGGCCGGTGCCCGAGCCCCTGGCCACGAACGGCACGCCGTGCTCGTTGCACAGCCGTACCACCTGGGCGACCTGCTCGGCCGTGCCGGGCAGGACGACCACGCCGGGAGTCGCCCGGTGGTAGGTGAGGCCGTCGCACTCGTACGTGCGCAATCGCACCGGATCGGTGATGACCGAATCGGCGGGCAGGAGCGAACGCAGAGCCGCGACCAGCGTGTCCATCATCATCAGAATATTTACGGCATCCGGGCGTAGGCGGGAAGGGTCAGGAACTCGGCGAAATCATCGTCCAGCGCCACTTCCTTGAACAGGGCCGTCGCCTGCGCGAAGAGCTTCTCGTCGTAGCCCGGCTCCGTGGCGATCTTCGCCACCTCCTCGGTGATGATCCGCTCGACCAGCTCCTTGGTCACCTGCTGGCCGGTGTCGGCGAGCGTGATGTCGTTGTGGATCCACTGCCAGATCTGAGACCGCGAGATCTCGGCCGTGGCGGCGTCCTCCATGAGGTTGTGGATGGCGACCGCGCCGAGCCCGCCCATCCAGGCGGCCAGGTACCGCAGCGCCACGTCCACGTTGTTGCGCAGCCCCGCCTCGGTGATGTCGCCCGGCGTCTCGGAGACGGCCAGCAGCTCGCCGGCCGTGACGCTGACGTCCTCGCGCAGCCGGTCGAGCTGGTTCGGCCGCGAGCCGAGCACGCCGTCGAACACCTCCCGGCAGATCGGCACCAGGTCAGGGTGCGCCACCCACGACCCGTCGAACCCGTCGCCGGACTCGCGCGTCTTGTCCGCCCGCACCTTCTCCAGCGCCACGGCGTTGACCTCGGGGTCCCTGCGCGAGGGGATGAACGCCGCCATCCCCCCGATGGCGTGCGCGCCGCGCTTGTGGCAGGTGCGCACGAGCAGCTCGGTGTACGCGCGCATGAACGGGGCCGTCATCGTGACCGCGTTCCGCTCGGGCAGCAGGAACTCACGGCCCCTCGTACGGAACTTCTTGATCACGCTGAACAGGTAGTCCCAGCGGCCCGCGTTCAGCCCGGCCGAGTGGTCGCGCAGCTCGTAGAGGATCTCCTCCATCTCGAACGCCGCCGGGTACGTCTCGATCAGCACCGTCGCCCTGATCGTGCCGTGCGGGATGCCGAGCAGTTCCTGGGCCCTGGTGAACACGTCGTTCCAGAGCCGCGCCTCCAGGTGCGACTCGATCTTGGGCAGGTAGAAGTACGGGCCCTTGCCCTTGTCGAGCTGCCGCTGGGCGCAGTGGAAGAAGTAGAGCCCGAAGTCGAACAGCGACCCCGAGACGGGCCGCCCGTCCACCTGGGCGTGCTTCTCGTCCAGGTGCCAGCCGCGCGGGCGCACGACCACGGTGGCCAGCTCGCCGTCGGGCTTGAGCGCGTACGCCTTGCCGCCGGTCTCGAAGTCGATCGTGCGGTCGAGCGCGTCGCGCAGGTTGAGGTGGCCGGACACGCAGTTCTCCCAGAGCGGGGAGTTGGCGTCCTCGAAGTCGGCCAGCCACACCTTGGCGCCGGAGTTGAGCGCGTTGATGGTCATCTTCTTGTCGACGGGGCCGGTGATCTCGACGCGGCGGTCCTCCAGGCCGGGCGCCGGGGGCGCGACCTGCCAGTCGCTCTCCCTGATCTCCTTCGTCTCGGGCAGGAAGTCGAGCATGCCGCCCGCCGACAGCTCCGCCTGGCGCGCCTGGCGGGCCTCCAGCAGCTCCAGCCGCCTGGCGCCGAACTCCCGCTGGAGAGCCGCCACGAAATCGAGCGCCTCCGGCGTGAGGATCTCGTCGAACCGGTCGAGCATCGGGCCGGTGATCTCCATGGGACCTCTTTCCGTATTGTGGAAAATGAGTTCTGGATTGTGGAAGTGAAGTTACCCCCCTGACCCTCAGGGGTCAAAGGTTGGGGTTCGCCTGGGGTCATCCCCGATGTGGGCCAGGGGGATCGCGCGACACCATCTCTTCCATGAAGACCATCGCGCTCGCGGCCGGACTGCTGGCCTCCGCCGCGCTGCTGACCGGCTGCGGGCTGGCCGACCTCGCCCAGCCGGGCACCTCGGAGTCGGCCTCGTACCAGGTGACGGAGAAGGTCACCAAGCTCCAGCTCAGGAGCAACTCGGGCGACGCCGTGATCACCGAGACCGGCGGCACCGCCGTACGCGTCGTCGAGACCCTGCACTGGCGCGGTGAAGGCAGCAAGCCCAAGCCCGAGCACAAGGTCGAGGGCGAGACGCTGCTCATGTCGTACACGTGCCCGTCGGACTGGGGCGGGGGCTGCAGCGTCGACTACAAGATCGAGATCCCCAAGGGTCTCTCGGTCGACCTGGAGACCGGCTCGGGCAACCTGACGCTCAGGAACCTCACCGGGCCGATCGACGTGAACGCCGGCTCCGGCGACGTGGACGCCGCCGGGCTGGCGGGCAAGCAGGTGTTCGCGGAGACGGGCTCGGGGAACCTCGAGCTCAAGTACGTCACCGCGCCCGACAGCGCCGAGCTGGAGGCCGGATCGGGCGACATCACGCTCAGCGTCCCCGACGGCGCCTACGACGTGAAGTCCGAGGTGGGCTCGGGTGACACCGCCGTGACGGTCAAGAACGACACCTCCTCCGCGCACAAGATCTCGCTGACCGCCGGTTCGGGGAACATCACCGTGAAGCCCGCTTGATTAACCAGATGATTGCGCCGCGGATGTCGTGCCACCATCGTGGGAAGACACCGAGGTGTCCAGACGTTCCCTCATAGAGATGACACGAATGCACGAATACTCCGAGCTCGACGCGTTCGAGACCGGCGACATGGACCTAGAGGATCGCCAGGCGCTCCGCCGCGTGGCGGGACTCTCCACCGAACTCCAGGATGTCTCCGAGGTCGAGTACCGTCAGCTGCGGCTCGAACGGGTCGTCCTGGTCGGCGTCTGGACCTCCGGCACCGCGGAGGACGCCGACAACTCCCTGCTCGAGCTGAAGCTCCTGGCCGAGACGGCCGGGTCGCAGGTGCTCGACGGGCTCATCCAGCGTCGCCAGAAGCCCGACCCGGCCACGTACATCGGCTCCGGCAAGGCGCTGGAGCTGCGCGACGTGGTCGAGTCCAGCGGCGCCGACACCGTGATCTGCGACGGTGAGCTGACCCCTGGCCAGCTCCGCCAGCTCGAGGACATCGTCAAGGTCAAGGTCATCGACCGGACCGCGCTGATCCTCGACATCTTCGCCCAGCACGCCAAGAGCCGCGAGGGCAAGGCCCAGGTCGAGCTGGCGCAGCTGTCGTACCTGCTGCCGCGCCTGCGAGGCTGGGGTGGCAACCTGTCCCGGCAGGTCGGCGGTCGCGCCGCGGGCGGCGTCGGCATCGGCGGCCGCGGCCCCGGTGAGACCAAGATCGAGCTGGACCGCCGGCGGATCCGCGAGCGCATGTCCAAGCTGCGCCGCCAGATCAGCGGCATGTCCACCTCGCGCGAGACCATGCGCTACCGGCGCCAGCGCCGTGAGGTGCCCGCCGTGGCCATCGCCGGCTACACCAACGCCGGCAAGTCCTCGCTGCTCAACCGCGTCACGGGCGCGGGCGTGCTGGTGGAGGACGCACTGTTCGCCACCCTCGACCCGACCGTGCGCCGCGCGCGCACGCCGGAGGGCAGGCTGTTCACGATCGCCGACACCGTCGGCTTCGTCCGGCACCTGCCGCACCAGCTCGTGGAGGCGTTCAGGTCCACGCTGGAGGAGGTCGCCGACTCCGACCTGATCCTGCACGTCGTGGACGGGTCGCACCCCGACCCCGAGGGTCAGCTCGCGGCCGTGCGTGAGGTGTTCGCCGACATCGAGGGCGCCTCCGAGATCCCCGAGATCGTGGTGATCAACAAGGCGGACGCGGCCGACCAGGAGGTGCTGGACCGGATCGCGCGGCGTGAGCGGGACAGCATCGTGGTGTCCGCCCGCACGGGCAAGGGCATCCCCGCGCTGATGCAGCTCATCGAGGAGCGGCTGCCGCGGCTCGATCACGAGGTGCATCTGCTGGTGCCGTACGAGCGGGGGGATCTCATCTCCCGGGCCCACCGGGAGGGCGAGGTGCTCTCCGTGGACCACGTGGGCGACGGGACGATCCTGCACGCCAGGGTCCTGCCCAGCCTGTCGCAGGAGCTGCTGCGCGTGGGCAAGCCGGTAGAGCGCGTCTCCTAGGAACCTGTCGGGTGGCCCGGCCGTCATGGCCGGGCCACTTCGCGCATTACTCGCCGCAAAGCGCGCACAGCTACCCAAAAGCGGCAGTGGTCCCAGAACCCTGGGATTGCTAGGATTGGCCAGACCTAACGTTGGTCTGGTTTTGGGTTTGGGTTCTGGTCTCATGGTGGCTGAGGGTGTGAACGTCGTCAGCGGTAACCATGGTGACAAGGTAGGGCTGCGTGATGGTTGGGATGAATGGTCTTTCTTCCGAATAACCCTGTACAGCAGCCCAACATGTGAAATAACGTAACTGAACTGAAATCGCCGGATCATGGCTCCGGCGATACGGTCACCGCACAACTCGATGCGGAAGAGCAGGAGACCCCCCATGTCGTCCGGACCCGGAGCGGACTCAGTGGGCGCGGCACAGGCCGTGCGCTGGGCTGCGCGCTCGTGCGGGGGGTCGTACGGGGTGGTGATGCGGTGACCGTCCGACTCCTGACCAACATCGGCCGCCTCTGGACCGGCAACGAGGTCCTCAGCAACGCCGCCATCCTGGTGCACAACGACCGCATCGCCTGGGTCGGCCGCGCGCCGGACCTTCCCCAGAGCGTGCCCGGCGTGGTCGATGACATCGTCGACGTCGACCACGTCGAGAACCTCGGCGGCGCACTCGTCACGCCCGGCCTCATCGACGCCCACACGCACCCCGTCTACGCCGGCAACCGCTACGCCGAGCTGGCCATCCGCACCGGCGGCTCCACCTCCGCCTCGATCACCGCGGCGGGCGGCGGCGTGGGCTCCACCGTCACCGTGACCCGCGGCACCGACCCGTGGACGCTCTGCAACGGCGTGCGCGAGCGGCTGCGCGGCTGGCTGCTCAGCGGCACCACGACCGTCGAGGCCAAGACCGGCTACCACCTCACCCGCGACGGCGAGCTCGCCGACGTGCGGCTCCTGCGCGAGCTGGAGAAGGAGCCGATGATGCCGCGGGTGCACGTCACGTTCCTGGCCGCGCACGTGGTGCCGCCGGAGTACTTCGGCAGGCAGCGCGAGTACGTCGAGGCCGTGGGCGCCTGGTGCGCCGACGCGGCCGCCGCCGGCGCCGACAGCGTGGACGTCTACTGCGACGAGGGCTACTTCACCACCGAGGAATCCCGCTGGGTCCTGGCCTCCGGCCGCAACGTGGGCCTGCTGCCGCGCATCCACGCCGGCATCTTCAGCCGCCGCGGCGCCGTCCAGCTCGCCGCAGAGCTCGGCTGCGCGTCGGCCGACGGGCTGCACCACATGTCCGACGAGGACATCGCGATCATGTCCCGCTACGGCGTGCCCGCCGTCGTCTGCCCCGCCACCGCCCTCCAGCGCGGCCACCTCCCGCCGGTCCGCCAGATGATCAAGCACGGCGTGCAGATCGCCCTCGGCAGCGACCACAACCCCGGCTACTGCGGCATCACCTCGATGTCCCTGGTCGTGGCCATGGCGGTGTCGGCGTTCGGGATGAGCGTCAACGACGCCCTGCGCGCGGCCACCCTCGGCGGCGCCACCGTACTCGGCGCGCCCGACCGCGGCGTGCTGGCTCCCGGCCGGCTGGCCGACATCGTCCAGTGGGACGCCGACCACGAGGGCGCCTTCGCCTGGTCGTTCGGGCTGAAGCCGCGGCGGGTGTGGCGGGGTGGAACGCCGGTTCAGTAGCTAATCTCGGGTTATGTCGCCATCGGTTGCCGTGGTTACGGATTCGACTGCTTATCTGGGGGCTGTGGCTGGGGTGGCGGTGGTGCCCGTACAGGTGATCGCCCAGGGTCCCGGCCCACGCGTCACCACGGCCGGCGGCGGCCCTTCAAGCGGGTCTTCAGGCGACTCTCCAAGCGGCCCTTCAGGTGGCCATACCTTCGACGAGGGGTCCTTCACCGGCGGTCGCACCTTCGACGAGGGATCCTTCACCGGAGACCTCGCCCACGCCACCACCTCCCGCCCCGCCCCCGCCCGCTTCGCCGCCTGCTACTCCGACCTGGCTGCCGGCGGGGCCACGGCCATCGTCTCGATCCACGTCTCGGGCGAACTGTCGGGCACCATCGAGTCCGCCAGGACCGCCGCCCGCGACGCCCCCGTACCGGTGGACGTGATCGACAGCCGCTCCATCGCGATGGGCCTGGGCTACCCCGTCCTGGCAGCCGCCCGCGCCGCCGCGTCCGGAGCCCCGCCGGACGAGGTCGCCGCCGCCGCCCGCCGCAGCATGCGCGGCACCCGGACGTTCTTCTACGTCGACACCCTCGACTACCTTCACCGCAGCGGCCGCATCGGCGCGGCAGCCTCCCTCTTCGGCTCCGCCCTCATGATCAAGCCGCTCCTGCACCTCGCCGACGGCCGCATCTCCCTCCTGGAGAAGGTCCGTACGTCGTCCCGCGCCATCGCCCGCCTGGAGGACCTGGCGGTGGAGGTGGCGGGGGAGAGGCGGGTAGAGGTGGCGGTGCAGCATCTGGCGGCGAGGGAACGAGCGGAGGCGTTGGCGGAGCGGTTGCGGAAGCGGGTGCCGGGGCTGAGGGATCTTCGGATGGTCGAGGTGGGGGCCGTGATCGGCGCCCACGTGGGCCCAGGCCTGCTCGGCCTGACCATCACCTCACCTGACCTCTAGCCACACCTTCCCCGACCCACCGACCCAGCCCTCTCCTCCGCCCACCTGGCTCTCCGCACTGTCCACAACCATCCACCCCGCTGCCTCCTCCATCCACAGAACCCCGCTCGGTCCCCGCCAGCCAAAGCTCAAGCCATACATTCTCCGCCGTGCGAACCCCCGACCCCACGGCAGAGCGCGCCATAGCCGAGTCCCGGCTACGGTCGATCACCACCCCTGCCCGCCGCCCCCGCCGCCTCCTCGGCCGCCCTCCGTGGGGCACGGCAGCCGTCCCGGCATACCCACCGAAGCGCCGCCCGACCTCGCCGCAGGAGCCACCGGAGCGCGCCCAAGCGGCCGACACCCCCTTCGGGCCACCACCTCAAACGCACACCTCTCGCGTCAGCGCTGCGATCACCGAGCACACCAGCGGGGACGGCACCGACTTCCTCCTGCATCAGCCCCTACCACCAGAGCGCCCGCATCCGGCTGGGCGGTCCCCAGCCAAGCAGGACAAGCCGTCGGTCGAGCGGCGGCCGACCGCCCCGTCCTGGTCGCCGGCTGACCAGGACGCCCCGCCGGCCCAGCGGTGGCCAACCACCCCACCACCCAGTCCCGCCTCCCCAAACACTGACCCCGCCCCCACCGCTACCTCCGCCCCCGCCTTCGTCAAGGCCCCCGCCTTCGTCAAGGCCCCCGTTGGCGTTCCTGCCCCCGGCCCGCCGCCCACTTCATCGCCATCACCATCGCCCGCCGCCCTCCAGGCACTACGCAAACTCGTGGCCACCCAGGGCGAGACGGCCCTCGACCCAGGCAAACCCGGCCTACGCGTCCTTCTCGCCGTGAGCGTGCTGGCAACCGCCGTGGCCATCTTCTTCATCTGGCAGTCGAAACCCTCATCACAACCCCTGCCACCACCCACTCCCATGAGCCCGATGGCACCCACGCCCCCAGCGACCACGTCAACCAAGGTCACCGTCCACGTGACCGGCAAGATCCGCCACCCCGGCGTCTACCGGCTCCCCACGGGCGCCCGGGTAGCGGACGCGGTGACAGCCGCGGGAGGCGTGTCCCGCAGAGCCTCCACAGGCTCACTCAACCTGGCCAGACGCCTGATCGACGGCGAGCAGATCGTGGTGGGCGCCACCTCCCCCGAAGCAGCCCAACCCGGCCTTCCAGCCACCGACCCCGCCGCCACGATCCTGGACCTCAACTCCGCCACCACCGACCAACTCGAACAACTCCCAGGCGTGGGAGAGGTCCTGGCAGCCCGCATCACCGAGTTCCGCACAACCCGCGGCGGCTTCACCAGCATCGAACAACTCCGCGAAGTCACTGGCATCGGCCCAAGAAAGTTCGAGGAAATCAAGCCGAAGGTCCGGGTCTGACATGCCCGACCCCCACCCCGGCAACAGCCGCCACCCCACGGCCCGGCCTCAACCTGCGCACCGCACCGGCGTACACACCAGTGAGCAGACCGACGCTGCACGGGCCTGCAGCGGCCCGAGGCCTGACCCTGCTCAGGAACACCAGCAAACCGCCAGGCAGGCGCATGCCTGGCCCCTGGTCCTCCCGGCCCTGACAGCGTGGGCCAGCGCCCTGATCCTCCTCGCCTGCCCACCCCTCATCGGCATGATCGTCGCCACCTCCGCAGCCCTCGCCGCCGCAGCCACAGCCTGGCTCACAAGAACACCCGCGACGTCCCGCCAACAATCACGCCCAACGCCATCCACCACACCACCCGGCCCCGCCCTCCCCTCCCCGCCACGCTTCGCATCCGACCCACCCTCGCCATCCGGGCGCGCCGGATGGCGCAACATCCTGCTGGCCACACTCATCTGCACAGCAGCGGCCTCAGCCTCGACAGCCCTTCGCATCCACGCCCTCACAACGGGCCCGACAGCAGACCTGGCCAGCAAAAACGCCTTCATCGCCGCCCACATCACCCTGACCGGCGACCCAAAGCGCAGATCCAACAGAAACGCCCGCTTCACCCAGGAGAGCTACGTAGTCTCCGCGAACCTCAAACTCATCCAAACCCCCACAACCAGACAAGCCGTCAACATCCCCATCACGGTCTTCGCCACAGGCCAAGCCTGGTCCACCCTCCTGCCCACCCAGGACGTAGAAGTCACCGGCCGCCTGGCGAGACCAACCCCCGGCACCCTGGAAGCGGCAACCCTGCTCGTCCGAAGCCCGCCGCGCGTCCTGACACGCCCATCCACCCTGCACACAGCGGCAGGCGCATTCAGATCGGGCCTCCGATCCGCCGCCGACGTCCTCCCTCCCGACCAGCGCGGCCTCCTCCCCGGCCTCGTCGTGGGCGACGTCTCCCGCATGGATCCCCAGGTGACCTCCGACCTCAGAGAAGCGGGTCTGAGCCACCTGAACGCCGTTTCAGGCGCCAATCTGGCGATCGTCGCAGGCGCGGTGCTCGCCCTCTCCCGCCTGATCGGCCTCTCCCTTCCCGTCAGGGCGGGCTTCGCCGCCGTAGCGATGCTCGCGTTCACGGTGGTCGCCCGGCCGTCCCCGAGCGTGCTCCGCGCTCTTCTCATGGGTCTCGCCGCAGCCATCGCCATGGGTACGGGCCGCTCGAAGGACGGCTTCGCAGCCCTGTCGGCCACGGTCCTCTTCCTCGTCCTGTTCGCCCCCGACCTGGCCCGCTCGTACGGCTTCGCCCTCTCGGTCACGGCCACCGCCGGCATCCTCCTCCTCGCCCCGCACTGGCGAGACAAGCTGTCAGGCACAAACCAGGAAACCGGCCTCCCGGAGAAGCCCGGCCACACCCCTGACCTGGAGCAACCCCGCCTGCCTGGTGTGGAGCACGAGCATGTGCCCATCTCCGAGCAAGTCCGCATACCCAGGCAGGAAGGAAACCGCATCCCCGGACACGCACAAGATCGCGAAAACTCCGAATTCTGCGACCAGCCTCCCCCCGACGAGCTTCCCCCCGACCGGCCGTCCCTCGACCGGCTCCCTCTCGGCCGAGAGTCTCTTGACCGGCTGCCCCGCGATGGGCCTTCCAGTGATCGGCTTCCCCGTTACCATCTTCCGCGTTTCCGGCTTCCTCGCTGGCTGGCTGAGGCCGTGGCCGTGCCGGCGGCTGCTCAGGTGGCCGTGACGCCTGTACTGGTGCTGATGGCGGGCCAGCTGACGCCCGTAGCGGTGATCACGAACCTGCTCGTCGCGCCGGCGGTGGCACCCGCGACCCTGCTCGGCTTCGGTGCCGCGCTGGTGGCGCCCGTGTGGCCGGACGCCGCCAGGCTCCTGGTGATCCCCGCAGGGTACGCGGTCGGCTGGATCATCATGGTCGCAGGCTGGGCGGTCAACCTGCCCTTCGCCACCATGCCCTGGCCTGCCGGCCTGCCAGGGCTCGGCCTGCTCCTGTTGACGGTGATCGTGGCGATCCCCGTCCTGAGACACCGTGCCTGGCGCGCCATCGCACTGACGGCCGCCGCAGCCGCTCTGGTGGCGGTCCTGGTGGTCCGGCCCATCGTCGGCCCGTGGCCGCCCAAGGGATGGCTGATGGTGATGTGCGACGTAGGGCAGGGCGATGGCCTCGTCGTCTCGGCCGGGCAGGGACGGGGAGTCGTGGTCGACGCAGGCCCGGACGCGGTCGCGATGGACCGCTGCCTGCGAAGAGTCGGCGTCCAGGACGTACCTCTGCTCGTCCTCACCCATCCCCACGCCGATCACGTGGACGGCCTGCCAGGTGTCCTCAGGGGCCGGCGGGTCGGGGCGGCGGTCATCAGCCCACACCGGCCGGGCTCGCGCTCCGAAGCCCGGATCTCGGCCACCCTGGCGCGCCACCGGATACCCGAATGGACGGCCCCGCCGGGCACCCGCTGGCGCTTCGGCCCATCAGAGCTGACCGTACTGGCTCCGGATCCTGCCGATGGTGACATGAACGGGCAGGGCGAGGGCAGCGCGATCAACAATTCGAGCGTGGTTCTGCACGTACGCTGGCGCTCCGGCTCGATCCTGCTCAGCGGCGACCTCGAAACGGAGGCACAGGATGACCTGCTGCGCCGGCTCCCCGTACGAGCCGACCTGCTGAAGACGCCGCACCACGGATCGAACAGGCAGTCGCCCGCCTTCCTGGCTTCGCTCGGCGCCCGAGCGGCGCTGATCAGCGTGGGAGCCGACAACGACTACGGCCATCCCGCCACGTCGACACTGGGTCTTCTCCGCAGCCTCGGACTCACCGTCTACCGGACGGACCAGTCAGGGGACCTCGCGGTCGTCGAACGTGAAGGAGGCATGGTGGTGGTCCCTCGCGGCCCCTGACGAGGCGGTTCAGCCAGGCAGGTTCTTCGCGAAGATCCAGTCCGGGCCGTCCTCGCCGGTGGTGTCGAGGTGTTGAGCCCGTACCAGGCCGGCGCGTACCGCCTCTCGTTGAGAGGCGGTGTTGGCCGGGCGCACGCGAGCGATGACGGGCAGATCGGGAACGCGTTCCGTTACCCACTCGACCACCGCGGTCGCGGCCTCGCCGGCCACTCCCTGGCCCCAGGATGAGGCTTCGAAGCGGTAGAAGAGATTGAGCACGCTCAGGTTGTTAAGGTTCATGACCTTGGTCCCGCAGAAGCCCAGCCTCCGGTATGAGTCATGGCGTCGCACCACCCAGTAGCCGTAGCCAAAGCGTTGCCAGTGATCATTCCAACGTTCGAAGAGCTCCACCGCCTCCTCACGCTTGGACAGGGCGTCGGAGGGGTTGTGCCGGCAGGTGGCGGGGTCGCTGTGGATGGCGAAGATCGCGTCGATGTCATCCGGCGCCGGGCGTCGCAGTGACAGTCGCGTGGTCAGCAGTTCTTCGATGCGACCGGTTCGATCAAGCATGCGGTGATCGTAGGGCGAAGCCTTCCGACTGTTTCGGTGGGGCCAGTGCCTGGCGGTTCATCGCTGTGCGTAACTGGATCGAGTAGATGGAGCGGGCTGGCGTGGCACGCGGTTCGGGGTGGGCTAGCGGGTGGTGCGGCTGGCGTGGCATGTGGCTCCGCCTGGGCGTGGCATGTGGCTCCGCCTGGGCTTGGTAGGTGGTGCGGGTTGGCGTGAGACGTGGCTCCGCCTGGGGTGGCGGGTGGCTGGTGAGGAGTCAGGGAGTTGAGTACCAGGTTGTCGGCGGCGCATGGCATGCTGCCTGACATGGCGGGAACCGATCCAGCACCTGTGACCTTGGTTGTCGGCGACGAGGAGTTGCTGGTTGAGCGGGCGGTGAGCGGTGTCGTGGCGGCGGCGCGGGCGGCCGATCCCAGCACCGAGGTGCATGACCTCCTCGGCAGCAAGGTCACGACCGGCGAGCTCACGCAGCTGACCTCGCCGTCGCTCTTCGGGGATCGTTCCGTGGTGGTGATCAGGTCCGCCCAGGATCTGCCCAAGGAGGTCATCACCGAGATCGTGACGTACGCCAAGCAGCCTTCCGAGGACACCGTGATGGTCCTGGCGCATCCGGGTGGGGTGAAGGGGAAGGCGCTGGTCGACGGGGTGAAGAAGGCCCGGGCCGCAGTGATCACGGTCAACAAGGTCACGAAGGCGGGGGAGCGGCTGGACTTCATCAAGGGGGAGTTCAAGCGGGCCGGGCGGAACATCTCCGGCGACGCGGCGCAGGCGTTGCTCGACGCCGTGGGGAACGATCTCCGCGAGCTGGCCGCCGCGTGTAACCAGCTGGCGTTCGACACAGAGGACAAGACGATCAGTGCGGCTGCGGTGGCCCGGTATCACAAGGGGCGGGCGGAGGTCACCGGGTTCAACGTCGCCGACTCGGCCGTCGAGGGGCGGCTGGCGGACGCACTGGAGCAGTTGCGGTGGGCGCTGGGCACGGGGGTTGCTCCGGTGCTGCTGGTGAGCGCGCTGGCCGGTGGGTTGCGGTCGCTGGCGAAGGTCGGCAGTGCGCCGCGCAATCTGCGGGGCGGGCAGCTGGCCAGTCATGTCGGGATGCCGCCATGGAAGGTGGATCGGGTGAAGCGCCAGCTCAACGGCTGGGGGCCGGAAGGGCTGGCGAGGGCGATCCAGGCTGTGGCCAGTGCGGATGAGCAGGTCAAGGGTGGGGGAGCGGACCCGGCGTACGCGTTGGAGCACACGGTGCAGGTCATCGTGGCCAGCCGCACCGGACGATAGCCGAGGCTGTCCGGCGGAGTAGGCGGGCTCTTCGGCTGTTGGTACGCCGGTGAGGGTCAGCGGGCTGTCTCTGCCTTCAGGAGGAGTTGTTTGAGGAGGGTGTCCAGGAGGGCCTGATCCGCTGGGGTCAGGGCGTTGACCATGGACGCCTCCACCTCGGCGCGGATGGTCATCGCCTCGAACCACAGGTTCTTGCCCTTCGAGGTGAGCTCGACGTCCACCCGGCGGCGGTCCTCGGTGCTCCGGACCCGGCGTACCAGACCCGTGCGCTCCAGCGTGTCCAGGCGTCCCGTCATGCCGGCCGGTGAGAGCAGCAGGTCGGCTGCCAGTTCGGACGGCGTCGCCGAGCCGCCGCGTGCCACCAGGCGGTGCAGCGTCTCGAACTCGTAGTCCTGCATGCCCACCTCCGCCAGAGCCGCCTCCTTGGTGTGGGACAGGTGCTTCACGAGGAACTGCATCCGCGTCACGATCGCCTCCACCCGCTCGTCGAAGGGCGCCTTGCCGCGCCAGCGGGCCAGGTGGCGATCGACCGAGTCCTCCATGCCACGGATCATACGGCAGCAAGTATTTTGTTGACGAAACATTCGCCAGCGAAATATCGTCTCGCCCATGATGCATCGGCTTCTGATCGGACGTTGCCTGTCGGCCCTGGCCACGGCACTCATCCCGACGACACTCACGCTGGCGGTCCTGCGGGTGGGCGGCGACGGCGGGGAGCTGGGGATCGTGCTGGCGAGCGAGCTGGTCCCGCTGCTGGTGCTGTTGCCCGTCGGCGGGGTGCTGGCCGACCGGGTCAGGCCGGGGCGGCTCGCCCTGGCCGCCGATCTGGTCCGATGCCTGTCGCAGGCGGCCATCGCCGTCGAGCTCCTGCTCGGCATGAATCGGCTGCTCGACCTGGCCCTGTTGTCTGCCGTGTCGGGGGCGGCCATCGCGTTCGGCAGCCCGGCCGTGCCGAGGCTGGTGATCGCGGTGGTGCCCGGGCCGGACCGGCTGCGGATGAACGCGCGCATCGGCGTGGCGACGAGCCTGTCCAGCGTCGCGGCCCCCGCCCTCGCCGGGACGGTCACCGTGGCCGCCGGGCCAGGGTGGGCGGCGGGGCTCACGGCGGTGCTGTTCGCCTGCTCGGCGTTGACGCTCGGTGGTGTCCGAACGCCAGCCGGCTACTCGGCGGCGGCCGGAGAACGGGGGTCCACACCTGCCCGGCGGGGGTCCGAGTCGGTTCGGCGGGGGTCCACACCGGCTCGCCGGGCGTCCGAGCCGGTTCCGGGCGGGGGCGGTACAGGCGGGGGCGGTGCGGGCGGTGCAAGCGGTCCAGGGCGAGGCGGGCGGCGCGGCGGTTGGGCGTCGTTCCGGGAAGACCTCGTACAGGGATGGCGGGAGATCAGGGTACGCCCCTGGTTCCTGGCGTGCGTGCTCGGCCACGGCGTCTGGCACTTCGTGGCCGGTCTGTTCCTAACACTCGCCCCCGTGACCGCCGTACACCACCTGGGCGGCGAGACCGGCTGGATGGTGATCGTGCAGAGCGGGACGGTGGGGATGGTACTGGGTGTGTTCGCCGCCCCCAGGCTGCCGATCCGGCGTCCGCTGGCCGTGGTCCAGGTCGGTGCCGCGAGTTACCTGCTGCCCATGGTGGCTCTGGCCGTTCCCGCGCCGGTCGCGGTGCTGGCGGGGGCGTACTTCGTGGCGATGTTCGGGCTGGGGCTGCTCAGCCCGCTGTGGGAGACGGTGGTGGCGGAGGAGGTTCCCGAGGGCGCGCTGGGGCGGGTGCGGTCGTTCGACCAGCTGATCTCGTTCGCGTCGCGGCCGTTCGGGCTGGCGGTGGCGGCGCCGCTGGCAGGGATGACCGGGGTGACGGCGCTGGCGGTGACGGGTGGCGTGCTGGTCGCCGCCGCCAATCTCGTGGCGATCGCCTGGCAGCCACGCGGCCGGCGCCAGGCTCAAGCGCCCGCAGCGCCCGCAGCGCCCGCAGCGCCCGCAGCGCCCGCGGCGGGCGCCGGGCCCAAGCGCCCGCGGCCGGCGCCGGGCTCAAACGCCCGCTAGCGCCGCGACGAACTAGGCGAGCGCGGCCTCCCGCACCACTCCGTCGCTGATCTCCAGCACCCGATCCGCCAGCGTCATCAGGCTGGGATCATGCGTCGCCACCAGCGCCGTAACCCCCTCACTCCGTACGAGCGCCCGCAACAACTCCATGATCTGCCGCCCCGTCTGCGAGTCGAGCTGCCCCGTGGGCTCGTCGGCCACCAGCAACCGAGGCCGGTTGGCCAGGGCCCTGGCGATGGCCACCCGCTGCCGCTGCCCCCCGGACAACTCGTACGGCCGCTGGTTGACATGCTGCTCCAGCCCCACGAGCGCGAGCAACATCCGGATCCGGGACTCCCGCTCCTCCACGGGCGTCCGCAGCAGCCGCATCGGTACCCCCACGTTCTCCGCCGCCGACAACACGGGGATCAGCCCGAACGACTGGAACACGAACCCGATCACGTCCCTGCGTACGGCCAGCAGCCCGTCCTCCGACAGGGACGTGATCTCCCGCCCGTCCACCACCACCCGCCCGGCGTCCGGCTTGTCGAGACCGCCGATCTGGTTGAGCAGCGTCGTCTTCCCCGACCCGGACCGGCCGCGGATGGCGACCAGCTCTCCGGGCAGCACGGAGAACGACACGTCCCGCAGCGCCACGACCTCCTTGGGCCCGGTCCGGTAGACCTTGCGCAGCCCTTCCACCACGACCAGGGGCGAGTCAGTCATTCGAGGGTTCCTCTCGGGCGGGCCACACGCCGATGTGGTCGGATTCGAGCTCCAGGCGCACCCGGCGTTCCATGTCGAGGGCGTTCATGAAGTCGCGTGGCAGTTGCAGGCGCCCCACGCGGTCGAGCACGGCGTACTCCTCGGCGATGATCTGCCCTTCCGCGCCCTCGCGCCGCAGCGTCTCGCTGCTGGTGCGCCCGTCGCGGATGCCCACCGTCCGGTCCACCTGCTCCGACACCAGCGGGTCGTGCGTCACGATGACCACGGTCACGCCCAGCTCCCTGTTGGCCTTGCGCAGCGCGTCGAACACCTGCTCCGACGTCTCGCTGTCCAGCTCGCCCGTCGGCTCGTCGGCCAGGATGAGCTGCGGGGAATTGGCCAGGGCGACGGCGATGGCCACGCGTTGCTGCTCGCCGCCGGACATCTCGGGCGTCCTGCGGTTGGCGCAGGAGCCGACGCCGAGCAGTTCCAGCAGCTCCAGGGCGCGTCCCTTGCGCGCGGAGCCGGCCAGCTTCATGGGCAGCTCGACGTTCTCCCGGCCGGTCAGGTACGGCAGCAGGTTCCGCGCCGTCTGCTGCCAGATGAACCCCACCACGGACCGCCGGTACCGCAGCCGGTCCTTGGCGCTCATCGACAGCAGGTCCATCCCGGCCACCCTGGCCACGCCGGCGGTCGGCACGTCCAGCCCGGACAGCACGTTGAGCAGCGTCGACTTGCCGGAGCCCGACGCCCCGACGATGGCCACCAGCTCGCCCTTGTCGATCACCAGGTCCAGGCCCTGCAGCGCGACGACCTCGACCCCCTCGGTCTTGTAGATGCGGACGAGGTTGTCGCAGACGATGTGCGCGTCGCCGCCGAACGCGGCGGCCGGCCGCCTGGCCTTGGCTTCCAGCTCTGACAGGGTCGGGTTCATGGGAGGTCTCCCACTCGGAGTACGGCGCCGAGGCTGCGGCGACGGCTGATGGCGGTGTGCGCGTACGCGCCGAGCACGGCGACGGCGGCCAGCCCGGCCGTCAGCGCGCTGGGCAGGAACAGATCGAGCGAGTAGTCGCCCACGGGCAGGTCGCCCGCGTACGACGACAGGTCCACGCCGGGCCCGAGCGCGGCGGGCAGGCCGAGGCCCAGGCCGAGCCCGACCAGCGCGGTGACGAGGATCATGGGCAGGATCTCCAGCACGGTCAGCCGCTGCGCCTGCCGCTCCGACAGGCCGAGCGTCCGCAGGAACGATACCGCCCGCGCCCGTTCGGCGGCCCCGATGACCAGTGACAGGACGACGGCGATCAGCGCGTACGCCGCCAGCGCGACCGTCACGACCACGAGCGTCCAGCGCACCGTGCTCGTCAGCGGATCGTCCTGGATGGCCCGCAGAGCGCTCTCCTGGGAGGTGACGACGGCGGACGGGACCAGCCGCGACAGCTCGGAGAGCGCGGCGTCGCCCTGGATCAGCAAGGTGTTCACGGCGGGCCTGACCTGCACGCCGATGGGCACGACCAGGAACTTGCCCTGGGTGTAGAAGCCGGGCACCGACTCGATCACGCCGCGCGTGGCCAGCTTCACCCGCGACTGCCACCCGATCTCGAACGTGCCCCGCCCGCGCAGTTCGGGCGAGACGAGCGCGCCGTCGGACAGCGGTGGCAGGCCGACGGGGGCGTCGCCGAGGATCTGCCGCCACTGGGCCACGTCCACGGCGATGGCCTCGGCCCGTTCGGCGCCGTACCCGACCTGGACCCGTCCCGTCTGGGCGAGCACCACCCGCTCGACCCCGGCCAGTCGGCGCACCCGCTCGATCACCGCGGCCGGGATCTCGCTCTCCGCGGTCACCCTGATCGGCGCGCCGACCTGCTGCCAGGACGCCGTCCGCTGCGTGGTCGCGATCCCGTCGGAGACCACCGCCGCGAACACCGACACCCCCAGCGCGGGCAGCAGGATCAGCACCGGCAGCAGGCTGCCGGAACGTGCCCTGGCCGCCCTGGTCAGCCCCAGGAACGCCACCGCCGCCCGGCCGCGCGAGGCCAGCCGGACGAACAGCCGCAGCGGGTACGGGTAGCAGCGCAACGTGATCAGCGCCGCCGCCGCGGTCAGCGCGATCGGCACCACGAGCAGGAACGGATCCTGCCCGCCGGACGCGCTCAGCCCCCGGGCCCGCAGCAGGTACGCCCCCGCCAGCGCGAGCACCACGACCAGCACCTCCAGCGTGATCCGCTTGGCGGAGGGCCGGGCGGTGGCCACGTCGTCCCGCGAGCCGTGCAGCGGCGTGCGGTGCACGAGCGCCAGCCGTACGGCGGCGAACCCGACGGCCACGACCACCACGATCGCCGGCCCGGCGTGCACGATCGGCAGCGCGGGCCCGCGCACGAGGAAGGACAGCGCGTACCCGAGCAGCGCCGCGGGGGCCACCGCCAGCCCGGTCAGGGCCGCGGCTGTGCCCGCCACCTGCGGCAGCGACCCGCCGCGGGCCCGCGCCAGGGTCAGCGTGTGGTCCAGCTTGTCGGCCAGGAGCTGCACGGCCAGCACGATCACGCCGAGCGCGACCGCCAGCAGCCCGCCGAGCACCAGGTACATCACGGTCTGCGCCGTGGACAGCGCGGCCAGGAAGTCGCCGAGCAGCTTGGCCAGCGCGGTCTCGACGCGGTACGGGCTGCCGGTGGTCTGCAGCCCCACGACCCGGTCGAACTCGGCGACCGCCGCCCGCAGGCCGGGCACGTCCAGGGCGCTGGCGGCCCGCGCGTCGAGGGGCAGGACCCAGCGGTAGGACAGGTTGCGCCCCTCGCCGCTGAGCGCGGTCAGCCCGGCGTCGGACATCAGCGTGGTGATGTGCTTGACGTGGTCCTGGCCGCCGGGTGGTTGCTGCTCGATGACGTGGAGGATGTCGGACTCGTGCGACCAGTAGCGGTCGCCGGGGTCCTTCGCGCGGAAGACGCCGACGATCTTCGCGGCGGCGTAGTCGTTCTCGCCGAGCATGATCGTCTGGCCCAGCTTCAGGCCCATCTCGGGCAGGGCCTCCTCGACGACCCCGACCTCGAAGACGGGGATCGTCTCGCCTTCGTAGCGGCTCGTGGCGGGCGCGCCGGGCGGCCGCCCCTGGACCCAGTCCACGCGCTGGTCCGCGTCGGAGAGCCAGCCCAGGTTGACGTACGCCCCGCCGCCGGTGCCCGTGATGGGCGTGAGCGACGTCTTGGCGCTCATGTGGCCGGCACCGGTGGTCAGCGGGCGCAGCGTGGCGGGCATGATCTCGCGCCAGAGGCGTTCGCGGGAGTCGAACTGGGCGCGTTCGCGCAGGTCCTCGGCCCGCCCGTGGGATTCCACGGCCACGGTGAGGTCGGCCTGCGCGGCGGGGGCGGTTGTCAGCGCGCGCTGCAGGGCCTCGTCGTACGAGGCCTGCATCGCCCTGGGCAGGCCCGCGACCAGCAGGCACGCGCTCAACGTGAGCACGAAGAGCACGGCCACCGTGCCCAGGTGCACCCGGGCGAGCAGCCAGGTCCTCACTGTTCCTCCCGAAGGCCGTGCCCCTGACGGCGGACGTTGCGTGCCAGCCCGGCGACGATCGCGAACAGCAACGCGGCCACCAGCGCCAGCATCAGCCCGGTGGCCGCCCACGGGATGTCGAGCACCACCCCCGGCGTGACGGCCGCCGCCTGCCCGGTCAGCACGATGTGCGGCACCACCAGCACGCCGACGACGACCGCCAGCCCGGTGCCCGCCGCCAGCGACAGCCCCACCACGAACGCCTGCTCCACGGCCAGCATCCCGAGCACCTGCCTGGAGCTCACCCCGAGCGCCCGCAGGATCGCGAACTCCGCCAGCCGTTCCCGCGCCGCGACCGTCGCGTTGACCAGGAACCCGAGCGCCGCGAACACCAGCGCGGCCATGAACCCCAGCATCAGCGCCCCCTGCAGCCCGCTGGCCAGCGGGTCGTCGCGCAGCGTGGCCGCCAGCGCCCGCTGGTCGAGCGCGGTGACGTCCCACTCGGGATGGCCGCCGAGCGTGGCCGCGGCGCCGGAGGTGTCTCCGGCGGCCAGCCACCACTCGGTGGCGGGCCGGGGGAGCCGCGCCGCGGCCAGCTCGTGCGCCTGCATGGTCGCCCAGTCGACGAGTACGGCCTGCTGCCCGGCGGCGGTCGTCGGCATCGTCTCCACCACGCCGACGACCTTGACCGGCATGACGCGGCGGTCGATGGACGCCTTCCCGGTCTGCCCGACGCCCAGCTTGAGCGAGGCGGCCAGGTCGGTGGTGAGCACCACGGGCATCGGGCCGGGCTCCGCCCGCCGGACGAAGGGAGCCGTCGTGTCGCCGCTGACGCTCATCGTGAGCGGGGGCGCCGGCACCTGCCGCCCGTCGGCGGTGACCGCTTCGAGCGTCAGGCTCGCGGGGCTGTCCTGGGCGCCGGCGACCAGGCCGAGCAGCGACACCGGGTACGTGATCGTCCCGCTGCGTCCCGCCAGCGCCCGCAGGTCCACCTCGACCCGGTTCGTGCCCTTCTTGAGCAGGCCGAGCGACACGTCGCGCCAGACGCCGAGCCCGTCGGACAGCACCAGCCGCAGCGGCAGGTCCGCGCTCGCCTCGGCGGTCAGAGTGAGCGTGGCCGGCCGTCCCGGCAGGGCCAGCCCCTCCGCCCGGTCGCCGGCCAGCGCCCGCGACAGCTCGCCGACGCTCTGCGCCGACAGGTCGGGACGCAGGTGGAACAGCTCGTTCAGCTTGCCGGCGTCGAGCGCGAGCAGCATCGCGTTCTCGCCGCCCACGTCGGTCTGGCCGCGGAAGCCGGGCGAGGCCGCGGTGACGCCCGGCAGCGCGGCGAACGCGGTGCCGCGCCCGAGCGCTCCCAGCTCGGGTCCCTCCGCGGGCCCCGACAGCCGGAGGTCGGCCCCTGCCTGGTGGCGGGCCTGGTCGAGCTGCGAGGAACGCCAGGTCGAGGCGGTGGCCAGGGAGACGATGCCGATCGCGATCGCCATCGTGAGCAGCAGCGCGGGCCCGGCGTACTTGAGCGGCCGCCTGCTCACCTGCCACGCCCCGAGCGCGGGGGCGAGCGTGGGCCGCCTGGAGGTCACCCGCTCGGCCAGCCGCGACAGGCGCGGCACCAGCCGCAGCCCCAGCATGCCGCCCGTGAGCAGGGCCAGCGCGGGCCCGGAGATGATCAGGGGGTCGATGCCGAGCCCGCCGGCCGCCGTCACGGTCACGGGCGCGCCGTACCGCTGGAGCTGCCAGATGGCCAGCCCGGCCACGACCAGCAGCGCCAGGTCCGCGCCCGCCCGCTCGATCAGGCCGCGCCCGCCGCCGCGCCCGCGCGCCGACTGCTCCTCCACGTACGTACGCCGCGCCCCCGCCAGCGCGGGCAGCACCAGCAGCACGGCCGCGGCCAGCGCCACCCCGAACGAGACGAGGAACGTCCCCGCGTCCGCCACCGGTGCCAGCCGCACCCCAGAAGCCCTGATCCACGGAAGCCGGCTGACCAGCGCGAGCAGCGGCGGCCCCAGGAACGGCGCCACGACCGCGCACGGCAGCGCCACCAGCAGCGCCTCGCCGCCCGCCAGCGCCGCCAGCCGGATCGTGCCCGCGCCGCGCGAGCGCAGCAGGGCCACCTCCATGCGCCGGTGGTCGGCCAGCAGCCGCGCGGTGAGCATCAGCGCGTACGCGGCCAGCAGCAGCAGTTGCAGCACCGGGATCAGCATGGTGGAGCGTGCCACCAGCGAGGCGGTGTCGAGCTGGGTGAGCATCTCGGGCAGGTGGCTCGTGGCCACGCAGCTCGCGCAGCCGCCGGCCTTCAGCCGCTCCTCCACCCGCGCGATCGCGCCGGCCAGCGGGCGCAGCTGCTCGGGGGTGAGCGCGCGCAGGTCGGGCACGGCGGTCCAGGTGGCGTTGACGTTCGTGGCGAAGCGGGCCAGGAAGGTCTCGCGGGGCACCATGAGCGGCCCGTACGTGGTGAAGTCGCCGCGCTCCACGCCCCTGCTGAGCAGCTGCTCGCCGGCCCAGCGCTCGCCGAACGGGTCGTTGAGCTGGAAGACGCCGGCCACGCGCACCCTGACCGGGCGGGGGTCGAGCCGCCCCCGCGTGGTGAACTCCTGCCCCGTCTCCAACCCGGCCGCCGAGGCCGCCGACAGCGAGATCGCCACCTCGACCGGGTCGTTCCCGGGTTTCGGCCAGGCCCCCGAGATCAGCTTCGCGTGCCGGTCGAGCCCGTCGTAGCTGCCGAACCTGAGCAGCTCGGGCCGCTGCTCCTTCTCCTGGCCCGGCATGGTGTAGGAGTCGGAGCGGAAGCTGGTGGTCAGGGCCGGCTCGCCGGCGTAGGCGCGGGTGAGCTCGGCGCGTACGGACCGGTCGAAGCCGGGGAACGTCTCGGCCGTCACGGGGGCGCTGATGGTGGCGGCGGTCTGCGCGTACGAGGCCGTCTCCATCGTCCGCCGGACTCCGGCGTCGGCGATGGAGGAGGCGTACATGGTCAGCGCGACCAGCGTGGTGGTCGCCAGCAGGATCGAGCCGAGGGCGGCCAGGAGGAGCAGCGGCTCGCTGAACGCCCTCTTGACGACCAACGGCCCCCGCATGTGTCCCCCTTCACCCGTTTAGTGCACCTTCGGGCAGGTGGCGGAGCGGGAGCAAGGGATCTTTGGAACGGTGACGCACCCGATACGGCCGTGTGATATCGAAACTGTGACAAACTTCGGCAAAAAACAACGCCGCACCTCCGTAGGGAGGCACGGCGTTTCGGGCAGCCGAAATTACCGGCTTACTTGGCGCCCGCGAGGGCCGCAGCCTGCTTGGCGATCGCGGACTTGCGGTTGGCGGCCTGGTTCTTGTGGATGACGCCCTTGCTGACGGCCTTGTCGAGCTGACGGGCGGCGGCGCGCTGCAGCGCGGTGGCCTGCTCGACGTCACCCTGCTCGGCGGCCTCACGGAACTTGCGGACAGCCGTCTTCAGCGAGGACTTGACTGCCTTGTTGCGCAGACGAGCCTTCTCGTTCTGCTTGTTGCGCTTGATCTGGGACTTGATGTTCGCCACGAAGAAGCCTCGGTGAAAGTCTGAAGTGATGGACGGGGCGCGCGGGCTCGAGAGAGGGCGCGCCACACGCAGTTGCCCAGGTTACCAATAACTCAGGCGGCTGCTCAAATCAACGCCACCGCGTCATGTACTCGTGCCAATCCTCTTCGGTGGCCGCGAAGTCGACGTAGAGGGCCAGCCCGAACCGCTCGCGGCGGCCGTGGTCCGACAGCGCCAGCCTGGCGCCCTCGGCGGCCATCGCGACGCTCTCCGCCTGATCCAGCCATGGTAGCCCGTGGTCATGGTAGGCCGGGGCGCCGATGAACAGCGCCTTGGAGCCGGGGACCAGGTCCAGCGCGAGACCGGCCTGACGGGCCACGTGACCGCCGTAGAGGGACTGCGCCGGGGTGCCCGAGTCGTACGTCATGATCGCCACCTGGTCGACGCGGTCCACGACCTGGCGGAAATAGCCCTCCGACCAGTACTTGTCGTGGCCCAGCAGGGCCCTGGCGGTCAGGCGCATGCCCAGGTACGGCTCGATCTGCGGGGTGGAGGTGGACAGGAGCCTCGTGTGCTGCCGGGTCCTCTCCAGGAGGTCGAGGAACTCGGTGTCGCCGTCGCCGATGGGCTCGAAGTTGTAGTGGATGCCGTCGTAGCCCTGCTTCATGATGGCGGCGACGCCTGCCAGGACGTTCTCGCGGGAGCGGGGGTCGTCGAGGTCCAGGCCGTTCTTGACGGCCTGGCCGAGCCAGGCGGAGATGCGGACGTCTGGGAGGTGCTTCCGCATCCATTGCACGAAATTTCCGGCGCTGGGGTATTTAGCGGGATCTAGGCGGCCGTCCCACTCGAAGGGGCCGGAGTGGACGTACACGTCCTTGATGCCCGTGGTACGCAGCCGTACCGCCAGCTTCTCGACGTCCTGCTCCGTACGGCGGCCGTCCACCCAGGCGTGGCCCAGCCACATGGCGTCGTTGCCGGTGCTCTTCGCCCAGGCCGCCGGGGCACCGGTAAACTGGATACGGAGCGCCGCGGCGAGGAGGCCGCACAGCGCGACCACGACGGCCAAGGCAAGCGCGAGCACGCGCAGGCCGCGGCGGATGACGGTTCGGGCAATCACCCGGGCATGTCACCATGGAAGACTGCTTGTCCTCAACCCTGTCGAAACGGACTTCGGTGCGCACTCAGCCTGGCCAGACCGACCCCGCGTTGATCCGCAACTTCTGCATCATCGCGCACATCGACCATGGCAAGTCGACCCTTGCCGACCGGATGCTGCAGATCACCGGCGTGGTCGACGACCGCTCCATGCGCGCCCAGTACCTCGACAGGATGGACATCGAGCGGGAGCGCGGCATCACCATCAAGTCCCAGGCGGTGCGCCTGCCGTGGGACGGCCACGTGCTCAACATGATCGACACCCCCGGGCACGTCGACTTCACCTACGAGGTGTCCCGGTCGCTGCAGGCGTGCGAGGGCGCGATCCTGCTGGTCGACGCCGCGCAGGGCATCGAGGCGCAGACGCTGGCCAACCTCTACCTGGCCATGAACGCCGACCTGCACATCATCCCGGTCCTCAACAAGATCGACCTGCCGGCGGCGCAGCCGGAGAAGTTCGCCGAGGAGCTGGCGGGGCTGATCGGCTGCGACCCGTCCGACGTGCTCAAGGTGTCGGGCAAGACCGGCGAGGGCGTGCGCGAGCTGCTCGACCACGTCGTGCAGACGATCCCGGCCCCCGTGGGCGTCGCCGACGCCGCCGCCCGCGCGCTGATCTTCGACTCCGTCTACGACACCTACCGCGGTGTGGTCACCTACGTCCGCGTCGTGGACGGCCACCTCGGCAAGCGTGAGCGCATCCTCATGATGTCCACCAACGCCACCCACGAGACGCTGGAGATCGGCGTCATCTCGCCCGAGCCGAAGACGTCCGAGCTGGGCCTCGGCGTCGGCGAGGTGGGCTACCTCATCACCGGCGTGAAGGACGTGCGCCAGTCGCGGGTGGGTGACACGGTCACCTCGGCGGCCAAGGGCGCCCAGGAGATGCTGGCCGGCTACGAGCACCCGAAGCCCATGGTGTTCTCGGGGCTCTACCCGATCGACGGCGACGAGTATCCGGAGCTGCGCGAGGCGCTCGACAAGCTGCAGCTCAACGACGCCGCGCTGATCTACGAGCCGGAGACCTCGGCGGCGCTCGGGTTCGGGTTCCGCGTCGGATTCCTCGGCCTGCTGCACATGGAGATCGTGCGGGAGCGGCTGGAACGCGAGTTCGGGCTGTCGCTGATCTCCACGGCGCCCAACGTGGTCTACCGCGTGATCATGGAGGACGGCAAGGAGCTGACCGTCACCAACCCGTCGGAGTTCCCCACCGGGGGCAAGATCGCGCAGGTCTTCGAGCCGGTGACGAAGTCCACGATCCTGGCGCCGGCGGAGTTCATCGGCGCGATCATGGAGATCTGCCAGGGGCGGCGCGGCCAGCTCCTCGGCATGGACTACCTGTCGGAGGACCGGGTCGAGATCCGCTACACGCTGCCGCTCGGCGAGATCATCTTCGACTTCTTCGACCAGCTCAAGTCCCGCACCCGCGGCTACGCCTCGCTCGACTACGAGCCGGCGGGCGAGCAGGAGGCCGACCTGGTCAAGGTCGACATCCTGCTGCAGGGCGAGGCGGTCGACGCCTTCAGCGCCATCGTGCACAAGGACAAGGCCTACGGCTACGGCGTCGACATGGCCAAGAAGCTGCGCGAGCTGATCCCCAGGCAGCAGTTCGAGGTGCCGATCCAGGCCGCCATCGGCGCCAGGGTCATCGCCCGCGAGAACATCCGCGCCATCCGCAAGGACGTGCTGGCCAAGTGCTACGGCGGTGACATCTCCCGTAAGCGGAAGCTGCTGGAGAAGCAGAAGGAAGGCAAGAAGCGGATGAAGATGGTCGGCCGGGTCGAGGTGCCGCA
This sequence comes from Nonomuraea rubra, assembly GCF_014207985.1. Lineage (NCBI taxonomy): Bacteria > Bacillati > Actinomycetota > Actinomycetes > Streptosporangiales > Streptosporangiaceae > Nonomuraea > Nonomuraea rubra. Next base: position 9,950,707 of record NZ_JACHMI010000001.1, on the reverse strand, counting down.
GGAGGCCTTCGTCGCCGCGCTGTCCACGGACTCCAGCGCCGACAAGGCCAAGAAGTAGCCGCTTTCCGGGGCGGGGGCGCCTGAATACCCTGAAAGCATGGAAGTGGTGCAGACGGCGCGGCTGGTCCTATCTCGGGTGATGCCGGACGATCTGGACGCCGTTCACGAGATCCATTCCGATCCGCGCACCAGCGTGTACCACCCGGACGGCCCCGTCACCGACCTGGAGGCCAGCCGGGCCATGCTCGACCTGTGGCTGGCCGACTGGGACGAACGCGGGCTCGGCTACTGGGCCGCGCGCCTGCCGGGCGACCCGCGCGTCCTCGGCTTCGGCGGCCTGCGCCACGCGGTCGTGGACGGAGCCGAGGTGCTGAACCTGTACTACCGCTTCCGGCCGTCGGCGTGGGGCCACGGGTACGCGGTTGAGCTCGCCAGGGCGGCGCTGCGGGTGGGCAGGAGGCTGGGCACCGTGGTCGCCGTGATCAGGGACGTCAACCTGCCGTCGCATCGGGTGGCGGAGCGCGCCGGGATGCACAAGGACCGGACGATTCCGTACGGCGGGGTGCCCAGCGACGTCTACGTCGCCTGACGTGCCTTTGTGAGGCTCGCCCGCCACAGGAACCCCGCCAGCACCGCCACGCTCATCACTCCCTGAGCCACCAGGAAGGGGGCCAGGGGCGCCGGCTGGGAGGCCAGCGCGGCCGCGGTGGGGAGGCAGCCGAGCAGGGCCAGGTCCGGGCCGGTGGCCGCCCAGAACAGCGGCCCGGTCGGGATGGCGCCGCCCGGGGTGTCGATGACCGGCATCGAATGGTCGACCGGAGCGCGCCTGGCCATCCGCAGGGCGGCGGCGGCCAGCGCCGGCGCGGCCAGCGGCCCGAACAACCACCACCACGCCCCACCGGCCTGGGCCGTCGCGACGGCCTGGGCCATGGCACTACCGGCCTGTGCCATGGCACCGCCGGCTGCCAGGCCGGTGAGTGCCAGGGCCGTCCAGGCGCCCGCCAGCAGTCCAGGCAGGACCGCACGGGCCGCCAGGGCCTTCCGGTGGCTCACCCCGATGAGCCGGGCCAGGGAGGGGTTGTCGGCGTCCCTGCGCGCTCCTGACGTGCTGATGGACGCCACGGCCAGCGCACCCCCCAGCACGGCCAGCCCCAGAGCCACCGGCGAGCCCCCGGCCTGCGCCAGGACGGCGGGCAGCGCGGCCGTCGCCGTCACGCCTGCCAGCCGCCCGCGACGGCGGCCCAGCCGCCGCCAGTCCTGCCAGGCCGCCGCGAACGACGCGGGCAGCGCCGGCCAGCGCCGGGAGGTGAGCTTCCTGGCCCGCCAGTGGTTGTCCTCGGCGATCCAGGTGAGCGCGCCGGGGTCGAGGGACACGGCCGCGCCGGCCACGTGCCCGGCCCGGGTGGAGGAGGTCACGAGCGTACGGGTGGGGATGCGTTCGAGCGAGACCCACGCCTGCCGTACGAGCAGGGCGGAGACCACGGCGGCGCAGGAGACGGCGGCGGTGAGTGCGGGCAGGGGTGCGCTCGCCGCGATGGCCAGCACCGTACGGAGGCGGCCGGTCACCGCCACCACCGCCAGCACGAGCAGCACGGCCATCGCGCCGGTCAGCCACAGCTTCCACGACGTGGACGCCTGCCCCAGCACGGCCAGCGCCATCCCGCCCACCGCCGCGGCCACCCCCACAACCAGCGCACCCAGCACCCGCCACACGAGCTGGTCCGGCGCGCCCAGCACGGCGAGCAACCCCACCCCGAGCACCACACCCGCCACCGCCGCGATGCCGAGCAGCAGGCGAGCCGCCCGGCCCAGCACGTGCCGCCGGTTGAGCGGGGAGAGCAGCAGCCAGGAGGCGTCGGCTCCGGGCAGCAGAACGGGCCCGGCAGCGCGGGCCGCGGCCAGGAACCCCGCCAGGCCGAGCGCGAGCAGCGCCACCCCCGCTCCCATGCGCGCGGGCTCACCCGGCACGGCCAGGCCGGCGAGCACGTCGGACAGCGGCTTGCCCGTCACGGCGATGAACATGGCCAGGCAGAAGAGGGAGACGTAGCGGTCCATCACGCTAGCGGGGGTACGCCTGCGCGACCGCAGGTACGCCCGCACCGTCCGCACACCGGCTCCCGACTCCCCGCTCATCCGGCCACCTCCAGACGCTCCGGCCGTGCGACCCGCGCCCGGCTCATCCGGTCACCTCCTGGCGACCCGGCTGTACGACCCGCGCCCGGCTCATGCGGCGGCCTCCACGCGTTCCGCGCGCGGCTCATGCGGTCACCCCTGAAGGGGTGACCTGGCGGCCGGTCGTGGCCAGGTCCTGGTCGTGGGTGGCCATGACGACGGTGCCGCCCTCGTCGGCGTACTCGGTGAGGAGGCCCGCGAGTGCGGCGCGGAAGTCCTGGTCCAGGCCGCGTTCCGGCTCGTCGAGCAGGAGCAGCGTGCTCGGTCGCAGCAGCGTGGCGGCCAGGGAGAGGCGCTGGCGCTGACCCGTGGACAGGTTCAGCGGCGGCGCGTCCGCCCGCTCCTCCAGCGCGAACAGCTCCAGCGCCGCGTCCACCGTCATCCTGGCCTCGGTGTGCACGGCTCCCATCAGTTCCAGATGCTCGCGTGCCGTGAGCCCCGGGTACCAGGCCGGCTCGTCGCCCAGCAGCGCCACGCGGCCCCAGAACCCGGCGTCGTCGGCCGGGGGCCGCCCGAACACGCGTACCTCGCCGGAGGTCACTGGCTGCAGACCGGCCAGGCAGCGCAGCAGGGTGGACTTGCCCGAGCCGTTCGGGCCGACCACGGCCACGATCTCACCCGGCGCCACGGTCAGGTCGAGGTCCCGGAGCACGGGGTTGCCGCCGAGCTCCACGGTGAGGGCGTCAACGTCGATGATCGAGTCGTACACCGTTCGAGCGTATCCGCGGCCGGCCGTGAACGCGTACCCCGCCGAGCCTGCATGCCCGACGGCGCAAGGGATTCTGTCGGTGCCACCGTCTACCTTCTATACCCGAACACCTGTGCGACTGGAGGGTGACGTGATTGCTTCTGAGCGATTCGAGCGTGCCGCGGTGCTGGGGGTGGCTGTGGCTGAGGAGACTCGGCGGTTGCTGAGGCGCCACTTGGAGGAAGGGGAGGAGGGGGCCGACGGCACCGTCCTGGTGGATGTGCCCTACCCCGACGCGGCCGTCGTGACGGCGCTGCTCGACGTGGCGGCCGAGTGTTTCGGCGAGCGCGGGAGCTCGGTGGAGGAGGCCCGGCAGGCGGCGCTGGAGACGTTGTTACAGCTCGCGGGCTTCGATGAGGAGTCGCAGCTCAACCGGGGTGCGCCAGGCCGTGACGATAGGCGTAGGTGACGGCCTGGGCGCGGTCACGCAGGTGCGCCTTGGCGAAGAGGTTGTTGATGTGGGTCTTGACGGTCGCCTCGGTGATGTAGAGGCGGGTGGCGATCTCCGCGTTCGACAGGCCCTCGGCGATCAGGCGCAGCACCTCGGTCTCACGCGGGGTCAGACCGTCGGGTGACCGGCTGTCGCCGCCGGCCGGCCGGTGAAGCCCGGCGGGCGGCTGGTCGCGCCTGGCGGGCTCGCGGTGCTGGGTGTGGGGCGGGGCCGGCTGAGCGGGCGCCGGCGGGGGTGGAGGGGGCATGGTGTCGAGGAGGAGGCGTTGCACCGTGGGGTCGAGCTGGGCGTCACCGCGCATCACCGTGGCCACGGCCGAGGCGAGGTCGTCGGCGTCGGCGTCCTTGGTGAGGAAGCCGCGCGCGCCCGCGCGCAGTGCGGCGAGGACCGACTCGTCGTCCGAGTACGTGGTGAGCACGACGACCTGGGTGCCCGGGTACGCGGCGCGGATGCGGGCGGTGGCCTCCACGCCGTCCATGCGGGGCATGCGCAGGTCCATGAGCACCACGTCCGGCCGCTCGGCCTCGACCACGCGCAGCGCCGCCTCCCCGTCGCCCGCCGAGCCGACCACCTCGATCCCCGGCAGCAGGCCGAGCAGCAGCACCAGCCCCTCACGCACCACGGCCTGGTCATCCACCACGACCACCCTGGTCATCCGGGCAACCTCCTGGGCTTCGAGCGGGCCTCGCCGCTGTTCATGCGGGAAGGCGTCACCGACGGCTCGCGGCCGGCGTGGTGCGGTGGTGTGCGGCCTGTTCCCGGGTATGCGGCCGGCGGGTGCGGGGTCATGCCGGGACCCTCAGATGGACGAGGAAGCCGCCGTCGTCCCGCTCTCCGGCGGTCAGCGTGCCACCGAGGAGTTCGGCGCGTTCCCGCATCCCCATGAGGCCGTATCCGCCACCAGCCGCGCCCTTGAGGCCGTGAGTGTCTGCCCGCGTGTCCGTGAGGTCGCGAGCGGCCGACGACGTGTCCGTGAGGTCGGGAGCGTGCCCGGACATGCCATCGAGGTCGTGAAGGTCTCCAGAGGTGTCATCCACGCGGATGGTGGGGTTCGTGATGCGTAGGTCGCAGTGGCCGGGGGTGAAGGTCAGGGCGACATGGGCGGGGCTGCCGGGGGCGTGGCGGCGGATGTTCGTGAGGGCCTCCTGGGCGGTGCGCAGGAGGGCGAGCTCCGTTTCCGGGGTTAGGCGCTGCTCGGGGCCCGAAATGCGGAGCGTGCAGGGCTGGTGGGTGGTGGTCTCGAAGTCGGCGGCGAGCGTGCGGAGGGCCACGGGGAGGGCGGGCGGGTCCTCGCGGAGGGCCGAGACCGCGCGTCTGGCCTCCTCCAGGCCCGACTTGGCCAGGTTGCGGGCGTGGGTGACGCGGTCGAGGGCCTCGGCCGTACGTTCGGCGCGCAGCAGCAGCTTGGCGCCCTCCAGGTGGACGAGCTGGGCGGAGAGCGAGTGGGCGAGGATGTCGTGGATCTCCCTGGCGATCCTGGCCCGCTCCGCCAGCACGGCCTCCCTCGCCTCGGCGGCCCTGGCGGCCTTGCGTTGCTTCGCCGCGTACGTGATCAGGAAGATCAGGCAGACGCTGAGGACGAGAGGGAGGACGTCGGCGGGGCCGCCGGCGAGCTCGCCCGCCACGACGAGCCCCGCGACGGCCAGGAGCCCGACGGCGCTCGCCTGCCGCAACGGCAGGCGGCTCACCGCCAGGCTGACGCAGACGAGCAGGATGCCGATCGTCACCCCGCTGCGCGTGATCGAGTTGAGAGCGATGGACAGGACCACCGCCGGCCCGAGGGAGATCAGCATGACGGGCTGCGGCACCCTGCCCAGCGCCCCGATCCCCTTCCACCAGGCGGTCCCCCGGCGCGGGGTGGCCCCGCCGGGGGAGTGCGGGTGCGCGGTTCCGCTGCCGGAGCCCGGCGGCCTCTTACGGAGCGGCGGGAGCAGGGGGACGAGCAGGGCGAGGGACAGCGCGACGGTGAGGATGGTGACAGCCAGGGCGGCGCCGGTGAGGCCGGGTGCGGGGGTGGCCCGCACCTGGGTCACGACCAGCAGCACGACCACTCCCAGCCGCAGGGCATGGGGAACGAATCTGGGCAGGCCACGCATCACTCCACGAAAGTATCCGGTTGCCTGCCGGCGCCGGTAAGCGCACGGCCCCTGCGGGCGACGAGGTACGACTGGATGCCGATCGTGAGGCCGAGGAACAGCAGGACGCTGCCGGCGGAGACGGTCAGGCCGGCGGCGGCGCCGGCGAAGTAGAGGCCGGCGCGGGCCGCCACCGAGGCCAGCCATGCCAGCAGGGTCCAGCCCGTGGCCTTCGACCAGGCGACGCCGGCGGAGTCGACCCAGATGCGTACGGTTCGGGCGCGCCAGGCGCCGAGCGCCAGGGCGGCCACGGCCTCCACGGCGAAGAGGACCACGCTGAGGGCGAGGTGATCGGGGTCGAAGAGGCCGCCCGTGACGAGGCCGAGCAGCACCATGGCGGCGGCCGTGTAGAGGGTCCAGGTCCCTTCGGCGGGGCGGGTGCGGAGTTGCCGATAGATGACGAACGCGACGGCAAGGAGGACGAGAAGGGAGGTTTGCAGAGTTTCCACGGGGCTCGACCGTAGGGAGACGGTCGCCGTACTGGATCGGCCTGCGGGTTGAGGTGGTGAAATGTCCACCAGTGTGTGGATTCTCCACCCTGGGGTGGAGATGGGGGAGCCTCTCGATATCGGTTCGCTTCTGTAAAGAATGTTCGGTTATCGTCCCATTTATGCGCATTCTCTCCGTGAACGTGGGTACCGCGTGCGACGCCGAGTGGGCGGGGAGCCTGAAACGTACGGCGATCGACAAGCGTGCGGTGGGGCATCGGGTCGCCGTGCGGGCCAACGGGCTGGACGGAGACGAGCGGGCCGACCGGAAGCACCACGGGTCGCCGGATTCCGCCGTCTACTCCTATGCCAGGGAGGACTACGACTGGTGGGAGCGGGAGCTGGGGAGGGAACTGCGTGACGGCCGGTTCGGGGAGAACCTGACCACTTCGGGGATCGACGTCAACGGCGCGCTGGTCGGCGAGCGGTGGCGGGTGGGCAGCGCCCTGCTGGAGGTGACCAAGCCGAGGACGCCGTGTGTGGTGTTCCGCAACTGGATGGACGAGCCCGGCTGGGTCAAGCGGTTCACGCACGCGGAGCGGCCGGGGGCGTACCTGAGGGTGGTCGAGCTCGGCGAGCTGGGGGCGGGGGACGAGGTGGAGGTCGTCTCGCGGCCCGAGGTGGGCGTGAGCGTCGCCGACTGGTTCAGGGCCCGCAACGGGGACCGGGACGCGCTGCGCCGCATCCTGGACGTGCCCGGACATGACGCCAAATGGGATGCGATGGCCGAGCGGGTCTTCGGCTGAGGCGGGGCGTTCGACCGAGTGGCCGGGCGGGTGGGATGCGCCGCGCCCGGCCACAGGTGGTCAGCGCAGGATCGAGTACAGCGCCGAGGTGAGTGAGGCCTTGGCGTCGTCCTGGTCGATCGACCACATCATGGAGCCGCCGAGCCCCTTGAGCCGGATGTAGGCCGCCTTCTGCACCAGCACCGCCGGATCGTCGTACGACCAGAACTCGTTCCCGTCGTACAACCACATGGCGCCGGTCCGCAGGTCGCGGTACCGCTTCCCGGGCTTGGACACCAGGTCCTTGTAGTCCTCGGCCCCCGGCGCCCACTTACCGGGCGCGGGGCCCGTGGCCGGCTTGTAGAGGCCGTCCCCGCCGCCGGTCACGCCCGTCCAGCCCTGGCCGTACGCGGGCACGCCGACCACGAGCTTGCGGGCGGGCGCGCCGCGCGAGAGGTAGTCGCGCACGGTCTGGTCCACGCTGTAGCGGACCGGGTTCGGGTCGCGGCGGTCGGTGAAGAGGTTGCCGTTGTGCCCGGTCTGCGGCTCCCACGTGCCGTGCAGGTCGTAGCCCTGCACGGTGGCGAAGTCGAGCTGCCTGAAGACGTCCCGTACCTCGAACCCGGCGTCGATCTTGGCGGCGGCGGCCGGGAGAAACGCGGTGAGCTGCGCCGAGGAGGAGAAGGCCCGCAGTTGCGCGCGCAGCTCGCGCACGAACAGCGTGAAGTTCCGCTTGTCCTCGGGCCGGATGACGTTGCCCTCGGCCCCGGACGAGCCCGGCCACTCCCAGTCCAGGTCGATCCCGTCGAACACGCCCGCGCCCGCACCCGGCTCCAGGCCCGGCAGGTTGCCGCGCAGCCACAGGTCGATGCAGGAGCTAGCTAGCGCGGCCCGGGACTCGGGGGTGAGGACGGCGTCGGAGAAGTACTTGGAGCCGGTCCAGCCGCCCAGCGAGATCATCACCTTGAGGCCGGGGTGCTTGGCCTTGAGCTTGCGGAGCTGGTTGAGGTTGCCGTTGAGCGCCTGCCCCGGCGCGTCGGCGACCCCGTCCACGCTCTGCTCCGCCGGCACCGGGCGCTGCCAGTCGGCCCACGGGTCGGAGGAGTAGCAGCCGCCCTCCGCGTTGACGAACCCGAACGCGTAGTTGAGGTGCGTGAGCTTGGCCGCGGCACCGGTGACGTCCACGTCCTTGACGTGGTAGTCGCGGCCGTAGACGCCCCACTGGATGAAGTACGCGACCCGCTTGAAGCCGGTGCGGGCCTCGGCGGGCACGGCGAACGCGGTGAGGCCGAGTAAGAGCGACAGTGCGATCAGGATCTTCTTCTTCACGAGCGGCTCCCGGAACGCGCACATTTATAGGAAACTTTCCTATAAATTAGTCGCGATCGTAGAGCGGCTGCCCGCCCCCGTCAACGATCCGGGCGATCTCCTCGGGGCTCGACAGCAACCTCCACGCGTACGGCGGATCGGAGAACAGCGACAACACCAGATCGGCGACGTCCTGCCTGCCGGCGGCGGCCACGAGCAGCTTCACGACGTGCTCGGGCGGCGGCTGCAGGAACGCGTTCGTCCAGTCGGTGACCGGCCTGCCGGGCCTCCCACATCCGATCCGCCGTGGCCCTGGCGAAGGCGGCGTCGTACGGGCCGCCCGCCGCGATGGCCTCGGCAGCGATCCACGCGCATCTGGAGCCCAGGTTCGCGCCCTGGCCGGTGATCGGGTCGTTGACGATCCAGGCGTCGCCGACGGCCAGCGCGATCCGCCCGCTCGGCAGCTCCGCCACCGGCCGCCGTACGGTCGGGGTGACCGCGCCCTGCAGCAGGTCGTCCGGCCCGAGCAGTTCGAACGCCGCCGGATCCGCCACCTCGGCCAGGCGCGGCGCGTGCTCGCGCAGCAGCCCGAGCAGCGTGGCGCCGACCTCGTGCCACGGCACGCGGGTGACCGGCTCCAGCGGCCCGCCCGGGATCGCCTCGACGAGCAGGGCCGGCACGATGGCCTCGCGCGTCATCATCGGCGCGCAGAAGATCTCTCCCGCGCCGCCGGAGATGTTGTACGAGAAGAGCGTCCCGAGGTCGAGCCCCCGATACAGCCCGGCGGCCAGGAGGCGCTGCGGCCGGTCGTACGGGGAACGCCCGGCATCGCGCGGGAACGGCTCGGTCACCGACCGCCTGCCCGCCGCCACCACCATCAGCTCGTGCTGCGCGGACCAGCGATCGACCTGCACCGCGTTTGTGGCCGGTAGGCCTTCAGTGGAACCCGCTGGACTTGTGGGTGGATTGGAGCACCCTTGGGAGCCGGGCAAACTGGAAGCGTGCCATCCACCCTGCCTGACGGCGATCCCGCGCCCATCTCGGGCGAGCTGCCCGACAGCGCCCTGAGCGGCCTCGGCGAGCGCCCGTTCGGCTTCTACGTGCACGTGCCGTTCTGCGTGACCCGCTGCGGCTACTGCGACTTCAACACCTACACCGCCTCCGAGCTGGGGCCGGGCGCCTCGCACCGCGACTACGCCGACACGGTGGTGGAGGAGATCCGGCTGGCGCGCCGCGTCCTGGGCGAGGCGGACCTGCCGGTGGAGACGGTGTTCTTCGGGGGCGGCACACCCACGCTGCTGCCGCCGGAGGACCTGGCGAGGATCCTGGCCGCGATCGGCTCGGAGTTCGGCCTGCGGCCGGGGGCCGAGGTCACCACGGAGGCCAACCCCGAGTCCGTCGACCCCTCCTACCTGGAGAAACTCCGTCACGGCGGCTTCAACAGGATCAGCTTCGGCATGCAGAGCGTGCGCGAGCACGTGCTGCGGGTGCTCGACCGCCGGCACACGCCGGGCCGGGCCGCGGCGGCCGTACGCGAGGCCAGGCAGGCCGGGTTCGAGCACGTCAACCTCGACCTGATCTACAGCACGCCGGGCGAGACCGACGACGACTGGCGGGCCTCCCTGACCGCGGCGATCGAGGCGGGGCCCGACCACGTGTCGGCGTACTCGCTGATCGTCGAGGACGGCACCAGGCTGGCGGCCCGCATCCGCCGCGGCGAGCTGCCCATGCCCGACGACGACGTGGCCGCCGACCGCTACCTGATCGCCGACGAGCTGCTGGCCGAGGCCGGGTTCCGCTGGTACGAGGTGTCCAACTGGGCTGTCTCCGACGAGGCCCGCTGCCTGCACAACCTGCTCTACTGGACCGGCGGCGACTGGTGGGCGGCCGGCCCCGGCGCCCACAGCCACGTCGGCGGCACCCGCTGGTGGAACGTCAAGCACCCCGCCGCCTACGCCCAGCGGCTGGCCGCCGGCGCCTCGCCCGCCCATGCCCGCGAGGTGCTCGGCCAGGACGACCGCGACGCCGAGCGGCTGATGCTGGAGCTCCGGCTCGACTCCGGCTACCCGCTGGCCGATGTGGCCCCGGCCGCGCGCACCACCGTGGCCGGCGCGCTGGCTCGCGGGCTGCTGGAGCCGGAGGCGTTCAAGCGCGGGCGGCTGGTGCTGACCCTGCGGGGGCGGCTGCTGGCGGACGCGCTCATCCGCGACCTGCTGGTCTAGGTGATCATCCGGATGGAGAACGGGTAGCGGTAGCGGGCGCCCTTGTTGGTGGCCATCGCCGCCTGGATGTGGAAGATCAGCGACAGGATCCAGATGATCGGCAGCAGCACGATGCCGACGATCACGATGGTCAGGATGCCCGAGATGAGGTAGCCGATGAACATCGTGATCTGGAAGTTGAGCGCCTCGGCCGCCTGGTCCCTGACGTAGGGGGACTCGTCCTTCTTCATCAGGTAGATGATCAGCGGGCCGATCCACGAGACCAGCAGGCCCAGGAGGTGGGACAGCATGGCCATCTGGGTGTCGTCGGTGCCGGGGCGGGGGCCGAACCTGCCTGGGACGTACGGCTCACCCCGGCCGGGGGCGTAACCGTAGCCGGGCGGCTGGTTCGGCGGCGGCGGGTAACCCCCGGGCGGGGCGTATCCCCCAGGCTGGGCGTAACCGCCGCCAGGAGGGGCGTAACCGCCGCCGGGCGGGGGGTACCCGCCGGACGGGGAGTAGCCGCCGGGCTGGCCGAAGTTCGGCGCGGAGCCGGGCTGCTGCCCGTACGGGGTCTGCTGGCCGTAGCTCGGCGCCGAGCCGGGCTGCTGTCCGTAACCGGGCAGTGAGCCGGGCTGCTGTCCGTAACCGGGCAGTGAGCCGGGCTGCTGTCCGTAACCGGGCTGTGGGCCGGGCTGCTGTCCGTAACCCGGTTGTTGCCCGTAACCCTGGGGACCGGAGCCCTGGGCCGGTGGCAGGTCCTCGGGTGTGACCCTGCGCGTGGCGTCGTCGTCGGGCGGTGGCTGGGACGGGTCCTGGCTCATGGTGCCTCCGTAACGAAGTCGATCAGTTCCTCGACCCGGCCGAGCAGCTCCGGCTCCAGGTCCGTGTACGTCGAGACGGCGCCGAGAATCCGCCGCCACGCCTCCGCCGGCTCCATCCGCCAGCCCAGCGCGGCGATGACGCCTTCCTTCCACGGCACCCCGCGCGGCACCTCGGGCCAGGCGGGGATGCGCAGCACGGACGGCTTGACCGCCTGCCAGATGTCGATGTACGGGTGCCCCACCACGAGCACGTCCGGCGAGGTGATCCCGGCGGCGATCCTGCTCTCCTTGGACCCGGGCACCAGATGGTCGACCAGCACGCCCAGCCGGCGCCCGGGCTCGGGGCCGAACTCGGCCACGATGGCCGGCAGGTCGTCCACGCCCTCCAGGTACTCGACCACGACCCCCTCGACCCGCAGGTCATGGCCCCAGATCTTCTCCACGAGGGCGGCGTCGTGCACGCCCTCCACGTAGATCCGGCTCTGCCTGGCGACCCTGGCGCGCAATCCCTCCACGGCGATCGAGCCGGACGCGCTGCGCCTGGGCCCGGAGGCGGGGGCCGCCGCCGGCCGTACCAGCGTCACGGGCTTGCCGTCCAGCAGGAAGGCGGCGGGCGCGAGCGGGAACAGGCGGCGCTTGCCGAACCGGTCTTCCAGCGTGACGGCCTCCTTGTCGCAGGCCACCACGGCGCCGCAGAAGCCGCTGTCGGCGTCCTCGACGACGAGGTCCGGCTCGGCGGGCACTTTCGGGATCTTCCCCTTGCCCGGCCGCCGCCAATTTCCCGCCAGTACATCGCCCTCGTACACACGGGGACCGTAGCAAATCACCCGCCGACCGCAAGGCGCTTGCGCGCACCGCTGCGCCGGACCAGGACGGTGATGGTGCCGCCGATCGCGAGGAGCAGCCCGGCTCCCGGGACCAGGAACAGGGCGGCGAGCCCGCCGGTGATGCCGCCCACGGCGGAGAAGGCGTCGCGGCCCACGCCGTACCTGACGGTGGCCTGTTCCTGGTTGGTGCAGGTGAGCTGGTAGTCGCCCTTGGCGGGCGCGTTGATCACGAGGAACTGCTCCCACACGGCGCCTCCCACCGTGACCTTCTGGGATCCCGTGGTCTTGGCGAGCCTCGCCTGCCCGGGGCCGCCGGTAATGGCGCAGTCGTAGCTGACCTGGGTGTCGCTGGCGATGTACACGCCGGGCTTCTCGGCCGGGTCGATCGGCACCGTGACACTTTCGCCGGACGCGAACGTCCTGGTCGGGGCCAGGTCGGACACGCTGCTCACCACGCCGCCGGTGAACATGAGCGCCCCGGCCACCCCGCACGCCAGAAACACGCCCCAGACCGCCGCGAGCCACCACAAACTGGGCTTTATGGCTTTGGGGTTGATTCGTGGAGGAAATTGGGCTTGTTGGCCGTATTGTCCGTACTGAGGTGGCGGGCCGAACTGGGTGGCTCCGCCGTACTGCGGCGGGACCGGCCCGGGCTGCGGCCCGGACGGCGGCTGCCAGTGCGGAGGAGGCGCCTGGCCCGGGCCGGGCTGCGAGCCGGGTTGGGGACCGTAACCCGGCTGGGACCCCGGCTGCGGGCCGTACTGGGGAGGCTGCGGCTGACCGTGGTAGGGACCCTGCCCAGGCGGGGGGCCGTACGACGGGGGCCGGGATTCGTCGGTCATATGGGCAAGTGTGAGGCCTGTCGCTTCCAAGAAGCTAGAAGCAGGATGTGGGACGCGGTGTTATCGCACCTTGTGGGCGAGAGCCGTACACTTGGCACTCGGGAACACAGAGTGCTAGACCTCGCGTTCCTGATATGGACAGAGGCAGGAGGTGAGCACGTGCTCGACGATAGGAAACTGGCGGTGCTCCGCGCCATTGTCGAAGACTACGTGTCCACCAACGAACCGGTGGGCTCCAAGGCACTCGCCGAGCGCCACAATCTGAAGGTCTCCCCGGCGACGGTCAGGAACGACATGGCCGCGCTGGAGGAGGAAGGCTACATCACCCAGCCGCACACCAGCGCGGGCCGCGTGCCGACGGACAAGGGATACCGCTTGTTCGTCGACCGGCTCTCGCAGGTCAAGCCGCTGTCGGGAGCCGAGCGCAGGGCGATCGAGACCTTCCTGGCCGGCGCGGTCGACCTCGACGACGTGGTGACCCGCACCGTCCGGCTGCTCGCGCAGCTGACCAGGCAGGTGGCGGTCGTGCAGTACCCGACGCTGACCCGTTCCACCGTGAGGCACGTCGAGCTGGTCCCGCTCAGCGACCGGCGGGTCATGCTCGTGCTGATCACCAACACCGGCCGCGTCGAGCAGCGCGTGGTCGAGCTGCCGGAGGCGATCGACGACGCCCGGATCGCGCACCTGCGCGCCGTGCTCAACGCCTGCCTCGACGGCTGCGGCCTGAGCAACGTGCCCGAGCTGGTCGCCGATCTGCCCGAGCGGCTGGCTCACGAAGACCGGCCCGCCGCCGCGACGATCCTGTCCGTGCTGCTGGAGACGCTGGTCGAGCGGCACGACGAGAAGATCGTGTTCGCCGGCGCGGCCAACCTCGCCGGCGCCGACTTCGCCACCGGCCTGCGCGACGTGCTGGAGGCGCTGGAGGAGCAGGTCGTGCTCATGCGGCTGCTCGGCGAGACGACCAACGACACCCCGTCCGCGCTCACCGTGCGCATCGGCTCGGAAAACCCGTACCTGCGGGGGACATCCATCGTCGCGACCGGATACGGTTCTGGCGACAACCAACTGGCCCGGCTCGGTGTGCTGGGGCCGACCAGGATGGACTATCCCGTGACGATGGGCGCCGTACGCGCGGTGGCACGCTACGTCAGCCAGATCCTGGCTGCATCATAAGAGGTCGATAAGTGGCAAACAGCGACTACTACGCCACCCTCGGGGTGCGCCGTGACGCAAGTCAGGATGAGATCAAGAAGGCTTACCGCCGACTCGCCCGCGAGCTGCACCCCGACGTGAACCCCGATCCTGAGACCCAGGAGCGGTTCAAGGAGATCACGCAGGCCTACGAGGTGCTGTCCGACCCGAACAAGCGCCAGATGTACGACCTGGGTGGCGACCCCTTCGGCGGCGCGGGAGCGGCGGCCGGCGCCGGCGGCTTCGGCGCGGGCTTCCCGTTCAGCGACATCATGGACGCCTTCTTCGGCACCGCGACCGGCGCCAGAGGGCCGCGCTCGCGGGCCCGCAGGGGCCGCAACGCGACCATCCGGGTGGAGCTCGACCTGCGCGAGACCGCGTTCGGCACCACCCGCGAGCTGGTCGTCGACACGGCCGTGCTGTGCGAGGTCTGCCACGGCGCGGGCGCCGCGCCCGGCACCCACCCCGACACCTGTGACATGTGCAACGGGCGCGGCGAGATCTCCCAGGTCACCCGCTCGTTCCTGGGCCAGGTCATGACCTCGCGCCCGTGCCCGCAGTGCGGGGGCTTCGGCACGATCATCCGCCACCCCTGCCAGGAGTGCTCCGGCGACGGCCGCGTCCGCACCCGCCGTACGATCAAGGTCCGCATCCCGGCGGGCGTCGAGGACGGCACGCACATCCAGCTCGCCGGCGAGGGCGAGGTCGGCCCGGGTGGTGGCCCGCCCGGAGACCTGTTCCTCGAGATCGTCGAGCGCAACCACGAGATCTTCGAACGGCGCGGCGACGACCTCCACTGCACCGTCCAGATCCCGATGACGGCCGCCGCTCTCGGCACCATCCTCACGGTCGAGACCCTCGACGGCGCCGAAGAGGTGGACGTCCGCCCCGGCACGCAGTCCGGCCAGGTCATCACCATGTACGGCCGCGGCGTCCAGCGCCTCAACGAGTCCGGCAGGGGCGACCTGCTGATCCACGTCAACGTCGAGACCCCGACCCGCCTCGACACCGCGCAGGAGGACCTGCTGCGCGAGCTGGCCAAGCAGCGGGGCGAGGAGCGGCCGCCGGGCAAGTTCGCGCCGGGGCAGCAGGGCTTCTTCTCGCGGTTGCGCGACGCCTTCAACGGCCGGTGACGGTCCCGGTCTTCCTCGCTCAGGGTCTCGACGGCCCTGAGCTGACCCTCGACGGCCCCGAGGGGCGGCACGCGGCCTCCGTGCGCCGCCTGCGGCCCGGAGAGCGGGTCGACCTGACCGACGGCGCCGGCGCGGTGGCCGAGTGCGTCGTGCGCGAGACGCTGAAGGACGCGCTCCGCCTCGACGTGCTGCGCCGCTACGACGTCGAGGCGTCCAGGCCCAGGCTCGTCGTCGTCCAGGGGCTGCCCAAGGGCGACAGGGGCGAGCTGGCGGTCGAGATGATGACCGAGGCCGGCGTGGACGTCATCGTCCCGTGGGCCGCCGCGCGCAGCATCACGCAGTGGAAGGGCGACAAGGTCGCCAAGGCGCTGGGCCGCTGGCGTTCCACCGCCCGCGAGGCGGGCAAGCAGGCCCGCCGCTTCCACCTGCTCGAGGTGGCCGACCTGGCCTCCACCAGGCAGGTCGAACGGCTCCTGTCGGAGGCCGCGCTGGGGCTGGTGCTGCACGAGGAGGCGGCGGAGCCGCTGTCCGGCGTGCCGCTGCCCGCGGGCGGCGACATCGTGGTGGTCGTGGGGCCGGAGGGCGGCGTCTCGGAGGAGGAGCTGGCCGGGTTCAGGGCCGCGAAGGCGACGTCGGTGCTGCTCGGGCCGACGGTGCTGCGTACGTCCACGGCCGGGGTGGCCGCGGCGGCCGTGCTGCTCAGCCGTACGGGACGCTGGTAGGAGCCCGGCTCAGGGAGTGGTCTGGGAGTTGTCCAGCAGGGGGCTGGCCAGCTCGGTGGGCGTCTCCGTCACCTCGTCGGGAGGCGGGCACTCCTCGGGCGGGCACGCCGAGGGCTGCCCCGTGGCCGGCTCCTCCGCGGTCGGCGTGGGCGTGGGCGAGGCTTCGGGGCAGTCGGCGGGCGGCTCGGTCTGCTCGGCGAGCGGCGAGGGGCAGTCGGTCGGCGTCGGGCTGGGGGAGGGCGACGGCCTGCTGGTCGAGCCGGCCTTCCGCGTGGGCTTGGGGGAGGGTGGTGCCGACGATTCGGGGACCACGACGACCGGCTGCGACTGCTGGGGAGCCGGTTCCTTCTCCGGCGGCTGGTGGGAGCGCGTGGTGGAGGAGTTGGACGGGGCCTCGGAAGACGTCGAGACGTCTATGGGGGTGACGGTCTGCTCGATGATCTGGGAGCGCAGGTTGGGGATCGCCATCACGATCGCACCGGCCACCAGGACCGCGCCGACCCCGGCCGCACCGGCGCGCCACCAGAACAGGTTGCGTACGCCGCGCCGCGAGATGCGGGCACGGATGATCTCCAGTCCTTCCGGCGAGGGCACGACCGCGTCCGCCTCCGCGCGGAGCGCACGGCGCAGGAGGTCGCCGTACTCGTCGGGGGGCTGGGTCATGACATCTTCTCCAGGACCGATCGCAGGGCGGCCATGCCACGTGCGGTGTGGCTCTTGACCGCGCCCTTGCTGATCCCCATGGCGTGGGCTATCTCAGCTTCGGACAAATCACCGTAATAGCGTAGGACCAGGGCTTCTCTCTGTCGGGTCGGCAGGGCGCGTAACGCCTCGATGACGGCGGAGCGTTCCAGCTCGCCGATCGCGCCGTTCTCGGCGCTCGGGGCGTCAGGCAAGCCCTTGGGGGCGTACTTCTCGACGACCGCGCGGTGACGCAGCACGGACCGGGACCTGTTGACGACAGATTGACGTAGGTAGGCAAGTGCTTTGTCGGGGTCACGCAGCCTACGCCAGGCACCATGGATGGCGACGAACGCATCCTGCACGACTTCCTCAGCTGTTGCAATGTCGCGCACCAGCAACACAGCGAGACGCACCAACGACCGAAAGTGCGCGCTGTACAGCGCGGTCACGGCCATGTCGGCATCCCACCCGACCGGCACCCCGCCCATCGACCTGTCGGCCAGAAGGGTTTCGGTGGTCACATCAGTGGGACGCGCGGCCTTCCCAGAGGGTTTACGCTCTTCCGGTTCTTGAGGTTTCCCCGGTTCGTTAGGGTGCATTACCCAGTCGTGTCCTCGCCAGGTGGCGCTCGCCCGACCCTGAATCGTCTTTTTAGCTGAAGTGTCGCACACTCACCCTAACCGTGTGGATCATCCTGCGCACGACACAGGTGATTACCGATTCGCAACGGACTTGCTAACGGCAGGGGCTCGATAGGGTGATCGGGTGAGCGAATGTCTCTTCTGCCAAATCGTCGCCAAGGAGATTCCCGCCGAGATCGTTTATGAAACCGGCAGGACCCTGGCGTTCCGCGACATCAACCCGCAGGCGCCCACCCACGTGCTCGTCATCCCGAAGGGGCACCACGCCGACGCCGCGGCCCTCGCCCGGGCCGACGACGGCCTCGCCGACGAGGTGCTCAAGGCCGCCCACGAGGTGGCGGTCATGGACGGCGTGGCCGAAGGCGGCTACCGGATCGTGTTCAACACCGGCGCCGGCGCCGGGCAGACCGTCTTCCACGTGCACGCCCACATCCTCGGCGGGCGCGACCTGACCTGGCCGCCCGGCTAGAACAGGGGGACGAGGGACGCGGGTGATATTGGCGAGAGCAATCGGCCTGCTCCCGGATACGATGGGCGGAGAAGAACTCCGAAAGAGACCGGGAGGCATCAGGCCGCTGGCCTGCCCATGTCCGAACTACACGAAACCCGACGCACGGCACCTCCCTCGCGGACTCAAGCGAAGGTGCTGATACCGGACGAATACCCGATGGTCAGCCTCCTGGGCTCCCGCGACGAGCTGCTGCGTGTCATCGAGGGCGCCTTCAGGGCCGACATCCACGTGCGCGGTAACGAGATCACCGTCACCGGCAGCCCCGACGAGAGCGGCACCGTCGTGCGGCTCTTCGAAGAGCTCGTCGAGGTCCTGCGCAGCGGCGGCGAGCTCACCCCCGACGCGGTCGAGCGCAGCATCGCCATGCTCCGCATGACCTCCGACCGCCCCGCCGAGGTGCTGTCGCTCGACATCCTCTCCTCACGGGGCCGGACCATCCGGCCCAAGACCGTCAACCAGAAGCGTTACGTCGACGCGATCGACAAGCACACGATCGTGTTCGGCATCGGCCCCGCGGGCACCGGCAAGACGTACCTCGCGATGGCCAAGGCCGTGCGCGCGCTGCAGGAGAAGCGGGTCAACCGCATCATCCTGACCCGCCCGGCGGTCGAGGCGGGCGAGCGGCTCGGCTTCCTGCCCGGCACGCTGTACGAGAAGATCGACCCCTACCTGCGGCCGCTCTACGACGCGCTGCACGACATGGTCGACCCCGACTCGATCCCCAAGCTCATGGCGGCGGGCACGATCGAGGTCGCGCCCCTCGCGTACATGCGCGGCCGTACGCTGAACGACGCCTTCATCATCCTCGACGAGGCCCAGAACTCCTCGGCCGAGCAGATGAAGATGTTCCTGACCAGGCTCGGCTTCAACTCCAAGATCGTGGTGACCGGTGACGTCACGCAGGTGGACCTGCCGTCCGGCACGGTGAGCGGGCTGAGGGTGGTGCAGGAGATCCTCGACGGCATCCCCGACATCCACTTCTCCCGGCTGACCAGCTCCGACGTCGTACGTCACAAGCTCGTCAGCGAGATCGTCGACGCCTACGGCCGCTACGACGCCACGCAGCAGGCCGGTCAGGAGCCGAAGGCCATTCAGCATCGGGGGAAGCGCCGGCCATGAGCATCGAGATCAACAACGAGTCCGGCGTGGGGGTCGACGAGGAGAGCATCGTCGCCCTGGCCGCTCACGTGCTCGGCGAGATGGGCATCAACCCGCTCGCCGAGCTGTCCATCGTGGTCGTCGACGAGGACGCCATGGCGGAGCTGCACGAGAAGTGGATGGGCGAGCCGGGCCCGACCGACGTGCTGGCGTTCCCGATGGACGAGCTGCGTCCCGGCGGCGGCGCGCGCGGCGAGTCCGACGGGCCCGCCGATCCGGCGCTGCTCGGCGACGTCGTGCTCTGCCCGCAGGTCGCGGCCAGGCAGGCGGAGGAGGCGGGCCACAGCACGGCCGACGAGCTCGAGCTGCTGTGCACGCACGGCATCCTGCACCTGCTCGGTTACGACCATGCCGAGCCGGAGGAGCACAAGGAGATGTTCGGCTTGCAGTCCCGGCTCCTCGAGTCGTGGCAGGAGGTGCGCAACCCGCGGTGAACGCCTGGTTGCCGTTGGCCATCGTCCTAGTCGTCATCGGTGGCCTGATCGCCAGCGCGGAAACGGCGCTGACGCGGATCTCCAGGGTGCGCGCCGAGGAGTACGCGCGTGACGGCCGCCGCGGTTCGGCGCGGCTGCAGGCGATCGTGAACGATCCGCCGCGCTACCTGAACCTGCTGCTGCTGCTGCGGCTGAGCTGCGAGCTGGTCGCGACGGTGATCGCGACGCTGCTGTTCATCGATCTCCTGCACGACCAGGGCTGGGCCTACGTGTGGGCGGCGGTCGTGATGATCGTGATCAGTTACGTGGTGGTCGGGGTCATGCCGCGCACGCTGGGCCGCCAGCACGCCGAGCCGGTGGCGCTGGCCAGCGCCCCCATCGTGTACGGCCTGACGCGCATCTTCGGCCCCCTGCCCAAGCTGCTCATCCTCCTCGGCAACGCGCTCACGCCCGGCAAGGGTTTCCGCGACGGCCCGTTCACCTCGGAGGCCGAGCTGCGTGACCTGGTCGACCTGGCCGAGGAGCGCCGGGTGATCGAGCCGGACGAGCGCGAGATGATCCACTCGGTGTTCGAGCTGGGCGACACGCTGGTGCGCGAGGTCATGGTGCCGCGTACCGACATGGTCTACATCGAGCGCGGCAAGACGATCAGCCAGGCGCTGTCGCTGGCGCTGCGCAGCGGCTTCTCCCGCATCCCGGTCGTGGGCGAGAACGAGGACGACGTCATCGGCATCGCCTACCTCAAGGACATCGCCCGCAAGATCCACGAGTCGGGCGAGGGCGGGGGCAAGGGAACGGTCGAGTCGATCATGCGGCCGGCCGCGTACGTGCCGGAGAGCAAGCCGATCGACCAGCTCATGCGGGAGATGCAGGCCCGCCAGATCCACATGGCCATCGTCATCGACGAGTACGGCGGCACCGCCGGTCTGGTCACGATCGAGGACGTGCTGGAGGAGATCGTCGGCGAGATCACCGACGAGTACGACCAGGAGGCGCCCCGCGTGGAGCCGGTGCCCGACGGCGGGCTGCGGGTCACGGCCCGCATGCCGGTGGACGAGCTCGGCGAGCTGTTCGACACCGAGATCGAGGTGGACGACGTCGAGACCGTGGGCGGGCTGCTGGCGCACGCGCTGGGGCGGGTGCCGATCGCCGGGTCGCAGGCGGAGGTGGCAGGGCTGTCACTGACGGCGGAGACGCTGGCGGGGCGGCGCAACCGGATCAGCACGGTGGTGGTGCGGCGGGTCACGCCTCCCGAGGACGAGGTGGTCCCGGCCGCCGCGGAGCGTGACTGATTCCCCCTGGGGGACGAATGCGGTCGCAAGCCGCAAGCGTTCTACAAGTCTTCTGCAAGCCCCGTCCGGCACTCTCTAATCACGACATCCAGTGCGGTGGGTGTCACAAGGGGAGGCATCCGAAGGCCGGGTGGGGTTCGCGGCCGGAGGATGGCGTTCCTGGGGGGACGACAGCGTCTCGGCCTGCTGAGCCGGTCGCGACGCTGATCGGCGTAAAGGGTGTTCTCGTCCGGAAAACCGGATGGGGGCACCCTTTTTGCGTGTTGGTGGACACTCCGGTGGATTGCCGCATTCGTCGGTTGGGGAGGCTGCGATCCAAGGGGGGATCATGAAACGACAACCATGGATCATCGCTTCCGTGCTGGTGACGGGCCTCCTGGCGGGATGCGGCGGAGAGGGAGCCGAGAGCTTCATCGACGCGCAGGCCATGGCGCAGTTGCGCGAAGTGCTCAGCAAGGAGCCGCCCTTGCCCGACGGCTTCACGGTCAGGCCGGAGCAGGCGTGGCGGATGCCGTTCGGGCAGGCGGACAGGAACTGCAGGGCCGTGCTGGAGCCGGCCGGCGGGCGGGCGCCCGGGCAGGCGCTGACCGCGCAGGCCGCCGTCAGCTACCACGGCGACGGGCTCGGCGAGCAGGCCGGGGTGGGTCTGGCCAGGTACGCCAACGAGGAGGCCGAGGGGCACCTCGACGCCCTGGCTGAGGCGATGGGGGCCTGTCATGCCGTACGCACCTCCAGCGGCACCGATCTGCGGCTGCAGGAGCTGCCCGTGCGGGGCGCGGGGGACGAGGCCGTGGGCGCGACGCTGCGCGGGCGGCTCAACGGCTACCCGTACGCGATGGACGTCGTGCTGTCCCGCGTCGGGGACACGCTGGTGTCCGTGGTGCACACGGGCATGAACGACGTGGATCCCGCCCGGACCAGGAAGGTGGTCGAGGCGGCGATCTCCATGGTCAGCGCCTAACCTGGTTGGGTGAATCCTGAAGACAGCAAGATCATCACCCTGGCCCGCGCCGCCAGGGCGCGCAACGGCTCCGCCGAGGGGGCGGCCGTGCGTGACGAGACCGGCCGTACCTACTCCGCGACGAACGTGAGCCTGTCCGCGCTGACGCTGTCGGCCGTGCAGGTGGCCGCGGCGATGGCGATCTCCAGTGGCGCGCAGTCCCTGGAGGCCGTGGCGCTGGTGAGCGAGGGCGACCCGAGCCCCGCCGACGAGGCCGTGGCGGCCGAGCTGGGCGCCGGCAAGCTGCTCGTGGCCGGCCCCGACGGCACCCTGCGAGGCTGACCATGCCGATGTCGCCGTTTCTGGCGAAAATTCGGGAGAAGATCGGCGGCGATCTGATCATGCTGCCGTCCGTGTCGGGGTTCGTGTTCGACGACGAGGGCCGGCTGCTGCTGGCCCGGCACGGCGACGTGGGGCTGTGGGCGGCCCCCGGCGGCGGCGTGGACCCTGACGAGCGGCCCGAGGACGCCGTGGTCAGGGAGCTGCAGGAGGAGCTCGGCATCGACATCGAGGTGCGCGGCCTGATCGGCGTCTACGGCGGGCCCGAGTTCCGCACCCGCTACCCGAACGGGCACGAGGTCGGTTACGTCATCGCCGCCTACGGCTGCGCCCTCGCCCCCGGCTCGGGCCTGCCCAGGCCCGACGGGGTGGAGATCAGCGACTTCCGCTGGGTGCCGGAGGCGGACCTGCCCGAGCTGGACACGACACCCTGGACACCCGGCGTGGCGCCCCTGGCGTTCGCGTGGTGGCGTGAACACGCTCGATGATGGGACACAATGCACATGTGACTTCGCCAGACAACCATCGCGCCGGATTCGCCTGTTTCGTGGGGAGGCCGAACGTCGGCAAGTCCACGCTGATGAACGCCCTGGTCGGTACGAAAGTGGCGATCACCTCGTCCAAGCCGCAGACGACCAGGCGCGTCATCAGAGGCATCGTGCACCGCCCCGACGCCCAGCTCATCATCGTCGACACTCCCGGCCTGCACCGCCCGCGTACGCTGCTGGGCGAGCGGCTCGACAGCCTCGTGCTGTCCACGCTGACCGAGGTCGACGCGATCGGCTTCTGCGTGCCGGCCAACGAGCCCATCGGCAAGGGCGACCGGTTCATCGCCGACAAGCTGGCGGCGGTGAGGAAGACGCCCGTCATCGCCGTGGTGACCAAGTGCGACCTGGCGAGCAAGGAGCAGGTCGCCGAGCAGTTGCTGGCGGTGTCGCAGGTGGCGGAGTTCGCCGCGATCGTGCCGGTGTCGGCGCAGTCGGGCGACCAGCTCGACGTGCTCGCCGACGTGCTGATCGAGCACCTGCCCGAGTCGCCGCCGCTCTACGAGGGCGGCCAGCTCACCGACGAGCCGGAGCAGGTGCTGGTGGGCGAGCTGATCAGGGAGGCGGCGCTGGAGGGCGTACGCGACGAGCTGCCCCACTCCATCGCCGTGGTCGTGGACGAGATGCTGCCCCGCGAGGGGCGCGACGACCTGCTCGACATCTACGCCCACATGTTCGTGGAGCGGCCGTCGCAGAAGGCGATCGTCATCGGGCACAAGGGGGAGCGGCTGCGCGAGGTGGGCACCAAGGCCCGCAAGCAGATCGAGGCGCTGATGGGCACCCGGGTCTACCTCGACCTGCGGATCAGCGTGGCCAAGGACTGGCAGCGCGATCCCAAACAACTGCGTCGGCTCGGGTTCTACGACTGAGCACGCCCTCTTTTTGAGATCATCGACACCGACCGGCGAAGACCCCCCACGCGGAAGCGGTGCCATGGCCAACCCCCTACGCGACGGCGACCCCACCCACCTCGGCCCCTACCGGCTGCACGCCCGGCTGGGCGAGGGCGGCATGGGGCAGGTGTTCCTGGCCCGCTCCCCCGGCGGGCGCCTGGTCGCGGTGAAGGTGGTGCGGCCCCAGCTCGCCGACGACACGCAGTTCCGGCGCCGCTTCGCCGCCGAGGTGGACGCGGCGCGCAAGGTCGGCGGGTTCTACACCGCGCAGGTCGTGGACGCCGACACCGACGCCGACCCGCCGTGGCTGGCCAGCGCCTACATCCCCGGCCCCTCCCTGTACCAGGCCGTCCACGACCACGGGCCGCTCCCGCCGGAGTCGGTCGCGGTGCTGGGAGCCGGGCTGGCCGAAGGGCTGGCCGCCGTGCACGCCTGCGAGGTGGTGCACCGCGACCTCAAACCCGCCAACGTCATCCTCGCCGAGGACGGCCCCCGCCTGATCGACTTCGGCATCGCCCGCGCCCTGGACGCCACCAGCCACACCCAGACCTCCGCCGTGCTCGGCACCGCCGCGTACATGTCGCCGGAACAGGCCGCGGGGCAGCGGGTCGGCCCGGCCTCGGACGTGTTCTCGCTCGGCTGCGTGCTGGCCTTCGCCGCGACCGGCCGCAGCCCCTTCGGCGAGGGGCCCGTCCACGCGGTCGTCTTCCGCGTCGTGCACGCTGAGCCCGACCTGAACGGGCTGCCCGCCCCGCTGGCCGGCCTGGTGGCGGCCTGCCTGGCCAAGGACCCCGCCGCGCGGCCCGGCCTGGAGCAGGTGCTGGCCCACCTCACCGGGCTCGCCTCGCCCGGCGGAGTCCCCGGCCAGGGGTCGTGGCTGCCCGAGGCGCTCACCCACGTCATCGCCCAGCGCCGCACCCTGGCACTGACCGCCCTCGAACAATCGCCGGGGGGCCCGGACGGCGGCGGCCTCCGAACGACGCCGCCGGCACCGCTCGGCGGTGACCCGCGCACGACGGCGCCGTCACAGCCCGGCGGTCCGCGAAGCGCGGAGCCGTCACGGCCCGGGGCAGCGCAGCCCCTGCTGGCCGACGAGCGCCGGCGCATGCGCGGCGCCGGCCCGCTGCACCCGGCCGCCGCCTACCAGATCGCCGTCTACGTGATGCTCGCCCTCTTCGGGCTGATCTCCATGGGTGTCGTGGTCCACCAGCTCGCAGCCTTCGACGACGTGGGGCAGATGCGACCGAGCGATACGTACTGGGACATCGACGACTCCAACGAGGAGAGCAGCCTCATCATGCTGGTGGCCCAGATCGTCTCCGGCGTGGGGCTGGTGCTGTGCTGGCTGCTCTGGTTCCACCGCGTGCGGGCCGTCGCCGAACGGCTCGCGCCCGGCCGGCTGCGCTATCGCCCCTCCATGGCGGTGTACGGCTGGTTCATCCCGATCGCGAACTTCTGGCTGCCCAAGCAGATCGCCGACGACGTCTGGCACGCCTCCAGCCCACCCGGTCGCGGCGGCGCGATGGCGCCGGCCGGTCTCCTGCACACGTGGTGGGTCCTGTGGCTGGTCACCCTCCTGACCTGGCCCCTCTTCTGGCTCGACTGGACGGAGTTTCTCAGCACGGAGAGCGAGGAGATCGACGGGGAGACGTATCGGGCGTACGAGTACACGACAGAGATCTGGGGCATCCTGGCCGTGCACGTCCTGGCCGTACCGGTGGTGATCGTCACCGCCTGGTACGTGCGGCGGCTGAGCGCCATGCAGGCGGCCAAGCTCGGCTGATCGCCGTCACGACCCGCGGAACAGGGTCAGGACCGACAGCACGACGAGCACCAGCGCGCAGCCCAGCGCGGCGAACCAGCCGAACCTGATCACCGGCTCGATCGACAGCAGGCCGCCGAGGTCGAAAGAGATCCGGTCGCGCAGGTTGCCACCACCGGCGATCACGAACCTCACCAGCACCACCAGGGCCACGCCGCCCGGGACGGCGGCCAGGGCGGCGAGCCTGGGGTGGGACGACAGCAGACCCGCCAGCCCGCACCCCAGCGCGACCAGCCCGGCCACCAGCGTGTAGACGCCGAGGGGGTCGTCGATGCCGCGGATGTCGCTGACCACCCCGCCGGCGATGAGGCTGCTCGTCGCCTGGACCGCGGCCCACGGCAGCACGGCGCAGAACACGAGCAGGGCGCCGGCGGCGGCCACGGCCAGCGGGTAACCGCGGCGCACTCTCCGGCCGGCGGGCGTGGGCTTGAGGTCGTCGGCCACACGATCACTGTATGCCGGGGACGGGAGACTCACCACCGTACGCAACGGAGTCGTCACCAAGGCGGGGAGCGGCCATGGCGGTGCGCTCACCCCATTCCAGGCGGGCGCGGAGCTGGACGGCGTCGGCGGCCAGCGCCGACACCAGCGTGCCGGGGGCGGCCAGCGGGAGCACCGCGACCCCCTCGGCCACCGCCGCCTCCTTCGCCGCCGCCGTCAGGAACGTGGTGCCGGCGCAGCGGGCCGGGCCGTACACGGCGGGGGAGGTGTCCAGCTCCGGGTCGCCCACGGTGAACTCCTGCCTGAGCAGCGGCAGGCCGTCGCGGGTGGCGTCGAAGCGGGCGTGGCAGCGGCCCGGGGCCTCGCCGTGGCGGCCGAAGACGAGCTCCTCGCGCCAGAGCACGTTCGCGTCCGCCTCCAGCGCGAGGCGTACCAGGAGGCGGTGGTCGCAGCCGGCGGCCAGCACCGTCGGCTCCGGCGCGAAACGCAGCGTGGCGCCCGCGCCGACGCGCGCGGTGACCAGCAACTCGGACACGCCCTCGCCGGGCAGGACCAGCGTGGCCGCCACCGAGCCCAGCTCCAGCGTGGTGCGCGGGGCGACGTCCAGGTCGAGGGCCAGGCGGTCGCCGCCGAGCGGGCCCGCGGCGGTGGAGACGAGATGGACGGTGTGCGGGCCCGTCTGCCGCAGCGTCAGCGGCGGCGCCGAGGCCAGGCGGCTGACCACGGTACGGCCGTCCGCGGCGAGGCTGGTCGCGACGGCGGCGCAGGCCCGCATGGCCCGGCGGCCGTCCGCGCGGGCGGGCATTACGAGACGGGGGTCGCGTGGGTGTGGGACCAGGTGTGCACCTGCTCGGAGACCCAGGTCGCGACCGTGGCGGCGGTGGGCTCATGGCGGATCGAGGTGAACAGGACCGGGCGCTCGCCGCGTACGGCCGCCGCGTCGCGCGCCATCACGTCGAGGTCGGCGCCGACCATCGGGGCCAGGTCGGTCTTGTTGATCACCAGCAGGTCCGCCGTCGTGACGCCGGGGCCGCCCTTGCGCGGCACCTTGTCGCCGCCCGACACGTCCAGCACGAAGATCTGCCGGTCCGCCAGCCCCCGGCTGAACGTGGCCGTCAGGTTGTCGCCGCCGCTCTCCACGATCACCAGGTCCAGCGGGCCGAACCGGTACTCCAGGGTCTCCACGGCGTCGAGGTTCGCGGCGATGTCGTCGCGGATGGCGGTGTGGGGGCAGCAGCCGGTCTCGACGGCCAGGATGCGCTCCTGGTCCAGCACGCCGGCGCGGCGCAGGAAGTCGGCGTCCTCGGTGGTGTAGATGTCGTTCGTCACCACGCCCAGGGACAGCGACGGGCCCAGCGTGCGGCACAGGGCGGCCACCAGGGCCGTCTTGCCGCTGCCCACCGGGCCGCCGACGCCGAGGCGCAGCGCCCGGCCGCGGCCGTCGGGGGCGTGGTGGTGGTCGTCGTGAACGGCTCCCATGTCGGGGTCCTTCCTTCGTTCATGAGATGAACAGCCGGACCTCGGCTCGCGCGTGCTGCTCGGCCAGGAGGTCCAGGGCTGGTGACGAGAAGGCGGGCAGTGCCTCCCAGCCAGGGGAGGCGCCGGCCCGGCAGGCTTGGGCGGTGAGGGCGGGGGTGAGGGTGGCGAGCAGGGCGTGCACGGCCACCGGGTCCAGGCCCAGGAGCCTGACCGCCGCCGTGGCCGGGCCCGTGATCGCGTGGTAGGCCGCTGCCAGGGCCGCCTCCTCGGGGGTGGCGCCGGCTGCGTGGGCGGCTGCGCCCAGGGCCATGGGGTGGTGCGGGTTCGGGGTGATGGTGGCCAGGTCGTCCAGGACGGAGGACGGCCAGACGCGGCGGGCGACCCGGAGGAGGAGGCGTCCCTGGGTGCGGGAGGCGTCGCGCTGGGCCGGGGAGGCGGTCCTTGCGTCCACCTCGGCGTCCAGCACCAGCCAGCGGTGTGGCTCCGGCTCGTCCTCAGCGGCGGAGGGGGTGGCGAGGCGGGCCGCCTCCGCGCAGGCCGCGGCGGTGAGGGCCGCTGACTGGGCGCCGGCGGTGTGGAGGCGGCCGTGGAGGAAGGAGGACAGGGAGGGGACGTCGTGGACCGCACCCGACGCGACGGCGCGTTCGATGCCGCCCGAGTGGGCGTGGCCGCCGGCCGGGAGGCGGGAGTCGGTGAGGAGCAGCAGGGAGGGGTGCATCAGAAGAGGAAGTAACGCTGGGCGAGGGGGAGGGTGGTGGCGGGGGCGGGCTCGACGAGGTCGCCGTCGATGCGGACCTCGAACGTGTCCGGCGCCACCTCGATCCGCGGCAGCGCGTCGTTGAGGGGCATCGACGACTTGCCCCGGCGCCGTACGTCGGCCACGGGCGCGAGCCGGCGGCGTACGGACAGCCGGTCGGCGAGCCCGGAGTCCAGGGCGAGCGGCGAGACGAAGTGCAGCGAGGTGGCCGCGGCGGTGACCGGTGAGGCGCCGAACATGGGGCGGGGCAGCACCGGCTGCGGGGTCGGGATGGAGGCGTTGGCGTCGCCCATCTGCGCCCAGGCGACCACGCCGCCCTTGAGCACGAGGTCGGGCTTGACGCCGAAGAAGGCCGGGTCCCACAGGACGAGGTCGGCGAGCTTGCCGCGCTCGACCGAGCCGAGCTCGGCGTCCAGGCCGTGCGCGATGGCGGGACAGATGGTGTATTTCGCGATGTAGCGGCGGGCGCGGAGGTTGTCGGCGGGGCCGGGGCCCAGCTCGCCGCGGCGGGCCTTCATGACGTGCGCCGTCTGCCACGTACGGATGATCGTCTCCCCGATCCGCCCCATGGCCTGCGAGTCCGAGCCGATCATCGAGATCGCGCCCAGGTCGTGCAGCACGTCCTCGGCCGCCATGGTCGTCGGCCGGATGCGCGACTCGGCGAAGGCCAGGTCCTCGGGGATCGACGGGTTGAGGTGGTGGCAGACCATCAGCATGTCGAGGTGCTCGTCGAGCGTGTTGACGGTGTGCGGCCTGGTCGGGTTGGTGGAGGAGGGCAGGATGTTGGGGTAGGAGGCCACGCGGATGATGTCGGGCGCGTGCCCGCCGCCCGCCCCCTCCGTGTGGTACGCGTGGATCGTCCGGTCGCCGATCGCCTTGAGCGTCGACTCGACGAAGCCGGCCTCGTTCAGCGTGTCGGTGTGGATCGTGACCTGCACGCCGGCGGCGTCGGCCACGCTGAGGCAGGCGTCGATCGCGGCCGGGGTGGTGCCCCAGTCCTCGTGCAGCTTGAAGCCGGAGGCCCCGGCGCGCAGCTGCTCCATGAGCCCGTCGGTGCTGACCGTGTTGCCCTTGCCGAGCAGGGCGAAGTTCAGCGGGTACGCGTCGAGCGACTCCAGCATCCTGCCGAGGTACCAGGTGCCGGTGACGGTGGTGGCCTTGGTGCCCTCGACGGGCCCGGTGCCGCCCCCGACCACCGTGGTGACACCGGACCCGATGGCCTCGTCGAGGAGCTGCGGGCAGATCAGGTGGACGTGCGAGTCGACGGCCCCGGCGGTGAGGATCTTGCCGTTGCCGGAGAGCACCTCGGTGGACGGGCCGATGACGATGTCCACGCCGTCCATCGTGTCGGGGTTGCCCGCCTTGCCGATGACCGAGATGCGGCCGTCGCGGACGCCGACGTCGGCCTTGACCACGCCCCAGTGGTCGAGGATCACGGCGCCGGTGATGACCAGGTCGGCGGCCCCTTCCGCGCGGGTGGTCCTGGCCTGGCCCATGGACTCGCGGATGACCTTGCCGCCGCCGAAGACGGCCTCGTCGCCGGGGCCCGCCGGGCCCATGGACCGGTCCTCGGTGACCTCGATGAACAGGTCGGTGTCGGCCAGGCGGATCCGGTCGCCGGTCGTGGGGCCGTACAGGGCGGCATATCGGGCGCGCGAGATGTCAGCCATCGAGCGGACCCGCCCACTCCGGCCGCAGGCCGGGCACCACGCGCAGGCCGGCCAGCGGCACCAGCGTCACGTCACGCTCGACCCCCGGCTCGAACCTGATCGCGGTCCCCGCGGGCACGTCCAGCCGCATCCCCCAGGCGGCCTTCCTGTCGAAGTCCAGCCCCGGATTGGCGGCGGCGAAGTGGTAGTGCGAGCCCACCTGCACCGGCCGGTCGGCCGTGTTGACCACGCGCACGGTGACCCGCTCGCGCCCGGGGTTGAGCGTGATCGTGCCCTCGGGGTGCGCGTACTCGCCGGGGATCACGGGATGGGCCTGTGGACGGTGACCAGCTTCGTGCCGTCGGGGAACGTGGCCTCGATCTGCACGCTCTCCAGCATCTCCGGCACGCCCTCCATGACGTCGGCCCGGCCGAGCACCGACCGCCCCGCCTCCATCAGGTCGGAGACGGTGCGCCCGTCCCTGGCCCCCTCCATGAGGAACGAGGCGATGATGGCGGTAGCCTCTGGGTGGTTGAGTCGCAGGCCCCTGGCCTGCCGCTCGCGCGCCACACCGGCGGCGACGTGGATGAGCAGCCGCTCCTGCTCGTGTGAGGTAAGCCGCATGGCCGGACCCTAGGAACCGGCCGTTTCCACGCTGTTGCGGGCGGATGTCGTGTTGGTTTCGCGCCGCGCGGATGAATTTCCCGTGTCTCTGTGAACGTCCGGCAATCGCCAATTAACAAACGGGATCTTCAAGTGAAATGTCCCGGAGTCACCTTTCTCGCAGAACCGGTCGGCAGGAAGGAACTCCTGTGCGCATCTCCCGCCCGATGGTGTCCGCGATACTCGTCCTGGCCCTGGCGGCCTGCGGATCCGACGCCGAACCCGCCGCCTCCTCCAACGAGATCAAGGTCGGCCTCCTGCACTCGCTCAGCGGCACGATGGCGATCAGCGAGGTCACCGTGCGCGACGCCGAACTGCTCGCCATCGACGAGATCAACAAGGCCGGGGGCGTGCTCGGCAAGAAACTCGTGCCGGTCGTGGAGGACGGCGCCTCCGACTGGCCCACGTTCGCCGAGAAGGCCACGAAGCTGATCAGGCAGGACAAGGTCGCCACCGTCTTCGGCGGCTGGACCTCGGCCAGCAGGAAGGCGATGCTGCCGGTCTTCGAACGCTACAAGGCGCTGCTGTGGTACCCGGTGCAGTACGAGGGGCTGGAGAGCTCGCCGTACATCTTCTACACCGGCGCGACCACCAACCAGCAGATCATCCCCGGCCTCGACTACCTCAAGGAGCAGGGCAAGAAGCGGCTGTTCCTGGTGGGCAGCGACTACGTCTTCCCGCGGACCGCGAACAAGATCATCAAGGCGTACGCGGCGGCGAACGGCATGGAGATCCTCGGCGAGGAGTACACCCCGCTCGGCCACACCGAGTACTCCACGCTGGTCAACAAGGTCGTGCAGGCCAAGCCCGACGCGGTCTTCAACACGCTCAACGGGGACTCCAACGTGGCGTTCTTCAAGCAGCTCAAGAGCGCCGGAGCGACGGCCGAGGCCATGCCGGTGCTGTCGGTGAGCGTCGCCGAGGAGGAGGTCACCGGCATCGGCGTGGACAACATCGCCGGTCACCCGGTCGCCTGGAACTACTACCAGACCACCGAGACGCCGGCCAACGAGGCGTTCGTGAAGGCGTACAAGGCCAAGTACGGCGCGACCAAGGTCACCTCCGACCCCATGGAGGCCGGCTACAACGCCGTCTACCTGTGGGCCGAGGCCGTCAAGAAGGCAGGCACGACCGAGGTCGAGGCGGTCAAGAAGGCCGCGCCCGGCATCGCGCTCGAACGCCCCGAGGGCCTGGTCACCATCGACGGCGAGAACCAGCACCTGTACAAGACCGCCCGCATCGGCATCATCCAGCCGGACGGCCTGATCAAGCAGGTGTGGGACTCGGGACAGCCGATCAAGCCGGACCCGTACCTCAAGGGGTACCCGTGGGCGGCCGGCCTGGCGGCGGGGCAGTGATGTCGGCCTTCGTCAACCAGCTCCCCATCGGCCTGTCGATCGGGGCGGTGCTGCTGCTGATCGCGCTCGGGCTGACGTTCACGTTCGGGCAGATGGGCGTGATCAACATGGCGCACGGCGAGTTCATCATGGCCGGGGCCTACACGGCGTTCCTGCTGCAGGACCTGGTGCTGGCGCTGCCGGTGGCGTTCCTGGTGGCCGGGGTGATGGGGCTGATCCTGGAGCGGGGCGCGATCCGGCACTTCTACGGCCGGCCGCTGGACACGCTGCTGCTCACCTGGGGCGTCAGCCTGGTGCTGCAGCAGCTGGCCCGCGACCTGTTCGGGGCGCCCAACGTGCAGGTGCCCGCGCCGTCCTGGCTGGCGGGCGGGGTGGGCATCCTGCCCTACAACCGGCTGTTCATCATGGGGCTCGCGGTGGCGGGCGTGGTCGCGGTCTGGGTGTACCTCACGCGGACCGGGCTGGGGCGCCGGACGCAGGCCGTGGTGCAGAACCGGCAGCTCGCCGCCACCAGCGGGATCGACACCGGCCGGGTGGACATGCTGACGTTCTTCATCGGCTCCGGGCTGGCGGGCGTGGCCGGGGTGGCGCTGACGCTCATCGGGCCCGTCGGGCCGGCGCTCGGCACGTACTACATCGTGGACGCCTTCCTCGTCGTCGTGGCCGGCGGGCTCGGGCAGCTGCGCGGCGCGGTGCTCGCCGCGATCGGGCTGGGGCTGCTCAACTCCTACGCGGAGTTCTGGTCGGACGCCTCGCTGGCCAAGGTGATCGTCTTCGCCGTCGTCATCGCGTTCCTGCAGATCCGGCCGCAGGGGCTGTTCGTGCTGAGGTCGAGGGTGCTGACGTGATCAAACGGAACCTGCCCTTCGCGGCCGTGGCGGTGATCGCGCTGGTCGCGGCGCCGCTGCTGCTGGAGCCGTTCCGGCTGGGGCTGCTGGCCAAGTACCTCTGCTACGCGATCGTCGCGCTCGGGATCGGGCTGGCCTGGGGGAAGGGCGGCATGCTCACCCTCGGGCAGGGCGTCTTCTTCGGGCTCGGCGGCTACTCCATGGCGATGTACCTCAAGCTGCAGGAGGCCGGGCCCGGCGGGCTGCCGGACTTCATGGTGTGGAGCGGGGTGGAGAGCCTGCCCGCGCTGTGGACGCCGTTCGCCAACCCGGTCTTCGCGGTGGGCATGGCGGTGCTCGGGCCCGCGCTGCTCGCGGTGATCCTGGGCACGCTGGTGTTCCGGCAGCGGGTGCGCGGGGCGTACTTCGCGATCCTCACCCAGGCGCTGGCCGCCGCGATGGTGATCCTGTTGGTCGGGCAGCAGGGGCTGACCGGCGGCACCAACGGCATGACGAACTTCTTCGAGCTGTTCGGCCAGGACCTCGCCGACGACTCCACGCAGCGCGGGCTCTACATCGTCGTGGCGTCCGTGCTCGGAATCCTGTACCTGGCCACCCGCCAGCTCGTCGGCAGCCGGTACGGCCGGCTGCTCGTCGCCGTCCGCGACGGCGAGGACCGGGTGCGCTTCCTCGGCTACGACCCGGCCCTGGTCAAGACCGTCACCTTCGCCGCCTCGGCGGGCATGGCCGGGCTGGCGGGCGCGCTGTTCGTGCCGGTCGTCGGCATCATCTCGCCCGCGCTGCTCGGCGTCGTGCCGTCGCTGGAGCTGGTCGTCGCGGTGGCCGTCGGCGGGCGGCACGCGCTGGCGGGGGCCGTGCTCGGCGCGGTCGTCATGGGGTACGCCAAGACGGCGTTCAGCGAGCAGTTCGCCGACGGCTGGCTCTACCTGCAAGGAGCCCTGTTCATCCTGGTCATGACGCTGGCCCCGAAGGGGATCGTCGGGATCGTGGGGAGGTTGCGCCGTGCTCGAACTGCGTGACGTACAGGTGGTGTTCGACGGCTTCCGCGCGCTCGACGGCGTGGACCTCACCGTGCCCGAGGGCGAGCTGCGCTTCCTCATCGGGCCCAACGGCGCCGGCAAGACCACCCTCATCGACGTGATCACCGGGCTGACCAGGCCGGCCGCGGGCACCGTACGCTTCGGCGGCCTCGACCTGGTCGGCAGGAAGGAGCACCAGATCGTCCGGCTGGGCGTGGGCCGCACGTTCCAGACCTCGGTGGTGTTCGAGGAGCTCACCGTGGTCGAGAACCTCGACCTGGCCGCCAGCTTCCGCAAGCCGCTGTGGTCGCTGGCCAGGCGGCGCAGGGGCGTCTCGGAAGCGGTCGAGGAGGCCCTGGCCAGGACGGGGCTCGAAGAGCTCGCCGAGCGTTCAGCGGGCGTTCTCTCGCACGGCCAGCGCCAGTGGCTGGAGATCGGCATGCTGCTGGCGCAGCGCCCGAGGCTGCTGCTCCTGGACGAGCCGGTGGCGGGCATGTCCAAGGACGAACGCGAGCGTACGGGCGAGCTGCTCACCCAGATCGCCGACGACCACACGGTGATCGTGGTGGAGCACGACATGGAGTTCCTGCGGCGGCACGCCTCGACGGTGACCGTGCTGCACGAGGGCAAGGTGCTCGTGGAGGGGTCGGTCGAGCAGGTCAGCGCCGACCCGCGGGTGCAGGAGGTCTACCTGGGGAGGAGGAAGGCCGAGGATGCTGTCGGTAACCGGCCTTGAGTCAGGGTACGGGCGGGCACGCGTGCTGTTCGGGGTCTCGCTGGAGGTCGGGCCCGGCCGGCTCGTGTGCGTCATGGGACGCAACGGGGTCGGCAAGACCACGCTGCTCAACACCGTCATGGGGGTGCTGCCCGCCACCGCGGGCACGGTCACGTTCGACGGCCGGGACGTCACCCGGCTCAAACCGCACGAGCGTGTACGGCTCGGCATGGGCTACGTCCCCCAGGGCCACCAGTGCTTCCCGCAACTCTCGGTCCTGGGGAACCTGCTGGTGACCGTGGAGGCCGCCAAGCAGCCCGGGGAGGCCATCGACGAGGCCCTCGACCTCTTCCCGGCGCTCAAGCCGCTGCTCAAGCGGAGCGCCGGGCACCTGTCGGGCGGCCAGCAGCAGCAGCTCGCCATGGCGCGTGCCCTGGTGACGCGGCCCAGGATGCTCATCCTCGACGAGCCGACCGAGGGCATCCAGCCGTCGATCATCCTGGAGATCGAGGCGGCCATCGAGCGGCTGCACGCGGCCGGGCTGGCCGTGCTGCTGGTCGAGCAGTACCTGGACATCGCGCTGCGGCTGGCCGACACGTTCGTCATCCTGGACGGCGGTCACGTCGTACGGACCGGGACCGCCGAGGAACTGCACCGGGAGGACGTGCAGCGGCTGCTGGCCGTCTGACGGCGGCGCCTTCAGGCGAGCACGCAGCGGGTGCCGGTGTAGATCGTCGGCATGCACTTGTTGCAGTGGGTGCACAGCGACGGGGTGCCGGGGTCGGTGCGGATGCGGTTGATCAGATCGGGCTCGCGCAGCAGGGCGCGGGCCATGGCGACGAACTCGAAGCCCTCTGCCATGGCCAGGTCCATGGTGGCGCGCCGGGTGATGCCGCCGAGGAGGATGAGCGGCAGCTTCAGCGCGGCGCGGAACCGGCGGGCGGAGTCCAGCAGGTACGCCTCCTCGTAGGGGTAGGCGCGCAGGAACCGGCCGCCGGCGAGCCTGAGCCCCAGGCGCGTCGGCTGCTTGAAGGTGGCGGCGAACTCGGCGATCGGAGCCTCACCGCGGAAGAGGTACATCGGGTTGAGCAGGGAGCTGCCGGCGGTCAGCTCCAGGGCGTCCAGGCTGCCGTCGCGTTCGAGCCACCGGGCGACCTGCAGGCTCTCCTCCAGCCGTAAGCCGCCGGGCACGCCGTCGTCCATGTTGAGCTTGGCCAGGATGGCGATGCGGTCGCCGACGGCGTCGCGGACGGCTCGGGCGACGCCGAGGGCGACCTTGGCGCGGTTGGCCAGCGAGCCGCCGTACTCGTCCTTGCGCTTGTTGAGCCTCGGCGACAGGAACGAGCTGGCGAGGTAGTTGTGGCCGAGGTGGATCTCGACGGCGTCGAAGCCCGCCTCCACGGCCAGCCCGGCGGCGGTGGCGTGGGCGGCGGTGATGCGTTCGAGGTCGGCGGCGGTGGCGCTGCGGGTCAGCTGCATCGCCTGCGGGTTGAACCGGGCGGACGGTGCCAGGGCGGGCAGGCGGTTGGACCTGCCGTTGGCCACCGGCCCGGCGTGACCGAGCTGCGCGGAGGCGGCGGCGCCCTCGGCGTGCACGGCGTCGGTGAGGCGGCGCAGGCCGGGCAGCGCCTCGGGGCGCATCCAGATCTGGCGGCGCTCGGTGCGGCCCTCGGGGGAGACCGCGCAGTAGGCGACGGTCGTCATGGCGACGCCGCCGGCGGCGTGGGCGCGGTGGAAGGCGATGAGGTCGTCGCCGGCCAGGGCGCCCCTGGTCATGCCCTCGAAGGTGGCGGCCTTGAGTATGCGGTTGCGCAGGGTGATGGGGCCGAGCCTGGCCAGGTCGAACACGTCCATGGCAACTCTCCGATCACGACATGCCGTGAGCCCAGGATCGCGCCGATCGTACGATCTCCTCAAGGTGGCCGCTGTGCGCGCCGTGCCAGTAGACCTGGCCGCAGGACGCGCACCGGCCGTAGACGTCGTAGCTGCGCCGCGTGCCCGCCTCCAGATGCGGCTCCACCTCGTCCTTGGTCACGGTCACGAGCACGCCGTTGCACGCGGTGCAGCGCGTCCACGGGCGCAGCGGCGGGGCGAAGCGTTCGAGCAGGTCGCGGAGCTGGTCGGCGGGGGCGGAGCCGCGGACGTACGCGCCGAGCCACAGCGCGCGGCGGCGCAGCAGGCCGCGATCCTGCGTGAGCAGCACCCGCCGCTCCTCGTTGGCCTGCACCACCAGCGCCGGGTCGTCCATGTCGTTGTGGTAGGCGGCGTCGATGCCGAGCAGGCGCAGCCGCCGCGCCAGCGTGCCCAGGTGCACGTCCAGCAGGAACCGCGGCTCCTCGGGGAGCTGCTGGGGGCGGGGGACCGGGTGCACGTCCACCACGTCGCCCGCCGCGAGCTGGTACGAGGGCGGCACGCCCCGGCCGTCGAGCAGCATGGGGCCGACCTCCGTCAGCGGGACGCCGACGGACTCGACGTGGTGGCCCAGGGTGGAGGTGTTGTCGGGGGTCACGTCCTGCCACTCGTGGCGGCGGGTCGCGGGCAGGAATATCCTCAGCTCTGGGGAGATGCGCAGGCGTGCGGTCGTCACACCGTCCATTCTGTTCCACCGGCTAACGTGAATTCATGTCCATATCCCGCCGTACCCTGCTGGGGCTCGCCGTGCTCGCGGCGGCCGGGTGCTCAGGGGCCGGGGACGAGGCGTTCGAGCTGCGGCTGGCCACCGGGCTGACCGGCGGGCCGTACCGGGAGCTCGGGGAGCGGCTCGCGCAGGAGCTGCGGCGCGGCGGGATGCGGGTGCGGGAGCTGCCGACCGCCGCGAGCGTGCAGAACCTCACGATGATGACCGACGGGCGGGCCGACGCCGGGTTCGCGCTGGCCGACAGCGCCGACGACGCGGTACGCGTCCGCCGCCGGCCCGTCGCCGCCCTGGCCAGGATGTACCTGAACTACGTGCATCTGGTCGTGGCCAGGGACTCGGCGATCACCACGGTGGGGCAGCTCGCGGGCCGGGCCGTGTCGATCGGCGTCGAGGGGTCGGGGACCGCGGTGACCGCCGCCCGGGTGCTGGCCGTCGCCGGGCTGAGCCGGGCGCCCGCGATCACCAGGCTCGACCTGGACGCCTCCGTCGAGGCGCTGCTCGGCGGGCGGATCGAGGCGTTCTTCTGGTCCGGCGGGGTGCCCACGCCCGCGCTGGCCTCGCGGGACGACGTGCGGCTGGTGTCGCTGGAGGCGATGGTGCCGGTGCTGCGGCGGCGGTTCGGGCCCGTGTACGAGGACGCGTCCGTGCCCGCGGGCACCTACGGCGGCACCAGGTCCGTCCGGACGGTCGGCACGCCCAGCTACCTGATGTGCCGCAACTCGCTCTCCGCCGACCTGGCCTACACGATCACCGAGACCCTGTTCAGCTCCCGCGACCGCCTCCAGGCCCCGTCGGCCCCCGGAGGGCGGCTGGACGAGCGGTACGCGATCGGCACCGGTGTCGTGCCGCTGCATCCCGGCGCCGCCCGCTACTACCGCTCCGTCTACGGCTGACAGGGCAGCCGGAGCTCCACCACCAGGCCGTGCGGTACGGCCGGCAGCAGCCGCAGCGTGGCCCCGGACGCCCTGGCCAGCTCGGTGGCGATGGCCAGCCCCAGGCCGCTGCCCGGCACGTTCGCGTGCGCGCCGGAACGCCAGAAGCGGCCCAGCGCCTCCGCGCGCTCCTCCTCGCTCAGCCCCGGGCCGTCGTCGGCCACGCGCAGCACGCCGTCCTCCAGGGTGACGGTGACCGTGCCGCCCGCGGGGACGAACTTCTGGGCGTTGTCGAGGGCGATGTCCGCGATCCTGGCCGCGGCCTCCGGAACGAGCGACTCCTCCGGAAGGTCGGCCAGCAGGCGTACGTCCTTGGCCGCGTACACCTCTCGCCAGGCCGCCAGCCGCGCCGCCAGGTCGGCCTCCTTGGCCGCGACGCCCGCGCCCGCCTCCACCTTCGCCAGCGCCAGCAGGTCCTCCACCAGCAGCGCCAGCCGGTCCAGCTCCGCCATCGCCTCCTCGAACTCGGCCGTCCCCTCCTCACGCAGGTGCGGCTCCAGGTTCTCCAGCCGCAACCCGAGCACCGTGAGCGGGGTACGCAGCTCGTGCGAGGCGTCGGCCACGAACGCCCGCTGCCGCTCCATCGCCCCCGCCACCGCGTCCGCCATCGTGTTGAACCGCTCCTCCAGCCGCCGCAACTCCGACGGGCCGGCCCCGGGAAGCGCCCGCGCGTCCAGCCGCCCCTGCGCGATGGCCCGGGTGGTGCGGTCGAGCTCAGTGACGGGGCGCAGGATCCAGTGGGCCAGCCGCCTGGCCGCCAGCATCCCGTACACCAGCGCGACCAGCGCGCCCAGCGCCAGCGAGCCCCACACCAGCGTCACGTCCCGCCGGGCCTGGTCGGCGGGCGCCTGCAGCAGCACCACGCCGGAGATCGCCGCGTCCCGTCCCGCCGGCTCCGCCAGCAGCACCGTGGCCGGGCCGAACGGGGTGATCGTGGGCAGGTCCTCGGTCGTGCGGCCCGACAGCGCCAGGCGCAGCGCGTCGCGGTCGTCGGCCTCGAACCGGCCGGCGGACAGCCTCAGGGAGCCGTCGCGGTCGCGTACGCGGACGGCGGCGCCGTACAGGTCGGCGTAGCGGTTGATCTCGGCGATCAGCCCCGTGCGGTCGTCGTCGCGGGCCGCCTGGTCCGCCAGCTCCGCGAAGCGGGTGGCGTCGGCGCGGCGGTCCAGCAGCAGGCGGTTGGTACGGTGAGCGGCGTACGCCAGGCCCAGCGGCACCGCCAGCGCCGCGACCAGGAACACGATCAGCGTCGTGAACGTGACCACGAGCCGCGAGTTCACGCTGTCGAGCCCAGCCGGTAGCCGGTCCCGCGCAGCGTCTCCACCAGCCCGGGGCGGCCGGTCTTCGAGCGCAGGTTCGCCACGTGCACATCCAGCGAGCGCGAGGCCGACAGCAGCGGGTCGCCCCAGATCTCGTCCAGGATCTCCTCCCTGCCGCGCACCACGCCGGGCTCGCGCGCCAGCATCGCCAGCAGGTCGAACTCCCGCCGCGTCAGCGTCACCGGCTCCCCGGCCACCGTGACCTGCCGCGACTCCAGGTCGATGCGCACGTCGCCGACGTTCACCACGTCGTCGCGCTGCGGGCGCGGACGCGTGCCGCGCCGCACCACCGCCTCCATGCGGGCCATCAGCTCCACCGTGCGGAACGGCTTGACCAGGTAGTCGTCGGCGCCGGACCGCAGGCCGCGCAGCACCTCCCGCTCCTCGGTACGCGCGGTGACCACGATCAGCGGCACCGCCGACACCCGGCGCAGGCGGCGCAGCACGTCCAGCCCGTCCATGTCGGGCAGCCCCAGGTCCAGCAGCACGAAGTCGACGCCCCCCGCCAGGCGGAGGGCGTCCACGGCCAGGCCCGCCCGGAACACCTGATGGCCGTGCCGGGCCAGGGCCTTGGTGAGGGCGGCGGCCAGCCGATCGTCGTCCTCGACCAGCAGAACTCGCATAACGCCAGGTTAGACGCGCGTGGGGACCGTTTCTCCCTGCGTGGCCAGCTCGGTGCGGGACAGCGCGGCATCCCGGGTCTCACGCATGGTGAGGTACACGACGAGGGACACGGCGGCGCAACCCGAGACGTACCAGAAGAAGCCGGACTCGATGCCGCTGTCCTTGAACCACAGCGCCACGTACTCGGCGGTGCCGCCGAACAGGGCGTTCGCGATGGCGTACGGGAGCGCCACGCCGAGCGCCCGCACGTTCGTCGGGAACAGCTCTGCCTTCACCACCGCGTTGATCGAGGTGTACCCCGTCACGATCACCAGGCCGATCAGCGACAGCACCAGCCCGCCGCCGAAGCCCTGCACCCCGCCCAGCGCCGTCATCAGCGGCACCGTGCCCAGCATCGACCCGATCCCGAACGTGATCAGCAGCGGCCTGCGCCCGATCCGGTCCGACAGGCCGCCCGCCAGCGGCTGCAGGCACATGAAGATGAACAGCGCGCAGAAACTCACCAGCGTGGCCGTCTCCTTGGGCAGGCCCGCGGTGTTCGACAGGTACTTGGTGAGGTACGTCGTGTAGGTGTAGTACGCGACCGTGCCGCCCATCGTCAGCGCGATGACCAGCAGCGCCTCCTTCTTGTGGCCCAGCAGCGCCCTGATCGTGCCGCGGCCCTTCGAGTGATCGCGCTCCTCCTCGTCGT
The DNA here is from genome assembly GCF_014207985.1 of Nonomuraea rubra. Taxonomy (NCBI): domain Bacteria; kingdom Bacillati; phylum Actinomycetota; class Actinomycetes; order Streptosporangiales; family Streptosporangiaceae; genus Nonomuraea; species Nonomuraea rubra. The sequence continues at coordinate 9,910,548 of NZ_JACHMI010000001.1, read as the reverse complement.
ACGCCTCCGTCTCCAGGAGGTTGCGGCGCAGGTAGAACACGACCGCGGCGGCCAGGGCGCCGACCACGAACGGGATGCGCCAGCCGTACGAGCTCAGGGCCTCCTTGGACATGGTGTTCTGCAGGATGATCTGCAGGCCCAGGCCGACGAGCTGGCCGGCGGTCATGGAGACGTACTGGAAGCTGGAGGCGAAACCGCGGCGGCCGCGCGGGGTGGCCTCCGTCAGGTACGTGGCGCTGGCCGCGTACTCGCCGCCCACCGACAGGCCCTGCAGCAGGCGGGCCACCACCAGGACCAGCGCGCCGAAGTAGCCGACCGCCTCGTACGTCGGGGCGATGGCGATCAGCAGGGCGCTGGCGGACATGAGGGTGACCGTGAGCGTCAGCGCCGCCTTGCGGCCTCGCCTGTCGGCGTAGCGGCCGAGCAGCCAGCCGCCGAGCGGGCGCATGAAGAAGCCGACGGCGAAGATGGCCGCGGTGTTGAGCAGCTTCGCCGTGTCGTTGCCCTCCGGGAAGAAGGAGGCGGCGAAGTAGATGGCGAAGCTGCTGTAGACGAACCAGTCGTACCACTCGACCATGTTGCCGATGGAGCCGCCGATGACGGCCTTCCACGGCACGCGTGCCTTGCTCACGTGACAACCTCCTGGGGGGAGTACCTGCTGGTCAGAGCCTCGTGGTGGAAGATTGTCCGGGCAAGGGAGCAGGGGGGAGATCTAACGTCCGCTTAACATGACTTCTTACGCGGCATTAACGCCGTCGCAACAGCGGGGTGGGAGTGGCGGCTGTTGCCGGCGGCGCGGCGCGGTGGTGCGGGTCGTGCGGCGGTGCGGTGGCAGGGTGGGGTCAGGTCAAGGGCGGGTTGGCGTTCTTCGCCCGTTCCAGCGCCAGGTCCGCCCACCACTCGCCGCTCGGCGGGGACACCACGCCGCGCTCGGGATCCCGCTCCCCGTCCGTGCCCCGCCTGCACCGGCCGCTGGAGGTGCCCGCGCGGGCGATCCACAGGTACGCGTCCACCAGCTCCTCGCCCGTCTCGGTCGTGGGACGGTCGCCGACGCCCCTGCCCGGCGGGTTGCACCAGGTCTGCGGGTCCTCGTAGTGCTTGTCCGGGGTCCAGGAGCCCTGGCCGTTCCTGCTGGTGTCGACCACGAAGTGCGGCATGGTCGCCGGGTCCACGTCGGCGTCGCGCGGGCAGGCCGTCCCGCCCGACCTCAGCCGTACGCTGATGCAGGCGGACAGGGCCTTGCCGTACTCGACGCTCTTGCCGGTGCTCTGGTAGCCGGCCGTGTTGACGAAGAACCCGTCCGCCTTGTCGATGCCCGCCCCGATCAGGCGCTCGGCCATGGTCTCGGTGCCGGGCCAGAAGTCCTGGCTGCCGTCCAGGTAGACGGCCGTGCCTGGGTTCGCCTTGAGGGTCTGTACGGCCTGGCGCAGGTCCCGGTAGCGCTGCTCCGGCGAGCCCTGCTGGGTGGGGCACTGTTCCGTGCCCGGGACCCTGACCAGGCTGCCCGGCTCCAGGATGACCACCGCCCTGGAGGTGCCGATCTGGCGGGCGATGCCGGCGAGCCACTCCCCGTAGGCGGGCATGGCCGCGGCGCTCGCCTGCCGGCACTCGTTGCCCGGGAGGTAGCTGACGAGGAACACCGGGACGCCGCCTGCCTGCTCCGCCGCGGTGACCGTCGCGTCCACCTTCGACCTGACCTCGGGCTGGTTGAGGCGGATGGCGTGCGGGATCCGGGCCAGCTTGCGCATGAGCTCGGCGTCCGCGGGGCGGTCGTCCTTCCACAGGGCTGCCTGGCGGGCGGCGCCTGGCTCTTCTGGGGCGTAGAAGGTGATGGGTTGTGTTGATCTGAGCGGGTTCTGGGAGGTGGTCGGCGGGGTGGCGGTGGATGGTGGTCTGCCGGAGGTCGCCGGGGGCTCGCGCATGGCCAAGGCCGCCGAGATCCCGCCCACCGCGACCAGCAGGGCGGCTGCCGTGGCCAGCAGCCTGCGCCGGCCGGGCCCTGCCGCCATCCGTGCCTTGCCGCCCGCGCCCGCGTCTGTGCCTGAACCTGCCTCCGTGCTCACGTGTGCACCCGTGCCCGCGTCCGTGCTGCTCGCGCTCGCGTCGCCTGCGGGTGCCACGCCTAGATTCGCGCCGCCTGAGCCCGGCACCTCCATACTCCCGGAACCCCCGGTGCTGAGGTGGTCCATGAGGGCCTGGGCGGTGGGGCGGTCTTCCGGGTTCTTGGAGAGGGCGGCCTGGACCAGGTCGTGGAGCAGGGGTGGGAGGCCGTTCAGGGCCGGGGGGTCGTTGGCGATGCGGAGGAGGAGGGTCGGGATGGAGCCCGAGCCGAACGGCGGGGTGCCGCAGGCGGCGAAGGCGACCGTGCAGCCCCAGGAGAAGATGTCGGAGGCCGGCCCGGCCGGATCGCCCGACACCTGCTCGGGCGACATGTACGCCGGTGTCCCCAGCACCGCGCTGCTCGCCTCGGCGTCGGCGAGCCAGGCGACGCCGAAGTCGATGACCTTGGGCCCCACCTGGGAGAGCAGCACGTTGGACGGCTTCAGGTCGCGATGGACCACCCCGGCCCCGTGGATGGCTCGCAGGGCCATGGCCATCGAGGCGGCCAGGCCGTCGAGGGCGGAGCCGCGCAGCGGGCCGGAGGTGTCGACGGCCTCCTTGAGGCTGGGGCCCTCGACGTACTCCGTCACCAGGTACGCGAGCCGTCCCTGCACGTCGGCGTCGAGGACGGGCGCGGTGCAGAAGCGGGCGACGCGCTGGGCGGCGGCGACCTCGCGGGCGAAGCGCCGCCTGAAGTCGGGGTGCGCGTCCATCCTGGCGTGCAGCAGCTTGACGGCCACCCGCGTGCCGGACGGGTCGCGGGCGAGGTAGACGACGCCCATGCCGCCCTCGCCCAGCCGGCCGAGGAGGGTGTACGGCCCCACCCGCGCCGGGTCGCCGTCCCTCAGCACCTCCAAGGTCATAGAGGCTCAGGTTAGCCCGGATGATCCATGGGCTCTACAGGGTCAGGCGCCACTCGCTCCACTCGTCGAAGAGCTCGAAGCCCATGGCCTCGTTGATGGCGAGCATGTGGCTGTTGCTGGTGGCGTTCCAGGTGATGATCCGTTCGAGGTGCGGCTCGCGCTCGCGCAGCCAGAGCAGGTTGGCGAGCTTGACCAGCAGGCCGAGCCGGTGGCCGCGGTGGGGGCGCAGGACCGCGGTGTCGCTCTGGTGAGCCCAGCCGTCGGAGCGGTCGGTGTCGAGGTAGACGCGGGTGAACGCGGCTGGAGCGCCGTCGGAGTGGCGGCGGGCGATCGTGGTGTAACAGGTCTGGCCGATGTCCGGCATGTTCTCCTCGCGGTAGCGCAGGCGTTCGAGGCTGTAGTTCTGGTCCTCGACGCCGCTGTCGCGCGGGGCGTCGTTCATGCCGCTCATGAGAGTGGCGAGGTCGGGCAACAGCTCGGGGGCGGTCGGGCCGATCCAGCGCTCCAGGCTGTAGCCCTCGACCTGGGGGACCATCCGCTCCAGAGCGGGCCAGTCGGCCTTGCGCAGGTCCAGCGTGCGGCGCGCCTCCGGCAGCGCCACGCTCATGCCGTGCTTGCGGGCGAAGCGGGCGCCCGTGCCGGTGGCAAGGGTTTCGGTGAGCAGGAGGGTACGGGCGTGCGCCCGCATGCGGCCGAGGGCGTGCTCGAAGAGCGCGGAGCCGAGGCCGCGCCCGCGGTGCGCGGGGTGCACGACCAGGGGGAAGATCCACCCCATGTGCCGGTTGTCGAGCTGGGGGAACCCGAGCGCGTAGCCACCGATGACCCGGTTGTCCTCGATCAGCGCCCACGGCTCCACCCGCCCGCCGAACGAGTGCGTGCAGAAGTCATGGCGGAACCGGGAGAGCGGGATCACGGGGCCCGCGTCCTCGTGGTAGCCGGCCGCGTACGCGGCGTGCAGGCCCGCGACCAGGGTGGCGTCGGCGGGCTCGCCCGGCCGGTCGGGAATCGCGATGGGCTGGATCCGCATGCCCCCAGCCAAGCGCACCCCCACCGGCCGGGGCGAATGGTTTTCTACTGGCGGTAGTTCTCCACCTCGCCCGCCGGGCGGGCGGCGGCGCCGTCGGGGTCGTCGCCGGCGCTGCGCCTGGCCCGGCGTTGCCTGAGCAGGTCCCAGCACTGGTCGAGGGCCGTCTCCAGCTCCTTGATGCGTGCGTGCTCCTGGTCGGAGGTCACCTGGCCGGCGGACAGCCTGTCGCGCAGCTCGTGTTCCTCGGTGACCAGAGCGCTGATCCTGGTGAGAATCTCGTCGTCCCGCATGCCCAAGACTCTAATCACCGCGTGATAGAACACGCCCTATGGGTGGTATGGCGCTGGTAAGGAAGCCCGGTCCGAGGATCTCCGAGGGCATCGTCACGCACATCGAGCGGCAGCCGGTGGATCACGAACGGGCCGCCGCCCAGCACGACGCCTACGCCGCGGCGCTGGCCCGGGCGGGCTGGCGGCCGGTGTACGTGCCGCGCGCCGACGACCTGCCCGACGCGCCGTTCGTGGAGGACACCGTGGTGGTGTCGGGCCGGCTGGCGGTGCTGACCAGGCCGGGAGCGCCGGAGAGGCGGCCGGAGGTGGAGCCGGTGGCGCGCGCCGTACAGGAGCTGGGCCTGAAGTCGGTGAGGATCGTGCCACCCGGCACGCTCGACGGCGGCGACGTGCTGCAGGCCGGATCCACCGTGTACGTGGGCAGGTCCGCCAGGTCCAGCGACGAGGGCATCGCGCAGCTGGCGGCCCTGCTGCCCGAGCGCCGGGTGGTGCCCGTGGAGCTGCGCGGCGTGCTGCACCTGAAGTCGGCGGTGACCGCGCTGCCCGACGGGACGCTCATCGGGGATCCCGCCTGTGTGGACCTGCCCGGAATGCTGGTGCCGGAGGAGGAGGCGGGCGCGCACGTGGTGGTGCTGGGCGAGGACCGCGTGCTGCTGGCCGCGTCGGCCCCGCAGACCGCCGTCATGCTCGAAAAACGCGGATATTTCGTGACGAAGGTAGATATCTCGGAATACGAGAAGCTTGAAGGTTGTGTGACCTGCTTGAGCGTGCTGGTGGCCGATTGACGGTTCTCAGATTCTGAGATCCGGGGCGGTGCATCCCGAGACGTCTGGTAGCGTGCATGTCATGCTGCGCGGGCTCCTTCTTAGCTGCCGCGGCGGGGGCCTGTAAGGCCGGCTCCCTCGCCGCGGAGCGAGTCATGCGCGTCGGCCGCTTCCTTCCTGAGACCGACGAGGAGCATCCGATCATGACCGCTCAGCAGCCCAGCCGCATGCCCGTCCATCGTTACCAGCCGTTCGAGCCCATCCGGCTGACCGACCGCACCTGGCCCGACAAGGTGATCACCAAGGCGCCGCGATGGTGCGCTGTGGACCTGCGTGACGGCAACCAGGCCCTGATCGACCCGATGGACTCGCACCGCAAGCTCCAGATGTTCGAGCTGCTGGTACGCATGGGCTACAAGGAGATCGAGGTAGGCTTCCCCGCCGCCTCGCAGACCGACTTCGACTTCATCCGGCAGATCATCGACGAGGGGCGCATCCCCGACGACGTGGTCATCCAGGTGCTGACGCAGGCCCGTCCCGAGCTGATCGAGCGGACCTTCGAGTCCATCGAGGGCGCCAAGCAGGCCATCGTGCACCTGTACAACTCGACCTCCACCCTCCAGCGCCGCGTCGTCTTCGGCCAGGACAAGGACGGCATCACCGCCATCGCTGTCGAGGGCGCCAAGCTGGTCAAGAAGCTCGCCGACGCCAGCGACGTGGACGTCCACTTCCAGTACTCCCCGGAGTCGTTCACCGGCACCGAGCTGGAGTACGCCGTCGAGGTGTGCGACGCGGTCAACGAGGTGTGGCAGCCCACGCCCGACCGCAAGGTGATCATCAACCTGCCCGCCACGGTCGAGATGGCCACCCCGAACATCTACGCCGACCAGATCGAGTGGATGCACCGCAACCTCAAGCACCGCGACTCGATCGTCCTGTCGCTGCACCCGCACAACGACCGCGGCAGCGCCGTGGCCGCCGCCGAGCTGGGCTACATGGCCGGCGCCGACCGCATCGAGGGCTGCCTGTTCGGCAACGGCGAGCGCACCGGCAACGTCTGCCTGGTCACCCTGGGCATGAACCTGTTCTCCCAGGGCGTCGACCCCGAGATCGACTTCAGTGACATCGACGAGATCCGCCGCGTCACCGAGTACTGCAACCAGCTGCCCGTGCACCCGCGCCACCCGTGGGGCGGCGAGCTGGTCTACACCGCCTTCTCCGGCTCCCACCAGGACGCCATCAAGAAGGGCTTCGAGCACCTGGAGCGCGACGCGGCCGTGGCCGGGGTGCCGGTGGACGAGTTCACCTGGGCGGTGCCGTACCTGCCGATCGACCCGAAGGACATCGGGCGCAGCTACGAGGCCGTCATCCGGGTCAACAGCCAGTCGGGCAAGGGCGGCGTCGCGTACATCATGAAGGCCGACCACCAGCTCGACCTGCCGCGCCGGCTGCAGATCGAGTTCTCCAAGGTCGTGCAGGCGCGCACGGACAGCGAGGGCGGCGAGATCAGCCCGGCCGCGATGTTCGAGATCTTCCGCGACGAGTACCTGCCCAACCCGGCCAACCGCTGGGGCCGGCTGAGCCTCATGGCGCACCGTCACGAGTCCACGGTCGACGACAAGGACCTCATCAGCGCCGACGTACGCCTCGACGGGGAGATTCGCGAGGTCGAGGGCAAGGGCAACGGCCCGATCTCGGCGTTCATCGACGCGATCGCGCGCGTCGGCATGCAGGTGCGGGTCCTCGACTACGTGGAGCACGCGATGAGCGCGGGCTCCGACGCCAAGGCGGCCTCCTACCTGGAGTGCGAGGTCAACGGGAAGGTGCTGTGGGGTGTGGGCATCGACGCCAACACCACGACGGCCTCGCTGAAGGCCATCATCTCCGCGGTCAACCGCGCCTCGCGCTGACGCGGCGTTTCCGACACGGGCACGGCGAGCGTTCTCGCCGTGCCCGGTTCTGACAGGGGTACGGCGAGTGTTCTCGCCGTGCCCCTTTTTTCGCGTCTTAGTGAACGTTGCGTTTCTCTGGGCTGAATTCTATGCTGCTTAGAGAACGTGCCGTTTACTAAGGAGGTGGTGGGCCGTGGGTCTCGTGCTGGCCGGGCTGATGCTGGCGATGCTGCTCGGCGCGCTGGACCAGACGGTCATGGCGCCCGCGCTGCCCGCCGTCGCCGGCGCGCTGGGCGGGCTCGACCGCATGCCCGCCGTCGTCACCGCCTACCTCGTCGCCGCCACCGTCGCCATGCCCGTCTACGGCAAGCTCGGCGACCGGTACGGCCGCAAGCCCATCATGCAGGCCGCCATCGTGATCTTCGTGACCGGAGCCGTGCTGTGCGGGCTGGCCACGTCGATGCCGCAGTTCATCGCCTTCCGCGCGATCCAGGGCTTGGGCGGCGGCGGGCTCATGATCGGCGCCCAGGCGATCATCGGGGAGATCGTGAGCCCGCGGGAGCGGGGGCGTTACCTCGGCCTGTTCGGAGCCGCGTACATCGTGGCCGCCGTGGGCGGGCCGCTGGTCGGCGGGTTCTTCGTCGACGGGCCGGGGTGGCGGTGGATCTTCGCCGTCCACCCGCCGCTCGGGCTGCTGGCGCTGGTTCTGCTGAGCGTGGCGCTGAAGCTGCCGCGGCCCCGTACGCGGGCGCCGCTCGACGTGGCCGGGGCCCTCACGCTGGGCGTCGCCGTGGTCGGCGTGGTCATGGTGGGGGAGAGCGGCAACCCCGCCTACCTGGCCCTGGCCGCCGCCGGCGTGGTGGCGTGGCTGGTCAGCGCCCGCTACGCGCGGGATCCGATCCTGCCGCTGCGGCTGTTCCGCGACCGGGCGTTCGCGGTGCCCGTGCTGATCAGCCTGCTCATCGGGTTCGCGCTGTTCGGGACGATCACGTACCTGCCGGCGTACGCGCAGATCGCCCTGCACACCAGCGCCACGCAGGCCGGGCTGCTGGTGACCGTGCTCATGGGCGGCGTGCTGCTCACCGCCGTCGTCTCCGGCCGGCTCATCACCAGGACGGGGACGTACAAGCCGTACCCCGTCGCGGGCACGGCCCTGTCGGCGGCGGGGCTCGGGCTGATGGGCCTGGCCGGGGCCGGGCCGGTCGTGCTCGTTCTCGCCCTGCTGCTGACCGGGCTCGGGGTCGGGCTGGTCATGCAGGTCATGGTGCTGGCCGCGCAGAACGCCGTGGACTACGCCGACCTCGGCACCGCCACCTCGTCGGTGACGTTCCTGCGCCAGGTCGGCGCGTCGGCCGGGGTCGCGCTGGTGGGGGCGCTGATCACGCTGCGATCGGGCCTCTCCAGCACCTCACCGGCGAGCCTGCCGGAAGGGGTGCGTGACGCGTTCGCCGCCGCCGCGCCCCCCGTGTTCGCGGCCATGGCGCCGCTGCTCGTCGTGGCGTTCCTCCTGGCGCTGGCCCTGCCCGTGCGCCCCCTCCGTACCACCGCTCATGTCGAGGAGAACCGGTGAAACTCGTCGCACCCCTGAACGCCTTCGGCCGCGCCGACCTGGCCATCGCCGGAGGGAAGGGCGCCAACCTGGGCGAGCTGGTCAGGAGCGCCTTTCCGGTGCCCGACGGCTTCGTGGTCACCACGCACGCGTACGAGCTGGTGGCCCAGGGCCGGTCCACGCCCGCCGGCTTCGAGCGGGTGGAGCTGCCCGCGGACGTGCGGGAGGCGATCACGGCCGCGTACGCGCGGCTCGGCGGCGGGCCCGTGGCCGTGCGGTCCAGTGCCACGGCCGAGGATCTGCCGGGCGCCGCGTTCGCCGGCCAGCAGGACACCTACCTCAACGTCGTCGGCGAGCGGGCCCTGCTCGACGCCGTACGCCGCTGCTGGGGGTCGCTCTGGACCGAGCGCGCCGTCGCCTACCGCGCCCGGCTGGGCATCAACGATGACGACGTGCGGATCGCGGTGGTCGTGCAGAGCATGGTGGAGGCGGAGACGGCGGGCGTCATGTTCACCGCGAACCCGGTCACCGGCGACCGCACGCAGCTCGTCATCGACGCCAGCAGCGGGCTCGGCGAGGCCGTCGTCTCGGGGCTCGTCACGCCGGACCACTACGTGCTGGACGCGCGCGGGCACGTCGACTTCACGCCCGGACGGCGGGAGGTGGTCATCCGCAGCGCGGCCGGTGGCGGGGTCGTCCGCGAGGACGGGGAGCCGGGCGCGTCGTCTGCGGATGGGGTGCTAGGGGAGCGGGGCGGGCGGTTGCCGGATGCCGTGGTGGCGGAGCTGGGGCGGCTGGGCCGTGACGTGGCCGCGCATTTCGGGCGGCCGCAGGACATCGAGTGGGCGTACGCGGGCGGGCGGCTCCACCTGCTGCAGGCACGGCCGATGACCGCGCTGCCGCCGCCTCCGTTGGGCCGGCTCAACCCGTTCCAGCGCCGCCTGGCCGCCGTCCTGCTGGAGTACCTGCCCGAACGGCCGTACCCGATCGACATGTCCACCTGGGTCCCGGACGGCCCGGCGGGGCTGATGCGCAACGTCCTGGGCAGCTTCGGCGTGCGGCACGCGTTCGAAGGCTTCCTCCAGGAGGAGGACGAGGTCGTCTACCGGCTGCTGCCCCCGGCCCCGAAGCCGGCCCCCAAGGTGCTCGCGGCGCCGTTCCTGGTGCTGGCCAGGGCCAGGCGGCACGACCCGGCGCGATGGACGCAGGACCGGCGCTTCCGCGACTACCTGGTGGCGATCGAGGCGCTGCGTGCCCGCGACCTGCGGGCGATGCCGTGGGACGAGCTGCTGCGCGTGCCCCGGCAGGCGCTCGACCTGGTCCCGCCCGTGGCCGACCTGCGGATCGACTACCTGCCGGGGACCGGGCTGGCGTTGCTGCGGTTGCTGGTGGCGGTCCGGCTGCTGGGGCGGCGGGAGCTGTTCGCGGATCTGCTGCACGGGGCGCGTACCCGGACCACGGACACCAACCGGGCCCTGGAACACCTGGCCGAGGTGGCCCGGCGCACGGGGGCGCTGGAGCCTGGCCCGCCGCCGGCCGAGTTCGCGGACGCGCTGGCGGCGTTCCTGGACGAGTACGGCCACCGCGAGACCTCCAGCCCCATCCTCGTCACCACACCCTCCTGGGCGGACGCCCCCGAGGTCGTCCTCGGCCTGGTGAAGGTACTGGCCGCGGGGCCGCCCCCGCCCACGGGTTCGCCCACGTCGGCGGGTTCGCCTATGCCGGCGGGTTCACCTACGTCGGCGGGGTCGCCCACGCCCACAGGGGCGACTACGCCAGCGGGGGCACCCACGCCCACGGGGGCACCCGCGCAGCCGGATGGGGCGCTTGAGCGGCTGCTCGCCCACCCCCTGCTGCGACGCTCGAAGGCCCGTCGTGCCCGGATCACGCGCTGGGTGGAGGCGGCGCGCGCGGGTGTCGCGTTCAGGGAGGACAGCCACTTCTACTTCATGATGCCGCAGCCCGTCCTGCGCAGGTCGCTGCTGGAGCTGGGCCGCCGCCTGCGCGACGCGGGCGCGCTGGCCGCGCCGGAGGACGTTTTCCACCTGCGGCTGGCCGAGCTGGAGGAGATCGAGGACGTGGCCGCCCTGCGCGGAGCGGACGCCGAGCGGCTGCGCGAGACCGTCAGCCGGCGGGCGCTCAAGCGGGAGGAGCTCTCCGGCGTACGGCTCATCGACCCGGCCGCGATCTTCCCGCCCACCGCCACCGGCGACGCGCTGCTCACCGGCGCCCCGGCGGGCGGCGGCACCGCCACCGGCCCGGTGAAGGTGATCGTCAAGCCCGCCGACTTCTGCCGGCTCGACCCCGGCGACGTGCTCGTCTGCCCGTACACGAACCCGTCGTGGACTCCGCTGTTCCAGCACGCGGCGGCCGTGGTCGTGGACGCCGGCGGCGCCGCCTCCCACGCGGCGATCGTGGCCAGGGAGTACGGCATCCCGGCCGTCATGGGCACCGGCACGGGCACCTCGGTGCTGGCGGACGGCCGGCTCGTCACGGTCAACGGCGACACCGGCACCGTCCACGACGCTGCCACGGCCACGGCCACGACCACGGGCACGGGCGCGGCCGCGGGCACGGCCACGGGCACCGGCACGGCGTCCGATGCCGCCACCGGCGCTTCCTAGAATGCATGTCATGGTCACCGACCACCGCAAGCTGCCACGACGCCGGGGCGAGGCCCTCAGCGCCGCGATCTACCAGGCCACGCTCGACGAGCTGGCCGAGGTCGGCTACGCCGGGCTGACCATGGAGCGGGTCGCCGAGCGCGCCAAGGCCAGCAAGGCCTCGCTCTACCGGCGCTGGCCCACCCGCATCGAGCTGGTGATGGAGGCGGTCTACCAGTCGCTGCCCAGCCCGGAGAGCTCGCCCGACACCGGCAGCCTGCGCGGCGACCTGGTCGCCATGCTCACCCGCACGGCCCAGGCCCTGTCGGGCCCGGCCGGTGAGGCGATGCGCGGGCTGCTGGGCGAGGCGCTGCGGGGCGAGTCGCCGCTGGGCACCATGCGCCGCAACTCCCAGGGCACGGCCAGGAAGCTGATGGAGGAGGTCGTGCGGCGGGCGGTCGAGCGCGGCGAGGTGGATCCGGCGGACGTCACCCCGCGCCGCCTCGACTCCGGGCACGCGCTGCTGCGCCACCACTTCCTCTTCGAGGGCCCGCCGATCCCGGAGCGGCTGGTGGTCGAGATCGTGGACGAAGTGCTCGTGCCCCTGCTCAAACCACACACCACCGGCTGACCGCCCCGGCACCGCCGGTGCAGCGAAGTGGGCGACGGCGCGCGCCCGAGGAAGGCGGCGCGCGCCTGAGGAAGGCGGCGCGCGCCTGAGGAAGGCGGCGGCGGCGCGCGTCCGGGGAAAGACGGCGATGACGCGCCTGGGGAAACCGGCAGTGGCGCGCCGCCGGGAAGCCGCCTGCCTGCGCCGCGCCGCCGCGAGGGCCGCTCAGATGCGGGTCGGGCCGAGCGGTGAGTGCCCGGGCAGGGCCGCCGGGTCGTCCGGGGACCGCCTGAGCGCGGTCCAAGCGACCAGCGCCGCCAAGCCGACGCTGATCAGCGCCCCGGCCGCCACCGCCGCCACGTGCCACGGCGACCCGTCCCGCACCCCCAGCACCATCAGCCCCATCACGGCCGGCCAGGCGATCGCGTTCAGCATGGCCGCCACCGCCAGCGACCTGCCGGCGGCCCGCGCCGCGCCCGCCATCAGCGGGGACGCCGCCGCGGCCAGCGGCAACGGCAGGACCAGCGCCATGAGGGCCGGCACGAAGAAGCCACCGGCCATGGCACTGCCGAGCGCGCCAACGGGACGCCCCCAGCCCAGCTCGACGCCGACGTACATCATCAGGACGAGCCCGATCGGGAGGGCCAGGATGAGCGCCGTCACCAGCACCCGCCGCCCCGTCGCCCGCGCCGCCGCACCGTAGGGCGCCCGCTTGCCCGCCGCGCGCGCGGCGATGCCGAGCTGCAACGGCGACAGCAGCGCCATCGCGCCCGCCGCGAGGAAGCACGACATGGCCGTCCTGAACAACCAGCCGGCCTCGGACGCCTGCTCCGACGAGAACACGAGGCCGGACGCGTCCCGCCCGGCCGGGCCCCACAGCAGCCACAGGGCGTAGACGCCGGCGACCAGGACCGCGGAGAGCGGCACGCGCAGCGGCCGGGCGCCGGGGATGCGGCGGTGGTGCAGCCACGCGTCGGCCGCCCCGGCGGCCAGGTCGGTCACCGTGCGCAGCCGCACCGGCCGCGCGGCGATCAGGTCGGCGACCTCCTCGCCGTACCGATCCCGCCAGGCTTTCGGGTAGAGCCTCAGCACGGCCCCCGCCACGCTCCGCATCATGCCTGCCCCCACGCCACTCGCCGGACTCCCGCCTGCTCCACCCGGCGAAGCGTGGCGAGCTGCTCGCGCAGCGCGTCACGCCCGCTCCCGGTGATCCGGTACGGCTTGCGCCGCTCCGCCGACTCGACCGGCTCGATCCAGCCGCGCTCCTCCAGCCGCATCAGCGCCCCGTAGAGGGTGCCCGGCTCCAGCGACGTGCCCGAGAACTGCTCGATGTCGCTGATCATCAAATATCCGTGTTTCTGCCCCTCTGCGAGGCTGATGAGCACCAGCAGCGCCACGTCCGTGAAGCGGCCGAGCTCCTGAGACTTCCGAGCCATGTATTCAGTAAAACTTAGTAAGTCTCACTGAGCAAGCCCGATCGTCCCCGCCGTCACCCGCATGCTGTGCCCGAAGGCGCCCCGCCGGTCCTCGATCGTGTTGTTGAACTGGCCGAACACCTCGAAGTTGACCCATCCGTACAGGGTCGTCCAGGCGGTGAGCGCGCGCCAGATCACGTTGTCGGGCACCCCCGGCATGAGCTCGCGGAACCCGGTCACGTCGGGTTCCAGCTCGCGCGGCGCCTCCTCGTCCGGCGCGCGCACCGCGCCCGCCTGCCAGGCGTCGGACATGAGCCGGCCCAGCACGGCCACGTCGCGGATGCGGGCCTCGACCGTGTCCTGCGGGGCCTGGTAGCCGGGGACGGGGGAGCCGTAGATCAGCGCGTACTCGTGGGGATGCGTCACCCCCCACTCGCGTACGGCGTGGCAGGCGGCCAGCCATCGCCCGAGGTGGTCCTCGCGGGAGACCGCGGCCTCGCCGCGCTCGACGGCCTCGCCGAGCGCGTTGTAGCCGTCGATGATCAGCGCGGTGAGCAGGTCGTCGCGGCTCGGGAAGTAGCGGTAGATGGCCGAGGAGACCATGCCCATCTCCCGTGCCACCGCCCGCAGCGACAGGCCGCCGGCCCCCTCGGTGGCGAGCTGGCGGCGCGCGATGTCGGTGATCTCTCTGGTGAGCTCGGCCCTGACGCGTTCTCTGGCAGTGCGGCTGGCTGTCATGAGCATCAGATTACCAGAGCGGTGCCAAAAAACGAGAGCACTGCTCTTGACGACTGATGCTCTCATGAGAGAGCATTGCTCTCGTAAGCGGAACATCCCCCACCCGGAGGCCCCCATGCTCACCCTTGCGAAGAACGCCAACGCGCTGCTGATGTTCCTGCTGGAGCTCGGCGTGCTGGCCGCCGTCGCCTACTGGGGCTTCACGGTCAGCGGCAACTGGGGCGTCAAACTGCTGGCGGGGCTCGGCGGCCCGGCGCTGTTCATCACGGCCTGGGCGCTGTTCGGGGCGGGTGGCGGCGCGAACGCCACGTACCCGCTCACCGGCCTGGCCCGCGCCGCGCTGGAGATCCTCTGGTTCGGCGGCGGCGCCCTCGCGCTCTACGCCTCCGGGCTGGTCACCTCCGCCGCCATCTTCTCCGCACTTTTCATCCTCAACGCGGTTCTCCGCATCGTCTGGAACGAGGTCTGATCATGGGTAAGCACGTCGTCGTGGGTTCAGGTCAGGTCGGCGCGCACCTCGCCGGCAAGCTTCTCGCCCAGGGCCACGAGGTCGTGGTGGTGACGCGGTCGGGCAGCGGCCCGGCCGGCGCGGTCAAGGTGGCCGCCGACGTCGCGGACCAGGACCGGCTGATCGAGGCCACCCGGGGCGCCGACGTCCTGTACAACTGCGTCAACCCGAAGTACCACCGCTGGCTCACCGACTGGCCGCCGATGGCCGCGTCGTTCCTGGCCGCCGCCGAGGCGAGCGGCGCCGTCTACGTGATGCTCGGCAACCTCTACCCGTACGGGCCCGTCACGGGCCCCATGACCGAGGACCTGCCGCTCTCCTCCCCGAACCCCAAGTTCCGGGTACGCGCCCAGATGTGGGCCGACGCGCTGGCCGCGCACGAGGCCGGCCGGATCAGGGCCACCGAGATCCGCGGCTCCGACTACTACGGCCCCGGCGCCACCGACCAGTCCTACCTGGGCGACCGCTTCACCGTGCCGCTCAGGGCCGGCAAGACGATCATGTCCGTCTGGCCGGTCGACCTGCCGCACAGCTGGACGTACCTGCCGGACGTGGCCGACACGATGATCACGGCGGGCGCGGACGAGCGGGCCTGGGGCAGGCCGTGGCACGTGCCCACCGCGGAGCCGCTGACCTTCCGTCAGATGGCGCGGCGCATGGCGGCCGTGGTGGGCGCCCCCGAGCCCCGGCTGCGTGCCATGCCGTGGCCGGTGCTCCGGGCTGCCGGGCTGTTCTCGCCCATGCTCGGCGAGATGAAGCACGTCCGCTACCAGTTCACCGCGCCGTACGTGCTCGACTCCTCGGCCTTCCAGCGGACGTTCGGCGCCGCGCCTACCCCGGTCGACGCGGCGCTCAAGGCTACGCTCGACGGATGAAGATAGCCATGATCGGTCTGGGTGACATCGCGGAGAAGGCCTACCTTCCCGTGCTGGCCGCCCAGCCCGCTCTCGACCTGCACCTCTGCACCCGCAACGAGGCCCGGCTGCAACGGCTCGGCGACACCTACCGGATCGCCGCCCGGTCCACCAGCGTGGACGAGGTGATCAAGGCCGGGGTGGACGCGGCGTTCGTGCACGCGGCCACCGACGCCCACCCGCAGATCGTCGAACCGCTGCTCAGCGCCGGCATCCACGTCTACGTCGACAAGCCGATCGCCTACACCCTGGCCGAGTCCGAGCAGCTCGTCCGCCTCGCGGAGGCGGAGGGCAGATCCCTGATGGTCGGCTTCAACCGCCGGCACGCCCCCGGGTACGCCGAGCTGGCCGCCCACCCCCGGAACCTCGTCCTCATGGAGAAGCACCGGCACAACCTGCCCGACTTCCCGCGCCGGGCCATCTTCGACGACTTCATCCACGTGGCCGACACGCTCAGGTTCCTCGCGCCGGGCCCGGTCACCGGCACCACGATCAGGACCCGCGTCAGGGACGGCCTCATCGAGCACATCGTCCTGGAGCTGTCGGGCGACGGCTTCACCGCCCTAGGGATCATGAACCGGATGAGCGGCGCCGCCGAGGAGAGCTGCGCGGCCATGGGCGACGGCGCCAAGCGGCGGGTGGTCAACCTCGGCGACGTCATCGACTACCAGGGCGGCGAGACGCTCGCCCGGCGGCCCGACTGGGTGCCGGTCGCCAGCCAGCGCGGGATCGAGCAGATCTGCCTGGAGTTCCTGTCGGCGGTGCGCGACGGGCGCCGCCTCGACGCCGCCGACGCGCTGGCCACCCACGCCCTCTGCGAGGAGATCGTCCGCCACGCGACCGAGACCGAGCAGGCCCAGGCGGCCGGCTGAGACCGTACGGGGACAGGCGGCCGGCTGAGCCGGGGCTTCGGCGGCGTCAGCCGGTGGGCCTGAGCCGCATCTCCCGGTCGGCCCTGGCGAACATCCGCTCGAACGGCCTTCCCCCCAGCCGGGTCAGCACCGTGTAACCCTTGTCGTCGTTCAGCGGGCTGGACGACGACACGACACCCGCCACCGCCCCGCCGTACAGGGCCGGGCCGCCGCTGCCACCGGCGGCGGCGTGGCAGTTGCGCGTGACCATCAGCCCGGGCCCCGCGGAGACCCCCTCGACCGCGTCACCCACGCACCGGTACATCTTCGTCCCCGGATACCCCCGCCCCGCCGGGTAGCCGAGCAGTTCGAGCCCGCGCAGCCCGGTGCCCCTGCTCGTGCGCATCGCCGACAACCCCCGCCCGGTGACCGACTCCAGCGGCCGCTTGCCGCCGGCGACGCCGACCAGCCCCACGTCGTACGGCAGCAGCTCCGACGAGTACGGCCTGCTGCGCCACCTGGCCGGCACCCACGCCCGCACGACCGGCCACACCCCCAGCGGCGGCCGCCCCCGGTCGAACCCGGGCAGGAAGGCCAGGTGCCTGAGCAGCCGCCCGTTGTGATACAGGCAGTGCGCGGCCGTCAGCACCAGGCTGCGGCTGCGCGAGCCGATCACCGTGCCACCGCACAACACGTCCGTCTTGGCGACCGGATCGTGGCCGAGCAGCACCCCGGTCAGCCGCCGCGCCCCCGTGTAGGGGCGCGGGACCGGCGCGTAGCCCAGGCGGTCGCCGTCAGGGGTGAGCACGCGGGGAACGGGGACGTTACGTTGGGACACCTCGGCGACGGCGGCTGGATCGAGCAGGGCGAGAGACAGAGCCAACCTGAGCACCCTGCCACTGTAGGCCGAAGATGATCAGCCCTCTGACCTGCGACATGAGGGTTTACTAAGTCGTGTACTGGGAACCCAGCGCGCGCAGCCGGGCGTGCGCAGACTCGTAGACGCCCGGCGCCCCGCCGAGATACGCCTTGGGCAGCTTGGCGACCATCGTGTAGTTCGTGTCGCACACGTTCCCCACGGGCGCCTGGCCCGCCTGGCTGACGAGCTGGTAGGCGTCGAGCGTGTCCAGGCCGGTCAGCTCGGAGGTCCAGGTGACCAGGTCGTGCTGGCTGATCCGGTACGCGTCCTCCAGCGGCCTGGCCGATCCGGTGGACATCAGGTGCAGGTCGTCCTCCAGGCGCGGCCACGGCGTGGCCACCCCCTTGATCAGCTCGACCGCGACCACGGTGTTCATGGCCGACTCCACCGCCGTCCCGCACACCTCGCCGTGGCCCTGCAGCCCGTGGCCGTCACCGATCGAGAACATCCCGCCCTCGACGTTGACGCCCAGGTAGACGGTGACGCCGGCGCGCAGCTCGGGGGTGTCCATGTTGCCGCCGTGCGCGTCGGGCGTGATCGTCATGCGGGCCTCGTTCGCGGCGGGGGCCACGCCGACCGTCCCGTGCATGGGGTCGAGCGGCAGCGCGACGCTGAAGTCGCTGTTGCGGGCGTGGTAGACGGCGACGTTCCTGTCGAGATCGATGTCGTAGCGCCAGACCCGCTCCTCCAGCGGCGGCTGCAGCATGGCCGTGGTGTGCGTGCCGGTCAGCGCGCCGAAGTGGGGGAACGTCGTGGAGACCGCCCAGTCCCTGGCCGGGGTGATCTTGATGAAGTGGAGAGCCAGCGTGTCGCCCGGCTCGGCGCCCTCGACGTGGAAGGGACCGGTCACCGGGTTCAGGTACGGGAACTCGCACACCCGGGACGGCAGGTCGTCCACGGTCTGGACCCGCCCGCCGAAGCAGTCCTCGGTGTAGAGCTCCAGGATCGTGCCGGGGCGTACCTTGCCGACGGCGGGCCGGCCGCCGAAGGTGTAGCTCAGCTCCTCCGGCTCGGGACGGAAGGAGACGACGTTCATTTGACCTCCGTGGGGAGTGCGGGCTTGCGGCCCATCAGGTACGAGCCGCCGAGGACGACCAGGCCGAGGGCCAGCCAGATGCCGCCGACCCACTGGGCCGCGACGTTCTGGTTGATCACGACGGCCACCAGGACGGCGAAGCCGATCACGGGCGCGACCAGGTGCGCCCAGTAGTTACGGCTGCGCTGCCTGATCAGGTAGTGGACGACCACGGCGATGTGCAGCAGCAGGAAGGCGCTCATGGCGCCGAAGTTGACCAGCGAGGCCAGCTCGCCGATGCCGTTCTCCCTGGTGCTCATGTAGACGCCGAGGATCAGCGAGATGGCGGCGACCGCGAGCGTGGCGTTGACCGGCACCTTGTGCTTGGGGTCGACGACAGCCAGGAAGCGGGGGAGCTGCCGGTCGCGGCCCATGGCGAACAGCAGGCGCGAGGTGGCCGCCTGGGCGACCAGGGAGTTGGCGAAGCCCCACGCGATGGCGGTGGCCACGGCGGTGAGCACCGACAGCCACTGCCCGCCCGCGAACGCCGCGGTGTCGTAGAACGCGCTGCCGGCGGCGTCGCCCTCGGCGATCAGCTTCGCCCGGTTCGGGGTGAGCAGTGCCGCCACCCACGTCTGCACGACGAACAGCACGGCCGCCACGCCGAGCGCCGCCACCATCGAGCGGCCGAGGCGCCTGGCGTCCTCGCGGTTCTCCTCGGCCAGCGTGGAGATGCCGTCGAAGCCGAGGAACGACAGCACGGCCACCGACGCCGCGGCGAGCACCACGCTCCAGGTGAAGGAGGAGGACTCGAAGAGCGGGGTGAGCGCGCCCGTCTGCGCCTTGCCCTGGGCCAGCGCGACGCCGCCGACCACGAGGAAGATCGCCAGCACGGCGAGCTCGGCGACCAGCATGATCCGGGTGATCCTGGCGGTCATCTGGATGCCCAGGTAGTTGACGACCGTGTTGAGCAGCACGAAGATCACGAGCCAGCCCCAGATGGGGATCACCGGCACGAACGAGTTCATGGCCGCGCTGGCCACCAGATAGAGCAGCGAGGGCACCAGCACGTAGTCCAGCAGGATCGCCCAGCCGGCGATGAAGCCGACCGGGGCGGCGATGCCACGTCCCGCGTAGGTGTAGACCGACCCCGCCATCGGGAAGGCGCGGGCCATCTGCGCGTACGACAGGGCCGTGAACGCCATCGCCACCAGGCCGATGACGTAGGCCAGCGCCACCATCCCGTGGGAGACGGCGAAGACGTTGCCGAAGATCCCGAACGGGGCGATCGGCACCATGAAGATCAAGCCATAGATCATCAGGTCGGCGAAGCCGAGGGAGCGCTGAAGCTCCTGGCGGTAGCCGAACTGCTCGACGCTGCTCATGTACGGCTCCTAGTGCTTGGGGGGCGATTGGCACCTTAGAGCCAAAGCTTTCTACTGAAAAGGTTTCTCCAGAAAGAAGTCCAGGCCATCGGCCCTGCCGAGGTGGACGGGCTGGCGTACCTGCCGGTCGAGCAGCGTCAGCGTGCCGCGGGCACTGGTGATCGTGGTGCCGTCGGCCACGGCGTCGAGCTCGGGCACCGCCAGCGAACCCGCCCGCGCGCACAGGGCCGCCAGCATCGCCACCGCCTCGTAGCAGCCGTGGCCGTGGGCGTTCAGCATGGGCGCGTCCTCGCCGAACCTGGCCGCGTACCGCTGGGAGAAGTCCAGGCTGGCCGGGGTCGGCAGGTCGCGGAAGTAGCCCATGGACGCGTACAGCTCGCCGGTCGCGTCGCCGCCGATGCCCAGCAGGCCGTGCTCCTCCAGCGCCCCGCACAGCCGGGCGGCTCGCAGCCCCGACGAGGTGAACGCCCGGTTGAAGGCCACCAGGTCGCTGCCGATCAGCGTCAGCAGGATGGCGTCGGGGCGGGCGTCGGCCACCCTGCCGAGCCGGCTCGCCGCCTCGCCGTACCGGACGAAACACTCGCCCACCACCGTCGCGCCCGCCGCGCGCAGCCGCCTGCGGGCGCTGGCGTGCACCAGGCGCGGCCAGACGTAGTCGTTGCCGAGCAGGTACCACCGTCGCGCCCGGCGCGGGCCCGCCAGGCGTTCGATGCCCGGCGCGAGCTGCCGGTCGGGGGTCTCACCGAGGAAGTAGACGCCCGGCGCTCGCCCGCCGCCCTCGTACGGCGGCGCGTACACGAACGGCACCCGCCCCGCGATCGCCGCCACCACCGCCACCCGGACGTCGCTCGCGTGCGCGCCCGCCACGCCCTGCACCGTGCCCGACCGGACCAGGCCGGCCACCTCGGCCGCGACCTGCCCGGCGGGCCGCCCGCCGTCGATCAGGACCAGCTCGACCGGCCGGCCCAGCACCCCGCCCCGGGCGTTGACCTCCTCGGACGCCAGCACGGCGCAGTTGATCGCACACGGGCCCATCAGGCCGAGCACCCCGGACACGGGGACGATCAGGCCGATCCTGATCGAGCCGGAAGGGAGGAGCCGCGCTTCGAGAGGATCGACGGTCGCCGCCACGCCGACGAGTATCCTCCCTTCTAGCTCCCCGTCGAAAGGACCTCACCATGACGACCTCTGGGCTCGGGTCCTCACTCGCCTACCTGCTCAGCCGTGCGGAGCGCGGCGTCAACCGGGGGCTGGCGGCGGTGCTCGCCGGAGAGGACGTGACGGTCGAGCAGTGGCGCATCATGCGGGCGCTGGCCGACGGCCGGGGCGAGTCGATGGGGGAGCTCGCCGAGGCCGTGCTGATGCCGCACCCGACGCTGACCAAGGCGGTGGACCGGCTGATCGACCGGGCGCTGGTGTATCGCGGGCCGGCGAAGGGGGATCGGCGCAGGGTGGCCGTCTTCGTGTCGGGCCGGGGGGTCGAGCTGCTGGCCCGGGTGGACGGGGCCGTCGCGGAGCAGCAGGCGGTGATCGCGCTGGCGTTCGGACGGGAGCGGACGGAGCGGCTGATGCGCGACCTGGAAAGCCTGGTCGAGGCCCTGGACTACGCCGAGCTGCGCATGTGAGGCGCTTTCAAAGCCACAAGCTCCTGGGAACCCCCACGGGCCGCCGCCGTCGCGGACGGTCACTTCGGCACGGCGGGACGGGATGCGTGACCTACGGTGAGCGCAGCGGGTCTCCGACACGCATATCGGCGCCTCGCCCGTGGGGGTTCCCAAAAGCCTGTGACCTTGAGCCCTCACCCCCGGTCGCGCTTCTTGGCGGTGTCCGCCCAGATCAGCGCCACCACCCCGGCCAGCGCCACCCCGAGGTAGGCGGGCAGGGGCAGCTCCACGAGCCGGTGCAGGAACCCCCACTCGTTGCCGAACCACATCCGTCCGATGAACCCGCCGAGCCCCTGGATGACGGCGATCACGGCGACGACTTGGATGATCCCTCTCATGCCGTCCACGATCGCAACGCGGGGCCCGCCCCGGCATCGAACCTTGGGCGAGCCCCGTGCTACTTAAGTAGCGCTCACGGGTAGAGGCCGCGCATCTGGTGCGCCTCGGCCACCCGGCCCACGCCGATCACGTGCGCCGCCTGCCGCAGCGTCAGGCCGCGCTCCGCGGCCAGCGAGGTGACCTCGGAGAAGGCGCCGAGCATGAGGTCGCGCAGCTTGAGCTCGATCTCGCCCGAGCTCCACGCGTACGCCTGCATGTTCTGCACCCACTCCAGGTACGACACGATCACCCCGCCCGCGTTGGCCAGGATGTCGGGCACCACCGTGGTGCCGTTGGCGGCGAGGATCTCGTCCGCCTCGGGCGTGGTGGGGCCGTTGGCGCCCTCGACGACGAGGCGGGCGCGGATCCTGGGCGCGTTGGCCTCGGTGATCACGCCTTCGAGCGCGGCCGGGACGAGCACGTCCACGTCCAGCTCGAACAGGTCGTCGTGGGACAGCGCGTCGGCGTGGCGGAAGCCCCGCACGCCGGCGGTCTCGGCCGCGTACGCGCGCAGCCGCGCCACGTCCAGCCCGCCGGCGGAGTACACCGCCCCCGTGACGTCGGACACCGCCACGACCTTGCACCCGGCGTCGGACAGGTACTGCGCGGCTAGCGCGCCCACCTTGCCGAAGCCCTGCACGGCGACGGTCACGCCCTCGGGCGAGCGGCCGAGCGCGGCCAGCGCCGCGATCTGCACGCCGCGCGAGGTGGCGCCGGTGCGGCCGAGCGAGCCGCCCAGCGTCATCGGCTTGCCGGTGACCACTCCGGGCACCGAGTAGCCGGCGCTGACGCTGTAGGTGTCCATGACCCAGGCCATGGTCTGCTCGTCGGTGCCGACGTCGGGCGCGGGGATGTCCTTCTCCGGGCCGATCAGCGGCAGGATCTCGCTGACGTAGCGGCGGGTCAGCCGCTCCAGCTCCCGGGTGGTGAGCCCGGCCGGGTCCACGGCCACGCCGCCCTTGGCGCCGCCGTATGGGATGCCGACCAGCGCGCACTTCCACGTCATCCACATGGCGAGCGCGGTGACCTCGTGGATGTCGGTGCCGGGATGAAACCGGAGGCCGCCCTTGGCGGGGCCGCGCGAGACGTTGTGCTGGACGCGGAAGCCCTGGACGACGTCCAGGCGGCCGTCCTCGCGCCGCACCGGGACCGAGACGGTCAGCGAGCGGCGGGGCGTGGCCAGCATGGTGCGGAGCCCGTCGTCGAGCCCGAGGTGCCCGGCGGCCTGGTCGAGTTGGTGGAGAGCGGAGTCGAGGGCCTGGCGGCCCGGGGTGATCAGGGCCGGCGTCGTTGACGGCACCATGATGCTCATGGAAGAGGTTCCTCCCGGTATGTACGCCCTATTTGCGGGAAAAGCGCCGTTGCCTTCCCCTTTTGGGCGTTGTTGTCACGATCATCCTAGAGCGGGGCGTTTGACGTTGCCTAGTTATTGGTAGAAATCCAAGCCGCTGATCGAGTGCTGTGGACCGTGCCACTCTGGCAGGCTTGCGGAGCGAGAGTGTGACGGTTCGACGAATTGAGGAGTGGAATGCCCGCACTGGTGGTGGGGCCGATGCTGAGATACGTCGATTCGGACAGCGCCTCGATCTGGGTGGAGACCGCCGAACCCTGCACGGTCACCGTGGAGGCGGACGGCAGGTCTTACCGGTCGCCTACCTTCACCGTGCACGGACACCACTACGCGATCGTGGATCTCGTCGAGTTGTCCCAGGATATCGCGTCGTACTCGGTGACGCTCGACGGGGAGCAGGTATGGCCCATGGCGGGTCGCCCGCCGAGCCGGATCCGGCTGCTGCCGCCCGAGGGGGTGCGCAAGCTGGCGTTCGGCTCGTGCCGTACCAGCGTGCCGCACGACGCCGCCCACGTACGCACCCACGGCGACGACGTGCTGCGCGCCTTCGGCGAGCACCTGCCGGAGGCGGGCGAGGAGGAGTGGCCCGACCTGCTGCTGCTCCTCGGCGACCAGGTCTACGCCGACAACCCCTCGCCCGACATGCTCGCCTACATCCGCTCCCGCAGGAGCACCGAGCCGCAGGGGGAGATCGCCGACTTCGAGGAGTACGCCGAGCTCTACCGCCAGGCGTGGACCGAGACGGAGATCCGCTGGCTGCTGTCCACCGTGCCGACCGCGATGATCTTCGACGACCACGACCTGCGCGACGACTGGAACACCTCGCAGCCCTGGCGCGAGCAGATGGCGAAGACTCCGTGGTGGCGGCACCGGGTGGTGTCGGGGCTCGGGGCGTACTGGGTCTACCAGCACCTCGGCAACCTCTCGCCCGCCGAGCGCGCCGGGGACGAGCTGCTGGCCAAGCTGATGGCCGGAGACGGCGGGGCGGCGCTCGACGCGTTCGCCGAGCGGGCCGACGCCGAGCCGAGCAGCAACCGCTGGAGCTACGCCCGCGACCTCGGCCCCGCCCGCCTGATCATGGTCGACACCCGCTGCGCCAGGCAGCTCACGCCCGGCGACCGGCGCATGCTCGACCCGGGGGAGTGGGCCTGGCTGGAGGAGCAGGTACGCCGGCCCGCCGAGCGGCTGATCATCGGTTCGTCGATCCCGTTCCTGCTCCCCGAGGGCGTCCACGGCGTGCAGAACTGGAACGAGGCCCTGAGCGACGGCAAGTGGGGCCCGCTGGTGCGCCGGTGGTCCGAGACGTTCCGCCAGGCGATCGACCTGGAGCACTGGGCGGCGTTCCGGCGCTCGTTCGACGACCTGGCGAAGCTGCTGATCGGGCTGGGCAAGCCGGTGCTGATCCTCTCGGGCGACGTGCACTACTCCTACCTGGCCAGGGCCGACAGGGGCCCGGTCTTCCAGATCGTCTGCTCGCCCATCCGCAACCCGCTCAGCCGCCTGCTGCGCTGGGCCAACGTCTTCACCCAGTTCTCGATCGCCACGCTGGTCGGCAGCCTGCTGGCGCGGCTGGCGGGCGTCCCGCGCCCGCCGTTCCGCTGGAAGATCACCAAGGGCCCGTGGTTCCAGAACGCGCTGGCCACGCTCACCCTCCCCGACCAGGTCACCTGGTACGGCTCCACCGGCGAAGTGGTCAAACCGATCGACACCGCCCGCCTACGCTGAGCCCATGCACGACGACACCTACGCCCCCGCCGTCCCCTTCTACGACCTCTGGCACGAGGACGGCCACGTGCCCGTCGTCCGCGAGCTCCTGCCACCGCTGCTGGCGGACGTGCGGCGGAGCGTCATCGAGATCGGCGCGGGCACCGGGCTGATCACCGAGCTGCTCCTCCGCGTCACGCCCGCCGAGATCCACGCCGTCGAGCCGTCGCTCGGCATGCGCTCCGTGCTGGTCTCCCGCCTGGCCACCGACCCCGAGGCGCTGCGCCGGGTGACGGTGCTGCCGTGCGGGGCGCTGGACGTGGACGTGGACGAGCCCGCCGAGGCCGTCGTGATGATCTCGGTGCTGCAGAGCTTCCCCGCCGCCGAGCGGGCCGGGCTGTGGCGGGTGCTGGGCAGTCAGCTCGAACCGGGCGGGCGGCTGGTGTTCAACTGGCGCGACCGCGCCCCCGCCGTGCCGGGGGAGCCGCGGGTCATGGGCTCCTACGAGGTCGGCAGGCACACGTACGAGATCGCCGGGCAGGTGCTGGAGGCCGAGGGGGAGCGGGTCACCTCGCGGTTCCGGTACCGGATCAGGCGGCGTGACGTGCTGATCAGCGAGGACGAGCTGGTCACCACCGCCCACTGGCCCTCCGGGGACGTGCTGGTGGCGGAGCTGAAGGAGGCCGGGTTCGAGCAGGGCGACGCCCCGGACGGCATGCAGGTCTGGCGGATGCCGAAATAGTGGGAACCGGTCTCCGGCGTGCGGCCAACAACAGGGTGACCGCACGAGAGAGGACCGGCCACGTGGTGGGAGTTCAGGATGTGCCTGACACGCTCGACGACTCGACGCTGATCGCCCGTTCGATCGGCGCGCCCGAGAGCTTCGCGGCGCTGTTCGACCGGCACGCCGACGAGATCCACAGGTACGCCGCCAGGCGCCTCGGGGCCGAGCTGGCCGACGACGTGACCGGCGAGGTGTTCCTGGCCGCCTTCCGCGGCAGGGCCCGCTACGACACCTCCTGGCCCGACGCCCGCCCCTGGCTGTACGGGATCGCGACCAAGGTCGTCTCCCAGCACCGCAGGGCGGAGCGGCGGCGTACCGCGGCGACGGCCAGGATGAGCGTGGAGCGCCCCGGAACGTTCGACGACCGCAGCGCCGACCGGGTCACCGCCGAGCAGCTCCAGCCCCGCCTGGCCAGGGCGCTGACCCGGCTCAGCGCGGCGGAGCGGGACCTGCTCCTGCTGGTGGCCTGGGCGGACCTGACGTACGAGGAGGCGGCGCTCGCCCTCGGCGTGCCCGTCGGCACCGTCCGGTCCCGGCTGCACAGGCTCCGCGTCAAGGTACGCAGGGCGCTCGGCGGCACCGACCCCTTCGCAGAGGAGCCCCAGCATGGATGACGAGTTCCGCGTGTTCGCAGAGGGACGGCCGGAGGCGCCGCCGTACGGGGCCGAGGCCAGGGCCCGGGCACGGGAGCGGCTGCTGGCGGAGGCGCGCGGCGGTGGCGGCCGGTTCCGGCTGCCGCGGCTGGGCTGGCAGGCCGCCGCCGCGTTCGGCGTGACGGTCGTGCTCGTCGGCGGTGTCGCCGTGGCCCTGTCGAACCAGGGGGCGGGCCCCGGCCCCGCCACCTCGGCGACGCAGTCGGCCGAGGTGACGCCCGGCGAGCTCGATCCGCGCCCCGGCCAGTTCATCCTGGTCGAGTCCGAGACGATGTACGGCTCGTTCACCATGGGCGCCGACGGCAAGGAGGCGACCCGGCACCTGTACCGCTCGCACAGGAAGATCTGGCAGTCGGTGGACGGCAGCGCGAACGGCCTGCTGATGATGGAGGGCCGCGAGCCGCGGCCGTGGCCGGGCGAGGAGCTGCCCGAGGCCGAGAAGACCGGCTGGCAGGGCACCTCCTGGGACACGCTCGCCGCCTGCCCCGGCAGCCTGGGCGAGTACCGCACCGACTACGCCTACCTGAGCACCCTCCCCGCCGACCCCGCCGCCCTGCGCGAGCGCCTCTACCGGCTGGCCGGTGGCAAGGGCCAGGACCGGGACCTCTCGGCGCTCGACCACGCCCGCGGCCTGTTCACGGAGACCTACCTGCCCAGGGCGCAGCGCCAGGCGCTGTTCGAGGCGATCAAGACCATCCCCGGCGTCCGGGTCAAGGAGGGGGTCGAGGACGCGTCCGGGCGCGAAGGCGTGGCGCTGGCCAGGCAGGGCCTCCGCGGGACCGAGACACAGCTCATCTTCGACCCGGCGACGTTCATGTACCTGGGCG
This sequence comes from Nonomuraea rubra, assembly GCF_014207985.1. Classification (NCBI taxonomy): domain Bacteria; kingdom Bacillati; phylum Actinomycetota; class Actinomycetes; order Streptosporangiales; family Streptosporangiaceae; genus Nonomuraea; species Nonomuraea rubra. The sequence continues at coordinate 9,883,744 of NZ_JACHMI010000001.1, read as the reverse complement.
AGCGGGAGGAGGTCGTCACCGAGGGCGGGGACGCGCCGAAGGGCAGCGTCCTGGCGTTGACGGCGCAGCTCAGCGTGACGGTGGTGGACCGGCTGCCGGAGGAGGCCGCTCAGGCGCGGGGGGACGCGACCTGCATGCCGCAGCCCGAGGTCACGGCCAGTACGCCACCGCAGTCCCCGGCCCCCGGAACCCCGACGGCCAGCGCGTCACCGGCGCCCGACGCGCCGGCGGAGACGGCCTCACCGGTCCCCAGCGCGCCGCCGGAGACCGCGTCACCGGTTGCCAGCGCGCCGGCGGAGACCGCGTCACCGGTTGCCAGCGCGCCCGCGGAGATGGCCTCACCGGCTCCCTACGCGCCGACGGTCAGCGCGGTACCGGAGCCTGCTCCCGGCGTCCGGACGGCCAGCCCGGTGCCGACGGTTACGGATTGACCACGGAGACGGTCAAGTTCGCGCCGTAACGGCGCGCGGCCCCGTGAACCGGAGGAGCGTCTCCCTGGACAGGGCCCAGCCACGTGCGGTGGGTGGGCCCTGGTCCGCGGTGCCGTAAAGAATCAGGCGCTCTTGAGCTCGTACAGCGCGTCGGCGAGCTGGGAGATCGCCCAGAGCAGGTCCTCCTCCGAGACCACGATCGGCGGCGCCAGCCGGATCGTCGAGCCGTGCGTGTCCTTGGCCAGCACGCCCCGCTTCATCAGTGCCTTGGACACCTCGCGCCCCGTCCCGATCGACGGGTCGATGTCCACGCCGGCCCACAGCCCGCGCCCGCGCACCTCCAGCACGCCCTGGCCGATCAGCTCGCGCAGCTTCGCGTGCAGCACCTCGCCGAGTTTCGTGGCACGCGCCTGGAACTCGCCGGTGTTGAGGATCTCGATGACCGCGTTCGCCACCGCGCAGGCCAGCGGGTTCCCGCCGAACGTGGACCCGTGCTGCCCCGGATGGATGATCCCGAGCACCTCGCGGTCGGCGGCGATGGCCGACACGGGCACCACCCCGCCGCCCAGCGCCTTGCCCAGCACGTAGATGTCCGGCACGACCCCTTCGTAGTCGCACGCGAACGTCTGCCCCGTACGCCCGAGCCCCGACTGCACCTCGTCGGCGATCATCAGGATGCCCTCGGCCGTGCACAGCGCCCGCAGCTCGCTCAGGTACCCGTCCGGCGGCACCAGCACCCCGGCCTCGCCCTGGATCGGCTCGACCAGCACGGCCACCGTGTTCGCGTCCACGGCCGCCCGCACCGCCTCGATCGAGGCGTAGGGGACGAGCCGGAAGCCCGGCGTGTACGGCCCGAAGTTGTCGTGCGCCTCCGGGTCGGTGGAGAAGCTGACGATCGTGGTGGTGCGGCCGTGGAAGTTGCCCTCCATCACGATGATGTTGGCCTGCTCGGGCTCGACGCCCTTGACCTCGTACCCCCACTTGCGCGCCACCTTGATGGCCGTCTCGACGGCCTCGGCGCCGGTGTTCATGGGCAGGACCATGTCCTTGCCCGTGAGGTCGCCGAGCCCGGTGCAGAACTGCGCGAACTGGTCGTGGTAGAAGGCGCGGCTGGTCAGCGTGAGGCGTTCGAGCTGCTCCTTCGCCGCCTCGATGATCTTCGGATGGCCGTGGCCGAAGTTGAGCGAGGAGTAGCCGGACAGGCAGTCCAGATACCGCTTGCCGTCGACGTCGGTGACCCACGCGCCGTGCGCCTCGTGGATCACCACCGGCAGTGGATGGTAGTTGTGCGCGCTGCGGCGCTCGCTCACTTCGATCAGCTCTGCGCTGGTGGTCATGATCAGTTTTCCCCCCTGATCTCCAGTGTGCAGCACTTGGGGCCGCCACCCGCCTTACGCAGCTCCGACAGATCGACCGGGATGACCTCGTACCCGCGCCGCTTGAGCTCCAGCTGAAGGTCGGACGCCTCGGCGTTGATCACCACGTTCGTGCCGTCGCTGACCGCGTTGAGCCCGAGCACCTCGGCGTCGCGCGCGTTCGCGATCACCGCGTCGGGGAACATGCGGCGCAGCACCGCGAGGCTGCCCGGCGAGAACGCGTCCGGGTAGTAGGCGACGTTGCGCCCGTCGAGCGGGAACAGCGCCGTGTCCAGGTGGTAGAAGCGCGGGTCCACCAGCGTCAGCGAGATCACCGGCCGGCCCAGGTACTCCTGCGCCTCCTGGTGGGCGACCACGTCCGTGCGGAAGCCGGTGCCGGCCAGGATGACGTCGTCGAGCGTGAGGAAGTCGCCCTCGCCCTCGTTCACGTGCGCCGGCTCCAGCGTCGGGTAGCCGCGCTCGGCGAACCAGCGCAGGTAGGCGGGGCCCTCAGGGCCGCGCTGCGGGTAGGCGAAGCGGGCGCCGTACGCGCGGCCGCCCACGACGAGGGCGCCGTTCGCGGCGAAGACCATGTCGGGCAGCCCGTCGATCGGGTCGATCAGGCTGACCTGGTGGCCGAGCTCCTCGTACGCCGCCTTCAGGCCCTCCCACTGCCGGACCGCCAGGTCGCGGTCCGCGCCGGCCTCGGGATGCATCCACGGATTGATGGCGTACTCGACCGTGAAGTACTCAGGACGGCACATGAGGAAGTGTTTGGGCATGCAGCACTCCATCGGCTGTTAAGCAGGGAAATCCCCATCTCAGGGGCTGAGCACAGCCTAAGAAACCGGTGTTTGCGCAGGCCAGGGGTTGACATTGCGTCTTGGCGCGCGTCTGTTGCGTCTCTCAGCCCGGAGTGGCGGATTCGTTGCGCGCCTCCGGCACGGCGGCGCCCGGAGGCGTGTCCACCAGCCTCGACAGCACGATCGAGCTCTTGGTCCGCACCACGAACGCCATCGCCGCGATGCGCTCGATCACCCGCTCCACGTGCCGCACGTCCGTCGCCCTGATGTGCAGCAGCGCGTCCGCCTCGCCCGTGATCGTGGCCGCCGCCACCACCTCGGGGAACCTGTTGACGGCCAGCGCGATGTCCGACGGCTTCGTCTTGCCCTGGCAGAACAGCTCGACGTACGCCTCGGTCGTCCAGCCGAGCGCCTGCGGCGACACCCGCGCGCTGAACCCCGTGATCGCCCCCGTCTCGCGGAGCCGGTCCACCCGCCGCTTCACCGCCGACGCGCTCAGCCCCACCTGCTGGCCGATCTCGGCGTAGGTCTGGCGGGCGTCGTCGACGAGGGCCGCGATGATGTCACGATCGAGCTGGTCCAGTTCCACGGGCTCTGTATACCGCCTGGCCAGTCTGGCGCGCGACGAGCGGCACGCGGGAGACTGGGCGGGACAGCCGTAACCGAAAGGCATTCGCCAGCATGAGCATCACGAGCTTCCCCGAGGGTTTCGTGTGGGGAGTTTCGACGTCGGCATTCCAGATCGAGGGGGCCACGACCGCCGACGGCCGGCTCCCGTCCATCTGGGACGGCTTCTCCGCCGACCGGGCGGAGGCGTGCGACCACTACCACCGCTATCCCGAAGACGTGCGGCTGATGAAAGAGCTGGGGATGGCCGCCTACCGGTTCTCGGTGAGCTGGGCGCGGATCTTCCCGGAAGGGCACGGCAAGCCCAACGCGGCCGGGCTCGACTTCTACGACCGGCTGCTCGACGAGCTGGCCGGCGCGGGCATCACGCCCTACGCCACGCTCTACCACTGGGACCTGCCGCAGGCGCTGGAGGACCGCGGCGGCTGGCCGGCCCGCGACACGGCCGTGCGTTTCGCCGAGTACGCCGCCGCCGTGCACGAGCGGCTCGGCGACCGGGTGGACACCTGGTTCACGCTGAACGAGCCGTGGGTGGCGGCGTTCCTCGGCTACGGGTCGGGCATCCACGCGCCGGGCCGCAAGTCGCCCGCCGACGCCTTCCGCGCCGCCCACCACATGCTGCTCGGCCACGGCCTGGCCGCCCAGGCGCTGCGCGCCGCCGGGGCCGAAAAGGTCGGTATCGTGCTCAACATCTCGCCCGTCATGACGCCCGCCCAGGTGAGCGACTTCGGCAGGGAGCTGTCGGAGGAGGACGCGGCGGCCGTGGCCAGGATCGACGCGCTGGCCAACCGGCAGTTCCTGGAGCCGGCGCTGCGCGGCGCGTACCCGGCCGAGCTGCTGCCCGTCATCGAGCGGCACGCCGGCCTCGACCACGTCCACGACGGCGACCTCGAGACCATCGCCCAGCCCGTGGACCTGCTCGGCGTCAACTACTACACCCCGCTGGTCGTCCAGGCGCAGCCCAGCGAGCCCGCCGACGCGGCCTATCCGGGCAGCGAGGGAATCCTCTTCTGCACCATTCCGACGGCGGTCACCGCCATGGGCTGGCCGATCGTGCCGAACGGCCTCTCCCTGCTCCTCGGCAGCATCTCCCGCGACTATCCCGGCCTCGATCTGATGGTCACCGAGAACGGCGCCGACTTCGTGGACGTGGTTACCGGCGACGGCATCCACGACGTCGAGCGGATCAGTTTCATCGAGGAGCACCTGCGCGCGCTGCGCGCGGCCATCGACGACGGCGCCCGGGTGCGCGGATATCTTGTCTGGACGTTGCTCGACAATCTCGAATGGGCCGACGGCTACCAGCGCAAGTTCGGCCTCGTGCACGTGGACTTCGCCACCCAGCGGCGGCGGATGAAGGACAGCGCGCTGTGGTACCGCGACGTCATCGCCCGCAACGGGCTGGCCGAGACGCGGCCCCGCAGACCCACGCTGGAGACGGTGGCCGCCCGCGCGGGCGTCTCCAGGGCGACGGTCTCCCGGGTCGTCAACGGCGAGTCGTCCGTGAGCGCCGAGGTCAGGGCCGCGGTCATGCGGGCCGTCAAGGAGCTCGGCTACGTGCCCAACCTGGCCGCCCGCAGCCTCGTGACCCGCCGCACCAACGCGATCGCCCTGGTCCTGTCCGTCCCCCGGCAGGGCGGCGACGCGCTCACCGCCGCCGTCGTCCAGTACGTCACGAGCCTCCTGGAGGGCGCCGGCAAGCAGATCACGCTCATGCTCGCCGACACGGCCGAGAGCCACCGGCGCATCGCCGCGCACGTCGAGGCCCGGCTGGCGGACGGGGTCGTGCTGCTGCCGCCCGACCGGGGCGACACGCTGGCCGAGCGCCTCTCCCGCACGGAGGTGCCGCTCGTGCTGCTGGGCAAGCCGCCGATCGCGTCGCTGGTCCCGTACGTGGACGTGGACAACGCGGGCGGCGCCGCGGCGGCCACCGAGCACCTGCTGGCCCGCGGGCGCCGCCGCATCGGCATGGTCTGCGGGCCCATGGACCTGGTCACCGTCCAGGACCGGCTGGCAGGCCACCGGGCGGCGCTCCAGCGGGCCGGCCTGACCCCGCACCTCGCGCCCGCCGACGACCTCACCCGAGCCGCCGGCGCCGCCGCCACCCTCCGCCTCCTGACGGACTCGCCGTCGCTCGACGCCGTCTTCGCCGCCACCGACCAGCTCGCCATCGGCGCCCTGGAGGCGGCCCGCGAGCTGGGCCGGCGGGTGCCCGAGGACCTGGCCGTGGTGGGCTTCGACGACGTGGACGCCGCCTCGGTCACCACCCCGGCGCTCACCACCGTGCGGGTGCCCGTCGCCGAGCAGGCGCTGGCGCTGGCCCGGCTGCTGCTGTCCCGGCTGGAGGGCCGGCACACGACGTCCGTGGTGCTGCCCACCCGGCTCGTCGTGAGGGAGTCGGCCTGACGCCGCACACGACTGTCACCTTGAGTGATCGATGAATCACTCTTAGTGTGGTCTTTGTGGTCGGGGAGAGCGGCGGTGCTCGCAGGGCGTGGTTGCCGGGTCGTTCGGGCACGGTCGCGCAGCTCGCGATGTTCGCGGTGCTGGCGGTCACGTACGGGTCGACGAGCAGCGCCAGGTGCAGGACGCGGCGCGCACCTACCTGCGCCTGGTGATCCACGAGGAGTGGTCGCTGATGGCGCGCGGAGCGTCGAGCACCCGGGCCCACGCCGCGCTGGTGGAGCTGTGGACCGTCTACACGGACATGGAGGCCAAGCAGCGCGCCAGCCCGCTCTACGACCGCTCCGTGACCCGACTCAACGAGCTGGGCGACAACAGGCGGCAGCGGCTCAACGACGCCGGCCAGAGCGTGTCGCCGCTGATGTGGGTCATGCTCTACCTCGGCTCCGTGCTCACGGTCGTCACCCTCTGCCTGTTCGACGCGAACAGCCACAGGCTGCACCTGTTCCTCACGATGACCCTGGCGGGCATGCTGACGCTCGCGCTGATCCTGATCGGGGCGCTGCGCCGTTTCCGGTCTTCCGCACCAGGCGCGAGTGGCTCGACCTGTTGCAGGGCCTCTACACCTCGTGGGGCGGCCGGTGGTTCCGCCCGCCGGGCTGATCCGTGCTCAGAGCCGCTGCTGCTCGAACAGGTGCGGGAAGACCTTGGAGACCTTGGACAGCAGGTACTCGCCGTAGGTGCCGGTGAAGTCCACCTGGCCGTCCCAGCGGCGCCCGGGGGCGTAGGGGAGGGGCGGCACCTCGCTGTCCCAGCCGGGGTCGAAGAAGAACGGGAAGCTGAGGCGTTCGTTGCCGCTGCGGTTGCGTACGCGGTGCGGGGTGGAGCGGTACTGGCCGCCGGTGAGCTTGTCGAGCATGTCGCCGATGTTGCACACGAACGTGCCCGGCACCGGGGGCGCCTCGATCCAGCCCGTGGCCGTACGGACCTGGAGGCCGCCGTTGCCGTCCTGGAGGAGCAGGGTCAGCAGCCCGTAGTCGGTGTGCTCGCCGACGCCCCAGGTGTCGGGGTCGTCGGCCTGCCCGGGCGGATAGTGAAATATCCGGAAAAGGATGGTGGGGTCGGCCGTGTAGCCCGTGCGGAAGTAGTCCTCCGCCAGCCCCAGGCTCAGCGCGATGCCGCCCATCACGGCCTGCCCCACGCCCGTCATCGCGCGCAGGTACTCCAGCACCGCGTCGCGCAGCTCGGGCACCTGGGCGGGGAACAGGTTCGGCCCGTGCAGCGGCACGGCGCCCGGTGGCTCCTCGGCCCCGAAGTAGACGCCCTCCTTCAGGTCGGGCCGCCCCGAGGTCAGCTCGCCGCCGACGGGGAAGTAGCCCCGCCACGCCCGGCCGCCGCGCTCCATGGAGATCTCGTTCTTGACGGGCTCGGGCAGCGCGAAGAAACGCCTGCTCGCGGCGTCGAGCCGCGCGATGAGCGCGGGCGGCACGCCGTGGCCCGAGACGTAGAAGAAGCCGTGCTCCCGGCAGGCGGCGCCGATGGCGCCGGCGACTGCCTGCCTGTCCTGGCCCGCCGTGAGCAGCGGGGCGATGTCGATGACCGGCAATGCGCTCATCGCACCATTGTCGCCCGGAAACGCCCGGGCGAGGGGTTCCCCGCCCGGGCGTGCCGCTGATCAGGAGGTCGCGAACGTGAACCAGTTGACGTTGACGAAGTCGGCCGGCTGGCCCGAGGAGAAGGTCAGGTACACCGTGTGCGTGCCCGTCACCCCGGAGATGTTGGCCGGGATCGTGCGCCAGCTCTGCCAGCCGCCCGTGTTCGCCAGGGCGAAGTCCCCGATGGGCGGGGCCGTCGGGCTGTCGAGGCGGACCTGCACCAGGCCGCTCACCCCGGCCGCCGCGCCGGAGGCCACCCTGGCCCTGAACTGCGTGGCCGGCGTGGAGCCGAAGTTGACGCCGTCGTAGCGCAGCCAGTCGCCGTTGGTGATCGCCCCGACGTTCTGGCCGCCGCCCGAGTCGGTGGTGGTCTCGACGATGGTGCCCGACTGGGCTTGGTAGCGCTCGGCCTGGATGGTGGAGCGGGCGTCGACGCCGCCCGGCGGGGTGGTGGGATCGGTGCCGCCGGTGCCGCTCTGCCAGACGGCCACGTAGTCGACCATCATCGGCCGCCCCGGGACGGTGGCCGCGGTCGGGGTCTGGCCGCCCAGGGCGTTCGGGAAGGCGCCGCCCATGGCCACGTTGAGCAGCAGGAAGTAGCCGGCGTGGCCGGTCATGTTGTTCCAGGTCGTGGCGTCGAACTGGGACTGGTTGACGCCGTGGAACTGCTGCCCGTCCACGTACCAGCGCAGCTGGTTGGGGCTGACGCTGCGGTCCCATTCGAAGCGGTAGGTGTGGTAGGCCGACTGGCAGGTCGAGCCGGGGCAGGCGCGGCTGGCGCCCAGGCCGGTGGTCTCGTTGCAGGGGCCGCCCGGGTTGACGCCGCAGTGCAGCACGCCCCAGACGGAGTTGATGCCGTTGACGTTCTCCATGATGTCGAACTCGCCGATCGCCGGCCAGTTCCAGTAGTTGCCCCGGTACGGCGCCCCGAGCGCCCAGAACGCCGGCCAGTAGCCGAGCGCGGCGCTGCCGGTCACGTTCGGCATCTGCAGGCGGCTCTCGATGCGCAGGATGCGCCCGTCGGCGGGCTTGAAGTCGGCGCGCCTGGTCTCGATGCGGGCGGAGGTCCACTCGCCGGACGAGCTGCGCAGCGGCGTGATGCGCAGGTTGCCGGAGCCGTCGAGGCTCAGGTTGGCGGTGCTGGAGGTGTAGTTCTGGACCTCGCCGGTGCCCCAGTTGGCCGGGCCGCCGGGGTACGAGTGGCCGGTGTCGATGATCCAGTTGTTCGACGAGGGCAGGGTGTTGGCGGCGCCGTTGAAGTCGTCGGACCAGACGAGGGACCAGCCCGACGGGGTGGACGGGACGCTGGCCGAGGCGCTGACGGCCAGATTGACGAGCAGGCCGCTGAGCGCCACGAGTGCCGCGGCGACGGCCGCCAGGCGCCGCCGGTGCCGGATCGCTGTTGTCATACTCTCTCCCGGGGGGTGCCTGAGCGCTGGAGAGAGCGCTCTCTCCAAGATCTGAGCACAGCGTTTACCGGCTGTCAAGAATGTGGCGAAGGCGCTGGAGAGCGCTCTCGAACAGCTTCCCGGAGAAAGAAATACGGCGCCGCACGGGTGTGCGGCGCCGTACGGGGGAGAGGAGGGCTCAGCCCTTCTCCGCCTCTCCTGTCGCCTGCTCCAGGGCGTCTTCGGGGGAGGCCTCCAGGTCCTGCTCGGCGTCGGCGCCCGCCTGGGCGGAGGCCTTGTCGAGGCGCACCCAGCTCGTCACGCTCTCCACCGCGAACAGCACGAACAGGTACGCCGTCAGCACCGCCAGCACCGGCGTCAGCACGCCGAACGCCGCCCCGGCACCGATGACCAGCAGCCGCAGCTCCCAGCCGAGCCCGGCCCGGAACACCCAGGCGGGCGGCCAGATGCTCTGCCGCGTCCGGTAGACGGTGTCGTAGGTGTGGTAGCCCACGACGTACACCAGCACGAACAGCAGCCACTTCGGCGCGTCGGCCGCCAGGCCGATCGCGATGACGGTGAAGAACTCGGCCGCGCGCAGCAGCGGCGGGGTGAGCCAGTCGAACCGGCCCAGGTGGTCGCGGGGCGTCGTGGGCAGCACCAGCAGCAGCACGATCGCCACGGGCAGGAGCAGGATGGGGCCGCCGGAGTCGAGCAGCCCCGCGACCGTGACGGCGACCACGGCGAGCAGGGCCACGAGCGTGGCGGGCACGGGCGGCACGCCGGCGCCGAGCTTGCCGGCCAGGAAGTGGGCGAGCGGCCCGTCGTCGCGGTAGGCGACGAGACGGGCGGTCTGGATGCGGCGGCGCTCCTCGTCGGGGTCCGGCGTGGGGGTGGCCATGGCCTGCGGCTGGGTGATCATACGAGCGACCTCATGAGGCGTCCGGTGAGGGTGTAGGCGGCGGCGACGGAGCCCCAGATCACGAGGGTGATGAAGGTGATCCGGGCGTCGAAGAGGGCGGCGGTGATCGCGATGGCCGCGAAACGCTCGCCGATGGGGAAGACGATCATCTTACGCGCCCAGTGGACCGCACGGTACTTTCCGGCCTTCGTCCACATCTTCAGCACGCCGCGCAGGCCCTGGCTGCGCTCCACCTTGCGGGCGGTCAGCTTCTGGCGCAGGTCACGGTCGTCGGGGGCGTCCAGCGGGGTGGTGGGCAGCGGAGCCGGAGGCTTGCGGCGGTTGGCGACGCCGAAGGAGAAGTCGAGCAGGTGGCGTACGGACTGCAGGCCGAGCGCGGCCAGCGCCAGGATCCAGATCTCGTCGCCGTTGCCGGAGACCACCCAGCCGACGGCCAGGCCCGCGAAGACGACGTACTCCTTGAACCGGTCGAACGTCGCGTCCAGCCAGGCGCCGAGCACGCCGAACTTGCGGGCGTAACGGGCGACCTGCCCGTCGACGCAGTCGAAGACGAAGGCGAAGTAGATCAGCACGCCGCCCAGCACCATCCAGGGACGCTCGCCGGTGGCGAAGCAGGCGGCGGCCGCCACGCCGAGGACGATCGAGATCAGCGTCACCTGGTTGGGCGTCAGCCCGCGGCGGGCGGCCCAGCGGGCGATGTAGCGGGAGTAGGTGGAGACGAAGAACGTGGTGAAGAAGCCGTCGGCGCCCTTGACCGCGTTGTTCAGCCGGGAGCGGTCCTCGTCCATCCCGGCCATCTCGGCGCCGGCCTCGTTGATCTCCTCCTGGGTGGTGACCCGGCGGTAGAACAGGTCGCGGCGGCCCCGGATGCCAACCGACACGCCGTTGCGCACCAGGCCGAACACCACGAGCTGGACGAGGTCGTCGTCGGCGCCGAACCGGTCGGCCATGGCCGCGAGCTCGCGGCAGGTCTCGGCGAGCTTCGGCGCGTTGCGCGCGCTGACGTGCAGCGGGCCGAGCGCCACGGCGTTGGGCCTGGTCACGGCGTGGCTCGCGGTGCCCGCCGAGACCACGCGCGACTTGCCGACCCGTACGCGGACGGGCAGGCCCTCCACGCGGTTCATGCCGATCTCGGGGTCGGCCTCGTCGATGGGGATGCGGTCCTCGGCGGCGTTGTCCTCGGGACCGTTCTCCTCCAGGCCGTTGTCCTCCGTCACCCCCACCCGCGGCTCTTTCGCGACGAGCGCCAGCGCACCGCGCTTGGACTTGGTGATCTGGTAGATCAGCTCGTCATGGACGACAGAGTTCTCAGGGATGATGAACAGGCTCTCCGTTGCTTGCTCGGCGACGTCGGCCAGGGCGCGCAGGGCGGTCGCGACGTTGTCCGTCGGGATCGTGGCGAAACGCGGATCCATGGCGGCGAGCTGGCTGCGCAGCCGTTCGGACACGGTGGGATTGCCGGAAAGCGCGGCCAGCCTCAGGCCGGTCGGAGAGATGTCGGGGCCGGGCGAGGCGCCCAGCAGGACCACGCGGGTCATGACTCCCTTTCGAGGCGGTAGCGGGGGGTTGAACAACGGGTAATGCGGGGACAGACGTCAAAGTCTAGTGAGAGTGACGCAAAGTCGCGTCACAAGAGCATGCCCGTAACGTTTCGTCCACCGGTATACAGGCCGGCCGTAAGATGTCCGAGTGAGTCTCTACCGTGACGAAGGCGTGGTCCTGCGCACCCAGAAACTCGGTGAGGCAGACCGCATCGTCACCATCCTGGCCAAGCGCACGGGCAAGATCCGGGCGGTGGCGCGAGGCGTCCGCCGCACGAAGTCGCGCTTCGGCGCGCGGCTGGAGCCGTTCACGCACGTCGACGTGCAGCTGCACACCGGCCGCACGCTCGACGTCGTCACCCAGGCGGAGACGATCAGGCCCTACGGGGAGGCGCTGGCCGCCGACTACCCCCGCTACACCGCCGGCAGCGCGATGCTGGAGACCGCCGACCGGCTCACCCACGGGGAGAAGGAGCCGGCGCTGCGGCAGTTCCTGCTGCTGGTGGGCGGGCTGCGCACGCTCGCCGACCGCGGCCACGAGGCCAGGCTGGTCCTCGACGCCTACTTCCTGCGCTCCCTGGCCGTGGCGGGCTACGCCCCCGCGCTGGAGGCGTGCGCGAAGTGCCAGGCGCCGGCGATCAGGGCGTTCGCCATCGTGGCCGGTGGCGTGGTGTGCGGGGCGTGCAAGCCGTCCGGCTCGGCCGTGCCCGCGGGAGAGACGATCGGGCTCATGACGGCGCTGCTGCGCGGCGACTGGGTCACCGCGGACGCCTCCGAGCAGCGCCACCGCAGCGAGTGCAGCGGCCTGGTCGCCGCATACCTGCAATGGCACCTCGAACACGGAATACGCTCTCTCCGACACGTCGAAAGGGAGCCCGCGTGAACGTACGACCTCCGTCCCCGCACCCGTCGGGAGCGACCCCGCCGCCCATCCCGCGCGAGCTGGTGCCCCGGCACGTCGCCATCGTCATGGACGGCAACGGCCGCTGGGCCAAGGCCCGTGGCCTGCCCCGCACGGAGGGGCACAAGGCGGGCGAGTCCTCGCTGTTCGACGTCATCGAGGGCGCCATCGAGCTGGGCATCCCCTACCTGAGCGCGTACGCGTTCTCGACGGAGAACTGGAAGCGGTCCCCCGACGAGGTGCGCTTCCTCATGGGGTTCAACCGCGACGTGATCCGGCGGCGGCGCGACGAGCTCAACGCGATGGGCGTGCGCGTACGCTGGGCGGGCCGGCCGGGGCGGCTGTGGAAGAGCGTCATCTCCGAGCTGCAGACGGCCGAGGAGATGACCACGTCCAACCGGACGCTGACATTGCAGTTCTGCGTCAATTACGGCGGGCAGGCCGAGATCGTCGACGCCGCCGTCAAGCTGGCGCAGGACATCGCGGCCGGGCGGGTCAAGCCGTCCAAGGTGAACGAGAAGGTCTTCTCCCGGTACCTGGACGAGCCGGAGATCCCGCCGGTCGACCTGTTCCTGCGCTCGTCGGGGGAGCAGCGCTTCTCCAACTTCCTGCTCTGGCAGTCGGCCTACGCCGAGATGGTCTTCCTCGACCGGCTGTGGCCCGACTTCGACCGGCGGGACCTGTGGGACGCGTGCGAGATCTTCGCCAAGCGCGACCGGCGCTACGGCGGCGCGATCCCCAACCAGGTCTAGCCGGGCCTCCAGCGGCCTACCCGGCGCCGAGCGCCCGGATGCTGTCGAAGCGGTCGAGGGCCTGCTCGAAGGCGGCGGGAGAGACCGAGATGCCGCCGCTGAACGGGAAGTCGAGCTGGTAGACCAGGAACAGCACCAGCCCCACCATGCCCCCCACCGCCGCCGCCATGGTGAGGTGCACCTTGCGGTTGGGGCTGCCGCAGAGGATCGCGGGCAGCAGCGCCACCAGCCCGCAGCCCGCCAGCGCCACCCACAGCAGCGGCGGCACGCCGGTGTCGGCCATCTGGGCGCGCGAGCGGCGGGCGTCCAGGACGGCCTGCATGCGGGACATGGCCTGCCCGTAGCGGGCGGACGGCCCGCCGCCGTCCGGCTGGAGGGTCTGGAAGAAGGCACGCAGCTGCTCGGAGGCTCTCCAGGCGTTCTGCGACAGGCGGTGCTGCCCGGCCATGAGTGGCCACTCCTCGCGGATGACCGTGGTGGTGTAGCCGGCGGCGAGGCTCTGCAGGGCGGCGCGCTGGGGCGCGGGCAGCGTGCGGGAGTACCAGTAGACGTCGGTCAGGTTGCTGGCCTCGGTCGCGCTGGTCTCGGTGGCGGTGTTGACCTGGTTCCACGCGGCGACGACGACCAGGCCGATGCTGACCGCGAAGAGGGTGCCGACGATGCCGGTGACCACCCCGCTGCTGTCGCGGTAGTCCTGGCGGGTCTGTGCGGGGATGACGCGGCTGGCGACGTACGCGGCGAGGCCGGCCAGCGCGGCGACCGTCGCGGCGATGAGCAGGCCGATGGTGGCGATGAACAAAGGGATCCTCACTTTCGGTGCATGAATGATCGCGCAAAGTGAGGATGGAGCGCCAGGGTGTGCGGTGACCCTAGGCGGAGAAGAGCTGGCCCGGCTCGCTCCGGTAGCGGCCGGGGGCCGTGCCGAACTCCCGCTTGAACGCCTTGGCGAAGGCGAACTCCGTGGCGTACCCCGTGCGCTCCGCCACCGCCCGCAGCGGGAGGTCGGTGTCGCGCAGCAGCCGCGCCGCCGTCGTCATCCGCCACCACGTCAGGTACGCCAGCGGCGGCGCCCCCACCTTGCTCGCGAACCGCTGCGCGAACGCCGCCCGCGACAGCCCCGCCCTGGCGGCCAGCGACTGCACCGTCCACGGGGTCGCCGGATGCTGGTGGATGGCCCGCAGCGCCGCCGTGACCGCCGGGTCGCGCAGGGCCGCGCCCCAGCCGGTGGCGGGTTCGTGGCTGTCGTACCAGGCGCGCAGCACGTACACGAGCAGGGCGTCGAGCAGCGCCCGCGTGGCCGTCTCGAAGCCCTGGGCGGGAGCGGTGCCGTCGTGCGGGCCGGGGACGGACGCGAGCTCGCGGCCGAGCAGCTCGATCGCGCCGCTGAGCGAGGGGTGGTGGCCGATCCTGGCCGGGATGTGCATGACGTCGGGCAGCTCGGTCAGCAGCGGGTGCAGCCTGGTCTGGTCGAACCGGTACGCGCCGCACAACATCTCCGTCAGCGGGCCGGGGCCGTCATGGTCGAGGCTGCCGATGGGGGAGCCGTCGTTGAACCGGGGGGTGGCCTCCACCAGCGGCGTCGTGACCGCGTCCGCGAGCCCGTGACCCAGCTCGCGCGGCAGGAACACCACGTCCCCCACCCCCAGCCGGACGGGCTCGCCGGTGGCGGGCAGCAGCCAGCACGACCCTTGCAGGATCACGTGGAAGCCGGCGCCCTGCTGCGGCTGGAAGCGCACGCCCCAGGGGCCGCGCATGCGCGTGCGCGAGGCGTGCGGCAGGCCGGTGCGCATGGCGGTGATGGCGTCACTGAGCACGTCCATGTCCGTACGGTATCCCGCTGGGCCATGACCGTGGACGATCGGACATGGTGAGCGGATCTGCGGACATGGGCGCGTGCCTCGTTTCCTCCTAGCGTGAGCTGCATAAACGAAGGAGGAAGCGATGAGGGTCGCGATTCATGGGGCGAGCGGGTTCACTGGACGGCTCACGGTGGCGGAGGTGCGGCGGCGGGGGTTCACGCCGGTGCTCGTCGGGCGGTCGGAGGAGCGGTTGCGGAGCGTCGCGGATGGCGCGGAGGCCGTCAGGGTGGCCGGGCTCGACGAGCCGGCGGCGCTCGCGGACGCGTTCGGGGACTGCCCGGTGGTGATCAACTGTGCCGGGCCGTTCACGGTGCTCGGGGAGCCGGTCATCAGGGCCGCGATCGCCGCCGGGGCGCACTACCTGGACACCACCGGGGAGCAGCACTACCTCAGGAGGGTGCTCGACGGGCTGGGTGAGGAGGCCGTACGGGCCGGGGTGACGGTCGTGCCCGCCATGGCCGACGACGGCGGGCCGGGGGACCTGATCGCGCACCTGGTGGCCGAGCGCGTGGGCTCCGCCGGGGTGGACGGGGTGGCCGAGGTGGCCGAGGTGCTCGTCGCGGATCTGCGGCGGCCCGGGGCGGCGTCGCGGGGGACGGCCCGGTCGATGGGGGAGGTGTTCGAGCAGGGGGCGCTGGCCTACACGGACGGGCAGTGGCATCCAGCGGAGCTGGAGGTGGAGGCGGAGGCGGCCGGCGGGGGCGCGGAACCTGCCCTGGCTGCCGCCTTGGGTGCCGGCTCTGCCTCGATCGGCGCATCGGGTGCCGGTCCGGCCTCGATCGCCGTGCCGGGGGAGGACGGTGAGGTGCCCGTCGCCGTGTTCGCGTTGCCCGGCGTGGTCACCATCCCCCGGCACGTGCGTGCGCGGCGGGTGCGGAGCGCGATCCGTACCGAGGTGGCGGCCATGTTCTCCGCGCTGACGCCCGACGTCGTGGACAGCGTCCCGGAGATCCCGGACGAGGCGGCCAGGCTGGCCTCGCGCTGGCTGCTGCTGGCCCAGGCGACCGGCGAGGACGGGAAGCGGGCGCGGGGCTGGGTGACGGGTCTCGACCCGTACGGGATGACGGCGGTGATCGCCGTCGAGGGTGCGCGCCGCCTCGTCGCGGACGGCGCGCCGGCGGGGGCGCTGACGCCCGCGCAGGCCTTCGACCCGGCCTCCTTCCTCGACCACCTCACCACGCACGGCGTCACCTGGCAGGTCACCCCGGCCTGATCTGCGGCCTTGCCTCCTAGCTATACGTGGGTATAGCGTCCTGTTCGTAAGAATAGTTCGCTATACCCATGAACAGGAGCTGGTCGCGATGACCATCGGACCGCTCGCCGGCCGGGAACGCCCATGAACGCCGCCCCCGGCACCGGCACCCTCGCCCGCCTCGCCCTGCGCCGCGAGCGGGGCATCGCTCCCTGGTGGATCCTGCTGGTCACGGCCATGGCCCTGACGATGGTCGCCTACATCAACCGGAACATGGCCACGTACCAGGACAAGCTCGCCTACCTGGAGGTCATCGACCGCAGCGCCTTCCTGCACGCGCTCGGCGGCGGCGTCGTCGAGCCCCGGCTGGAGGTGCTCGCCACCTGGCGCAGCGGCGGCTTCCTCTACGTGGCGGCCGCGTTCGCCGCCGTCCTGTCCGTCATCCGCCACACCCGCAGGGAGGAGGACGCGGGCAGGAGCGAGCTGGTCCTGGCGGGCACGGTCGCCCGCCACGCCCCGCTGACCGCCGCCATGCTGGTCGCGGGCGGGATCAGCCTGGCGGGCGGCCTGCTGGCGGCCGTCGCGCTGATCGCGGCGGGCCTCGAACCGGCCGGGTCCCTCACGTACGGGGCCGCCGTCACGGTCGTCGGCTGGATCTTCGGCGGCATCGCGGCCGTCGCCGCCCAGCTCGCCCGCAACGCCCACACCGCCACCACGATCGGCCTGACCGCCCTCGGCCTCTCCTACGTCCTGCGCTTCGCGGGCGACGCGGCCGGGCTGCCGTGGCTGACGTACCTGTCGCCGCTGGGCTGGGGTCACCTGGTGCGGCCGTACCAGGAGGACCGGTGGTGGCTGATCGGCCTCTGCGTCCTGGCCGCGGCCCTCCTGTACGGCGCCGCGTACCGGCTGCTCGCCCGCCGCGACCTCGGCTCCGGCCTGCTGCCCGAGCGCCAGGGCCGCGACTCGGCCCCGGAGCTGCGCGGCCCGGTCAGCCTGGCCTGGCGGCTGCACCGCGGGCTGCTGGTGAAGTGGGCGGCGGGGGTGGTGGCGTTCTCGGTGTTCGCGGGCGCGCTGAGCCCCTTGGCGCGGGACCTGATCTCCCGGCCGAGCGTCATCGTCGACAACATCACCGAGTTCCTCGGCGTCCCCACGGGCGCCACGATGCTCGGCGGGTACGTCTGGTACCTCGTCCTGATCCTCGCCTACGCCGTCGCCCTCTACCCGGTGCTCATGACGTTGCGGCTGCGCGCGGAGGAGGCGTCCGGCCGCGCGGAGGCCCTGCAGTCCACCCCGATGACCCGCCTGCGCTGGGCGGGCGGCCACCTGCTCGTCACCGCCCTCGGCACGGCGGGCCTGATGGCCGTCACCGGGCTCGTGTTCGGCGCGATCTACTCCCTGCTGGTCGGCGACCCGGCCACGGATCTGCCCGCCTTCCTGGCGGGTGCGCTGAGCACCGTCCCGGCGGCCTGGTGCGTGGGGGCGGTGTGCGTGCTGGCGTACGGGCTGGTGCCGCGCGCGAGCGTGGCGATCGGCTGGCTCGCGTGGATCCTGACCACCGGCCTGGGTCAGGTCGTCGGGCCCCTGTACGGCCTGTGGGGCGGCAGCCCGGCGGAGCCGTTCCACTACGTCGGCAACCCGATGCTGGAGCCGGCCCTGCAGCCCGCGCCCACGGCGGGCCTGCTCGCGATCACGACCCTCCTCACGGCCGGCGGCCTGCTCGCCCTGCGCCGCCGCGACTTCGGCGCCGGCTGAGCACCGTCCCCGACGCGTTGCCGGCCGGTGACGCGCTCGACGCGGGGGCGCGCCCCGGCATGCGGGTGTCCCGCGCCCTTGTAGCGTGGTGCCGGTCCAGGTGTTCCACTCAGGGGGCGGCCGCATGCGCTGGCAGGTTCACTCGGAAGAACCGCTGTACACCGATCGCTGGCTCGACGTCCGGGTGGCGGATGTGGAGCTTCCGGACGGACGGCATCTCGATCACCGCCTCATCCGGACCGCGCCCGGGGCGGGTGCCGTCGTCATGGACGATCGGCGGCGCGTACTGCTCATCTGGCGGCATCGGTTCATCACCGACACCTGGGGCTGGGAGATCCCCATCGGCAAGATCGACGAGGGTGAGGAGCCGATCGCGGCCGCCGCCCGCGAGGTCGAGGAGGAGACCGGCTGGCGGCCCGGCCCCTTGCGGCCCCTGCTCTACACCCAGCCGACCAGCGGCATCTCCGACTCCGAGCACCACATCTTCCGCGCCGACAGCGCCCGGTACATCGGACCGCCCACTGAGGCGTGGGAGGCCGAGCGGGTCGAATGGGTGCCGCTCACGGACATCCGCCGGCTGATCGACAAACGTGACCTCGTCAGCGGGACCAGCATGAACGCCCTGCTCTACGTCCTGTCGCAGCCGTAACGCCGGCCGGAGGCCTGGAATCTGATCGACGAAAATCGCAAGAAGCTTGTCGTGATGTCCTGGATCGGCAGGCGGAACTGCTGCTGCAGCACTCCCTGTCTGCGGGCAACGAGGAGATTCGTTGGGAAGCAGGTTCGCGTCCGGGGGTGCGGGGGCCGGCAGGCCACCGCCTGGGGGTGTGGGGGCGTGCCCCCACAGGGCGGAAGCCCCCCGGGCGTACGGCCTCAGGCGCGGCGGCGGGCGCGGTAGGCGGCGACGTGCATGCGGTTGCCGCACGTGCGGCTGTCGCAGTAGACCCGGGACCGGTTGCGGGACTCGTCCACGAAGACGCGGTCGCAGTCGGGGGCCGAGCAGGTGCGCAGGCGTTCCGCCTCGCCTTCCACCAGGAGGTGGGCGAGGGCGACGCCGCAGTCGGCCGCCACGTGCTCGGCGAGGGTGGCGTCGGCGGCGAAGTAGTGGACGTGCAGCGGGTGGCCGTCGTGTTCCGTCAGGCGGGGGGTGATGCGGGTCTCGGACAGCAGCGCGTTGAGGGTGCGGACGGCCGTGGGCTGGTCGGGGGCGGTGAAGACGCGGTGGAAGGCTTCGCGCACCATGCGGACCTGGCCCAGGTCGCGGGCCGTGAGCGTGCTGACGCCGCTGATCTTGCGGGATTCCACGAACGTCTGCAACTCGGGCAGGCCGGACAGGCCCTCGTCGCCGCCGGTGGAGGGCGAGGTGTTGACCAGTTCGACAACGGTGGCCAGAGAATGCACCATGTCATGGCCAAACGGCATGTTGACTCCTGTCCGCGCCGGGTTCTAGCGTGGTCGCAGCGTATCTCCTGTACGGGGTTCGAGGGGTTTCCGTGAGTGCACATCGCCGTATCGTGCTGATCGCGATCGTCGGCGCGCTCATCATCTCCACCTCCGCTCCCCTCGTGCGGTTATCAGGTGTATCGCCTGCGACCTCGGCGTTGTTCCGGTGCGCGTACGCGGTGCCGCCCATGGTGCTGCTGGCCTGGGTGGAGCGGCGCAGGTTCGGGCCGCTGCCGCGCAGGGCGGTGCTGATGTCGTGGGCGGCGGGCGTGGTGTTCGCGCTCGACCTGCTGTTCTGGCATCACGCGATCGAGTACGTGGGCGCGGGGCTGGCGACCGTGCTGGGGAATCTGCAGGTGTTCATCGTGGCGTTCGCCGCGTGGGCGCTGTTCGGGGAGCGGCCGGGCACGCCGTTGATGGTCGGGACGCCGGTGGTGTTCGCCGGGGTGGTGCTGATCTCCGGGGTGTTCGACAGCGCCGCCTACGGGAGCGATCCGATGCTGGGGGTGGCCGCCGGGGTGGCGACGTCCCTGTCGTACGCGGCGTACCTGCTGCTGCTCAAGGGCGGGTCCGACAGGGCCGCGGGGCCGCTCGCCCATGCGACGGTGGTGGCCACGGTGGCCATCGCCCTGCTCAGCCCGCTGTTCGGGGGCGCGGACCTCGTGCCGGACTGGCCGGCGCACGGGTGGCTGCTGCTGCTCGCGCTGGGGCCGCAGGTGCTGGGTTGGTCGCTGATCACGTTCTCGCTGCCGCGCCAGCCCGCCGCGCTCACCTCGCTGCTGCTGCTCGTGCAGCCCATGTCCACGGTGGCGATCTCCACGCTGGCGCTCGGCGAGCGGCCGTCGGTGCTGCAGCTCGCCGGATGCGCGGTGGTCGTGCTGGGGGTGTTGTACGGCTCCCGCCGGCCCGCCAGGGTCCCGGAAAGGGTGGAGGTCTGAGAGAGCTCCCGGAAGGGTGGACCCTTGAGAGGGCTCAGCCCGTCCGGGCCGGCGCCGTGGAGCAGGACGAGCAGGTGCCGAAGACCTCGACCGTGTGGGTGATCTCGGTGAAGCCGTGCTCGCTGCCCACCGCCTCGGCCCACCGCTCGACGGCCGGCCCCGCCACCTCCACGGTGCGGCCGCACCGGCGGCACACCAGGTGGTGGTGATGGGTGTCGGTCGCGCACGCGCGGTAGACCGACTCGCCGTCGTCGGTACGCAGCACGTCGACCTGGCCCTTGTCGGCCAGCGCCTGCAACGCCCGGTAGACGGTGGTAAGCCCGATCTTCGCCCCGTGCAGGCGCATCTCGGCATAGACGTCCTGCGCGCTACGGAAACCCTCGCTCTGGCGAAGGGTGTCGTGCACGGCATCGCGCCTTGTCGTCATGCGATCTCCTCGACGCGCAGCTGTGGTCGCTCGCTCAATGTCGACTCCTGGGTACGGCCTCGCCGTACGAATTTACCGACACCGAGGGCCAGGACGAAGCCGGCGAGCGCAAGAAGCACGATCGCGGCGCCCGGCGGGACCTTGGCGGAGTAGGTGGAGGCGAGCAGCCCGCCCACGGAGGCGATCACGCCGAACAGCATGGCCAGCCCCATCGTGGTACGGAAGCCGCGGGTGAGCTGCTGGCTGGTGGCCACCGGGATCACCATCAGGGCGCTGACGAGCAGCAGGCCGACCACCCGCATGGCGATGACGACGGTGAGGGCGGCGGTGACGGCGATGAGCAGGCTCAGGAAGCGCACCGGCAGGCCGCTGGCCTTGGCCATCTCCTCGTCCTGGCAGAGCACGAACAGCTCCCTGCCGAAGATCAGGACGACCGCGATCACGGCGGCGGCCAGCGCGGCGATGACCCAGATGTCCTCGACGGTGACGCTGGCGATGGCGCCGAACAGGTAGGAGTTCAGCTTGGCGTTGCTGCCGCCGGGCGCGATGCCCATGAGCATGACGCCGCCGGCGATCCCCCCGTAGAACAGCAGCGCGAGCGCCACGTCGCCGCTGGTGCGCCCCCGGGCCCTGACCAGCTCGATGGCCACGGCGCCCGCGATGGACACGAGCACGGCGGTGAGCACGGGCGCGGTGCCGGTCAGGAAGCCGAGCGCCACGCCGGTCAGCGCCACGTGCCCGATGCCGTCGCCCAGCAGCGACAGCCGCCGCTGCACGATGAACGTGCCGACGGCGGGCGCGCAGAGCCCCACCAGCAGCGCCGCGATGAGCGCGAGCTGGAAGAGCTCCTCCTGGAGAAGTTCGAAGATCACCTTGGTTCCCCCTGCCACCCGGTGAGCGGGCCTCCCACGGGCTCCTCACCGTGCGGATGCTGATGCTCGTGCCCCGGCCTGGCGCAGTCGCCCTCCGGGCGGGGCGGCCGGCCGTCGTGGGCGATGCGGCCCTCGCGGATCACCACGCCGCGCGTGATGATCGGCTCCAGCGGGCCCAGCTCGTGCGCCACCAGCACCACGGTCTTGCCGGCCTCGACCAGCCTGGCCAGCGTGTCGGCGAGCAGCTGCTGGGTCTCGGCGTCCACGCCCGCGGTGGGCTCGTCCATCACGTACGTGTCGGGCTCCCCGGCCAGCGCCCTGGCGATGAGCACGCGCTGCTGCTGCCCCCCTGACAGCGACTGCACGGGATCCCCCGCCCGGTCGGCGAGCCTGACGGCCTCCAGGGCGCTCGCCACGGCCGCCCTGTCGGCCGCGCTGGTCCTGCGGAACCTGCTCTGCCTGGCGATCCGGCCCGAGGCGACGACCTCGCGCACGGTCGCGGGCACGCCGCCGCCGACCTGGAGCCGCTGCGGCACGTAGCCGATGCGCCACCAGTCGCGGAACCTGCCGGGCGCTGTGCCGTACACGAGGGTCTGGCCGCCGGTCAGCGGCGTGAGGCCGAGCAGCGTGCGGACCAGCGTCGACTTGCCCGAGCCGTTGGCGCCCAGGAGGGCGACGACCTCCCCGGGACAGACGGTCAGGTCGATCCCTCGAAGGACGGGCTTGCCATCGAAGGAGACCCGGCCGCCGGTCATCGCGAAGGCCGTTTCGCTCATGCCGTACACCCCAGTGCTGTTTGTAGTGTTTTGAGGTTATCGCGCATGGCGGACAGGTAATCCCCGGAGGGCTTGCTCTCCAGCGGGTCCAGGACGGCCGTCTTGGCTCCGACCTGGCTCGCGAGCACCTCGGCCACCTTCGGGCTGACCAGGGACTCGGTGAA
The DNA here is from genome assembly GCF_014207985.1 of Nonomuraea rubra. Lineage (NCBI taxonomy): Bacteria > Bacillati > Actinomycetota > Actinomycetes > Streptosporangiales > Streptosporangiaceae > Nonomuraea > Nonomuraea rubra. The sequence goes on along the minus strand of NZ_JACHMI010000001.1, from coordinate 9,861,543 downwards.
GATCGTGGTGACGCCCTCGGCCTTGGCCAGCTTGGCCACCTCCGACAGGCGGGTGGGCGACGGCTCGGTCTCGGGGTCGAGCGTGATGCCGACCTGCTTGAGCTTGTACCGGTCGGCCAGGTAGCCGAACGCCTCGTGCGCGGTGACCAGCGTCTTGGTCTTGCACGTGGTCAGCCCCTGGGTGAACTCCTGGTCGAGCGTCCCCAGCGTGGCGGCCGTACTGGCGGCGCGGTCGCGGTAGCCCTGGGCGTGTGCGGGGTCGGCCGTGGCCAGGCGCTCGCCGAGCTTGGTGGCGACGGTGGCCAGGCGGGAGGGGTCGAGCCAGAGGTGCGGGTCGTAGGAGAGCTCCTCGTGGCCGTGCTCCTCCTCGGCGTGGCCCTCCTCCTCGGCGTGCTCGCCGGCGGGGATGGTGGTGACGGCGGTGGCGGCGTCGAAGCTCTTCTCGGCGTCCACGGCGTCGTCCACGGCCGGCTGGATGCCCTTGATGTAGACGGTGAGCGCGGCGTCCTTGAGCTCGGTGACCTGCTGGATGCTCAGCTCCAGGTCGTGCGGCTCGACGCCGGGCGCGGTCAGGCCGGTCACGGTCGCGTCGGATCCCCCGACCTGCTCGGTCAGCCACTGCAGCGGGTAGAACGCCGCCACGACCTCGGGCTTCGCGCCGGAAGCGTCGGCGGAGCCGGAAGCGGTGGTGGTGGTCTGGGCGGAGCCGGAGCCGCAGGCAGCGGTGGTGAGCAGGGCGGCTGCGGCCAGCATGCCGACAGCGCTCGACCGGGAAAATCCTGACATCATGTGAGTCAGTATGCGTCGGAATGAAAATGGTTGTCAAAATCTGGGATTGTAGTGGGATGCCGAGCGGCGGCTGGGGGCCAGGCGCGCCGCGCGGCATCCCGTCATCACCCCGGTGATCGTGCGCGGGCAGAGCCGTTGCCGGCGCCCGAGGTGACGTCTGCGGGCCACCTTGTGGCGTACGCACAGCGGCTCGCCGCCGGCCGCGAACGGGCCGGCCGCGTGCGGGCCCCCGGTCCTGTCACAGACCCGCCGGGCGGCGCGCAGCCGGTCCGGCGGGTGCCCCTGAGCATGTGCTGGAAGAGGATGACCGCCCGGGCCGCATCCCGCGACGCGTGGCGCGCCGGTGGACGGGCCGGGTGGTCAAGAGTCATGATCCCTCCATTCGGTATGCAATCTACGGTATTCCGAGCTAGACCGCACGAACGAGATTTTCGTTCAGCAGGTCGCTCACCGCGTGGATGGCCCGCAGTGTGGGCACCTCCGCGCCGGTGAGGTCGGCCAGCTCGACCACCGCGGCCAGCAGCACGTCGAGTTCCAGCGGCTTGCCCTTCTCCAGGTCCTGGAGTGTCGAGGTCTTGTGCTCGCCCGCCTTCTCCGCGCCGCGCAGGCGGCGCTCGATGGAGATCCCCGGATCGCAGCCCACCCGCCTGGCCACGTCCACCGTCTCCCGCATCATGGCCACGACCAGCTCCCTGGCGCCGTCGTGGCGGCAGATGCCCGCCATGGTGGCCCTGGCGAGCGCGCTGATCGGGTTGAAGGCGATGTTTCCCATGAGTTTGATCCAGACGTCCCGGCGGAGATCGCGCTCCACCGGGCACTTCAGCCCGCCCTCGACGGCGGCCTGGCTGAAGGCGGTGCACCGCTCCGTCAGCGTGCCGTCAGGCTCGCCGATGGAGAAGCGGGTGCCTTCGAGGTGCCGGATGACGCCAGGCTCCTCGATCTCCGTGGCGGCGTAGACGACGCAGCCGATGGCACGATGCAGGGGCAGCGCGGCCGTCACCGCGCCGCCGGGGTCGACACTCTCGATGCGGTAGCCCTCGTAGGGGCCCTTGAGCCCGTGGAAGTACCACCACGGGATGCCGTTCTGCGCGGCGATGACGCTTGTGGTCTCGTGCAGGAGCGGCTGGATCATGGGGCCCGCGGAGGCGTAGCTGTTCGCCTTGAGGCCCAGGAAGATGTGGTCCACCGGACCGACCTCGGTGGGGTCGTCGGTGGCATGGGGATGGGCGACGAAGTCGCCCCTGGGGGTGAGCACCCGCACACCGGCGCGGCGAATTGCCTGGAGGTGCGCCCCTCTCGCGATGAGGTGCACCTCCACTCCCGCCCTGTGGAGGGCGGCCCCCACGTATGCGCCGATGGCGCCGGCGCCAAGAACAGCGACCTTCATGCTGCGCTCCGTTCTCGCGTCGGATCGTGTATCCCGTATACAGTATGGAAAAACGAGGGTCAAGGAGTGCGCCGGCGGCCTCGGTGGCGCGCGGGACGGTCGCGCGGCGGACGCGAGAGGAGATCGAACTGATCGAGTTGTCCCCTAGGGGGTAGACACACCGTTCGTAGGGGAGTAACCATTGCGTTCATACGGTATGCAGTATGCGGAAGACAGCATTTCGTCGCCGGGAAAGGGTGGCATGATGTCGGAAACGATCTCTGGCGGTCATCTCGTAGCCAAGGCGCTCAAAGCCGAGGGCGTGGACGTGATCTACACGCTCTGCGGTGGCCACATCATCGATATCTACGACGGCTGCGTCGATGAGGGCATCGAGGTCATCGACGTACGCCACGAGCAGGTAGCCGCGCACGCGGCGGACGGGTACGCGCGCATCACCGGCAAGCCCGGCTGCGCCGTGGTCACCGCCGGGCCGGGCACGACCGACGCGGTGACCGGCGTGGCCAACGCCTTCCGCGCGGAGAGCCCGATGTTGCTCATCGGCGGGCAGGGCGCGCTGAGCCAGCACAAGATGGGCTCGCTACAGGACCTGCCGCACGTGGACATGATGACCCCGATCACCAAGTTCGCCGCGACGGTGCCGAGCACGGAACGGGTGGCGGACATCGTGTCGATGGCCTTCCGCGAGTGCTACCACGGCGCGCCGGGGCCGTCCTTCCTGGAGATCCCGCGCGACGTGCTCGACGCGAAGGTGCCGATCGAGAAGGCCCGCATCCCCGCGGCCGGCCACTACCGGGCCTCGACCCGCCAGGCGGGCGACCCCGAGGCCGTCGAGCGGCTGGCCGACATGCTGGCGCACGCCGAGAAGCCGTGCATCCTGCTCGGCAGCCAGGTCTGGACGTGCCGGGCCACCGACGCGGCCATCGACTTCGTACGTTCGCTGAACGTGCCCGCGTACATGAACGGCTCGGGCCGCGGCACGCTCGCCCCTGGCGACCCGCACCACTTCCAGCTCAGCCGCAGGTACGCCTTCACCGAGGCCGACCTCATCATCATCGTCGGCACCCCGTTCGACTTCCGGATGGGCTACGGCAAGCGCCTGTCGCCGACCGCGAAGGTCGTGCAGATCGACCTCGACTACCGCACCGTCGGCAAGAACCGCGACATCGACCTCGGGATCGTCGGTGACGCCGGGCTCATCCTCTCCGCCGCCGCCCAGGCCGCGAGCGGCCGCATCGAGAACGGCGCGGCCCGCCGCAAGGAGTGGCTGGAGGAGCTGCGCAACGTCGAGACCCAGGCCTACGAGAAGCGCCTGCCCAGGCAGCTCTCCGGCGCCCAGCCGATCGACCCGTACCGCCTCGTGCACGAGATCAACGAGTTCCTCACCGAGGACACCATCTACATCGGCGACGGCGGCGACATCGTCACCTTCTCCGGCCAGGTCGTGCAGCCCAAGTCGCCCGGCCACTGGATGGACCCGGGCCCGCTCGGCACGCTCGGCGTCGGCATGGCCTTCGCGATGGCCGCCAAGCAGGCGCGGCGCGACAAGGAGGTGCTCTGCCTGTTCGGCGACGGCGCCTTCAGCCTCACCGGCTGGGACTTCGAGACGATGGTCCGCTTCGACCTGCCGTTCATCGGCGTCATCGGCAACAACTCCTCGATGAACCAGATCAGGTACGGCCAGGCCGCCAAGTACGGCGAGGACCGCGCCCGCGTCGGCAACACCCTCGGCGACATCCGCTACGGCGAGTTCGCCAAGCTGCTGGGCGGCTACGGCGAGGAGGTCCGCGACCCGGCCGAGATCCGCCCGGCGCTGGAGCGGGCCCGCCAGTCGGGCAAGCCCTCACTGATCAACGTCTGGGTCGACCCAGAGGTGTACGCCCCCGGAACCATGAACCAGACCATGTACAAGTAGGGGAAACGCAGAGATGAAGGCTCTCGAAGGTGTCCGCGTCCTCGACATGACCCACGTCCAGTCCGGCCCGTCGGCCACCCAGGTGCTCGCCTGGCTGGGCGCCGACGTGGTCAAGCTGGAGGCCCCCACCGGCGACATCACCCGCCAGCAGCTCCGCGACCTGCCCGACGTGGACAGCCTCTACTTCACGATGCTGAACTGCAACAAGCGCAGCATCACCCTCAACATGAAGAGCGAGCGCGGCAAGGAGATCTTCACCGAGCTGGTGAAGAGCGCCGACGTCCTGGTGGAGAACTTCGGTCCCGGCGCGGTGGACCGCATGGGCTTCCCATGGGAGCGCCTCCAGGAGCTCAACCCCCGCCTCATCTACGCCTCGATCAAGGGCTTCGGCCAGGGCAGGTACGCCAAGTTCAAGGCGTACGAGGTGATCGCCCAGGCCATGGGCGGCTCGATGAGCACGACGGGGTTCGAGGAGGGGCCGCCGCTGGCCACGGGCGCGCAGATCGGCGACTCGGGCACCGGCATCCACGCGGTCGCCGGCATCCTGGCCGCCCTCTACCAGCGCGAGCAGTCGGGGCGCGGGCAGCGCGTACAGGTGGCCATGCAGCACGCCGTGCTGAACCTGTGCCGCGTCAAGCTCCGCGACCAGCAGCGCCTGGCGCACGGGCCGCTGCGCGAGTACCCGAACAAGACGTTCGGCGACGAGGTGCCGCGTTCGGGCAACGCCAGCGGTGGCGGCCAGCCGGGCTGGGCGGTGCGCTGCGCTCCCGGCGGCCCGAACGACTACATCTACGTCATCGTGCAGCCGGTCGGCTGGAAGCCCATCGCGAACATCATCGGCCGTCCCGAGCTGGCCGAGGACCCCGAGTGGGCGACGCCGGAGGCGCGGCTGCCGAAGCTGGACAAGATGTTCCAGCTCATCGAGGAGTGGACGATCCGCCACGACAAGTGGACGGTGCTGGACCGGCTCAACGCCGAGAACATCCCGTGCGGCCCGATCCTGTCCACCAAGGAGCTGGTGGAGGACGAGAGCCTTCAGGACGAGGGCATCGTCGTCAAGGTCGAGCACCCGACGCGCGGCGAGTTCGTGACCGTGGGCAGCCCGCTGCAGCTCTCGGACTCGCCGGTGGACGTACGGACCCCGCCCCTGCTGGGCGAGCACAACCAGGAGATCTACGGCGAGCTCGGCGTGAGCGCGGACGAGCTGGCCGAACTCAAGACGAACGGAGTCATCTGATGGAGCGGCGAGTAGGGCCCGACAGCGGCAGCTCGCGTAACCAGGGCGGGTCCGTAGGGAGCGCGACCATGAGCACAGTGGCCGCCAGGGAAGTCATCGAGAAGGCGCTCGCCGAGGGGCGTAACGCCCTGACGGCCCCGGAGGGCCGCGAGCTGTGCCAGGAGTACGGCATCGCCACCCCCGGCGAGGGCCTGGCCACCTCGGCCGACGAGGCGGCGCGGCTGGCCGGGGAGATCGGCCTCCCGGTCGTGCTGAAGATCGTCTCGCCCGACATCCTGCACAAGACGGACGCCGGCGGCGTGCTGGTCGGGCTGAAGAGCGAGGAGGAGGTGCGGCAGGGCTACGAGACGATCCTGGCCAACGCCCGCGCCTACAATCCCGACGCGAAGATCGACGGCATCCAGGTGCAGCAGCTCGTCGGCGGCGGCCACGAGGTCATCGTGGGCGCGGTCACCGATCCCACCTTCGGGAAGGTCATCGCGTTCGGCCTCGGCGGCGTCCTGGTCGAAGTGCTCAAGGACGTGACCTTCCGACTTGTCCCGGTTTCGGGTGATGATGCCCTCAGGATGCTGGACGACATCAGGGCGGCCGAAGTACTGCGCGGGGCCCGTGGGGCCGAGCCCGCGAACAGGGAGGCGCTGGCGACGCTGATCGAGCGCGTCGGCAGGCTGGTCACGGACATCCCCGAGATCGTCGAGGTGGACCTCAACCCCGTCTTCGCCGACGCGAACGGCGCCGTCGCCGCCGACGTGCGCATCCTCATCGGCGAGCCGCAGCCCGAGGTCGAGCGGCTGCCGCGCGAGGAGATCCTGCGGCAGATGAACCGCATCTTCAAGCCGCGCTCCGTCGCCGTGATCGGCGCCTCCGCCGAGACCGGCAAGATCGGCAACTCGGTCATGAAGAACCTCATCAACGGCGGCTACCAGGGGCAGATCTACCCGATCAACCCCAAGGCCGACGAGATCATGGGGCTCACGGCGTACAAGAGCGTCGCGGACGTGCCCGGCGACGTGGACGTGGCCGTGTTCGCGATCCCCGCCAAGTTCGTCGCGGCCTCGCTGGAGGAGGTCGGCGAGAAGGGCGTCGCGGGCGCGGTGATGATCCCGTCCGGGTTCGCCGAGACCGGGAACGTCGAGGGCCAGAAGGAGATCGTCGAGATCGCCCGCAGGCACGGCGTCCGCATGCTCGGCCCCAACATCTACGGCTACTACTACACGCCCGAGAACCTCTGCGCGACCTTCTGCACCCCGTACGACGTGCGCGGCAGCGTGGCGCTGACCTCCCAGAGCGGCGGCATCGGCATGGCCATCCTGGGCTTCAGCCGCACCACCAAGATGGGCGTCTCGGCCATCGTCGGCGTCGGCAACAAGGCCGACGTGGACGAGGACGACTTGCTGACCTTCTTCGAGCAGGACGACAACACCAAGGCCGTGGCCATGCACCTGGAGGACCTCAAGGACGGGCGCGGCTTCGTCGAGGCCGCCCGCCGCGTGGTCAAGGAGAAGCCGGTCATCGTGCTCAAGGCCGGGCGCACCGCGATGGGCGCGCGGGCCGCGGGCTCGCACACCGGCGCGCTGGCCGGCGACGACAAGGTCTACGACGACATCCTGCGCCAGGCCGGGGTGGTGCGCGCGCCCGGCCTGAACGACATGCTGGAGTACGCCCGCGCGCTGCCGATCCTGCCGGCGCCCAAGGGCGAGAACGTCGTCATCATCACCGGCGCGGGCGGCTCGGGCGTGCTGCTGTCCGACGCCATCGTGGACGCGGGGCTGACCCTCATGGACATCCCCGACGACCTGGACACGGCGTTCCGCGCGTACATCCCGCCGTTCGGCGCGGCGGGCAACCCCATCGACATCACCGGCGGCGAGCCACCCTCGACCTACGAGAACACGGTCCGCCTGGGCCTGTCCGACGACCGCATCCACGCGCTCGTCCTGGGCTACTGGCACACGATCGTGACGCCGCCGATGGTCTTCGCCGAGCTCATCGCCCGCGTGGTGGCGGAGGAGCGGGCGAAGGGCAACGTCAAGCCGGTCGTGGCGTCACTGGCCGGCGACACCGAGGTTGAGGAGGCCAGCGAGTACCTGTTCGAGCACGGCGTGGTCGCGTACCCGTACACGACTGAAAAGCCCGTGGCGGTCCTCGGTGCGAAGTACCGCTGGGCCAGGGCGGCCGGTCTGCTGGGCTAAGAGCCGAGTTCCAGCAGCACCAGGCGAGGGGGCAATTCGGGGCGCAGAGGAAGGCAACAACCCCCCAGGAGGTCCGTAGGTGGACACATCGAACACACCACCGGCGACGGCCACGCCGCCGGTCGAGGATCAACGAGTATGGAAAGCGGGCCGGCTCGAGCCGATGCCCATCAGGAAGCTCCCCGACGCGCCTCCCTCGGTGCACATTCTCGGGCCGACGGTGTTCCTCGTCGCCCTGGGCGTGGGCATGGGCGAGTCGTACATGTGGCCCCGGCTGGTGCTGCTGTTCGGGCCCGAGATCAGGTGGCTGTTCCTGATCGGCGTCACCCTGCAGGCCGTGGTGATGCTGGAGATGGCCCGTTACGCCATGGCCACGGGGGAGAGCATCTTCTCCGGCGCGGCCAGGGTGTTCAAGCCGCTGATGTGGTTCTTCTTCGTCGTGGCGATCGCCGTCTACATCTGGCCGGGACACCTGTCGGCCGGAGCGGCGGCGTTCGAGGAGATCACCGGAATACCCTGGGTGGTGACCGCGATCGCCGGGTTGATCCTCGTCGGCGTGGTCTTCACCCTCGCCAAGGTGATCTACAACCTGCTCGAGAACGTGCTCTCGCTGCTGATCGGGGCGCTCGTGCTCGGCACGGCCGTGGTCGCGGCCATGGTCGGCTCCTGGGGAGACGTGGTCACCACGATCAGCGGCATGTTCTCCATCGGCTACCTGCCGGCGGAGGCCATGACGGCCGCCTGGTTCCCCGTCATCGTCGGCGCCTGTGCCTTCGCCGGCCCCTCGGGCATGCAGCAGATGTGGTACACGCTGCACCTGCGTGACTCCGGGGCCGGCATGGGCGTGCACCAGCCGAAGATCCGCGGGCTGCGCCACGCGGGCGAGGAGGAGGAGCGGCCCAACCGCGGGTTCATGTTCGACACCGACGACCCGGCCGAGATGGCCAAGTGGAAGGGCTGGCGGCGCTGGGTCACCTTCGACGCGCTGCTGCTGTTCTGGGGCATCACCATGCTGGTGACGATCTCCTTCACGGTGATCGCGCAGGCGGCGGTGCGGATCGATCCGGCCGTGCGTACGGCCATTCAGGGCGACGACCGGGAAGTGGCGCTGACCGCGATGTCGAACGCCGTCTCCTCGGCGGGCAGCTCGGTTCTCGGGGTCGTGTTCCTCGGGTTCATCGCGCTGATCGGCCTGAACGCGACGCTGGGCCTGTTCGACTCGTTCTCGCGCGGCCAGGCGGACATGACGTACAACTTCATCCCCGGCACGAAGAAGCTGGGCATGTCGAAGCTGTACGCGATCTTCCTCTGGGGCGTGATCATCTTCGGCATCCTGATCCTGCTGTTCGGCCCGGCCGACGGTCCGAGCGGGATCCTGGACACGCTGGCGTTCCTGTCGACGTTCGCGATGGGCGCGTACTGCGTGACCCTGCTCCTGGTGAACAACCGCATGCTGCCCAAGCCGATCAGGCCCAGGTGGTGGTCGAACGTCATCATCGGCTTCGGCGCGGTGTTCTACCTGGGGATGCTGTTCTACAGCCTGTTCGCCTACGGCGTGGTCGTGGGCTGATGACAGGACGGCACAGCCTCGAACTCGCCCTGCCAGGGGCGTCGATCGGAGCCGTTGCCGGAGCCATGGCCGGTGGACTGACCCTGCTCGCGGGGCAGTCCACCGGGATGGCCGGGTTGGCGGCGCTGGCACTGGCCACGCCGCTGGCCCTCTTCGGCGGCCTCTACAGCGTGCTGCTCGGCCACGGCGTCTTCCGCCCTGGCACCTTCGGTCCCGTCGGCCTGTACTGGATGGCGGCCTTCCCGGTGTCCCGGCTGGCCCAGGAGATCCTGGCCCCGACGGGCGGACTCGTCGAGGGGGTGGGGCCGTTCCTGGCGTACCAGGCGATGATCGCCCTCGGCTTCGCGATCGGCTTCCTGTGGGTGCACGAGCGGGCCATGCCCCACTGGCTCATGCGCAGGGCAGGCGACAACCCGCTCGCCAAGGAACTGCTGGAGAAGTACCTGCGCTTCGCCCGGGTCGTGAGCGCCCGCAAGAGTGCCAGGAAGGGAGGCAGGTAGATGGACCTGCCGTTCTGGGTCTGGGCCGCCACCATCGGCGGCTTCGGCCTGGTGCTCGCCTTCGACTTCTGGCTCGTGGCCCGCAACCCGCACGAGCCCAGCTTCAAGGAGTGCGTGGGCTGGGTCTCGTTCTACGTGGGCCTGGCCGTGGTCTTCGGCGTGGGCCTGCTCCTGCTGTCAGGGCCGGCGCACGGAGGGGAGTTCTTCGCCGGCTGGATCACCGAGTACTCGCTCAGCGTGGACAACCTCTTCGTCTTCCTGCTGATCATGAGCCGGTTCCAGGTGCCGCGGCAGTACCGGCAGAAGGTGCTGCTCATCGGCATCATCCTGGCGCTGGTCATGCGCGGAGGCTTCATCGCCGCCGGCGCGGAGGCCGTCTCCAGGTTCGACTGGCTCTTCTACGTGTTCGGCGCCTTCCTCGTCTACACGGCGTGGAAGCTGATCGGGCACGAGGACGAGGAGGCGGAGTTCTCGGAGAACATCGCCCTGCGCACGGTGCGCCGGGTGCTGCCGACGACGGACACCTACCACGGCGCCCGGCTGACCGTGCACCACGGGCGCAGGATGGTCACCCCGATGCTGATCGTGATGGTCGCGATCGGGACCACCGACCTGCTGTTCGCGCTGGACTCGATCCCGGCCATCTTCGGGCTCACCAAGGAGCCCTACCTGGTGTTCACCGCCAACGCCTTCGCCCTCATGGGGCTGCGGCAGCTCTTCTTCCTCATCGGAGGCCTGCTCGACCGGCTGGTCTACCTGAGCAAGGGGCTGTCGGTGGTGCTGGCGTTCATCGGGGTGAAGCTGATTCTCGAAGCCCTGCACCACGACGGGGTGTCCTGGGCGCCGGAGATCCCGATCATGGTGTCTCTCGGGGTCATCCTCGGCACTCTCGCCGTCACCACGGTGCTCAGCCTGATGAAGTCGTCTCGCGACGCCAAGAAGGTGGTGGAGCCGGAAACCGCCGATCGCTGACTCGGCCGCGCGCGGGGGCCGGTGGCTGCTTGTGGGTGGCCGCCCCCCTGCCGCGGCTCAGTGGCGCGGTTGCTCGCGGATGTCGTGCCGCTGCTGCGCGCTCCACTGGCGCAGGTAGCGGTCCGCGTCGTCTGCTGAGTACTGCTTCCTGAGCGCCGCGCTCAGGCCGACGCCGATGGCTCGGCCGTCCGCCGCCTGGCCCAGGGGATCACCAAGGAGAAAGCGGAACAACGCTTTCACGGTCATACACCTCCTGTCGGTCTGGCTCCCCACCCTCTACCCGAGGTGTTTCGGAGCATGTGGACTTCTGTGAACGTCACGTCAACCGAGCTGACGGGGCCTGCGGCGGCGTACCGGCTTGGGCGCGGGCTCCGCGGGCTCGCTCTCCCGCTGCTCCATGTACGAGGCGCGGGTGTGCTCGGTGTGCTCCCGCATGATCTTCGCGGCCTTGCGCTCGTCGCCGGCCTCGATGGCGTCGATCAGCGCCTTGTGCTCGTCCCACGACGCCATGCCGCGCTGGCGGGCCACCGGCGTGTGGTACCACCGCACCCGCCTGGCCACCTGGGCGGCCAGCTCGGCCAGCACCCTGTTGCCCGACAGGGCCGTCACCAGGGTGTGCAGCTCGGAGTTGGTCGCCACGGCGCCGTCCACATCGTCGGACTGCACGGCGGCGATGCCGCGGGCGCACAGGGCACGCAGCCGCTTCACGCCGTCCTCGCCGGCGTGAAGCGCGGCGAGCCGGGCGGACTCCGTCTCCAGCAGCGTGCGGACCGCGAGGAGCTGGTCGGCCTCCTCCACGGTCGGCACGTGCACGAACGCGCCCTGGCCGGGGTGGAGGTCGACCCAGCCCTCGCCGCTGAGCTGCTGGAGAGCCTCGCGTACGGGCTGCCTGGAGACGCCGAGCAGCTCGGCCAGCTCGCTCTCGACCAGATGCTGGCCGGGCTTGAGCTGGCCCGAGACGATCAGCTCTTGGATAGCCTCGATCACGCTCTCCCTGAGCGTGGCGGGGCGGGGAATCTTGGGGGCCGCCGTCTGACCGGCCTGATCCGACAGCAACATGGTGACGTCTCCAGGTTTGGGTGCTTTACGGTTTTTGGTCGACTGCCTACAGCATACCGTGTGGGGGTTAGCCGCGGCCGTGAGTCTCGTCACAGAGCGTCGCGTCACAGAGCGACTTGTTACAGGGTGTCGAGGTCTGAGCAGGGTCGCTGTCACAGCGGGATCGTGACGGGCAGGCCGGGGATGCGCAGGCGCGGCGTGGCCAGGGCGGGCAGGGCCGCCAGCGCGGCCGCGGCCAGCAGGGCGCCGCCGGGGGCGGTCAGCGCGGTGACGGCCAGGGACACGGCCACCACGCCCGCCACGGCCTTGGCGCTGTAGACGACCGCGTGGATCTCGGTGGCGCGTTCGGTGCCGAACAGCTCGCGTACGAGGCTGGCGAGCAGGGGATAGAACGCCCCGCCGCCCAGCCCGGCCGCCACGGCCCCCAGCCACAGCAGGGGAGTGCCCACCGACGGCCCGGGCATGACCGTGCCCGCTGCCGCGTTCTGGACGGCCACGGCCAGCAGGACCTGGCCGAGCGCGAGCGAGCCGAAGACGCCCGCGAGGACGCGGCGGCGGCCGAACAGCTCCGCCGCGCGCATGGCCACCGACCTGCCGGCCCCGTTCAGCGCCACCAGCAGGGCCAGCGCGCCCCACGCGCCGGTGCTCGCCACCACGATCACGTCGAACAGGGACACCGCTCCCGCGCACACCAGCATCAGCGCGAGCGCCGGCAGCGTACGCGTGCGCAGCGCCTGCGCGAGCCCGAACTGCTTGACCGCCTCGGGGGAGGTGCGCAGCCGGGCCGCGTCCAGCGCGTGCGTACGCGGGTCCACGTCGTCCGGCCACCACTGGGCCGGCGGGAGCCGCAGGTGGCGGGCGGCGGTGGCGAGGACGGCCGTGGCCAGGACGGCGCAGGCCAGGAAGCCGGCCGAGGTCAGGCCGGGCGCGATCCCGGCCCAGAGCAGCAGGGGGACCGCGCCATACCCGAAGGCGCCGGTGATGAGGCCGACGCGGGCGGCAGGGCGTTCCGGGTACCAGGAGGAGACGACCTCGCCGCAGACCCCGTAGACCAGCCCCGCCCCCAGCCCGCCGAGCACGGCGTACCCGGCGAGCGCGAGGAGCCCGCCGGCGGAGAGCAACGCCGCCAGGTCGCCGGCGCCCGGCATGGGCGCGGACGGGTCGATGCCGGGCGCCAGGGCCGCGGTGAGCAGGCCGAGGCCGCTCAGGGCGGCGCCGGCCGACAGGCAGGTGCGCACGCCGAGCCGCCGCCGTCGCACGAGGTGGAGCGCGGGCAGGGCGCCCGCGGCCTGGCAGGCGATCCAGATGGCGAGCAGGGTCAGCCCGGAGGACTGCCTGGCGTGCAGCGCGGCGTAGCCGTACTGGAGCGGGCTGATCACCGCCATCGCGGCCAGTGCCAGCCGGAACATGCGGGTGCGGTCGGCGGGGACCGGCCCGGGACGGTACGACCGCCCCCGCCAATCCTTAATTGCATTCTCCATACTGTATGGAATATCCCGCTACACAGTCCCTGTCGAGACCCTAGACGGAGGATACTCCATACGGTATACCGTCTACAAAGGAGGCTCGAATGGACCTGTACGAATACCAGGCGAAGGAGCTCTTCGGGCGTCACGGGATCCCCGTTCCCGCAGGCCGGACCGCGGCCACCCCGGCCGAGGCCCGCGAGATCGCGGCGGGGCTGGACACGCCCGTTGTCATCAAGGCCCAGGTGAAGACCGGTGGACGGGGCAAGGCAGGCGGGATCAGACCGGCGGCGGGGCCGGTCGCGGCCGAGACGGAGGCCGATCGCGTCATCGGAATGGACATCAAGGGGCATATCGCGCGCCGCGTGCTGGTGGAGGCCGCGACCGTGCCGTTCGAGGAGTACTACGCGGCCTTCCTGGTGGACCGTGCCGAGGGTGGGTTCCTGGCGATGGTGTCGGGGCAGGGCGGCATGGAGATCGAGGAGCTGGCGGCCACGAACCCCGACGCCCTCGTGAAGCTGCCGATCGACCCCGTGGCAGGCGTGGACGCCGACACCGCGAAGCTGCTGGCGGCCAAGGCCGGACTGCCCGAGCAGGCGGGCCCGGTGCTGGAGAAGCTGTGGCGGGTGCTGGTCGAGGAGGACGCGCTGCTCGTCGAGGTGAACCCGCTGATCTGCACCACCGACCAGCGGATCGTGGCGCTCGACGGCAAGGTCACCCTGGACGACAACTCCGGCTTCCGCCACTCCTGGGAGGAGTACGCCGAGCGTACGGACAGCTTGGAGGACCGCGCCAAGGCCAAGGGGCTCAACTACGTCAAGCTGAACGGCACGGTCGGCGTGATCGGCAACGGCGCCGGGCTGGTCATGAGCACGCTCGACGTGGTGGCGGGAGCGGGGGCCGACCCCGCGAACTTCCTCGACATCGGCGGCGGCGCGTCCGCCCAGGTCATGGCCGACGGGCTGGAGATCATCCTGGCCGACCCCGACGTGCGCTCGGTGCTGGTCAACGTCTTCGGCGGCATCACGGCCTGCGACGCGGTGGCGAACGGCATCGTCACCGCGCTGGAGCTGCTCGGCGAGCGCGGCCACGGCACGCCCATCGTCGTACGGCTGGACGGCAACAACGCCGAGGTCGGCCGGCGCATACTCAGCGACGCCCGCCATCCGGCGGTCCGCCAGGTCGCAACCATGGACGGCGCCGCCGAGATGGCGGCCAGACTCGCGGCAGGTGCGTAAATGGCGATCTTTCTGACCAAGGACAGCCGGGTACTCGTCCAGGGCATGACGGGCGCGGAGGGCACCCGCCACACCGCCCGCATGCTCGCCGCCGGCACCGACATCGTGGCCGGCGTGACGCCCGGCAAGGGCGGCCGTTCCGTGGACTTCGGGGAGCGGACGGTGCCGGTCTTCGGCTCGGTCGCCGAGGCCGCGGCGGAGACCGGTGCCGACGTTTCGGTGATCTTCGTGCCGCCGCGCTTCACCGCCTCGGCCGTGGAGGAGGCCGTGACGGCGGAGGTGCCGCTCTGCGTGGTGATCACCGAGGGGGTGCCGGTGCACGACGCCGTGCGCTTCCGCGCCCTGGCGAGCGGCCGCACCAGGATCATCGGGCCCAACTGCCCGGGCCTGATCAGCCCCGGCCAGTCGTCGGCCGGCATCATCCCCGCCGACATCACCTCCGCGGGCCGCATCGGGCTGGTCTCGAAGTCGGGGACGCTGACGTACCAGCTCATGTACGAGCTGCGCGACCTCGGCTTCTCCACGGCCGTCGGCATCGGCGGCGACCCGGTCATCGGCACCACGCACATCGACTGCCTGCAGGCGTTCCAGGACGACCCGGGCACCGACGCCATCGTGATGATCGGCGAGATCGGCGGCGACGCCGAGGAGCGGGCCGCCGCCTACATCGCCGCGAACGTCACCAAGCCCGTCGTGGCCTACGTCGCGGGCTTCACCGCTCCCGAGGGCAAGACGATGGGCCACGCGGGCGCGATCGTGTCCGGCTCGTCCGGCACCGCCCAGGCCAAGAAGGAGGCCCTGGAGGCGGTCGGCGTGCGCGTCGGCAAGACCCCGTCGGAGACCGCCCGCCTCATGCGATCGGTGCTGTCATGAGACCGCAGGCGATCGGTGCGGCCATGAGGTTCGACGTCAACCTCTCCATCCTGTTCACCGGCCTGCCGCTGCTGGAGCGCCCGGCGGCGGCGGCCAAGTGCGGGTTCGACGCGGTCGAGCTGTGGTGGCCGTTCGACGGCCCCGACCCGGGTGCCGCGGCGCTGGCCGAGCTGCGGCAGGCCATCGAGGACGCCGGGGTGCGCCTGGTCGGGCTCAACTTCGACGCCGGCGACATGGCGGCGGGCGAGCGCGGCCTGCTGGCCAGGCCGGAGACCTCGGACCGCTTCCAGGCCAACATCGACGTCGCCGTCCGGTTCGCCGGCGAGCTGGGCTGCCCGGTGCTGAACGCCCTGTACGGCAACGGCCCCGGCACCGACAGGGAGCTGGCCGTGGCGAACCTGCGCCGGGCGGCGGACGCGGCAGCCGGCATCGGCGCGACCGTGGTCGTCGAGGCGCTCAACTCCCACGAGAACCCGCTCTACCCGATCACCTCGGCGGGCGCGGCGTTCGAGCTCATCGACCAGGTGGACAGGGACAACGTGGCCTTCCTGGCCGACCTGTACCACCTGCACCGGATGGGGGAGAACGTGCTGGCGCTCATCGACCGGCACGCGGGCCGGTTCGGGCACGTGCAGATCGCCGACGATCCCGGCAGGGGGCGGCCGGGGAGCGGCGCGATGCCGTACGAGGAGATCTTCGCGCACCTGGAGGCGGCGGGCTACCGCGGCCACGTCGGCCTGGAGTACCGGCACGAGGGGCCGGGCGCGTTCGACTGGAGGCAGGGATGAACATCGGGTTCGTCGGCCTGGGGATCATGGGCAGCCCGATGGCCGCCAACCTCCTCAAGGCCGGATTCGCCGTGACCGGTTACGACGTGAGCGCCGAGCGCATCGAGCAGCTCGTCGCGCTGGGCGGCAAGGCGGCCACGGGCGTGGTGGACGCGGTCGGGGGCGCGGACGTCGTGATCACGATGCTGCCCGACTCGCCGCAGGTGGAGGAGGTCGCACCGCTCGTCATCGAGTACGGCAAGCCCAACCTCCTCTACATCGACATGAGCACGATCAAGCCCGAGACCTCCCGGTGGGTCGCCAGGCGGGCCGCGGAGGCCGGCGTACGGGCCCTGGACGCCCCCGTCAGCGGCGGCGAGCGCGGCGCGATCGACGGCACCCTGTCGATCATGGTCGGCGGCGCGCCGGAGGACGTGGAGGCGGCCAGGCCCGTCCTGGACCGCCTCGGCGTCACCGTCGTGCACGTCGGCCCCGCCGGCGCGGGCCAGACCGTCAAGGCGGCCAACCAGCTCGTCGTCGGCGGCATCTACGGGCTCGTGTCGGAGGCGATCGTGCTGCTGGAGGCCTCGGGCGTGGACCCGGCTCCCGGGCTCGACGTGCTGGCCGGCGGCCTGGCGGGCTCCCGGATCCTGGAGCTCAAGCGGCACACCATGGTCAAGCGGGAGTTCACCCCCGGCTTCCGCATCGACCTGCACCACAAGGACATGGGCATCGCCGTGGCCGCGGCCCGCGAGGCCGGCGTCAGCCTGCCGCTCACCGGGCAGGTCGCCCAGCTCGTGGCCGCGGCCAGGGCGCAGGGCCACGGCTCGCTCGACCACTCCGCCCTGCTCAAGGTGATCGAAAGGCTGAATGCATGAACCGCATGCCCTGCATGGAAGCCGTGGTCCAGGTGCTGGAGTCGGAGGGGGTGGACACCGTCTTCGGCATTCCCGGCGCGGCCATCCTGCCCCTGTACGCCGCACTCCAGAACAGCTCGATCCGGCACATCACCGTACGCCACGAGGAGGGCGGCACCCACGCGGCCGACGGCTGGGCCAGGGTCACAGGGAACGTCGGCGTCTGCATCGGCACCAGCGGCCCCGCCGGCACGAACATGATCACCGGCCTCTACACCGCGCTGGCCGACTCGATCCCGATGATCTGCGTCACCGGGCAGGCCGTGACCTCCAAGCTGCACCAGGAGGCGTTCCAGGCGGTGGACATCGTGGAGATCGCCAAGCCGGTGACCAAGTGGGCGGTGCAGCTCAAGGAGCCCGCGCAGGCGCCGTGGCTGTTCAGGGAGGCGTTCAGGATCGCCCGCTCGGGCCGCCCGGGGCCCGTGCTCATCGACCTCCCGCTCGACGTCCAGCGCGGTTCCTGCCGGTACGACCCCGCGCTGGACGCGCCGCTGCCCGTCGAGGTGCCCAGGCCGCTGCCCAAGGCCGTCCGGGCGGCCATGGACCTCCTGGAGGAGGCCAGCCAGCCGATCATCCTGGCGGGCGGCGGCGTGATCATCGGCGACGCGACCGAGGAGCTGCGGTCGCTGGCCGAGCACCTGCAGATCCCGGTGCAGGTGACGCTCATGGGCAAGGGGGCCTTCCCCGAGGACCACCCGCTGTTCGCCGGGATGGCCGGCACGCAGACGCAGACGCGGTGGGGCAACGCCGCGTTCCTGGAGAGCGACCTGGTGCTGGCCGTGGGCGCGCGCTTCGGCGACCGGCACACCGGTGACCTCGACGTCTACCGGCGGGGGCGCAAGTTCGTGCACGTGGACATCGACCCCATGCAGATCGGGCGGGTCTTCGAGCCCGACCTGGGCGTGCTCGGGCACGCCCGCCCCGTGCTGGCCGACCTGCGCGACGAGGCGCGCCGCCGCGGCGGGCCGAAGGAGCCGGGCAGGTGGCCGCGCCGGGTGGCCGAGCTGCGCGGCACGATGGGCCGCAGGGACGACTTCGAGGACGTGCCGATCAAGCCGCCCAGGGTGTTCAAGGAGATCAACGAGTACTTCCCGCGGGACACCACGTTCGTCACCGCGATCGGGCTGTACCAGATCTGGTCCGGCCAGTTCCAGACCACCTACCTGCCGCGCCGCTACCTGGTCTGCGGGCAGGCCGGGCCGCTGGGCTGGGAGGTGCCCGCCGCCATGGGGGTCAAGCTCGCCCATCCCGAGCGGCAGGTCGTGGCGGTGGTCGGCGACTACTCCTTCCAGTTCCTGATGGAGGAGGTGGCGGTGGCGGCGCAGTACCGGGTGCCGTTCGTCATCGTCATGATCAACAACGAGTACCTGGGGCTGATCAGGCAGGCGGAGCTCCCGTACGGCATGAACTACGCCGTCGACCTGCACTACGGGGAGGGCGGCATCGACCATGTCAAGGCCATGGAGGCGTTCGGCTGCCCGGCGCGGCGGGTGGAGCTGCCCGGCGACATCCGCGACGCGCTGGCCTGGGCCACCGCCGAGGCGGCGGACAAGAGGCTGCCGGTCCTGGTGGAGGTGATGGTGGAGCGCGAGGCGAACGCCGCCATGGGCCCGTCGCTGGAGTCCGTCAAGGAGTTCGAGCCGCTGCCCGAGCTCATCACCGCCGACTGGTCGGACTGAGGAGGATGGACATGCGGCTCAAGCCGGGCACGTCCTGGCGGGACGCCTACGAACAGTGCTGTTCGGTGGCCCCCGAAGCCTTTCACGACGACCGGGTGCTGAACCACTGGGGCGGCATCTGGCACCGCGACGGCCGGCCGGCGCCCGTCTTCTCGCCGCTCGACGGGACCGCCATCGCGGGCCCGCCCAGGCTCGACCGGGCGGGCGCGGGACGGGCGGTGGCGGGCGCGGTCGAGGAGCACAACAGGTGGCGCCACCTGCCGCTCGCCGATCGCAAGGCCATGGTCCTGGCGGCCGTGGACTCCATGGCCGCGCACCGCGACCTGCTGGCCCTGCTGCTGGTCTGGGAGATCGGCAAACCCTGGAAGACGGCCCGCGCCGACGTGGACCGCTGCCTGGACGGCGTGCGCTGGTACGTCGAGGAGATCGACCGCATGGTGGCGGGCCGCACGCCGCTGCCGGGGCCGGTCAGCAACATCGCGAGCTGGAACTACCCGATGAGCGTGCTCATGCACGCCATGCTCGTGCAGGCGCTGGCCGGCAACGCGGTGATCGCCAAGACGCCCACCGACGGCGGCCTGTGCTGCCTCACCCTCGCCTGCGCGCTAGCCGTACGGGAGGGGCTGCCGTTCACGCTGGTCAGCGGGGGAGGGGCGGAGCTGTCGCCGGTGCTCGTCGGCTCGGGCTCGCTGGGCTGCGTGTCGTTCGTGGGCGGCAGGGACGCCGGGGCCAAGGTGGCCACCTCGCTGGCCGACCTCGGGCGGCGCCACGTCCTCGAACAGGAGGGGCTGAACTCCTGGGGCGTCTGGGAGTACGGCGACTGGGACCTGCTCGCCCGGCAGATCCGCGGCTCCTTCGACTACGGCAAGCAGCGCTGCACCGCCTACCCGCGCTTCGTCGTGCAGCGCTCGCTGTTCCACGAGTTCCTGTCGGCCTACCTGGAGGCGGTCGGCTCGCTGCGGTTCGGGCACCCGCTGGCCGTGGCGGACCCGGACGACGACCTGCCCGCGCTCGACTTCGGCCCGCTGATCAACGCCTCGAAGGCCAAGGAACTGGCCGACCAGGTGGACGAGGCGATCACGAGGGGCGGCGTGCCGATCCACCGCGCGTCCCTCGACTCCGGACACTTCCTCCCCGGTCAGGATATTTCCGCTTACTTCGCGCCGACGGCGCTGCTCAACCCGCCGCCCTCCTCACCCCTCCACCACGCGGAGCCGTTCGGCCCCGTGGACACGATCGTGCTGGTGGACACGGAGGCGGAGCTGCTGGCCGCGATGAACGCCAGCAACGGCGCCCTGGTGGCCACCCTGTCCTGCGAGTCGGCCGACACCTTCGCCCGGCTGGCACCCGAGGTGCGGGCCTTCAAGGTCGGTCACAACCGGCCACGCTCGCGCGGGGACCGCGAGGAGCTCTTCGGCGGGCTCGGCGCGTCGTGGCGCGGCGCGTTCGTCGGCGGCGACCTGCTCGTCCGCGCCGCCACCAGCGGCCAGGACGGCGAACGCCTCCCGGGCAACTTCCCCAGCTACACGCTGCTGCCGTAGAAGGCCCTAGAAGGCCCCGAAGCGGGTCGCCACCAGGAGCACCAGGAAGGTGAGCATGGCGACCCGCAACACCTTCCCGCTGACGCTCAGGGACGGCCACGACAGGTAGGCCAGCCACCCCACGAAGGCCAGCACCGGCAGCACGGCGACCCCGCCGAGCGGGTTGGTCACGGCGAACCCCGCCAGCAGGAGGATCACCAGCAGGGCCGGCGCCACCCACCGGGGCACCTGCGTGAACAGGAACGTCATCGGCACCGCGCTGCGCCGCTCGACCGCCTTGCGGAAGCCGGTCGCGCCCGGCGTGAAGAACCGCTCGCCCTGGGGCTGCTTGTTGTCAGGGGCCACTCCCAGAGCCTACGGGAGTCCCGGCGGCCGGCGCTCGTGAAAGTTTTCGGGGACACACGCGCGGCCAGCGCCTTTAGGCTGGTCGCGTGCTCGCCGTGATCCGATACACCGTTCCAGAGTCCCAGTCCCAAGATTTCGTCAAGCAGGGCCACACCATCCTCGACACGTTCGCCAGCCAGCCCGGCTACCAGCGGGGCCGGCTGTCCCGCTCGGTGGACGAGCCCAATCTGTGGGCTCTGGTGACGGAATGGGAGGGCGCCGGCTTCTATCGCAGGGCGTTGTCCGCCGCCCGAATGGTGATGTATCCGCTGATGATTCTGATGCTGAACGAGCCCAGTGCGTTCGAGGACGTCTACACCCGGGACGGGGCGTAGCATTACTCCCGCGCGAGAGCGGGTGCCCGTCCCCTAAGCTGGGATCTCACCAATTTCCCTCGCCGACCTCCAGCCGGAAAGAGAATCAACCAAAATGGCACGACGCACCGACGTCATGGACACCATCGTCAGCCTCGCCAAGCGCCGCGGGCTCGTATACCCGTCGAGCGAGATCTACGGCGGACTGCGCGCGTCGTGGGACTACGGTCCACTGGGCGTCGAGCTGAAGAACAACGTCAAGCGGCAGTGGTGGCTGTCGATGGTCCAGTCGCGCGACGACGTGGTGGGCCTCGACTCCTGCGTCATCCTGGCGCCCGAGGTCTGGCGGGCCAGCGGCCACGTCGACACCTTCACCGACCCGCTGACCGAATGCCTGTCCTGCCACAAGCGCTTCCGCGCCGATCACCTGATCGAGGCGTACGAGGAGAAGAACGCCAAGGCGCCCGAGGCCGGCCTGGCCGACATCACCTGCCCCAACTGCGGCAACAAGGGCACCTTCACCGAGCCCAGGCAGTTCAGCGGCCTGCTCAAGACCTTCCTCGGCCCGGTCGAGGACGAGTCGGGCCTGGCCTACCTGCGGCCGGAGACCGCGCAGGGCATCTTCATCAACTACCTCAACGTGCAGCAGTCGGCGCGCAAGAAGATCCCGTTCGGCATCGGCCAGCAGGGCAAGTCGTTCCGCAACGAGATCACGCCGGGCAACTTCATCTTCCGCACCCGCGAGTTCGAGCAGATGGAGATGGAGTTCTTCGTCAAGCCCGGCACCGACGAGGAGTGGCACCAGTACTGGATCGACGAGCGCTACCGCTGGTACTCCGACCTGGGCATCAACAAGGACAACCTGCGCCTGTACGAGCACCCCAAGGACAAGCTGTCCCACTACTCCAAGCGCACGGTCGACATCGAGTACCGCTTCAACTTCACCGGCTCGGAGTGGGGTGAGCTCGAGGGCATCGCCAACCGCACCGACTTCGACCTGACCGCCCACTCCAAGGCGTCGGGCGTCGACCTCAGCTTCTTCGAGCAGGAGAGCGGGGAGCGTTACGTCCCCTACGTCATCGAGCCGGCGGCCGGTGTCGACCGGGCCACGCTGACGTTCCTGCTCGACGCGTACACCGAGGACGAGGCGCCCAACGCCAAGGGCGTCATGGAGAAGCGCACGGTCATGCGGCTCGACCACCGGCTCGCGCCGGTCAAGGCCGCGGTGCTGCCGCTCTCGCGCAACGCCGACCTGTCGCCGAAGGCCCGCGACCTGGCGGCCCAGCTCCGGCGGCGGTGGAACGTCGAGTTCGACGACGCGGGCGCGATCGGCCGCCGGTACCGCCGGCAGGACGAGATCGGCACGCCGTTCTGCATCACGGTCGACTTCGACACGCTGGAGGACCAGGCCGTGACGATCCGCGAGCGCGACACGATGGCCCAGGAGCGCATCCCGATCGAGGGCGTCGAGTCCTACCTGCGCCAGCACCTGAACGACTAGGGGTTCCTTTACGGGCTGCTCCTTTGGGCAGCCCTTCTTGGACGGGCTGCTCCTTTGGGCAGCCCGTTTTTTCTTTACGGCAAGCCCACCACACCCCACCCGCCGACCCGCGCCGGCGGCCTTCCAGGGGGACGCTCCGCCGCCTCACCGCCACCTCGCCGTGACGCGCGCATGCTTGGCCGTTCGCGTGGTCATACGCCTGCGATCGCTATCTGGTTGAACTTTGACCGGATGTGGCCGCAGTGATTGACAAGCCCGCCACATACACGGACATTGCGGGCATCCCTAGCGGCATTCGGGGGCTTCTTCTCGGAGGCGCGATGAAGCGCATACTGATCATGCTCGCCGGCACGCTCCTGTTACTCGGCTCGTTCACGATCTCGCCCGCCTCGGCGGTGCCGAAGCCCCCGGCGGGGCCGGACGGGGTCTTCGTCTATACCGGCGAGCTCACCTCGGACCAGCTGGCCACGCTCGTGGCCGCCGGCGTGGACCGCGAGGAGATGCGGATCGTCAAGCGGGCGGACGGCAAGGTCACCGTCGAGGTCATCCTGGCCGCCGCGCTGGCCGACAGGCTCGCCGGGCAGGGTGTCACCCTCAGGACCCAGGCCGCCAGCGCCCGGGCGGCCCGGCAGGCCGACGGGGTGTTCAAGAGGTACGCGGGGGCCGGCGGCATCCGCGAGGAGATCATTGCCGCGGCCGACGCCAAGCCCGGCATCGCCAAGGTCGTCAACCTCGGCAACAGCCTCAACGGCACGCCGATCACCGCGATCAAGGTGACCAAGGACGCCCGCAAGCTGCGTGACGGCAGCCGCCGGGCCATCCTCTACTCGGCCACCCAGCACGCCCGCGAGTGGATCACCCCCGAGATGGTGCGGCGGCTGCTGCACCACTTCCTCGACGGCTACGGGAGCAACGCCGAGCTGACCCAGCTCGTCAACACCACCGAGCTGTGGTTCCTGCCGGTCGCCAATCCCGACGGCTACGACTACACGTTCACCGACGGCAACCGCCTGTGGCGCAAGAACCTGCGCGACAACGACGGCGACGGGCAGATCACCAGCAACGACGGGGTCGACCTCAACCGCAACTTCCCCTACAAGTGGCGCTACGACGACGAGGGCTCCTCCAGCCTGTTCTCCAGCCAGACCTACCGCGGCGCGGCGGCGCGCTCGGAGCCGGAGACCGCGGCGTACGACGACCTGACCAGGCGGGTGAAGTTCACCTACCTGATCAACTACCACTCGGCCGCCATGCTGCTGCTGTACGGGATCAGCTGGCAGCAGGCCACCCCCGCGCCCGACGACCTGATCTTCGAGGCCCTGCTGGGCGACGACGCCACCCCGGCCGTGCCGACGTACGACCCGGACATCGGCGCCGAGCTCTACACCACCAACGGCGACACCGACGGGCACACGACGAACGTACGCGGCGCCCTGTCCATCACGCCCGAGATGTCCACGTGTGAGGCGGCGGCGGCGAAGTACCCGGACGACGAGTGGACGGCGGAGACCTGCGCCGGCGGCCTCGGCTTCACCTTCCCCGACGACGAGCGGCTGATCCAGGAGGAGTTCCTGATGAACGTCCCCCTGGCCGTCGCCACCGCCAAGTCCGTGCACACGCCGGACAAGCCGGTCTCCGTGGTCGGGCGCACCGTGCCGGACTTCCGGCCGGACTCCTTCAGCGTCTCCTACGGCGACCCGCAGCCGGTGGCGGTCATCGCGCGCCGGTCCCTGGGCGCCAAGGCGCTGCGTTACCGCATCAACGGCGGCCCGACCCGGACCAGGTCCGTGAGCGAGTGGAAGGGCGGCGAGCGGTACGGCGACGAGAACGACCTGTACTTCGCCGAGTACCGGGGCACCGTGAGCGGCGCGAAACCCGGTGACAGGGTGGAGGTCTGGTTCACCGGCTTCAAGGCGGGCACCGGCACCGTCTCCAGCAGCCGCTTCACCTACACGCTGGCCAAGGACTCCAAGGCCAAGGTGCTGGTGATGGCCAACGAGGACTACACGGGCTTCAACCCCGACTACCCGGCGTCGGTGACCGCGCCCAAGTACACCGCCACGTACCAGCAGGCGCTGAAGGCGGCCGGGTACGGCTCCGAGACGTGGGACGTGGACGCCCAGGGCGTGCCGCACCACCTCGGAGTGCTCTCGCACTTCAAGGGCCTGGTGTGGGAGCTGGGCGACAACCGGCTGTCCATGGACCAGCAGGACGTGGTCACGGTGACCCCGCTCGGCAACCTGCCCGACGCCGACGTCAAGCGGTCCCAGCAGGACCTGACCATCTCCGTCCGCGACTACCTGAACGAGGGCGGCAAGCTCCTCTACACCGGCGAGACCGCCGCGTACTACGGCATTCTCGACACCATCGTCGGCGGCATCTACTACGGCATCGACGGCAACCCCGACGGCGACTGCGTGGTCACCACCATCGAGGGCCTGTTCGACGAGTGCCTGCTGCTGGCCGACGACTTCACCCAGTACTACCTGGGCGTCGCCGGGCGCATCCCGCGCGCCGACCCCAGCGGCTTCACCGGCACGGGCCCGCTGGCCGGGGTCGGCGGCACGTTCGGCGGGCCGGCTACGGCGGACAACCCGCTGGACGAGGCCGGGGTCCTGCTCCCCATGGGGACGGACTTCCCGAGGTTCACCGGTACGCCGGCGGCCGACTACCAGCTCGGCACGCCGGGGCCGTTCGACCCGGTCGAGGGCGAGTGGTACGTCGCCGGGCCGCACGCCGACGACTCGTACATGCGGCTGACCAGGACGATCGACCTGGGCTCCGTGACGGCCGCGCAGCAGCCGCAGCTGGCCTTCCAGCTCTCCTTCGACACCGAGGAGAGCTACGACAACGTCATCGTCGAGGCCCACACCGTCGGCCAGGACAACTGGACGACGCTGCCGGACCTCAACGGCGGCACCGACACCGGCGTGCCGGCCGAGTGCGAGGCCGGGTTCCTGCTGGAGGAGCACCCGTGGTTGCTGCACTACCTGACCCCGGGCAACCCCTGCACGCCGACCGGCACCACGGGCCAGTGGAACCGGTTCACCACCGGCCCTGACACGGGCGGCTGGCACCAGGTCGCCTTCGACCTGTCCGCGTACGCCGGGCAGCAGGTCGAGGTGTCGATCAGCTACGTGACCGACCCCGGCACCGGCGGGGTGGGCGCGTTCGTGGACGACACCCGCGTCGTCGTGGGCGGCACCGCCGTCGAGTCCGAGGGCTTCGAGACGGGGCTCGGGCCGTGGGCCATCCCCGGCCCGCCGCCGGGCAGCCCGACCGGCGCCGGCGACTTCGCCCGCGACCAGGCCGACACCACGGCCGCCGTGGCCACCAGGGACACGGTGCTGCTGGGGTTCGGGGTGGAGCAGCTGGGGAGCGCGGCCGAGCAGGCGGCGGCGCTCAGGAAGGTGATGAGGCACCTTCTCGACTGATCACCTGACCGGCTGAGGACGGTCATCCCTCAGGGGGTGGCCGTCCTCTCGCGTCAGGTCAGGCGGAGGCTTTCTGGTCAGGCCAGGTGGCGGCCGAACCAGTCCAGGACGCGTTCGTACGCCTGCGCCGCCGCCTCGGCGTTGTAACGCTGCCCGGTGTCGTTGAAGAACGCGTGCCCGACCCCGGGGAACGTCACCAGCTCGTGCGTGAGCTTCGCCCCGGTCAGCGCGGCCTCGGCGGCGTCCCTGGTGGCGTTGACCCGGTCGTCCTGCTCGGCGTACACCCCGAGGACGGCCGCCTTGGTGCCGGTCATGTCGGCGTTCTCCGGCAGCGGCCCGTAGAAGGGCACGGCGGCCGACAGCCGCGGCTCGGCCGACGACAGCAGCAGCCCATCATGCCGAGCTTCGCCCCATCGGCGCGCCTGGCGAGCTCGCCCACCGCCGCCTTCATGTCGGCCACGAACCGCGCGTCGTCGATCTCCCCGAGCCTGGCCGTGGCCTGGGCGCTGTCGGCGAACGTCGCGGTGCCGCCCTCGCGGGAGAGCAGGTCGAGCGCCAGGGCCGAGTAGCCGCTGGCGGCCAGGCGGCCGGCGACCGAGCGGATGTGGTCGGTCAGGCCGCGGTTCTCGTGGATCACCAGCACCGCGCCCTTCGGGTCCTCTGCGGCGGCCCAGGCGGCCTGCAGCGTGGTGCCCTCGGGCCCGGCGAACGTGATCGGCTCCGTCGGCAGCGGCGACGGCCCGGGCGGGCTGCCCGACGGGGACGGCGTGGCTGACGCGGCAGGGGAGGAGGGGGCGGGGGACTCCGGGGCCGCGGACTCCGGCGGGGCACCGCAGGCCGTGAGGAGGGCCGTGGCCGCGGGGAGGCCCAGACCGAGCAGGGCGAGCCGCCGCAGCGCTTCGCGGCGGGGGATCAGGCCGTCCACGTGGTCGAGGGCGACCTCTTCTGCGAGGTAGCGCTGGATGGGCGTCATGTCGGAGGTCTAACCCCAACGACCGAAAAATCGTGTAAAGGCGGCGGTTACGCCGGTTTTCGCGGTCGCTTGATGACATATGGCGTAAGCCGATACGAGGGACGAGGAATTCATGCGTACATCACGTTTCGCTCTTGTTTTGCTCGCCGCCGGCGGGCTGCTCATGACCGCGAGCGCCGCGTTCGCCGACCCGGAACCGACCGCTCTGGAGCTACGCGTGGTCGTGGACGACTGCTACAAGGGGAGCGTGCAGCCGTGACCGACCCCGCACTGCTGGAGCGGGCCCTGTTCGAGGTCAAGCGAGTGATCGTCGGGCAGGACCAGATGGTCGAGCGGCTGCTCGTGGCGGTGCTCGCCAAGGGTCACTGCCTGCTCGAAGGTGTCCCCGGGATCGCCAAGACGCTGGCCGCCGAGACCATGGCCACGGTGGTCGGGGGGACGTTCGCCCGCATCCAGTTCACGCCGGACCTGGTGCCCTCCGACATCGTCGGCACCAGGATCTACCGGCCGTCCACCGAGTCGTTCGACGTCGAGCTCGGGCCCGTCATGGTGAACCTGCTGCTCGCCGACGAGATCAACCGGGCGCCCGCCAAGGTGCAGTCGGCGCTGCTGGAGATCATGGCCGAGCGCCAGGTCAGCATCGGCGGCGTCACGTACAAGGTGCCGACGCCGTTCCTGGTGCTGGCCACCCAGAACCCGATCGAGTCGGAAGGCGTCTACCACCTGCCCGAGGCGCAGCGCGACCGCTTCCTCATGAAGATCGACGTCGACTATCCCAGCGAATCGGAGGAGCTGGCGATCGTCTACCGCATGAGCGTGGACCCGCCGTCGCCCCAGCCCGTGCTCGACCCGGCCCACGTCGTCGCGCTGCAGCGCAGGGCCCAGGAGGTCTTCGTGCACCACGCGGTCGCCGAGTACGCCGTCCGCCTCGTCTACGCCACCCGGGACCCGGAGCGGTACGGGGTGCGGGACGTCGGGCGGCTGCTGGCGTTCGGCGCCAGCCCCAGGGCCACGCTGGGCCTGCTGGCGGCCGGCCGGGCGCTGGCGCTGCTGCGGGGGCGCGACTACGTGCTGCCGGAGGACGTACGGGACCTGGCGCACGACGTCATGGCGCACCGGCTCGTGCTCTCCTTCGACGCGCTGGCCGACGGGGTGACGCCCAGGGAGATCGTGGACCGGGTGCTGGCGGCCGTACCGCTGCCGGTTATCGCGCCGAGCCAGGAGACCCAGGGGTACGACGTGCGTCAGGACGCGGTGGCATGAAGCCGTACCTGATCGCCGAGCCCGCGCTGCGGAGGCTCGAACTGACCATCACCAGGAGGCTGGATGGACTGCTCCAGGGCGAACACCTCGGCCTGGTGCCAGGTCCGGGCAGCGAACCGGCGGAGTCCCGGCCGTACACGGCGGGCGACGACGTGCGGCGGATGGACTGGAACGTCACCGCACGCACGAACGAGCCGCACGTCCGCGACCTGGTCGCCGACCGGGAGCTGGAGATCTGGGCGCTGCTGGACGCCACCGCCAGCATGGACTTCGGGACCGCGGCGATGGAGAAGCGGGAGCTGGCCCTGTCCGCCCTGGCCTCCGTCGGCTTCCTCACCCAGCGGACGGGCAACCGCATCGGCGCCCACCTGCTGCACGGCGGCGGCGTCAGGACGCTGCCCGCCAGGACGGGCCGGCCGCACCTGATGGCGCTGCTGCAGGCGGCGTTCGCGCTGCCCCGCACCCCGCCGGGGGTGGCCGAGCCGCTGCTCGGCGTGGCGGCCGAGCAGCTCGGCCGGGTGGTACGGCGCCGCGGCCTGGTCGTGGTCGTGTCGGACTTCCTCGACACCCCCGAGACCTGGGAACTGCCGCTGCGCCGGCTCACCGCCCGGCACCAGGTGCTGGCCGTGGAGGTGCTCGACCCGCGCGAGCTCACGCTGCCGGACGTGGGCATCCTCACGCTGGTCGACCCGGAGACGGGGCGGCGGCGCGAGGTGGCCACCGGCAGTGCCCGGCTGCGCCGCCGCTACGCCGAGGCCGCGGCCGGGCAGCGCGACGCCATCGCGCAGGCGCTGCGCCGGGCCGGGGCCACCCACATGCGGCTGCGTACGGACCGGGACTGGGTGCGCGACCTGGTCAAGCACGTCATGCGCCAGCGCCGCTTCGCTTCGCTCGCGGCCACCCCGATGGGCGCGGCCGGCCCGCCCGGCCGGGGACTACCCCCGGACCGGTTGTCCCGCCGGAGCAGCGGGACCCAGGAGTCGCCGCCGTCCGGGGGGCGGCGACCACCAGAGGGAGGAGGTGACGCGGCGTGACGCTTCTCGCGCCCGTCTGGCTGCTGCTGCTCATCCCGGTGGCCCTGCTCGCGCTCACCTACGTGATCATGGCGCTGCGCAGCAGGACCGCCTACGCCGTCCGCTTCACCAACCTCGACCTGCTCGACAAGGTGGCACCGCGGCGGCCGGGATGGCGCAGGCACGTGCCCGCGGCGGCACTGCTGCTGATGTTCGCACTGCTCGTGGTGGGCTTCGCCCGGCCGACGGCCGAGGTGCAGGTGCCACGGGAACGGGCGACGATCATGGTGGCGTTCGACGTGTCGGCGTCCATGGGAGCCACCGACGTCTCCCCGAACCGGTTCGAGGCGGCCAAGCAGGCTGCCAGGCAGTTCGTCCAGGGGCTGCCCGAGCGGTTCAACCTGGGGCTGGTGGCGTTCTCCTCGGCGGCGTCCGTCGCCGTGCCGCCCACCACGGACCGGCCGGCGGTGCTCAGCGCGCTCGACCGGCTCAGCATGGACTCGGGCACGGCCATCGGCGAGGCCGTCTTCTCCTCGCTGGAGGCCATCGCCGCGCTCGACTCGGAGGAGGAGGCGCCGCCCGCGCACATCGTCCTGCTGTCCGACGGCGCCAACACCAGCGGCCGCACGGTGAACGACGCGGCCACCGAGGCGACCACGCGCGGCGTCCCGGTCACCACCATCGCGTACGGCACGCCGGACGGCACCATCAGCCTGTCGGGCCGCGAGGTCCCGGTGCCGGTGGACGGGCCCGCGCTGCGCGGCCTGGCCGAGTCGGCGGGCGGCGGCTTCTACGAGGCGGCCAGCGGCGACGAGCTCCAGGCCGTCTACGAGGACATCGGCACGTCGGTCGGCTACCGCACCGAGCAGCAGGAGGTCTGGCAGTGGTTCGTGGGAGCGGGGCTGATCTTCGCGTTGATCGCGGCGGCGACGTCGATGTTGTGGTTCTCGAGGCTGCCATGAGAGGTCTGGGCAGCCCGCGCGGGCCGGAGTTCCGTACGCTCCCGGTGGGCGCACGGCCGGAGACACCACCCAACGGCGCCCCCACCACGCCCCCGCCGGCCGCGCCGCCACTCATCGGTCCCCCACTCATCGGTCCCCCGCTCATCGGGCCGCCAGCGGTCGCCCGGCCGCCGGTCGGGCCGCCGGGGCGGCAGGCCGTACAGGAGACTCCCGTGACGCCGCCGCCCAGGGGTGGTCGCATCCTGGTGGCCGCCGCGCTCGTCGCGGCGCTCGCCGGGGCGGCGGCGGGCGCGGCGGGGGCCAGGCTCTTCGAAGGGTCCGGGCCTGCCCCCGCCGCCGCCCTGCCGAGGGTGGCCCCCGCGCCGTCGGCGAGCCTGACCGGCCTGAGCGCGACGGCGGCCCGCGTGCTGCCCAGCGTCGTCTCCGTGGAGACGCGCAGCTCGGGCGGGTCAGGCTTCGTGATCGACGACCGCGGCCACATCCTCACCAACGCCCACGTCGTCAGCGGCAACAGCACGGTGACGGTGGTGCTGCACGACGGCAGCCGGCTGACCGCCCGGGTGGCCGGCGCGGACGACGACGAGGACCTGGCCGTGCTGGAAGTGGACTATCCGGACGAGCTCACCCCGGCCACGCTCGGCCGCTCGGCGGACCTGGCCGTCGGCGACCAGGTGCTGGCCATCGGCTCGCCGCTGGGCCTGTCCGGCACGGTCACCTCGGGCATCGTCAGCGCCCTGGACAGGGAGGTACGCCTGGGCGGCTCCCGCCGCACGGCCGTGCAGACCGACGCCTCCATCAACCCCGGCAACTCGGGCGGCCCGCTCGTGAACGGCCGGGGCGAGGTGGTGGGCGTGAACACCGCGATCGCGGCCTCCCGGGGAGGCGGGAACATCGGCATCGGCTTCGCCATCCCCATCGACAGGGCCGCGCCCATCGCGGAACGCATCATCCGAAACTAGGGTCCAGGGCATGCGACTGCTTGTGGTTGAGGACGAGGAGGACCTGGTCGACGCGCTGCGCGTCGGCCTGGTCCGGGCCGGTTACGCGGTGGACGTCGCCTACGACGCGCCCGCCGCGCACGAGAAGTTGCAGGTCAACACGTACGACCTGGTCCTGCTCGACCTGAACCTGCCGGGCGGTGACGGCTTCCAGCTCTGCCGGAGCGTGCGCGCGGCGGGCCAGGGGGCGCGGATCATCATGGTGACCGCCCGCGACCGGCTGGACGACCGCGTCCGCGGCCTCGACGAGGGCGCGGACGACTACCTGGTCAAGCCGTTCGCGTTCCCCGAGCTGCTGGCCAGGGTGCGGGCGCTGCTGCGCAGGGATTCGGGAGGCGGCACCGCCGTGCTGGAGGTGGGCGGCCTGCGGATCGACACGGCCCGGCTGGAGGTGTCGCTGGACGGCAGGTCCCTGGCGCTCACCCCCAAGGAGTACGGCGTGCTGCACTACCTGATGACCCGCCCGGGCCACGTCGTGTCCACCGAGGAGCTGCTGGAGCACGTCTGGGACGAGCACGCCGACCCGTTCACCAGCACCGTCCGCGTCACGGTCGGCAACCTGCGCCGCAAGCTGCAGGAGGAGGGCCTGATCGAAACCGTGATCAGCCGGGGTTACCGGCTCAGGGAGCCGTCATCGTGATCCACACCATCCGCTTCCGGATCACGGTCCTGTACTCGGGACTGCTGTTCGTGCTGGCCACGCTGGTGCTCGGCGGCATCTACTACGCCGTGTCCAAGACCACCGAGCAGCGCCCGATCACGACCGAGTACGCCAAGACGTACAGCGGCAACCAGTACCTCGGCAAGCGCGAGGTGGTCTTCGTGGAGGAGGTGGAGAACGCCGTCAACGTGCGCACGATGTCCACGCTGCGCGACTTCTCGCTGCTCACGCTGGCCGGCCTGTACGTGGCGAGCCTGGGCATCGGCTGGGTGCTCGCGGGCCGGGTGCTGCGGCCGGTGCGGTCGATCACCCGTACGACGGAGGAGATCCAGGCCACCGACCTGAAGCGGCGCATCAAGCTGCACGGCCCGCGCGACGAGCTGAAGGACCTGGCCGACACCATCGACACCATGCTCGCCCGGCTGGAGGAGGCGTTCAGCGCGCAGCGGCAGCTCATCGACGACGCCTCGCACGAGCTGCGCAGCCCGCTGACCATCATCAGGGCCAACGTGGACGCCGTGCTGGCCGCCCCCGACGCCACCGAGGACGAGCGGGCCAGGGCCGTGGCCATCGTGGACCGGGCGACGACCCGGATGACCAGGTTGGTCGAGGACCTGCTGGCCAGCGCCAGGCGGCAGGGCACCGCGTTCGCCGACGCCGATCTCGACCTGGCCAGGGTGGTGCGGGAGGCGTGCGACGAGTACGCCACGCCGGCCGCCGAGCGCGACCTGAGCCTCGAGCTCGCGGTGGGTTCGGAGCTGGAGATGACGGGCGACGCCGACGCGCTGCGCCGCGCGGTGTCCAACCTGCTGTCCAACGCCGTGCGCTTCTCGCCGCCGGGCGGCACGATCAACGTCGGGGCGGGCAGGAGCGACGGCATGTTGTGGGTGGCGGTCCGCGACGACGGTCCCGGCCTGCGGGAGTCGGACCAGGCGCGGGTGTTCGACCGCTTCTGGCGCGGCGAGGCCAGCCGCAGGGACCGTCACACGGGGCTGGGGCTGGCGATCGTCCGGCAGATCGTGGAGTCGCACGGGGGCCGCGTGGAGGTGAGGTCGCAGCTCGGGCGGGGGGCGACGTTCATGCTCTGGCTGCCGCCGCGGGACGACCTGCCCGGCGCCGGGCTACGCTGACCGCCTCCGGCAGATCGCCCGCGTGAGGAGGAAGGCCACGACGGGCAGCACGAACACGGCCGCCCGCAGCCCGCCGACGATCAGCGCGTACGTGTCGGGCGGCACGGTGAGCAGCGCCGGAGGGGCGGGCGGGGGCGGCGGCAGCCCGGGCGCGGAGTGCATCGCGGGCGGCGCCGCCGACACCCACGTGGCCGCCCAGAGCGTGGCGAAGAACGTGATCACCGCGACGCCCAGCGCCGTACGCACCGGGGCCTGCGACGGCCGGTCCAGCAGGTGGTGGACGCCGCGGTCGCCGGTGTAGCGGCGCTCGAGGAACGGGTACACGAGCAGCACGCCGAAGAAGGCCAGCAGGACCAGCGGCGGGATCCAGAGCCCGACCTGCAGCACGAACCCGCCGACCGGGATCTCCCACGCCGGCACCAGCCGTTGCGCGCCGTCGAGCACCCCGGCGTACCAGAACGGCTGAGCCGAGGGCGGGTGGGCGCCCGGCCGGTACGCCCCGTGCTCCCACACCGGGTTGACCCGCACGAACGTGGCCAGCAACGCGATGGCGGCGATCGTGAACAGCGCCGTCGCGCCGTTCTTGACCGCGAAGTACGGGAAGAACGGCCCGCCGGTGACCTGGTGCTCGCCGGCGGCCGTGGCGCGGCGTTCGGTGTGCTTCTGCCGCCAGGTGAGGATGAGGGCGTGCAGCGGCACCACGGCCAGCAGGATGCCGGGGATCAGCAGCACGTGCAGCGCGAACAGGCGCGGGATCACCTGGCCGGGGAACTCCCCGTCGAACACGAACGCCGACAGGTACGTGCCCACCAGCGGGACCGACAGCAGCACCCCCTGCGCCTGCCGCAGGCCCGACAGCGCGAGCTGGTCGGCGGGCAGCGTGACCCCCAGGAACGACTCGAACAGCGCCAGCCCGAACAGCAGCACGCCCAGCATCCACGTCAGCTCCCGCGGCCGCCTGAACGCGCCGGTGAAGAAGACCCGGCACATGTGGGCCACGATCGCCAGCACGAACACCGTCGCCGACCAGTGGTGCATCTGCCGCATCAGCAGCCCGCCACGCACCTCCAGGCTGATCTGCACGGCCGACTCGTACGCCACGTCCGGGTTGGGCTTGTAGAACAGCGTCAGGAACGTCCCGGTGAGGATCAGCAGCACGAACGAGTACAGCGCCAGCTCGCCCAGCAGGAACGACCAGTGGCTGGGGAACAGTTTGCGGAGCTGGGGCCGCAGCCAGCGCCCGAACGGCAGCCGATCGTCGAGGTAGATCGCGGAATCGACCGCAGCCTTGGCGGAGCCGACGATGATTCTCGGGCGCCGCCTGGGCTTGGTAGGAGTGGCCATGGGGGCCTCCTGGTGGGGGTGTGATCCGATTCTGCACCTACCGCCCGCCTTTCTCAAGAATTGGTGTAAACCAATTGGTCTAATCCAATATTTGGTAGTTGAGTCGTATAATTGGATTAGACCTGTCATGCGGCTTTGACCAGCACAAATGCTGACTTATGCGAGGAGTGCAGTTTCATCATCAATTTCACCGGTAGAGTCCGGGACAGAGGCGTTCGAAGGAGCTGTGGTGGCCAAGTACGTTTACGACTTCACCGAGGGCAACAGGAATCTCAAGGATCTTCTGGGCGGTAAGGGTGCGAACCTCGCCGAAATGACCAATCTCGGGCTGCCTGTTCCGCATGGATTCACGATCACCACCGAGGCGTGCCGCCACTACCTGGCGGAAGGCTCCGTACCGAGCGGGCTGGACCAGGAGGTCGCCGAGCACCTCGAGGCCCTCGAAGCGAAGATGGGCAGGAAGCTCGGGCAGGCCGACGACCCGCTGCTCGTGAGCGTGCGTTCGGGGGCGAAGTTCTCCATGCCGGGCATGATGGAGACGGTCCTCAACATCGGGCTGAACGACGAGTCGGTGCACGGCCTGGCCAAGCAGTCGGGCGGCAACGACCGGTTCGCGTGGGACTCCTACCGCAGGCTCATCCAGATGTTCGGCAAGACAGTGCTCGGCCTCGACGGCGACCTGTTCGAGCACGCGCTCGACGAGCTCAAGGGCCGCCGCCAGGACACCGACCTCGACTCGGGCGAGCTGCAGCAGCTCGTGGAGACGTACAAGGGGATCGTGCGCGACCAGACCGGCAAGGACTTCCCCGCCGACCCGCGCGAGCAGATGCGGCTGGCCGTCATGGCCGTCTTCGACTCGTGGAACGCCCCGCGCGCCATCCTCTACCGCCGCCAGGAGCGCATCCCCGCCGACCTCGGCACCGCCGTGAACATCATGGCCATGGTCTTCGGCAACTACGGCAACGACTCCGGCACCGGCGTCGCCTTCACCCGCGACCCTGGCTCGGGCCAGCAGGGCATCTACGGCGACTACCTCCAGAACGCCCAGGGTGAGGACGTGGTGGCCGGCATCCGCAACACGATCCCCCTGGAAGACCTCGAACACCTCGACAAGCAGTCGTACGACGAGCTCGTCGGCATCATGGAGACCCTGGAGAACCACTACAGGGACCTGTGCGACATCGAGTTCACCATCGAGCGCGGCAAGTTGTGGATGTTGCAGACCCGCGTGGGCAAGCGCACGGCGGCGGCGGCCTTCTGCATCGCCACCCAGCTCGTCGACCAGGGCCTCATCACCATGGACGAGGCCGTCACCCGGGTCACCGGCGACCAGCTCGCCCAGCTCATGTTCCCCCGCTTCGACGGCGGCGCGGACAAGAAGAAGATCGCCAGGGGCATGAACGCCTCGCCCGGCGCCGCCGTCGGCAAGGCCGTCTTCTCCTCGGCGCGCGCCGTCGAGCTGGCGGAGCAGGGCGAGGACGTCATCCTCGTCCGCCGCGAGACCAACCCCGACGACCTGGCCGGCATGATCGCCGCCAAGGGCATCCTGACCAGCCGCGGCGGCAAGACCTCACACGCCGCCGTGGTGGCCCGCGGCATGGGCAAGACGTGCGTGTGCGGGGCCGAGGAACTGGAGGTCCACACCGCCGAGCAGCGCTTCGTCGCGCCTGGGGACGTGGTGGTCTCCGAAGGCGACGTCATCTCCATCGACGGCACGACCGGCGAGGTCTTCCTCGGCGAGGTGCCGGTCGTGGACTCGGCCGTGGTCGAGTACTTCGAGGGCGCCACGGAGCCGCAGGACGACCTGGTCAAGGCCGTGGACCGGGTCATGCGCCACGCGGACCGGGCCCGCCGGCTCGGCGTCCGCGCCAACGCCGACACCCCCGAGGACGCGGCCCGCGCCCGCCGCTTCGGCGCGCAGGGCATCGGGCTGTGCCGTACGGAGCACATGTTCCTGGGCGAGCGCCGCCAGCTCGTGGAGGACCTCGTCCTGGCCTCGTCCGATGCCGAACGTCAGGCGGCGCTGGACGCGCTGGAGCCCCTCCAGAAGTCCGACTTCATCGGCATATTCCAGGCCATGAACGGCGCTCCCGTCACGATCCGCCTCATCGACCCGCCCCTGCACGAGTTCCTGCCCGACATCGTCGACCTGTCCGTCAAGGTCGCCACGGGCCAGGCCACGGACAAGGACCGCAAGCTCCTGACGGCGGTCAAGCGCCTGCACGAGCAGAACCCGATGCTCGGCCTGCGCGGCGTCCGCCTCGGCCTGGTCATCCCCGGACTGTTCGCCATGCAGGTCCGCGCCATCGCCCAGGCCGCCGCCGAGGTGCCCGGCGCCAAGCCGGAGATCATGATCCCGCTGGTGGCGGCCGTACAGGAGCTGGAGTCCGTACGCGAGGAGGCCGTCAAGATCCTCGCGGAGGCCGGGGTGGAAGCCCTGATCGGCACCATGATCGAAG
The DNA here is from genome assembly GCF_014207985.1 of Nonomuraea rubra. Taxonomy (NCBI): domain Bacteria; kingdom Bacillati; phylum Actinomycetota; class Actinomycetes; order Streptosporangiales; family Streptosporangiaceae; genus Nonomuraea; species Nonomuraea rubra. Next base: position 9,825,005 of record NZ_JACHMI010000001.1, on the reverse strand, counting down.
TCCCCAGAGCGGCCCTCACGGCCGCCCAGATCGCCGAGGCCGCCGAGTTCTTCTCCTTCGGCACCAACGACCTCACCCAGCTGGCCTGGGGCTTCTCCCGCGACGACGTCGAAGCCGCCTTCTTCTCCCACTACCTCGACGCCGGCATCTTCGGCGTCTCCCCGTTCGAGACCATCGACAGGGAGGGCGTCGGCCGCCTGATGGAGATCGCGGTGCGGGAGGGCCGCTCGGCCAGGCCGGACCTGCACCTGGGCATCTGCGGCGAACACGGCGGCGACCCGGACTCGGTCCGCTTCTGCCACGAGATCGGCCTCGACTACGTCTCCTGCTCGCCCTTCCGCATCCCGGTAGCCAGACTCGAAGCCGGCCGAGCCGCTCTCACACAATCCGACTCCGACACCCGCTGACCCCCGGATCCCATGCACGGGGTGGCTGCTGAAAGGGCCTCGCCTCCGGCTCGGGCTGTGTTCACCGGGGCTCGCGGCTTCGCCACGAGCCCCGGGCGAGGGGGCCTTCCAGCCCCCTCCCGCACCGCGTCGCCGGCCGCCTTGACGGGCCCGGATCGCCCCGGCCGCGCTCCACACCCCGGCGAACCCGCCGCCGATGACCAGAACGTCCTTCATGTCGTGCTCCTTCGAGTCGATGCACGCAGGCACCAGATGGCTGCATGAGCCGGTTCTCGACACGGTCGTCGGCGGCCCCGTCGGCGGCGCCACGCTGGCCGAGGCCCACGGGCTGCCCGGTCCCTACCTGGTCAAGCAGCTGCAGCAGCCGACCAGGGCGGGGCCGCTGGCCTCCGTGCCGGGGCCGCGCGGCGGCTTCCGCCTGGCCAGGCCCATCAGCGAGATCACGCTTCTCGACGTGGTCGAGGCCATCGAGGGCGACGCGCTCCTGTTCCACTGCTCGGAGATCCGCTGCGGCGGCAGGATCGGCGAGCTGGCGCCGCCCCGCGGGGCCGTGCCCGGTCAAGTCGGCGATGCGCCGGGCGGAAGAGGCCCTGCGCGAGGCGCTGGCGGCCCAGACGCTCGCGGACGTCAAGGCGGACATCGACCGTGACCCCGCGACAGGCCGGGCGATCCGGGCGGCCTTCGACTGATCCCCTTCCGCGGGTCCTCCGGTATGCGGCACCCTAGGATGCCATCGGTCGATCGGGAGACCGTGGCGAGCGCGCACCAACCCATCGACCCGAAGGCCTCACCCGGTGCGCGGGCCGTCAGCGGCGCACATCAGGTGGTCCAGCGCGTCATTGACCAGCGCTTCGATCGGGAGGGCGTGCTCGTTCGGCGCCCAGAACGTGGTGAACAGCACCATCCCGCGGCGGCCGTCCTCGGTGAAGCCGCTGTGGGCGGTGTGGCCGGGGGTGTTTCCGGCGTGGCCCCAGTACGGGCCGCAGGGAGATAGGAACCGGGCGATGCCCAGGCCGTAGGAGGCGCCGGGGAAGACGGGGTCCCACTCGGGCGCGGGCACCGTCTCCTTCATCGCGGCGAGCTGTGCGGGCTCCAGGAGCTCGCCCCCCAGCAATGCCTGCCAGAACCGTACGAGGTCGGCCGCCGTGGTGATGAGATCGCCCGCGGCGTCCGCAGGGGTCAGGTTCCAGTCGGTCGTCTCGACCGGCTCGGTGCTGTCGGGGAACTCGGTGTAGCCCTTCGGGTGCGGCTCCGGAAGCCGGGGATCGTCCCCCGGGATGAAGGTGTGGTCGAGTCCGAGGCGACGGAGGATCCGATCCCTCACCACGTGCGCCCGCTCCATCCCGGTGACCTTCTTGATGACCATTCCGAGCAGGATGTAGTTGGTGTTGGAGTAGTTCCAGCGCTGGTCGCCTGGTTCCGGCACCCAGTTGGGCTCGTGCCGCATGGCGATGGCGACGAGTTCCTCCGGTGTGTAGGAGTCGAACCGATGCTCCTGGAAGTCCTTCGCCGACCAGATCGGAACGTCGTACATGTATTCGGGCAGCCCGCTCGTCTGCTGGAGCAGCCGCCTGACAGTGATCCTGGTGCCGTCGTTGCCGTTGCCCCGGACCACCCCCGGAAGCCAGTCCTCGACGAGGTCGTCGAGCGAGAGCAGCCCCTCGCCCACGAGCTGGAGTACGGCGGTTGCGGTGAACGTCTTGCTCGTGCTGCCCATCCGGAAGTAGCTGTCGTAGGCGATCGGCCGATCGGAACCGAGCTCGGCCACGCCGTACCGCGCGGTCAGCAGTTCCCGTCCGGTGTGCGCCGCGGCGAGCAGCCCGGGGACCCCCTTGTCGTGGATGGCCTTCAGGTCGGCCTCCAGGATCGATCGGTCGTACGTCTGCGATGCCGTTGAGTTCGTCATGGACCTGATGCTCGGACCCTGACGCACGGTCAAGGTCAAGGGCGTTGCGCGGATCGAGCGGCCATCAGCCGTCTCAGCCGTGCCCAGGCGGGCGAGGACTCGAAGGAGTTGGAGTTCATCAGGGCGGCCAGGCCCTCCGACGCCTCGTCCTCGCGTGGGTTGCGACGGTCCCAGTCCATGATCGCTTCGGCCAGGTCCGGAAGTCGCGGATCGTCGGCCGGCCAGTCCCACGCCTGGTCCATGGCGAGGTAGAGCCGAACGAGCTCGGGATCCTCCAGGGCGGCGCTCTTGGTGGCCGCCCACGCCAGAACCTGGTCGGGCGCCAGCGCGGTGATCATGATCCAGGAGTCACGCTCGATGCCGTTCATGCGCTCGCTCACCCCGAGAGCCCGCTGCCGGTCGAGGAGCTCGATCACCTCCGGCGGCAGGAACAACCGATCACCGGCGACCAGCTCTGCCAGTTGCGCCCGATGATCCGTCAGGTCGGCGATCTTGGCCGCCATCTGCCGGTCGATCTCCGCGATGGCGGCGGCGAACTCGTCCCGGCCGGCTCTCAGCAGCTGTTCCACCCGCGCGAGCGGCACGCCCGCGGCCACCAGGGTCTTGATCCGGATCAGATCGACGACGGCTCGCGGGCCATAGCGGCGGTACCCCGAGGCGTCGCGCTCGGGCTCGGGCAGCAGGCCACACTGGTGATAATGCCGGACTGCCCGTACGGTCACGCCCACGCGTGCGGCCAGCTGCCCGATGGTAAGCAATCCGGCCCCTCCCGGCACATGCGGCCCCTGGTACGAGCGCTGAGCCTATCGGCCGTCCCGCAGGCGAGGAAGGCCCGCCCGGCGATCAACGGCGACAACCGTCATTTCAGCCGTGCTGGCGGGAATGCCCCCGATGATTCAGTGGCGGATTTCTGTCGCGGAGAAACAGCGGCATAGGCGAGATCAACCTCGGAGGCGGTCGAGAAACTCCTCCAGGATCTTGTTGTAGACCTCAGGCCGTTCCATGTTCGGATAATGAGCGGCCCCCTCGATCGATACCGACCGCCCGTCGGCCACCGCCCGCACGAGCCGTTCCGCCATCCCGATGTGATCGTCGGAATCCTCGTCCCCGTGAATGGCCAGCACGGGCACGCCGATCGACGCGATCCGCTCCCACGCGTCATTCACCATCACCAGATGGTTCGGCTCGCCGGCGGAATGCTTGGACATCGTGCTCCTCGCCATCCGCATCAGCCGGCTCACCACGATCGGATCGAGGTCGCCGAGCGCGCGGCGCGGCCCCACGCCGAGCATCGTGAACGCCTCCACCGACGCGTCCAGATCACCGGCGGCCATCGCCGCGTGCCAGGTCGCCATGGTCTTCGTGGTCCACGGATCCTCGAAGTACGGCAGGCTCGTCCCTGCCCCGGTCACGACCACGGCACTGACCCGCTCCGGATGTTCCAGCGCGGTGTCGACGGCGATCCCGGCCCCCATGGAGACCCCCACCAGGACGGCGGGCCCGATGTCCAGATGGTGTAGCAGGGCGGCGAGGTCGTCGGTGAGCCGGTAGGGCTCGGTGCCGTTGGCGGAGCGGCCGTGGCCGCGGGCGTCGGGGGCGATCACGCGGTAGCGCGACGACAGGACCGGGATCTGGTCCTCCCACATGCCGTGGTCGAGGAAGCCGCCGTGCAGCAGGACGAGGGGACAGCCGGTGCCACGATCAATCCAGAACAGATCTTTCATGACAACCAAGGTGTCATATGGGCTCCAGAATGACAACTTAGGTGTCATCATGGACGGGTGAGAGAGACAGATCCGAGCGCGGTGACCGACCGGCTCACGGAGGTGTTCGACCTGGTGGGGCCGCTGTACCGGCGCGCCCAGCGCAAGGTGGAGCAGGACGCGCCCATCGAGGGGCTGTCGGTCGGAGTGCGAGCCGTGCTCAACATGTTGCGTGAGAACGGCCCCATGACCGTCCCGCAGATGGGCCGGGCCCAGGCGCTGAGCCGGCAGTTCGTCCAGCGCATGACCAACGACGCGGCCGGGCTGGGGCTGGTCGAGTTCGTGGCCAACCCGGCGCACAAGCGGTCATCGCTCATCCGGTTGACGGAAGAAGGGGAAAGGGCCATCGATGCCGTGATCGATCGCGAGCGAGCGGTGCTTCGCCAGATCGGCGGCGATCTGTCCGAGGCCGAGATCGACGCCTGTCTGCGCGTTCTCTCGCACTTGCTCCACCTTCTCGACGATATCGACATGGATTGAGCTCAAGCGCCGGCGCGCTTCGGAATACGCTGACCGACGATCTCGCCGGTTCGTTCATCCCGCCGGACCCATGGCAGTACTGGTCCATGGACGCGAGAATGGTGTTGCGAGCGGTGCCACGTGAGCAGCGGAGCCGTCCGGCGGTGCACGATTTGGCGTCATTGTTGTCCGGCAATACCTGACCGGAGCCGGGCGATCGGACCGGTCCCGTGTTGGACGCGGTTTAGGATGGGCGGCATGCGTTTTGTGGTGACCGATGCGAGAATCACCTATGAAGCGGACCGCGAAGCCGGGGTTGCCGAGATGGCCATGGGTGTGCTCCTGACTTTCGAGCTGAGTGGATTCGACGGCGCCCTGATCGTGCTCGCAGCGATCGACGACATACTGTCCGGCCGGTCAGCCCGAGAGGTTCATGAGTTCGGCCCCTACCGCGTGGACATCTCCCGCGAGGGCGTTGTTTTCACCAGGACCTTCGGGAAGGAGACCGAGGAGCAGGTGCGCCCTGTGTCGGTGCTTAAGGAGGCCGCGGAGAGATATTGGGAGCTTCTCCTCGCCCACCGCAATCATCGCCGGCCCGGCGTCACGTATTTCTACCGTCCCGACCTGCCCTTGGCCTGGGCGGAGCTGCTGTCGTGGGAGGAGGGTGCCAAGCGGGCGCACCCGTACCGAGGCAGGCTCGGCATCCCTGCCGTAGGGCCTGTTTGAGCCGGCGTTCAGTCGAACCAGACGACCAGACGGACGCCATCGGCCCCGAACCGTCGTGCCAAGGCCCGCATCACCCCGAAGACGTACTGCCATTCGGTGCCCGGTCCCAGCACATCCAGCCGTGTCAGTGGGCCGTGCTCGGGCACCGCCACGGTCATATCGAGGTCACGAAGCTCCGCCCAGGAAACCCACGTACAGCCGCGTACGGCTGCATCGATCAGCGCGGAGTTCTCATAATCGGCACGGACCATTTCCGACGCGTCGGCCGGTAATCCACGGCCGGCCGCGACAGGAGGCCAGCCGCGCCGGTTGCGAACACCGAAGAGGCAGCCGAACGATTCGTAATCCTGGTCGTCATAGAGCGGATAGAGAGGCATGCACACCGTCCATGCCTCGCCTTCGTGCCAGTCCTCGCCGGCGTGCGGGTGGCGAGTTTCGATGAAGCCGTAGATGTCGGTGCTCACGCCGACAGGGTAGACGGCCCCGGAGTGCGGACGTCGTCCGGCCCGGCCGATCGGAATGCCGGCCCGCTCTCGTGTCCGAGCATGGAACAAATGTATATCAATTTGTCCATCGACCTTATCCACAAGCATGATCGGTCATTTTCGTGCGGCCGGGCATTTCCCGCCGAAGTGTCCATGTGGCCGAATGGTGGTGACGGCGACACTTCGCTTCACCAGACCCTCAGAAGGGAACCCTGTGGACGTTCTCGCTGCGGTATCCGGCAATGTCACCGCCATCGGCTACGGCCTCGCCGCCATCGGCCCCGGCATCGGCGTCGGAATCATCTTCGGCCAAGGAGTTCAGGCCATCGCCCGCCAGCCGGAAGCGTACCCCCTGATCCGTCAGAACATGCTTCTCGGTTTCGTTCTCACCGAGGCGCTGGCTCTCATCGGGCTGGTCGCGCCTTTCCTTTTCCGGACCATCACCTAGTCTCGGGGTTCGTCATTCCAATCAGGCAGCGTCACCGTGCCCGATTCCCAATCGCGCCGCAGTATCGCGTAGCCCGCGGAGTCGTACACGGTGCCGTCCGGGGCCGGCCACGCCTCGCGGTAATGCGACTCCTTGACATATCCGCACTTGCGGAAGACGGCCCGCATGGTGTGGTTGTCCTGCCGCGTATTGCCCTCGATGCGCCTGATCCCCGGGAATTCCGTGAAGAGATAGGAGGTGAGCCAGTTGAGGGCCGCCGTTCCCAGGCCGCGCCCGCGCCAGGCCTTGCGGATCCGGAGGTCGAACATGGGGGTGGAGTCGGCGAGGTCCTGCAGGCGTACCAGCCCGGCCCGTTCCCCGTCCGCCAGCAGCCAGAACGTCCGGCTCTCCGCGTCGTCGTAGAGCCCTTCGGCGGCCCGCTGCCTGATGGCCGGCGCCTCCTGGACCGTCGAGTGGAAGGGCCAGTCCTCGCCGGTCAGGAAGTCGACCAGCGCTTCCGTCTCGTCGGGGGAGAAACGTGAGAATTCAATGTGCACGCGGCAGATCGTTCCGGGAGCGTGCGCACGCCGTCAAATGGTTTAGGGCCTGTATGGGCGGATATCGCTGGATGCCGGGATGCGTGAAGCTTGTCCCCGCATGGGATGCTCTGCGCCATGCGGATGAGAAACGGCAACCTTGAGGACGTTGTCCCTATCGTTGAGCTGCACGTGGACAGCTGGCGTTCGGCATATGCGGGGATCATGCCCGGCAGCTTCCTGAACGGACCCCTGACCGACGATCGGCTGGCGCTGTGGCGGGAACGGCTGGCTTCGCCGGTGCGGGGGTCGGGGCTGATCGTCGCGCACGACGACGACGGGAAACTGCTCGGCTTCGTCTACCTGCTTCCGGCTCCCGATGGGCGGATCCTGCTCGACAACCTCCATGTGCGCCCGGGGAGCACCGGCTCGGGCGTCGGAACGCGACTGCTGCGGCGAGGGCTGGCGTGGGCGGCGGACGAGCACCCCGGCAGGGAGGTCTATCTGGAGGTGCTGAGCGCGAACACGCGCGCCATCGCCTTCTACGAACGGCACGGCGCCCGCCGCACGGACGAGCGGATGTGCCGTTTCCAGCAGGGTTTCGAACTGCCCGAGTTCGAGTACGCCTGGCCGATGAACTGATCGGCCGGCCGCGCGGGCAGGCACGGTCGTCGCAGGCGTGATCGAGGACCATGAGTGACTCAGACCGGGATCCAGTTGCCGTGGAAGCCGGTGGGGATGCGCACCGGTACGTGTACCTCGGCGAGTGGGGGCGCGGCCAGGTCGGCGGCGTCCAGGATGGCCAGGTAGCTCGTACCGGCGCCTCGGTCGTGGGCGAACGTCATCAGGTAACCCTCGTTCTCACCGATGCCGGACCGGGGCACGAAGACGGCTTCTCCGCAGGTGTGGCCCGGGGGTAGGCGGTGCACCGCTCGTGCGCCGCCGGTGAGGTCGTGGGCGTAGATCTCCGACCGCTCGGGCTCGGCGTCCAGGGAGAAGCTCGTCGTGTAGCCGTAACGGTGGGGAAGGCCGAGCGTCGAGTCGGCCACGCGGGGGTATTCGCTGGGCGCGTCGTCGAGTGGCTCCTCGGAGACCGCGCCGGACCTCAGGTTCAGCGTCCAGCGGTACACGACGGGGAGCCCGCCCTCCAGGTCGCCGGCGCCGCCGCGCCAGAGCGTGGGGACGCGGGTGCCGGTGACGGTGATCGTTTCGCCCTGTGGGTCCTGGAAGGCGTTCATGGTGTGCCACACGTAGCACGGGGCGACGTCGAACCATCGTACGGGCGCGTCGTCGCCGGACGTGCGCGACAGCACGCCGAACCGGGCGCGGTGCGCGTCGTCCCAGCGCCACGGCGGCCCGCCCGCCGCGGCCCGGGCGGGGTCGAAGACCACCGGCAGGTCCATGAAGATCATGTAATCGCGGGTGATGGCGAAGTCGTGCATCATCGTCGCGCGCGGCACGTCCACGACCCGCGTCTGCACCACCTCGCCGGCGGCAGAGGCGCGGTAGCAGGTCAGGTACGGAGGGCGCAGCCGGTAGCCGAAGAACAGCAGCTCGCCCGTGATCGGGCAGGTCTTCGGGTGCGCGGTCATCGGGGTCCGCAGGGCTCCGTCGAAGGTGTGCGCCCCGATCGTGGCGAGGTCCGGCGTCACCTCGTACGGGAAGCCGCCCTCCTCCAGCGCGAACAGCCGGCCCCCGTGCGCGATCAGGTGGGTGTTGGCAGTGGTGACCCGGTAGTCGATCCGGCGGGTCTCCTGGTCGAAGGCGAGGGCGAGACGGGACTCGCCGGGGTGCTCGTACAGCGGCGTGCGCACGTACCGGTTGCGGTACCAGCGCGCCCTGCCGCCGTCGAGCGCGATGGTGTGGATCATGCCGTCGCCCGCGAAGGAGTGCGGCGACCAGCCGGTACGCGGGTTGGGCCCGTTGCGGAAGAACTGCCCGCTCAGCTCGGCCGGGATCTCGCCGACGACCTTGGACGGCTCCAGGGTCACCTCCTCGGCGACCGGCGCGTTGTTGCCCGCGAGATGCAGCGGCACCGATTCGGACATGCTGGAACTCCTGCCGGCAGGTGGTGAGGATGCCGACAACCGTGCACGAAAAAATCGCCGGACAACAGTCTTGTTCTTCCCGCCCGCCTCAGCCGCCCGGAAAGAGCGCAGGTGAGAGCCACCTCAGAAGACCCTGCGCGGCCCCCAACGAGGGCGCTTGACAGGCAGCCATCTGGCTGCCTAATTTAAAGGCAGCCAGATGGCTGCATATCGATGGGTGGCGAGCAGGGTAGTGAGGGCGGACATGGACGAGGTGTTCAAGGCGCTGGCCGATCCGAGCCGGCGCGCGCTGCTCGACTCGCTGAACGCCCGCAACGGGCAGACGCTGCGCGAGCTGTGCGCCGGGCTCGACATGGCCAGGCAGTCCGTCAGCAAGCACCTCGCGGTGCTGGAGGAAGCCGGGCTCGTCACCACCGTGCGGCGGGGCCGGGAGAAGCTGCACTACCTCAACGCCGCGCCCGTGCACGAGATCGCCCACCGGTGGATCAGCCGCTACGACCGGGCCAGGGTCCAAGCCCTGGCCGACCTGAAGAACGCTCTGGAGGAGACCCCGATGGACGACGCGCCGACCTTCGTCTACACCACCTACATCCGCACCACCCCGCAGAAGCTCTGGCAGGCGCTGACCGAGCCCGCCTTCACCCGGCGCTACTGGGCCACGGAGTTCATCACGGACTGGTCCGCCGGATCGTCGATGACCTGGGACAACCACGGTGTGCTGATCAGCGACCCGGAGCAGGTCGTGCTGGAGGCCGAGCCCTACAGCCGGCTCTCCTACACCTGGCACGCCGTCACCCCGGAGCTCGCCAAGCGCTTCGGCTGGGACGACGAGCTGCTCGCCCGGCTGTCCGGCGAGTCCCGCTCGAAGGTCACCTTCACGATCGAGGAGGCGGAGGCCGCCCAGGTCGTGAAGCTCACCGTCGTCCACGACGGCTTCGAGCCGGGATCGAGCCTGGCCGAGATGGTCAGCCACGGCTGGCCGAGCGTGGTGTCGAGCCTGAAGTCGCTGCTGGAGACGGGCGAACCGCTGCCGGACGACGCGTGAGCGCGAGCTCGGAGAACCGGCGCCGGACGACGCCTGACCCGAGCCCGGCGAACCGCCGCCGGACGACGGTGCGGCCCGCCGCCCCGCGAGCGGGCGGGGCGGCGGGCCGGGAAGGGGAGGTCAGCTCACGGTGACGGTGTGCCGGAGGTTGTTGAAGCCGGTGGCCGGCTCCCAGGTGCCCTCGTTGGCGAGGCGGATCGAGTACTCGGGCCGGGCCGACAGCAGCGGGTCGGGCAGGTTGAGCAGCAGCGCGTAGGAGCCTGCGGGGAGGGAGGCGGGCAGGGTGACGGTCTGGGTGATCGTGCTGGTGGCCCCGGCCGCCCACCTGCGGGGATCGGCGGTGAGCGGGAAGCGGTGCAGCGCCCCGGTCGAGGTGTTGCGGAGGATCAGCTGCAGGCCGCGCGGGTTGAACGGGGCGGCGTAGCCGTCGTTCTCCAGCGTGATGCTGATCGGCAGGCCGCCGCCGCGTGAGGCGGTGCTCGGGTACGTGCCGGTCTGCAGGGCGAAGCGGTAGCCGAGGCTGCGGGTGATCTCGGCGAGGCAGCCGCCGGTGCTCCAGCTTCCCAGGACGCCGGTGTGGTAGTCGGTGTTCAGGTACGACCAGTGGAAGCGCGACAGCTCGTCCTTGGCCGTCGGGCAGTCGGAACGCGGCGGGTTGGGGTTACAGGTCTCCCCGCCCATGGCCACGTACCTCGTCTCCGCCTCCAGGTACGGGTATTCGACGGCCGCGTTCTCGTAGGTGCCGTAGTCGTCCGGGCTGGCCAGGAAGCAGTCGTTGTGGTGCCCGAGCCGGGCCACGGCCGAGCCGCCGTACGCCTGGCCGGAGGTGACCGGGGTGGTCGTGTACATCGTGCGCTTGAACTTGGGCGTGCGCAGCTGCACCATCCGCGTCGAGGGCAGGGTGCTGAGCAGCTTGTCCACGACGGCCTTGCGGTTGGCCCAGTCCGCGGCCGTGACCGTGCCGGCGTTGCCGAAGTTCTGGGTGTAGTACCACTCGCCCCACGCCCCGATGAACCCGGCCTGCATGAGGTAGATGACGTCCTGGTTCGCGTTCAGGTACGGCCTGAGCTGGTCGAGGTGGGCCAGCACGCGGTCCCTGGCGGCGTCGGCGCCGTCGGTGGAGGTGGTGTAGGCGAAGCGCAGGACCATCTTCAGCCCCGCCGCGCGTACGGTGTCGAGCTGCTGCTGCAACTGGTCGAGCGCGGCCTGGCTGATCGCGGTGGTCCTGAACTCGGCGAGGTAGAACACGCACATCACCAGCGAGATGTGCTGGCTGGTGCGGTAGGTCTGCAGGGTGGCGAGGGAGAAGTCGTTCTTGTCGCAGTCGCCGGTGTGGTGGTAGAGGCCGCGCTCGGGGTTGGCGAAGTCGGCGGTCGTGGGGGTGTACGTGACCGTGCCGCCGCCTCCGCCGCCACCGGAGTAAACGTGCGTGTACTTGGCGGAGGTCTCCAGCGGGGACTCGACCTGGAAGACGAGGTCGGCGTCGTTCGGCGTGGCGCTCTCGCCGAGGTCCGCGCGCGACACCGTCCACCTGGCCGTGCCGCCCGAGGCCGTGTACGTCACCGGGCCCACGAGCGTCCAGCTCCAGCCGCCGCCGTTGTGGCGGTACAGGGAGGCGTTCTCGAGTAAGAAGTCGGCGCCGGCGCCGCCCTGGGCGAAGCCGGTCGCGGGGTTGCGGTCGGTGTCGACGTAGGTGCGGGCGTAGGCGGGGCTGCCGGTGAACGTGAACTGGTACGTCACGGTGGTGGCCGTGTTCGTGGCCGACTGGCCGGTGATGGCGGCCAGGGCGGCCGGCGGCGCGACGAGGACGGACGCGCAGAGGAAGGCGAGGAGGGCGAGGCTGCGTACGAGCTTGCGCATGGGGCTCCTAGGCAAGGCCGGCGGGGGATGTCGGACTTGCGACTAATCATGGAGTCCATGCAAATTAAGTCAAGGGGTTCCGGGCAATTGGGCCAGTGAATGAGGTGTCTCGCCCGAGTAGTAATGAGGGACTCCACAGTAATATGCGATGGTCAGGATTCCCTGCCGGCAGCATGGCAAGAATCTCCGCGCGGCTCCGACCACTTCCCGGAAGGGGCGCCCGGCCCGGGCGTCACCTCAGACCGAGGAGAGAATATGTCGCAGCTGTTGAGGGTGCACTGCTTCAACGTGTCGCGGGACGGGTTCGGCGCCGGTGAGGGGCAGAGCCTGGAGCGCCCGTTCGGGCACGCGGACGCCGCCCCGCTCTGGTCCTGGGCGGGCGCCACCGCCAGCTGGGTGAACCGTACCGACCCCGGCGGCACCCGGGGCCTGGACGACTACATGACGCGCGACCACACCCGCAACATCGGCGCCGAGATCATGGGACGCAACAAGTTCGGCCCGCAGCGCGGCCCGTGGGAGAACCACGATTGGCAGGGCTGGTGGGGCGACACCCCGCCGTTCCGCACGCCGGTCTTCGTGCTCACCCACCACGTACGCCCGTCGTTCACCCTGGCCGACACCACCTTCCACTTCCTCGACGCCACCCCGGCCGAGGCGCTGGCCCGGGCCAAGGAGGCGGCCGGCGGCAGGGACGTGCGCCTCGGCGGCGGGGTCGCCACCGTCCGCGAGTTCCTCGAGGCCGACCTGGTCGACACGATGCACATCGCCGTCGCGCCCGTCGACCTCGGACGGGGCGAACGGCTGTGGGAGAGCCACACCGACCTGCTCGACCGCTTCCACCTGGACACCGTGCCGAGCCCCAGCGGAATCACCCACCTCCTCTTCTGGAGGCGCTGACGAGACGGCAATGGCGGCGACGAGACGGTGACGGCGGTGATGAGGCGGCCGTCACGGCCTGTGCGGCTCGTCCTCGGCCCCCGCCACCACCAGCCGCACGGCCCGCCCGCTCCCGCCGACGATCACCGCCCCGGGTGCCGCCTGCGCGCTCCACGGCCCCGGGGCGGCGGACGGCGCGAGCAGCCGGTCGTACGGCCCCCGCTCCGGGCATCCGCCCGCGCAGTCACCCGTGACGAGGTGCGGGCGGACCCCGGCGGCGACCAGGTTGCGCCGGGCCGCCTCCGCCACCCCGGCGTCGTCCTCGACCGACGTCACGCGCCCCGACTCGCCCGCCAGCCGGCACAGCAGCGCCGTGACCCACCCGCTGCCCGTCCCCACCTCCAGCACCCGGTGGCCGGGGCGGAGGTCGAGCAGCTCCAGCACGTCGACGACGGAGCTGGGGGAGGGGTTGACGCAGGTGTACGAGGTGCCGCCCGCGACCAGCGGCGTGGCGATCGGCCGGTCGGAGTAGACGGCGTCCCACCACGCGGGCGGGTCGAGGTCGCGATCGATCGGCGCGGCCCCGCCGTCACCGTCGAGCACCAGGCCGAGCGAGGGGACGAACCAGTGGCGGGGCACCTTCCGGAGCGCCTGGGCGATCGCGCCGGGGGCGGGCGGGCGCCGCTCGGCGATGCCGGCGATCATCGCCTCCACGCGCCAGGCCAGGTGGGGGAGCATCGTCGAGCCTCGCTGGGGTCCGCCGTCGTACCTGCTCACAGCGCCTCCTTCAGCCGGTGAGAATGCTAAGGGTGACCGTACGGTCACGAAGCGCAGTGTGGCAAGGTCGTCCGGGAAACTCGACCGAGCCGTGATCAGGCGGGGGACGTGCCGGACGGCCTGCGGTGGCGCTTGGCGGCGCGGGCGTGCGCGTCGCGCAGGATCGCCTGGGCGCGCCCGGCGTCCGCGGGGTTCAGGATGGAGATCCACGACTGGGTGGCGTACAGCGGATGCGGGATGACCTGGTCGAACACCGTGTAGTCGACACCCGCGCGGTGCTCGGCGGGCGAGTGCCCGACCAGCCGCTCGAACGCGACCCGGCCGACCGCCACGTTCAGCCGGAAGACCCCCGGCCGGTCGAGGCCGGAGGCGGTGTCGAACCCCGGGTAGTCCTTGGTCACGATCGTCGCGTACGGCAGGCGGCCGTCGGCCGGGATGGCGTCCAGGCCGTCAGGATCGTAGAAGAAGAACGAGTCCCCCCACGCCACCTCGGGCGACCCGTCGCCGGGCCCGGCGGTGAACACGACCGTCCCTGGCAGGCCGCGCACGAACTCGATGATGTCGTCCTCTGTCACGTCGAGGCTCCTTTCACTCCCTTCAATCGTCTCACTGCACCGCCCAGTGAGACTTTGAGCGAGATCTGCGCGAAAGAGGTGCGGAAAAGTCTCAAAGCGCGTTCGGGCCGGGCATGCTGGATCACATGTCAGAGACACCTCTCCCCGGCGGTTTCGTCAACGCCGTCATCCGCGTCGGAGACACCGTCCGCCGCGTCCCCGGCCCGCGGGCCGCGTACGTGCACGAGCTGCTGCGCCTGTTCGAGCGGCACGGCTGGGCGGGCGCGCCGCGCTACCTCGGCCTCGACGAGCAGGGCCGCGAGATCCTCGGCTTCGTGGACGGACACGTGGCGTGGGAGGAGACCCAGCCGGACGGCGTCACGTCGGACGAGAGCCTGGCGCGGGTGGCGGGGCTCGTCCGCGAGTTCCACGACCTCACGGCGGGCACGCCGCAGGCGGAGGGCGGCGAGGTCGTCTGCCACAACGACCTCTCACCGAAGAACACCGTCTACCGTGACGGCGGCGCGGGGCTGCGGCCCGTGGCGTTCATCGACTGGGACATAGCCGGGCCGGGCAGGCGGATCCACGACGTGGCGCACGTCTGCTGGCAGTACGCCGGCCTGGGGCCGGGCGCGGAGCCGGGGGAGGCGGCGCGGCGGGTGCGGGTGATCTGCGACGGCTACGGGCTGGCGGAGCGCGGCGAGGTGGTGGACACCGTGCTGTGGTGGCAGGACCGGTGCCGGCGCGGCATCGAGGCGGACGCCGAGGCCGGGATGGCGCACGCGGTCAGGCTGCGCGCGGACGGCGTCGTGGAGCAGGTCGGGGCCGCCCACGACTGGGTCGCGGAACACCGCGACGTGCTGGAACGAAACCTCTGAAAACAGTGCTGGATCGAAGCTGCTGAGCCCGTGCTGGAACGAAGCCTCCGACTTGGCGGCTATCCCAGCGCGGCCGGGCTGGGCTCCTCCAGCGGCACGTAGTCGTGGCGCATGCCGTGATCGCCCAGCCACTGCCGCAACCCCGCCACCGCCGCGGGGTTGGCCGCCACCTGAGCCGCGTACTCCGACAGGGCCACCTCCTCCCCGTCGTCGAACAGCAGCCGCGCGGGCCCGGACCACGACAGCGTCCACCTGGCCTCGCCGAGCTGGATCAGCACCGCCTCCAGCGCCTGCCCCAGCACCCCGGCCAGCAGCGTGGGCGACGGGTTCCAGCCCTGCTCCAGCAGCTTGGCCTCCAGCTCGGCCTGCCGCCCCCGCGCGATGGCCTCGAACGCCGCGTCCAGGTACGGCCGCGCCGCCCCCATCACCTGCTGCCCGGCCACGGCCAGGTCGCGTACGGCGTCGGCGTTGCGGCCCGCGTACATGGCCTGCGAGATCAGCTCCTCCCACGACACCGGCCGCAGCGCGGTCAGGGCCTCCTGGCTCCACATCGACTGCTCCACCGCCTGCACCGCCACGTTGGCGTCCACGAGCAGCGTCAGGGCCGAGCGCGGGTCCGGCACGTGCTGCGGCTCCGGCAGGCGCTCGACGGCGGCCAGCCGCTCGCTCAGGCTTGGGTGCGAGTCGTACGGGGAGACCTCCTCGGGCTGCTCGCCCAGCTTGGCGATCTCGGCCTGGCGTTCGGGGTCGCTCATGAGGGCGTGGAAGCCGCCGAACACGGACGCGGGCCTGGCGCCTCCCCGGCCGGCCAGGGACAGGTAGTTGTTGACGTACAGGTCCCAGCCGGTGGCGGTGGCGTGGATCTTGCGCAGCGCGCCCGCCATCGCCTGCCGGCCGCCGATGGCGACCGCGAGCTGGTCGGCCTCCAGCTCCTGCCGCCGCGAGACGGCCTGCGAGACGCGCAGGTAGAGCTTGGCGTACCAGGTGAACAGGCGCTGGACGAACGGGTGGTTGTGCAGGCCGCGCACGGTGGCGATGAGCGAGACCCGGCCCCGGTAGACCGGCGCGCCCAGGCGGGTGTGGGCGCCGCTGTAGTGGCCGAGCTCGTGCCCGAGCACCGCGCGCATCTCGTCCACGGTGAGCGTCTGGAGCAGCGGCAGCCCGATGAACATGCGCCGCCTCGTCGCCCGCAGCCCCAGCAGGCGGGTGTCCTCGGACACGGCCGCGTTCACCTCCGCGACCAGGCGGATCTCGTCCGGGGGCGCGGTGCGTACGCGCTGTGAGAGCTCCTCGACTGTCTGCCACAGCACCGGCTCGTGCTCGCGCCCGACCGGCACTCCCGGCTGCTCGCCGACGCGGCGGCGGCTGACCATGACCAGCGCGCGGACCAGCGCGCCCGCCGCCAGGGTGAGCACGATCGCGAACTTGACCGTGTTGGCGTGGAAGTCGACGACGAGCATGACGTCGATGAAGACCGCGGCCGCCAGGATGAGGCCGACCAGCACGTAGAAGCCGGCGAGCAGGGTAAAGGCCAGCACTGCTCGGAACGCTGTCGTCATGGGGGAGGGCTCCCGGGGAAGGGTTTCTCGCGAGGCTTGACACTAGCGGAGACCTGAAACTGGATAAAATCACTTCACCGATGCCGTACTACGACGAGCATGACCAGGAGCGTTGGGTTCCGGAACTTCCCGGCAATCCGGAACGCGCCGCGTTCGAGCGGGACCGCGCCCGGGTGCTGCACAGCGCCGCGCTGCGCAGGCTGGCGGCGAAGACGCAGGTGGTGGGCCCTGGCGAAACGCTCGGCGGCGGCCAGCACATCCCGCGCACGCGCCTGACTCACTCGCTCGAATGCGCCCAGGTGGGCAGGGAGATGGGCGCCACGCTCGGCGTCGACCCCGACCTGGTGGAGACCGCCTGCCTGGCCCACGACCTGGGGCACCCGCCGTTCGGGCACAACGGCGAGATGGCGCTCAACGCGCTGTCGGCCTCGTGCGGCGGCTTCGAGGGCAACGCGCAGAGCCTGCGCCTGCTCACCCGGCTGGAGGCCAAGGTGCTCACCGAGGACGGCCGCAGCGCCGGGCTCAACCTGACGCGGGCCGCGCTCGACGCCTCCATCAAGTACCCGTGGACGTGCGACAAGGGCGCCAAGTTCGGCGTGTACGACGACGACCTGCCGGTGTTCAGGTGGATCAGGGAGGGCGCGCCCGAGGGCCGCGTGAGCTTCGAGGCGCAGATCATGGACTGGGCCGACGACGTCGCCTACTCCGTGCACGACCTGGAGGACGCGCTGCACTCCGGCCACGTCACCCCGGAGGCGCTCCAGTCGCCGGACGAGCGCGCCCAGGTGGCACGGATCACCCGCACCTGGTACGCCCCCGGCGCCGACCTCGGCGAGCTGGAGGAGGTCTTCGCCAAGCTGATCGCCGACCCGCTCTGGCCGCGCCGCTTCGAGGCCACCATGGCCGACCTGGCCGGGCTCAAGGCGCTCACCAGCGGTCTCATCGGCCGGTTCTGCCGCTCCGCGCAGGCCGCCACCAAGGAGGTGTACGGCTCCCGGCACCGCGCCGATCTCGTCGTGCCGCACGCCACCAGGCTGGAGTGCGCGCTGCTCAAGGGCGTCACCGCGCACTACGTGATGACGACCGCCGACCACCACGCCAACCAGGCCAGGCAGCGCGACCTCATCACCGAGCTGGCCTCCCTGATCACGCTCGGCGCGCCGGGCACGCTGGAGCCCGCCTTCCGCCCCGCGTTCCTGGAGGCCGCGAACGACGCCGCCCGCGTTCGCGTGGTGATCGACCAGATCGCCTCGCTCACCGACACCTCGGCGGTCGCCTGGCACCGCCGGCTCTCCCACTGATCAAGAGTTCGTCAACGAGCCAGGTCGCCTGGCACAACCGGCTTTCCCGACGACCCCGGTGAGCGCATACTGCGCCCATGGCCACATATGTGATCGTCGGAGCCGGCCTCGCCGGCGCGAAGGCAGCGCAGACGCTGCGCGAGGAGGGTTTCGACGGCGAGATCGTGCTGATCGGCGCGGAGACCGAACGGCCCTATGAGAGACCACCCCTGTCCAAGGGGTACCTCCAGGGCGGCAGCGAACGGGAGGAGATCTTCGTCCACGAGCCCGGCTGGTACGCCGCCAACGACGTGGATCTCCGGCTCGGCACCAGGGTCACCCGCATCGAGCCGGCTCATCACGCGGTCAGGCTCGGGGACGGGTCGCGCCGGCCGTTCGACAAGCTGCTCATCGCGACCGGCGCCGTGCCCAGACGCCTGCCGGGACCCGCCCACTACCTGCGTACGGTGGAGGACAGCGAGGCGCTCAAGCGCCGCTTCGCGGAAGGCGGGGACGTGCTGATCATCGGCGCCTCGTGGATCGGCCTGGAGACGGCGGCGGCGGCGCGGACGGCCGGCTGCCAGGTCACCGTCGTCGAGCCCGAGCCCACCGCGCTCAACCGGGCCCTCGGCCAGGAGCTCGGCGAGCTGTTCGCCCGCCTGCACGCGAGCAAGGGCGTGGACCTGCGCTTCGGCACGGCCGCCGCGGAGATCACCGAGACCGGCGCGCGCCTCAGCTCGGGCGAGCGGCTCACCGCGGACGTGGTCGTGGTCGGCATCGGCGCCGCACCCGAGGTCGGGCTCGCCCGAGACGCGGGCCTCGACGTCGGCCAGGGCATCCTCACCGACGCCTCCCTGCGCACCTCGCACCCCGACGTGTACGCGGCGGGCGACGTGGCGGAGTTCCTCCACCCCCTGTACGGCCGCCGCATCCGCGTCGAGCACTGGGCCAACGCCCTGCACGGCGGCCCGGTCGCCGCCAGGTCGATGCTCGGCCAGGAGGTCGTGCACGACATGCTGCCGTACTTCTACACCGACCAGTACGAGCTCGGCATGGAGTTCTCCGGCGACATCGAGGGCCACGACGAGATCGTCTACCGGGGCGACCCGGAGAGCATGGAGTTCATCGTCTACTGGCTGCGCGACCGCCGCGTGATCGCCGGCATGAACGTCAACGTCTGGGACGTCGTGGACGACATCCAGGAGCTGATCAGGTCCGGCGTCACCGTCCATCCAAAGGAGCTGTCGTCGGGTTGAGCGTGATGACGTCGTCATCGTCGTCGTTGTTGTCGCTGGTGCTCTTCTGGGGCCGCGGGGTCTTGCTCGGCTGCGGCTCCTGCTGCGACCGGACCGCCGAGCACTGCACGGTGCACTGCGGGGTCTCGCCCAGCTTGCCGCGCAGCTTCAGCGTCTCCTCCCGGGGCGACAGCGTACGGTTGCCCTCCTGCCAGGCGTCGAGGTAGTCCCACGGCTCGACCATGCCCCTGCGGACCCACCAGAAGGCCGGGCCGGTCTTCCACGAGATCGCGAAGTAGAGGTTCGGCCCGGTGTCGCGGGCGTTGCCCGTGCGGCCCACGCGGCCGAGGAGCTGGCCGCCCTTGACCCGCGTGCCCGGCTTGATCCCGTCGGCCACCGAGTCGAGGTGCCCGCCGAGGTACCGCACGCCGTCGTCACCGATGATCGTGACGAACCTGCCCTCGCGGGTGGAGCCCGCGTCGGTGCCCGCCGACCACCTGTCCTGCACGTTGACCTCGTCCACCACGCCGCCGACGGGTGCCACGAACGCGCAGCCCTGCGGCGCCCAGATGGTCGTCTTGGGCAGCACGAGCAGCTTGCGCTGGTACTCCGTCTTACAGCCCTTCACGGGGAAGGTGTAGGTGTACTTCGACAGCTTCGGCGGCGGCACCTCCACCGGCTCGTCGCCCTGGGGAGGTTGCTCGGCCGCCAGGTGGCTGGGAGTGGGGATCGTGGCGGTGACCGCCGGGGTCCCCGTCACCGGGGCGGTGGAGGGCGACGTGGCGCCGACACCCGCCAGCCCGGTCGCCTGGGTGCAGGCACCGGTCAACAGCACAGCGCCCGTGACGGCCGCCCATCGTCCGACAAGCCCCGATCGCATGATCTCCACCCGTGTCACCGTTTCCACCGACAACCTTTACCTTTGTAGCCGACCCGGAGACCCCGCATCACCGGTTTCCCCCTTTAGCAGCCGGGAGGTAACCTCCGCCTTCCTCCCCGCCATACCGGTCCCGGACACGTCCGCGGCGCAGAACCGTCGGTGGGGCGGAATAGACTTCCCGGCGTGGCTGGCCGGATCCGTGACGTCGACATCGCGCTCGTACGCGAGCGTTCCCCCATCGCCGATGTGATCGGCGAGCACATCCAGTTGCGTAACGCGGGAGGCGGCAACCTCAAGGGCCTGTGCCCCTTCCACGACGAGAAGACCCCGTCGTTCAACGTCACGCCCGAGCGCGGGATGTACTTCTGCTTCGGCTGCTCCGAGGGCGGCGACGTGATCACGTTCGTCGAGAAGATCGAGCACCTGTCGTTCGGCGAGGCCGTCGAGCGGCTGGCGCAGCGGGCCGGCATCCAGCTCCAGTACGAGCAGGGCGGCTACGTCCCCCGGCGCGACCACGGCGAGCGGGCCAGGCTGATCGAGGCGCACCGGGCGGCGGCCGAGTTCTACGCGGGCAAGCTCATGGGGCCCGACGCGTCGGCCGGGCGGCGGTTCCTGTCGGAGCGCGGGTTCGAGCGGGCCGACGCCGAGACGTTCGGGGTCGGTTACGCGCCGGCCGAGTGGGAGGCGCTGACCCGCCACCTCATGGCGCGCGGGTTCACCGCCGAGGAGCTGGTGAAGGGCGGGCTGGCCAAGGAGGGCCGGCGCGGGCCGATCGACCGGTTCCGCGGGCGGCTGATCTGGCCGATCCGGGACGCGACGGGCGATGTGATCGGATTTGGCGCACGGAAGCTGCTTGATTCCGATGATGGTCCGAAATATCTGAATACGCCTGACACGCCGCTTTACAAGAAGAGCCAGGTGCTCTACGGGATCGATCTCGCCAAGCGCGAGATCTCCAAGCGCGCGCAGGCAGTGATCGTCGAGGGATACACCGATGTGATGGCCTGCCATCTGGCGGGCGTGCCGACCGCGGTGGCCACGTGCGGCACCTCCTTCGGCGAGGAGCACATCAAGATCCTGCGCCGGTTCCTGCTCGACCAGGCCGAGTTCAGGGGCGAGGTGATCTTCACCTTCGACGGCGACGCGGCCGGGCAGAAGGCGGCGCTGCGGGCGTTCGCCGACGAGCAGAAGTTCGTCACGCAGACCTACGTCGCGGTGCAGAGCGACGGGCTCGACCCGTGCGACCTGCGGATCAAGCAGGGCGACGCCGCCGTGCGCGACCTGATCGCCAGCCGCGAGCCGCTGTTCCAGTTCGCGATCAGGAGCACGATCTCCCGCTACGACCTGCGCAGCAACGAGGGCAAGATCGCCGCGCTCGACGCCGCGGCGCCGATCGTGGCCGGCATCAAGGACGCCGGCCTGCGCAAGCGCTACGCCATCGACCTCGACCGGTGGCTCGGCTTCATGGACGAGCGGTTCGTCATGCAGCGCATCGCCGAGGTCGGCGGCGCCCAGCAGGGCCGGCAGCAGCGCGCGCCCAAGGCGGCCCCCGTCGACCCGAGCGTGCGCGTGGAGCGCGAGCTGCTCAAGCTGGCCGTGCAGCGTCCCGCCCTGCTCGGGCCGCGCTTCGACGCGCTCGACCCGCAGGCTTTCACCGCGCCCGACCACGTGCTGCTGCACAGGGTCATCGTCGCCGCCGGAGGCGTCGCGCAGGCGGGGGCGGGCGGGCGCGAGTGGGTGGACCGCCTGGTGCAGCACGCCCACGAGGAGGGCTCGCGGGCGCTGGTGACCCGCTTCGCGGTGGAGGCGATCCAGGTGGACGCGCACGCCGAGGAGCGCTACGCGGGCGACATCCTGACCGCCGCGGAGGCCATGCCGCTCGACCGGGCGATCGCGCAGGTCAAGTCGCGGATCCAGCGGCTCAACCCGGTGGAGCAGCAGCAGGAGTACAACAAGCTGTTCGGGGAGCTGGTGGCGCTGGAGCAGCAGCGCCGGGTGCTGCGCAATCGGGTCGCCGGCGGCAGTTGAGCGCGGCGATTTCGCAAATGACGAAGAACGGAATGCCGGTCATAAGCCCTGCATAAAGCCCGGATCGCACCGTCGCCGCCGAATCGCAGCGCCAGCTCAAACCGGCTGTCACGGAGCGTGATCGCAGGGCCCCGGCTCGCGGGCGGGCGGACGGGGCGCAGGGCGGGCGGCCGAGGCAAGATCGCAAGGCCGGGGAGCCGGGCGGGACAGTCGTGCCCGCGGGCTCCAGCGGGCGATGATCACTCTCGGTTGGTAACGGTTCTGCAGCGATCGTAGGCGGCAAACCAGAGTGGTTGACCAGGAAATTTGGCGCGGTCCACGATGCGACAAAGCAGGAGGACAAGGACTTCCGGGCAGCGAAAGAGGTGCGTCCGGCCCTTCGGCGCCGCCGGGCGCGTGAATCCTGATCGCGTAATTGGCTTTACTATCCTGATCAAACTCGGGCTAAACATTTTGGCGATCTCAATTCGGCAAACACGATCGTCTTACCTTCGGTGACAAAAATGGGTCTGCCATTTGATGGAACCAATACTGCAGACTGTCTCCCGTGGGTGCATCGGTGCTGCCAAGTGGACCGCCATCCGTAGATCAGGTGGCGGACCTCGTCGCGAAGGGAAGGGAGCGCGGGAGCGTAACCGTCGATGACGTCGCAGCCGCGCTTGACCGATCCGAGTTGCCGTCCGACGCGCTGGAACGCGTTGTACGCATGCTCGCCGAGAACGGCGTGGAGGTCCTCGAGCCCCAGGGCGACGAGGAGACCACCCGCGCCGATGAGGAAGACGTAGGCAAGCGGGCGCCGACCAGCGATCTGGTCCGTATTTATCTGCGGGAGATCGGCCGTGTGCCACTGCTGACCGCTGAGGAGGAGGTGGAGCTCGCCAAGTCGATCGAAGCCGGCCTGTTCGCCGAGGACAAGCTGGCCAACGGGGTCTCGCGTCTGGCCTTCCCGGAGTTCAGGGAGCTCGTCTGGCAGGGCACCCGGGCCAAACAGCGGCTCATCGAAGCCAACCTCAGGCTCGTGGTGTCGATCGCCAAGCGGTACGTGGGCCGCGGCATGCTCTTCCTGGACCTGATCCAGGAGGGCAACCTCGGGCTCATCCGGGCGGTAGAGAAGTTCGACTACACGAAGGGCTACAAGTTCTCCACCTACGCCACCTGGTGGATCAGGCAGGCGATCACCCGGGCCATCGCCGACCAGGCGCGGACGATCCGCATCCCGGTCCACATGGTGGAGACCATCAACAAGCTCGTCAGGGTCCAGCGCCAGCTCCACCAGGACCTCGGCCGCGAGCCGATCCCCGAGGAGATCGCCAAGGAGATGGACCTCCCTGTCGATCGCGTGGTGGAGATCCAGCGCATCGCCCAGGAGCCCGTGTCGCTGCAGTCGCCGATCGGTGAGGAGGACTCCGACCTCGGAGACTTCATCGAGGACGCCGACGCTGTAGTGCCCATGGAGGCCGCCGCCTTCATCATGCTGCAGGACCAGCTCGACGACATCCTCGCCACGCTGTCCGACCGCGAGCAGCGCATCATCCAGCTCCGCTTCGGGCTGGCCGACGGGCATCCGCGCACGCTGGAGGAGGTGGGCAGGGAGTTCGGCGTCACGCGCGAGCGCATTCGCCAGATCGAGTCGAAGACCCTGGCCAAGCTCCGCCACCCGACGCGCGCGCAGATGTTGCGGGACTACCTGGACTGACCGTGCAGAAGGGGACGGCCCCGCCGGGGCCGTCCCCTTCGCGTGTTCAGGATCCGCGCGTGTTCAGGAGCAGCCTTCGAACTGCGGCACCGCGACGATGGCGCGCTGCAGCCACGGCTCCCCGAACCACTTGCGCAGCAGCTTCTGCGCCGTCCCGTCCTGGTACATCTGCGTGATGGCCCGGTTCACCGCCTCGCAGCCGGGCACGTCGCCCCTGGCCAGGCCGACCCCCGTACGCTGCTCGTTGAACAGCGCGTTGGCCAGCCGCAGCCCCGACCCGTCCCGCGCGGCCAGCCCCGCCAGGATCACGTCGTTCGTGGTGACCGCGTCCACCTGCCCGCCCTTCAGCGCCGCCAGGCACCGGTTGTAGTCGGGGAACGGCACGACCTCCGCCTTCACCCCGCGCTCCGTCACCACCCGCTGGGCCGCGTTCGACCCCTGCACCTCGCAGATCCTGCGCCCCTCGAGATCGCGCACGTTCGCGATCTTCTCCTCGGGCCGGATCAGGATGTCCTGGTACGAGATGTGGTACGGCCCCGCGAACAGCACCCTGCGCTTGCGGTCCTGGTCGATCGTGAACGTGGCCACCACCAGGTCGGCCCGCCCGTCCATGAGCACCTTCTCCCGGTCGGCGGCCAGCACGCCGAGGAAGGTGACGTCCTTGCCCAGCTTGCCCGCCAGGTAGCGGGCCACGTCGACGTCGAAGCCCTCGAACGTGCCGTCGCCCTTCCTGAACCCGACCGACGGCAGGTCGGACCGCACCCCGATGACCAGCTCGTCCTGGTCCAGGATCGACTCCTGGCCGCCGATCCCGCACCCCGAGACCGCGACGGAGGCCAGCACCAGCACGATCGCCAGCAGCCGCTTCATCGGTACTCCCTCAGTCGTGGCCACACGCCGGCGACCATCAGCACGGCGATCGCGCCGATGGCGAACGGCAGCAGCCGCCACAGGTTGTCCAGCGCGCCCTCGCCGCTCCTGATCGAGCGCTCGAACACCTGCTGGTGCGTGCCCGCCAGCCGCGTCAGCGCCCGGTCGTAGGCGTCGAACGCCGCCGTGACCGGCCCCAGCCGCTCGGCGACCGCCTCGTTGGTCCTGCCGCTCGCGACGAGGTCGCGGAAGCTCCTGTCGGCCGCCTGGAACGCCCGGTACGCGCCCGCCACCTCCTCGCCCTGCCTGCCGACGAGCTCGGGCCCCAGCAGGCCGAGGTAACCGGCCGAGTTCCGGGCCACCGCCGTGTGGTAGGTGCTCAGGTTGCCGGCCTCCGTGTACATGACCGCCAGCGACCGGTCCAGGTACGTGTGCTCGTAGGTGTCGGCCCGCTCCTTGTCCAGCAGGTAGCGGCTCTGGTCGCCCTGCATGCTGTTGCTGATCGCCCGCGCCCTGGCCAGCGTCAGCACCGAGTCGAACCCGGCCGACTTGGCCGTGCGCAGGTCCTCCGCGTCCTGGCCGAGCGCGTTCGCCCCGAAGAGCATCGCCACGAGGGTCGTCACCGTCGCGGCCAGCAGCGCGGGCCCGAACACCCGGCGGAAGCGCCGCGCCAGGAACAGCTGCAGCCACAGCAGGCAGCCCAGTGCCACCAGCCCGGCCAGCACGACCGCGAGGCGCACCAGGGGCGCCACGACCGTCTGCGAGTCGTAGGTGGAGCGCACGATCGTGCCGCTCTCCAGCGTCAGGTTGTAGGCCTGCGGCAGCAGCACCATGCGCATCAGGTCGGTGGCCTCGCGATAGGTCCGCACCACCTCCCCGGGCGGCGGGCCCGGCGCGTGCCTGGACTGCTCGTTCAGCAGCAGCGCCCGCCCGGCCAGCCGCTCGTAGCGGCCGAGGCCGTCGAGCACCGACTGCACGGTGTTCCGCTCGGCCGCGTTGTCGCCCGACAGCTCGAACGCCTGCAGCAGCGTCCGGTTGGCCTCGGCCCGTTGCCTGTCGTACCTGTCGAGCGCCGCCTGGCGCTGCTGGGCGTAGGCGTCGCCCATCACGAGCACGTTGGCGACCTGCGCGTCCATGTCGCTCAGCGCCAGGTAGAGCCCGGCGGTGGCGACCACCTGCGGGCCCGCGTCGCGGCCGATGACCCGCAGCCCCTCGCGGGCGCTGGAGGTGCCGACCGCGAGCGCGGCGAACAGCAGGGCCAGCGACGCGACCGTGACGCCGGAGATGATCCGGATCCTGCCGGGCACGCTGCGCCGCGCCGGGACCGGGGAGACCGGCACGGGAGGAGCGGGCGCGGTCGGCACCACGGTCACGGCGTGCCCTCCCTGATCGTGATGACCGTCCACGCGCCCAGGTGGATCCGGTCGCCCGCGCCGACCCTGACCGGCACGTTCACCTTGAGCGGCTTGCCGTTGACCTGCGTGCCGTTCGACGAGCCCGGGTCCACCAGCATCCACGTGCCGTCAGGCTGGGCCAGCAGCACGGCGTGCAGGTGCGAGACGCCCGGGTCCTCCGGCGGGCCGCTCAGGTCGATCTCCGGCTGCAGGTTCCTGGCCCGGCTGCGCCGCCCGATGCGTACCTGCTCGCCGTACAGCGCGAAAGACCGCTCGGGGCAGTACGGCGGGAACGCCATCGCGGCGGCGTCGGGACCGCCCTCGGCGACCACCTTCTCGTAGTAGGTGCGGTCGGCGGCGGTCACGGCCTCCCACCGCGCGCCCGCCCCCGTCACGGGAGCCTGGACGGAGACGCCGGTGCCGCTGTAGTCGTGGCCGCACACCTCGCAGAACTGCCCGGCGCGCGGCGTCTGGCAGACCGGGCACGCCTCGGCGGGCTCGGCCGGCTCGGGTCGCGAGGCGGGCTGGGAGGCCGGCTGCGGGTCCGGCTGCGAGGCCGGGGCGAGCTGGGTGCCGCAGACGTCGCAGTAGTCGTCGGCGCCCGATTGGTGCCCCTGCGGGCAGGTCGCCATCAGTTTCCTTCCTTACGCAGCCGGCTCGTCCGCACGGAGCCGGTGTCCAGCTCGATCTCGTCGGCCTTGTCCACGTTCCTGCGCAGCCGTGCCGTGCCCGTGGCCGGATCCACCTCCACCACCTTCTCCAGCAGCCTGGCCGTGTCCTCCCGGCCCGACTCCTCGGCGAGCTGCCGGGCCTTGGCCAGGCGGGCGGTGGCGGCCTCGACGTCGCCCATGGCGCGCAGGCTGAGCCCGTCCTGGATCAGCTCGTGCAGCTCGGCCTGCCCCGTGTAGTGGGCGACCTTCCTGTTGATGCGGGTGGACTGCGCCAGGTCGTCGGTCCACTGGGCCAGCACGTTGCCGGTGGCCAGGACGTCCTGCGTGTCGGGGCGGACCAGCTTGACCCAGCCGGCCCTGATCTCCTGCCCGATCTGGCCGGGCGGCACCTCGACGCAGATGTGGTACTCGCGCTCCTCCGTGCCCCAGGAACCGGTCGGGTAGTCGCCGGTCAGCGGGTTGACGTCGGTGCGCTTGCCGGTCAGGTCGAGCAGCGTGGGCGAGACCTGCTTGACGAACTTGAGCTGCGCCGTCTGCGGCACCCACACCCGCAGCGACAGCTCGGCCACGGTCTTGCTCATCGAGGTCTGCGTGAGCCGGCGGAAGAACTCCGGCAGATCCCCCTGATCGCGGACGAAGTCAAACGTCCCGAGCATCGCCTCGGCCACCTTGCGCAGCTCGGCAGGCGCCCAGTCGTCGCCGACACCCAGGCTGTCGCAGACGAACTTGCCGCTCCATCCGGCCAGCACGGACGCGAACACCTCGGGGCGCTCGTTGTTCTGCCCGTCGGTCATGAGGATCGCGTGCCTGATCGCCGAGGGGTGCGCGGTCAGCAGGTGACCGGCCAGCTTGAGCCACTCGCCGATCGCGGTGCCGCCGTGCGCGCTCAGCCGTCCGATCGCCCGCTCGGCCTCGGCCCTGGTCGCCGGGCTGGCCCTGACCAGGTTCGCGTGGCCGCCCGGGTAGACGACCTTGGCGCGCTCCGTGCCCGCCACCACCGCGAAGTGCACGCCGTCGCGCAGCGTCCGCACGGCCGTGGCCGCCGCCTGCCGGGCCTCGCGGATCTTGCTGCCGCTCATCGAGCCCGACGTGTCGATGATGATCACCTCGGCCGCCTCGGCGGGCACGGCCTCGGCGGTCGCCGCCCCGGTCGAGCCGATGGTGAGGATGGCGTGCACCTCACGGCCGTCAAGGGGGAGGTACTTGTTCTGGTCGATGTTCAGCGTGAAAGCGGGCTGGTCACCCATGCGCTTCTCCTAGGGGGATCAAGGCGATCGTCACGTTGTCCTGGCCGCCGGAGGCCAGCGCGTGGCGCAGCATCTCGCGGGCCAGCTCCAGCGGGGTCCCCGCCGTGGGGTAGTCGTAGCCGTCCAGGTAGCGCCACAGGCCGTCGCTGCAGATCAGGAGCAGGCCGGGCGTTCCCGGGGGGAGCGTGCGGACGTGCGGGCCGGCGTCCTCGGCGTCGGCGCCGAGCCACGCGGTGATCTCGCCGGTCTCCACGGCGTCGTCCTCGGTCAGCATCGTGCCGGCGGGCAGCAGGTACGCCCGCGTGTCGCCGGCCCAGCCGAGCGTGACGCCGCCGTCCCGCGTCACCACCGCGGCGATGTAGGTGCAGGCGGGGGCGTCGTCCAGGGAGGTCGCCAGCTTGGTCACGGCGCGGCCGGCCAGCTCGAACGCCTCCTCGTGCGACAGGCCCCTGGCCAGCGCCGCCGAGGCGGTCTCGATCGCCGCCGCCGAGGCCTCGTCGGCCCTGGGCGAGCTGCCCACGCCGTCGCAGACCACGGTCACGATCGTGCCGCCCGCCTCCAGCAGCGCCACCGCGTCCTCGTTGCGGCTGCGCCGCAGCCCCCTGTCGGTCAGCGCCGCGGCCCCGCCGCCGAGCACGATCTCGGCGTGGTCCCTGCCGGTGGGCTGGCGGGCGCCGCACCGCTCGCAGTACCCCTCCGCGTCCACGGCCGCCGCGCCGCAGGACGCGCAGGCCGGCGCGCCCAGGGCGTGGCCGCACGCCTCGCAGTAGGCGTCGCCCGCCAGCACCGGCGCCTCGCACACCGGGCACACCCCAGCGCTCCCGGTCACGCTCCCGCCCTCCGTCGCAGCCTCGCGCCCGGCCCCTTGCCCGGCCGTGGTCTCGTCGCCGGTCACGGCCGCTTGCCCGGCCGTGGTCTCGTCGCCGGTCACAGCCACGTCCTCGGGCGCACGGCGTTGGCCTGGTCGATCAGGGCGTGGCGTTCGCTGCGGGAGTCCGCCGCCTGCGCCAGCCTGCGGAAGAGGGACTCCAGCCGCCTGCGCAGCCCCGGTTCGGTGAACGGCGCGTCGGCCAGCCGCACGTCCTTGGGCGGCGGGTTGTTCTCCAGCCAGGCCAGCGCCCCGCCCAGCACCTCGGCCACGAGCAGGTCGCGGCGGCGCGGGTCGAGATCGGCCTGGTTCGACACCCGTTCGACCGCGCCCACCAGGTCGGCCGGCTTCACCGCGCTCAGATCGGGCCGCCGCACCACCGACGCGGCCAGCGCCACCTGCGCCGGCACCCGGTAGACGGACGTGGCGGGCACCTCGTCCAGCACGCCCATCCGCCCCGACCTGGCCAGCCCGAACGCCGCGCTGACGTAGGTCCTGTCGGTGCGCCAGACCAGCTCGTACCAGGAGGCCGCCGGCTTGCCCGCGCACTCCAGCGCGAACGCCAGCGCCAGCTTGGGCGCCGCCTCGCCGGGCAGCGCCGACAGGCACGCGTCGAACAGCGCGACCGCCTGGCCCGCCTGCCCGGTCGCCAGGCCCAGCACCCCGCGGTACCAGGTGACCCGCCAGTCGCCGGGCAGCTCGCGGTCCAGCTCGTTCAGCGCGGCGGGCGTCTCGGCCGCGCCCGACTCGGCCAGCAGCCTGACCCGCATGAGCCTGGTCTCGGGCGTCTGGGGCATCGCGGCGAGCTGGTCGATCAGCTCCCGGCCGTCGCGCCCGATCAGGCCGGCCAGCGAGGCCGCCGCGGGGTCGGCCGGGTCCACCAGCGGCACCGGCAGCGCCCGCGCCACCGCCGCCGGGTCGAGCGGCCCGAACACCTCCTCGTCCGACTCCGCCAGCGCCGTCCCGACCGCCCTGCGCTCCGGCCCGAACAACGTCGAGAGCGCCGGGTACGGCACCCCGTCCTCCTGCGCGCAGACCTCCCGCAGCACGCCGACGAGCTGCTCCTCCATCTCCTCGGCGCTCTGGAACCGGTCGGCCGGGTTCACCGCGGTCGCCCTGTGCAGCAGCCGGGTGAACGACGGGTGCCCGCAGTCCGCCGGCAGCGGCCCGGCCACGCCGCCCTTGGCCGGGCTCCAGCCGGGGATCGCCAGCACCGCCAGCGTCCTGGCCACGGTGTAGAGGTCGGTGGTCACCGACGACGGCATCGTGTCCAGCTCGGGGGCGTGGTAGCCGGCAGTGCCCCACGACGAGCCCACCGGCGAGCCGAACGGCTGCACCGCGCCCATGTCGATGACCTTGAGCCGCTTGCCGACCCGGATCACGTTCGCGGGCTTGAGGTCGCAGTAGACCGTCTGGTTCTCGTGCATGTAGGCGAAGGCGTGCAGGATCTCCCTGCCGTACATGAGGGCCTCGCGCAGCGGCAGCGGGCCCTTGCGGCGCAGCTCGTGCAGCGACTGGCCGCCGACGTACTCCATGACGATGTAGCCGTGGCCGGCCCAGCGCTGGAAGTTGTGGATCTTGACGATGTTCGGGTGGTCGAGCGTGGTGAGGAACTTGCGCTCGGCCTCCGCCGCCGCGATCGCCTCGGCGTCCATGGTGTTGAGCAGGCCCTTGAGCACCACCCAGCGGCCGTCGAGGTTCTCGTCGGAGGCCAGGTAGATCCAGCCGAGCCCGCCGTGCGCCAGGCAGCCCAGCACGCGGTACTGGCCGGCGACCAGGTCGCCCTTGTCCAGCTTGGGGGTGAAGGAGAACTGCGTGCGGCAGTGCGGGCAGAACCCGTCCGTCAGCCCCGGCCGCCCGTCACGGGAGCGTCCCACCGGCTTGGCGCACGCCGGGTTGGCGCAGTACCGCTTGTCCTCGGGCACCTCGGGATTGGCCATGACGGCGGTGGCCGGGTCGCGGTAGGGGACCGAGGGCAGGTCGGCGACGGTGGCCAGCACGCCGGCCCGCGACCTGCCGCTGCTGACCGGGCCGCTCACCGGTCTGCTGCCCACCGGCTGGGTCGGCACGGGGCCGGAGAACGCCCCCGACGACGGTGCCGAAGGCACCGCGGCGGGGACGGGTGGTGGAACCGCCGCGTGGCCGCAGAGGTCGCAGTAGCCGTCCTCGATCGTCCCCGTGCAGCCTGGCTGCGCGCAGCGGGTCATCGCTTACCTCCGGAGATCGCGCGCTGGTAGTTCTCGACGGCCGTGGCCGCCCTCGTCAGGTCGCAGGGCGCGCTCCACAACAACGTGCGCGCCCGCTCGTACAGCTCCATGGCGGCCGGGTCCTCGGCCAGCCCCTTGCGCACCGCCATCACCTGGCAGGCGCCGAGCCTGCCGCGCAGCTCGTCGCGCCGGCCGACCAGCCCGTACAGGGCCTTGGCCGTGGCCAGCGCCTGCTCGGCGGCCTTGCGGGCGTTCTCCTCCAGGGCCGCCAGCCGCTTGGCGCGCTGCACCCAGGCGTCGGCGGCGACGTCGAGCGCGTCCAGCGCGCCGGCCAGGCCCTCGACCCTGCTGCGCGGCTGCGCCTGCGGCGGCAGGGCGATCTTCACGACGACGGCGCCGTGCGCCAGCCTGGCCTCGCTCTCGGCCGCCCGCACCCGGTCGAGCTCGGCCACCAGGTTCTCGCGGCGCCTGGCGTACTCGTCCTTGACCACGAGCGCCAGCTCCAGCTCCGCGCGGGCGCCGGCCAGCAGCCGGGCCAGCCGGTCGAGGTCCTGCTCGACGGGCGGGCCCAGCGGGTCCTCGACCACCGCGGCGCGGATCCGCCGCAGCTCGGCCTCCTGGCCGGCCAGGCCGGCGGCCTCGCCCAGCTCGCGCTCCAGTTCCCTGATCCTGCGCAGGTCGGCCTCGGTGTCGTCGAGGCGGGGCAGTACGGAGCCCCACACGGCGTCGACGTCGTTGAGCGCGCCCGTGACCTCGCGGAAGGCGGTGTCCATCCGGGTCACGGCCTCGTCCAGGGTCAGCCGTTCGTCGGCCTGCGGGAGCAGCGAGCGCTGCTCGACGGGCTTGGCCGCGGCGCGCACCACCACGGACGCGCCGCCCAGCAGCTCGGTGAGCCGGGCGAGCTGTTCGGCGCCCAGGCGGGCGCGGGCGGCCCTGACCTCCTCCGCCTCGCGCAGCACCGCACGGTAGGCGTCGTTCAGCGACCACAGCGCGGTCAGCGCCTCCTGGGCCGCGGCCCAGCGGCGCTCGGTCGCCCCGCGTAAGGACGCGCCCTTGATCAGCTGGTAGGTGGTGTGCGATTCCAGGTCGAGCAGGTCACCGGAGATGCGATCGCGTTCGTCCGCGCGGGCACGAAGCGCGTGCTCCGCGCCTTCCCTGCTCATTGGTGGTCCCAGGCTCATCACGCTCCCCGTGAAGAGGCCCCCCGATGCCCCCGTTATACCCGCCCAACGGCGGGTTCGCGGGCTTTAGTTCCTTTGGCTCGGGGGGACCCCTGACTTGTCCCTGATTGAACCCCGGGTCGCCTGCAAACCGCTTAACGATCTCTTAGCGTTGCATGCATGGGACGGATACTTCTGATCGTCGCGGCCGTGGTCGCCGCGCTCGTGCTGCTCGGCCCCCTCGTGGGCTTCGCCCTCTCGCTGCTCAAGTGGGGGCTCGTCATCGGCGCCGTGGTGCTCGGCGTCATGTTCCTGTCGAAGTTGCTCAAGAGGACATAGCTTCCTGACAGATCCCCAGTCATAGTTGGGTGATGGAGGCGCGGCCCGCGGTAGACGATGCCGCGCTCGGGCGTGAGGCGCTGGCCGTGCTCGAGGCGAACTGGACGGGCACCGGCACCGTGCCCGCCCCAGGGCTCTATCCCCACCAGTGGAGCTGGGACTCCGCGTTCGTCGCCATCGGCCTGGCCAGGCATCGGCCGGACCGGGCCCGCGACGAGCTGCTCAGCCTGCTGCGGGGGCAGTGGGCGACGGGCATGGTGCCGCACATCGTCTTCCACACGCGCGAGGCGTACTTCCCGGGGCCGTCCGTGTGGCGTTCGCAGGAGCACGACGCCGCGCCGCGCGTGCTCACCTCGGGCCTCACCGCGCCGCCGCTGCACGGGCTGGCGCTGTGGTGGCTCTACCGGCACACCGGTGACGCCGCGTTCGTCAGGAAGGCGTACCCGGCTCTCGCCGCCCAGCACGACTACCTCTCCACCGCGCGCGACCTCGGCGGCGCGGGGCTGGCCGCGATCGTGCACCCCTGGGAGTCGGGCATGGACGACAGCCCGGCCTGGGACTCCGCACTCGACGCGCTGCCCGTGATCAGGTACGGCTACCGCAACGTCGAGATGGACGAGCGCCACCCCGACAGCGACCACGACCGCTACGTCTGGCTGGCGATGCGCTACCGCGACGCCGGATACAGCCCCGATTACCTGCGCGACGAGCATCCGTTCGCGATCGAGGACCCGATGTTCAACGGGATCTGGCTGGCCTCCTGCCAGGCCCTGGCCGAGCTGGCGCCCCTGGCGGGCGCCGATCCCGCGCCCCACGCCGAGCACGCAGAACGCCTCAGGCAGGCCATGCTCGACCGGCTGTGGGACGGCTGCTTCTACGCCAGGGACCTGCGGGCCGGGCGGCTCATCCGGGTGTGCACCGTCGGCGCGTTCGGGCCGCTGCTGGACCCGGGGCTGCCCGCCGACCGGCTGCAGGCCGCGGTGGAGGTGCTGGAGTCGGCCAGGTTCATGGGGGCGACGGGCTATCCCGTGCCGAGCACCGAGATCCGCGCCTCCCAGTTCGACCGCACGCGTTACTGGCGCGGCCCCTCCTGGGTGAACACCAACTGGCTGCTGCGCCGCGCCGCCGCCGTGCACTCCCTCGACCACCTCGGCCAGCAGCTCACCAACGGCACCCTGCGGCTCGTCCGCCAGGCCGGCTTCCGCGAGTGCTTCGACCCGTTCGACGGGAGCGGGCGGGGCTGCCGGGACTTCTCCTGGAGCGCGGCGCTCACCCTGGATCTGCTCGCCGATAACGTAGGGGAATGAGCATTTTCCGCCGCCTGCCCGCCGATGTGCGCAAGTCTCTCAAGACCGAGCAGGGGGAGCGGGTGCTGACCTTCTCCCAGGGTGCCGACGGTCATGTGGTGGCCACGAACCTCGCGCTGTACCTGTCCGACGGGACCAGGGTGCCGTACGAGGAGATCGACAGGGCGTCGTGGGACGAGGAGGGGGTGCGGGTGCTCACCACGGACGGCGTCCGGCACTTCGAGCGGATCTCCGAGCCGCGCATGCTGCCCGAGACCGTGCGGGAGCGGGTCAACTCCACGATCGTGGTGAACAAGCACGTCAGCCTGCCCGGCAGGGGCGGGGTGCGGCTGGTGGCGCGGCGCCGGCCCGGCGGCGAGGTGCTGGGCTGGACGTTCGTCTTCGACGAGGGGCTCGACCCGGCGGACCCGGGACTGCGCGCGCAGGCCGAGCAGGCGCTGGAGGGCGTGCGGCGGAGCATGGGCGTCTGAGCTCTGAGCAGGCCGGGCCGTGAGGCGGCAGGGGCCTGCGGGGGTGTGAGCGGCATGGGCCCGGGTCTCAGGCGGGCGGGGGTGTGAGGCCTGTCACGCCCATGCCGCTGTCCGGCGTTCGCACTCGGTCAGTAGGGGATGCCGCTCTCCCGGGCCTTCTGGGCCGCGACCTCCTCGTCGGGCCAGCCGGTGCCGGTCTCGGGCTGGTGCCCGTCCGAGTGGAGGAACGGGATCCGCTGCTGCAGCGTGCCCCCCACCTTCGACCTGGCCATCCCCGCGAACTTCGACGCCTGCGCCCCGACCACCCCGGCCACTTCCTGCACCCGGGGGTTGTCGGCGACGCGCTGCGCCGTCCGCTTGATCTGCTCGTACCGTTCGCGTCCCGCCCGGCTGCCGAGCACGTAGCCGACGGCCAGACCAACAGCGAATGTCATCCGATAACGCATTTTGCACCTCCGCTGTCTCCGGGCCTACCCCGCTCGCGATGCGACACGCACTCCCGGAGTGCGCTAATCTATTCCTGCGCGCAGCGAGGGGGCCGAAGAGCCCCGGCGAGGTGCGCAAACGGTTCGATCCCGCGTAGCTCAACGGCAGAGCAGCCGGCTGTTAACCGGCAGGTTATAGGTTCGAGTCCTATCGCGGGAGCTTCACAGCTCAGGCCCCCTCTCTGATCACAGAGAGGGGGCCTGAGTCGTTTCCTGAGCCATGATCGCGCCTGGCTCTCCCCGCTCACGGCCCGGCGGGTGTCTTCCCAGGTCAACCGGCCGAATCCTGGCATCATGGCGCCTTGGGGGTGCCCTGATGGCCGAGGTGGATTTCCAGGCTGTGTTCGATGAGGACCCGGTCGCGCTGGCGGTGCTGTCGCCCGATCTGGTGTTCGTCGCGGTGAACCGCGTCCATGAGGAGTTGTTCGGCCGCACGCGCGAGGAAATGCGCCGGCCGGGTCTGCTTCGAGGTGTTCCCGAGCGAGTCCTGGCCGGAGGGGAGGCAAGTGCTGCGGGCGTCGTTCGAGCGGGTCCTGGCCAGCGGTGACTGCGCGCCCGATCTCCTGCTGCTGCAGCGTTACGACATCGAGGTGCCCGGCAGGGCCGGGGAGTTCGCGGAGCGGTACTGGAGCGTGGCCAGCTGCCCGCTGCAGGGTCGCGACGGCACCGTCCGCGGCCTGGTCGTGCGGCTGCAAGAGGTCAACCGGCGGCTGCGCGGTGCCGAGGCCAGGCAGCGGCGGATGGCCGAGGAGCTGCGGGAGATGGTGCGCCGCCAGCGCACGCCGTGCTCGAGGTGAGCGACGACGGCCCGGGCGTGCCCGCCGCCGACAAGGAGCGGATCTTCGACCGGTTCTTCCGCGGCGCCGACGCGCGCGTCAGCGACGCGGGAGGCAGCGGGCTGGGCCTGCCCATCTCCCGCCAGATCGCCGAGGTCCACGGCGGCACCCTGCACGCCGCCGACCGCGCCGACCGCGCCGACCGCGCCGACCGCGCCGACCGCGCCGACCGCGCCGACCGCGCCCCCGGAGCCCCCGGAGCACTGATGGTCCTGCGCCTGCCCCTGGGCGGCCGGTCCTGAGGCCCTGAGCCCGCGCACCTGAAGGCGGCTTCGGCTCTCTTAAGGCTGCGTTCAGGCTCGGTGGGCGACCCTCGGGGCTGTCGAATCGTCTCGGGGAGGGAGTTCCCATGTTGAAGCGACGCCTCGCGATCGTCGCCACGTCCGCCGTGCTCGGGCTCGGTGTCATGGCGGGATCGGCGCTGGCCGACGACGGCCCGGTCCGGGTGCACGGCAGGACGGGCGAGGTCGCGCACGAAGCGTACGGCTGGAAGGGGTTCCACGGCGGCAGGCTGACGTGCTGGATGAGCGACGGCGAGGTCGTGAAGCTCTCCAAGGGCAAGGTGGCCGAGCTCATCGAGGAGAAGTACATCGAGCCCGAGCTCGCCGAGGCCGTCGTCGAGGACGGCGTGACGGTCGTGCCGGAGGACCGGCTGTCGATCAGCGTCCCGGCGAAGAAGCTGCCCCGTGACGTGGTGAAGAAGAAGCTCGCGGGCAAGCACCGGCACCACAGCCGCGTCATCCACCTCACCTGCGTCTGGAGCAGGTAGCGCGGCCGCGCCCTCGGAGCCGTCCGGGGGCGCGGTTCACGCCGTGTAGTGCGATGGTGACACGTTTTCGGGTTCGGCGGACAAAGCGGGGCGTGGTACGGAAAATGGGAGGGCCGGTCTCTCGGGCCGGAGCCGCGGGAAAGTCGTCGGTGGCGGGGAGAGGGCGCCATCACCAGGGACGTGCCGCCGACCCGGAATCGGCGGGGCGCTCCGATGACGGAGAAGTGCTGGTTGCCGCGTGCACACCTGGATCAGAAACCTTCGCCCCTTCGACGCGCTCGCCGCCCAGTCGGTGCTCGAGCGCACCACCGACCTGCGTGAGGCCGAGCGCTTCATCAGGCTCTACCACGCCGAGAACCCCTCGGCGGGCGGCCTGCACGCGCGCCTGCGCGACATCAGCAGGGACGTGGCCCGCTACGGGATCTACACGCACACGTTCGAGGAGCTCGAGTTCGGGGCCAGGGTGGCCTGGCGCAACAGCAACCGCTGCATCGGGCGGCTGTACTGGCGCTCGCTCAAGGTACGCGACCGCAGGCAGGTGAGCACGGCCGAGGGGGTCGCCCTCGAATGCGTGGCCCACCTGCGCGAGGCCACCGGGAACGGCAAGATCAGGCCGACCGTCACCGTGCTGCCCCCCGACACGCCCGCCCTGCGCGGCCCCCGGCTGCTGAACGACCAGCTCATCCGCTACGCCGGGTACCGCACCCCCGACGGCGTCGTGGGGGACCCGCGCAACGTCGCGCTCACGGAGACAGCCAGGGCGCTGGGCTGGCGCGGCCGGGGCGGCCGGTTCGACGTGCTGCCGCTGGTCATCCAGCCGCCGTTCGGCGACCGGCTGCTGTGCAACGTGCCGGGGGACGCCGTGCTGGAGGTGCCGCTGGCGCATCCCGACTACGCCTGGTTCGAGGAGCTGGGGCTGCGCTGGCACGCCGTACCGGCCATCTCGGACATGTGCCTGGAGATCGGCGGCATCTGCTACCCCTGCGCGCCCTTCAACGGCTGGTACATGGGCACCGAGATCGGCGCCCGCAACCTCGCGGACGCCGACAGGTACGACCAGCTCCCGGTGGTGGCGCAGCGGCTCGGCCTGGACACCTCCACCGAGCGTTCCCTGTGGCGCGACCACGCGCTGGTGGAGCTGAACGTGGCGGTGCTGTACTCGTTCGAGCGGGCGGGGGTCACGATGACCGACCACCACACGGAGTCGCGCCGGTTCCTGACCCACCTGTCGAAGGAGGAGAAGGCCGGGCGGGTCTGCCCGGCGGACTGGTCGTGGATCGTGCCGCCGCTATCGGGCAGCGCCACGCCCGTCTTCCACCGCTACTACGACACCAGCGTCCTGACTCCCGCCTTCGTCCACCACCGTCAGGCGCTCGCGTAGCGCGTCCAGCTCGGCCGCGGTCAGGCCGCCCGCCCTCAGGCGCTCCTCGACGTCCAGGCCCGCCAGCAGCTCCGTGACCACCGCGGTGGTCGTGGTGCCGGCCGCCTCCAGGCGGGCGCGTACGCGCACGGCGTCGTCGGGCTGCCCCAGGAGGGCGTACAGGGCGCTCAGACGGGTCGCGGAGCGCTCGTAGTCGTCCAGGATGTCCTCCGGGGCGACCCCGGCCAGGGCGAGCAGCAGGATGGCGATCAGGCCCGTGCGGTCGCGGCCCGCCACGCAGTGCACGAGCACCCCGCCAGGGGGCGCCTGGGCGATGGCGCGCAGCACCCGCGCGCTGCGGTGGGGCAGGCTGTCGAGGTGGTGGCGCAGGTAGAAGGGCGTGCCGTTGTACCGGCCGTGCCCCGGGTCGTCGCGGCTGTCCAGTGGCAGGCTGACGACGGTCATCCCGGGCGGGCGGTGGCCGGGGTCGGCGTGGTGCTCGCCGGGGATGCGCAGGTCCACGATGGTCCGTACGCCGTGGGCCGCCGCTGCCGCCCACCCGCTCGCGGTGAGCCGGTCGGGCGTGTCGGAGCGCACCACCGCTCCCCAGCGCGTACGCCTGCCGCCGGCCGCTCGCAGGCCGCCCAGATCGCGCACGTTGTGACAGCCGTCCCAGACCAGATCGCGTCGCATGTCCCCCATCCTTGCCTTCCCGGCCTAGAACATGGTTCTGTTGGGGGCATGGTGGACCTCGTGCTCTCGACCCTCGACGACCAGGGCGTGCTCACCCTGACCTTCAACCGGCCCGACACGCTCAACGCGTGGACCGATGCCATGGGGCGGCGCTACTTCGACCTGCTGGCGGAGGCCGAGCAGAACCCCGACGTGCGTGCCGTGGTGGTCACGGGCGCGGGCAAGGGCTTCTGCTCGGGGGCCGACTTCAAGACGCTGAACGCCATCCAGACCGGCTCGTACGACGAGGTGCCCGACCCGCGGCCCAACACCTTCCCCACGACCATCGGCAAGCCGATCGTGGCCGCGGTCAACGGGGCCTGCGCGGGGCTCGGCATGGTGCACGCGCTCGTCTGCGACCTCGTCTTCACGGCCGAGGAGGCCAAGTGGACGACGGCCTTCTCGCGCCGCGGGCTGATCGCCGAGTACGGGCTCTCCTGGGTGCTGCCCCGGATCATGGGGCAGCAGCGGGCCATGGACGTCCTGCTGTCCGGCCGGGTGTTCACCGGGCGGGAGGCGTACGAGCTGGGCCTGGCCAACCGCGCCGTCCCGGGGGACAGGTTGCTGCGGGAGGCGCAGGAGTACGCGGCGGAGCTGGCGGGCTACAGCGCGCCGGCGTCGATGGCGATCATCAAGCGGCAGGTGTGGCACGACTGGGACGCCACGCTGGAGGAGTCCGCCAAGGCCGCCACGCAGGAGATGATCGCCTCGTTCGGGCGGCCCGACTTCGCGGAGGGCGTCGCCAGCTTCCTGGAGCGGCGCCCGCCGAACTTCCCGCCTCTTCCCTGAGAGGTCAGGAGAGGCGGTGGGCGCCCCTGGCCGCGGTGGCCGGGAGGAAGCGGGGGGCCTTGAAGCCGCGCTCGGCGTAGGCGTTCGACACCGACTCCTTGACGCTGTCGAGGCGCTCCAGCGGCACCAGCGCGATCGCCGAGCCGCCGAAGCCGCCGCCGGTCATGCGCGCGCCGCGGGCTCCGCCCTTGACGGCGGCCTCCACGGCCACGTCCAGCTCGGGTGACGAGACCTCGTACAGGTCCCGCAGCGACAGATGGGAGGCGTTCATCAGGGCGCCGATCTCCGTGACTGCGCCCGCGCGGAGCAGGCCGACGAGGGCCTCGACGCGGTGGTTCTCCGCGACGACGTGCTCCACGCGCTTGCGCTCGTCGCCCTGGAGCTGCGCGAGCGCGCCTCCCAGGTCGGTGACGTCGCGCAGGGCGGCGACGCCGAGCTTGCGGGCCGCGGACTCGCACTCGGCGCGGCGCTTGGCGTACTCGCCGCCGGCGTGCTCGTGGTGCACCTGCGTGTCGATGATGAGCATGCTCAGGCCGTGGGAGGCCAGGTCGAGCGGGATGTTGCGGGAGCCGAGCGAGCGGCAGTCGAGGAAGAGCGCGTGGCCCTCCTCGCAGAGCGCAGAGGCGGCCTGGTCCATGATGCCGCAGGGCATGCCGACGAAGTCGTTCTCGGCCTTCTGGCTGAGCAGGGCGAGCTCCATCGGCGTCATGCCGAGGTCGTGCACGTCGTTGAGCGCCGAGGCGACGGACACCTCGAGGGCGGCGCTGGAGCTCAGGCCCGCGCCCGAGGGCACGTCGCCGTCGATCGCGATGTCCGCGCCCCGCACCCGGTCGCCCAGCATGGCCAGGACGCCGACGACGTAGCGGGTCCAGCCCGTGGACTCCTCGCGGCTCGCCAGGGTGACCGGCTCGCCCGAGTCGGACTGGAGGGAGAGGAGCCGGATCGTGTCGTCGTCGCGTGGCGTGAGAGCGGCGGTCACGCCCCACGGCACCGCGAACGGCAGGACGAAGCCGTCGTTGTAGTCGGTGTGCTCGCCGATCAGGTTGACCCTGCCGGGAGCATGCCAGACGGTCTGAGGGGACGCGCCGAAGGCGGCACGAAAAGCTTCAACAACGCGCATAACCGAACACTCCTCAACAAAGGCCCGACCGTAGACTAGCGCCATGGAGGAACTCCTGGGTCCAGGGCTCGGTCAGGTCCGGGTGTTCCTGCTGCACGACGACAACAAGCCGCGCAAGCTCAGGCACAACCTGGGGCATTCCCGGCTGCTGACGTTCGGCGGCGCCTACTCCAATCTCATCAGGGCCGTGGCCGAGGCCGGGGCGCGACACGGCATCGAGACCATCGGGGTCATCCGCGGCGAGGAGCACCTCCCGCTCAACCCCACGCTGGCCCGCGCGGCCGCCTGCGGCATGACCCTCACCTACCTCGACCGGGCCTCCTACCGGCTCAAGCACACCGGGGAGGTGCAGGCGCG
The DNA here is from genome assembly GCF_014207985.1 of Nonomuraea rubra. Classification (NCBI taxonomy): domain Bacteria; kingdom Bacillati; phylum Actinomycetota; class Actinomycetes; order Streptosporangiales; family Streptosporangiaceae; genus Nonomuraea; species Nonomuraea rubra. The sequence goes on along the minus strand of NZ_JACHMI010000001.1, from coordinate 9,784,596 downwards.
GCTGCGGGCGCGCTGGGGCGACGACGTGGTGATCCTGCCCGAGGGCGGCAGCAACGCCGCGGCCGTACGGGGCTGCGCGGAGCTGCCGGGGGAGATCGAGGACGACTACGACGTCATCTGCTGCCCCGTGGGCACCGGGGGGACGCTGGCGGGCATCTCGGCGGGGCTGCCGGAGGGCAAGCGGGCGCTCGGGTTCGCGGTGCTGAAGGGGGCCGGGTTCCTGGAGGGGGAGGTGGCCAGGCTGCAGCGGGAGGCGTACGGGCGCACGTGGCCGAACTGGTCGATCAACCTCGACTACCACTTCGGCGGGTACGCCCGATCCACCCCCGAGCTGGAGCGGTTCGCCGCCGAGCACGGGGTGGAGCGCGTCTACGTGGCCAAGATGCTCTACGGGATCCTCGACCTGGCCCGCCGGGGCGCCTTCGCGCCCGGCACCCGCGTCGTGGCCGTCGTCACCGGTCAGCCCTCGACCCCCGTGGACGCGTGAGCCGCACCCACCGGCTTGGACTCGGGTGATCCGCGCTGGCGCAGGTAGATCGACAGCACCACCATCGAGAGCACGGCCAGCAGCTCCGACTGCCAGTTCTGCAGGCTGCGGTCCCAGAACTCCGGCGAGGTGACGTAGGCGCCCCACGAGACCGGATCCCGCAGGTCACCGAGCCGCTCGGCGTTGTACGCCGCCTGCCCCGCCACCGACTGCGCCAGCCACGACAGCAGGAAGACGGCCCCCATCACCAGCCCGAGCGAGTTGCTGAACAACCACAGCCTGATCCCCCTGACCTTGGCCCAGGCGGGGGAGTCCGCGTCGGCGTGCGGCCCGATCTGCTGGTCCTCGTCGGACTCGGCCCCGGCCTTGTGCGGCTCCTTGGACTCGGGCGAGCCCTTCTGGACGAGCCAGACGGTGAGCATGATGAACAGGAAGAACTGCAGGTACTCCGACTGCCAGTTCTCCGCCACGTCCACCGCGAACGCCGACGAGGCGACGTACTGGAGCAGCGAGACCGGCTCGGCCCCGTTGGCGGCCTGCTGGTCGTTGTACTGCATCATCCCGGCCACGGCCTGCCCGCCCACCGCCAGCAGGAACATGATCAGGAACGCCAGCGACAGCGAGTTCTCCTTGAGCCATCTCACAGTTTCGACCATCCCAGGGCGAAGAACCAGGCCAGGCCGACCACGATCACCAGAGCGGTCAGCGTGAACATCACCCGCATCAGTCCTCCACCTCGCAGTCGTAGGGCAGGTCGCCCATCGGCTCGCAGCCCGCGGCCCTGATCCGCCAGCCGTCGCTGAAGCGGTGCAGGAAGAGCGTGTCGCCGGCCAGCCGTACCTGGGCGTCCTCACCCCACACGGCCACCGACGTGACCTGCCCGCCGGGGCCGAGCCGCAGCTCGCGCAGCGCGTCCGCGCAGCTCTGGCCGGGGCCGGGGAGCTTGTCGGCGGTCTTGCGGGCCAGCATCGCGCACGCCGCCCCCTCCTGGTGCGCGGAGAGCGCGGCGTGGAAGCGCTCGGCCGCGCGCGCGGGGGACACCGTGTCCACGGCGCAACCCACAGTAGTCAGTGCCATCACCAGCACGGTGAGCGCCATCCTCATGGGCCCCTGCTACCCACAGGAGAATCAGGCATGCTGATCCGATGCAGAGAACGGACACGCCTGCCTCGTGGGACGAGCGCAGCACCCTGATCACCTTTCTCGACTACGCGCGCGCGACCGTCGTGGCCAAGTGCGAGGGCCTGAGCGACGAGGACGCCAGGCGGGCGCCGCTGGCGACCTCCCCGCTCATGACCGTCTCCGGCCTGGTGAACCACCTGCGGTGGAACGAGCACTACTGGTTCGAGGTGATGTTCCACGGCGGCGAGGACCGCGGGCCGTGGACCGACGAGGACCCCGACGCCGAGTTCACCGCCTCGCTGGGGCTCCCGCTGGCGCAGGTCCTGGAGGACTACCGGGCCCAGAGCCGCAAGGTGGACGCGCTCATCGAGGGCATCGGCCTGGACGAGCGCTCCCAGGGCACCGACAGCAAGGGGAACCACCTCACGCTCAGGTGGGTGATCGGCCACATGACCGAGGAGACCGCCCGCCACAACGGTCACCTCGACATCCTGCGCGAGCTGGTCGACGGGGTGACGGGCTTCTAGCCGAGCTGGTCGAGCACCGGCGCCACCAGCGCGTTCAGCTCGCGGGTCAGCACGGCCACCGCGCGGTGCGCGCTCTGCTCGACCTCCATGTGCGGGCCCTCGGGCTCCGGCGGCAGGTCGTCGAGCGGCAGCGGCGCCTCGACCAGCAGCGAGGCCCGCAGGAACGGCAGCCTGGCCAGGTCCTGCTGGGTCGGCTCCACGTACTGGCCGAAGGTCTCCTGCCAGCCCAGCCAGCCGCGGTCGCGCCACCAGGCCCGCGAGCGCCGCAGCTCCTCCGGCAGCGGGGAGACGACCCTGACCCGCGCGTAGAGGGTGCCGTCCCAGGTGTTGCGGTGGCAGCTCGCCTCCAGGACGCGCCGGTCCCACCGTACGAGGCCGGGGGTCAGCGACGGCGGCGTGGCCAGCTCCCACGCCGTGCAGGCGAACCGCACGGGCGCGATGTCGCCCCACTCGAACTCGTCGAGGTTCTTGCGCACGTGTACGGCATAGCGCCCGTCACGGTCCCTGTCGAACTCCTGATCGATCCAGAACGCCTTGCCCATGCCCCCTACGCTACGGCGCTCCCCGACCCTCCCGCGTGCGGACCCAAGATCTCGGAATGCGCTGTGACACGGGTGGCACATCTGTAGCTTTTTCACATTGTTGAGTGACATTGGGGTGAGCGATGGCGTCCGAACAGCTCGACGCGGCCATGGATCATTGGAAAGCGGGAGACCTCGACCGGGCCGCCGCACTGTTCAGGCAGATCGCGGCCACCGGAGATCCAGAGGCGTCCCACCTGCTGGCCGGGTTGCTGCAGGAGCGGGGAGATCTGGAGGGCGCCGAGGCGGCGCACCGGTCGGTGATCCAGTCGGGTGACCCGGTGTTCGGGCAGCGCTCGGCCATCGCCATGGGGATGATGCTGGTCAACGCCGAGGAGTGGGCCGCGGCGCACCGGGTGCTGATGATCGCCTCCGACGGCGCCGACTTCGAGGTGGCCGCGCTCGCGGACACGGCGCTGGTGCTGGTGCTGACCCAGCTCGGCGACGCGCAGGGTGCTCAGGAGTCGCTGGAGCGGGCCCGCAGGTGCACCAGCCCCGCCGTGGCCGAGCTGGCAGCCCGGCTGGAGCTGCCCGAGTTCGACCAGGACCCGGCCTCGGCCCGCGACCTCTACGCCGAGGCCGAGGACGAGGACGACTACCGGGCCCTGCTCACCTGCGGGGATCCGGAGATCGTGGCGCTGTCGGCGTTCCAGCTCTACCAGCTCCACGCCGAGGAAGGCGACTTCGAGGCGGCCCGCGCGGCCTGCGAGCACGCCATCGCCGTCGGCTCCGCCGACCACCGCGCCATGGCGCACAAGCTGCTCGGCGCGGTGCTGGTGGACCTGGGCGAGTACGCGGACTCCGCCGCCGCCTACCGGGTGGCCGCCGAGGACCCCAGGCCGGACCTGAGGCTGCCCTCGCTCATCGAGCTGGCCAAGGTGACCGCGCAGCTCGGCGACGAGGACGAGACGAAGGCGATCTTCCACCGGGTGATCGCCAGCGGCCACCGCGAGTACGCCGTGCAGGCGCAGGCGTGCCTGGCCCAGATGCACACCGAGGCGGGCGAGCCGGCCGAGGCGCTGGCCGCGCTGCGCGCCGTGCTGGAGTCCGGCGACGACGAGTGGGCCGCCGCCTGCGTCACGCTGCTCGGGGTGCTGCTCGACCAGCACCCCGAGGCGCGCGAGGCGATCGTGGAGCTGCTGACGCTGGCCGCCCGGCACGACGACCAGGACACCGCGTTCAAGGCCACGCTGCTGCTCGACCACGCCGCCAGGCAGCAGCCGCTGGCCGACCCCGTCGAGGAGCAGGCGCTCCAGGACACCGACGACGGCATGGAGGCGCTCAAGGCCGGCGAGCTGGCCGAGGCCAGGCGGCTGCTGCGCAGGGCCGTCGACTCCGGCGCGGACTTCCAGTCGCTGCGGGCCATGGTGGTGCTGGCCAAGCTGGAGCTGGGCGAGGGCGACCGGGAGCAGGCGGACGAGCTGCTGGCGTACGTGGCCGAGGGCGACGACGTGCTCCAGGGCTTCAACGCGGCGTTCCTGCTGCACCTGCTGCGCGTGTCCGGTGACGAGTTGCACCCGGTGCTCGGCGCGATGCTCGACCACCAGCGGCTGGGCAGGGAGGCGGGGCTGGCCCGCTACCAGGAGGCGGCGGGGCACGCGGACCCCGCCGTGGCGGCCATCGGCACCGCCGTGTTCGCGCAGGTGCTGGCCTCCATCGGGTACGACCTGTCCGAGGTCTCCGAGATGTTCCTGTCGGCGGCGGGCGGCGGTGATCCGCTGGCGCTGTCGTACACGGCGGTGATCTGCAAGGACGTGTTCCCCGGCCAGGCGCACGTGGCCGGGCTGCTGCGCGAGGCGCTGGCCGGCGGGCATCCGGCGCTGGCCCCCTGGGTGGGGTGGGCGCTGGGCGGGCTGGTCGCCGAGGAGGACCCGGGGCAGGCGCGGGCCGCGTACGAGACGGCGCTCGCGGCGGCGCACCGGGGGCTGCGGTTCGAGGCCGCGGCCGGGCTGACCGGCGTGTACGAGCAGCAGGGTGACCTGCTCGCCGCGTGCCGGCTGCACGAGCGGCTGATCGCCGAGGGGGAGCCGGAGCGCGCCGCGCTGCCGCTGGCCTTCAACCGGATCAGGCTGGACGACGTGGCGGGGGCGCGGGCCGCGTTCGAGCTGGGCGAGGGTGAGCTGTGCAGGTTCGGGCGGCTGGTGCTCGACCTCGACTTCGAGGCGGCGGCGCGGGCGTTCCCCGAGGGCGAGGAGCGGGCGATGGCCGGGCTGCTCGCCCTGGAGTGCGCGAACGCCTGGCAGCACACCGGCGTCACCGGCGCCGCCGACGGGGCGCTCTCGCTGGTGGCCGCCGCCGGGCACGCCGACCAGCGCCAGCAGGCCGGCTGCCTGCTCGGCGCGCTGCGCGGCGACGCGGGGGACCGGCGCGGGGCGGTCGAGGCGTTCATGGGGGCGCTGGGCGACGACGAGCACCTCAACGGCGTGGCGCTGCGCTCGGCCGGTGAGATCCTGCGCGAGCTGGGCGAGCACGCCGAGGCGGTGGAGGTGCTGGCACGGGTGCCCGATCCCGATGGCGAGCTGACGATGCTGATCGCCGAGTCGCTGGTGGAGTGCGGGCGCGTGGAGGAGGCCCGCGAGCGTCTGACCGAGGCCCTGGGCGTCGCGGAGGCCACGGTGCCTCTCGCGCACTGGTTGCGGGGGCGGGGTGACGCCGAGGGGGCGCTGGCGGTCATGCGGGCCGCGCCGCCCGAGGTGTCCGGGCTGTCGGAGTGCCTGCTCGGCAGCCTGCTGGCCGAGACCGGGGACCTGGCCGGGGCGCGGGCGGCGTACGAGCGGGCGGCGGCGCTCGACCCGGAGACGGAGCCGGAGATCATGCTGGAGGCGGGCCGCTGCCTGCTGGCCGCGGGCGACACCGAGTCCGGGACCTTCGCGCTGGAGCGGGCCGCGGCGCAGGAGGACGACGAGCACGCCGCCGCCGTGGCCCGCCACCTGCTCGGCCGCGCCACCCCCGGCGAGCTGCCCTGGGTGCTGCTGGCCGAGGGCGACAGGCCGGGCGCCCTGGCGGCGCTGGCGGGGATCACCGGGTCGGAGCCGCTGGCCGAGCTGCTGATCGCGCTGAACGACGACGACGTACGCGAGGTGCGCCGCCTGCTGCCCGGGCTCGCCCCCGCCGACCGGGCCGAGGCGCTGAACGAGATCGTGGCCAGGGCTCCGCACGCGAACGCGTTCTACCGCCTGGTCATCGAGGAGGGCGAGCCCGAGCTCGCCGCCAGGGCCGCGATCGACCTCGGTGCCCGGCTCGCGGAGGAAGGCGACAACTGCCGCTCCGAGCTGTGCTTCCTGCCCGCCACCGGCCACCCGGCCACGGCCGCCGCGGCCTGGCGCAACGTCGCGGTCGTCCGCCACCGGCGCGGCGACCTCGACGGGGCGGTGGAGGCCGCCAGGGCCGGGCTGCCCGCCACCGCCGTACTCGCCGCCGACCTGCTCGCCGAGCGCGGCGAGAGCGCGCAGGCGCGGCTGCTGCTGACGGAGGCGGCCGCGGCGGGCGACCTCGAATGCCTGCGCAGGCTCCTCCTCCACCTGCTCGGCGAGCAGGACCACGACGCCACGATCGCGGAGGCGGAGCGCGCCGTGGGCACCGGCGACCCGGAGACCGTGGCCGTCGGCTACTGGGCGTGGGGCGGCGCGCTCGGCGCGCGGGGCGAGCTGCGGCAGGCGGCCGGCATGTACGCCAAGGGCATCGAGGCCGGCCATCCCGAGCTGTCGGCGTCCCTGCGGCTGGACCTGGCCACGGCCCTGCGCGAGCTGGGCGACGCCGCCGGGGCCGAGCGGGAGCTGGACCTGGCCGCCGGCTCCGGCCACCCGTACGCCGCGGCCAAGGCGAGCGTGCAGCGCGGCGTCTGGCTGTACGAGGAGGGCCGGCCGCTCGCCGCGGCCCGCTCGTTCGCCGCCGCGCTCGGCACCGGCATGGCGGAGACAGCGCTCGACGCGCTGAACGGCATCTCCCAGGAGCTCTGCGACGGGGGCGAGCACGGGCCCGCGCTGGAGGTGCTGTCGCTGATGGGCGGGCACGCCGCCGCCCAGGCCCGCGACCTCGGCGGCCGGTGCTCGGACCCGGCGGCCGTGGTGCGGTACTACGAGCTGGCGGGCGCCGATCCGTACACCGAGATCGAGGCGGCGGGGCGGCTGGCGGAGCTGGGGGAGACGGAGGCGGCGCGGGCCATGTACGAGCGGCTCAACGAGCACGAGGACCCCGACGTGCGCTTCGTCGCCGGAGGCAGGCTGCTGGAGCTGCTCGACTCGGCGGGCGACGACGAGGCGTTCTACGACCTGGCCGAGCGGCGCGCCGGCGACGCCGACAGCCCCGCGCCCGGGGTGTTCGGCGGGCTGCTGGGCATGTTGCAGGAACGCCAGGGCGACATCGAGGCGTCGCTGCGCACGCTGCGCGAGGCGGCCGCGAACGGCGAGCCGACCACGCTCAGCGTGTACGCGCAGACCCTGGTGGGCGCCGGGTACGTGGACGAGGGCAGGCAGGTGTACCTGCGGGTGCTGGAGGCCGGCGACGACGACCTCGCGGCCCGGGCCATGATCGCGCTCGGGCAGACGTACCACGAGGAGGACGAGGAGCGGGCGCACGCCTGGTACCGCAGGGCCGTCGACGAGGGCGAGGGGCACATCAGCGCGCTCGGCGCGATGTACCTGGGCGCGCTGGCCAAGCGGAACAGGGACTTCTCCGAGGCGCTCATGTGGTACCAGCGCGTCATCGACGCGGGCGACCCGGAGTCGGGCATGGCGGCGGCGCACCTCGGCGAGCTGTGCTACTGGCTGGGCGACCGCGACGGGGCGCTGCGTTACTACGAGCTGACGCTGAGCCTGAGCGAGCGGCCCGAGCTGGTGGCCGAGGCCGCCTGCCGGCTCGGCGAGATCCGGTACGAGCGCGGCGACCTGGACCTGGCCCGCCGGCTGCTGGCCACGGCCGTGGAGACCGGCGACCCCGTGTTCGCCGCCGAGGCCGAGACGCGGCTGGCCAAGCTCGCCTGAGCCCCGCAAGTTCACCCCTTCGGTACGGAGGGGTGAACTTGCGCTTAATAAAATGACCAAATAGTCTCATCTAGTCAAACAAACGAGGTGAGACGCATGGCCAGGGCAGGACGGCCGCCGCAGGACCCGGCGCGACGGATCGAGCGGGCGCACCGGATCCTCGACGCCGTCGCCGAGCTGGTGCTGCGCTGGGGCTACGACAAGACCACGATCGACGACATCGCGCAGCGCGCCGGCGTCGCCAAGGGCACCATCTACCTGCACTGGAAGACCCGCGACGAGCTCTTCGCCGCGTTGCTGCGGCGCGAGCGGGTCCGCATGATGGCCGAGGTCCGCGATCGGGCGCCGGCCACGCTGAGCGAGCTGTTCGGCGAGTTCTCCCGGGCGCTGCTGCGCCGCCCGCTGCTGCAGGCGGTGCTGACCGGTGACTCCCAGGTGCTCGGCAAGCTGACCCGCCAGAAGCGCAGCAGCACGAGCTGGCTGCAGACCGGGGCGGCCTTCGAGCCGTACGTGGCCGAGCTGGTCAAGCGCGGCGCCATTCGCGAGGACCCCGGCGACCACCTGGTGACGGTCGGCTCGATCGTCTACGGGTTCCTGTTCATGCGGACGTCGCTGCCCGACCACGCCAGGCCGTCCGACGAGCGGGTAGCGGAGCTGGTGACCGACACCATCGAGCGCACCATGAGCACGGGCCGCCCGATGTCCCCGGGCGACGTCGAGGCGGTCGCGCGGGCCACCCTCGATTTTCTCGACGCCGCTGTGGAGGTGGCCCGGCGCAAGCTGGACGCCTCCCTGGGGCTCCAAGGAGCGTGAGCAGTGAGGGCCGTACTTCCTCTCGACGACCCCGCGGCCGACCTCGCGACCGTGGGCGGCAAGGGCGCCTCCCTGGCCAGGATGGCCGGGGCGGGGCTGCCCGTGCCCGGCGGATTCCACGTCACGACCGAGGCCTACCGGGCGTTCGTGGCCGGGTTCCACGACGAGATCCTGCGCGCCGCCGCCGAGGACCCGGCCCGCATCCCGCCGCTGTTCGCCGCGCACGACGTGCCCGGCGAGCTCGCGGAGGAGATCCGGCGGGCGCACGCGGCGCTCGGCGACGACGTGCCCGTGGCGGTGCGCTCGTCCGCCACCGCCGAGGACCTGCCCGGCATGTCGTTCGCCGGGCAGCAGGACACCTATCTCAACATCAGGGGCGACGCCCTGCTCGACGCGGTCAGGCGCTGCTGGGCCTCGCTGTGGAACCCGCGCGCGATCGCCTACCGCGACCGGAACGGCGTGCCGCACGACGACGTGGCGCTGGCCGTGGTCGTCCAGACGCTGGTGGACGCCGACGCGGCGGGCATCATGTTCACCGCCGACCCCGTCACCGGCGCCCGCGACGAGACCGTGATCAACGCCTCGTGGGGCCTCGGCGAGGCGGTCGTGGGCGGCCAGGTCACCCCCGACACCATCACCGTGTCGGCCGGCCGGGTGACCGCGTCGCGCACCGGCGACAAGGCCGTCATGACCGTACGCACCGACGGCGGCACCGAGGAGCGTGCCGTCCCCGATGAGCTGCGCGGCGCGCCCGTGCTGGACGACGCCCAGGCCCTGGAGCTGGCCGCGCTCGGCACCCGCGTCCAGGACCTGTACGGCACGCCCATGGACGTCGAATGGACCAGGCGCGCGGGCACGTTCGCCATCGTGCAGGCCCGCCCGATCACCGGCCTGAAGCCGCGTCTGGAGGAGTGGAACGACAGCCTCAAGGGCGACTACCTGTGGACCGGCGGCAACCTGGGCGAGGCCATCCCCGACGTGATGACCCCGCTCACGTGGTCGTTCGTGCGCCGGTTCATCGAGGAGGCCATGTCCGCCTCCACGCTGCCCGGCTTCGACCTGGTGGGCAACATCGGCGGCCGCTTCTACATGAACCTGAGCATCGTGCACTCCATCGCCGCCGCCATGGGCATGAAGAGCAGGCTCGGCGTGATCGAGCAGGTCTTCGGCAGGATGCCGCCCGGCCTGGAGGTGCCGCTGGTGCCGGTGTCGCGGTGGCGGCTCATCAGGGCGGCCGTGCCGATGGCGATCCGCCTGCGGCGCCGCGTCGCCCGCCATCTCCGGCACATGCCCGGGTTCCTGGCAGGCTCGCCGCGCAGGTGCGAGGAACTGCGCGCGCGCGTCGCCGCGACCGGGCCGGGCGCCGAGCTGGCCGAGCTGTGGGAACGGGAGATCGGGCCGCACCTCGTCACCTCCTCCCAGATGCTGGAGGCCGCGGGCCGCCAGGGCGGCGCCACCCTCGTCTACACCCGCGACCGGCTGCGCAGGATGATGGGCGAGACGGACGCCGAGGCGATGCTGACCGGCGTCAACACCGACGGCGAGCTGGCCAGCATGGGGCCGGTGATGGGCCTGTCCAGGCTGGCGCGCGGGGAGATCACCCGGGAGGAGTTCGCCCGCAGGTACGGGCATCGCGGCCCGCACGAGTTCGAGGTCTCCATCCCCAGGCCGGGCGAGGACCCGTCGTGGATCGACGCCCAGCTCGCCGGCCTGCGCGACATGCGGGCCGACACCGAGGCGCTGCTGGAACGGCAGGGCAAGGCCAGGGAGCAGGCGTGGGCGCGCTTCGCGCGGCGCTACCCCGGCAAGGAGGCCCGGATGCGGGACCGGGTGCGGCGGTGGAACGCCGTCGTCCGTGACCGGGAGACCGCCCGGTCGGAGAACATCCGGGCGTTCTGGGTGCTGCGCGCGTTCGCCGTACGGGCGGGGGAGCTGACCGGCGCCGGCGACGACGTGTTCTTCCTGTACCTGCCCGAGCTGCTCGCGCTGCTGCGCGGCGACCGTTCCCCGCTGGAACGGGTGCCGGTGCGGCGGGCCACGTACGAGCGGTACGCCGCGCTGCCGCCCTACCCGGCGCTGATCGTGGGCCGCTTCGACCCGGAGCGCTGGGCGGCCGACCCCGCCAGGCGGGCCGACCTCTACGACGCGCGCGGCGCGTCCGCGCCGGTCAGCGACACCGTCACCGGCTTCCCCGGCGCGCCGGGCGTGGTGGAGGGCACCGCCCGGGTGCTCTCGGGGCCGGAGGACGGCGAGCGGCTCAAGCCGGGCGAGATCCTCGTCACGACGCTGACGAACGTGGGCTGGACCCCGATGTTCCCGCGCGCCGCGGCCGTGGTCACCGACATGGGGGCGCCGCTCTCGCACGCCTCCATCGTGGCCCGCGAGCTGGGCATCCCGGCCGTGGTCGGCACCGGCAACGCCACCATGCGGGTGCGCGACGGGGATCGGATCAGGGTGGACGGGGAGCGGGGCACGGTCGAGTTGCTGGGGTGAAAAGTTCGCGTCAAGTCGGCCCGCTCGCCGGCTCGTCTGTGATCACTTCATTGATCATGATCGAACAGTGGATCCTGGAAGACGAACGGGAGCTGGAGGCGCGCTGCGCCCGGTTCAGGGCCGCCAAGCAGACGCTGGACCGCGGTGACGGTGGGGACGAGATCGAGGATGAGGAGGACTCCGCGGCGTGAGCGGGCCGAGCTGCCGCCGCCGCTGGTAGCCGAGGCCGAACGCCGGCTGGGCGCCGTACGGGGGTTCGAGCCGCGACGGGGCGGCTTCCCGTACGGCGTCCTCCGCCGGTGGGGGTGATCAGTCGCGGCGTACGGTCTCCAGGACGTCCGAGCGGGGGCTGATGAGGTTGTGGCCGCCGGGGCTCAGGGAGTTGACGAACAGGCGGTCGGCGCCGGGCAGGGTGGCCAGCCGGAAGATCAGGTCGCGGGCGAGGATGCGCCACCGGTTCGAAGGGGCGATCCACTGGATGGATCGCCGCCCGAAGGCCTGCACCTCGGCGATGGCCGGGGCCATCCGGGCCTGGTAGCGGGCGAGGGCGTCGGCCAGGTGCCCGGGTATCTCAGAGGTGCCGGGCAGGTGTCCGGGCGTGTCAGCGGTGCCGGGCAGGGGCCCCGGGGTGTCGTGGGCCGTGGTCAGCTCGTCGGCCAGGATCCAGGACGCCGCCATCGCCATGCTGGCCCCATGCCCGGCGAACAGCGACACCGCCTGGCAGGCGTCGCCCAGGAGCACGATCCGGCCGCGGTGCCAGCGTTCCAGCTCCACCTGCGTCACCAGGTCGTAGTAGAGCCCGGCGGGGCCGGGGACCCGCTCCAGCACCGAGGGCAGGATCCAGCCGAGCCCGCCGAAGTGGTGGCGCAGGGTGGCGGCCGGGTCGGCGGGCAGGGCGGGGTCCGGCTCGCGGCGCAGGAACAGCAGGGCGAGCCGGTCGTCGCGCAGCGCGTAGGCGCCGGCCATCAGCCCCGGCTTGGTGAGCATCTGGTAGCGCGTCCCGACCTGGCGGCTCAGCTCCGCGTCCGTCACGACGTAGGCCGCCACCTGGTGCCCGAGGTAGCGCGGCGTGACCTCGCCGAAGGCCAGCGACCGCACCCGGGAGCGGGCCCCGTCGGCGCCGGCGAGCAGGTCCGCCTCGCGGGTGGTGCCGTCGGTCAGCCGTACCGTCACCCCGTCGGCGTGCTGCTCGGCGCTCTCGACGGTGGTGCCGTACGTGACGGGCGCGCGTACGTCGTCGGCGATGGCCCGCGCCAGGTCCCCCCGCAGCAGGCTGTAGACGTCCTCCAGCCCCGAGCTCAGCTTCAGGTGGCTGGTCTGGCGCCCGTCGCGGCCGACGTAGCTGAGCTCGTCGACCGGGTAGCGGTCGCGCAGCAGCCGGGGCCGCAGCCCCATGCGCTCGGCGACCTGGAAGCCGGGGCCGTAGAAGTCGATCATGTAGCCGCCGTCGCGGAACGCCGGCGCCCGCTCGACCAGCTCCACCTCCCACCCGGCGCGTTCGAGGTGCCAGGCCAGCGTCAGGCCGGCGATGCCGGCGCCGCAGATCACGATCCTCACGATGCTCCCTTCCCGAGCATGGCCCGCAGCAGCCCGCCCAGCGCGGCCGGGTCGAGGCCGGGGTCGAGCGCGCGGTGCAGCATGATCCCGTCCACCGAGGCCGCCAGCATCGCCGCCGCCGCGGCCGGATCCCCCCGGTAACCGCGCGCGACCAGCCAGGACGCCACCGTGGAGCGGAACCGGCCGACCTGCTGCCCGAGCCCTTCGCGCAGCTCGGGCAGCCGCGTGGCGGCCAGGAACATCTCGACCACCAGCAGCGAGGCCGGGTCGGTGCCGCTGTAGCGCGACAGCTCGGCCAGCAGCCAGTCGACGGCCTCGCCGACGTCCTCCCGCGCGGTCAGCTCCGTGGCGAGCAGGTCGAGCAGGCCGGCGGTGAAGCCGAGGCCGGCGGCGACGAGCAGGTCCGTGACCGAGGCGAAGTGGTAGTGGACCACGCCGGGCGCCACCCCGGCCCGTTCGGCGACGAGCCGGGTGGTGACGCTGCCCCAGCCGACCTCGGGGACGAGGGCGACGGCCGCGTCGAGCAGCCGCTGGCGGGTGGCTTTGCCGCGTTCGGCGGAGAGGTGGGCCATGTGCTCCTCTTGGGCGTTCGACTTGGGCAACTGTCCAAACTCTAGCTCATGTCCGAGCGCCGCGCGGAGCGGTGGCAGGGGTGCGAGGGGTCCGGTCAGCCGCCGACGTGGATGCCGGGCCGCCGGGCGGGGTCAGCCGCCGACGTGGATGCCGGGGCGGCGCGCGGGGTCGGGCTCGGCGGCGCGGACGATCTCGCGTACGACCGGAGCCGTGTCACCGCGCCCCAGGATGAGGTACCGGAACATGTGCATCAGCGGCGCCCCCTCCGCCCACTCGAAGTAGCAGTGCGGCCGCACCCCGGTGGCGTCGCGCAGGGCGAGCAGGACGGCGGCGATGGCGTTCGGCGCGGCGTGGCCCTCGGCCGTCTCCGGGCCGACCGGCTGCACCCGGTGCTTCAGCAGCCACCGCAGCATCCCGCTGGCCTGCGGCGCGGTCCGGCCCGGAGTCTCCATCACCTCGGGGACGGCCAGTCCGCCGCTATCGTTCACCGGATCTTCCTCTCGTCGTGAACGGTGTATCACCCTAGCCCCCGGTAAATGGGTTGCTACGCGGGGAGCCGCTCTGGTGTCCTGTCCCCGGTTCCGGACGAGCAGAGGAGCAGGAAGATGCGGGCAACTGTCGTGTCCCACGAGACAGAAGGAGTCAGCCAATCAGAGGACATGACGTTCGGTGCGAATGCTCAATTTGGGGATCTTGGCGCATGTAGACGCCGGTAAGACCAGCCTGACCGAGCGGCTGCTGCACGCCGCCGGAGTGATCGACGAGGTCGGCAGCGTCGACGAGGGCAACACCCAGACCGACTCGCTGGCCCTGGAGCGCCAGCGTGGCATCACCATCAAATCCGCGGTCGTCTCGTTCGCCATCGGCGGCACCACGGTCAACCTGATCGACACGCCGGGCCACCCCGACTTCATCGCCGAGGTCGAGCGGGTGCTCAGCGTGCTCGACGGCGCCGTCCTGGTGGTCTCCGCGGTGGAGGGCGTGCAGGCGCAGACCCGCGTGCTCATGCGTACGCTGCGCCGCCTCGGCCTGCCCACGCTGATCTTCGTCAACAAGATCGACCGCCGGGGCGCCCGGTACGACGGCGTGCTGCGCGAGATCACCGACCGGCTGTCCCCCGGGGCGGTCGCCATGGGCGAGGCCACCGGCCTCGGCACGCCCGGCGCCGCGTTCACCCCGTTCGACGGCCAGGCAGCCTTCGCGACGAGCCTGGTGGACGTGCTCGCCGCCCAGGAGGACGCGCTGCTGGCCGCGTACGTGCACGACGAGGGCTCCCTCACCTACCCCCGGCTGCGCGCCGAGCTCGCCGCCCAGACCGGGCGGGCGCTGGCGCATCCGGTGTTCTTCGGCTCGGCCATCACGGGGGCCGGGGTGGAGGCGCTGATGGCTGGCATCGAGGAGTTGCTGCCCGCCGCCCAGGACGACCCGGAGGGGCCGGTGTCGGGGACCGTCTTCAAGGTCGAGCGAGGGCCGGCGGGGGAGAAGGTCGCGTACGCGCGGATGTTCGGCGGCACGCTGCGCACCCGCGACCGGCTGAGCTTCGGCCCCGGCCGGGCGGGCAAGGTCACGGCGATCAGCGTGTTCGACGGCGGCACGTCGGTGCGGCGGCAGGAGGTGACGGCCGGTCGCATCGCCCGCCTCTGGGGCCTGGCCGACGTCCGCATCGGTGACACCATCGGCCACCCGGACAGGGGCCTGGAGCCGCACTTCGCGCCGCCCACCCTGGAGACCGTCGTGGTCCCTGGCCGCCCCGCCGACAGGGGAGCGCTGCACCTGGCGCTGACCCAGCTCGCCGAGCAGGACCCGCTGATCGACCTGCGCCAGGACGACCTGCGCCAGGAGGTCTCGGTCTCCCTCTACGGCGAGGTCCAGAAGGAGGTCATCCAGGCCACCCTGGCCACCGACTTCGGCCTCGACGTCACCTTCCGCGAGACCACCACGATCTGCGTCGAACGCCCCTCGGGCACCGGCGCCGCCGTCGAGGTGATCTCCGTGGCCCCCAACCCGTTCCTGGCCACGGTCGGCCTGCGCGTGGAGCCGGGGCCGATCGGCAGCGGGGTGCGGTTCCGGCTGGAGGTGGAGCTGGGCTCGCTGCCGTACGCGTTCATGCGCACGATCGAGGAGACCGTGCACGAGACGCTCAAGCAGGGCCTGCACGGCTGGGAGGTGCTGGACTGCGTGGTCACGCTGACCCATTCGGGCTACTACGCCAGGCAGAGCCACGCGCACGGCTCGTTCGACAAGAGCATGTCGAGCACCGCCGGCGACTTCCGCAACCTGGTCCCGCTGGTGCTGATGACCGCGTTGCGGCGGGCGGGCACCACGGTGTACGAGCCGCTGCACCGCTTCCGCCTGGAGCTGCCGCCCGACACGCTGGGCCCGGTGCTGCCCGTCCTGGCCGGGCTGGGCGCGATCCCGCGCACCCGGCTGGAGTCCGTGGTGGAGGGGGAGATCCCGGCCGCCCGGGTGCACGGGCTGGAGCGGCGGCTGCCGGGGCTGACCAGGGGCGAGGGCGTGCTGGAGTGCGGCTTCGACCGGTACGAGCCGGTACGCGGCCCGATCCCCGAGCGCCCGCGCACCGACCACAACCCGCTCGACAGGAAGGAGTACCTGCTGCACGTGGTCCGGCGGGTCTAGCCGCCGTCCCGGTCGGAGTCGGCGGCCAGGACGATGGCGCCCACGTAGCCGTCGCCCTCCTGGGCGACCTTCATCAGCATGCCGTCCTGGTAGATGCCGTCGCCGTCGTTGAACGTGTCGCGCCCGGTGCGCGCGGAGTAGGGCGCCCTGGCCATGACCACGCTGTTCAGCTCCTCGTCGAACATGAACTGCGTGGTCAGCACCCGCTCGTTGCTGACGTGCACCATGGCGTGGATGTGGATCGTGCGCCCCCGGTACCAGCCGGGCCAGATGGTGGTGAACTCGACGATGCCCTCGGCGTTGGTGACCTGCGCGCCCCGCAGGTAACGCTGGTCGTCCACGGGCGTCAGGTCCATCGAGCCGTCCTCCCGGCCGCCGCCGCTCGGCGGGGGACCCGTGGGCGCGCCGCCCGCCGGCGGGTTGCCGCCCCCGCCGGTCGACATCGACTCGGCGCCCGAGTAGAGCCCGGCCGCGTCGCAGTGCCAGATCTCGACGACGGCGTTCTTCAGCGGCTCGCACGTCTCGCTGTCCTGCACCTTGATCGCGACCCGCAGCCGCACGCCCTGCCGGTCCTCGCGGATGTCACCGCGCACCTTGTCGGCGTCGAAGTAGTACGGGCCCTGCGTGGTACTGGCGGTCAGCTTGCACGTGCCCGCGCCCTCGAAGAGCGCGGCCAGGTCACCGGTCGTGGCCGTGGTGGCCTGCGGCGTCACGGTCGCGCCCGTGGACGTGGTGACGGCCGACGGGCCCGAGCCGGAGCAGGCGGCCAGCAGGGTGCCGAGCCCGATCGAGCTGATGCCCGCGAACAGGCGCCGGCGGCTGACCCGCTGGCCTTCGTGGTCGTGTCCCACTGAGAATCCTCCAGTGTGTCCAGAATTGTCTGGGACCACACCGTAGGCCGGGGCCTCTTACCCGGGCCTTTGCCGAGGATGAAGTTCTCATGAGGAACAGAAGATCTGTCTAGTGCGGCTGGTCGGGGTCGGCGGACAGGACGATGACGGCGAGGAAACCGTCGCCGTCCTCGGTGACGTGGGTCAGCATGCCGTCCTCGTGGATGGGGTCGTTGCCGTTGAACGTGTCACGCGGCTGCTCGTGCCCCCGGTACGGCGGCAGCGCCAGCACCTTCCTGTTGTACGCCTCGTCGAACATGAGCTCGGTGCAGAGCGCCCGGTTCCCGCCCACCACCACCATCACGTGGATGTGCACCGTGCGGCCCGGGTACCAGCCCGGCCAGATGGTGGTGAACCTGACGACGCCGTCGGGGCCGGCGACCTGGGCGCCGCGCAGGTAGCGCCGGCCGTCCGACGGCCGCATGTCGGTGAACTTCTCCCCGGCGCTGATCGTGGTCTTGCCGTCGTCGTCGCCGCCGCTCAGCGCCTCCCGCGACTCCGCCTCGGCGCCCGAGTAGAGCCCGGCCGCGTCGCAGTGCCAGATCTCGACCACCGATCCGGGCAGCGGGCGGCACGTGTCGCCGTCCTGCACCTTGATCGCCAGGCGGAGCCGCACGCCGGCCCGGTCCTCGCGGATGTCGCTGCGCAGCGCGCGTGTCTCGAAGTAGTAGGGGCCCTGCTGCGCGCTGGGCGTCAGGGTGCAGGTCCGGGCCTCGGCGAACAGGGCGTCGGCCTTGGCGTACGTGTCGGGCTCGGACGTGGCGTGCGCGCCGGCGGTGAACAGGCCGCCGAGCCCGAGCGAGCCGATCCCGGTGATCATCCGCCGGCGGCTGACCCGCCGGCGCTCGTGATCGTGTCCCACGGAAGATCCTCAAAGGTCAGGAGCTACTTCTCGGAACATCTCACGCCCGGGGGGATTTTCCGCGCAGGCCGGAGTACGTGTCGAGGTGAGCGAAATCCTTTTCGGTCGATACGGAACTGTAACCAAGCGTTCGCTGGCTGATCAGCAGTGACGGATTTCCAATCCTGCACGTCAGCGGCAGTGCAGCGGGTTGCAGGCGGTGATTGACAGCCCTCAGGTGGCCGGTCTACTTTCCCGAAAACCTTTCAGGTTGTCCCGAGTCATCAATGTTAACGCTCACATTCCGTAAGGGGCGAACACATGAGACGACGATGGGCGGCGGCCATCGCCGCGGCACTCCTGCTCCTCCTCACCGACGTGCGACCCGCGCTGGCGGGCGCGCCGATCACCACCGCGATCTACACGGCCGACCCGGCCGCGCTGGTCGTGGGCGACACCCTGTACCTCTACACCGGCCACGACGAGGCCCCGACCGGCGGCACCAACTTCGTCATGCGCGACTGGCACGTCTTCAGCTCCACCGACGCCGCCACCTTCACCGACCAGGGCGCGAAGCTGTCGATCTCGAACTTCTCCTGGGCGGGCGCGGACGCCTGGGCGAGCGAGGTCGAGCGCGGCGCCGACGGCCGCTACTACTGGTTCACCTCGATCAACGGCAACGGCCCCGGCTGGATGAACATCGGCGTGGCCGTCGGCAACAGCCCCACGGGCCCGTTCACCGACGCCATCGGCGGCCCGCTGATCAGCGACAGCACCCCGAACTCCTCCCCGCTGAACATCGACCCCACCGTCTTCACCGACGACGACGGCCAGGTCTACCTGTACTGGGGCTCCTACTACGGCCTGCGCGCCGTCCGGCTCAACGCCTCCATGACCTCGACCGTCGGCTCGGTGATCACCCCGAGCGGCGTGTCGAACTTCTGGGAGGCGCCCTGGCTGTTCAAGCGCAACGGCGTCTACTACCTCGCCTACGCCGCCAACGACTCGGGCTGCTCCCAGCCCGGCTACGCGTGCGTCCGCTACGCCACCGCGAGCAGCCCGCTGGGCCCGTGGACGCACCGCGGCGTCGTACTGGACCAGGTCAGCTCCACCACGAACCACCCGGCGATCATCGAGTTCAAGGGCCAGTGGTACATGGTGTACCACAACGCCGCGGCCCCCGGCGGGGGCAACTTCCGCCGCTCGGTGACCCTCGACAAGCTCACCTTCAACGCCGACGGCACCATGCAGAAGGTCGTCCAGACCGGCGGCCCGGTGAGCCCGGGCAACCTGGCCGCCACCGCCACCCCGTCCACCTCCTACGTCTCCCCCTGGGAGACCCTCGGCGCGATCAAGGACGGCTACACCCCCGCCAGCTCGCAGGACCACAGCCACGGCGCCTACGGCAACTGGAACCACCAGGGCACCGAGTGGATCGAGTACCAGTGGCCCACGGCGCAGACCATCCGCAGGTCGGAGGTGTACTGGTTCGACGACGACCAGGGTATCGACCTGCCGGCCTCCTGCCAGGTCCAGTACTGGAACGGCAGCGCCTACGTCGCCGTGCCCGGCGCGTCCGGCTGCGGCGTGGCGGCCAACACGTTCAACGCCACGACGTTCACCCCCGTCAGCACGACCCGCCTGCGCCTGAACATCACCTCCAGATCCGGCTACTCGACCGGCGTGCTCGAATGGAGAGCCTTCTCATGAGGCGTGCCCTGTTAGCCCTGCTCCTCGTCGCGGGCCTGGTGACGGCCCCCGCCGCGTACGCCGACCAGACCATCGGCTACCCCTCCTTCAGCGGCCCGGCGATCCCCGCGCCGCCCGGCTCGTACACGACCGGCGACTACATGCGGGCCATCTACGACGCCGAGAGCTCCGGCACCGACTTCTGGATGGACCGCCTGCTGGCCCGCTCCGGCAACGATCCGGCGGGCACCTGGCTCATGACGCGCGGCCGGGCGCTGTTCATGAAGACGCACACGCCCGGCACGCTGGGCTTCGCCGGGCAGGCCGCGTACTGGGAGAGCATCAGCAACAACCACGCCTTCACCGTCGCGCTGAGCCCCGGCACGTTCACCGAGCAGGTCGCCTCCCGCTGGCAGGCGCCCAGCCACTGGAAGAGCCGGCACACCAGCGGCTCCATCACCGTCAACCAGACGAAGTTCATCACCGACAACAACGTGGCCGTGGCCAACCTGGCCATCACCAACGGCGGCTCCGCCTCCACCACGCTGCAGCTGCGGGCCACCTCGCCGTACGCGACCAGCGGCAGCGGCAGCGAGCTGACCGGCCAGGTGAACGCCTACAACAACCTCACCACCCTCTACCCCCGGCTGACCTGCGACGGCTGCGCGGTCTCCAGCGGCGGCCTCAACCGCTCGCTCACCATCGCCGCCGGCGCCACGGTGACCGTCAAGGTCGTCATGGGCTTCGTGACCAACGAGCTCCCGGCCTCCCGCACCGAGTACGACGCCTACGCCGGCTACTCGGCCGCCACCGCGTTCGCCACCCACGTGCGCGCCTACAACCGCTGGTGGGCCGAGAACGTGCCCTACATCGACGTGCCCGAGCCGGCCATCAAGAAGAACATCTACTACCGCTGGTGGCTGATGCGCTTCAACCACCTCGACGCCGACATCCCCGGGCAGACCTTCCAGTTCCCCACCTCCACCGAGGGCGTGCTGGGCTACAACAACGCGATCGCGCTGACCCAGCCCATGCACATCGACGACCTGAAGTACCTGCGCAACCCGATCTACGCCTACGGCGACTGGCTGAGCGTCGGCCAGACCTCCAAGAACGGCCGCTTCCTCGACAACCCCGGCGACCCGGAGAACTGGTCGAACAGCTACACGCAGTACATCGGCGAGGCGGCCTGGAAGAGCTACCAGATCCACGGCGGCCAGCCCGCCATCGCCGCCAACCTGGCCCGCTACGCCGAGCAGGACGTCAAGGGGCAGCTCGCCTACTACGACACCGACAACAACAAGCTCATCGAGTACGACTGGGGCGCCCTGACCGGCAACGACGCCGACGCCGTGTCGTTCCACTGGAAGCCGGGCCGCATGGACCGGGCCGAGTCCGCCTACCAGTACAGCGGCGCGCTGGCCGCCGCCCAGGCGTACGAGGCCATCGGCAACACCGCCAAGGCCACCGAGCTGCGCACCCTGGCCACCCAGATCCAGAACGCCATCGTCGGCGTGTTGTGGAACCCGGGCAGGCAGCTCTTCGAGCACCGGCTGAAGTCCACCAACGAGTGGGTGCCGTGGAAGGAGATCAACAACTACTACCCGTTCGCCGTCGGCGCGATCCCCAACACGGCCACCTACAAGCAGGCCCTGCGCCTGTTCGACGACCCGGCGCAGTACCCGATCTTCCCCTTCTACACCGCCAACCAGGCCGACAAGGCGGCCTCCGGCACCGGCAGCAACAACTTCTCCACGATCAACTCGACCGTGCAGTTCCGCCTGCTCTCCTCGGTGCTGCGCAACTACCCCAACGAGTGGATCGACCCGACCTGGTACAAGAAGCTGCTCTACTGGAACGCCTGGGCGCAGTACGTGGGCGGCAACACCCAGTGGCCCGACGCCAACGAGTTCTGGGCCGACTGGAACGGCTCCTCGATCACCTACCGCTCCTGGATCCACCACAACATCCTGGGCAGCAGCAACTGGACCGTCGTCGAGGACGTCGCCGGGCTGCGGCCGCGCAACGACGCCAAGGTGGAGCTCTCGCCGATCAACATCGGCTGGTCCCACTTCACCGTCAACAACCTGCGCTACCGCAACGCCGACCTGACCATCGTGTGGGACGACCCGGCCGACGGCGTCGCCCGCTACCCAGGCGTGCCCGAGGGTTACTCGATCTACGTCAACGGCAGCCGCGCCGCCACCGTGTCGACGCTGGTGCCGTTCACCTGGGACCCGGCCACCGGCGCCGTCACCACGACCGGAACCGTCACCCACAACGTCGCCGTCCCCGGCCTGCAGGCTCCGGCCCAGGTCAGCCACACCAGCGCCCGCATGGTCGACATGCTGGCCAAGGCCGGCGTCGACCTCACCGCCAACCTGACGAACCTCGCCGCCGGCGCCACCGCCACGGCCTCCACCACCGCCTCGGGCAGCTCCACCGGGGGCGCCGTCGACGGCTACCCGATCAACGAGCCGTTCTGGGGCGGCACCACCGCCGGACAGGACTGGTACGAGCTCAACTTCGGCACCGCCCGCACGCTCAACGAGGTGCGGCTCTACTTCAAGGACAGCCGTCCTGCCAGCTCCACCTACCGGGCCCCGGCCTCCTACGACGTCCAGTACCACAACGGCAGCGCCTGGGTCAGCGTGCCCTCCCAGGCCAAGACGCCGGCCGCGCCGCGCGCCAACTACAACGTGGTGCAGTTCCCCGCCGTCACCGCGCAGCGGGTGCGGGTGCTGGCCACGGCCGCGTCCGGCGCCAGGACCGGCCTCACCGAGATCAAGGTGCACAACCGGGGCGGCGTCCAGCCGCCGTCGAACCTGGCGGCGTCGGCCACGGCGAGCGCGTCCTACACCTCCTCCTGGGAGAGCGTGGCCGCGGTCAACGACGGCATCGACCCGCCGTCCTCCAACGACACCGTCAACCCGCGCTGGGGCTGCTGGCCGGAGACCGGGCAGCAGTGGGTGGACCTGACCTGGTCCTCGGCCCGCACGCTCAACCGGGCCGAGGTGTACTTCTTCGACGACGACCAGGGCATCGACATGCCCGCGTCGTGGAAGCTGCAGTACTGGAACGGCAGCGCGTACGTGGACGTGCCGGGCGCGTCGGCGTACTCGCTGACCAAGAACGCCTACAACTCCGTCACCTTCACCGCCACGAGCACCACCCGCCTGAGGGTGCTGCTCACCGGGAACGGCACCAGCTCCGTCGGCCTGCTGGAGGTCAAGGCCTACGGAACCTGAGCCGCCGAGGAGTCGCGCCCGAGCTTGACGTCACCCACGGCTCGGGCGCACCATCACGTCCATCAGCAGTAGTTACTTTCTCACTTTTAGTGACGGAGCGCGGCAGAGTCAGGCAAGCTGCTGTCACAACTTCAGCCGATGGGTGGCGATCACGATGGCAGGCAAGTGGCAGGCGGGCAACCTCCCGGCGGAGCTGACCAGTCTCATCGGGCGCCGTGGCGAGCTCGACCAGGTGCGCCGCGCGTGCCGGCGGTCCCGGCTGGTGACCCTCACCGGCGTCGGCGGCGTCGGCAAGTCCCGCCTGGCCCTGCGTGCCGCCGCCGACCTGCGGCCCGAGTTCGGCGGTGGCGCCTGGCTCGTGGAGCTGTCACCGCTGCTCGACGGCTCGCTGCTGCCGCACGCCATCGCCGAGGCGCTCCGGCTCACCGACCAGACCACCCGGCCGATGATCGAGGTGCTGGCCGAGCACCTGTACGGCCGGGAGGTCCTGCTCGTCCTCGACACCTGCGAGCACCTCGCCGGCCCCTGCTCCGCCACGGTCACCACGCTGCTCGACGCCGTGCCGGGGCTGCGCGTGCTGGCCACCAGCCGCCGCCCGCTGGAGGCGCCGGGCGAGCTGGTGATCGTCGTCGATCCGTTGCCGGTGCCGCCCAGCGGGTCCACCGGGCCGGCCTCCGGTGACGCGGTGGCGCTGCTGGCCGAGCGCGCCGCCGAGACGGTGCCCGGGTTCGACCTCGCCGAGGAGGACCAGGAGGCCGTCGGGCGCCTGTGCCGGCGGCTGGAGGGCATCCCGCTGGCCATCGAGCTGGCCGCGGCGCGGCTGCGCGAGCTGCCCGTCGCGCGCCTGGCCGACCGGCTCGACGACCGGTTCTCGGCGCTGGAGGACGATCCCGCCGCGACCGCCGGCCCGCCGTGGCACCAGGCCCTGCGTACCGCCATCGGGTGGAGCCACGAGCTGTGCGAGCCCGCCGAGCGGCTGCTGTGGGCGCGGCTGTCGGTGTTCGCCGGCGACTTCGACGCGGAGGCCGTACGCGAGATCTGCGCCGACGAGCGGCTGCCCGAGGCCGACATCGGGCTGCTGCTCGACGCGCTGGCCGCGAGTCGATCCTGACCTGGCTGCCCACAGGAGCGGGCGAGCGCTACCGGATGCTCGACACGCTGCGCGAGTACGGCGCGGGCTGGCTGCGCCACCTCGGCGAGGAGGAACGCTTCAAGCAGCGCCACCGCGAGCACTACCTGACGCTGGCCACCCGGGGCGCCGCCGGCTGGCTCGGCCCCGGCCAGATCTCCTGGTACGACCGCATGATCGGCGAGCACGACAACCTGCGCGCCGCCCTGGAGGTGGCGCTGAACGCCAAGGACGGCCTGCCCGTGCTGGAGCTGGCCGGCACGCTGGCGTTCTTCTGGTACGGCTGCGGCTACGCCAAGGAGGGCCGCCACTACCTGCGGCAGGCCCTCGACCTGGACACCCGGCCGGGCCCCGCGCTCGTGCAGGCCCTGTGGTCCGACGGCCACCTGGCGGCCACGCAGGGCGACGCCGGGGTGGCCGAGGCCAGGGCCGCCGCGATCGAGCTCGCCGCGGCCCCCGGCGACGCGTACGCGCTGAGCTGCGTCAGGGCACTCAGGGCGATGGCCGGGGTGATCCGCGGCAACCTCATCCAGGCGATGGCCGAGTCCGAGCCCGCGTACCTCAGCCGGTGGGCCGACGAGCCGCTGACCATCGCCAAGCTCGTCGGGCTCTACTGCCGGGCGCACGCCCTCACCGTGGACGGCCGGATCGACGAGGCCGTCGCCGTGCTGGAGGACGCGCGCACGCTCTGCGACCGGTGCGGCGAGCAGTCGATGCGCTCCTACGGCGACTTCCTGCGCGGCCAGGCGGAGCTGGGCGCCGGGCATCTCGACCTGGCCGTCACCTACGGGCAGGCCGCCCTGCGGACCAAGCGGCGGCTGCACGACAGCTTCGGCATCGGCCTGACGGTGGACCTGCTCGCCCTGGCGGCGGGCGCGGCCGGCCGGGCGCACCGCGCCGCCCGGCTGCTCGGGCTGGCGCAGCGGATCTGGAGCACCCACGGCCAGGCGCAGGCCAGCGTGCCCGCCCTGGTGGCGGCCAGGAAGGACTGCGAGGCGGGCGCCCGTGACCTGCTCGGCGACAACGCCTTCGAGGTGGCCTACCGCACCGGGTTCGACAGCGACATCGACGCGGGCATCGCGTACGCGCTCGAACCGGAGGGCGAGGGACTGCACAACGGGCTCGGCTGACCCTCAGCGCTGTCCGGCCGGGCCTCAGCGCTGTCTGGCCGGGCGGACGACCAGCTCGTTGACGTCCACGCCGGCCGGCTGGCCCATCGCGTACGAGATGGCCTGGGCGATGCTGTCCGGCGGGATGGACTCCGCCCGGTAGGTCCGCATGGCCTCCCGCGCGACCGGGTCGCTGATGCTCTCGGCCAGCTCGGACTCCACGACGCCAGGGGAGACGGTGGTGACGCGGATGCCCGGGTCGAGCTCCTGGCGCAGGCCCTCGGTGATCGCCCAGGCGGCGTACTTCGTGCCGCAGTAGACCGCGGCCGTGGGCGAGACCTGGTGGGCGCCGATGGAGGCCACGGTGATGAAGTGGCCCTCGCCCTGCCGCTGGAAGTGCGGCAGCGCGGCGGCGATGCCGTGCAGCAGGCCGCGGACGTTGACGTCGATCATCCGGTCCCACTCCTCGACCAGCAGGGCGTCCAACCTGGACAGCGGCATCACGCCCGCGTTGGCGACCAGGACGTCGATCCGGCCGTGCCGCTCGGCGGCGGCGTCGGCGAACGCGGCCACGTCCGCGCGGTCGGTCACGTCTAGCCGCCGCACGTCGGCCTTGCCGCCGGCGGCCTCGACGGCCGCGGCGGTCTCGGCCAGCCGGTCCTCCCGGCGGGCGCCGAGCACCACGTGGTGCCCCTCGCCGGCCAGGCGCAGCGCGGTGGCCCGGCCGATGCCGCTGCTCGCGCCGGTGATCAGGACGACTTTGCTCTTCATGGTGTTCGGCTCCTCACGAGGGCAGGGCGAGATGGCGCGGCGGCGAACGTGCGCCGCGCGCTTCGGGTACGGGTGTTCGGATCAGGCGGTGCCGGCCGGCCCCCAGAGGCGGGGCCCGGGTCAGGCCGTGAGGCTGCCCAGCAGGGACAGTGCCTCTTCTGACGGGCTGCCCGGCTCGGCCTGGTAGACGACGAGCTGCTGGCCGGGTGCGCTGTTCACGGTCAGCGACTCGTAGTGCAGCGTCAGCGGGCCCACCAGCGGATGGTGGAAGCGCTTGGTCTCGTGGGTCTTCTGGCGGATGTCGTGGCGGGCCCAGAGCCTGCGGAAGGTCTCGCTCTTCAGCGACAGCTCCCCGACGACCTCGATGAGCCGCGGGTCGTCGTAGTCGGTGCCGGCGGCGGAGCGCAGCCCGCCGACGGTGTTGGCCGCCACGAGGTCCCAGTCGGGGTAGAACGCGCGGGCGTCAGGGTCGAGGAAGACCAGCCGGACCAGGTCGTCGCTGTAGGCGTGGCCGTCGAACAGGGCCTTGCCGAGCGGGTTGGCGGCCAGCACGGTCAGGTAGCGGCCCAGGACGACGGCGGGGGTGTGCGGCCAGGCCGCCATCATGCGGACCAGGTTCTGGCTGACCTGCTCGCGCCGGGGGCGCCGCTTGGCGGGGGCCGGGCGGGAGAGCCGGTGCAGGTGCGCGGCCGCGTCCTCCTCCAGCTCCAGCGCCCTGGCCAGCGCGTCGACCACCTGGGCGGACGGGTGGCGCTCGCGGCCCTGCTCCAGGCGTACGTAGTAGTCGGCGCTGACGCCGGCGAGCTGGGCGACCTCCTCGCGGCGCAGGCCACGCACGCGCCGGCGGGTGCCGGCGGGCATGCCGAGGTCCTCCGGCTGGAGGAGCTCGCGGCGGGCGCGCAGGAACTGGCCGAGCAGGTTGTCCGTGTCCATGCCTTCGAGGCTAGGCGAGGCCGGGGACAGGAACGAGCGCTCAAGGTGGGTGGGATCCACCCACCTTCGCGGCCGAGGGCGGGCGGCCCAGGTGGGAGCCGGTGAGGGGGCCGCCCGCCGCCGGGGTCCGATCAGCGCAGGCGCCCCGCGCCCGCGCGCGCCGGCACCAGGTGCCTGAGCACCTTGGCCGGGTGCACGCGGGGGACCAGCGCCGGGGTCCAGCCCGCGTCCGTGCCGAGTGCCGTGCCGTTGGCCTCGTTGTACGCGGCCACCACGTCGGTCACCACGCCGTCCACGAGGTTGTCGTTCGCCGTGATCGCCGTGCCGTTGAACACGGTCAGCACCTTCGCCGCCGCGATCCCGTCGAAGGCGTTGCGCTCGGCGTACACCTTGGAGCCGAAGCCCACGCCGATGCTGTAACCGTGCCCGGGGCCGCCCTTGTAGTAGTTGTTGTACACGTGCACCTGCCCGAACCGGACCCGGGGCGTGCGCTGGCCGAGCGCTTCGAAGTAGTTGTGGTGCAGGGTGACCTTGAGCTTGTCCTCCTCGCCGTACCGGGTGGGGCTG
The DNA here is from genome assembly GCF_014207985.1 of Nonomuraea rubra. Lineage (NCBI taxonomy): Bacteria > Bacillati > Actinomycetota > Actinomycetes > Streptosporangiales > Streptosporangiaceae > Nonomuraea > Nonomuraea rubra. Next base: position 9,757,647 of record NZ_JACHMI010000001.1, on the reverse strand, counting down.
TCGGTGTTGCCGATCAGCGTCACCTTGTCGTGGCCGCTGAGGTGGTTCCAGGACAGCGTCACGTAGGTGGAGCCGCGTACGACGTCGAGCAGCCCGTCGTGCACCTGGTACGGCCGGCCGAAGTACAGCGGCTGGCCCGAGTCGGGGTTGTCGCCGTCGTTGAGCGTGTTGTGGTCCAGCCACACGTGGGTGGAGCCGGAGACCTCCATGTTGTCGAAGGAGGCGTTCCAGTTGCCCTCGGCGCCGTCGGTCGGGTCCCACTGCGGGAAGCAGTCGGAGGTGTCGGTGATGGTCAGGTTGCGCACGATGACGTTGTCGGCGTTGCTGATCCGCAGGCCGAAGCTCTTCAGCGCGGCGTCCCCGCCCAGGCCCATCAGCGTGACGTTGGACCCGATGGTGACCGTGACGTGCTCGGCCATCCTGGCGTACGACGCCTTGCGGGCCTCCTCCAGCGGCCCCGAGGGCAGGCTGGTCCTGCCCCAGACGGCCGGGTCGTAGGCGGCCAGGTAGGCGGGCAGGCTGTAGCCGTCCACGGCGTAGTCGTCGCAGGTCAGCGGGTTGCCCGCGGCGTCGGTGTCGGCGTCGACGGCCCCCTTGACGTAGACGATGCGCGGGGTGTTGTCGGCCGGGTTCCCCAGCGCGGCCAGCAGCTCCGCCCTGGTGGAGACGACGTGCACGTCCTCGGGGCGGGCGGCGGAGCCGCCGGTCGTGCCGGTGGTGGCCGCGGCCCAGCCGTCGTCGCGCGGCAGCACCTGGCGGCCGGGCTCGGGCCTGGTGCCGGGGCCCTGGCGGCGCAGCGGGTTCCAGCCGTCCGTGCCCGCCAGGTACCTCTCCGGCGTGTACGCCCTGGCCTGCTCCGCGGTGAGCTGCGGGCGGTCGTCGTTGACGGTCGCACCCGGGCCGTGGTTGCGGTACTCGGACAGTCGGGCCTCGCGCCAGTTCAGCCCCGACATGTCAGTCCAGGGCGCGTCCTTGAACTGCTGGCCCAGCCACGACTCCCGCACCAGCACCTGGCCGCGCGCCGTGACCGAGCCGCCGGCCGGCCACGGGCGGCCCAGGTGGAACGTGCGGGCGGGCGCGTCGCTGACCAGGTGGCTGCGGTGGATCAGGAACCCGTACGGGTTGGCGAGCTCCGTGCTGGCGGCGGTGACGTAGCCGTTGTTGTCCGTGCTGCCCCGGTTCAGCGCCTTGATCACGCAGCGGTCGAACACGGCGGTGGCGCGGCCGAAGATGAAGTCGACGTCGCCCTCGACGTAGCAGTTGTGGAAGTACTGCCGGGCGAAGGTGGTGGCGGAGCCGGTGTTGGCGTACAGGGTGTCCTGGTTGCCGAGGAACCTGACGTTGTCGTACACCTGGCGGTCGCCCGTGGTCCTGACGGCGACGGCCTGGCTGTTGCCGTGCGCGGCCTCGTCGTAGGAGTTCTCGAAGGTGAGGTTGCGGGCGGTGAAGTCGGGGGCGCTGATCACGTACGAGGCGCTGCCCGAGGTGCCGTACGTGCCCGAGCCGTCCGGCTTCTGCATGGACGCGGCGGCGTCGAAGGTGAGCACCACCTCGCGCGGGTCGCGGGTGTCGCCGGCCAGCGTGATGTGCGGTTTGTCGGCGGGGATGACCACCTGCTGCTTGTAGGTGCCCTTGCGGACCAGGATGGTGACCGGCCGGGCGTTGCCTGACGGCACGGCGTTCACGGCGTCCTGGACGGTCGCGTGGTCACCCGAGCCGTCGGCGGCCACCACGATCGTGGTGCGGGTCGCGGCCGTCGCCGCAGGGGTCATGGTGGCGATCACTGTCAGGGCGATCACTGGGGGGAGTAACAGAAGTCGCATGGGCGCAACCTCGGCAGAGTGCGGCAATCGGTTGCATGAAACCATCGCTCAGCAACCTCACTACGTCAATGATCTGCAGTGAAACTGCACTTGTCCTGCAACAATCGCTTGCAGCCCTGCGCGAGGCTGTTGACCCGCTATTCCGCCCGGCTCTACAGTCCGCCTGATATTTATCGGCATTTCCCTGAAACTTTCATTCCGGATGCCATAGGAGCACCGTGCGCGCCTTACGAGCCCTGGTGGTCGCCGCCCTGTTATGCCTCGTGCCGGTGCCGCCGGCGCACGCGGCGGACCTCACGTACGACTTCGAGGACGGCACCGCCCAGGGATGGGGGCCGCGCGGCGACGGCGTCACCGTCACGGTGACCCAGGACGCGGCCCGCACGGGATCGGGCGGCCTCGCGGTGAGCGGCAGGACCGATACCTGGCACGGCGCGTCCATCGCCGGCCCCTTCGTCAGGGGCGTCGGCTACACCGTCACCGCGTACGCCAGGCTGGCCGCGGGGCAGCCCGCGAGCACGCTCGCGATGACCGTGCAGCGCACGCCGACCGGCGGCGAGACCACGTACGAGCGGGTCGCGGCGGCCACCGTCACCGACGGCGCGTGGGTGCGGCTGTCGGGCAGCTACCTGTTCACCGCCGAGTCCACCGACGTGCAGCTCTACGTCGAGAGCTCCGACGCCACCTCCCAGTACTACCTGGACGACCTCGTCCTCAGCCCGCTCGGCGACCCCACCCGCGAGCCCGTCACCAGCGACTTCGAGGACGGCACCGCGCAGGACTGGTCACCGCGCGCCTCCGCCGTCCTGGAGACCGGGACGACCGCGCACGGGGGCACCCGGGGCCTGGCCGTCGCCGGCCGCTCCGCCTCCTGGGACGGCCCCGCGCTCAACGTGCTCGGCCGCATGGGCAAGGGCGACAAGTACGCCCTGTCGGCCTGGGTCCGGCTCGGCCCCGACACCGCCTCCGGCAGGCTCGGCCTGTCGATCGAACGCCGCACCGGCGGCACCCCCAGCTACGAGCGCGTCGTCGCGCCCAAGGACGTGCCCGCGGGGGAGTGGGTCCAGCTCGCGGGCACGTACACGCTCGCCCACGACGTCGACTTCCTCAGCGTCTACCTCGAGTCCGACACCGGCACCTTCCCCTTCCACCTCGACGACTTCACGATGACGTACGTCGAGCCCAAGCCCATCCAGACCGGCATCCCCTCGCTCAAGGACGAGGTGCCGTTCACCATGGGCTCGGCCTTCACCCGCCCCGAGACGCTCGGCGTGCACGGCGAGCTGCTCGCCAAGCACTTCAACGGCGTCACCCCCGGCAACGAGCTCAAGTGGGACGCCACCGAGCCCCGCGAAGGGGAGTTCACCTTCACCGACGGCGACCACCTGGTGAACTTCGCCACCGAGCACGGCATGACCGTCCGCGGCCACACCCTCGCCTGGCACAGCCAGACCCCTGACTGGGTGTTCGAGAACGCCACCAAGGAGGTGCTGCTGCAGCGCCTGGAGCGGCACGTGCGCACGCTCGTCACCCGCTACAAGGGCCGGATCGCCGCCTGGGACGTGGTCAACGAGGTCGTGGACGAGAACCAGCCGGACGGGCTGCGCCGCTCCAAGTGGTACGAGATCGCCGGGCTCGACTTCATCCGCACCGCCTTCCGCGTCGCCCGCGAGGCCGACCCGGACGCCAAGCTGTTCATCAACGACTACAACACCGAGTTCCCGCGCAAGCGCGAGGCCCTGTACAAGCTGGTCGAGCGGCTCAAGGCCGAGGGCGTGCCGATCGACGGCGTCGGGCACCAGCTCCACCTCAACATCGAGCAGCCGCCCGCCTCCGCTGTCGAGGCCACCATCGAGCGCTTCGCCGCGCTCGGCCTGGACCAGCAGGTCACCGAGCTGGACGTGAGCATCTACACCGACTTCGTCTCCTCCTACGACACGATCCCGCCCGAGCTGCTCGTCCAGCAGGGACACCGGTACAAGGAGCTGTTCGACGTCTTCCGGCGGCAGGCCGGCAGTCTGAGCTCGGTCACCGTGTGGGGCGAGTCGGACGACGTGAGCTGGCTGCGCTCCTGGCCGATCCCGCGGCTCAACGCGCCGCTGCTCTTCGACGACGACCTCCAGGCCAAGCCCGCGTACTGGGGCGTCGTGGACCCGTCCAGGCTGGAGCCGTTCGTCCGCGAGCTGGAGGCGCCCGCCGCGGCCGTCAAGGTGGACGGCAGGCGCGACCTGGAGTGGGACCTGCTGCCGGACGCGCCGCTCGCCCGCGTCGGCGACGTCTCCGCCGGCTTCCAGGCCCGCTCGTCCGCCGCCGGCCTGTACGTGCTGGCCGAGGTGACGGACCCGGCCGTGTCCGCCGGCGACCGGGTCACGTTCACCGTGGACGGCCGCACGCGCGCCCTCGGCCGGAACTCCCCCGGCGTGCGCCGCACCGCCACCGGCTACCGGGTCGAGGCCCTGCTCGGCAGCGGCACGGACGTCGAGGTCGCGGTGCACGACCGCGGCACGCGCACCACCTGGACGGGCGAGGTCACCCCCGTCCCCGCCGTCAAGCGCGCCACCGCCCCGCGCCGCCCGGCCCCCGTCCTGGACGGCGCCGTGGACCGGCTGTGGTCGGGCGTTCCCGAGCTGCGCACCGGCACCTGGATCCAGGGCGAGTCGGGCGCCACCGCCAAGGTCCGCGCCCTCTGGTCGGGCTCGACCCTGTACGTCCTGGCCCAGGTCACCGACCCCGCGCTGAGCGAGGAGTCCGCCGACCCGTGGGCGCAGGACTCCGTCGAGCTCTTCGTGGACCCGGGCAACGGCAAGACCAAGGGGTACGAGGACGACGACGGCCAGTACCGGGTGAGCTTCTCCGGCCGGGTCACGGTCGGCGGCACGTTCGACGCGTCGGGCGTCAAGGACAACGTGCGGGCGGCGGCCGTGACGGTGCCCGGCGGGTACGTGGTGGAGGCGGCCATCGAGCTGCCCACCGTCACCCTGGGGGAGGGGACGCTGCTGGGCTTCGACGTCCAGGTCAACGACGCGACGGGCGCGGCCAGGACGAGCGCCGTGACCTGGAACGACGCCACCGGCCGCGGCTACCTCGACACCAGCCACTGGGGCGTGCTCCGCCTGGCAGGGTAGGCGCGTCCCTGATCGGCCGGGCGCGCGGGAGCACCCGGCCGATCGGCGCTCACCCGATCCAGTCGTGCCCGGCGGGGGCGACACCACCGTCGTAGTGTCCGGCGGGAGCCACGCTGTCGTGGTAACCGGCGGGGGCGACCCCGCCGTCGATGTGCCCGGCGGGGGCGACACCGCCGTCCACGTGCCCCGCGGGGGCGACGCCGCCCTCGAAGTGGCCGGCGGGGGCGATGTTGTCGTGCTGGCCGGCGGGCGCGGTGCTGCCCTCGAAGTGGCCGGCCGGGATGACGCTGTCGTGGTAGCCGGCGGGAGTGGTGTTGCCCTCGTGGTGGCCCGCCGGCGTGGACAGGCCGCCGCCCGCCGCCCAGGCGGCGCCCGCGAAGGCGCCGGCGATCAGGGCCGCGCCCGCTGCGAAGATCGTGAGTGCTCTCGTGCTCCTCATCGTGTTCCGTTCCCCGTTCGACGGTCGATCGTGCTGACCGTGCCACCCCATCAGGCCGCGGCTTCAGATCGGTTGCAGCCCGGCGTCACCGCTGCTCCTCACCCCCCGGAGGTGCCGCCCGAACACGGCTCTGGCAGGGTTCAGGCATGAAGATCTGGGAGGGAGATCCGATGATCCGCAACCCCGTCCTGCCCGGCTTCCACCCGGACCCGTCCATCCTCCGCGTCGGAGCCGACTACTACCTGGCCACCTCGACGTTCGAGTGGTACCCGGGCGTGCTCGTGCACCACTCGCGCGACCTGGTCAACTGGCGTCCCCTGGGCGGCATCCTGACCGAGCGCCGGCTGCTCGACCTGTCCGGCGTGCCCGACTCGGGCGGCGTGTGGGCGCCCGACCTGACGTACGCCAACGGGCTGTTCCACCTGGTCTACAGCGTGATGGACACCTACGCGCACGGCTACAAGGACGTCGCCAACTACCTCGTCACCGCGCCCGCCGTCGAGGGCCCCTGGTCGGACCCGGTGCGGCTGCCGGGGCGCGGGTTCGACGCGGCGCTCTTCCACGACGACGACGGCACGGCGTACCTCCTCAACATGGTCTTCGACTCCCGCCCCGGGCGCGGCTTCTCCGGCATCGAGCTGCAACCGCTGAACGGCGGCACGCCGAGGCTCATCCTGGAGAACCGGAGCATCACCGAGGGGCCGCACATCTACCGGGTGGACGGCTGGTACTACCTGATGGTCGCCGAGGGCGGCACCGGTTACGAGCACTGCGTGAGCGTGCTGCGCTCGCGCTCGCTGGAGGGCCCGTACGAGGCCGACCCGGCGGGGCCGATGCTCACCTCGCGCCACGATCCCGGCCTGGAGCTGCAGAAGGCCGGGCACGGCTGCCTGGTGCGGACGCAGGGCGGCGAGTGGTACCTGGCGCACCTGGCCGCCCGGCCGTACTCGCCGCGCGGGCGGTGCGTGCTGGGCAGGGAGAGCGCGATCCAGCGGGTCGAGTGGCAGGACGGCTGGCCGCGGGTGGCCGGGGGAGTGCCCGCCGTCGAGGTGCCCGCTCCCGATCTCGAACCGCACCCCTGGCCCGCCGAAGACGGCGGATGGAGCACGCTGCGCCGGCCGGCCTCGCCCGACTGGGTGCGGTTCGAGGGCGGCCGGGTGACGGTCAGCGGCGGGCAGTCCCCGTACGGGCGGCGCGCCCCCAGCCTGGTCGCGCGCCGGGTGACGGCCCAGCGGTGCCGCTTCGGGACGGGCGTGACGTTCGAGCCCGGCAGCGTGCACCAGTCGGCCGGGATCACCGCGTACTACAACTCCCGCAACTGGTACCACCTCGCGCTGACCACCGACGGCGTCGTCCTGACCGGCAGCGACCGGGGCGCCCGCACCGTGCACTTCACCGCCGCCGGCACCGCGAGCCGCCTGGAGCTGGAGCTCGACGGGCCGATCCTGCGCTTCTCCTACGATGGCCACGCCATCCCGGTCGAGCTGGACGCCACGATCCTGTCGGATGAGCACGCCGACGAGATCATCGACGGGCAGATCCGCTCGTTCGGCTTCACCGGCGCGTTCGTCGGCCTGTGGGTGCAGGACCTGGCGGGCGAGGGCTGCGAGGCCGTGTTCGAGGACCCGGCCTATCAGTTGGCGGACGGTGTCGCGGAGGTGGCGGCGCAGGGCGGCGCGTAGGGGCGGCCGGGCAGGTACCTGGCCCACTCCGTCCTGCTGATCGAGGTGCCCGACGCCTCGCAGACGTTCGCGGACGCCTGCTCCACGTTCAGGCCCCAGAGCTGGGCGGCGCTGCCGGACGCGGCGGCCAGCACGGTGCCGTCGGGGCCCAGCTCCACGTCGCCCGACGCGCCCCGGCCCGCGAACACCGCCCAGAGCGCCGGACGGGCCGGCGTGACGACGTTCCACACCTGGACGGTCATGTCCTGGGAGGCCGTGACGAGCGTGCGGTCGTCGCCGCTGAAGGCGACGGCCGACACGGCCGCGGAGTGACCGGGCAGGTCGGCCAGCTTCTTCGCGGAGGCGGGCGCGGCGACGTCCCACAGCCGGGCCGTGCCGTCGCTCGACGCCGTGGCCAGCGTCTTGCCGTCACGGCTGAACCGAAGGTCGAGCACGCTGCCGGTGCCCGCGGCGAACGTGGCCAGGGCCCGCGGCTCGGCCGGCTTGGAGACGTCCCACAGCCGGACGGACCCCGTGCCGGAGCCGGTCGCCAGCGCGCGGCCGTCGGGCCGGAACACGGCCTTGGTCACCCGCCTGTCGGCGGCGCCGACCGTGGCGACCTGCTTGGGGCTGGACGGGGTGGCGACGTTCCACAGCAGCGTCCTGCCGTCGCGCCCGGTCGTCACCACCATCTTGCCGTCAGGGCTGAACGCGGCCGAGCGCACGCCGTCCGTGTGACTCGTCAGCGTGCCGAGCAGCTTCGGGGCCGTCGTCTCCGAGACGTCCCAGATCCTGGCCGTCTTGTCGTCGGAGGCCGTGACCACGCGGGTGCCGTCGGGGTTGAACGCGACCGACTGGACCTGCCCGGTGTGCCCGCTCAGCGTGGACTCGGGCGTGGCCACCGCCGGGTCCGAGATGTTCCAGAGCCTGACGGTCTCGTCGTCGGAGGCGGTGGCCAGCGTGGCGCCGCCCTTGGCGATCGCGACCCCGTTGACCTGGCCGGTGTGCAGGCCGAGCCGGGCGAAGGGGGAGGTGCGGGAGGTGTTGGTGACGTTCCACAGCCGGGCCACGCCGTCGACGGCGGAGGTGAGGAGGTTCTGGCCGTTCGGGCTGAACGCCACGCCCGTCACGGCGTCGGGGAACCCGGCCAGGGTGGCGGTGCCCTCGGGCTCGCGCGGGTTCTCCACGCTCCACAGGCGGACCGTGGCGTCGGCGGAGGCGCTGGCCAGGACGGCGCCGTCAGGGCTGAACACCACGTCGTCCACCGCGCCGGAGTGCCCGCTCGCCGTGCCGACCAGCTTGGTCGCGGCGATGTCCCAGAGCTGGACCTTGCCGGTGGCGGAGGAGGAGGCCAGGTAGCGGCCGTTCGGCGCGAACGTCACGCTCCTGACCGCGCCCTCCGCCGAGGTGAGCGTGGCCAGGACGGCCGGCTTCGCGGGGGTGCGCACGTCGAGCAGGCTGATCGTGCCGCCCGTGGAGGCGAGCGCCACCAGGCGGCCGTCCGGGCTGAAGGCCGCCCTGGTGGGGTCGGAGTTCTGCGTCACCACGGAGATCTGGGCGGGCTTGGCCGGGTCCTGGACGTTCCACAGCCGCATGGTGCCGTCGGTGGAGGAGGTGGCGAGCAGGTTGCCCTCCGGGCTGAACGACACCGCGCCGACCTGCTCCTTGTGGCCCTTGAGCGTGGCCAGGGCGCGCGGCTTGGCGGTGTCGGAGACCTCCCACAGCCGGGCGGTGCCGTCGGCCGAGCCGGTCGCGAGCACCTTGCCGCTCTTGCTGAACGCGACCGCGAGCACGCCTCCGGTGTGCCCCTTGACGACGCCCAGGCTCTTGGGCCGCAGGGAGTCGGTGACGTTCCACAGCCGGGCGGTGGTGTCGCCGGAGGCGGTCACGGCCACGCGGCCGTCGGGGCGGTAGGCCACCCGCTCGACCGGGGCGGTGTGGCCGGTCATCCGGGCGCCCACCGGGCGGGAGAGCGAGCCGAGCAGCGCGCCCCGCGCCTCCGGGGTGGCCGAGAGGCGGTAGGCGGCCAGCGCGAGCTGCGAGGCGAGCGAGCTGTCCCTGCTCGTGGTGGCGGCCGCGGCGACCTGGCGGGACAGGGCCTGGTCGCGCTGGGCGCCCGCCTCGCCCGCCAGGCGGGTGGACCCGCTGTTCTGGACGAGCGCCACGATGGCGCCGGTGGTGGCCACGAGCAGGAGCAGGCCGAGGGTGGCGATGGCGCCCCGGATGATCTGGGAGCGCCGGCCTTGCCGGCGGCGGGACGCGTCGAGGAACTCCCGCTCGACGGGGGTGATCGCGCCGCTCGCGTCCCTGGGCGCCCCGGCTCTGGGAGCCGGCGCGGCGGGGGCGCTCGCGGCGGGCAGCGCGGCCACCGCGGCCTGGGCGGTGGCGAGGCGGTCGTCGGTGTACAGGTACGAGGTGTCCTGCCCGTCCCGCTGCCACATCTCGGCGTCCTCGGCCAGCCGCCGCCGCACGAGCAGCCCGGCCCGCGCGGTCTCGGCCCAGTTGCCGAGCCGGGGCCAGGCGCGGACCAGCGCCTCGTGTGCCAGCTCCGCCTGCTCGCCGCCGTCGGCGACCGTCACCGTGACCAGCCGCGCCCGTACGAACTCGGCCAGCACCTGCCCCTCGACGGAGGCGGAGCCGGAGCTCAGCTCGGCGACGGGGACGCGCCGCCGCAGGGCCCCGGCCTGCGGGTCCACGTGCACCAGTGGCACCAGCAGGCCGCGCGCGACCGGCTCGGACTCCGCGCCGAGCCGCCGCAGCGTCTCCTCGCCGCTCAGCGCCACCGCCCGCGCGACGCCGCCCGCCGAGCGGTATCCCGCCATCGTGAGCACCCCGCCCGACCGCCGCTGCCAGGTGGCCAGCAGCGCGTGCGACAGCAGGGGGAGCAGGTCGTCGGCGCCGGACAGTGCCTGGACGTCCTCCAGGATCAGCTCGGTGAGCCCGGCTTCGAGCGAGAGCCCGGAGCCGGTGGCCGGCTCCTCGATCACGCGGCGCAGCTCGGCCGGGGTCATGGGGGCGACGATCTCGGGCCGCCGCATCGTCTCCAGCAGGCCGGGATAGGCCGCGCAGCGGGCGAAGAAGTCGCCGCGCACGGCGATCACCACGGCGGCCGAGCCGGACAGCTCGACGAGCGCCTCCACGAAGCGCCGCCTGGCCAGCTCGTCGGCGCACAGCGTGAACAGCTCCTCGAACTGGTCCACCACCACGAGCGTGCGTGCCGGCAGCCCGCGCCGGGCCGCGCCGGGGTCCGACTCGATGACCGCGCGCAGCCGTTCGGGGTCGCCGCCGCCCAGCGCCGCCAGCTCGCGCGCCAGCGCGGCCACCGGCAGCGCGCCGGGAGTCAGCACGACGCTCCTGCCGAGGTCCTCCTTCAGCGCCGGGATCAGGCCCGCGTGCAGCAGCGACGTCTTGCCGCAGCCCGACGGCCCGGTGACGACCAGCGGGCCGCCCGCCTCGAACGCCTGCGACCCGATGACCACCGGCGGCCCCGCCGACCTGAGCGCCTGCCTGGCCCGCGCGGCCAGCGACCTGGTGGCCTCCTCGCGGCCGAAGAACAGCCTGGCCTGGTCCCGCCCGTACGCGGCCAGCCCCCGGTAGGGGCTGTTCAGGTCGCCCGGCGCGCTCATCGGCGGGCCGGAGCGCTGGGCGGCCTGGTGGGCCGGGTTGACCGCGAGCGGCGGCAGCTCCTTCAGCTCGCCCGCCTGCCGCCTGGGCCGCGGGAACCCGGCGGCGGGCATCGTCCGCGCCAGGTGGTGGTGCACGTGGTCCAGCGTGAACGCCGCGGGCCCCGCGGGGTCGCCCTCGTTCAGCAGCCTGAGCAGCGCTCCGCTGAGCGCCGTGTGCCGGACGCCGGGCAGCGCCCAGGAGTTCTCGTCCTTGCTGGCCGAGGTCAGCACGTACGCGCCGCGCCAGGAGGAGTCGAACGTCTGCTCCATGGCCTTGGCGGGCACCGGCCGGTTGCCACTGGTGAAGCAGCAGTCGAGCACCACGACGACGTGCTCCGCCCGCGACGACCCGAGGATCTGGCGCACCATCGAGTACGGCAGCGCCTGGTAACCGGGCACCCCCTGCCCCAGGTCCACCGTCGCCCGCGTCGCCAGGTGCAGCTCGTTGTCCGGGCCGAACAGGGCATGCCCCACGAAGTGGAACATCAGCACGCCCGTGGCCTCGCGGGCCGCCCGCTCCAGCACCTCGCCCAGGTTGGCGGGGGTCGCCGGGTCGAGCAGCACGGTGAGGTGCTGCGGGGCCAGGCCCGCCCGCTCGACCAGGCACTGGCCGAGGTCGTTGACGGTGGCGGGCACGGCCGGCACCTGGGGCAGCCGCGACGTGGGCCGGTGCGCGCCGGTGCCCGCCACCACCACCCTGGCGCCCTCGGACGCCAGCAGCAGAGGTGGATCGTTCCGGCGGGCAGGCCGTACGACCCGGGTCCTCTCGAGCGTCGTCGAATCGTCCTCGGTCATCCGGCGCTCCACGGGCGTGGGGGTTCTGGCAGATCGGCGTTGTTCAGGTTACGCAGATCGGCGTGGCACCGTCGAGGCCGGATTCGGCGCATTCTGCTAGATCGCAGGCCACTATCTCGGTAGAGATCGCCACATAAGGGGGCAGATCATGACAGTGGCGTTCGTCACTGGCGCCTCACTGGCTGAAGTAGTGGCCCGCGTCGAGGTCGGCGAGGAGGCCGGGCCGTTCGGGACGCCAGTCGAGCAGCTTCCTGGTCAGCTCGCCGGAGGCGGGGAGGTCCAGCGTGAGGTAGGCGCTCAGCCAGCCGAAGTGCCCGCCCGCCTCCGCCACCGGGATCGACTGCACCGGCAGCCCGAGCCGCCGCCCCATCACCCCGGCGAGGTCGCGCACGTTCACCCCCTCCTCGGCGACGGCGTGCAGCCGCGCGCCGGCGGGCGCCTGCTCCAGCGCCAGGCGGTAGAGCCGGGCCACGTCCAGCACGTGCGCGCTCGACCAGCGGTTGGAGCCGTCGCCCGGGTACGCGGCCACGCCCTTCTCCCTGGCGATGCCGATCGCGACCGCGAGGAACCCGTGGTCGCCCTCGCCGTGCACCAGCGGCAGCCGCAGCACCGACACCCGCACCCCGCGCGGCACGAACGACAGCGCAACCGCCTCGGCGGCGCCCCGCGGCGAGTGCGTGCCCGGCTCGTCCTCCTCCGTCCCGACGCGGCCGGGCGGCAGCAGGCCGGTCCCCGACGTGACGACGAACGGCCGCCCGGATCCCGCGAGCTCCTCGCCGAGTGCTGCGATGGCCCGCCGGTCCGTCTCGTTGGCGGCCTCGAAGTTCCCGAAGTCGTGGACGAACGCCAGGTGGATGACGCCGTCGGCGCCTGCCGCGCCGCTGCGCAGGCTGCCGGCGTCGTCGAGGGCGCCGCGGTGCGGCACGGCCCCCGCGGCCTCCAGCGCGGCCGCCCCCTCGTCGCTGCGGGCCAGGCCGGTGACCTGATGCCCGGCCCCGATCAGCTCGCGGACGACGGCGGACCCCACGAAACCGGTGGCACCGGTGACGAAAACACGCATGTGAAACTCCTTCAGCAGTGAGCCTCCATCGTCCGAGCGCGCGGCCCGCGGCGTCCAAAGCCTGTTCCGCATCCGGCAATACGCTTCAGGCATCACCGCAGTACGCTGGACGCATGTCGGACGCCCCGGACCTCGACCTGCGGCTGGTGCGTTACTTCACGGCCGTCGCCGAGCACCGGCACTTCGGCCGCGCCGCCGAGGCCCTGCACATCACCCAGCCGTCCCTGAGCCGGCAGATCCGCAGCCTGGAGCGGCAGCTGGGCGCCCGCCTGCTCGACCGCACCCCGCGCGGCACCCGGCTCACGGAGGCGGGCGAGGTTTTCCTGCCCCGCGCGACGGCGCTGCTCCGCTCGGCCGCGCGGGCGGCCGCGCAGACCCGCGCCGCCGCCCGGCCCAGCCGGTTCACGGTCGGCTACACGTTCGGGCTGATCGTCACGCCCGCCGTCCGCGAGCTGCGCCGCCTGCACCCGGACGCCGACGTCCGCACCCTGCACGTGCCCTGGAACGAGCCGCGCGCCGCCCTGCTCGACCACCGGATCGACGCCGCCGTGACCCGGCTGCCCCTCGTCACCGACGGCCTCGACGTGACCGTCCTGCACGCCGAGCCCCGCGTGCTGATGGTCGCGCTCGACCACCGCCTGGCCGGCAGGGAGTCGGTCACGCTCGACGACATCGCCGACGAGCCGCTGCCCCGGCTGGCCGAGCCCGACCCGGCCTGGGAGGCGTTCTGGCGCATCGACCCCAGGCCCGACGGCAGCCCGGCCCCCGACGGCCCGGTCATCGAGTCCGTCGAGGACAAGTTCGAGCTGATCGCCACCGGCGAGGCCGTGGCCATCGGGGCCTCGCCGCACCTGGCCCGCTTCCGCCCCGACATCACCGCCATCCCGCTGCGCGGCGTGGAGCCGAGCCACGTGGTGCTGGCGACCCGCGCGGGCGACCGCAACCGGCTCGTGGCGGCCTTCAGAGCGGCGCTCACCAGTTCGCGGGCAGCCCCGGCGTCGTCGGAGGCAGCGGATGCTGCGGCGGGTGGATGACGTACGCCACGCCGCCGCTGCTGGCGCTGCGCAGCCACACCTGCTCGAAGTCGGCGCGCGGATAGACGCGCCGCACCGCCGCGTTGCCGGACGAGGCCGGGTCGTTGGCGATCACGTCGCCTGTCGCGGTGAAGCCGACGACGGCCATCAGGTGGCCGTCCGTGCCGTACCCGGCGCCGGGCAGCTCGCCCTTCTTGAACGACTGCGAGGTGATGACCGGCACGCCCGCCTTGATCAGCAGCTCCAGCTCGGTCAGTGAGCGCAGCCGGGTGACGAACCCGTCCATGCCGTACCGCCCCGCGTAGGCCGTGTTGAACGGCCAGTTGCCGGTGCCGTCGTAGGCGTGGTCGAAGGTGTGGCGGGCGGCGTAGTCGACCTCCGGGTCCGGGTCGGCGGGGTCCACCCAGGAGGTGTCCTGCTCGCTCGGCCACCTGTCCCAGTAACCCAGCACCATGGTCGTCGAGGTGGGGCTGCACCAGGCCTCGCCGCCGCCGTTCCACTCGGGGTAGTGGCCCAGGTGCACGTTCTGGGAGCGGCGCGGCACGGCCAGCTCCGTGCCCCACGCGCCGCCGCCGGGGCTGACCGGCACGGTCTTGCGCTCGGGCACGTTCGAGCTCATCACGCCGGACGTACGCACGCGCGGCGTCACCGCGGAGCCGGGGCTGCGGTAGAGGGTCAGGCGGAGCTGGTAACCGCGCAGGGGCTTGCCCGCCGCGGCGACCAGCGTGTCCACGGCCACCGACGCGTCCGCGTCGCCCTGGCCCGGCACGGAGGTGCGCAGGATGTCGCCCTCGGCGTAGGACCAGCGGCCCAGCGAGTACCACTTGGTCAGGCCCTCCACGTTCCTGCCGCGGGCCTCGACCTGGATCCAGCTGCCCTGCGGCACGTCCGCCGTCCAGGACGCGATCAGCTCGGTGGCGCCGAACCCGATGTCCCGCTCGGGGCCGGTCCAGCGGGCGTACTCCCAGGTCTTGGTGCCGAGCGCGTCGGTGTAGGTCATCGTCCCCGCGGCCTGGCCGAACGCCAGCCCGTCGCCGGCCGTGGTGCCCTCGGGGGTGCCGGAGGAGAAGTCGGCCCGCTGGTAGACGACGTCGGGGACGACCGGGGCCGCCGGTTTCGTCCCCGCGGTGGTGTCGGTCATGGACGTGAGCAGGAGCATGGCGGACAGGACCACGGACAGCGCAGGCATGAACCCACCTTCCAGGAACGCGCTCGATGGGCCCGACCCTAAGCTCGGCGGCCCTGGCAAAGCATCGGGAGATCTACGTAATCGGCCGTCTTCCCTGCTTGCATGGAGGGCACGATGCTTACCCCCGGATTACCCCCGTGAAATGAGATGGTTATGCGGAAATATGTGATCATGGGCGTGCAGGGCAGTGGCAAGGGCACCCAGAGCGCCCTGCTCGCCGGCGACCTCGACCTGGTGCACATCAGCGTCGGCGACATCTTCCGCTGGCACGTGAAACACCACACCAAGCTCGGCGCCCAGGTCCGCCGCCTGGTGGCGGCGGGCGAGCTGGTCGGCGACGACCTCGTGGAGGACGTCGTCAGGGACCGCCTCCAGCTCCACGACTGGAACTACGGCTTCGTCATCGACGGCTTCCCCCGCAACCGCCGCCAGGCGGAGTTCTTCCTGGAGAGCTACGACCTCGACGGCGTGATCCACCTCGACCTGCCGGACGACGAGGTCCGCCGCCGCGTCCTGGCCCGCCGGCTGTGCTCGCGGTGCGGCATGGACTACAACCTCATCGCCCACCGGCCGGAGGTGGAGGGACGCTGCGACGTGTGCGGCGGCGACCTGGTCACGCGCGCGGACGACACGCCGGACGCGCTGGCCCGGCGGCTGGCCGACTACCACGGCAAGATCGACCCGGTGATCGAGCTGTTCAGGCGGAAGGAGTACGTGATGACGATCGACGCGCGGGCCGACAAGACCACCGTCCAGCGCGCCATCCGCACCCGCTTCAACCTCCCGCCGTACCTGCCGTCGGACGCGCGCGTGTCCGGCTAGCTCCGCCGTCGGGCGCGCGCGTGTCCGTGTCCGGCTGGTTGCGCCGTCGGACGCCCGGGTGTCCGGCTGGTTCCGCTGCCGGACGCCCGCGTGCCCGGGCGGTTGCGCCGTGGCCTCAGCAGGTGCGCAGCATGTTGAGCAGGGCCGTGCGCTCGGCGCGGGTCACGAAGAGGCGGTAGTGGTGCTTCACCGTGATCCACGAGGTCGCGTACCGGCACCAGTGGGCGCGGCGCTGCGGGCGCCAGCTCTGCGGCCCCTGCCCGCCCTTGGCGATGTTGGCCGAGTGGCTGACCGTGATCAGCTCGGGCCGCCTGAGGTCGGTGGCGAAGGCGCGCCGCTTGGCCGCGCTCCACCGCTTGGCGCCCGAACGCCAGGCGTACGACAGCGGCACCACGTGATCCACGTCCACATATTTCTCGCTCTTGAGCACCTTGCCGTCGTACGGGCTGTACCAGCTGCCCTTGACCGGGTGGCAGGAGGCGTTCCTGCGTACCTTGCGGCCGTCGCGGGCCAGGACCTTCTCGCGGGTGCTGCACCTGGCCTTGTGCTGCCCCTTGGCGGACTGGAAGCGCTTGCGGCTGTAGCCGCGGATCGATAACGCCCTGGCGACCTTGAGTTTTGCCAGCATGCGCCGGGCGAGCGCCGCCGAGTCGCTCACCCGCCTGGTGCGCGTCGCGTCGGTCACCCGCCTGGCGTGCGTCGCGTCGCTCACCCGCCTGGCGTGCGCCACGTCGGTCACCCGTCCGGCATGCGTCGCGAAGTTGCTCACTCGCCAGGCGCGCGTCGCGGCGTCGCTCACCTGCCTGCCGCGCGTTGCGGAGTCGGCCTGGCTCTGGCTGCGCTTGCGCGGCTCGGCCTCGCCGAGCGCGGCCTGCGGGGCGGTCAGGGTGGTGGCGGTGATCGGGAGGAACACGAGGACGAGCACGGCGACGTACGCCGCCCGCCGCAGGGAGATCATCGTTTGACCCATACCACCGGCGTCCCCCAAACTCGGCGGACATATTCCGGCGATTCGCCCGACAAATACCGCATAATCATATTCTTTTCTCATATCAGCATCAGCAAAAACGATTTCCCGTGTCGTCGTACCTGTGGAATCCTTGCCTTGGCTGAGCTGCGGGGGAAAGGGGTAGACAATGGCGGGCGGCAGCGCGATCCAAGAGCAGAGAACACCGGGGAACGGCGGCGGGAAAAAGCGTAACAGCGGCGCGGTCCGGGCGACGATCGGCACCATACTCGCCGCCGTACTGGGCCTGGTGAGCAGCTTCGGCCTCGCCGGCCTCGGCCTCGACGCGTACGGCCCCGCCCTGACCTGGGTCGTCATCGCCTGGACCCTGATCGGGATGGTGATCGTCGGCCTCTGGCCGGTCCTGAAGGGCATCGAACGCACCAGACCCCGCATCGTCCTGGCCTGCGGCACCTTCGCTGCCCTGACCGCGCTGTCCGCCTGGGCCGTGGTGCTGGGCAGGCCGGGCGACGGCATCGACCCCATCGCCCACGGCTGCCGATACCTCAACGGCACCCATCAGATCTCCGCCAGCTCCGATATCGCCAGAAGCTGGGGGATAATCGGAAATTTCACCCTCGTCCACAATCCACACCCCAAATGCGGAGTGGTCTGGGCACAGTTCCTCACGCCGAAGGACGAGCACATGAAGCGGCCACCGTTCCGTGACATGAGGATCGCCTCGATCTCCCTCGACATCGTGCGCAGAACCCCAGCGGGCCGCCAGACCCGCACCTGGAACTACGACACCGCTCCCGCGAGCGAGGTGGACAACCGCGACATCTGGACACCGGCGCTCCGCCTCGAGGACGGCGTCTACGAGGCCAACCTCAGCATCCTGTTCGCCGGCGGCGAGCCCGCGAACGTCCACCTCACCTGGAACACCGACAAGCCCTCGATCATCGGCCCAAGCGACGCCTGACCGGCCCAGACCCTGCTGTCCACCCAACCCGGCACCGTCACGGAACTCCACTCCCAGCACAGGGAAGCTTTCCGTAAGCATGGAAATAATCAACAGTCACGCACATCGACCGCAGAAGCGTCCGTATGTCAGCCATATTCCCCGAATATTCCGAGATTGTATAAAGTCTGGTCGCGCAAACTCGAGAACCGCCTGGAAGAGATTCTCGGCCTGACCGGTCGGCTGATTGCCCGTCCAGGAACGCCTTGCATGGTGAAGGAGAACCAAGTGCGACCCCTCACGCGACTCCGGATTCCCGCGATCGGAGCGGCTCTCACCGCCACCCTCGGAGCCGGCCTGCTCATGGCGCCCGCCGCACACGCCGCGCCCGACCAGAAAATCAGCTACGTCAAGCGAATCCGGCCGGTCCAGTCCGTGAACACCTATGTCACGATCAAGGACCATGTCGGCCGCAAGTACCCGATCAAGGTGACCACCACCTGGGCGTACAAGTCCCCCAGATCCGCGCAGCTCCGGTCCATAGTGATCCGCGAGAACGGCTTCCCCAGGGGCAAATGCATCTTCCCGGACCTCTACTTCGCGAACGCGAACGACTGGGAAGCCCAGCGGGGCAGATACGGCAAGATCTGCGACGGCGGATCCAAGGCCTATTCGGTCATGAGAACGATCAGAGTCATCAGCGGCAGAAACCTCGGCCAGCTCTGGATCCGCACTCCCAACCCGAGCCACCCTGGCTGCTGTGGAGCGCGGCAGTACACCATCCAGTACAACATCGCGAGGCCCTGATGCGACCCGGGCCGAAGCTGGTTCGTGCCCTCGAAGATCTGCATGATCTCTGACCCCTGGCCCAGGCATGTCAACGTGCCGAGAGGGCGCTCGCGGATTTTGGAGTAGTGAACCGATCTCGCTCGCCGGAGGAGATCAGAAGGGCACTGGCGGTCGCCATGAATGAGGCGTCCCGGGCACGTGGAATTTTCTTGAGCAATGGACGTGCCTACCTGGAAGGGAGGGTCCGCGTGACCCACCAGAGGTCGCCCGCACCACCATCAAACCCATCGCACGGTTCAAAGTCCGCGGGCCCCCGCACCCACGGAAGATCACATCGGGGCGCATAGAACTGCGTCATGGATCCGCAGAAGGTTCAGCTGATGATCGCGGGAAACGAATGTCGGGGCGCCCGCGTACCTTCCACACCGTGATCTCTTATGTGACCGGCGACGCGACCCATCCCCACGGCCAGGGGTCAAAGGTCATCTGCCACGTGTGCAACAACATCGGAGGCTGGGGCAAGGGCTTCGTCCTTGTCCTCTCCCGGCGCTGGCCACAGCCGGAAGCCGACTACCGAGCCTGGCGCCGCTCTGGTGACGACTTCCAGCTGGGTGCGATCCGGCTGGTGCAGGTCGAGCCTCAGCTATGGGTCGCGAACATGATCGGCCAGCACGGCATCCGCCAATCAAGGACAGCCCGCCCATCCGCTACGACGCCCTGGATCGCTGCCTGTCCACTCTGGGCGACGAAGCTCTGAACCTCCACGCGAGCGTCCACATGCTACGGATCGGCGCTGGTCTCGCGGGCGGCTCTTGGGAGCGGATCGAACCGCTTGTCCTCAAGCCATTCGCCTCCCGAGCCGGATCTGGCGCACGGGTCCTGAGACCTGAAAACGCGTGAGTCCCAGGACATTGGTGAGAGATGCCGTTTCTGTCCGAGGGGTGGTCACCGGCGTTGATGGCCATTCGCGGTCCTGCTTGATCGCCAATGTGGTGCTGTGGGCCATTAGCCGGGCGGTCTTGCTGGCCTTTGTCAAAGGGTCGCGGGGCGTTTGCATTTCAGATGGGATTGGACATGTGGGTGGCCCATGACGAGAGCGCCCCGCCGCACCAAGGCTGGACATGGCCGTGCCGGCCGGCCGGTTCTTCGCTGGACTGGCTACCGGGCGTCAGTGGTGCGCGGCTTAGGACGTGAGCCCTGGAACTTGAAGTGGCGCTTACACATCTTTCTCATCCCGCCGGAGTGTAGCCGGTAAGTGCCACCAGGGAAGCTGGCAGTGAGCTCGAGATGCCCGCCGATGGCCTCCACATAACGGGCAATCACATCCACCGACGAGACTTCACCACGTTCGATCTGAGAGACACGCGCCTTCGTCACGCCCATCAAGGCAGCCACCTCGTTCTGCGTCAGAGCGGCGCTCTTGCGGCGCTGGGCAAGCTGCCAGGCATCGATGAAATCGTCGACCATGCGGCGGGTCTCGGCAAGGGCTTCCTCCCCTCCGGCCTGCTCAACATGCTTGGTGCGGTCCCACTTCTTGAATGTCGTCATTGGTTCTGCCCCTCCGCTTCTGCGCGCTCCTTCAGGTAAGTTTCGTACAGCCCCTCCGCGTGCGGTATGGCCTCCTCATACCAGCGGTTAGGGTCTCGAGGGCTCGCCTCGATCTTGTCTGCGGCGACGAGGACGATGGCGTCCCGTCTGGGGTCGAAGACGAACAGCAGTCGAAGTGCGCTACGTCGGGTGGACCGGGGGCGCAGTTCTTTCAGGTTGGCGATACGCGAGCCGTTCACCTTGCCCACGAGTGGCCTGCCCAGCGCAGGACCGTTCTCCGCAAGCCGATCGAGCGCATCGATGACGAGCCGATGCGATTCTGGGTCAAGGTCGCTGATCCAGGCGTCAACCTCGTCGGTGACATAGATGCTCCACTCGTCCTGCACGCCTCAAGTATAGGGAACCCTTTACCTCCAGGTGGTGACTGCAAACGCCAGGTCACTTCCGACGAGCGCCTGGCCGAGCGGGAGGAAGCGCTGGGATTCAGGTCACTCACAGAGAAGGGACGGAACAGTGATCAATCCAGCCTGGAGACACCCCGCCCACCAGGCACAGGCAAGCGGGGTTTTCGTATGGTCAGACGCTACTTGGCGAGGTGACGGCTGATCACCAGCCGCTGGATCTGGTTCGTCCCCTCGAAGATCTGCATGATCTTCGCCTCGCGCATATACCGCTCCACCCGAAACTCCCGCGTATACCCATACCCCCCCAGCACCTGCACAGCATCCGTAGTCACCTTCATGGCAGCATCCGTAGCCACCAACTTCGCGACACTCGCCTGCCGGCTGTAACCCAACCCCGCATCCCTCCGCCGAGCAGCATCCAGGTACGTAGCCCGCGCACTGTCCACCGCCGCCGCCATATCAGCGAGCAGAAACCCCACCCCCTGATGATCGATGATCTTCTTCCCGAACGTCTGCCGCTCCTTCGCATAGGAGACGGCCTCGTCCAGGGCAGCCTGCGCGAGGCCGGTGGCGCAGGCGGCGATGCCGAGGCGGCCGGAGTCGAGGGCGCTGAAGGCGATCTGCAGGCCCTGGCCCTCCTCGCCGATCAGCCGGTCGGCCGACAGGACGGCGCCGTCCCAGTGCGCGCTGGTCGTCGGCACCGCGTGCAGCCCCATCTTCTCCTCGGGCCGCCCGAACGTGAGGCCGGAGGCCGTCCCGGGGGCCAGGAAGCAGGAGACGCCGCGCGAGCCGGTGCCCGTGCGGGCGAACAGGGCGTAGAAGTCGGCGATGCCGCCGTGCGTGATCCAGGCCTTGTTGCCGGTGATGCGGTAGCCGGCCTCGACCCGTTCGGCCTTGCAGGCGAGCGCGCCGGCGTCGGAGCCGGCCTGGGGCTCCGAGAGGCTGTAGCCGCCGATCAGGTGGCCGGCCAGCATGTCCGGCAGCCACCTGTCGCGCTGCTCCTGCGTGCCGTACGCGAAGACGGGGAAGCAGGCGAGCGTGTGCACGCTGGTGGCCACCGCCACGGCGGCCCAGCGCATCGCCAGTTCCTCGAGCACCTGGAGGTACACCTCGTACGGCTGCCCGCCACCGCCGTACTCCTCCGGGTAGGCCAGGCCCAGCAGCCCGGCCGAGCCCAGCGTGGCGAACAGCCCCTCGGGGTACGTCTCCGCGCGCTCGTGCTCGTCCACCCGGCGCGCCAGCTCCTTGTCGGCGATCTCCCTCGTCAGCTCGATGAGATCCTTGGCGTCCTGGTCGGGCAGCAGGCGGTCGACTGTCACGATCACTCCCTCAGAGGTTTTCCAGGGCCTTCCTGGCGCGTTCACGGAACTCGGTGACCCGGGCGAGCTTGATGTCCTCGTACCCGCGGATCAGGTCCGGCAGGCCCGCGAGCTCCTCGACGGCGGCGGCGGTGCCGGGGGTGAGCCGGTCGAGTGCCGTGCGTACGAGGTCGCGGTACTCGGGGATCAGCTCGCGCTCGACCCGCCGCACCCCGGCGCGCCCGAACACGTCGAACGCGGTCCCGCGCAGCACGCGCGCGGCCCGGAGCCCGCGGAACAGCACTCCGGCCGAGCGGCGGACCTTGATCTTGCGCTTCATGCCCATCGCGCGCAGCACCGGCGGGTGCAGCAGCACCGACACGACCGCGTCCGCGCCGAACTCGCGCTCGCGCCGCGCCTGCTCGGCGGGGTCGAGGTGGAGGCGGGCGACCTCGTACTCGTCCTTGTAGGCCATCAGCTTGTGCAGCCCGCGGGCGTAGGCGAGGGCGATCGCGGTGCCCGCCTCCTCGCCTGCCCGTTCGGTGGCCAGCGCCCGGACGTGGTGCACGTCGTCGGCGTAGGTACGGGCGTAGGTCGCGTTCTGGTAGCCGGTCAGGTCGGCCACCCGGGTGGCGATCACGTCGTCCAGGCTTGCCTGGGACTCCTCTTCGGCGTCTCCGAGGAGCGCCCGGCGTACGGCCTCGGGGTGGGAGACGGCGGCGCGGCCCCAGTGGAAGGCGGCCAGGTTCTGCTCGACGGAGGCCCTGTTGAGGGTGACGGCCCGCTCGATCGAGGCGGCGCTGACGGGCAGGCAGCCGTGCTGGTAGGCGGCGCCGAGCAGCAGCAGGTTCGCCGGCATGTGGTCGCCGAACAGAGCCTCGGACAGCGCGTGCGCGTCCACGCAGATCTGCTCGCGGGTGGCCGTCTCCACCCGCGACACCGCGGCGGCGTGACCCGGTACGGGCACCCGCCCGGTGACCATGGCGGCGGTGGGCACCACGGAGGTGTTCAGCACGGCGACCGTGCGCTCGGGCGAGGCCACGTCCAGGGTGGTGTCGGCCGCGGCCCCGAGCACGTCGAACCCGATGAGCACGTCGGCGCTGCCGCGGGAGGCGCGTACGGACCCGCTCGGCGCCCGCTTGCCGATCCGCACGTCGCTGACCACCGGCCCGCCCTTCTGTGCCAGGCCGGTCTGTTCGAGGCCCGCCGCGTGCAGGCCGTCGAGGTGGGCCGCCATCTGCAGGATCTGCGAGACGGTGACCACGCCGGTGCCGCCGATGCCGGGCATCCTCACCAGCACCTCGTCGCCGTGGCACGGGACCGGCTCGGGCGGCCGCACGGGCAGCGGCGCCGTCCTGGGTGCCGTGGTGCCCGGCTCGACCAGCAGGAACGACGGGCAGTCGCCCTTGAGGCAGCTCTCGTCGGAGTTGCAGGAGGCCTGGTGAATGCGGGTCTTGCGGCCGTACTCGGTCTCGACCGGCTGGACGGACAGGCACGTCGAGACATCACCGCAGTCGCCGCAGCCCTCGCAGACCCGCTCGTTGATCACGACCTTCCGCGTGGCGGCGGGCACCTTGCCGCGCTTGCGCAGCCTGCGCTCCTCGGCGGCGCAGCGGTCGTCGTGGATGAGCACGGTCACGCCGCCGAGCGCCGCCAGCTCCCGCTCGACCTCGGCGAGGTCGTCGCGGTGGCGCACGGAGGTGATGGGCGACAGCCGCACCCCGCGGTACGTCGCGGGCTCGGGCGTGGTGACCACGATCCGGCGCACGCCCTCCACGGCCAGCTCGTGGGTGAGCGCGGGCACGTCCAGGCGGCCCTCGGCGCGCTGGCCGCCGGTCATGGCGACGGCGTCGTTGTAGAGCAGCTTGTACGTCATCGACACCCCGGCAGCGACGGCGGCCCTGATCGCCAGGGAGCCGGAGTGGTGGAAGGTGCCGTCGCCCAGGTTCTGCACGAAGTGCCGGTCCTCGGTGAACGGCGACAGCCCGATCCACTGGGCGCCCTCGCCGCCCATCTGGGTGATGCCGACCTGGGTGCCGCGCCCGTGCCCGTCCAGCGCGATCATCGCGTGGCAGCCGATGCCCACGCCGACCAGCGTGTCGTCGGCGGTGCGGGTGGAGGTGTTGTGCGGGCAGCCCGAGCAGAAGTACGGGGTGCGCGCCGCCACCACCGGCAGCAGGCCGCGCCGCCGGGCCGCCTTCCTGGGCGGTTCGAGGCCGAGGCAGGTGGCGATGGCCTTGGCCACGTCGTCGGCGCCCAGGGTGCCGCGGGCGGTGAGCAGCTCGCGGCCCACGACGGCCGGGGTGTGCTCGCCGCCGTACAAGGCCTGCTTGAGCTGCCCCTCCAGGAACGGCACCTTGTCCTCGACGACCAGCACCCTGTCCAGGCCCGCGGTCATCTCGGCCAGCTCGGCGGGCGCGACGGGGAACGGCATGCCGAGCCTGATCAGCCGCAGCCCGGCCTCCTCGGCGTCCAGGCCCAGGTCCTCCAGCGCCCGCTCGACCACGGCGTACGTGGCGCCGGACGCCAGGACGCCCAGGGTCGTGTTGCGCGCGCCAGCCGTGACGCGGTTCAGGCCGTGCGCGCGGGCGTACTCGCGGGCCAGGTCGAGGCGGCGGGTGAGCATGTCGTGCTCGGCGTCCAGGGCGGCGGGGCCGAGCAGGATCGGCGAGGGCCCCCGGGAGCCGCCGGCGGGGACGGGGACGCCGGCGCGCAGCGGGCCCAGGTCCACGGTGGCGGAGGCGTCCGCGATGTCCGCGACGATCTTCAGCCCCACCCACAGGCCGCTCGCCCGCGACATGGCCACCGCGTGCAGCCCGAACTCGATGATCTCCGCCA
This sequence comes from Nonomuraea rubra, assembly GCF_014207985.1. NCBI lineage: Bacteria > Bacillati > Actinomycetota > Actinomycetes > Streptosporangiales > Streptosporangiaceae > Nonomuraea > Nonomuraea rubra. The sequence continues at coordinate 9,733,250 of NZ_JACHMI010000001.1, read as the reverse complement.
CCGAGCCGGGCGCGAGCAGCGGCATGGACAGGCTCTGGCACATCGGCTCGGACGAGCTGGGCAGCGTGGAGGACTTGCAGCCGGGGTCGTCGCCGATCCAGGCCACCGCGCCGCCCAGCGGGGCCGTTCCCGCCGTGTTCGCGTGCCTGATGGCGTCGGCCGCCCGGTCGAGGCCGGGGTTCTTGCCGTACCAGAAGCCGATCACGCCGTCGTGCCGCCTGCCCGGCACCTGCTCCAGGAGCTGCGTACCGGCCACGGCAGTGGCCGCCAGCTCCTCGTTCAGGCCGGCCTGGAACACCACGCCCGCCTCGTCCAGGAACCGCTTCGCCCGGCCCATCTCCAGGTCCACGCCGGCCAGCGGCGAGCCCTGGTAGCCGGAGACGTACGCCCGCGTGTCCAGGCCACGCGCCTGGTCCAGGCGGCGCTGCTCCAGCGTCAGGCGGACCAGGGCCTGGATGCCGGAGATGAGCACCCGGCCGTCGAGCGCGGTGTACTTGTCGTCGAGCGACACGGGGGCGGGAGTCTCGCTCACGCTCACGCGGACCTCCTGGGTGTCGTACGTGCTCGCTTGGTGATTCCCAGCACAGCAACGCGGGCATGACATGCGCAAGTATTAGATGAGAAAGTGGGCTGAAGACGCAAACAATATGAGTTCATGGGCTTCGTGGACGAGGTTATTTGCGCCTGAAGGAGGTGTTCTCCGTGCCTGATCTGGACGAGATCGATCATCGAGTGCTGCGGCTCCTGCGGGAGGACGGGCGCCGGACGTTCTCCGAGATGGCCGAATGTATCGGGCTGTCGGTGGCGGCGGTCAAGCGGCGGGTGGACCGGCTCAAGGACCTGGGCGTGATCACCGGCTTCACCGTGCAGATCGACTACGCCAAGCTGGGGTGGGGCATCGAGGCCTTCACCGAGCTGCGCTACCCCGGCACCACGCCGGTCACCGAGATCATCCGCACCGCCACGGACGTGCCCGAGGTGCAGGAGGTGTTCACGATCGCGGGGGACCCGGACGCGCTGATCCACGTACGCGTGCGCGACCTCGGGCACCTCCAGCAGGTCATCGACCGGCTGCGCAGGGCCGGGGACGTCACGGGGACGAAGACGCTGCTCGTGCTGGGCACGTGGACCCGGGACTCGCCGGTGCCGTGACAGGCCCGTCAGCTGTCCGGCCCGGGCTCGTCGCGGCGGGAGAAGTAGCGTACGAGCAGGCCGATCGCCAGCAGCACCGCGACGCCGAGGCCGAGCATCCAGACGGAGGCGCCCGTCAGGGGCAGCTCGGGGGTCGTGTGATGGGCGGGCGGCGGCACGTCGTTCCTGTCGGCGGCGGAGGCGGCGGCCTTGCCGGTGGCCGGGGTGGGCTCCGGGCTCGCGTCGGCGACGACCTCGGGCTCCTCGTCGCGCCCGGGCTTCCCGGGGCTCCTGGACGGTGCCGGGGCGGGCCGCTCCACCAGGGTCTCGGCGCAGGAACGGTTGTCGGAGGTGCGGTGCTCGCGGTCGCCGGTCCTGACAGTGGCGCAGTTCTCGATCACGCCGGTGGTGCGGGGGGTGACCGTGAACGTGAGCGTCCTGCTCTCGTTCGGGGGGAGCGGGCCGATGGGGCAGGAGAGGGCCGGGCCGCCCCCGGGGCACTCGGCGGGGCGGTCGGCGATCGTCGCGCGGGTGGGGTCGTGGACGGTGACGTCCGTGGCCTGTGACGGGCCGTGGTTGGTGACGGTCAGGGTGTAGGTGATCGTGCCGTCCGTGGACGCGGGAGCCGTCTTGGAGAGCTCGACGTCCGCCCTGGTCACGGCCTCCGTGGTGAGCTGGGCCGCGTCGCCGGGGACGCCGGGGGCGGTGACGTGGGCGCGGGTGGTCAGGGGCGTGCCGTCGCCGAGGGCGGGGTCGGTGGTGACGGGCAGCTCGTACGTGGTGCTGCGGCCGGCGGGGACCGTCAGGCCGGGGCCGCCGCAGGCGATGGTGCGGCCGGTGAGCGAGCAGGCGCCGGGTAGCCCGCCGGGGGTGAGGTTGTGGTCGAGGACGGCGGCGACGATGACGTCGTTCGCGTCCGTGTCGCCGGTGTTCGCGACGGTCAGGGTGTAGACGGACTCCGTGCCGATGATCACCGGGTCCGGGGCCACCCTGGCGGTGATGCGCAGGACGGCGCCGATGGGCGACGGGGAGGGGGCGGGCTCCTCCGGCAGGGGCGTCGGGCCGGGGCCCTGCGCCGGGTCCGGCCCCGGCTGCGAGTCCGGAGGCAGGGGAGCGCGACCCGGTGACGTGACCGGTGCGGCCCAGCCGCCGGCCAGCGCGGCGAGCGCGATGAGAGCCGCGATCCGGGGCCTGCCGCCCATGTCCTACCCCCACGTGGTGCCGTACGTGCCCGGGGGCCAGCCTCCTACTGGTCGCCGGGGCCGCGTGTGGGGTCAGACCGCAACGATGCGCCGCCATGGCGGAGTCTTTGCCCCGGGGATCATCCGGCGGTCCCGGCGGCGGCGACCCACTCGTCCACCAGGGCGCAGAGCTGATCCAGCGCGGCCTCCACCCGCTCGCGGTCGCCGGTGGTGAGGAAGTCGATCTGCAGCCCCGTGTAGGCCGAGTTGGCCAGCGTGGAGATGCGCAGGGCGTCCGCTTCCGGGACGCCCCGCTCGCGCAGCAGCCCCGCCACGAACTCCGACCGGTCCGCCAGCATCCTGGGCACGTGCCCCGCCAGCTTGCCCGCCGCCGCCAGTCCCTCGATCTCGTGGATCAGGCGGGCCACCGGCAGGTTCTCCTCCCGCGCCTGCCAGTCCCAGGTGCGCCGGACGATCGTGCCCACGCTGTCGGCGCCCGACCAGCCGGGCAGCGAGCGCAGCCAGGCCCGGTGCCGCTCGTCCAGGCGTTCCATGGTCGCCGACAGCAGGGCCTCCTTGTCGGCGAAGTGGTGGGTCAGCACGCGCGTGGACTTGCCCAGGTGCTGGGCCAGCGGGCGCATCGACAACGTGGACAGGCCGTGCTCGGCCAGGTAGTCGACGATCTGGTCGAGCAGCTCCGCACGGCGGTGCGGGTCGGCGGTCCTGGCCATCGCGCAATCCCTTTGACGTCATTCGGGTGACGACTGTTACCCTAATAGGGAAACGCTCGTTACCTTTATTGGGGGGATACCCATGCCCGTCGCCGTACGGCAGCGCGTCCGGCTGCCCACGTGGCTGCTCGCCCTGGTGTTCACCACGTTCGCCTTCGCCACGGACGACTACGTGATCGCCGGGGTGCTGCCCGCCATCTCGGCGGCCCTCGGGGTCAGCCAGGCGGCGGGCGGGCAGCTCGTCACCGCCTTCTCGCTCGCGTTCGCGCTGGCGGCGCCCGTCGCCTCCGTGGTCACCGCCACCTGGCCCCGGCGCAGGCTGATCACCGGCGCCCTGGCGCTGTTCGTCGTGGCCAACTGGGCCGCGGCGTTCACCACCTCGTACGCGCTGCTCATGGGCCTTCGGGTGCTGGCCGCGGTCGCGGCGGCCGCCGTCGTGCCCGCCGCGTACGCCATCGCCACCACCCTGGCCCCGGAGGGGCGTCAGGGCCGCTACCTGGCGCTGGTGATGGGCGGGCTGACCGGGTCGCTCGCGCTGGGCGTGCCCATCGGCACCTGGGTGGGCGGCGCGCTCGGCTGGCAGGCCACCTTCGGGGTCGGCGGGGCACTGGGGCTGGTCGCGCTGGTGGCGATCAGGGCCACCCTGCCCGAGACGCCGCCCGTAGCCGCCATGCCGATCCGGGACCGGCTGGCGCCGCTGGCCCGGCCCCAGGTGCTGCTCGGGCTGCTCGGGATCGTGGCGATCGTGCTGGGCAGCATGATGGTGCTGACGTACCTGGCGCCGTTCCTGCACGGCCTGGCCGGGGCCGGGCCGGCCGAGCTCGGATGGGTGTTCGTGCTGGCCGGGCTCGCCGGGTTCGCGGGCGGGCAGCTCGGCGGGCGGGCCGCCGACCGGTGGGGCTCCGACCGGGCGCTGATCACCGGGGTCGCCGGGTTCGCGGCGGTGATGGCCGCCTTCAGCGCCTGCTGGTTCCTGCGTCCCGTGCCGCTGGTGGCGCTGCTGCCCCTGCTGGTCGTCTGGGCGGGCGTGTCGTGGTGGATCCCGCCGCCCGCGCAGACCCGCCTGCTCGCCCTGGCCGGCTCCGCGGGGCCGCAGGCCCTCGCGCTCAACAGCAGCGCCGTGTACGCCGGCGTGTCGGGCGGCGGCGCGGTCGGCGGGCTCGTGCTCGCCGGGCACGGCAGCGGCTGGCTGCCCGCCGTGGCGGCCGGGGTCGAACTGGTCGCCCTCGCGCTCTTCTGGCTGGCGGGACGCGCTAGAGGGTGAGCACAGGGCGGGTGGAGAAGTCCTCGCAGAGGTCCTCGCCCTCCGGGCCGTAGACGAACTCGGCCATGTTCGGGTTGCGGTTGGCGGTCGCGAGGGGCAGCCAGGCCGGCAGGTGGCCGTAGCCGCCCCAGCGGAACACCGTGTCCGCTCCCGCGCCGCGAGCGTGCTCCCACTCGTCCGGGGGTCGGCATGCGCAGGCCGCCTCGGTGGTGCGCCACTGGTCGAAGGTGAGATCGGCGAGAGACATGGGGGAAGTGTTCCATCTGGCCTGGCGTGGATTCCGCGCTCGACGAACGGTGCTCCGGCGGCGGTCGTCGCGCGCGTAGGGTCGGGGGGCATGGCGGGTGTTGGGCGTTACGGCAAGGCGGGTGCTGCGCGTTACGACGAGGTCGCCGACTTCTACGCGGCCGGCTGGACCGACGACCTCGACGACCCGGCCTCGCGCCGCCTGCTCGACCTGGTGGAGCCGGTCGGTGGCCGCCGCGTGCTGGAGATCGCCTGTGGTCATGGCCGGATCAGCCGCGCGCTGGCCCGCCGGGGTGCGCAGGTGGTCGGCGCCGACATCTCGGCCGCCCTGATCGCGAAGGCGGAGGCCGCCGAACGGGAGTCCCCGCTGGGCATCCGCTACCTCCACGCCGACGTCACGACCGGCCCTGCGGCACCCGACCGGCCCTCCGCCGACGTCGCGGCCGGTTCTGCGGCACTCGACCGGCCCTGCGCTGACTTGCGGGGGCTCGGGTCGTTCGATGTCGTGGTCTGCAGCTTCGGACTGTCCGACATCGACGACCTGGACGGCGCCGTGGCCACCGCCGCCGCCGTGCTGCGTCCTGGCGGCGTCTTCGCCTGCTCGATCCTGCACCCCTGCTTTCCGGGCGGGCAGGGCGTCTCGGGGTCGTGGCCGGGGGATGCGCGTTACCACGCCGAGGGGTGGTGGCGGGCGGACGGTGAGCTGTCGTCGCTGCGCCGGCAGGTGGGTGCCAATCACCGTACGCTCTCGACGTACGTCAACACGCTGCGCCGCCACGACCTGTGGGTGGACGAGCTGGCGGAGCCCGAGCCCGCCCCCGAGTGGGCGGCGAAGCGGCCGGATGCCGCCAGGTATCCCGTGTTCCTCGTGCTGAGCTGCGTCAAGGGCGGCGCTGATCGCCGGCCCCCGCCATCGGCGGACGGCTAGGATCCGCCGCGTGCTGACGGTGGAGTCTGCCGGCCGGTGTTGGCGGCGTGCTGGCCGGCGGTGTTCGCTGTGGGCTGTCAGCCGGCGTCCGCCGTGAGCGGGCGGCGGGGGTCCGGTGTGAGCAGGCGGTCGGCGTTCGCGGTGGGGTCGGCGCCGGTCACCGTGTGGCGTGTCGCCGCCAGCCCCTCCAGCAGGCACGTCAGCGCGAACTCGAACCGCCGCTCGCTGTCCCGCTCCACCTCGATCTTCCTGCCGGCGGCCATCCGCCGGGCCAGCAGCGGGTGCCGCTCGGCGACGTCCCGCAGGTAGGCGGTGGTGGCGTGCTCGCTCCACTCGACCCCGCTCTCCCGCATGCGGGTCAGCGTGTCATGCCACGCCACCTCGGCGATCACCGCGCCCACCACCTGATCGTGAACCGTCGCCATCGCGGCGTCCAGGTCGGCGCCGGCGAACCCGGCTCGCGACAGGAGCCGGAGCCCGGTCTCGGCGAGGGTGAAGGCGTTCGGGCCCAGGTTGGGCCTGATGGTCAGCTCCCGCAGGGCCCACCGGTGGCGCAGCAGCATCGCGCGGGTGCTGCGGGCCAGCCCGGCCAGCCCGCGCCGCCAGTTGGGCTCGTCCGGGTCGGCCCGGACCTCGCCGAGCACCCGGTCGAGCGCCAGCTCCAGCACGTCGTCCTTGGTGCGGACGTACCAGTACAGCGACCCGGCCGTCACCCCGAGATCGGAGGCGATCCGGCGCATCGACAGGCCCCGGTGCCCCTCGGCGTCCAGCACGGGCACGGCCGCGCCGACGATCTGGTCGCGGCTGAGCTGGCGGTCGCGAGGCGGCCGCTCGTGGCGCAGCCACACGGAGCCGTCGGAGGAGGCTGAGACAGGCATCTCCACACCGTACTGGAACCTGCCGATCAACGTTCAGGCTCCTCATACGGTGTTTGATGACGCTGAACGTCGTTCAACCCAGTTACCAGTCCCGCCACTTGTCGGTGATCTCGTGGCGGGTCAGCCCGTGACGGGCCGCGAAGGCGTCGACGTCGAGGCCGGCCCCGGCGATCGACTCCTCGATGTACGCGCAGAGCCGCTCCCGCTCCTCGGTCTCGTACGCGGACTCGCCGTGCTGCTCGTTCACGTGGTTGAGGGCGAGCACCACCCGCTCGATGACCGCGAGGACCTCCTCGTCGGAGCGAGCGGACAGCCCGGCGAGGTCGGTCTCGAAACGTGACAGGACCTCGTCCGTGCCGAGCAGCATGGACTCGGGGAACAGCTCCGCGGCGTACGCGTCGGCGGGGTCGCGCTCGCCGGAGGCGATCAGGCGGGCTTCCTCGGCGACGCTCTCACGCCAGAAGGCGGTGGGTCGAACGGCCATGCGCCGGACCCTAGCGAACGGCACCGTCATTTCCGCCCGCCCCCGTCGAGGTCCTGTACGGCATAAGCTCTCCACCTGGACCTCGGTAAGGCGCAGGACCGACGACAGGAGGCTGAGGTGACCGAGACGACGGTGGCCGAGGTGATGGCCGAGCTGGCCGCACTCGAGGACCCGAAGATCCGCGAGGTGAACGAGAAGCACGGCGACGATCACGGCGTGAACCTCGGCAAGCTGCGCGCGGTCGCCAAGCGGCTGAAGACCCAGCAGGAGCTCGCCCGCCGGCTCTGGGAGACGGGCGACACCGCGGCGAGGCTGCTGGCGCTGCTGATCTGCCGCCCGAAGGCGTTCGAGCGCGACGAGCTGGACACCATGATGCGCGAGGCCCGCGTGCCCAAGGTGCACGACTGGCTGGTGAACTACGTGGTCAAGAAGGGCCCGCACGCGGAGGAGCTGCGCCTGGCCTGGTTCGCCGACCCGGACCCGGTGGTCGCCAGCGCCGGCTGGGCGCTGACGACGGAGCGCGTGACGAAGCAGCCCGAGGGTCTCGACCTCCCGGGGCTGCTCGACCTGATCGAGGCGGGGATGAAGGACGCCCCCGACCGCCTGCAGTGGGCGATGAACCACTGCCTGGCGCAGATCGGGATCGACCACGCCGAGCACCGCTCCCGGGCCATCGGCATCGGCGAGCGCCTTCAGGTGCTCAAGGACTACCCGACGTCGCCCGGCTGCACGTCCCCGTTCGCGCCCATCTGGATCAACGAGATGGTGCGCAGGCAGCACGCCTAGAGCGTCAGCTCGTACTCCACCTGGTGGAGCGGGTTGCCGTCGCCGCAGTCGTAGGTGCGGACGGTGCCCGACCGGGTGAGGCCGCTCTTGGCGTGGAAGCGGTGCGGCTGCGGGGTGTCGCGCAGCGTCCACAGGTGGACGTGGCCGGAGCCCGCCGAACGGATGCCGTCCAGGGTCGCGGTCATCAGGGCCTGCGCGATGCCGCTGCCCCAGCCGTCCGGATGGCCGTAGAAGCCGAAGATCTCCACCGAGCCGGGGTGGCTCGGCGAGGGGCCGTAGTAGGAGAACGACGGCCACGGTACGCGGTTCACGTCCAGCGATGCCGCTCGGTCTCCCGGTCGGCGGGGTAGAAGCTCTCGACGCGCAGCTCCTGGGCCGTGATGTCCTGCGGGGTGCCGACCGTGGTGATCATGGAGAAGTAGCTGACGGTCAGGCCGTCCTTGGCGAAGGTGACCGGGATGACGGGCACGAGCGGGGCCGTACGGTCGAGCTCGCGCCAACCTGGAGGAAGGACCTCCTCCAGGAGGGCCCGCGTGGTGGCGTCCGGGATGCCGCCGACGGCCTCGCGGTGCACGCGCTGGATGAGGGCGGGGGCGACCTCGTCCCAGTTGGCGACGTGCGGGCGCAGCTCTCGCGGGTCGAACATGAGCCTGATCACGTTGGCGGAGGCGGTCGCGGGCGGGGTGCCGCGCAGGCGGGCGAACATCACCTCGGCGGAGCGATTGGCCTGGGTGAGGTTCCAGTGGCGGTCCATGACCACGGCCGGGTAGGGCTCGTGGTGGGCCAGCACGCGGTCCAGGGCCGCCCGGATCGTGGCCATGGCGGGCTCGGCGATGGCCGACTCCCGGTAGAGGGGGGCGTATCCGGCCGCCAGGAGCAGGTCGTTGCGCTCGCGGAGCGGGACCTGGAGCGCGCCCGCCAGGGTCATGATCCATTCGCGGCTGGGGGTGGAGCGGCCGCTCTCGACGAAGCTGAGGTGGCGCGGCGAGACCTGGGCGTGGTGGGCGAGGGCGAGCTGGCTCATCCGCCGTACCCGCCGCCAGTGGCGCAGCAGCTCGCCGAGTGGTGTGCTCACCCCCACAGTGAACGGCCTCCGCCGCCCGCGCGCACTTCCCTCGCGGGGAATTGGAACGCCGCGCGGAGCCGCCGACAGTGAGGATCCCGGCCAGGGGGCGAGCTCCTGGCCATCCCGATGGAGGTCATGAGATGACCGTCTTCACCGTTCACTCCGTCGAGTCGGCGCCGGAGGCGTCCCGGCAGCCGCTGGACGAGCTGCGGCGGCGGGTGGGGTTCGTGCCCAACCTGGCCGGGCAGATCGCCGGCTCCCCGGTCGCGATCGACGGGTTCAACCAGTTGCAGCGGGCGCTGCGGCAGACCGAGCTCACCGCCGCCGAGCGGGAGGTGGCCGGGCTCGCGGTCAGCGTGGCGAACCGGTGCGCGTGGTCCGTGGCCGCGCACTCCGCGTTCGCCGAGCGGGCCGGCCTGGCGCCGGAGGTGATCGAGGCGCTGCGGGCGGGCAAGGACGACCTGCCGGACGAGCGGGCCGCCACGCTGGCCGCCTTCGCCAGGGCGCTCCTGCGGACCGGCGGCCTCGTCGGGCGGGGCGAGCTGGACGCGGTGCTGGCCGCCGGGTTCACCCAGGCCCAGGTGCTGGAGGTGATCACCCAGGCCGCGTTCACGACCCTGGCGAACTGGGTCGCGAACGTGACCGGCACGCCCCTCGACGCCGCGCTCGCGGGCCGGGCCTGGGAGGTGTGAACAGGCCGATGGCGGCCGCTCGCCTGCGGCCGCCATCGGGAGGGACGATCAGGAGCTGGGGCAGGTGTGGCGATACTCCTCGATCGACAGCCCGCTGGGCGGCGGGCACAGGAACCGCTCGTAGCGGGTGTCGTCGTCGACGAACCGCTTCAGCCAGGACACCATCGACTTGGCCATCGTGGTGTTGGTGGTCTGCGGGAAGAAGTGGCTGGCGTTGTTCAGCTCCAGGTACGCCTTCTCCGACGAGGACGGGATGCTGTTGTAGAACGGCTCCGAGTGGGTGCTGACGGAGGCGATCGAGTCGCTCTCACCACCGATGATCATCGTCGGGACGCGGATCCCCGACCACGACTTCTGCAGGTTCCAGGGCGCGAGCGGGACGGCCGCCTGGAGTGACGGCCGGTCGTTGGCCGCCTCCAGGGTGCCGCCGCCGCCCATCGAGTGGCCGGCGACCGCGAGCCGCGACGGGTCGATGCGGCTGCGTACCGTGGCCGAACTGTCCTCGACCAGGTAGTCGAGCGCCGCCAGGAGCTGGCGGCCCCGGCTGGCGGGCTGGTCGTAGAGCGAGTTGGTCTCGATGCCGATCACGACGAAGCCGTGCGAGGCGATCCGCGGGCCGAGCCACGACAGGCTGGACCACCTGGCCGTGTACCCCGGTGAGATGGCGATCGCGCCGAACGTGCCCTGGCTGGTGTCGGTCGGGTAATAGATGGTGCCGCCGCCGAAGCCGCTCACGCTCAGCGAGGAGACGCTGGTCTGCGAGGTGCTGAACGGGCCGCGGCTGGCTTCGAGGATGGCGTCCGTGGGGTCGGGGCCACGGTCGTACGGGCCCTGTGCCTGGGCGGGGGAGGCGGCCATCAGGGCGCCGCCGGCCAGTGAGACGGTGAGGGCGAGCTTGGTCAACGTTCGCGCGCCGAACCGGGGGGTGGAAAGCTGCACGTCGTCATACTCCCTGCTCATCGAGGGTGACTGCTGTCTGTCGCCATTGTTCGGATGCGCAGTCAGCCGTGCATCGGTGAAATCACCGGTCGTGTCATCAGGACATGAGCCTTACCAGTTCGACGCGGGAGCGGATGCCGAGGCGGCTGAAGATGTTCCTGAGGTGGTGCTCGACGGTGCGGCGGCTCAGGAAGAGCTGCTCGGCCACCTCCTTGTTCGTGGCGCCCTCGGCGACCATGCGGGCGATCTGCAGCTGCTGGGCCGTGAGCTGGCCGGTCGTCGCGTCGAGGGCCGGGCGCACGGGGTCGCCGGAGGCCCGCAGCTCGGTCCTGGCCTGCTCGGTCCACAGCCGGGCGCCGTAGCGTTCGAACGTCTCCAGCGCCGAGTGCAGGTGCGTCCTGGCCGCTCCCGGGCGGCGGTCGCGGCGCAGCGCGCTGCCGTACAGGAGCCTGGTGCGGGCCGCCTCGAACTCGTACACGCCCTGCCCGTGCAGGTCGAGCGCCTCCCGGAACAGTTCCTCCGACTCGCCCGGCCCCGCCAGCAGCGCGCGGCAGCGGGACACCAGCGCGCGCAGGTCCGGGCTGCGCGTGCTGCCCACCCAGCGCTCCAGCACCCGCAGCGCGGCCCCCGCCGCCTCGTGGTCGCCGGTACGCGCGCACGCCTCGATGAAGTGCGGCGTGGCCATGACCCGGATGACGACGTGGTTGCTGTTGCGGCGCTCGGCCCGCAGCCGGTTGGCCGCATCGGCGGGACGGCCGGCGGCCAGGTCCAGGTAGGCCAGCGCCCAGTTGCCGATCGCGCCCGCGATGCCCAGGTCGTGGGCGTCGGCCAGGCCGATGGCGGCGTCGGCGCGCACCCGGCACGTCTCCTGGTCGCCCTCGACGGCCGCCGTGATCGCCAGCCAGGCCAGGTGCTGGGCCGCCGTGTTGAGCTGGCCGGTCTCCTGCGCCAGGCGCAGGCCCTGGGCGGCGGTGGTGGCGACGGCGGCGTACCGGCCCATCCAGATCTCCGGGTAGATCATGTACTCCAGGAGCTGCGGCATGGCCGAGGCCGCGCCGCGTGCGCGGGCCGCCTCGATGGCGCGGGCCGACAGCCGGTGGGCGGTGGCGTCCTCACCGAGCAGCATGCTGGCCACGCATGCCCACACCAGCACGGCGGGATCGCGTACGGACCCGGCCAGCTCGACCACCCGGCGCAGCGGCGCCGCCGCCTCCTGGTGGGAGCCGCTGAACGTGGAGGCCATGCCCGCGAGGTACTCGAACATGAGCTGCGTCGGCACCGGCTCGTCCGGGCGGCGCAGGGCGGCCGCCTGGCGGGCGATCGCGATGAACGCCCGGTTGTCGCCCGCGCGGTAACTGGCGTCGGCGGCCCGCACCAGCGCGCGCACGCCCAGCATGCGGTGGCTCTCCAGGAGCCAGGTGGCCGCCGCCAGCAGCTCCTCGCGGGCGCTGCCCGTCTCGCCGCCCAGCAGCTCCAGGCTGCCGTGCAACAGCTGTACGTGCGCCCTCAGCTCGTCGGGGGCCGTGAGGTTGCGCAGCCTGGCCAGCAGGGAACGGGCCATCTGGGGGCGCCCGGCCACCCACGCGTACCGGGCGGCGGCGGCCAGGCGCTCGGCCTTGGCCGGGTCGTGCGGGTCGGTGAGCTCGGCGGCGCGTTCCAGGGCCAGGTACGGCTCGGGGTGGGTGTGGGCGGGGCGGGCGTCCAGGGCGGCGGCGGCCAGGTCGTCGGCCAGGGAGGCCGCGGGGCCGTCGAGCGCGCAGGCCCGGTGCCAGGCGCGGCGCAGGCGCTGCGACTCGTCCGCCTGCGTGCCGGCTTCCAGGAGGCTCGCCAGCAGGCGGTGGGCGCTGCGCCGCCGTAGCAGGGACGCGCCGTAGTAGACGACGCCGCGCATGGCGGGGTCGCGGAAGTCGTACCGGTCGCCGGTGGAGTGCAGGACGCCCGCCCGCTCGGCCGGCTCCAGCACCGTGAGCGCGCACGACGGGCGGGCGGCGCGGATCAGCGTGGGCAGGTCGAGGCCGGGGTCGGCGGCGATCAGCAGGAGCAGCCGCTGGGCCTGCGCGGGCAGGGCCGCGAGCCGGCCGGCGTGCTCGCGCCACAACCGGCCGCCCTTGGGCAGCGTGACGGGCGGCGCGGCGACGCCGGCGAGCTGGTCGGGGGTGAGCGCGCCGATCAGCTCGGCCAGCGCGAGCGGGTTGCCGTGCGCGATCTGGTCCAGTGCCGCCAGCAGGTCCTCGGCCACCTTCCCCGGCGCCAGGTCCGTGGCCAGCTCCCGCACGGCCGCCGCATCCAGCCCGGCGAGGGTCTGCGCGGGAACCCCTTCCAGCCCGCCGAGCGTCCGCGCGGGAGCTTCTCCCCGCCCGCCCAGCGTCCGCCTGGAAAGTCCTTCCAGCCCGCCCGACGCCCGTACGCGGGCGCCCGGCACCCGGCGCGCGCCTTCCGGAGCCGGCACGCCCTCCGGCGCCCGCTCGCCTTCCCTGGCCGTGAACAGCAGCGCCACGCGTTCCCCCGACACGCGCCTGGCCACGAACGACAGCACCTCCCTGCTGTCGTCGTCCAGCAGGTCCACGTCGTCCACGCAGGCCAGCACGGGTTGCTCGGCGGCCACCGCCGACAGCAGCCCGAGCACGGCCGCGGGCAACGCCAGCCCGCCGGCGCCCGTACCGGACTCCAGCGCCGCCATCAGGGCGCGGGCCTGCGCGCCGGGCAGGGAGGCGGCGCCCGCCGCGACCGGCCGCAGCAGGCCGTGCAGCCCGGCGTACGGCAGCCGCGACTCCGACTCCACCCCCGAGACCCGCAGCACGCGGAAGCCGGCAGCGGCGTGCGCGGCGGCCAGGCCGAGCAGCGCCGTCTTCCCCATCCCCGGCGCGCCCACGAGCAGCAGCGCCCCGCCGGAGCCGTCGCGGGCGAGGTCGAGCAGCCGCAGCAGCGCACCTTCCGCCTCGCCCCGGCCGCGTAAGACAGGCTTGTCAGAGGACATGTCGCCAGTGTTACGCGCGGATGTCAGGACTGAAAGAGTGGCCGGTGATTTCACCGATACGGCGTCCGCGCCCGCTTCCTCGACAGGCGGCCGGAGACGGCCGGGACCAGCCCGTGGGGCATGAACAGCACCACCACGATCAGCACGAGCGCGTAAACCGCGTACGACAACACGCTGGGCGCGTACGTCGGCATCCCCGGCAAGGACGCCAGCAGATCGAGCCCCTGCACCAGCAGGGTGATCGCGGTGGCCCCCACCACGGCCCCCCAGATCGTCCCCAGCCCCCCGACCACCGCCATCACGATGTACTGGATCGAGATGAGCACGGGAAACGACCCCGGCGCCACGTACCCCGTGTAGAAGCAGTAGATCCCCCCGGCCAGCCCCGCGAACGTGGCCGACAGGGCGAAGACCACCAGCTTGTACCGTCCCACCGGGATCCCGGAGGACGCCGCCGCCGTCTCGCTGGTGGCCAGGGCCCGCAGTGCGCGGCCGGGGCGGGAGGCGATGACGTTGTGGGTGACGAGCATGACCAGGGCCAGGCCCGCCCACGTCAGGTACGCGTACACCGAGGCGCTCGTGGCCTCGAAGGAGCCCACCCCGAACTGCGGGATGCCCTGCAGCCCGATGTCCCCGCCGGTGAACTCGAGCTGCCCCGCCAGCGACAGCAGGATGAGCTGCATGGCGAGCGTGGCGAAGGCGAGGTGGTGGCCGCGCAGGCGCAGCAGGGGGACGCCGATGACCAGGGCGGAGATCGCGGCGGCCACGGGGGCGGCCACCAGGCCGGCCAGCGGGGGAGCGCCGTTCAGCGCCAGCAGGGCCGCGGTGTAGGCGCCGATGGCGTAGAAGGCGCCCTGGCCCAGCGACACCTGCCCGGCGTACCCCATGAGCAGCGACACCCCGACCGTGACCATGGCGGCCAGGCCGAGCAGGATGTAGACGGCCAGCGCGCTGTCGTCGAGCACGGCGGGCAGGACGAGCGTCACGACGGCGACCAGCAGCCCGGCCGCGAGCCTCAGCCGCCTGGTCATGTGGACTCCTGGGAGATGGTCGAGCGGCGGCCGGCCTGCACGATCATGACGACGAGCATGAGACCCAGCGCGACCTCCAGTTGGTGCGAGCCGTAGCCGTACCCGGCGGCCATGGTCTCGGCCACGCCCAGCAGCAGCGCGCCGGCGAGCGTGACCACGGGCCGGGTGAGCGCGCCGAAGACGGCGGCGGCGAAGCCGTTCACGATGAGGGTGACGTCGGTGTCGAACGAGATCGGCCGCAGCGGCGTGACCAGCACCCCCGCGATGCCGCCGAGCAGGCCGCCGAGCGCGAACGCCAGCAGCCCCATCCGCCGGGTGTCGATGCCGACGACGCGGGCGGCGTACGGGTTGGAGGCGCACGCGGTCAGCGCCTTGCCCAGGTAGGTGCGGCCGAAGAAGAGCGCGAGCAGCACGAACGTGGCCGCGGCCACGCCGATGACGAGCAGGTGCTGGGTCTGGATGCGGGCCCCCACCAGCGTCACCGAGCCGGCCAGGCCGGGCGCCGAGCGCGGCTGGTCGCCCCAGAGCACGATCTCGACCGCGTACGCGAGCACGCCCACGCCGAGCGTGACGATCAGGGCCGACAGCGGGCTGGTGCCCGGCCTGCCGACGGCGGCCAGCCCGGTCAGCAGGCCCGCCAGCGCCGCGGCAAGGACGGCGGCCACCTCGCTGACCCCGTGCGGGAAGCCCAGCCCGAGCAGCGAGGACGTGCACAGGCCCGCGACCACGGCGAACGTGCCCTGCGCGAAGTTCACCACGCCGGTGACGCGGTGGATGACGACCAGGCCGCTGGCGATGAGCGCGATCGCCGAGCCGACCGCGAGCCCGTTCAGGAGGTAGGTGAGGAATGCGCTCACGGCCGGATCGCCCCCTCGCCGCTCGCCCGAGATCTCCGCCTCGCGTGACAGCCCCGCGTCATGTGATCGCCCCGCCCAGGTACGCGCTGGCCACCCGCGGGTCGCCGGCCAGCTCGGCGCTCTCGCCCTCGGTCACCACCCGCCCCGACTCCAGCACGTACGCCCGCCGGCACAGCTCGAAGGCCAGCCGAGCGTTCTGCTCGATGAGCAGCACGGTCAGCCCCTGGGTCCTGTTCAGCTCGGCCAGGTGCGCGGCCAGGTCGGCGGTGACGCCGGGGGCCAGGCCGAGCGACAGCTCGTCCACCACCAGCGCGTCGGGGCGCGCCATCATGGCCCGGCCGAAGGCCACCATCTGCTGCTCGCCGCCGGACAGCACCGCGGCCCTGCGCGAGGCGAGCTCGGCCAGGCGGGGCAGGAGCTCGTACACGGGGGAGGGGTCGCGCTGGCCGGAGCGCCAGCCGCCCAGCGCCAGGTTGTCGGCGACGGAGAGATCAGGGAAGAGCTGGCGGCCCTCGGGGATCAGCGCGAGCCGCCCGCCGACGCGGACCGTGCCCGAGGCGGGCTTGAGCAGCCCGGCCAGGGTGTTGGCCAGCGTCGACTTGCCGGCGCCGTTCGGGCCGAGCAGGGCCACCATCTCGCCCTCGGCGACCGTGAGCGTGACGTGGTCCAGCGCGGTCGCGGTGCCGTACGAGACCACCAGGTCCTGGACGTCGATCATGAGGCCTGTCCGAGGTAGGCGGCCAGCACCAGCGGGTCGGCGCGCACCTCGGCCGGCGGGCCGTCGGCGATGACCCGGCCCAGGTCGAGCACCACGACGCGGTCGGCCAGCCGGGTCACGAACGCCACGTCGTGCTCGATGAGCAGGATCGTCAGCCCGCCCGCCCGCAGCTCCTCCACCAGCGTCGCCAGCCGCTCGCGCTCCTCGCCGCGCAGCCCGGAGGCGGGCTCGTCGAGCAGCAGCAGCCGGGGCCGCGCGCACAGGGCGCGGGCCAGTTGCAGCGCCCGCTGCTGGCCGATCGGCAGCCGGTCGGCGGGCCGGTCCGCCCACTCGGCCAGGCCCACCCGCTCCAGGGCGGCGGCGGCCTCGGCGGCGATCCGCCGCTCGTCGGCCCGGTGCCGGGGCAGCCGCAGCGCCGCCGAGCCGAACCCGGCCCGCGTGTGCCCGTGCGCGCCCACCATGACGTTCTCCTCAACCGTCATGCCGCGGAAGACCCGGGCCGCCTGGAAGACGATCGACATGCCCAGGCGGGCGCGGCGGTGCGGGGGGAGCCGGTCCACGCGCTGCCCGAGGAAGGAGACGTGGCCGTGGTCGGCGGCCAGATGCCCGGTGATCAGGTTGAACAGGGTGGACTTGCCGGCGCCGTTCGGGCCGATGACGCCGCAGACTTCGCCGTCCGCGACGCTCAGCGAGACGTCGCGGACGGCGTAGACGCCCCCGAAGGAGCGGGAGACCCCGGTGACGGTCAGCACGCGCCCCTACCCCTGCGCGTTCACGGTCTTGGTGAGCTGCTCCTTGGCCCATTCGGTGGGGACGAACTGGCCGTTCTTGACCGTGTTGACCGAGATGAACTCCGGCGACAGCCCCGAGTGGTCGGTGGCGGAGTAGCGGAAGCGGCCGTTCGGGGTGATCAGGTCCATGGTCTCCAGGGCCTGCTGGATCTTGGTCTTGTCGGTGCTGTTCGCCTTCCTGATGGCCTCGAACAGCAGCAGCGAGGCGCTGTAGCCGTCCTGGGCGAACTGCGGCGGCGGGTAGCCGTGCTTCTGCTGGTACGGCCCCGCCATCTGGTCGATGACCTGCTTCTGCTTGCCCTCGGGCAGGTGCTCGCCGACGACGCCGATCGCGCTCTGCACGGTCATGCCCTCGGCCTGGGCGCCCATCGGCTCCAGCCACAGCTTGCTGGCCTGCGAGGCGGTCAGGAACAGCGGCGTCTCCAGCCCGGAGGCCACGTACTGCTTGGCGGCCGTCACGCCCGGCGCGCCCGAGCCCCAGAACACCAGCGCCTCGGCCTTGGAGTCGCGCACGTGCGTGAACATGGGGCTGAAGTCGGAGGTGGTGGTCTCGTACGGCTCGTCCACGGCGATCGTCACGCCGTACTTCGGGGCCAGCTCGACCATGGACTCGTGGCCGGAGACCGAGTACGCGCTCTTGGAGTCCCACGCCACGGCGATCGTCTTGATGCCCTCGGCCTGGATGTACTGCAGGTAGCGCTCGGCGTACATGCTGGACAGGGCGGGGGTGACGAAGATGTACGACTTGATCGGCTCGACCTGCTCCTGCGCGGGGGCCAGCGACAGGTACGGCATCTTGTCGCGCTGCGCGAGCGGCTCGACGGCCAGCGCCGAGTTGGAGAACACCGGCCCGATCAGCGCGTCGATCTCGCCCTTGATCTGGTTGTAGGCCACGATGCCCTGGTCGGGA
This sequence comes from Nonomuraea rubra, assembly GCF_014207985.1. Classification (NCBI taxonomy): domain Bacteria; kingdom Bacillati; phylum Actinomycetota; class Actinomycetes; order Streptosporangiales; family Streptosporangiaceae; genus Nonomuraea; species Nonomuraea rubra. The sequence continues at coordinate 9,715,640 of NZ_JACHMI010000001.1, read as the reverse complement.
GCGGTCTTGTCGTCGCGGGTGACCAGCTCCACCTTGCGGCCCAGCAGGCCGCCCTGCGCGTTGACCTGCTCGACGGCCAGCTCCACGGCCTTCTTGTCCTCGCTGCCGAGCGGCGTGTAGTTGCCGGTCAGGGAGACGATGAGGCCCACCTTGATGGGATCCGCCTGGCCGCTCGACCCGCCCCCGCCGCCGCCTCCACATGCCATCGTGACCAGCAACAGGCAGACCAGGGATGGAAGAAACCTGCGCATCAGGACCTCCTGGGCCGGGTGGCCCCAAAAGTAGGCAGGTACATTACGGCTGTCAATAGAGTGCCTAATATCCGGAGACAAGCTGTTATGCGGCCTCAATCGGTGATTCTCACCTTCCTCGGCGACCACGTATACGGCCGCGGGATCTGCGTTTCCTCGCGGAGTTTCATCGAGGCCTTCGGCAAGGTGGGGATCTCGGAGGAGGCCACCCGCTCGACGCTGACCCGGATGGTGCGCCGCGGGCTGCTGCGCCGGCAGCGCTCGGGCCGGCGCATGTACTTCGGCCTCACCCCGACCAGCACCGAGGTGCTCAAGGACGGCGAGCGGCGCATCTGGCACAGCGGCGTGGTCAACGACGCCGACGAGGACAGGTGGACGCTGATCGGCTTCTCGCTGCCGGAGTCGTGGCAGCGCCAGCGGCACGAGCTGCGTTCGAGGCTGGTCTGGGCCGGGTTCGGGCCGTTGCAGAACGGCTTGTGGATCGCTCCAGGCGAGGTGGACGCCACGGGCGTGATCGAGGACCTGGGCGCGAACGTCAAGGTCTTCGCCGCCGAGCCGCGCCGCCCCACCGACATGCAGGCCCTGGTCGGGGAGGCCTACGACCTGGCCGGCCTGGGCGAGCGGTACCGGGCGTTCCTGCGCCGCTGGGACCGGGCCGACCCGGCCCCGGAGGCTCCCGACGACCTGGCGCGGTCGCTGATGCTGCTCACCGGCTGGTTGCAGATCATCAGGACCGATCCGCGGCTGCCGCTGCGGTACCTGCCCGACGACTGGCCCGCGGAGAAGGCGCAGCGGGTCTGCCACACGCTGCACGAGCGGTTCGCGCCGGAGGCCGGGCGGATCGTAACGGGGTTGCTCGACACCGTTCCCGAGGAAAGTTCGGCAGAACGGTGACAGCCATCGCATAGTGGCCTAATTTGGGGTCCGGGAGTCGCCGATGCGTAATCAGGGGATTGGCTCGTGGCCGGCACGCAGGGCACGCATGACGCCCGACAGGGTCGCGCTGTCGTACCATGACCGTCACTACACCTACCGTGACCTGCAAGAACGCGTGAACCGGCTGGCCTCCGCGCTGGACGTGCGGCGCGGTGACCGGGTCGCCTTCCTCGGGGCCAACCAGCCCGCCCTGGTGGAGACGCTCTTCGCCGCGGGCCTGCTGGGGGCCGTGTTCGTGCCGCTCAACACCCGGCTGGCCGGGCCGGAGCTGCGCTACATCCTGGAGGACGCCGAGCCGGCGCTGCTCGTACTGGGCGAAGAGCGGGGAGAAGAACGGGACGGCGACGGGCTGCCGGGCCGCCACCTGCGGGCCGCCGACTACGAGGCGCTGCTCGCGTCGGGCTCGCCCGAGCCGATCGACGAGCCCGTGAGCCAGGACGACGTGTGCCTGATCATGTACACCTCCGGCACCACGGGCAGGCCCAAGGGCGCCATGCTCACCCACGCCAACCTCACCTGGAACACGGTCAACCTGCTCGTGGACGTGCCGCTGGCGCACGACGAGGTGGCGCTGATCGGCGCGCCCCTGTTCCACATCGCGGCGATGGGGCAGGCGCTGATCCCGACCGTGCTCAAGGGCGGGCGGGCCATCCTGGAGCCGTCGTTCGACGTGGCACGCACGTTCGACCTGATCGAGAGCGAGCGGGTGACGCTGATCGCCGGGGTGCCGACGATGTTCCAGTTCCTCGCGCAGTCGCCGCGCTGGGCGGGAGCCGACCTGTCGAGCCTGCGGCACCTGCTGTGCGGGGGAGCGCCGGTGCCCGGGCCGCTCATCCAGGCCTACCAGGAGCGCGGGCTGGCGTTCATGCAGGGGTACGGCATGACGGAGACCGCGCCGGGCGCGCTGTTCCTCGGGGCCGACCGCTCCGCCACGAAGGCGGGCACGGCCGGGGTGCCGTGCTTCTTCTCCGACGTACGGCTGGTCGCGCCCGACGGCTCGCCCGCCGCCCCCGGGGAGCCCGGAGAGCTGTACGTCCAGGGACCGAACGTGATGCCCGGCTACTGGCGGCGTCCTGAGGAGAGCGCCGAGGTGCTGTCCGCGGACGGGTGGTTCCGGTCGGGGGACGTCGGGGTCGCGGACGAGGACGGGTACGTGCGGATCTCCGACCGCGTCAAGGACATGATCATCTCTGGCGGCGAGAACATCTATCCCGCCGAGGTGGAGAGCGCCCTGTACGAGCACGGCGCGGTCGCCGAGTGCGCGGTGATCGGCGTGCCGGACGAGAGGTGGGGCGAGGTGGGCAAGGCCCTGGTCGTGCTCAGGCCCGGCTCGGCCGCCTCGTCCGACGAGTTGCTGAAGCATCTGGACGGCCGCCTGGCCCGCTACAAAGTCCCGAAATATCTGGCTTTCGTGGACGAACTCCCCAAGAACGCGGCGGGCAAGCTCCTCAAGGCCCCGCTGAGAAAGCTCTACGGAAAGGGATGACCCCTGATGCGTACCTCACCGCCCTTCCGCGCCGACCACGTCGGCAGCCTGCTCCGCCCGGCCGCGCTGCTGCGCGCCCGCCAGACCCTCACCGGCGACGCCCTGCGCGAGGCCGAGGACGAGGCGATCAGGGACGTGGTACGCAAGCAGCGGGACGCCGGCCTGCAGAGCGCCACGGACGGGGAGTTCCGCCGCGCCTCCTGGCACATGGACTTCATCTACCGGCTGGAGGGCATCGGCCAGGCCGCCGACGAGCACATCACCGTGCGCTTCCACAACGCCGAGGGGGACCTCGAGTACACCCCGGCGGCGCTGCGCGTGCACGACAGGATCCGGCTGAGCGAGCCGATCTTCGCCGACGACTTCGCGTTCCTGCGTGAGACCGTCTCCGGAGGCGTCGTGCCCAAGCTGACCATCCCGTCGCCCAGCATGGTCCACTACCGGGGCGGGCCCGCCGCGATCGATCCCCAGGTGTATCCGGACGTGGAGGAGTTCTGGCGGGACCTGAGCGCGGCCTACGCCGAGCAGGTACGCAGGATCGGCGCGCTGGGCTGCACGTACCTGCAGTTCGACGACACCAGCCTGGCCTACCTGAACGACCCGTCACAGAGGGCCGAGCTGACCGAGCGCGGCGACGACGCCGACCACCTGCACCTGCGCTACATCAAGCAGATCAACGCCGCGCTCGCGGCCAAGCCCGCCGGCATGACGATCACCACGCACATGTGCCGCGGCAACTTCCGCTCCTCCTGGGTCGCCTCGGGCGGCTACGACTTCGTCGCCGAGGCGCTGTTCAACGAGCTGAACGTGGACGGGTTCTTCCTGGAGTTCGACGACGAGCGGTCGGGCGGCTTCGAGCCGCTGCGGTTCGTGCCGCCGGGGAAGATGGTGGTGCTCGGGCTGGTGACGACCAAGCGCGGGGAGCTGGAGTCGAAGGACGCGCTCAAGCGGCGCATCGACGAGGCGGCCAAGTTCGTCGACCTGGACCAGCTCTGCCTGTCGCCGCAGTGCGGCTTCTCCTCGACGGTGGAGGGGAACGAGCTCACGGAGGAGCAGCAGTTCGCCAAGATCCGGCTGATCGTGGAGACGGCGCGGGAGGTCTGGGGCTGATTCACAGGTGGCCGTCGAGGAACTTCCGGACGGTCCCGACGAGCCGCTGCCGGTGGTCGGACAGGGCGTGGTCGGTGTGCCACTCGTGCTGCTCGGCCTCCGGGTACGCCGTCACCAGCGGCCGGTGGTGCACGGCCGCCGGGGTCACGGGGTCGTCGGAGGTGCCGATCAGCAGGACAGGCCGCCCGGCGAGCCGGGGTGCCAGGCCGGCCAGGCTCCACCGCTCTCCCGCCCGTTCCATCTCCGCCACCAGCGCCTCGCCGCTCGTCCCGCGCAGGGGCAGCAGGTCCTCCCCGAACGCCTCGACGTAGCGGGCACGGGACTCCGGGGTGAGCGAGCGGGCGACCGTACCGAAGTCGAAGGCCGACACCGAGACGACGGCGGCGATGGACGGGTCGGCGGCGGCGGTCATCAGCGCGGCGAACCCGCCGGCGCTGTGCCCGAACAGCGCCAGCCGCCCCGGGTCGAGCCGGTGCGCCGAGGCGAACGGCTCGGCGCGCACGGCGCGGGCCACGGCGGCGGCGTCCTCCAGCAGGTTGCCCCAGGACCAGGTGCCGCCCATGCCCCAGGAGCCGCGGTAGTGGAAGGCGACGGCGGCGTAGCCCGCCGAGCGCAGCGCCTGCGCCAGGTCCAGGCTGCGCTCGTTGCCGGGAAATCCCTGGAGGAGCAGCACGACGGGGTGCGGCCCCGGCCCGGCCGGCAGGTGCAGCAGCCCGGCGAGGCTCACGCCGCCGCTCTCGAACGTCACGGCGGGGGTGCTGGCACGCATGATGTTCCTCCTCGGATCGAACCGATCGGTACGATAGCAGGGATCGAACCGGCCGGTACCATCTAGGCGTGCCTGTACCGAAGGGAAGCACCCAGGACCCCGCCCGGACCCGGGCCGCGATCGTCGAGACCGCCATGCCGATCCTGTACGACCGGGGGCTCGACGGCGTCGGCGTGGCCGAGCTGTGCGCCGCCGTCGGGGTGTCCAAGGAGACGCTCTACCGGCACTTCGGCTCCAAGGAGGGCCTGATCGAGGCGGTCCTGGAGGCCCGCAGCGAGCGCGTGACGCGCTGGCTGCGCACGGCCGCCGAGTCGGCGGGCGAGGAGCCCGCCGACCAGCTCGGGGCCGTGTTCGACGCGCTGGCGGAGTGGCACGGCGAGCCCGGGTTCCGCGGGTGCGCGCTGCTCAACGCCGCCGCCCAGCATCACGGGGCGCCCGAGCTGGACCTGGCGGGGCGCCACCTCGAACGGCGGCTGGCGCTGCTCACCGAGATCGCCACCAGGGCGGGGGCGGCCGATCCCGGCGCGCTGGCCCGCCAGTGGCTCGTCCTGGTGACCGGCTGCACCGTCGTCGCCGACCAGCACCCCGGCACGCCCGGCGCCGCCCGGCTCGCCCGCGAGGCCGCGCTCACCCTGCTGGCGACGGCCCGCGCCTAGGGGCCGGCGGGGCCCCCGCTCCCGCCGCCCCGGCCCGCGCGTAGATGGCGGGCCCCCGCTCCGGCCCGGTTACCGGAGCGAGCGGAAGCCCTCGCGGACCTCCTGCACGAGCAGCCGCGGCTGCTCCCAGGCCGCGAAGTGCCCGCCCTTCTCCAGGCGGTTGTAGCGGATGAGCTGGGGATAGGCCCGCTCCGCCCAGCTCCTGGGAGCCTGGTAGAGCTCGTCGGGGAAGACGCTCACGGCGACGGGGATCGACACGCCCTTCACGGCGAAGAACGGGAACCTGTTCTCCGCGTAGAGCCGTGCCGCGGAGACCGCCGTCCTGGTCAGCCAGAAGTGCGTGATGTTGTCGAGCACGTCGTCCCGGGTGAGACCTTCGCTCTCGCCGGCGAACACCCGGGAGATCAGCGCCAGGCTGGCCGCGTCATGGTCGAGCATGAACGCCGCCAGGCCGACGGGCGAGTCCACCAGCCCCGTCAGCGTCTGCGGGCGCGATCCCATCATGAGGGCGTAGGCGACGTGCTTCCAGACGAAGTCCAGCTGCTCGCAGGCGCGCCTCTCCTCCTCCGTGAGGCCGGCCGGCAGCGAGGCGAGGGCGTTGCCCGCTCCGGTGATGTCGGACTGGAACAGCCTGTCGATCTCGGGCGGAACGACGCCGGCCATGTTGGTGTGGATGCCGAGCAGCCCCGCCGGAGCCTCCGCGGCCATCAGGTCCACCACGATCGCGCCCCAGTCGCCGCCCTGGGCCACGAACCGGGTGTAACCGAGGCGCTTCATGAGCTCCACCCAGGCGCGCCCGATGCGGTCCGGCCCCCAGCCGGTCGTCGCGGGCTTGCCCGAGAAGCCGTAGCCGGGCATGGACGGGATCACCACGTGGAAGGCGTCCGCCGCGGTGCCGCCGTGCGCCGTCGGGTCGGTGAGCGGCTCGATGATCTTGAGCTGCTCGACGACCGAGCCCGGCCAGCCGTGGCAGACGATGAGCGGCAGGGCGTCCTCGTGCTTGGAGCGGACGTGGATGAAGTGGATGTCCAGCCCGTCGATCTCGGTGACGAAGTTCGGCAGCGCGCCGAGCCTCGCCTCGCACCTGCGCCAGTCGTACTCGTCGGCCCAGTACCGGGCGAGCTCCTGGATGGTCGCGAGCTGCACGCCCTGCGACTGGTCGGCGACGGTCTCCTGCTCGGGCCAGCGGGTCGCCGCGATGCGCGCGCGCAGGTCCTGGAGCTCCTGCTCGGGGACGACGGGAATGGTGAACGGGCGGATCCCGGGGGTTCCGGACATGGCTGTCTCCTTGGTCGGCAGGCGGCCCTGTGCCGCCTGGCCCGACCACGATCGCCCAGGTGGGAGGGGCATCGCCCCCGGGATAACCCCGGGGATCGCCCCGGGGAACAGAAATTCGCAAAACTATCGAAACGCCGCAAACAGGACTAAACTCGGGGAGAGCATGACCCGTCGTGGCCGCGCGGAGCACCTCCGCGGAGCGCCAGGAAGGTCGAGCCCATGGGCGTGTTCGCCACCATCGACACCCGATCGGCGCTGCGAGGCCGGGACCGGGAGCTGACCGCACTGGAGCGGGCTCTGGCCACGGCGCGGTCGGGCAGCAGCGCGGTCCTGGTGCTGCGGGGCGAGGCGGGCATCGGCAAGACGGCGTTGCTGGAGCACACGACGCGCCGGGCGACCGGGTTCCGGATCGTGGGCATCGCCGGTGTCCAGTCGGAGATGGAGCTCGCGTTCGCGGGCCTGCACCAGCTCTGCGGGCCCCTGCTGGACGGGCTCGACGCCCTGCCGGGGCCGCAGCGCGACGCCCTGTCCGTCGCGTTCGGGATCCAGGAGGGCGAGGCGCCGAACCGGTTCCTGGTCGGCCTGGCGGCGCTCGGCCTGCTGGCCGGCGCGAGCAGGGATCGCCCGCTGCTCGTCCTCGTCGACGACGCGCAGTGGCTCGACGACGGGTCCACGCAGGCGCTGGCGTTCGTCGCCAGGCGCCTGATGGCCGAGCAGGTGGCGCTGATCTTCACGGTACGGGAGCCCGAGGACGCCCGGGACCTGGCCGGATTGCCCGAGCTGACCGTCGAGGGCCTCGACGAGCCCGACGCCAGGGCCCTGCTGGCCTCGGCCGTCCACGTGCCGCTCGACCCGCCGGTACGCGACCGCATCGTCGCCGAGGCGCACGGCAACCCGATGGCCCTGCTGCACCTGCCCCGCGCCCTCGCCCCCGCCGAGCTGGCGGGCGGCTTCTGGCTCCCCGGCAGGCAGCCCCTGGCGGGCCGCCTCGAGAACGCCTTCCACCAGCGGTTCCGCACGCTTCCCGAGGACAGCCGCCGGCTCCTGCTGATCGCCGCGGCCGACCCCACCGGCGACGCCGCCCTGCTGTGGCGCGCGGCGGGCCTCCAGGGGATACCGGCGGAGGCCGCCGTGCCGGCCGAGGCCGCGGGGCTCGTCGAGTTCGGCACCGGCGTGCGCTTCCACCACCCGCTGGTGCGCTCCGCCGTCTACCAGCGGGCGCCCGCTCCGGACCGCCGGGCCGCGCACCGGGCACTGGCACGGGCCACCGATCCCGGCCGCGATCCCGACCGCCGGGCGTGGCACCGCGCCCACGCCGCCGCCCGTCCCGACGAGAGCGTCGCCGAGGACCTGGAGCGCTCGGCCGGCCGGGCACACGCCAGGGGAGGAGCCGCCGCGGCGGCGGCGTTCCTGCGCCGCGCGGCGGAGCTGACACCCGACCCCGCCCGGCGGGTCGCCCGCGCGCTGGACGCCGCCCAGGCCGCGATCGACGCCGGCGGGCCCGCCCAGGCGGACACCCTGCTCGCCGCCGCCGAGGCCGGCCCGCTCGACGACCTGCACAGGGCCAGGCTCGAACGGCTGCGCGCCCGGCTGGTGTACGCCCAGGTACGCGGGAACGACGCGCCCCGCCTCCTGCTCGACGCCGCGCACCGGCTGGCGCCGCTGGACGCCGCCCTCGCCCGCGACACCCTGCTGGAGGCCGTCGGCGCGGCCATCTTCGCCGGCCGGCTCAGCGACGGCCCCGGGCAGCGCGAGGTGGCCGAGGCGGCCCGTGCCGCACCACCGCCGCCCGGGCCGCCGCGCATGGTGGACGTCCTGCTCGACAGCATGGCCGGCTGGATCATCGACGGCCACGCCACCGGCGCCCGCGCGCTCCGGCACGCGCTGGACGTCGTACGGGAGCAGCGCAGGTCCGGCGTGACCGACGCCGAGAGGCGCTGGCTGTGGCTGGCCTTCCGGGTGACGCCCGAGCCTCTCGCGCCCGAGCTGTGGGACGACGACGCCTGGCACGAGCTGGCAGAAGGCGCCGTCACGTGCGCCCGCGAGGCGGGGGCCCTGTCCGTCCTGCCGATGGCCCTGACCTACCAGGCGGGATTCCTGCTGCACGCCGGCGAGTTCGATGCCGCGGCGGCGCTGATCGGCGAGGCCACGGCGATCTCGGAGGCGACCGGCGGCGCGCCCATGATGTACACGTCCCTGGTGCTGGCCGCCTGGCGCGACGAGGAGCCCGAGGCGCTCGACCACATCGCGACGACCGCCATGGAGGTGGGGGCACGCGGGGAGGGCCGCGCGCTCGGCCTGGCCGAGTACGCGACCGCGGTCCTCTACAACGGCCTCGGCCGTTACGATGCCGCGCTGGCGGCCGCCAGGCGGGCCTGCCAGTACGAGGACCTGGGATTCTACGGCTGGGCGCTGGCCGAGCTCATCGAGGCCGCCGTCCGGTGCGGCCGGCCGGAGCTCGCCACGCCCGCGCTGGAGTCGCTCATCGAGCGGACGCGCGCCAGCGGCACCGAGTGGGCGCTGGGCATGGCGGCCCGCTCTCGGGCGCTGCTGAGCGACGACCGGGACGCCGAGGCGCTCTACCGGGAGGCCATCGAGCACCTGGGCCGCTGCCGGGTCACGGTCCACCTGGCCCGCGCCCGGCTGCTGTACGGCGAGTGGTTGCGGCGGCGCAACCGCCGCCAGGAGAGCCGCGCCCAGCTGCGCCCGGCGCACGAGACGTTCAGCGTGGCCGGGGCCTGCGGCTTCGCCGAGCGGGCGCGCCGGGAGCTGCTGGCGACCGGGGAGACCGTCCGCAAGCGCACCGTCTCCGCCGCGGCCGAGCTCACCAGCCAGGAGGCGCAGATCGCGGGGCTGGCCAGGATCGGGCACACCAACGACGAGATCGCCGCCCGGCTGTTCATCAGCCCGCGCACGGTGGAGTGGCACCTGGGCAACGTCTTCGCCAAGCTGGGGGTCAGCTCCCGCCGGCATCTGCGTGCGGCGCTGGCCGCGCCGAAGACGCCGGCGACGCACCGCGGCCACCCGCTGACCCGCCGTTCGTAGCGGCCCGCCGCGCAGGCGATGGCGTGCCGGGGCAGGCGACGGCGTGCCAGGGCCGCCTTGAGCGGGTGACGGAGAACGGGTGGCTGGGCCGCCGGTCAGAGGGTGACGACGGAGGCGGTGTGGCGGGCGCGTTCGGCGGCCCAGACGACGCGGTGCGTCATCAGGCTCTCCGCCGCGTCCGACCGCAGCAGCGAGGCGTCGCCCGAGGCGACGGCGGCCAGGAAGGCGTCCGTCAGCCCCTCGTCCCCGCCCCCGTGCCCGTCCGCCGCCGACGGCCCGGCCAGGTCCTGCGTGCGCACGGTCTCCTCGGCCCCCGTACGGAAGTCCACCACGCGCAGGCTCAGCCCGTCGCCGTCGAGGTAGCCGTGGGTGCCGAACAGGCGGGTGCGCCGGTGCTCCATCGGGGTGAACGCGCTCATCGTGAACGAGCACGTCGCCCCGTCCTCGAACTCCATCACCACCTCCTGGTGATCGACCACGTCGTTGTCGCACGCGTACACGCACCGCCCGTACGGCCCGGTGCGCAGCGCGTCGAGCACCGCCTCCTCCGTACGCTCCGGCGTGACCGCCGACAGCGGCCAGAACTCGCTGCCGGGATCGCCGAGACACCCCAGGTAGAGGCGCGGCGCCGAGTACGGGCACGACGGTTCCAGCGGGCAGTCGAGGCACCGGTCGGCGGCTTCGGCCGGCCGGTCGGAGGCGCGGAAGTGCGACAGCGAGCCGAACGACGACACCCGGACGGGCGGCCTGCCGAACAGGTGCACCAGCCAGTCGATGTCGTGGCACGCCTTGGCCAGCAACATCGGCGCCGAGGTGTCCTGGCGGCGCCAGTGCCCGCGCACGAACGAGTGCGCCTGGTGCCACCACCCCACCGGCTCCAGGTGCTGCACGCTGACGAGCCGCCCGATCCGCCCGGAGTCCAGCAGCTCCTTCACCACCCGCGTGTACGGCGTGTACCGCAGCACGTGGCAGACGGCGAGCATGATGCCGTTGCGCTCGGCCGCGTCGGCGATCATGACGGACTCCTCCTCGTCCGTCGCCATCGGCTTCTCCAGGAGAATGTGGTAACCGAGGTCCGCCAGCGTCACCGCGGGGTCGGTGTGCAGCCGGTCGTGGGTGGCGATGACCGCCGCGTCCGCGAGCCGCCCGGCCGCCGCCAGCTCCTTCCAGTCGTCGTACGCCAGCTCCGGCCGGATCCCGAACTCCGCCGCGAACGCCGCCCGCCGCCCCGGGTCGGGTTCGGCCACCGCCACCACCCGCCCCGCGCCCGTGGCGTGCGCGCGGCGCGCGTAGGTCAGCCCTCGCAGGCCCCCGCCGACGACGGCTAGAGTCACCTCAGTCATGGAACCTTCCCCGAAGAAATATCATGGAGAGCATCATTATTCGGTCTGAGCAAGCGGACAGCAAGGGGGGCCGATGGCCGCGGAGATGAGCGGCGGCGACCTGTCGCGGCTGCGGCAGCTCAACGCGCTGGCCGTGATCAAGGTGCTCCAGGGCCGGTCGTCGCTGACGCTCACCGAGGTCGCCAAGCGCACGGGCCTGTCCAGGGCCTCCACCGAGGACGTGGTGCGCGAGCTGCTGCAGAAGGGCTGGGTGGCCGAGGCGGGCGCCACGGCCGGCGGGGTGGGTCGCCCGGCCAGGCGCTACCGGTTCAGGGCCGACGCGGGCCGGGTGCTCGGCATCGACATCGGGGGGCACAAGATCCGCGCGGTGGCCGCCGATCTCGACGGGAACGTGCAGCACGCCGCCCGCGTGCCCGTCACGCCCGCGATGGGCAGGCTCGAACGGCTGGAGGCGGTGGACCGGGCGGTCACGGAGTGCCTGGAGGGCGCCGGGCTGACCGGCGGCGACGTGTGGGCCTCGGGCGTCGGCACGACCGGGCTGGTCGACGGCGCGGGCAAGGTGATGTTGTCGGAGGCGCTGCCCGAGTGGACCGGCGTGGACCTGGCCGCGCACGTGCGCCGCCTGGTCCCGGCCCCGGTGCTGGTCGAGAACGACAGCAAGCTCGCCGCCCTGGCCGAGTGCTGGCGCGGCGTGGCCCGCTACGCCAAGGACATGGTGTTCCTGCTGGCCGGGCTGCGTACCGGGGCGGGCCTGGTCATCGACGGCAAGCTGCACAGGGGGTTCGGCAACGCCTCCGGCGAGATCGGCGCGCTGCCCGTGCTCGGCTGGATCCGCGCCCAGGAGCATCTCAGCGGCGAGGCCGGCGACGTGTTCGCGGCCGCGCGGGAGGGCGACAAGGCGGCGCTGGCGGCCGTGCGGCGCTACGTGAAGGATCTCGCGCTCGGCGCGTCCGCGCTGGTCCTGACGCTGGACCCGCAGATGGTGGTGGTCGGCGGCGGGTTCTCGCGCTCGGCCGACGTGCTCATCGAGCCGCTCAGGCGGGAGCTGGACCGCTGGTGCATCCGCACGCCCGAGGTCCGCATGTCGGCGCTGGGCGACGAGGCCGTGGTGCTCGGCGCCGTCCGCCTCGCCCTCGACGACGTCGAGGAACGCCTCCTCGACGGCCGCTCCCCGCTCGCGAGCGGCCTCTAGCCGGCTCGGCCACGCGCCGCCCTCTCTTCCGGACGCGCCGCCTCCCTCCCGGTGGCCGAGCCTCGTGAGCCATCTGTAACACGGCCACTCTTGCCAACAATTTCCCTGGACTCCATCATTACTCCCACGTTCTAGGAGAGGACCGGGAGATGTGGAAGTCGGCACGGAGCGGTGCGGCGCTCCTCTGCGTGGCACTGCTCGCCTCCGCGTGCGGCGGCGGTGAGCAGGCCGGCACGGACACGCAGCCTGAGGAGAGGGTGAAGCTGTCCTACGGCGTCTGGGACGCCACCCAGCAGGCGGTCATGCAGGAACTGGCCGAGGAGTTCACCAAGACCTACCCGAGCATCACCGTGGACGTCCAGCTCACCCCCTGGGTCGACTACTGGACGAAGATGAAGGCCGCGGTCAGCGGCGGCGCGGCGCCCGACGTCTTCTGGATGAACGGCCCCAACTTCCAGCTCTACGCCTCCAACGGCGTGATCAAGCCGATCGAGGAGCAGGTCGACACCTCGGTCTACCCCAAGGCCCTGGTGGACCTCTACACCTACGAGGGCAAGCTGTACGGCCTGCCGAAGGACATGGACACGGTCGGCGTCTGGTACAACAAGACCCTCTTCGACCAGGCGAAAGTGAAGTACCCGGCCGACGACTGGACCTGGGCCGACTTCAAGGAGACCGCCGCCAAGCTCACCGACGCCAAGAAGGGCGTCTACGCCGTCGGCGCCCAGCTGACGAGCTTCCAGGAGTACCAGTACAACACGATCTACCAGGCCGGCGGCCACGTCATCTCCCCGGACGGCAAGCAGTCCGGCTACGCCGACCCCAAGACGATCGCGGGCCTGAAGTTCTGGACCGACCTGATCGCCGCCAAGCAGTCGCCCGACCTCAAGACCATGACCGACACCACCCCGCTCCAGCTCTTCGAGGCCGGCAAGCTGGCGATGTACTGGGGCGGGTCGTGGAACGTGGCCGAGTTCGGCAAGAACGACTACACCAAGGACAAGGTGGACGTGGCCCCGCTGCCCAGGGGCGAGCAGCAGGCCACGATCATCCACGGCGTCGCCAACGTGGTGTCGGCCAAGACCAAGCATCCGGCGCAGGCGTCGGCGTTCGTCAAGTTCCTTGGCTCCAAGCAGGCCGCCGACCTCCTCGGCAAGAAGGGCCCGATCCCGGCCTACAACGGCACCCAGCAGGACTGGGTGAAGGCCCACCCCGAGTGGAAGCTGCAGACGTTCCTGGACGCGGTCGCGTACGCGGTGCCGTACCCCGTCTCGAAGAACACCGCCGCCTGGCAGGAGGCCGAGCTCACCCACCTCACCAAGGCGTGGACCGGTGAGGTGCCGGTCGAGAAGGCGGCCGCGGACCTCGCGGCCGCCATGAACGACCTGCTGGCCAAGGAATGACGGGCAGGAAACACGCGGCGAGCCGCAGACCGTGGACCGAGGCCCTGTGGGGGTACGCGTTCATCGCCCCCACCGGGCTCGGCCTGGCGATCTTCTACCTGTGGCCCGTCCTGCAGACCGCCTACTTCTCCTTCACCGAGTGGGGCGCGTTCGGCGGGCACACCTGGACGGGGCTGGAGAACTACACCCGCCTGATCGCTGACCCCGAGGTGGGGCGGGCGGTGCTCAACACGCTCACCTACACCGTGCTCGGCCTGCTCGGGATCCCGCTGGCGATCGTGTTCGCCGCGCTGCTCAACCGGCCGAAGCTGGGCGGCGTGACCCTGTACCGCACGGCGTTCTTCCTGCCGGTGGTGACCATGCCGGTCGCGGTCGCGATGCTCTGGCGCTGGCTCTACAACGGCGACTACGGCCTGATCAACCAGGTGCTCGCGCTCGCCGGCATCGACGGCCCCAACTGGATCGCCGACCCGGCCACCGCCCTGTACGCGCTGATCGTGGTGGGCGTCTGGAGCAGCGTCGGCTACAACCTGATCATCTTCCTGGCCGGGATGCAGGCCATCCCCAAGGAGCTGTACGAGGCCGCGTCCATGGACGGCGCCGGCCGCGTCCGCCAGTTCTTCAGGATCACGCTGCCGATGTTGTCGCCGACCGCGTTCTTCATCTCGATCGTCTCGGTGATCGGCTCGCTGCAGCTCTTCGACCTGGTCTTCGTGATGACCGGGTCGGGGCAGGCGGCGCGGGCCAACCCGGCGTACTCGCGGCTGCAGACCGTCGTGCAGCTCTTCTACGAGCGGGCGTTCGTCACCAACGACCGCGGCTACGCCGCCGCCATCGTGATGGCGCTGCTCGTGCTCATCGCGGTGCTGACGGTCCTGCAGTTCAGGCTCCAGCGGAGGTGGGTGCACTATGTCTGAGCGACGCCCGCTGGGCGTGCACGCGGTGCTGATCATCTCGTCGCTGCTGATGGTGGCGCCGTTCGCCTGGCAGATCATCACCTCGCTCAAGACGCTCAGCAGCGCGACCGCGGTGCCGCCGACGTTCCTGCCCGAGGGCCGCTGGGACAACTACGCGAAGGTCTTCGACCTGCTGCCGTTCGGCGAGCAGTTCCTCAACACCGTGGTGATGGCCGCGGGGCGGGTGGCCGGGCAGGTGCTGTTCTGCTCGATGGCCGCCTACGCCTTCGCCCGGCTCCGCTTCCCCGGCAGGAACCTGCTGTTCGGCCTGTTCCTGTCGGTGCTCATGGTGCCGCCGCAGCTCTTCGTGATCCCGCAGTACCAGATCATGTCCGCGCTGGGCTGGCTCAACAGCCTTCAGGCGATCATCGTGCCGGGGCTGTTCAGCGCGTTCGGGGTGTTCCTGCTGCGGCAGTTCTTCCTGGGCCTGCCGCGCGAGATCGAGGAGGCGGCGCGGCTCGACGGTGCGGGGCCGTGGCGGATCTACTGGTCGATCATGCTGCCGCTGGCCCGGCCCGGGCTGGTCGCGCTGGCCGTGCTCACGCTGCTGTGGGCGTGGAACGACCTCTTCTGGCCACTGGTGGTCAACACCGACCCCGAGAAGATGACGCTGTCGGCCGGGCTGGCCTCGCTCCAGGGGCAGTACCAGACCGACTACCCCGTCCTGATGGCCGGCTCGCTGATCGCCTCGCTGCCGGTGATCGCGGTGTTCGTCTTCCTGCAGCGCCAGTTCATCCAGGGCATCGCCCACACCGGCACGAAGGGCTGAGCCCGGCGAGAGCTGCGCCTCTCGCCGGGCCCGCGTCCCGTTACCTGATCACGACGGTGGTGAGCGCGCGCGGCTGGAGGGTCACCGTGCGGCCGGTCACCGCCGACGGGGTGAGGTCGTTGGCGGTGTCGGTGACGTACGCGGTCGCCCGGCCGTGCACGCCCTTCCACGTGACCGGCGCGGTGCCGGTGTTCAGCGCCACGATCACGCGCGAGCCGTCGGGGTTGCGGAACGCTGAAACTTTCAGCGCCGGATCGGCCGCGCTCGCCTCCACCCGGACCGCGCCCGGCCGGATGAACCTGCTGTACGCCGCCAGCGCCCACAGCCGCTTCGACACGTGGTACTCCCTGGCCACGTCGTCGAGCTGCAGCAGCGCCCTCGTCGCGCCGCGCGAGCCGCCCAGCCAGTAGACGTAGGCGCTGACCTCGCCCAGCGTGAGCGCGTCGTGCACGGCCTGCGCGATCGTGAAGCCGTCGTAGCCGCTGCCGTCGTCCCAGGCCTCGTTCCAGGTGTTGCCGTTGGGGTTCCACTCCGACATCCAGGTCTTCCTGTTCGTCGGGAGCGGGCCGTCCACGGGGCTGGCGTAGGTGTGGCCGGTGTGCGTCTTGACCCAGCGGCGGGCCTCGGGGTCGGCCTCGATCGCCGCCGTGTACGCCTTGGCCTCGTTCCAGCCGAACGAGTCGCAGCAGACCAGCCTGGTGTTCCTGGCGATCGGCCCGAGCACCTTGACGAACTCGGCTGCCTGCTCAGGGGTGAAGCGCATCGAGGCGTACGTGGCCGTCCAGTCGGGCTCGTTCGTGAACCCGAGGTCGGTGATCTTGATGCCTTCCCTGGCGTAGAACTTCGTGTAGGCGACCAGGTAGTTCGCGTACGCGCGCCGCCACTCGGGCAGGAGCGTGCCGCCGTTCTTGTCGTCGCCGTTGTCCTTCATGTAGCCGGGGGCGCTCCAGGCGTCGGCGAAGAACCGCTTGACGCCGTACCGCTGGGCCTCCTTGGCCACCCAGACCTGGCTGTTGTCGTCGCCGTCCCAGACGTACTTGGGCGGGGCGTCGGGGCCGCCGGGGTTCTCGGGCTGGATCGACACCATGTGGTCGTACGGGCTGCCGGCGGGGGAGGAGCCGATGCCGAGCCGCAGGATGCTCAGCCCGGCCCCCTTGTCCCGGTCGAACCACAGGTCGAGGACCTCCCGCTGCTTGTCCTCCGGCAGGGCCTTCAGCAGCTCGTTGCGCCGGAACGCCTGGGAGATGCCGAAACCGTCGATCTGCTGGTGGCGGACCCGCTCGTTCACGGTGATGGCCGGGGGCTGGGTGGGGTGGGCCGGCTGTACCGCGGGTAAACCGAGCAGGCTGATGGCGACGAGTCCTCGCAACATGGCGCGCCTCCGAAAGTTTCGGATACATGACGATATATTTCGTCGATCGCCGGAACCGTAAGCGTCCGGAGGCGTTCCCGTCAACCACGACCGCGAGTCACTACTGGACGGACTCGGCGCGCTCCTTGATGGTCAGCATCTGGCGGCGCACGGCCAGGAAGTCGCCGACGTCCTGCATCGCGAGGTACGTCGTGCCGCGGACGCCCGGCTGCGCCCTGATGCGCACCCGGAAGATCATCCGGGTCCTGCCGTCCTCCAGGTCGCGCAGCGAGACCGAGCACGAGGTGGTGGCGTCGGCGCCCCGCATGACCATCACCAGCGTCTGCGGCGGGTCGGCCTGCTCCACCACGAACCCGGACCCGCCCTGCAGCACGTCGCCGACCTTCAGCCCCTGCCGCTCCTGCTCCGGCGGCTCCTCGTGGCCGCTCGTCGCGGGGCGGGGAGGGGAGCCGGGCTGGTAACCACCGAGCCGGACCAGCCACGCCCAGACGGTGGCCGCGGGCGCCTCGACGGTGATCGCCCTGGTGGCCTGGTACTGCGGCTGCCCGACCAGGTCGTCGCCCGGCATGTCCGCGTGGACTTCGCGGTCGTCGGCACCCCAGCGCAGGTGCCACGGGCGGACGGCGAGCAGGTAACCCGCCGCCGCGCCTGCCGCCAGCCTGAACAGAGAGCGCGGCATGAACATGAACATGCGTACTCCTTCGTTTCGCCGACTTGCTCCATATTTTCCGGTCCGGTGAAATGGCCTGAGGTCAAATCTGGTCCGGCTTCCAGACCGTCAGGCCGTACGTTTCCGCGATCGGGCGCCACGCCGCCGCGAAACGGGTTTTCGCCTGCTGCGCCGCCTCCGACCTGTCCAGGCCGCGCCGGTAGTCGCGGTCGCTCTCGACCGGCGCCTCGCAGCCTTCCTCCACGTGCCGCCCGGCCCAGGCCAGGAACGCGGCGTCGGCGTCGTGGGAGGCGTCGAGCGCGTCGACCAGCGCGTCCTTGAGCCTGGCCCCGCCCTTCAGCGCGCTCACGCCGAGCGCCTGGGCGGTGGCGAGCTGGTCGCGGCGGCTGACCGTGATGTCGCGGATGTCCTCCACGGCGTCGCGGTCGCACCGGGTGGCGCTCGCGAGGGCGTCGGGCAGGCTGGAGCGGGCGTCGCTGCTGCTCGCCAGCAACTCCTCGATCGCCTCGGCCTGCTGCCTCGCCGCCCGCCCCGAGGAGCGGCCGGTCGGCGCGGGTGTGGACGTGGACGTGGGCGTGGCAGACGCCGCGCCGCCGCTGGTTCCCGGGTCGGTCTCTGCGGCGGTCTCCGGCCCGGTTCCCGGGGCGGTGCGGGGGCTGCTGGGGGCGACGCCCTGGCCGGCGCCGGTGTTCTGGATCGGCCGCGAGGGGTTGGCGGTGACGACCCACCAGGTCACCACGAAGGCGAGGATGGCCACGGCCAGGCTGATCAGCACCGGGGCGCGCCGCCACGCCGGTGGCCGCCGCCGTAGCCGATCGGGCTCGGGGCCGGTGGCGTAGGAGGCGGTGGGCTGCTCCGGGAAGCCCTGGTGGGCGCGGCAGCGCGGGCACTGGGCCAGGGTGCCGACGTGTGATCCGCAGCGCTGGCAGAAGCGGCTCGAACCCGGTTCGTGTGCCACGGCACCCCTCCCGGAATATCCCAAGAAAAGTGGGCAATATGCTGTTTGCCCGACTTGTGGATTGTTCCTCGCTTTCCCGGTCAGGACGAGACTATTTGAATTCGCCCGCGCCCGACGCGTTCGTCACGCAACTGCTCTGGCTCGGGATGAAAGGGGCGGGCCGCCCAGCGGCCCGCCCCCGGAGCGGCTCAGCGGCCGAAGCAGGTCGTGCGGCCCGCCTTCACCTGGTCCACCTTGTACGTCACCTGATCGATCGTCGCCCCCTCACCGTCCACCAGGATGATCGTGTCCCCCCGGTTGCCGAGCTGCACCGCCGAGTCCAGCGTCACCCGCAGGGCGGCGCCGCCCTCGATGGTGCCGGTCAGGGGCTTGCGGCCGCCGCCGGCGTCCGTCAGGGCCCAGCCGCTCAGGTCGCAGGTCCCGGGCCTGAGGTTCATGAGCGTGACGGTCTCGTTGCCGCGGTCGGCCCCGGCCGGGTCGGGCAGGGCCGCCACGATGACCACGTCCCCGGCGGCGACGAGCGGCGGCGTCACCGGGGCGCCCGGCGGCGCGGGGTCCGGGCTGATGATGAAGTCCTCGGGCCACATCGTGAGCCGGACCTGCTGCCCCGACCCCCTGACCACGTCGTGCAGGTTGCCGCGTTCCAGGCGGGGGATCAGGAACAGCTCGTCGTCCCGGTTGACCGGGTCCGCGCGCAGCCAGGCGTCGAAGCCGTCGAAGTCGGTGAACCCCGCCGCGAGGTACGGCACGATGCGCCGGAACAGCTTCGGCCAGACCACCAGCCGCTCCAGCTCGCCCAGGTTCCGTACGGTGGCCGAGCCGTTGGGGTCGGCGGCCGAGCGGGGCCAGATGCCGATGGCCTTGCGCCGGGCCGCCTGCGACACCTCCGCCAGATGCGTGCGCAGCTCGGCGGGCAGCGTGGCGTAGAAGGCCGGGTAGACCAGCCCGGCCGCCAGCAGCCGCGCGTTGACGGAGTCGTCCACCAGCGGCCCGTCCACGAACACGGTGGTCCCGTCCGCCCCCGGGTGGTCCCCTGCGTAGCCGAACGCGATCAGCCGGCCGTTGCCGTCGATGCCGTTGGTGAGCACGTGGCCGCGGATGGAGTCCTGGTCGGCGGAGCGCACCTTGTTCGGCAGGTCCTCCCAGAAGCGCACGTTCGTGAAGCCGAGCAGGCGCAGCAGCTCGTCACGGGCGGCGTTCGCGCCTTCGAGCTCCTGGTGGGTCTCGGCGAAGTGCGTCTCCAGCGCGTCGATGGCCTCCAGCC
The DNA here is from genome assembly GCF_014207985.1 of Nonomuraea rubra. Classification (NCBI taxonomy): domain Bacteria; kingdom Bacillati; phylum Actinomycetota; class Actinomycetes; order Streptosporangiales; family Streptosporangiaceae; genus Nonomuraea; species Nonomuraea rubra. Next base: position 9,696,182 of record NZ_JACHMI010000001.1, on the reverse strand, counting down.
GTACGGAGATGCCGCGGGCGTTGATGTTCGGCGGCCGGCCGGAGCGCCGCGGCAACGCCTCGACCAGGGCGGGCGAGTCGGGCAGGAACTTGACGGTGTCGCCGTCCGGTTCGGGGCCCTGGCGGGGCAGGTCCGGATACCTGATCACGAAGCTGCCGCGTAACAGTGTGTAGCCCATGGAATCCCCCCATGCGAGCCGGTGATGGTCCCCCGACTGGTAGCCAGCGGAGCGTAACTCGCATAAGGGGCATCGTCCATGTGTCACCGCAAAGCGGTCAGCGGTACACGGCGACGGCCGCCTCGGCGACCAGCGTGTCCACGATCTCCACCAGCTCGGGGACGGGCGGTCCCGCCGCCGCGGCGATCTCGCGCAGCCGGGTGACCAGCCGGTTCCCCGGCTGGTCGAGGTAGAGCTCCGCCTCCAGCCGCAGCACCGCCACCAGCCCGCACAGCCCGGCGCAGCGCGCGTCGGGAGGCTTCCAGCCCTCGACCGCCGAGCGCACCCCCGAGGAGGCCCGCACGATCGAGGCGATGTCGGCGAGCTCGTAACGCGTGTACGGGAGCACGCCCATGCGCCGCCTGCTCACCCGGACGAGCACCCCCGAGCCGAGCAGGCCCTCCCGGGTACGGTCGTAGACACCGTCCGCCACCGCCCGCTTGAGCTCCGACCGGGGGTCGGCCGGGGCGGCCCGGCCCGCGAGCAGCAGGTCGAGCAGGGCGGCGCCGGCCAGCCCGAGCGCCAGCGACGACTGGTGGATGAGCGGCCTGCCCGACTGATCGTGGGCGATCAGGTACAGGTCCTGGTGGAGCGGCAGCCGGTCCATCAGTCGGAGACGCTCCGCTTCATGGGTTCGGGGCCGGGGGACATGCCCTTCAGCGCCGGGGGGCGGCCGAGGGCGTACAGGGTGATCAGCACCAGGAGGCCGAGGCCCAGCCAGACCAGGCCGAGCACCTGCGCGAGCACGTTCGCGTTGATCACGACGAAGACCAGGATCCCCGCCCCGGCCAGCGGCGCGACCAGATGCGACCACACCTTGTTCGAGCCGTTGCGCAGCGAGTAGTGCACGATCACCGACACGTGCAGGACGATGAACGCCACCATGGCGCCGATGTTGATCAGGCTGGACAGCAGGGCGACGCCGTCCTCGCGGGTGGACATCCAGATGCCCACGCCGACCGACAGCAGGCAGACCAGCATGATGGCGTTGGCCGGCACGGAGTGCCTGACCGACACCTTTGCCAGGAACGACGGGAGCTGCCTGTCGCGCGCCATCGCGTACAGCAGCCGCGAGACCGCCACCTGCGCGACCATGGTGTTGGCCAGCCCCCACGACAGCGCGGTGGCGAACGAGGTGACGTGCCTGAGCCACTCGCCGCCCGCCACGGCGGCCGCGTCGTAGAAGGCCGCGTCGCTGGGCTGGTTCAGCAGCCCCGCCGGATCGGGCACGAGCAGCGCGGCGACCCAGACCTGCACGATGAAGAGCACGCCGGCCAGCAGCAGCGCCACCCGCATGGCCCGGCCCACCTGGGCCGAGCCGCCGGTGGACTCCTCCACCAGCATGCTGATCCCGTCGAAGCCGAGGAAGGACAGGACGGCCACCGACACCGCCGCGAAGATCACCGGCCAGGAGAAGGTGTCCGCGTTGAACAGCGGGGAGAGGCTGAAGCCGCTGCCCCTGCCCTGGAGCAGCGCCCAGAGGCCGACCAGGAGGAACAGCGCCAGCACCACCAGCTCGAACACGATCATGATCCTGGTGAGCCGGACCGTCATGCGGATGCCGCGCAGGTTGATCACCGTGTTGACGGCCACGAAGATGATCAGCCAGACCCAGACGGGCACGTCCGGCACGCTCGCGTTCATGGCCACGGAGGCCACGAGGTAGAGCAGGCAGGGGACGAGGATGTAGTCCAGCAGGATCATCCACCCGGTCATGAACCCGACCGGCGGGGCGATGCCACGCCCGGCGTAGTTGTAGACCGAGCCCGACAGGGGGAACGCCTTCACCATCTGCGCGTAGGACGCGGCGGTGAACAGCAGTGCGATCATCCCGACGAGGTACGCCAGGGCCGGCATGCCGCCGGACTCCGCATAGACGGTGCCGAAGATCGCGAAGGGCGCGATGGGCACCATGAACGCCAGGCCGTAGAACACGAGGTCGGTCAGCCCGACCCCGCGACGTAACTCCTGCCGGTAACCGAACTGCTCAATGTTCTGTTGTGTGCGCACGACAGGCCTCTCCAGTCGTCATGCAAGGGGCGGGGGGTTCGATTCCGAGATCCTTTCGCAGCCCGGGGCCGCCTCGCAAGAGCGCCGCGGACGTGCCCGCGCGCCGGTCCCGAGGGCACGGACCTGGTCGGCTTCCCCTGCTCGGCCACCTGCCGGGGGGCAAGGCGCTGGTCAACCCGGAGCCGCTTGACTGCACGCTCAGCGCGGGAGCGCTCCCCGATCTCATGCCCCCGCCCCGATCGATTTTCGGGGACGGCCGATCAGGCGAGTCTGGTCTGCAGGCCGTCGAGGACGCGCTGGAGACCGTACTCGAAGGTCTCCTCGTTGCTGCCGGAGGTGTCGCCGGCCCGCTGCGCGGCGTAGCGGGCGCGCAGGCGCGGGTAGTCACGGACCGCCCGCTCGGCCGCCGGCCACAGCCGCTCGGTCCACTCCTGCTCGCTCTGCCCGCTGCGCGCGACCATGGACAGCCAGGCGGCCTCGCTGCTCGACACCCCCACCACGTACGCCATGACCGTGGTCACCGCCTGGTCGGCCTCGCCCGGGGGGAACCCGGCGTCCTCCATGACACCGAGCATGAACTCGCTCTGCCGCAGCACGTTGGGGCCGAGGTAGGCCAGCCCCGCCTCGGCGAGCTCGGCGGCCAGCCACGGGTGGCGCAGGATCGTCGCCCGCAGGGCGCGGGACACCTCGGTCACGGTCGAGCGCCACTCGCCGGTATCGGGCAGCGGCAGCTCGCCGTAGACCGCGTCGAGCGCCAGCTCCAGCAGCTCGTCCTTGTTGGCCACGTGGCGGTAGAGCGAGGTGGCCCCGGCGCCGAGCCTGCTGCCCAGGCGGCGCATGCTGAGGTTGTCGGCGCCCTCCTCGTCGAGCAGGCGCACCGCCTCCGCGACGATGCTCTCGCGGGTGAGCAGCGGCTGCTGGCGCTCCTTGGGCGGGCGGGCCCACACCGAGGGGATCTGCTTGTGGTCTTCTGGCATGAGGGCTCCCTTCTCCGGCCATCCTAGGGGTACAGCGTGCGCTGTATGCGTACACCCGACACCATCTTGACCGGAATCCCCGGCGAACTAGATTCCTTGTACGACCCCGCGGAGGTGACGGCCTCGTGGCGACGTACGCCTACCACTGCGCGGACTGCGGCCCGTTCGAGGTACGCAGGCCGATCGGCACGGCGGAGCCCGCCGAGCCGTGCGCCGCCTGCGGAGCGCCGGCCCCCCGCCGGTACACGCCGCCGCTCCTGGCCCGCACCCCCGCCGCCGAGGCGCGCGCCCGGCAGGCGCAGGAGGCCAGTGCCCACGAACCGCAGGTAGTGGAGCGCGTTCCGCCTGCCCGCAACCGGCCCGCGCCGCCGCCGGACCCCCGCTGGGCGGGCCTGCCCCGCCCTTGACGCCCCAAGGAGGGCCGTCCCATGCCGGAAGTCGTCTTCAGCGTCGACCAGAGCCTGTCCATGGCCGCCCAGCTGGTCCCCGGGCACAACCGCTGGCATCCCGACATCCCGGCCGCCGCGAGCGTGCGGCCCGGGTCGGAGTTCCGCGTCGAGTGCAGGGAGTGGACGGACGGGCAGATCGGCGACAACGACTCCGCGGACGACGTGCGCGACGTGGACCTGTCGGTCTGCCACATGCTCAGCGGCCCCATCGCGGTGGAGGGCGCCGAGCCGGGCGACCTGCTCGTCCTCGACATCCTCGACCTCGGCCCCGTGCCGCAGTCCGCCGGCGCCGCGCCCGGCGAGGGCTGGGGCTACACGGGGATCTTCGCCAGGGAGAACGGCGGCGGGTTCCTGACCGACCACTTCCCGCAGGCGTACAAGGCGGTGTGGGACTTCCACGGCCAGCAGGCCACCTCCCGCCACATCCCGGGCGTGCGCTTCACCGGCATCACCCACCCCGGCCTGTTCGGCACCGCGCCCTCCGCCGGCCTGCTCGCCCGCTGGAACGCCAGGGAGCAGGCCCTCATCGACACCGACCCGGGCCGGGTGCCGCCCCTGGCGCTGCCGCCGCTGCAGCAGGGCGTGCTGGCCGGCACGCTCAAGGGCCCCGAGCTGGAACGGGTCGGCCGGGAGGGCGCGCGCACGGTCCCCGCCAGGGAGAACGGCGGCAACCACGACATCAAGAACTTCACCCGCGGCGCCCGCGTCTTCTACCCCGTGCACGTGCCCGGCGCCCTGCTGTCGGGCGGCGACCTGCACTTCAGCCAGGGCGACGGCGAGATCAGCTTCTGCGGCGCGATCGAGATGGGCGGCTTCGTGGACTTCCACGTGGACCTCATCAAGGGCGGCATGGAGAAGTACGGCGTCACCACCAACCCGATCTTCATGCCGGGCAACGTCGAGCCGCGCTACACCGAGTTCCTGTCGTTCATCGGCATCTCGGTGGACCACGACACCGACACGAACCTCTACAACGACGCCACGATCGCCTACCGCAACGCGTGCCTGAACGCGATCGAGTACCTCAAGAAGTTCGGCTACAGCGGCGAGCAGGCGTACCTGCTGATCAGCGCCGCCCCGGTCGAGGGCCGGGTGAGCGGCGTGGTCGACATCCCGAACGCCTGCTGCACGCTCTACCTGCCCACCGCCATCTTCGACTTCGACATCCGCCCCACCGCGCAGGGGCCGCGCCGGGCCGACCGGGGAGCGTGCGCGGTGAGCACCTGACTCAGTGCTTCATCCTGCGCGTCTCGGGGCCGTAGCCGAGCGTGCCCATCATGCCCTGCTCCTGGTGGTAGAGGTTGTGGCAGTGGAACATCCACTCGCCGGGGTTGTCGGCGCGCACGTCGATGTTCAGGCGCTCGCGGGGCAGGATGTTCACGGTGTCCTTGCGCGGCCCCCGCGGGCCGGACGACGTCCGCACCTGGAAGGTGTGGCCGTGCAGGTGCATCGGGTGCCACATGGGCGACTGGTTGTCGAGCACGATCCTGATCGTCTCGCCGCGCTCCACGCGCAGGCGCATCGGGTCGGCGGCCAGGCGGTCGTTGAGCGTCCACTCGTTGCCCGACGGGCGCATGCCGAGCGTCACGGTGACGCTCCTCGACGGGCGCGGGAGCGTGTCCGCCTGCCGGGACGTGAGGTCGGCGTACCTCAGCATGCGCCGGGACAGCTCGCGCAGCCGCACGTCGCTGCGGGGCGCCGTGGCCTTGGGCGAGGTGCGCACGATCGCGAACGCCCGCGCCCGCTTCCCCTCCGCCTCCGCGACCAGCGGGAACGCCCCGTCTTCGAGCCGGACGAGGAAGTCGTAGCGCTCGCCCATGCCGATGAGGAACGTGTCCACGGCGACCGGCTCGCACGGGAACCCGTCGGTGTGCGTCACGGTCATGCGGTGGCCGCCGAGCGCCACCCGGAACGGCGTGTCGGCCGCTGCGTTGATCACCCGGAACCTGGCGAGCCGCCCCGGCTTGCCGGCGAACACCGCCGGCGTCTCCGCCGCCCTGCCGTTGATCAGGTGGTACGGATGGCGCAGCTCGCCCACGACGCCGCCGAGCAGGGTGCTGCGCAGCGTGTCGTCGTGCGCGGTGCTGGCGTTCAGCCGCCGCAGCGCGTCGTCGGGGGTGCCGGCGACGCCGTCCAGCCAGTCGTCGAGCACGACCGTGAACTCCTGGTCGTAGCCGAGCGGCTCGTGCGGGTCGGCCACGATCAGCGTCCCGTACAGGCCGCGGTCGTTCTGCATGCCGACGTGCGAGTGGTAGAAGTACGTGCCCGGGTCGGGGACGGTGAACGCGTAGTCGAACGTCCCGCCAGGCGGGACGGCCTTCTGCGTGTAGCCGGGGGCGCCGTCCATGCGGGCGTCGAGCCTGATGCCGTGCCAGTGCACGGTGGTCTCCGCGGGCAGGTCGTTGACCAGCTTGGCGCGGACGAGGCCGCCGGCCGTGGCCTCGATGCGCGGGCCGGGAAGCAGTCCGTCGTAGGTCCAGGTGCTGACGGTGCGCGGGCCGATCGAGACCTTCGCGGGCCTGGCCCGCAGCACCGGGCCCCGGTGCGGCCTCGCCGTCACGGTGGCGCCCGCCGCCACCGGCGCCGCGCTCCCCAGCGCGGCGAACATGCCGGTCATGAACAACCTGCGGGACAAACCCCGATACGAACCATTCACTGCGGATCCCCCCATTCACCTGGCAAGGTAACGGAGAGTGATCAAGAATGGGCCGCGCCACGCGGAAGATCAACCAGCTCCTGGCGGGGCCGTGGAGCCGCGCACGACCAGCGACACCGGGAGCAGCAGCGTACGCGCCGGGCGGCCCGGGTCGTCGATGCAGTCCAGCAGCATGCGGGCCGCCTCCGCGCCCAGCTCGTGATGCGGCACCGCGACCGTGGTCAGCGGCGGGCGCAGCTTGTCCAGGAACGGCATGTCGTTGAAGCCGATCACGCTCACGTCACCGGGGCAGGACAGGCCGCGCTCGGCGAACACGTCGTAGCAGCCGAGCGCGATGAGGTCGTTGCCCGCCACGACGGCCGTGAACCTGGCGCCCCGGTCCAGCAGCGCCCGCAGCGCGGCGGCGCCGTCGCTCTCGCTCCAGCGCGCGCACTCCACCACCAGCTCATCGGACAGCCCGAGGTCGCGTACGGCGTGCCGGAACGCCCGCGCGCGCACCCTGCCCGTCGAGGTGCTGAGCGGGCCCGACAGGTAGGCGATCCCGGTGGGGCCGAGGGCGGCGAGATGGCGTACGGCGGCGGCCACCCCGGTGGCGTCGTCGCCGGTCACGGCCGGGAGGCCCAGGTGCTCCACCTGGCGGTTGATCAGCACCATCCGGACCCCCTGCTCGTGGAGCTGCCGCAGCAGCGGGTGCTCCAGACGGGCGGTGGCGACGATGAGGCCCTCGACCTGGCGGGAACGCAGCGACTCGATCTTCGCGCGCTCGCGTTCCGCGTCGTTGTCGGTGTTGACGATCCAGACGTGGTAGCCGCCGGACTCCAGGACGCTCTCCACGCCGCGCACGATCGGCGGGAACAGCGGGTTCGTGAGGTCGGGGATGACCAGGCCGACCGTGCCCGTGCGGGAGGTCTTGAGGCTGCGGGCCACCGAGTTCGGCTGGTAGCCGAGCGCCTGCGCGGCCCGCATGACGCGGCGGGCGGTCTCGGCGCTGATCTGCCGGCGGGTGTTCGGGTTGAGCGCGCGCGAGGCCGTGGCGGTGTGCACGCCGGCGGCCTCGGCGACGTCGCGGAGGGTGGGGGCGGGCGACGGGTTCGGGTTGGTCATCGGTCGCCGCCTTCCCCCTGGTCGAGCAGGCCGCCGCTGAACAGGTCCCCGCCGGGGGCGGTGCCGTGGCGGCGGCGGAGGCCGAGCACCGTGGACAGCGACGCCGCATCGGCCCGGCCGTCGGGCACCAGGCCCTCGCCGGGGTCCTTGAGCCGTTCCAGGTAGCGCACCGCGGTGGCGGGCGCAGGCCACCGGGCGGCTGCTGTCCTCCGGCTGCCCCCGGGCCCCGGGCCGCATCCCGCCGTGCTCATGCTGTCCGGGCTCGACTCGGCCAAGGAGGAGCACCGGGTGGTCGAGCAGCTCTTCCTCGAACGCGGGCTGGCCACGTTCGCCGTGGACGGGCCGGGCCAGGGCGAGGCCGAGTACGACCTGCCGATCAGGGCCGACTGGTCGGGCCCCGGCAAGGCGCTGCTCGACGCGCTGGCCGCCGAGCCGCGGATCGACGGCTCCCGGCTCGGCGTCTGGGGAGTAAGCCTGGGCGGCTACTACGCTCCCCGGGTGGCGGCGGCCGGGGGGGACCGGGTCAAGGCGTGCGTGGCGCTGGCCGGCCCGTACGACTTCGGCGACTGCTGGAGCTGCCTGCCCGAGCTGACCAGGGAGGCCTTCCGCGTACGGGCGGGCGCCCCCACCCAGGAGGAGGCCCGCCGCCTCGCCTACACCCTCACCCTGGAGGGCACCGCATCCGCGATCACCGCGCCGCTGCTGGTCGTGTTCGGCCGCAAGGACCGGCTGATCCCCTGGCGGCAGGCGGAGCGGCTGGCCGCCGCGACGGGCGGCGACAGCGAGCTGCTCATGCTCGAAGAGGGCAACCACGGCTGCGCCAACCTCACCCCCTGGCACCGCCCCTACACCGCCGACTGGCTGGCCCAGCGGCTGAAAGGCACGACACGATGACTCAGACAGCAGGCTGGATCGGCACCGGCCGGATGGGCTACGCCATGGCCGAGCGGCTGGCCCTGGCCGGGGTGGACCTGGCCGTGTGGAACCGTACGCGGGCCAAGGCGGAGCCGCTGCGCGAGCACGGCGCGCAGGTGGTGGGCACGATCGCCGCCCTGCGCGACCGCGACGTCGTCTTCACCACGGTCGCCGGCTCCGGTGACCTCACCGAGGTGCTCGGCGAGCTGCTCGACGGCGGCCCGGGGCCCGGCGTGGTCGTCGACTGCTCCACCGTCTCCGCCGAGGCGTCCGCCGCCGCCCGCGCCACCTGCGCGCGGCAGGGCACCGGGTTCCTGGCCGCGCCGGTCAGCGGCAACGCCAAGGTCGTCAGGGCCGGGCTGCTCAGCTTCGTCTGCTCGGGGCCGCGCGAGACGTACGAGCGGGTGTCCGGGCTGCTCGCCCGGCTGGGCAGGTCGGCCACGTACGCGGGAGAGGGCGAGACCGCCCGCCTGGTGAAGATCGCGCACAACCTGCTGCTCGGCGTCGTCACCCAGACGCTCGCCGAGGTCACCGTGCTGGCCGAGAAGGGCGGCGTGTCCCGCCACGCCTTCCTGGAGTTCCTGAACGACAGCGTCGTCGGCTCGCCGTTCACCCGCTACAAGTCGCCCGCGTTCGTGCACCTCGACTACACGCCCACCTTCACCCCCGTGCTCCTGCGCAAGGACTTCGACCTGGGGCTGACCGCCGCCCGCGAGCTGGGCGTGGCCATGCCGGTCACCGCGCTCACCGCGCAGCTCGTCCAGGCCGCCGCCGGCACCGGCAGGACGGGCGAGGACTTCGCCATCCTGCTCGACCTCCAGGCCGCCGCCTCCGGTCTCGAGCTCAAACCCGAGGACGTGGCCGTGGACGACGGGCTCGGCTCGTGAGCACGCCGCTGCCCGCCCCCGGCCACATGGGCGTGGACTACGAGCAGCGCGTCGACTTCGACCGGCTGCGGGCCTACCGCCTCGGCCGCGCCCGCGCCGCGCTGGCGGGCAGCGAGTGCGGCGCGTTCCTGCTGTTCGACTTCTACAACATCAGGTACGTCACCCAGACCTGGATCGGCGGCGCCCTCGGCGACAAGATGACCAGGTACGCCCTGCTCACCCGGGGCGGCCCCGCCAGGTTGTGGGACTTCGGCTCCGCCGCCCGCCACCACCGCCTGCACAGCCCGTGGCTGGACCCGGCCGACTGCCACGCGGGCATGCTCGGCCTGCGCGGCGCCATCGCGCCCACGGCCGGCCTGATGGCGGACGCCGTCCGCACGATCAAGGGCCTGCTGGCCGACGCCGGGCTGGCCGGCGAGCCCGTCGGCGTGGACCTCGTGGAGCCGCCGTTCCTGTTCGAGATGCAGCGCCAGGGCCTGCGCGTGGCGGACTGCCAGCAGCTCATGCTGGACGCCCGCGTCATCAAGTCGCCCGACGAGATCATGCTGCTCACGCAGGCCGCCGCCATGGTGGACGGCGTCTACCACGACGTCGTCGAGGCGCTCAGGCCCGGCGTCCGCGAGAACGAGATCGTCGCCCTGGTCAACAAGCGCCTCTACGAGATGGGCTCCGACCAGGTGGAGGCCGTCAACGCGGTGAGCGGCGAGCGCTGCAACCCGCACCCGCACAACTTCTCCGACCGCCTGATCAGGCCCGGCGACCAGGCGTTCTTCGATATCATCCACTCCTACAACGGCTACCGGACGTGCTACTACCGCACGTTCGGCGTGGGCAGCGCGACGGCCTCGCAGCGGGAGGCGTACGTCAAGGCCCGCGAGTGGATGGACGCCTCCATCGCCATGATCAAGCCGGGAGTGGGCACCGACCAGGTGGCGGCGGTGTGGCCGCGGGCGGCCGAGTTCGGATTCGAGGACGAGATGGCGGCCTTCGGGCTGCAGTTCGGGCACGGGCTGGGGCTCGGGCTGCACGAGCGGCCGATCATCTCGCGGCTCAACAGCATGCGGGAGCCGATCGAGCTGCGGGCCGGGATGGTGTTCGCGCTGGAGACGTACTGCCCGGCGAGCGACGGGTTCTCGGCCGCGAGGATCGAGGAGGAGGTCGTGGTGACGCCGGAGGGCTGCCGGGTGCTGACGTTGTTCCCCGCGAAGGAGCTGATCGTGGCCAGTGCCTACTAGCCGGGCTCACTGAATGGCCTTAAGCACCGCCTCGCGGTCCAGCGGGAGATCGCGGATCCGGACGCCGAGGGTCGCGGCGAGCGCGTTCGCGATGGCCGCCGCCACCGGGCCCTGCGCCGCCTCGCCCGCGCCGGCCGACGGCGTGCCCGGATGCTCGACCAGCTCCACCGCCACCTCGGGCGCCTCGGAGAAGCGCAGGATCGGGTAGCTCTCCCAGTCGCCGCTGGTGATCGCCCGCCGGTCGAACCGCACGCGCTCCTTCAGCGTCCAGCTCGCCGCCTGGGTGGCGCCGCCCTCGATCTGGTTGCGCACGCCGTCGGGGTTGACCACCTGGCCGACGTCCACGGCGATGGTCAGGCGGCGCACCCGTACGTCCTGCTCGGCCTCCACCTCCGCCACCGCGGCGCAGTACGCGCCGACGCCCTTGTACCTGGCGAACCCCAGCCCCAGCTCCGCCCCGCCGCCCCAGCCCGCCGCGTCGGCCGCCCGCTCCAGCACCATCCGGGCGCGGGGGTCGCTCAGGTGGGCCAGCCGGTACGCCAGCGGATCCAGGCCCGCGGCCAGGGCCAGCTCGTCCATGAACGACTCGATGGCGAAGACGTTCATGAACGCGCCCAGCGAGCGCAGCGCCGACGACCGGATGGGCGTCTCCAGCACCCGGTGGGCGGTGATCTCCATCCTGGGGAAGTCGTAGATCGGCACCGCGTTGCGCGCCGTGCCGGAGCCTCCCTGCGGTGAGGGGTCCACGGCCGCCGGGTACGCCCACGGCCGCTCCAGGTGGGCGCCGGCGAGCAGGCCGGGGGTGCCTTCCGCGTAGCCGGGGCGGCTGAGGTGGCCCTGGCTCCACACGTCGTACCGCCAGGAGCGCACCAGGCCCGCCTCGTCCACCACCGCCGCCACGTCCACCGACATGGCCGAGCCGAACGGGGCCCACGTCAGCTCGTCCTGCCTGCTCCAGCGCACCTGCACCGGCCTGCCGTCCGCCTCGCGGGCCAGCAGGGCCGCGTCGAGCGCCACGTCGTCGGCGGCGTTGTGGCCGTAGCAGCCCGCGCCCTCCACGTGGTGCACCTGGACCTCCGCCCCCAGGATCCGCGCCAGTGCCCTGCGCAAGGGGTGGACGCCCTGGGTGTGGCTCCACACGTCGAGGGTGCCGTCCGGGTTCCAGCGGGCGGTGGCGCAGCTCGGGGCGATCGAGGCGTGGGCGATGAACGGCCTGCTGTAGGTGGCCGCGTGCGGCTCGCCCTCGGGCGGGGCGTCCTCCGGGGTGCGGACGGTGATCGTCTCGTGGGGGCCCCGGCGCAGGAACGTGTCCAGGTCGTGCTCGTCGGGGAGGCTGTCGTGGTCCTCCCACGCGCAGGCCTTCCGCAGCCGGGCCAGGGCCCGGTCGGCCGCCGCCTCCGTCTCGGCCAGCACCCCGACGAACGAGCCGTCCCGTACGACGTGGAGGTCCGGGAGCGGGGTGAGGCCGGCCAGGCGGGCGGCGGGGGAGGGCGGGCGCAGGACCCGGCCGTAGAGCTGGCCGGGGAGGCGCAGGTCGTGGATGAACCGGGGCCGCCCGGCGATCTTGTCGGGCAGGTCCAGGCGCGGCACGCTGACGCCCACGAACACCGGCTCCTCGGCCGGCGCCGCCTCGGCCTCCAGAGCGGCGGCCTGGAGGGTGGCGGCCTGCAGGGTGTCCGTGGGAGGTCCCGCCGTCAGCGCGTCGGCCACCGGCGCCAGGTCGGCGTAGGTCGCCGTCCGGCCCCCGCAGCGGAACTCGCCGCGCCGTACCGTGACCTCGGCGGGGGCGACGCCCCAGCGGCGGGCGGCCTCGGCCGCGCAGGCGGCCCGCACGCGGGCGCACGCCTCGCGCAGCGGCGGCCCCGCGTGGGAGATCGACCTGCTGCCCGCCGTGATGCCCTCGTCGGGCCCGGCGACGGTGCTGGCGGCCAGCATGCGTACCTGCCCCAGGTCGGCGCCCAGCGCGTCGGCCGCGATCTGGGCCAGCGCCGTGAGCACTCCCTGCCCGAGCTCGACCTTCCCCAGCCGCACGAAGATCACGCCGTCGTCGCGGACCGAGACGGCGCCGTCGTCCGAGACGAGCACCATCGCCTGGTCCTCACCACCGGACGAGCCCATCACCCGGCCGCCGCCAACTCCCTGGCCCTCACCGGCCGGCGAGCCCATCACTCGGCCGCCTTCAGCACCGCGCGGACCACCCGCCGCTGCACCCCGCACCGGCACAGGTTGCGGTCCAGAGCCGCCACCACCGCCTCCTCGTCCGGCCGGGGATCGCGCGCCAGCAGCGCCGCGGCGCTGACCATGATCCCCGACAGGCAGTACCCGCACTGCCCCGCCTGCTCCTCCAGCACCGCCCGCTGCACAGCGTGCAGCTCGTCCCCCGGTGCGAGCCCTTCGACCGTCACCACCGACCGCCCCTCGGCCGCCGACAGCGGCGTGTCGCAGGCGGCCGTCACCACCCCGTCGAGCAGCACGAAGCACGCCCCGCACAGGCCCACCCCGCACCCGAACCGCGTGCCCACCAGCCCCAGCTCCCCGCGCAGCACGTCGAGCAGCGGCGTGCCGGGATCGGCCGCCACCTCGGCGGGAGCCCCGTTGACGGTCATCCTGATCATGTGAACACCTCGGGATGCCGGCAGAGCTCGACCCGCGTGCGCCTGATGTGCCCGCTCAGGCACCGCTCGGCGTCCACGGCGTCGCGCCGCTCGATCGCGTCGAGCAGCAGCCGGTGCTCGGCGTTGACCACCCACCGCCGCGCCGGCCCCGTCAGCCGCATGAACGCCCGCCGGTGGTGCTGCGTGGCGTTCCACAGCCTGACGACCATGCCGGAGAGCTGCTCGATCGTGCACCCCGAGTAGGTCAGCAGGTGGAACTCGCGATCCAGCACGAGGAACTCGCCGAGATCGGTGTTGGCCTCGATCTGGTCCTGGATCTCCCCGAGCCGCCGGTGATCGTCGCCGGTCAGGTGCGGGATGCTCTCGGCCAGGGCGAGAGGTTCGAGCCGCTCGCGCATCTGATAGATCACCTCCACTTCGTGCATGCCGAGCCTGGGTACCCGGGCGCCCCTGCGCGGATGGTGCTCGGTGAGCCCCTCCGCCTCCAGCATGCGCAGCGCCTCGCGCACCGGCAGCCGGCTGGCGCCGAGCCGATCGGCCAGCTCCTCCTGCCTGATCCGCTCGCCGGGCGCGATCGCACCGCTCAGGATGGCCTCGCGCAGGTGGTCGGCCACCCGCTGGCTCTCAGGCGCCCGCATCGAACGCCCCCGGGTACGAGACCAGCTCGAACTGCATTCCCCAAGGTGCCAGGAAGTACACCCACCGCGCCGGGCTGGCGCATCGTGGCCCCTTCGACGCCGTTCGACTACGTGGGCCTGATGAACAGCGCGCTGCTCTGCCGCGACCCGGTGGTGGTGCTGGAGCACGTCGACCTGTACGGCTCCACGGGTGAGTGCCCGGTGGACGACCTGGACTACTGCATCCCTGTCGGCCGGGCCCGGGTACGGCGGGTCGGCTCGGCGGTGACCGTGCTGACGTACCTGGCGATGACCACGTACGCGTTGCGGGCGGCCGAGGCGTCAGGGGTGGACGCCGAGGTGATCGACCTGCGCTGGCTGGACCGGGCGAGCCTGGACTGGGAGACGGTCGGGGCGAGCGTCAGGAAGACGAACAACGTGCTCATCGCCGAGCAGGGGCCGGTGGGCACGTCGTACGGGGGGCTGGCTGGCGGACGAGATCCAGCGGCGGCTCTTCGACTGGCTGGAGCAGCCGGTGCAGCGGGTGACGGGCGGGGAGGCGTCGCCGAGCATCAGCAGGGTGCTGGAGCGGGCGGCCATCGCCCGGGAGGAGGAAGTGGCGGCCAAGCTCGCCGAGATGGCGGGCTGAGAACTCACCTATTGCCCGGGCGGCCCGTGCGAAATATGGTGTTAATCGTTTAACACCAGCCGGAGGCTTCCGGATGAACACGTTCCCCATGCCTGCCCATCTGCCGAGATCCGGCGCCCTCAATATCCCCATATCCCTATAGGGAATGCTAGGTTATTCGACTAACATGAGACCAACAGCGCGACAAGTGGCCGAGCTGGCGAACGTGTCGGTGGCGACCGTCTCCTACGTCCTCAGCGGCAAGGACCGTCCGGTCGCCGCCGAGACCAGGCAGCGGGTGCTCGACGCCGCCAGGCAGCTCGGCTACACCCCCAACCAGGCCGCCAGGAGCCTGCGCAAGCGCCGCACCCAGCGCGTCTGCCTGGTGCTCAGCTCGTTCGGCGGCGTGCCGACCGACGCGCGGCTGGCCACGGACCTGCACGAGATGGCCGACGCGCGCGGCTACTCGGTGGTCACGCTCTCCGTCTACGACGAGGCCCGCGCCCAGGCCGCCGTCGAGGTGCTGCGCGGCGGCATCGCCGACGGCGCGCTGATCCGCCTCACCGGCGGCCACCTGGAGCAGGGCCTGCTCGGCGGGCTGGCCGACACCGGGCTGCCGATGGTGGTGATGAGCAACGGCAGCGGGCTGGAGGGCTGTGACGTCGTCCGCACCCCCGAGGTGGAGGCGTGCGCCGAGGCCGTCGAGCACCTGCTCACCACCGGCAGGCGGCGCGTGGCGTTCATGGGGCAGCGGTACGAGGTCTACAGCGACAAGCCCGAGGGGCGGCTGCTCGGCTACCTCACGGCGCTGGAGCGCAACGGCGGGGCCGAACGCATCATCACCGGCGGCGCGGACGACCGCGTGGCCGCGTACCAGACGGCGACCGGCCTGCTCAGCTCGCCCGACCGGCCCGACGCGATCTTCGCGGCCTCCGACCGGGCGGCGATCAGCGCGATCTGGGCCGCCAGGGACCTCGGGCTCAGCGTGCCCGGCGACGTCGCGATCGTCGGTGTCGGCAACATCGACGAGGGTCTCATCAGCAATCCGCAACTCAGCACCGTCGGCCCGCTGCGCCACGACTACACCGACGTCGTACGCCTGCTCTTCGACCGCCTCCAGGCCGAGGAGCCGCCACCCGCCCGCGAGATCGTCCGTTCGTGGACCTTCGTGCGGCGGGGCTCGTCCTAGAAGGGAAATCCCCGCATGCCTTCCCACCCCTCACGCCGTGACCTGCTCCGCCTCGTCGGGGCCGCCGCCGCCGTCCCCGTCCTGTCGTCGTGCGCGGGCGCGCCGGCCACGCAGAGCGCCGCGCCCGGCACCTTCACCGTCTACTGGAACGCCGGCCACGACTACCAGGCCTACCGCAAGGTGATCGCCGAGTTCGAGCAGGCCAACAAGGTCAAGGTCAACCTGCAGAAGTACCAGTGGCCGGACCTGCGGACCAGGCTGCTGGCCGACTTCGCCTCCGGCACCGTGCCCGACCTGGTG
The DNA here is from genome assembly GCF_014207985.1 of Nonomuraea rubra. Classification (NCBI taxonomy): domain Bacteria; kingdom Bacillati; phylum Actinomycetota; class Actinomycetes; order Streptosporangiales; family Streptosporangiaceae; genus Nonomuraea; species Nonomuraea rubra. The sequence goes on along the minus strand of NZ_JACHMI010000001.1, from coordinate 9,680,383 downwards.
GAGGAGCCAGGCGGCTGGGTGCAGGAGTTCGCCGTCTCCGGCAACGCGCGCTCGCTGCAGGACTTCGTCGACCGCGACGGCCAGGCGATGGGCTTCCCCGCCGACTGGCAGCCGGTGACCGTCGAGCGCAACTCGTACCAGGACAAGGTGTACGGCGTGCAGCTCCACCTGACCTGCAACACGCTCGTCTACAACCAGGGCATGCTGCGCGAGGCCGGCGTGGAGGTGCCGGCCACCTGGGAGGAGTTCCTCGACGCGGCCAGGAAGCTGACCAGGGACGGCGTGTACGGCGTCGCGCTCAACCAGGACTACACCTACATGTGGCCGTGGATGGTGCAGGCCGGCGTCACCCCGTACGACCTGGAGACCAAGGCGATCATGGAGCCGCGCGCCGACGCGGTCGCCGCCCTGCAGTTCCAGGCCGACCTCGTGCACAAGCACAAGGTGGCCCCGGTCCCGGTGGCCGGCACCGACTACTCCGGGCCGCAGAAGCTGTTCTCCGCCAAGCGCGCCGCGATGATCCTCACCGGGCCGTGGGACCTCGACCCGATCAGGAAGACCAGCGCCGACATCGAGCTGGGCGTGGCGCCGCCGCTGAAGAACAAGACGGCGGCCACGCAGGCGGCCGGCGTCAGCATGTTCGTGCCCGCCAAGGCCACCAGGCCCGAGCTGTCGTGGGACTTCATCAAGCGCATCACGGCCTTGCAGGTCGAGCAGGCCGCCACCAAGGAGACCGGCATGCTCATGCCGCGCAAGTCCTGGGTGGACCTGCCCGAGGTGCAGTCCGACCCCGTCACCAAGGTCTTCGCCGACGCGCTGCCGACCGCCAGGGACTCCTCCCAGCAGGTACGCCTGACCGGGCAGCTCGGCAAGTGGGAGGAGCAGCTCAAGGTCATGTACCAGCAGGTGCTCATCCAGAACAAGCCGGCCGCCGAGGCGCTCGACACCTTCGTCAAGGCCGCGGAGGGCTTCCTCAAGTGAGGCCGCGCACGCTCTCCGGCCGCTACGCCAGGACCGCCTACCTGTTCCTGCTTCCGGCGATCCTGTTCTTCGCGGCCTTCTTCTACCTGCCGATCGGCAACGTGGTGGCCACCAGCTTCCGCACCGGGCCGATGGCCGACCAGTGGACCGGCCTGGGCAACTACGCCCAGGCCGTGGCCGACCCGGCGGTGCGGCACTCGTTCCTGGTCACGGCGGGCTTCTCGGTGATGGTGGTGGCCGGCTCGATCGTGCTCGGGCTGGCCCTGGCGCTGGCCATCGACCAGCCGCTCAGGGGGCGGGTCGTGTTCCGGGTGGTGCTGCTCGTGCCGTACCTGACGTCCGTCGCGATCGTCGGGCTGCTGTGGCGCAACATCCTCGACCCCGAGCTGGGCGTGCTGAACCGGGTGCTGATGGCGGCCGGCCTGCCCACGCAGCAGTGGTTGAACACCGCGCCGCTGCTCACCATCGCCGCCGTCACGCTCTGGCAGAGCGTCGGCTACACGATGGTGCTGTTCCTGGCCGGGCTGCAGGGCATCCCGGAGACGTACCACGAGGCGGCGAAGATCGACGGGGCGGACGCCTGGCGCCGCTTCTGGCGGATCACGCTGCCGCTCCTCGCGCCGACCACGCTGTTCGTGTCGGTGATGGCGGTCATCTCGGGGCTGCAGGCGTTCGGGCAGGCGTACATCATCACCGGCGGCGGCCCCGGCGACGCCACCGACCTGTCGGTCTTCCACATCTTCAACGTCGCCTTCCGCACCAGGGACTTCGGCTACTCCTCGGCGCAGTCGGTGCTGCTGCTGATCGTGATCGTGGCGTTCACCGTGATCCAGCTCAGGGCCGGGCGGCGCGGGGAGGTGACGTACTGATGCTGCGCAAGCCGCTGCTCTACACGCTGCTCGGCGTGGCCTCGCTGATCACGGTCGTGCCGCTGCTCTACATGCTCTCGCTCTCCCTGCAGACGGAGGCCGAGACGCTGTCGGCCGAGGCCGTGCTGGTGCCGGAGTCGCCGCAGTGGGGCAACTACGCCGAGCTGTTCGTCCGGGCGCCGTTCGGCGACTTCATCGTCAACAGCCTCGTCGTGGCGGGCGCGATCACGCTCGCGCACCTGGTGTTCGACCCGCTCGTCGGGTACGTGTTCGCCAAGTTCCGCTTCCCGCTGCGCAACACGCTGTTCGTGGCGTTGCTGGCCACGCTGATGGTGCCGTTCTTCGTGCGGATGATCCCGCTGTACGTGCTCATGGCCAACCTGGGGTGGCTGAACACGTACCAGGGGCTCATCACGCCGTTCCTGATGGACGCGTTCGGCATCTTCCTCATGCGGCAGTTCATCCAGCCCATCCCCGACGACCTGATCAGCGCGGCGCGCATCGACGGGGCCTCCGAGCTGCGCGTCTACTGGAGCGTCATCCTGCCGCAGACGCGGCCGGCGCTGGCCGTGCTCGGGCTGTTCACGTTCGTCTTCCAGTGGAACGAGTTCCTCTGGCCGCTGGTCGCCACCTCGACGCCCGAGATGCGTACCATCCCGGTCGGGCTGACCCTGTTCAACCAGGAGTACTTCACGCTGTGGCACCTCACGGCCGCCGGCTCGGTGATCCTCTTCGTGCCCACCGCCGTCCTGTTCGTCCTCACCCAGAGATACTTCGTCCGGGGCATCGCCCTGACCGGTCTGAAATAAGGAGTCTTCCGCTTTGCGCCCGAACGTGATCGTCGTCTTCACCGACCAGCAGCGGTGGGACACCGTCGGCCCCTTCACCCCGAACCTCGACGCGATGGCCAGGCGCGGCACGCAGGCCACGGTCGCGCTCACCCCGCAGCCGGTGTGCGCGCCCGCCCGCGCGGCGCTCCAGACGGGCCGCTACCCGACCACGACCGGCGTCTACCGCAACGGCCGCGTGCTGCCGCCCGAGGAGCGCACCCTGGCCCACCACTTCGGCGCGGCCGGCTACGCCACCGGCTACATCGGCAAGTGGCACCTGGCCGGCACCGAGCCGGTGCCGGAGGACCGGCGCGGCGGCTACCGGTCGTGGCTGGCGGCCAACGCCCTGGAGCACACCTCCGACGCGTACCGGACGATCGTGTACGACGAGGCGAACGAGCCCGTCCTGCTGCCCGGCTACCGCTCCGACGCCCTCGTGGACGCGGCCGTCCGCTTCGTCGCCGACCACGCCGACGAGCCGTTCTACCTGTTCCTGTCGCTCCTGGAGCCGCACCACCAGAACGAGGTGGACAACTACCCGGCCCCCGACGGCTACGAGGAGCGCTACCAGGGCCGCTGGATGCCGCCGGACCTGGCCGCGCTCGGCGGCACCGCCCACCAGCACATGGGCGGCTACCTGGGGCAGGTCAAGCGCCTGGACGAGGGGCTCGGGCGGCTGCTGGACGCGCTGCGCAGCCTGGACCTGCTGGACGACACGATCGTGGCGTACACCTCCGACCACGGCAACCACTTCAAGACGCGCAACGGCGAGTACAAGCGCTCCTGCCACGACGCGTCCCTGCGCGTGCCGCTCGCGCTGCGCGGGCCCGGCTTCGACGGCGGCGGCGCCATCTCCCGCCCGGTCAGCACCCTCGACCTGCCGCCCACGCTGCTGGAGGCGGCCGGCTTGCCGGTGCCGTCCGACATGCAGGGGCGCTCGTTCCTGCCGCTGGTGCGCGACCCGCGCGGGGCGTCCTGGCCCGAGGAGGTGTTCTTCCAGGTGAGCGAGTCGGAGGTGGGGCGGGGGATCCGTACCTCGCGGTGGAAGTACTACGCCGTCGCCGAGAACGCCCATCCCTGGGACGACCCGGGCGCGCCCGCCTACCGCGAGCAGGCCCTGTACGACCTGGAGAACGACCCGCACGAGCTGGTCAACCTGGCGGGGTACGCCTCCCACGCGGGGGTGTCCGCCGAGCTGCGCGACCGGCTGGTCCGGCGGATCGCCGAGGCCGAGGGGGTCTCACCGGCCATCGAACCGGCTTTGGCGCGGGCGGGCCGCGAGCAGGCCATGCCCGACCCGGAGGTCCGCCTCCGCGGCCCCGAACCCGTCCGCTACGGCCACCAGCCCCGCCCCACCCCCTGACCGCCCACCCCGCCCACCTCCAGCCCGGCCCGCTCCGGCCGCCAGTCGTGCGCTGTGCGCGGCTGCGGCGCAGGCGCGTAGCCCTCCTGGCCAGCCCGCCGGGGCCGCCAGCCGCGCGGCGGCGGTACGGGCGCCCGCCGCCTCCCCCAAGACCCCAGCCGTAGTGCGGCGGGGCGGGTGGAGGGCGGCGGGCAGCCGGGAGCGGTCAGCGGGGGTGTCAGCTCGCGGAGTCCGCGGGCTGGTGCCGGTGCGAGTGGGCCTCGGCGCTGCGGGCGGCCGGGGCCGGGGCGGTGGTGCCGATGGTGCCCGTGTCGAACGCGTACGTGCCCGCCAGCGTCGCGATCGCGTCCGAGTTCACGTCCAGGGCACGATCGTTGATGTTCCGGATCGTGTCGCAGACGCTGTGGTAGCACGGGTCGAGCGGAACCCCGGCCGTGCCGCCGAAGATCGCCGCCTCCTGCTCGGTCTTGAGCACCTCGGCCCCGGTGAACAGCCCGCCGGACGGGATCCCGACCGCGATGAACGGCCCGTAGTCCGAACGCCCGGTGAAGGCCGTCGCCGTGAACGGCAGCCCGCGCCCGGCGAAGAACTTCTCGAAGTCCTCCTCGATCACGTCCGACCCGGGAGGCCCGGCGGTGCCGAAGGCGTCGCCGTCACCGTCGTAGATGCCGAACGTGTAGTTCGGCGAGGCGATCATGTCGAAGTTGAGGTACAGGCTGATCCTGGCCCGCTCCTCGGGAGCCAGCGCGTTCACGTAGTGCTCCGAGCCGAGCAGCCCGAACTCCTCGGCCCCCCAGAACGCGAAGCGCAGCTGGTTCTTCGGCTTGGTCCTGGCCAGCTGCAGCGCCACCTCCAGGATGCCCGCGCTCCCGGAGCCGTTGTCGTTGATGCCGGGCCCCTCCTGGACGCTGTCCAGGTGGGCGCCGAGCATGACGACGTTGTCCGGGTCACCCTTCCTGCTCTGCGCGATCACGTTGTACGTGGTCCTGGCCTCCACGATCGGGTCCCAGTTCATCTGCACGGTGGTGCCCGCCGTGGCGGCCAGCTCGTCGCCGACCTCGAAGCTGGTGAAGAACGAGGGGATCGTCACGCCGGGCCCGCCGAGGGTCGGGTTCAGGTCGATCTCGGTGCGGCCCGGCTGCCCCTCGTTGAACACGATGGCGGCCGAGGCCCCGGCGGCGATGGCGTTGTCCACCTTGACGCGGAAGTTGCAGGTGCCGCGCTGCATCAGCGCGATGTTGCCGGCCGTGAACCCGGCGAAGTCGCTCGCCTCGCACCCCGACGACGAGGAGTTGGCGGCGGGCCCGGGCGGCAGCACCAGGTCCACCGCCTGCAGCGTGCCGCTGACGGACCCGGCGGGGGAGTCCTGCATGGCGACGTAGTCGCTGAAGAACCCGTAGGTGTACGTCTTCTGCTCCCCGCTGGTCCGCTTGAGCACCGGCGGGGTGATGTAGCCGTCGAAGGTGAACTCGAACGGCTGGATCGTCACGTCGTACCCGGCGCGGCGCAGCTTGTTCGCCACGTAGTCGCGGGAGGCGTCGAAGCCGGGGGTGCCGGAGACGCGGGTGCCGCCGTGGGCGCTCGCGATGGCCTGCAACGCCCACAGGTGCTTCTTGACGTTCTTGCCGGAGACGGCCTTGACCAGCTTCTGTACGGCGTGCCTGCCGCCGTGGGCCTCGGCCGGCGCGGCGAACGCGACCGGCGAGAGGATCACGGCCGCGGCGGTGATGGCGCTGACTAAACCTTTTCGTGAACGGGAACTCATCGTGCTCCTCGGAAGAACCAGGCCAAAAAGCGCAGATGCCCCGAAACGTATTCATGGGGCGCGTGGTAGGGAAGAGTGACCACGTATCCGTTGCATCACGGACTTGGAACGTCGCAAGTCGAGGTGAGGAACCAGATGTCCATTTCGCTCCCGTCCACCGGCACGCTGGCCATCGGCGGTAAGACCGTGCACCGCCTCGGCTACGGCGCCATGAGCCTGACGGGGCCGGGCGTCTGGGGCCCGCCCGCCGACCGCGACGCGGCCGTCCGGGTGCTGCGCCGCGTCGTCGAGCTGGGCGTGAACTTCATCGACACGGCCGACTCCTACGGCCCGTACGTCAACGAGGAGCTCATCCGCGAGGCCCTGCACCCGTACCCGGAGGGGCTGCTGATCGCCACCAAGGCCGGCTTCGTACGCACCGGGCCCAGCCAGTGGCACCCGGTGGGGCGGCCCGAGTACCTGCGGCAGGAGGTCGAGATGAGCCTGCGCAGGCTCGGCGTGGAGCGGCTCGACCTGCTGCAGCTCCACCGCATCGACCCGCAGGTGCCGCTGGAGGACCAGGTCGGCGAGCTCGGCGCGCTCCGCGACGAGGGCAAGATCGCCGGGATCGGGCTGTCGGAGGTGAGCGTCGAGGAGCTGGAGCGGGCGCGGCGCGTCACCGCGATCGTCTCCGTGCAGAACCGCTACAACCTCACCAACCGTTTCTCCGAGCCGGTCCTCGACCACTGCACGGAGCAGGGCCTGGTCTTCATCCCCTACAGCCCCGTCGCCAAGGGCGCGCTGACGGGGGCGGGCAGCCCGGTGGAGCACGTGGCCAAGGTGCTCGGCGCCACGCCGTCGCAGGTCAGCCTGGCCTGGCTGCTGGCGCGCTCCCCGATGGTGCTGCCGATCCCCGGCACGTCGTCGATCGCGCACCTGGAGGAGAACCTGGGCGCCTCGACCGTGGAGCTGACGGCCGAGCAGCTCGCCGAGCTGGGCTGAACGGAAGAGGGGGCCGGCCCTCAGGCGCGGAGGGCCGGCCCCGGTCTACGGGCAGGGTCTACGGACGGGGTCTACCGGCGGGGTCTACCGGCGGGTCAGCCCAGGCCGCTCTTCATGGCCGTGATCAGCTCGCCGTTCGTGGTGTCGCCGCTGAGCTCCCAGAAGAACGCGCCACCCAGGCCCTGGTTCTTCGAGTAGCTCATCTTGCCGCCGATCGTGGCCGGCGTGTCGTAGCTCCACCACTGGTTGCCGCAGTGCGCGTACGCCGTGCCCGCGACCGTGCCCGTGGCCGGGCAGCGGGTCTTGAGCACCTTGTAGTCCTCGATGCCCTGCTCGAACGTGCCGGGCGCGGGACCCGTGGCCGTGCCACCCGGCGCGGCCTGCGTGACGCCGGTCCAGCCGCGGCCGTAGAAGCCGATGCCGAGCAGCAGCTTGCTCGCCGGCACGCCCTTGCTCTTCAGCTTCTGGATCGCGCTGTCGGAGTGGAAGCCGGCGATCGGGATGCCGTTGTAGGAGGTAAGCGGCGAGTGCGGGGCCGTCGGGCCCTGGGCCGCCCAGGCGCCGAAGAAGTCGTAGGTCATGACGTTGTACCAGTCCACGTACTGCGCCGCGCCGCCGTAGTCGGCGGCGTCGATCTTGCCGCCGTCGGTGCCGTCGGCGGTGATCGCGGCGGTGACCAGGTTGCCGGAGCCGAAGCGGGCGCGCAGCGCCGACATCAGGTTCCTGAACGCGGCGGGGCCGCTGGTGTCGCAGGTCAGGCCGCAGGCGTTCGGGTACTCCCAGTCGATGTCGATGCCGTCGAACACGTCGGCCCAGCGCGGGTCCTCGACCAGCCGGTAGCAGGACTCGGCGAACGCGGCCGGGTTCTGCGCGGCCTGGCCGAAGCCGCCGGACCAGGTCCAGCCGCCGAAGGAGAAGAGCACCTTCAGGTTCGGGTACTTCTGCTTGAGCTTGCGGAGCTGGTTGAAGTTGCCGCGCAGCGCGCCGGCGTCCCAGGTGTCGGCGACGCCGTCCACGCTCTCGCCCGCCTGGTAGAAGCGGTCGTAGTCGGCGTAGCTGTCGCCGATCGTGCACTGGCCGTTCTGCACGTTGCCGAACGCGTAGTTGATGTGGGTGAGCTTGGCCGCCGAGCCGCTGGTGTCGATGTTCTTGACGTGGTATGCGCGCTGGTAGACGCCCCACTGCACGAAGTAGCCGAGCACCTTGTTGCCGCCGCCGCCGTTGCCGCCCGTGGTCGTGGCGTTGACGGTGTTGCTGTTGCCGGAGCGGTTGCCGGCGGCGTCGCGGGCGCGGACGGTGTAGCTGTACGCGGTGTTCGCGGCCAGGCCCGTGTCCGTGTGCGAGGTGCCGGTGACGGTGGTGACGAGGGTGCCGCCGCGGTAGATCTCGTAGCCGGTGACGGCGACGTTGTCGCTGGAGGCGTTCCAGGCGAGGGAGACGCTGCTGTTCGAGACGCCGGTCGAGCGCAGGTTGCCCGGCACGGTCGGCGCGGTGGTGTCCGTGCCGCCGCCGCCCGTCGTGGTGGCGGTGGCGGTGTTGCTGTTGCCGGAGCGGTTGCCGGCGGCGTCGCGGGCGCGGACGGTGTAGCTGTAGGCGGTGTTCGCGGTCAGGCCGGTGTCGGTGTGGGTGGTGCCGGTGACGGTGGTGACGAGGGTGCCGCCGCGGTAGATCTCGTAGCCGGTGACGGCGACGTTGTCGGTGGCGGCGTTCCAGGCCAGGGAGACGCTGGTGCCGGTGACGCCCGTGGAGCGGAGGTTGCCGGGCACGGTCGGCGCGGTGGTGTCGGTGCCGCCGCCGGTCGCGACCTTCCACAGGGCCGGCACGTTCGGGGGCTCCCAGCCGGGCTGGGAGGTGTGGGCCTGCACGCACTCGTACTCGACGCCGTTGTACGTGACGCGCGCTCCCGCCGCGTACGCCGTCCAGGCCGCCCAGTCCGCCGCGACGGCCCGCACGGCCGAGGAGGTCGCGGAGGCTGTCTGGGGGGCGGCGACCACGGCGGTGAGCGGCAGCGCCAACGCGGCCAGCCCGGCGAGGACCTTGCTCAGGATGGTGTGTCTCATGATGCTCCGACATCCGTTGGGGGGTTGTGGGGGGTGGGATGCCTAGGAAACTATTAGGAAAGTTTCCTTTTAGTTATGGGCCGACGGTATCCCCAAGCTGCGGAACGAGTCAATACGTGACGCTCAGATCGTGAAATCGCCCAGTAAGGCGGAGCCGGCGTCCGGAGCGCGCCGATAACGGTTGCGGAACGGACACTGACGTTCCGTACGCGCATCCCTCAGCATGGAGGTGTGGCAGGGATGACCGCCTGGCGGCGGGACGCTGAACGTCGGGGACCGTACGTCGCCCGGGCGGTGGCGGAGCTGAAGGCGTGGCCCGCGCTGGCGGTCAGCGACGGCCGGCACGGCACCACGTTCGCCGTGCACGGCACCGAGATCGTCCGGCTCAGCGGCGCCGACGAGGTGCAGGTGCGCCTGACCGCCCCGGCCATCGACCGGCTGCGGCCCTACCTGAGCACGTGCGAGCAGGTGCAGGCGTGCGAGGACCTGGCCTGGGTGGCCGTGCACGTGGACGCCGAGCCGGACCTGGAGCTGCTGCTCGCCCTGACCAGCGTGGCGATCAAGGCGCACGTGCCCTGAGAGGCGTGACGGCCCGCCGGGTGGGGGAGGTTGCTGGGTGGCAGCGAACCCCGGAGGAGGTCGGTCATGGCCGTGTTACTGCTCGGGACCCTCGACACCAAGGGCGTGGAGTACTCCTACGTCCGTGACCTCGTCACGGCGGCCGGGCAGGAGGTCGTGCTGCTCGACGCGGGCGTCATGGGCGGTCCGGCGCCGGGCGCGGGCGATCAGGCTCCGGGCGCCGCGGGTCCGGGCACCGGCGTCGCGGGTCCGGGCACCGGCGTCGCGGGCCTGGCTCCCGACATCGGTGCGGCGGCCGTCGCCGAGGCGGGCGGTGCGAGCCTCGACCGGCTCAGGAGCGGCGGCGATCGCGGCGCCGCCCTGCGGGTGATGGCCGCCGGAGCCGCGAAGCTCGTCCGGGAGCTGTGGGAACGCGGGCGGGTGAGCGGCGTGCTGGCGCTCGGCGGCAGCGGCGGCTCCTCGATCGCCGCGGCGGCCATGGCGGCGCTGCCCGTGGGGGTGCCCAAGCTGCTGGTCTCCACCATGGCGAGCGGCGACGTGACGCCCTACGTGGGGCAACGCGACGTGACGCTCATGTACAGCGTCGTCGACATCTCGGGCGTCAACGCGATCTCCCGCCCGATCCTGGGCAACGCGGCGGCGGCGATCGCCGCGATGGCCGCCGCCTACGACGAGCGCCGCAACGAGGCGCCCCGTGGGGACAGGCCCCTGGTCGCGGCCACCATGTTCGGCGTGACCACCCCCGCCGTGAACGCCGCCAGGGCCCGGCTGGAGGAGCTGGGCTACGAGGTGCTGGTCTTCCACGCCACCGGCTCGGGCGGCCGCGCCATGGAGGCCCTGGTCAGGGACGGCTACTTCGCCGGGGTGCTCGACCTCACCACCACCGAGCTGGCCGACGAGCTGGTGGGCGGCGTGCTGTCGGCGGGCCCGGAGCGCCTGACCGCCGCCGGGGCGGCCGGCGTGCCGCAGGTCGTCAGCCTGGGCGCGGTGGACATGGTGAACTTCGGGCCGATGGAGACCGTGCCCGAGCGGTTCGGCCGGCGACGCCTCCTGGTGCACAACCCGACCGTGACGCTGATGCGGACGACGGCGGAGGAGTGCGCCGCGATCGGCCGCGAGATCGGCACGAAGCTGCGCGCGGCCACCGGGCCGGTCGCGCTGTTCGTGCCGCGCGGCGGCGTCTCGGCCGTGGACGTCGAAGGCGCGCCGTTCCACGACCCCGAGGCCGACGCCGCCTGCTTCGCGGCCGTGCTGGAGTCGGTGGCCGGCGGCGACGTCCAGGTCGTGGAGAGCGAGGACGACATCAACCAGCCCCGGTTCGCGGTCGCCGCCGCCGACCGGTTGCACGAGCTGATCGAGAAAGGGGTGGCATGAACCGCGACGAGGCACTCGGCAGGCTCAGGGCCGAGCGGAAGGCCGGACGGCTCGTCATCGGGGCGGGCGCGGGCACCGGGCTGTCCGCCAAGGCGGCCGAGCTCGGCGGCGTGGACCTGATCATCATCTACAACTCGGGCCGGTTCAGGATGGCCGGGCGCGGCTCGCTGGCGGGGCTGCTGCCGTACGGGGACGCCAACGCGATCGTGGTCGAGATGGCCGGCGAGGTGCTGCCGGTCGTCAAGGACACCCCGGTGCTGGCGGGCGTCTGCGGTACCGACCCGTTCAGGCTCATGCCGCAGTTCCTCGACCAGCTCAAGGCCATGGGCTTCACCGGCGTCCAGAACTTCCCCACCGTCGGCCTCATCGACGGCGTCTTCCGGGCGAACCTGGAGGAGACCGGCATGGGCTTCGACCTGGAGATCGAGATGATCCGGCTGGCCGCCGAGCGCGGCCTGCTCACCGCCCCGTACGTGTTCACCCCCGAGCAGGCGACGGCCATGGCGCGCGCGGGCGCCGACGTCATCGTGCCGCACATGGGCCTGACGACCAAGGGCAGCATCGGCGCCAAGACCGCTCTCACCCTGGACGAGTCCGCCGTACGCGTCCAGGAGATGCGCGACGCCGCCGTGACCGTGAACCCCGACGTCATCGTCCTGTGCCACGGGGGCCCCATCGCCGAGCCCGACGACGTCGCCTACATCCAGGCGCGCACCACCGGCATCGCGGGCTTCTTCGGCGCCTCCTCCATGGAGCGCCTGCCCGCCGAGCGGGCCATCGCCGACCAGTTGCGCGCCTTCAAGAGCCTCTAGGAGAACTCATGCACCGCAGACCGGACGACGTGCCGACCATGGTGTTCGGCTGGGGCTCGATCAAGTGGCACGTGACGCCCGGCAGCGTGCCCGGCGCCTCGTCCACCTTCGGCGAGGTCGTGATCAACCCGGGCCAGGGGCACGACCGCCACCAGCATCCCTTCTCCGACGAGGTGCTCTACATCATCGAAGGGGAGGGGCGGCAGACGGTCGGCGACGGGCCCGAGTTCGCGGTCACGGCCGGCGACGCCGTCTACATCCCCATGGGGACGCTGCACTCGACGTTCAACACCGGGTGGCGCCCCATGCGGATCATCGCCACGTACACGCCGGGCGGCGCCGAGGAGGCGCTGCGCGACCTGCCCGGCTTCGTGGAGCTGGCGCCGGGCGAGCACCCTGCCTGGGAGGCCGTCAAGCCGGGGTGACCGGGGGCGTGCCGTGGGAGTGGAAGGAGGCGATCGTCTTCAGCCCCCACGCCTGGCCCTTGGCGCGCTCGGCCTCCGTCCACGTGATGGTCCGCCAGTCGGGGGCCAGGATGAGCCTGGTCAGCGGGTTGCACAGCTCGACGCGGTTGCCGCCGGGCTCGTAGACGTACAGGAAGAACGTCTGCTGGATGGCGTGCTTGTGCGGGCCCGTCTCGATGAAGACGCCGTTCTCGAGGCAGATGTCGGCCGCGCGCAGGATGTCCTCGCGGGAGTTCGTGGCGAAGGCGAGGTGGTGCAGGCGGCCGGAGGAGCCCGACCAGTCGTCGGTGTAGACGAGGTCGTACGACTTGTTGCCGAAGTGCAGCCACTGGGCCGAGATCCGGCCGGAGTCCAGCCTGATCTGCTCGGTGACGCGCGCGCCGAGCACGTCGCGGACGAACGCGCCGTTCGCCGCGGCCTCGGCGGCCAGGAAGTTGACGTGGTCGAGGCGCCGCACGCCGACGCCGTGGCCGGGGAAGGCCTGCGGCTGGTTCTTCAGGGCGGGGCGCAGCTCCTCGGGGGCCTCGTACCACTCCGACTCCCAGTACAGCCGCAGCTCGTGGCCGTCCGGGTCGCGGAAGGCGTACGTCGGGCCGCGGCCCGGCTCGCCGTCGCGCCAGCCGATGCCCAGCCCCGCGTCCTTGACCAACAGCACCCTGCGCTCCAGCGCCTCCTGGCTGCTCGCGCGCAGGCCGGTCGCGCGCAGGCCGGAGGTGTGGTGCGCGGTGAGCGTCAGGCTGTGGTGCTCGTAGTCGTCGTACGTGCGCAGGTACACCGAGTCGCCGTCCTGGCCGGTGGCGGTCATGCCGAGGATCTCGGTGAAGAACCACAGGCTCCGCTCGGGCACCGGGGTGAGCAGTTCGACGTGGCCGAGATGGGCGACGTCGTGCAGCAGGGCGTTCACGGCTTTCCTTCCCGTGGGTAGACCGTTCCGTCGAAGAGCTTGCGCGCGGTGCGCACGCCGGCCGCCCGCAGCGCCGCCGGCGGGTCGGTGGACAGGTCGAGCTCCACCTCGACCTCCAGGTGGCCGGTGGGGTGCTCGACGTCGAACCGGCTGCCTTCAGGCAGGCGGGCGAATCGCCGGGCCACGCCGCCCGGCAGCAGCGCGACCGTGACGACACTGACGGCGCCCAGCACCCCGATCGACGTGTGCGGCCTGACCGGGATGAACGTGCGGGTGCACAGCGCCCCGCCGTCCCTGGGCGGGGCGACGAGCGTGGTCTTCGGCACGGACTCGGCGCTGACGTCGCCTAGCCCCATCAGCTCGCCGGCCCGCAGCCGCAGCGACTGGATCCGGTCGAGCAGGACGCGGTCCTCCGCCAGCTCCTGGTGGGACTCGTAACCGGTGACGCCCAGGTCCGTGGCCGCCGCGACGACGACCGGCATGCCGTTGTCGACGCAGGTCACCTCGATGCCGTCGATCACGTCCACCACGCGGCCGGTCGGCAGCAGCCTGCCGGACGTGCTTCCGAACTCGAGCAGGACGGCCGCGGCCGTGCCCGGCACACCGGAGATGGCGGTGCCGCCCCGGTAGTCGACCCGGCCGCCGGGCGTGGGGAAGCTCGCGGTGGCGGTGCCGCCGGTGTTGACCTGGCGGATGCGCACGTCCGTACGGTCGCCGAGCGGCTCGACGAGCCCGCGCTCGACGGCGAACGGGCCCACGCCCGCCAGGAGGTTGCCGCAGGTCTGGCGGCTGGAGACGACCGGCTCGTCCACGGCGACCTGGAGGAAGAGGTAGTCCACGTCGGCGGACGAATCCGCGCAGGCCGAGACGACGGCGACCTTGCTGGTCAGCGGGTGCGCGCCGCCGAGGCCGTCGATCTGGCGCGGGTCGGGGCTGCCCAGGATGCGCAGGAGCAGGTCGTCGCGCTCCGCCGGGTCGCCGGGCAGGTCGTCGGCCAGGAAGTACGCCCCCTTGGAGGTGCCGCCGCGCATCAGCATGCAGCGCACCCCGTCATCGGTCACCGTCGTACTCCTCGTAGGTGAGGCCCAGCTCCGGCAGGCGGTCGCGCAGGCCGTACCGGTCGAGGCCGAGCTCGCCCTTCCCGAACGCCTCCCGCGTGGCCGCCTCCTTGGCCGCCCTGGCCGTGGCCGACTCGATGCCGTTCTCCAGGTCCTCGCGCGGGCACACGAGCACTCCGTCGTCGTCGGCGATGATCGTGTCGCCCGGCCTGATGAGCTGCCCGCCGATCGTGATCGGCACGTTCACCGCGCCCGGGGTCGCCTTCACGGTGCCCTGCGCGCTGACGGCCGCGCTCCAGGCCGGGAAGCCCATGGCCCGCAACTCGGCCACGTCGCGCACGCCCGCGTTGATCACCACCCCGCGCACTCCCCGGTACTGGAGCGCGGTGGCGAACAGCTCCCCGAACATGCCGTCCGTAGACGGCGAGGTCGTGGTGACGACGAGGAGGTCACCGATCCTGCACTGCTCGACCGCGACGTGGATCATCAGGTTGTCGCCCGGCCAGCACAGCACGGTGACCGCGTTCCCGCCCGTCCTGGCGCCCGGCCAGGCGGGGCGCAGGCCGGGGCCGAGGTAGCCGGTGCGGCCGAGGGCCTCGTGCACGGTCGCGACGCCGTACGAGGCCAGGGTGTCGATCCGGCCGAGGTCGGCGCGCGGGATGCCGGTGACGACCACGTTCCTCACGACAGCACGTCCGTGACCTGCGGGTACAGCCGCATGTACGCCTCTCCCGCGGTGTCGTGCGCCAGGCCGAGGTTCGGGCCCGCGTTGCGCTTGAGCTGCACGCCGCGGCGCCTGGCCAGGTCGGTGTAGTAGTCCCACATGTGCTGCTGGGCCGGCAGGCACTCCATGGCCATGCGCTTCCTGCCGAACACGGGGGTGATGTCGAGCAGCACCTCCGGCTTGAAGCCGCACTGCTCGGGCTGGTGCGGCTCGAAGAAGAACACGGGGGGCGCGCCGAGCGGCTCGCCGGGTGCCTCGTAGCCGATGGCCTGCGCCAGCACCCGCGCCTGCAGCGCCATGCGGGCCGCTGCCGGGTGGTCGCCGTTGTACGGGTCGGCCAGCGGGTGCGTCAGCACCACGTCGGGCACCACGTCGCGGTAGACCCGGACCAGCCGGTCCACCAGCTCCTGGCTCTCCACCAGCGGGTAGTCGCCCGCGTCGAGGAACTCGATCTCGGCGCCCAGCTCCGCGGCGGCGTTCTCCGCCTCCTCGCGCCTGATCGCCTTGATCTCCTCCAGCGTCCTGCCCGCGCGCCACGCCTTCGCGGACTCGCCGCGCTCGCCGTAGCTGAGGCACACCACCTTGGCGCGCTCGCCACGGCTCGTGGCCAGGGCTATCGCGCCGGCCGCGCGCCAGACGAAGTCGCCGGCGTGAGCGCTGATCACCAACAGGGTACGAGAAGAGGTCCGAGCCGGGGTCACCTGGCTGACGCTAGGAGTTCGGCAACCAGATTGTCAACACTTTCGCCGTATGGTGCCCCGTTTGGTGGAGGTGGGGCGATGGATCGCACAATATTGTCAACGATATGGTTCCCTGGTGGGGGAGGATGGCGGCATGGACACACTTCGGGTGGCGGTGCTCGGTCACGGCGAGGTCGGTCGGGTTCTCGCCGCGGGGCTGGCGGGGAAGGTGCGGCTGCGCGTGTACGACCCTGTCTGCCCCGAGGGTGGTGACCTGGTGGCCCGCAACGCCGATGCCGTACGCGGGGCCGATCTGGTCATCGCCGTGACCACCGGGGCCGACAGCCTCGCCGCCTGTGCCGAATCGCGGCCCCATCTCAAGCGGGGGGCGCTCTACGCCGACCTGTCCACCGGCGCGCCCGGCGACAAGCGGCGGGTCGCCGAGCTGCTGGAGCCGGCCGGGGTCGGGGTCGTGGACGGCGCGATCATGGCTCCGGTGCCGCTGCGCGGGCTGGCGACCCCCGTTCTGGCGAGCGGGGCGGAGGCGGGGCGCTTCGCCGTTCTCGCGGGCGGGCTCGGCATGTCCGTGACGCCGATCGGCGGCGCGCCCGGCGATGCGGCCGCCAGGAAGCTGCTGCGGAGCGTGCTGGTCAAGGGGCTGAGCGCGCTGGTCATCGAGTCGCAGCGGGCGGCGGAGGAGGCGGGACTGGGGGAGTGGTTCTGGGGGCATCTGCTGGAGACGGTCACGGCGGCCGACGAGGAGTTCGTGGTGCGGCTGCTCAAGGGGGCGGGGCAGCACGGCGTACGGCGGGTGCACGAGATGGAGGCGGCCACGCGCATGCTGGAGGCGCTCGGCGTCCCGGACACCATGACGCGCGCCACCACCGCCACCCTGGACGAGGTGACCCGCACCGGCATCCCGCCCGTCCCGGACCCGTCCTAAGAGGCCCGCGGTGAGATGGCCCGCGGTGAGATGGCCCGCGGTGAGGCGGCCCGCCGTGGGAGGTCAGTCGGGGGTGGACTCCAGGGCCTTGGCGACGCTGCGGAGGTGCTGTTGCATCGCCGTCTGGGCCGCCTCCGGGTCGCGGGCCACGATGGCCGCCACGATCAGCTCGTGCTGCGGCAGCGACACCGCCGCCCGCCCCGGCTGCCGGGCCAGCCGGAACTTGTGCCGCACCACCTGCGCCCCCAGCCGCTCGATGATGGCCGCGGACGTGCGGTGCCCGGCGATCCTGCGCACCTCGGCGTGCAGCGCGGCGTTCAGCTCCGAATACCGGTCCAGGTCGTTGCGCTCCACCGCCGCCCGCATGCCGGCGACGATCTCCCGCAGCCGCTCGGCCTGCTCGGGCGTGACCCGCTCGGCGGCCTTGGCGGCCGACAGGCCCTCCAGCACCATCCGCACCTCGGTGATCTCGACGGCCTCCGCCTTCGAGATCGCCCGGACACGGGCGCCCTTGTTGCGTAGGATCTCGACGAGCCCCTCCCCGGCGAGCTCCTTGAACGTCTCCCGCACGGCGGCGCGCGGGGCGCCGAACTGCTCGCACACGTCGGCCTCGACCAGCCGCTGGTTGGGCACGAAGTCCCCGCCGAGTATGGCCGCCCTGACCCTGTCGGTCAGCGTCTCCGCGCTCGGGGGCCCTGAGCTCACGAGATCCTCCTCGATGTCTTGGTAGACAATATTATGGACAATCTCCCGCGGATGGCGCGCGCCCTGACTCGCCAGGCGCTTTGATCATTTGCCCCGAGTCTGTCGGTGGCCTCCGGTAAGTTCCCGGTCAATTGATCAGCCGGCCGCACGGGCACGGGCACTTCCGCCTGTGCCGGCGAGCCGGCGGGGCGGGAGGTTCTGAGGTCGTGGACGCGGACAAAACCGCGTGGGAGCAGCGCAGCGTGGTCCGGGTGGTGCCACCCGTCGAGCCGCGCAAGCTCGCCAAGGTGCCCTTCGTCGAGCTGGCCGACGGCCGGCTGCAGGGGGTCGTGTCGAGCGGATCCGACATCGAGCGGGTCTACGTCTCGTCGATCACCGCGGGCACCCACGCGCTGAGCTGCAGCACCAACAACAACCGGCCGTGCGGCGCGCTGCACGGCTACGCGTGCAAACACATCCGCATGCTGGCCGACGAGGCCGTCGTCCAGTACGGGCTGGACCGGGTGGCCCGCTATCTGCGGGTCGAGGTGCCCGAGGGCGGCTCGCTGATGGCGGAGATCAAGGGGCACGTCGAGCGTACCCCGGCGGCCGTCGTGTTCAGCCGGTTCCTGCGCCACCTGGCCTACCTGGAGGTGCCCGACAGCACCGAGCCGCTGGCCGAGCTGCACTGGTTCCCGGCGACGGGGGCGGTGCGCTGATGCCGATCACGTACGTGTCAGACAAGGCGGTGTGCTGATGCTCGACGTACAGCTGAGCGGGCTGCTCGGCGACGCCCCGGCAGGGGCCGGCGAGGCGCTCGACCTGGTGGCGGGCTTCGACGACGCGCTCACCCTCGGCCTGGCCAGGCTCGGTGAGGAGCCGGCCGCGGCGCTGGCCGCCCTGGCGGGCGCGCTGGCGGGCACCCCCATCGGCGAGCGCGTCGGCGAGGCCGTGGAGAAGGTGGCCGCCGGTTCGGTCGCCGACGAGCACCTGGCGGCGCTGGCCGGCGGCAGGGCCGCGCTGTTCGGCGCGGTGCACGACGCGCTGCTCGCCCGCCTCGACGCGGCCCTGGGGCGCACGCGCGCCGCCTGGGCGCCCGCCGAGGCCAAGCCGGAGGCGGCCGCCTCCAGCGCCGGCTCCTCCAGCGCCGGCTCCTCCAGCGCCGCCTCCAGCGCCGGCTCCTCCAGCCCGGCCGGGAACCTGCTGGCCGGCTGCCGGGTCTGGCTGCGCGAGCTGGCCATCGTCGGCTGGCGCGGCGTCGACCACGACCTGGTCTCCGCGGCCGACCAGACCATCGAGGCGCTGCTGGCCGTCCCCGAGCTGCGCGGGCTGGCGGTGCTGCTCGACGGGCTGGCGACGGAGCTGCGGGCGTCCAGCCCGGTCGCCACCATGGACCGGCTGCCCGCCCGCAGGTGGGCCGACCTGTGGACGCGCGCGATGCTGCTGTCCCAGCAGGGGCCCTGGCACGGGGGCGGCGCCGAGCAGGTGTCCGGCCGGCTGCTGATCCTGGGCGCCGACGTGCACGAGCACGCCACCGTCGTACGCGTCCAGATCCACGCCGTCCTGGAGCCCGCCGGTGGCGCGCCCGCCAGGCTGGTCCGCACGAGCATCGCGGCCGCCAAGGTCGACACCATCGTCGGGCCGACCGTGTGGAAGCTGCTGCGCGACCAGCCCGTGCTGCTGTCCGCGCTGGCGCAGCACCGCAGCGTGGAGATCACCGACATGCCGCTGCTGCCGGGCGGCGACCTGGTGTGGGAGAACCACCGGGCCCGCGCGGGGGAGGACGCCGACCCGTTCGCCACGGCCAGGCTCCAGCTCGCCGCCGCGACGCCGCCGGCGGTCACGCCGCTGGACCGGCACCCCGTACGCATCGCCGAGCCCGTCTTCGTCGAGGGCTACAAGACCGACGGGCAGACGATCGACCTGGGCGGCAGCAAGCTGGCGCTCGACCTCGACCGGCTGCCGTCCGCAGGACCGCTCACGCCCGCGCTGGTCAAGGCGTCCACGGCGTGCATCGGGCTGGTGCGCTGGGACGGCGGGCAGTGGTCGCTGCAGCCGCTGGCCGTACAGGCGTCGGTGAAGAAGCAGCCGGTCGCCGCGCACAACGGCGACTGGGCGCTCGGCCCCACCGACCCCAAGGTGGCCAAGGCCGAGAGCAAGAACGGCGACGTGGTCGCCGTGCTGCGCGAACGAGCGGGACGGCTGCTGCGGAAATGACCGACATGACCACAGAGATGAGTGGGCAGAGTGCCGATGAGACCCGGCGGCAGGTGCTCTACTGGCGCCTGATGTCCAGGCTGTTCGGCCCCGACGAGCAGCCCGCGCTGGAGAACGCCAGCCTCGGCATCGTCGGCGACCTCGGCCTGCCGCTCACCCTGCTCGACCCCGCGGTGTCGGTCGACAACCTGGTGCAGCGCTTCCCCGACCTGGCCGCCGAGTTCGACGGCCTGATGGCCGACAGGGAGCACGAGGCCGGCGACGAGGTGCGCCGCGCCGCCCTGGTCTCCAAGCTGCTGCTCAACGTGTTCGCGACGGGCTCGGGCAACGTCTCCGCCGCCCAGCTGGAGAGCTGGAAGCAGGACGCCGCCTGGTTCGAGCGCGGCATGGGCTGCGAGCCGGGCGGGCTGCGCCACAGCCAGGGCAACGAGGAGCTGGCCAAGGTCCTCGCCGGCCTGGAAGGCGACCTGATCAAGCGCATGCACCTGCGCGAGGTGCTCGCCGACCCCGCCCTGGCCGCGCAGCTCACGCCCAGCATGTCGCTCATCGAGCAGCTCCTGCGCGACAAGTCCAACCTGTCGGGCGTCGCGCTGGCCAACGCCAAGGCGCTCATCCGCAGGTATGTGGACGAGGTCGCCGAGGTGCTGCGTACGCAGGTGGAGAAGACCAGCTCCGGCGTCATCGACCGCACGGTGCCGCCCAAGCGGGTCTTCCGCAACCTCGACATCGACCGCACCATCTGGAAGAACCTGCCCAACTGGAACGCCGAGGACCAGCGGCTGTACGTGGACCGGCTCTTCTACAAGCAGACCGCCCGCCGCACGACGCCGGCCAGGCTCATCGTGGTCGTCGACCAGTCGGGCTCGATGACGGACTCGATGGTCAACTGCACCATCCTGGCCTCGATCTTCGCGGGCCTGCCGAAGGTCGACGTGCACCTGATCGCGTACGACACCCGGGCCATCGACCTGACCCCGTGGGTGCACGACCCGTTCGAGGTGCTGATGCGCACGAACCTCGGCGGCGGCAACAACGGCCCGGTCGCGATGGCCATGGCCCGCCCCAAGATCAGCGATCCGCGCAACACCGTGATGGTGTGGATCTCCGACTTCTACGAGTTCGGCGCCTCCCAGCCGCTCTACGAGGGCATCGAGGCCGTCTACCGCTCGGGCGTGAAGTTCATCCCCGTCGGCTCGGTCAACAGCTCCGGCGTGCAGAGCGTCGATCCGTGGTTCCGCAAGAAATTCAAGGACCTGGGCACCCCCGTGATCTCGGGTCACATCCACAAGCTCGTCTTCGAGCTCAAGAACTTCCTCACTTAGGAGACTCGCGAATGAGTGACGATATGCTGCGCGCCCCCGCAGAGGTGAAGTTTGCGGAGGAGCTCGACTACCTGGAGTCCATCGACGACTCCCCCAAGCCGTTCTCGTGGCGGCTCAGCCCCCGCATGATCCGGGTGTTCATCCTCGGCTCCGAGCGCTCCGACGGCATCGAGCGCGAGATCCCGCAGAAGTGGTTCGGCGACCGCAGTTTCGTCGAGCGCAGCATCGTGACCCTGGCCTCCGACCGGGGCCTGCTGCTGATCGGCGACCCGGGCACCGGCAAGAGCTGGCTGGCCGAGCTGCTGGCCGCAGCGATCTGCCGCAACTCCACCCTCGTGGTGCAGGGCACGGCGGGCACCACCGAAGACCACATCAAGTACTCGTGGAACGTCTCCATGGTCATCGCCAAGGGGCAGTCCCGCGAGTCGATGATCCCCTCGCCGATCATGACGGCGATGGAGCGCGGCGTGATCGGCCGCTTCGAGGAGCTGACCCGCTCCACCAGCGACGTGCAGGACGCGCT
This sequence comes from Nonomuraea rubra, assembly GCF_014207985.1. Lineage (NCBI taxonomy): Bacteria > Bacillati > Actinomycetota > Actinomycetes > Streptosporangiales > Streptosporangiaceae > Nonomuraea > Nonomuraea rubra. Next base: position 9,659,250 of record NZ_JACHMI010000001.1, on the reverse strand, counting down.
CATCTCGATCCTGTCGGAGAAGTACGTCTCCATCCCCGAGCTCGACGACGACAACATCGTCTTCGCCCAGCCCGGCTTCTCCATCATCGCCACCGCCAACAGCCGCGACCGGGGCGTCAACGACCTGTCCTCGGCCCTCAAGCGGCGCTTCAACTTCGTCCGCATCCCGGTCGTGACGAACAAGAAGAGCGAGGCGGAGATCGTCCGCTTCCGTACCGAGGAGCTGCTGCGCAGGCACCAGATCGAGCTGGACCTGCCGCCCACGCTGCTCGACATCCTGCTGCAGAGCTTCGCCGACCTGCGCTCGGCGGCGGCCTCGGCCACCAGCGACGACGAGAAGCTGGAGTCGGCGCTGTCCACGGCCGAGCAGATCGGCGTGCTGGAGGACGCCATCCTGCACAGCCACTTCTTCGGCGATCGCGTGCTGCGCGCCCAGACGCTGGCCTCCTCGCTGGTCGGCTCGCTGGCCCGGCGCAGCCCCGAGGACCTGGCCATTCTCAACAAGTACTGGCACGGCGTCGTCGAGCCCCGCAGCAAGAAGGCCGGCGGGGAGTGGCCGGAGTTCCTCGAGGGCGGCCGCGAGGCCATCTCGACCCTGTCATGAACGGTCCCTTCAGCGCGCTGCGCGAGCAGCTTCTCGACGCCGCCGAGCAGTTCGCCGGCAGTCCCGTCGCCGTGTCCGGCATCCTGTCGGGCCTGGTGGACGACGTGGACCGGGCGCTGCGCGAGGAGCTGGAGATCTTCCCGGTCTGCCACCACTCGCCGGCCTCCGGGCTGGCGATGGTGCGCAGGCTGCGCGAGAAGCAGCCGAAGGTCATCTACCTGGAGCTGTGCGAGGACCTCCAGCCGCTGCTGACCGAGCTGCGCAACTGCCGCCTGCCGGTGGCGCTGCAGGCGTTCGCGACCGACCTCGACGGCTTCCCCAAGGACTCGGCGCCGCTCAGCGTGGTGGCGCCGATCACCGAGGCGTCGGCCGAGTACCAGGCCATCTCGTACGCGCTGGAGACCCCCGGCGTCGAGCTGGTGCTGGTGGACCGCTCGACCGACCACGTCTTCCAGTGGGAGCCCAAGGCGGAGCCGGCCGCCGCGCCGGCCGCGAAGGAGGAGGGAGCGGGGCTGCACGGCGACGCGGTCGGCGTCGAGATCGGCGACCTGCGCCCCCGCTTCGCCGAGCTGGAGGAGCACCTGCTGCACCACGGCAAGGTGCGCCACTGGTCGGAGTGGTGGGACCAGTACGTCGAGCAGCCCCTGTCCGGCGCGGACTACGACACCTACCGCCAGGTCATGGTGCTGATCGGCAGCCTGTTCCGCCGCCTGCGCCCCGACGACGACGCCCGGGTGGCCGTGGACGAGGACCGCGAGCGCTACATGTGGACCAGGATGCGCGAGCACCTGGCCACGTCCGGCGCCGACCCCGCCGACTGCCTGTACGTGTGCGGCGCCTTCCACGCCGCCAGCCGCGTCGAGCAGTTCGGCCTGAAGTCCGCGGCGCCGTTCGAGATCACCCCGCGTACGGGCACGAAATGGCTGTACGGCCTCATCCCGTCCAGCCACTCGGCCATCGAGGCGCAGTTCGGGCTGGCCTCGGGCTCGGTGTCGATCGCGGCGGCGACCTGGGCCAAGGCGCTCACGCGGAACAAGCTGACCCCGTTCCAGCTCGAAGGGCAGAAGGGCGCGCGCAAGCGGGCGGCCAAGCTGCCCGCGCCCGTGCCCCGGGCGGACGTGGCCGACAAGCTGACGGGGTTCCTGTCCAGGCCGCCCGCGCTCGACCCGCTCGACGACGCCGAGCTGGTCGGCTGGTCGGTGGACATCGTCCGGCTGGCCCGCCGGAACGGCTACCTGGCCAGCACGGCCGACGCGATCGCGGTCTACGAGACCTCGATCCTGCTGGCCGGCCTGCGCAACCGCGCCAGGCCCACGCCGTACGACTTCCAGGACGCCGCCGTCACGTGCATCGAGAAGGACGCCGTGCCGGGCCGGCGCGACATCCGGCGGCTGTGCGAGATCCTGCTCGGCGGCGACCGCGTCGGCGAGGTCGGCTACGACGCGCTGCCGCCGCTGGCCAGGAACGTCTACGACCGGCTCGCGCCGCTCGGCCTGGACCTGGAGAAGCGGACGATCCAGCGGGCGCTGCTCGACCTGAACGCCGAGCCGGACCTGGTGCCCTGCTCCGACCTGCTGTGGATGTTGCGGTACCTGCTGCCGTCCGACGCGGTTCGGCCCATCATGGGCGAGCGCAGGCTGGGCGAGCGCTCCATCCAGGAGAGCTGGGACCTGGCGTTCGGCAAGTACCAGCGCTCGATCATCGAGCTCGGCTACGAGGGCGTCACCATCGAGCAGGTGCTGGAGCAGCGGCTGCGGCGTTCGGTGCACGATCCCAAGGCCACGGCGGCGGTGGCGCTGGCGGCGGTCGAGGACTCGATCCTGTTCCTCGGCAGCCGGCGCTTCGCCGACGAGCTGGGGGCGCGGGCGGTGGAGCTGCTCGCCGCCGAGCGCACCGTGGACGACGCGCCGGAGGTGCTGCGCCGCATCCGGCGGCTGCTCGCCTACTACCGGGCGAACGAGCCCGAGCTGCCCGCCTGGTGCGAGTCGTTCGTGACGGCCGGGTACGCGCACTACTGCACGCTGCTGCCGACGGCCTTCGTGGACGAGGAGACGGGCGTGCGGCAGGTGGCGGCCATGCTGGGCTTCCTGTTCACGATGGAGAGCCTGGCATTGGCGCTCGGCTGTGACAGGGCCCAGCTGGAGCTGGCGGTGCAGCAGTCGCATCCGGAGGCGCCCGGCAAGGTGGCGCTGCTGTGGGCGGCCCACCACCAGCTCGGGCTGCTGCCGATCGCCGACCTGCGGGCCCGCTGCGACGAGCTGCTGGCCAACCCGCTGGTCGTGCCGTCGTTCCCGCTCTACATCATGGGGTTCGTGCAGGCCATGGAGCCCGCTCCGGGGCTGTCGGGGTTCGTGGTGGAGGTGATCTCGAAGGCGTTCGGCCGGCTGCCCGACAACGTGCTGCTGCCGTGGCTGCCCAAGCTGATCACCACGCTGCGGGACGGGGCGGCGGAGCTGATGCCGGTGCTGATCCGGGAGGCGGGGCGCACGTTCCCCGGCTCGCTGACGGCCGTGGACTCGTGGGTGCCGCCGTGGACCGCCCGCCCCAAGCCCGCCGCCGCCTCGGCGCCGGTGGCCTCCGGGCCGGTGGCGTCGCTGCTCGCCGCCCATCCGGACGCGTGCGACGCGGTGGCGGGGGTGCTCGGGTGCGAGGGCGAGTGGCGCGTGGCCGGTGCCGCGGGGGACGAGCATCGGGAGGTGAGCGCGCTGCTGGCCGAGCACCCCGAGCCGGTGCTGGCGGTGGCGGGCCTGCTGCTCTGACGGATCCGCCCTGGCGGGTCTGCGCTGACGGGCCCGCCCTGGCGGGTCTGCGCTGGCGGATCACCGTCGGGTCACGTGCCTCGTGTCACGTGGCCCGGCCGGGGCTCAGGAGGTCGTCGCGGGGCGGCAGGTGGTGCCGGGGGCGGGCAGGCGCAGGTCCGTCAGGTACGCGTTGGCGTGCCCGATCGTGCAGGCGTCGCCCGTCAGGTAGAGCCCGTGGCCGTGGCCGTCGAACGCGACCATCGCGGAACCCGGCACCCGCCGTACGAGGTCGGCCGTGTCGGCGTGGTCGGTCCACGTGCCCGCGCCGAGGAACGGCGGCAGGCCGGAGGGCAGCGGGCGGGGCGGGTTCGTGACCGGGGTGGGCCAGCCGGAGCAGCCGAGCCGGTGCCACAGGCCCATGCCGTGGAGGTTGGGCGAGATCCGTTCGCCGAGCGCCCGCACGGCCCGGTAGTCGCGGTAGTCGCGGTAGCGCAGGCCGTCGGCGCACTGGGTGGCGTTCATGCCGATGAACGACGGGGGCTTCGGCGTGCCGATGCCCGCCTGCACGTACTTGGCGAAGCCGGTCGCGTCCCCGGCCTCGGCCTGCTTGACGGCCTGGGCGAGCTCCTTCCAGCGCGCGTTCCCCGGCCCGGGCGAGACGAGGTGCGGCATCGCGGCCACCTGGAGGTCGAACCCGCTGTACGTGGCCGGGTCGCCCTTGATGGGCAGGGGCTCGCGGTCGGCGGCGGCGATCAGCTTGCGCCAGCGGGCGCCCAGGCCGTTCCCGCACACGTCGCCGGTCGAGTCGCACCATTTCAGGAAGCGGGCGAACTGCGCCTCGTACGTCCGGTACCGCGTCCTGGCCTCCGCCGTGGCGTCGCGCAGCTGGTTGACTGCGCCGTCCAGGTACATGGCGCGGACGCGGTCCGGGAACAGGCGGGCGTAGGCGACGCCGGGGACGCCGCCGTAGGAGGTGGCGATGAAGCTCAGCCGTTCCTCCCCGAGCGCGGTCCTGATCGCCTCGATGTCGCGGGCCACGGACGCCGAGTCGAGGTGGTCGAAGAACTCGGGGTCCAGCGTCCTGCACTCCTGCACGGCCCGGCGGATCGCGGCGCCCTGCTCGGCGTACTCGCCGCGCGTGTCGGGGCGGGTGAGCAGGGGGCCGGTGGCGAAGCACTTCTGGGGCAGGCGGCCGTACGTGGTGGCGTTGCGCGGTTCGAGGGTGACCACGTCGAAGTGCTCGCGGAGCTCGGTGAAGCTGCCGCGGTAGTACGTGAGGTCGTCGATGCCCGAGCCGCCCGGGCCGCCGGGGATGCTGAACACCGTGCCCTTGCGCCGGTCCCCGGTGGCGGGCAGCCTGGCCATCTTGATCGTGATCTTGCGGCCGTCCGGATCCGCCCAGTTCACGGGCACCTCGACGGACGAGCACTCCAGGTCCCCGGGCCGGTCGTCGCCCTGGCACGCGCCCCAGGTGGGAGCGTTCGAGGAGGGTACGGCCAGGGCGCCGAGCAGGGCGCCGATCGCGATGAGTTTCATGCCTCCTACGCTCGCCGTCCCGCGCCCGGATCTCGATCGTGGCACGTCCCGTCTTCGCGGTAGTGCCAGGGCTAGTACGGCGCGGGAAATGAAGCCGCGGGAAATGCAGAATGACTTCTCGGTGACTATTTTCCGGAAATTCTGCCGTGCCGGTCTTTATCGCCTTTTCGGGTAATCCGGTGGGGTGCCCGGAATCGTAGTATCCGTGCTGAGGCTGCTGCTGACGGGTGGAGAGGTGGACATTGTCACGTCCGCGATCGGGAGAAGACCTCGGGCAGATCGCCGGATACCGGCTCGCCGGGTTCCTCGGGGAGGGCGGGCAGGGGGCGGTCTACCTGGGGCTGAGCCCGTCCGGCGACGAGGTCGCGATCAAGGTGCTGCACGCCAGGATGGCGGACGCCCCCGAGGCTCGCCGCAGGTTCCTGCGTGAGGTGGAGCTGGCGCGCCGCGTCGCGCCCTTCTGCACGGCTCGGGTGCTCGACATGGGGATGTACGACGATCGGCCGTACATCGTGAGCGAGTACGTACGCGGTGATTCGCTGGAACGCGTCGTCCGCCGGGACGGGCCCCGTACCGGCGGCGGCCTGGAACGGCTCGCGGTGGCGACCGCGACTGCCTTGGCCGCGATCCACCGGGCCGGGGTCGTGCACCGCGACCTCAAGCCCGGCAACGTCATCCTGGGGCCCGAGGGGCCGGTCGTGATCGACTTCGGCATCTCGCGCGCCCTCGACCACGCCGCCACCCAGACCGGGGCCGTCGGCACGCCCGGGTACATGGCGCCGGAACAGGTCAGCATGGAGCCGGTCGGGCCGGCGGCGGACGTGTTCAGCTGGGCCGCCACCATGGTGTTCGCGGCCACGGGGCGGCGGGCGTTCGCGGGGGACTCGGTGGCGGCGGTGCTGCGGGCGCTGCTGTACGAGGAGCCGGACGTGGCGGGGGTGCCGGAGTCGCTGCGGGCGCTGGTGGTGACGTGCCTGGACAAGGACCCGTCCCGCCGCCTCACGGCCGAGGCCCTGGTCCGGGTGCTGACCGGCGGGGCCGACCCGATGGCCACCTGGGACGCGACCGGCGGGACGATGGACGCTCTGACGCCACCCAGACCGTCGCCGTCCACGCCGTCGCCGTCCACGCCGTCACCGCTCACGCCCTCGCGGCCGGTGCAGGCAGCGCCCACGTCGCCGCCGACCACGCGAGCGTTGCCCGCATCCCCACCGCCGCCCGCCCGCAGGGTGCCGCGCCGGGCGCTGGTGGCGGGTGGGGTGGCGGTCGGGGTCGTGGCCGCCGTGCTGGGGGTGGCGCTGTGGCCGAAGCCGCCCGGTACGGGCACGATCAGCCCTCTGGCCGCGACCGTCGGCACCACGGCACCGAGCGGAGGGGAGGCTCCGGATGGGCGACCGGCACGTCGCCGTCACCGCCTCCGCCGACGGCACCGCCCGCGTGTGGGACCTGCGTACGGGCGAGCAGTCCGGCAGGCCGCTCACCGGTCACGACGGCGCGGTGTGGGGCGTGGCGGCGGGGCAGGCCGGGGGCAGGGCCATCGCGGTCACCACCGGCGACGACGGGACCGTGCGCGTGTGGGACCTGGCCTCGGGCAGGCAGCTCGGCGCGCCGATGACCGGGCACACCGGCTGGGTGCGGTCGGTGGCTCTCGGCACCCTGGACGGCGTGCCGGTGGCTATTACAGGCGGCGAGGACACGACGGCCAGGGTCTGGGACCTGACCACCAGGAAACCCGTCGGCGCGCCCCTCACGGGGCACACGGGTCCGGTCTGGTCGGTGGCGATCGGCACCCTGGGCCGGGTTCCGGTGGCGGTGACCGGCGGCGAGGACAGGACGGCCCGCGTCTGGGACCTGAACTCGGGACAGGAGCTCGGCACGCCGCTCACCGGGCACGACGACGCGGTCTGGTCGGTGGCGATCGGCCTCCTCGACGGCAAACCGATCGCCGTCACCGCCAGCCGCGACCAGACCGCCCGCATCTGGCCGCTCAACCGCTGACACGGAACACCGGGCGGAGCAGACCGGCCAAGCCGCCATGCCAGCGAGCGGCCGGGCCCAACGAGAGCGGCCAGAGCGGCCGGAGCGGCCGGAGCGGTGCGGGCGGCGGGGCGGGCGGGCCGGTCAGCCGAACACGCGGGCCAGCCGGGGAATCCGCCGCACCACGAGCCGGTCCACCAGCAGCACCGCCACCATGCTCACCCCCGCCAGCGGGAACAGCACCCCCAGCACCGCCATGACGGCGATCACCCCGTACGTGGTGCGCCGGTCCGTGGTGCGGGCCGGGGCGCTGGCGCGGCCTCGGGGCCGGCGCTTCCACCACATCCAGGCACCGGTGACCACCAGCGTGATGACGGTCAGGCAGGCCCCCAGCATCACGATCAGGTTCGCGGTGCCGTATCGGCGGCCTTCGTGCAGGGCGACGCCCTGTTCGACGGCCTTGGCGAGCACGCCGTACTCGGCCCAGCCGTAGGAGACCAGCACCCGGCCGCTGTACTGGTCGACGTGGAGGGTCTGCGCGGCCGACGGGTCGCGGCGCGGGTCGGTCACGATCGTGTAGACGCCATGGGGGCCGTCCGGCAGCAGGACCTTGAGGTCGCATTCGGCCGGCGGGCACGAGCGGATCGCGGGCCTGGCGGCGGCCAGGGCGTTCTCGACGGGCAGGGCGCCGGGCTGGAGGACGCCGTGCGCGGTGCCGTGTCCCGCGTGCCCGTCCTGGGAGGGCGGGACGGGGAGGCGTTCGGCGGCCCAGGGGACCTTGGCGTCCGGGTTGGTGGACAGGTCGCCGGACAGGGGCGGGGTGGAGGTGTGCGGGTAGTCGCCGGCGCTGGGGTAGGTCGAGCCCGTACCGGCCTGGACGCGCTGCAGGCCGTCACCCCACACGCCCGACCACGGCAGGCCGGAGAGCACGAGGAAGACGACGACCGAGCCGCCGCCGAGCCCGGTCAGGATGTGCAGCCGCCGCAGCCGCCCGCGTCCCGGCCTGGTCGGCTTCCTGCGGGTACGCCGGCCGCGCCACCACAGGTACGTGCCGGTGGCGATGAGGATCAGGGCCCAGCAGGCGGCGGTCTCCACGACCCGGTCGCCGACCGTGCCGGACATGAGCTCGCCGTGGATCGTACGGACCACGCGCATGAACGTGGCCCCGTCGTCGATCTGCCCGACCACCGTGGCCGTCCCGGGATCCACGTACACGGAGACGCCCTGCGCGAAGGGCCCCGTGTCGGTGCCCTGGAGGATGACGCGGGTGGTGCGGTCGGCGGACGCGGGCGGGATGACGGACATGACCGGAGCGCCCGGCCGCGCCTGCTGGGCGGCGGCGATCTGCTCCGACAGGGGGCGGGCCGTGGCGGCGGGCTCGGCGAGCGTCCGGACGTCCTGGTAGCGCCACTCCTCGAAGGGCTCCTTGAACAGGTAGACGGCGCCGGTGACGGCCAGCACGAGCAGGATCGGGGCGACGAAGAGGCCGGCGTAGAAGTGCCAGCGCCACACGGCACGGTAGCGCTGGGACGAGGAGGGGGACGGGGTTCTCGCGGGCGCAGGAAGGGTGGTTTCCTGGCGCGTTTCGACCGAGGTCATGGGGGGCTCCGTTCCGGAGGTGCGCGCCCGCGCGAGGACACGGGGTGTCCCGTGCGGGGCGGGGAAAGCCGGGCGTGACCGGGGCGCACGCGGGTGCGGCGCCGTGCCGGTCACCGTGCTCGCGGCTGCGAACCGCGAGCGTCCGAGAGGTCGATTTCCCTGGCACCTAGCGGGGCGGCCCCCGCCGGCACAGAGCCCAGGCCAGCACCTGGGCGGTGAGGACGCCGCCGGCTGCCGCGCGCGCCGGCGCGGACAGCCGGAAGGGGAGCGCGGGGAGCGGTGTGTCGCGGGAGGTCAGCAGGGCCCACAGGTCGTGGAGCGAGCAGGCGAGCAACCGCAGCAGCGTGGCCAGCGCCGTCTCGCCGCGATCGAGCCACCACGCGGAGACGGCGGCGACCAGGACGTGCGCCAGCAACATTCCCGTCCCGCCGTAGAGGCCGCCGCCATGGTGGCCGGCCGCGTCCAGGAGGGAGTGGTGATGGGGGCCGGCGGTGGCCGTGCTGAGAGGGACGCCGATCGTGGTGAGGAGGCCGGCGATGGAGCCGGTGCCGGCGGTGAAGAGCTGGTGCATGCCGTACTGGGCGGCGAACGAGGCGGCGAGCAGCGTCCACGGGGACCGCCGCCGCCGGGCCAGCACGAACGCGCCCGCACCCGTCGCGGCCGTGGCCGCGACCACCGTGCCCAGACCGGCGATCGGCCCCCCGGCCAGCACGTGCATCGCGAGGGCCGCGAGCACGCACACGACCGCGAACACCGCCGCCCGCAGCCCGCGCAGGCCGGGCCGCCCGGCCTGCGCGGTGTCCCTGCTGCCGGTGCCGCAACCTTTCTGGTCGGGGTTCATGCGCGATCACCGCTCACATGGACGGATACGCCTGCCCGGCGAGCGGGGTTCAACGGACGCGAGAGAAGTTCGCGGAACCGCTAGCCCCGGCTGTAGACCACCCGAGGCGGCTTGCCCCCGAAGAGCTGGCTGACGGTGACGAACCGGTAGCCGCGCTTGGACAGGCTCTTCAGCACCTTGGGGATGGCCCGCACGGTCGAGGGGTGGATGTCGTGGAACAGGATGACGCTGCCCGGGCGTACCGACCTGATCGCCTTCCTGGCTACCTTGGCGCTGTCGCGGTAGCGCCAGTCCAGGGTGTCCACGCTCCACATGATTACGGGCCGCCGGGCCTGCAGCCGCACGGTCGCGTTGAACGCCCCGTACGGCGGCCGGACGAGCTTCGGCCTGATCCCGATGGCCGCCTTGATCGCCCGATCGGTACGGGCGAACTGCGCGCGCACCGACGCGGCCGGCATCTTCGTCAGGTCCGGGTGCGACCAGGTGTGGCTGCCGATCTCGTGCCCCGCCGCGTGCGTCCTGCGCACGATCCCCGGGTACGCGGCCACGTTCTGCCCGACGACGAAGAACGTGGCCCGCGCCCGGTAGGCCGCCAGGCTCCGCAGCAGCGCGTCCGTGTACCTGCCAGGCCCGTCGTCGAAGGTGAGCGCCACGCACTTGACGCGGCGGCAGTTCACGCCGGTCTCGGACGGGGTGCTCACGGATAAGGCGGTGCCCACGGATAAGGACGCGGTGCCCACGGATAAGACCGTCTCCCCGGTGGTGGCGGCCTGCGCCGGTTCCGTGGTGGTGACGAGCGTGCCCGCGCCCGCCAGCCCTGCCGTCAGTACGACCGCGGCGATCGCCCTCGCGGTCCCCCGTCTCGCGCCGGCCTGCCCAGGCCCGCGCGACATCGCGCCGATGTCCATGAATCCCCCTGTACGAGCACCGCCCCCGGTGCGTGTCCCCCTGAAGCACGACCCCGGCGAGGCCCGGATCGTTCCAAAGGGTTGGACTCGCGTCCTTCGCTCCTGGTTCGCACAGGAATGCGAACCGGATGACGGGGACTCAGGCGTGCCCGACCGAGCGCAGCCCGGCCAGCGCGGCCTCGGCGAACGCGCCGATGACCTCGCCGCCCTGCACGGGCGGCCACACGGCGGAGGTGGACCAGGTCAGCCGGGGTTCGTCGATCGGCCGCCACACCAGCCCGGCCGGCAAGTCGTCGTACGGGGCCTCGTTGAGGTGCGCCCCCAGCCCCGACATGACCAGGCCGTGCACGAAGTGCGGGTTGCGGGCGTGCCGGATCGCGCTGGGCAGGAAGCCGTTGTCGCGGCACGCCTCCAGCATGTGGTCGTAGAGCTGCGGTGCCATCTCCCTGGGGAAGATCACCAGGGCCGAGCCGTCGAGCGTGCGCAGGCGTACCACGTCCTGGCCGGCCGCGCGGTGGTCTGCGGGCAGCACCACGCCCAGCCGCCGGTGCACGACCTCGCTGGACTCCAGCCCCACCGTGTCGCAGGGGTGCCGTACCAGGCCCGCGTCCAGCTCTTCTGCGCGCAGCTTGGCGAGCTGGCTGGCCGTGGTGAGCTCGTGCAGCTCCAGCAGCACGTCGGGGACGTGCTCGGTGAAGCGGGCCACGAGCGTCCGCAGCGCCATCGGGGTCGTGTCCGGCGGCACGCCGGCGCGCAGCACCCCCGACGCGCCAGGCCGGATGCGGCGCATGGCCTCGCGGGCGGCGTCGGCACGGTCGAGCACGCCGCGGGCATGCTCCAGGAGCAGCGCCCCCGCCTCGGTCAGCGAGACGCGGTGCGGGTTGCGGTCGAACAGCCGCACGCCCAGCTCCCGCTCCAGATCGCGGATGCGCTGGGACAGCGGCGGCTGGGCCATGTGCAGCCGCTCCGCCGCCCGGCCGAAGTGCAGCTCCTCGGCCACCGCGACGAAGTACCGCAGGTGACGCAGCTCCATCCGCCTCACCATATCGCTCTGATATCGCCAAGGGACTCCATTGATGTTGGCCACGGCCCCGTCACACCTGGTTGTATCCCGGCAAGCCCGTTGACCTGGGAAGGGACGCTTGTGACTGTGCTGCTGGACCGTGACGGACCCGTCGCGGTGATCACCTTGAACCGTCCGGAGAAGCTGAACGCGTGGACCGCCGAGATGCGCGAGCGGCTGATCGGGCTGCTGCGCGAGGCGGGCGCCGACCCCCAGGTGGGCGCGGTTGTCCTCACGGGCGCGGGGCGGGCCTTCTGCGCTGGGCAGGACCTGGGCGAGACGGCCACGATCGACCCCGCCGACCACGCCGCCTCCGACGCCTGGATCGACGGCTTCGACCGCCTCTACCGGGCGGTGCTCGACCTGGACAAGCCGGTCATCGCGGCGGTGAACGGCGTGGCCGCCGGCTCGGGCTTCCAGTACGCGCTGCTGGCCGACCTGCGCATCGGCCACGCCGGCGTGCGGATGGGGCAGCCCGAGGTGCTGTCCGGCATCCCGAGCATCACCGGCATCTGGGCCATGTGGAACATCCTCGGCCGTGCCAGGACCACCGAGTTCGCGCTGACCGGGCGGCTGGTGTACGGGGCCGAGGCGGAGCGGCTGGGCCTGCTGACCAGGCTCGTCGGCGACGGCGAGGTGCTGGCGGAGGCCGTCAGGCAGGCCAAGGAGCTGTCCGCGCTGCCGCCCGGCGCCGTGGCCCTGACCAAGGGGCGGCTGCGGGAGCTGGAGAGCCAGGCGCTGGCCGAGGCCGTGGACGCCGCCAAGAAGGTGCATGCCGCCGCGTACGCCTCCGGCGAGCCGCAGCGGGAGATGAACCGTTTCCTCCAGAGGAGCGCCAGATGACCGTATGGAGCGTTCCCGAGCGCTACAACATGGCCGTGGACGTGGCCGACCGCCACCCCCGCGAGAACCTGGCCCTGATCTTCGAGGACCACACCGGCGCCCACGAGGAGATCCGCTGGGGCGAGATCCAGGACCGCTCCCGCCGGATCGCCGCCTGCCTGAAGGGCGCCGGGGTGCGCCCCGGCGACCGCGTCGCCGTCATGCTGCCGCAGCGCACCGACACGCCCGCCACCTACCTCGGCGTGCTGCGCACCGGAGCCGTGCTGGTGACCATGTCGCTGCTGTGGGCCGACGACCAGATCGCCTACCGGCTGGCGGACTCGGGCGCGTCCGTGCTGGTCACCGAGGCCGGCGCGGTCCGCAGGGCGGGCGGCTACCAGGACATCGTGGTGGACGTGGACGACCCGGTGATCGGGCGGTTCGAGCCGGAGTTCGAGGACGCCGACACGGCCGCCGACGACCCGGCGCTGATCTTCTACACCTCCGGCACGACCGGCCCCGCCAAGGGCATCGTGCACGCCCACCGCACGCTGCTCGGCCACAACGAGTTCGAGGTCTGCCACGACCTGCGCCCCGGCGACGTCTTCTACGGCGCGGGGGAGTGGGCCTGGTCGATGGCCAAGCTCATGGGGCCGCTGCGGGCCGGCGCGGTGCACTACGTGTACCGGCCGGCCGCCGGGTTCGACCCGGAGGGCCTGCTGGCGGGCATGGCGCGCAACGGGGTCACGACCGGGCTGGTCAACCCCACGTTCCTGCGGAAGATGCGCGAGCAGGTGCCGGACGCGGGCCTGCGCCACCCGCAGCGGCTGCGTACGGTCTGCTGCGCCAACGAGCCGCTCACCGCCGACCTGATCCGGTGGTTCCGCGACCAGTTCGGCGTCACGCTGCTCGACTACTACGGCTCGACCGAGTCGTACCCGCTGATCGGGAACTTCCCCGGCACGCCGGTCAAGGAGGGCTCGATGGGCCGCCCGCTGCCCGGCTGGGACGTGGCGCTGCTCGACGAGCACGAGCGGCCGGTGCCGCCCGGCGAGGTGGGCGAGATCTGCCTGCGGGCGCGGAGCAACCCGCAGTTCCCGCTCGGCTACTGGAACCGCCCCGAGGCCTCCGAGGAGACCTTCGGCGGCGAGTGGTTCCACACCAAGGACCACGCGCGCGTGGACGAGGACGGCTACTACTGGTTCCTCGGCCGCGTCGACGACGTGATCAAGACCTCCGGCTACCGCGTCGGCCCCGACGAGATCGAGGAGGCGCTGCGCGCCCACCCCGCCGTCGCCGACGTGGGCGTGGCCGGGGTGCCGGACCCCGTGCGCGGCCAGGCCGTCAAGGCGTGGGTCCTGCTCACTCCCGGCTACCGGCCGGGCGAGGAACTGGCACGCGAGATCCGCGAGTTCGCGAAGACCACGCATTCGCGTTTCGCCTACCCGCGGGAGATCGAGTTCGTCACCGAGCTGCCCCGCTCGGCGACGGGCAAGATCCAGCGCGCCCGGCTCCGCAGCAGGCACACCGAGTAAGGAGCACCATGACCCCCCAGGATTCCGCCGTGCGGCGCAAGGTCTCGCTGGCCTCCGCGATCGGCAACTTCGTCGAGTGGTTCGACTCCGCGGCGTACGCCGTGATGTCCGCGACCATCGCCGCGCTGTTCTTCCCCGACTACGACAAGACGGCCGCGCTGCTCGCCACCTGGGCGATCTTCGCCGGCGGGTTCGTCGCCAGGCCGCTCGGCGCGGCCTTCTTCGGCCGGTACGGCGACCGCCTCGGCCGCAACCGGATGCTGGCCCTGACCGTGCTCACCATGAGCGGCGCCACGTTCCTCATCGGGATCCTGCCGACCTACGCCTCCTGGGGCATGGCCGCGCCGATCCTGCTGTTCCTGCTGCGCTGCGCCCAGGGCTTCTCCACCGGGGGCGAGTACACGGGCGCGTCGGCGTTCATCGTCGAGTACGCGCCCGACGGCCGCAGGGCCCGCTTCGCCGCCGCCGTGCCCGTGACCGTTGGCCTGGCCAGCGTGGCGGGCTCCGGCGTCGGCTTCCTGATCACCTCGACGCTGACGGCCGAGGCGCTGCAGAGCTGGGGCTGGCGGGTGCCGTTCCTGCTGGCGGCGCCGCTCGGCGTCATCGGGCTCTACCTGCGCTCCAAGGTCGAGGACACGCCCGTGTTCCGGTCGCTGGAGCAGCAGGACGAGGTGGAGCCGGCGCCGCTGCGCGAGGCCGTACGGCGCTGCGGGCGGCAGATCGCCACCCTGTTCGGCTACAGCATCACCAACGCCGTTGGGTACTACCTGATGAGCAGCTACATGATCGCGTACATGTCGGAGGAGCTGGGCTACACCAAGAGCGAGTCGCAGCTCACGAACGTCGTGTCGATGCTCGCGTACAGCGTGGCCTGCGTCTTCGCCGCCATGGCCAGCGACCGGTTCGGGCGGCGGCCCATGCTGATCGCGGCGTGCGCCGGGTTCGTGCTGCTGCCGCTGCCCGCGTTCTGGCTGATGGGGTCGGGGCTGGCGGGGGCCATGCTGGGCACGTCGCTGCTGGCCATGCTGGTGTCGGTGATCGGCACCTCGAACGTGCCCGCGCTGGTCGAGATGTTCCCGGCCAAGGTGCGGGCCAGCGGCTCGGCCATCGGCTACACCGCCGCGTACGTGCTGTTCGGCGGGACCGCGCCGTTCGTCGCGACCGGGCTGGTGTCGGCGTCGGGCAGCGCCATCGCGCCCGCCTTCTACATGGTCGCGATCGCGGCGGTGTCGCTGGTCGTGGTGCTGACCTCGTTCAAGGAGACGCGGGGCCTGCGCCTGGACCGCGGCGTGGACGCGGCGGTCCCCGCCACGCGGGGCTGACAGCCGCGCCCGGCACCGTCCCGGCGGTCGCGCCTGGCACCCGTCCCGGCGGTGCGGTCGCCGGACCGCCGGGACGGGGATCGTGATCCCGGTCACCCGTGCCAGGTGCGCTCCAGCGCGTCCCGCACCCGGCGCCCGGCCGGGGGCGGCACGTCGCCGTAGTCCGACGGCGGCAGCTCGCGCCGCGCCGGAGGCACCAGCACCGCCGTCTCCTCCTCGTCGGCCGGCCGCTCCACCTCGGTGTAACCACCCTCGGCCCCGCGCACGATCACCCCGGTCTCCACGCCGTGGTCCACCGTGTGCCGGTCGCGGGCCAGCAGCCCCAGGCAGATCCGCCGCGTGACGACGAACGCCAGCACCGGCCCGGCCAGCACCAGGACCCGGAAGATCCACGTCGTCGCGTACAGCGAGATGTGGAACGTGGTGGCGATCACGTCGTTGCCCCCGGCCGCCCACAGCAGGCCGTAGTACACGACCCCGGCCACCCCGAGCCCCGCCCGCACCGGCACGTCGCGCGGCCGGTCCAGCAGGTGGTGCACGGCGTGGTCCCGGGTCACCCACCGCTCCGCGAACGGGTACACGGCCAGCGCGGTGAACAGCAGCCCCGGCGCCACCAGCGCGGGGATCACCACGCTCATCGTCACCGTCTGGCCGAACATCGTGAACTCCCACGGCGGCATGATCCGCAGCGCGCCCTCCAGGAACCCCATGTACCAGTCCGGCTGGGAGCCCGCGCTGATGTGACCCGGCATGTACGGCCCGTACAGCCAGATCGGGTTGATCTGGAACAGGGTCGCCAGCAGCGCGACCACCCCGGTCACCCACAGGAAGAACACCGTCGTCTTGGCCAGGAACGTCGGGAAGAACGGCGCCCCGCGCACCACCCGGTCGTTCAGCCCCCTGGCCCGGAACTGCGTGTGCGTCTGCCGCCAGGTCAGGATCACCGCGTGCAGCGGGATGAGCAGCAGCAGGATCCCCGGGATCAGCAGCACGTGGATGCTGTAGAGCCGGGCGATGATGTCCTCGCCGGGGAACTCCCCGCCGAACAGGAACGTCGCCAGGTACGTGCCCACCAGCGGGATCGAGATGGTCACGCCGTGCAGGATGCGCAGCCCCGCCCCGGACAGCAGGTCGTCCGGCAGCGAGTAGCCGAACAGCCCGTTGAACATCACCAGCACGAACAGCAGCACGCCGATCAGCCAGTTCAGGTCGCGCGGCTTGCGGAAGGCGCCGGTGAAGAAGTTGCGCAGGGCGTGCACCACGATGGCGGCCAGGAAGATCAGCGTCGCCCAGTGGTGCATCTGCCGCATCAGCAGGCCGCCGCGCACCTCGAAGCTGATCTCCAGCGACGAGGCGTACGCCTCGCTCATCATGACGCCGCGCAGCGGCACGTACGCCCCGTCGTAGACGACCTCCCGCATGCTCGGCTTGAAGAAGAGCGTGAGGAAGACGCCTGTCAGAAGGATCACCACGAAGGCGTACAGGGCGATCTCCCCGAGCAGGAACGTCCAGTGGTCGGGAAAGATCTTCCGCATCGCCTTCTTCAGGAAGCCGGCACCGCCGATCCGGTCGTCCAGCGCTCTGGCCAGTGAGCTGCCCTGCATAGCCACCCCGCATACGGCTCGGTTTTCTCGTCAGAACCAAGACGTCGCAGGGTGGAGGTTTGTGACATTCACCTGGTGACGGGTTTCGGCGCGGGGTCGGCGAGCACCGCCCGCTCCTCCTCGGTCAGCGGCCGCTCGACCTCGGTGTACTCGCCGCCCGGCCCCCGGACGATCAGGCCGGTCTCCACGCCGTGCTCGATCAGGCGCCGGTCGCGTTCCTGCAGCGCCAGGCAGAGCCGCCGGGTGATCTCGAACGCCACCACCGGCCCCAGCAGCAGCGCGATCCGGAAGATCCACGTCGTCGCGTACAACGAGATGTGGAAGTTGGCGGCGATCACGTCGTTGCCGCCGGCCGTCCAGAGCACCCCGTAGTAGACGATGCCCGCGACCCCGATCCCCGTCCGCCTCGGCACGTCGCGCGGCCGGTCGAGCAGGTTGTGCACGGCGCGGTCGCGGGTGAGCCGCCGTTCCACGAACGGGTACAGCGCCAGCCCGGTGAACAGCAGGCCGGGCGCCACCAGCGCGGGGATGAGCACGCTCATCGTCACGGTGTAGCCGAACGCGGTGAACTCCCACGGCGGCATGAGCCGCAGCGCGCCCTCCAGGAACCCCATGTACCAGTCGGGCTGCGAGCCCGCGCTGACCGTGCTGGGCACGTACGGCCCGTACAGCCAGATCGGGTTGACCTGGAACACGGTGGCCAGCAGCGCGACCACCCCCGCCACCCACAGCAGGTAGGCCGCCGTCTTCGCGATGAACGCCGGGAAGAACGGCGCGCCGCTCACCTGGTGGTTGCGCACCCCCTTCTCCCTGAACTGCGTGTGCGTCTGCCGCCAGGTCAGCACCACCGCGTGCAGCGGGATGAGCACGAGCAGCAGGCCGGGGATGAGCAGCACGTGCAGGCTGTAGAGCCGGGGGATGATGTCCTGGCCGGGGAACTCCCCGCCGAACAGGAACATCGCCAGGTACGTGCCCACCAGCGGCACCGAGACCAGCACCCCGTGCAGGATCCGCAGCCCGGCCCCCGACAGCAGGTCGTCCGGCAGCGAGTAGCCGAACAGCCCGTTCAGCATGACCAGGCCGAACAGGGCCACGCCGATCAGCCAGTTCAGCTCGCGCGGCTTGCGGAAGGAACCGGTGAAGAAGTTGCGCAACAGGTGCACGACGATCCCGCCGAGGAAGATCAGCGTGGACCAGTGGTGCATCTGCCGCATCAGCAGGCCGCCGCGCACGTCGAAGCTGATCTCCAGGGAGGAGGCGTACGCCTCGCTCATCATGACGCCGCGCAGCGGCACGTACGCGCCGTCGTAGACGACCTCCTTCATGCCCGGCTTGAAGAAGAACGTCAGGAAGACGCCGGTGACCAGAACGACCACGAACGCGTACAGGGCGATCTCGCCCAGCAGGAACGACCAGTGGTTGTTGAAGGCCTTGCGCATCGCCCGGTCCAGGAACCGGGCGCCGCCGACCCGCTCGTCCAGCGCCCTGATCAGTGAGCTCGCCTTCATCGTCACCCCGCACCTGGCTCGGTTGCCTCGTCGTAGGAGGGACCGGGCAGGGGTGGCGAGTCGTGACACTCACCGGCCGGGTGACGTCAGGCGAAGCGCTCCACGGTGACCGGGATG
The DNA here is from genome assembly GCF_014207985.1 of Nonomuraea rubra. Taxonomy (NCBI): domain Bacteria; kingdom Bacillati; phylum Actinomycetota; class Actinomycetes; order Streptosporangiales; family Streptosporangiaceae; genus Nonomuraea; species Nonomuraea rubra. Next base: position 9,641,073 of record NZ_JACHMI010000001.1, on the reverse strand, counting down.
GGGCCCTGCTCGCGTACGGCCTGCCGGTGGTGGTGCAGCAGCGCGCCGAGCGCCGTGATGGGGCCGGAGCCCAGGCGCGCGGTCACGTCCACGCACCAGGCGATGCCCGCGCCGATCCGGCGCAGCTCCCAGGTGAAGCCGTGGCCGCCGGCGTTGGCGGAGGCCGTGCCGACCACGCGCGAGTCGCCGGTGGGCTCCAGGCGCAGGGCCGTGCTCGCGTTCGCCAGCCCCGTCTCGCCCAGCTCCCCGGCGAACAGGATGCGGTAGCGGCGCGCCTTGGCGGAGCCGTTGCCGAGGTTGAGCGGGGCCGTGGTGGGCAGCGGGCGGCGCTCCTGGAAGAGCGTGCGCAGCCCGGCCTCCTCCGGCAGCCCGCCGCCGCCGAGCAGCTTGAAGGCCCGTACGGCCTCCTGCCTGCTCACCGGCATGACCCGGGAGCGCAGTGCGGTGTCGGCGCGGATGGCCCTGCTCAGCTCGGCCGAGGCGGACCAGGCCCCGATCTCCGCCACCCACTCGGCGCCGTCGATGCCGGCCGCCGTGTAGTCGTCGCACAGGACGAACTCCTCCACCAGGAGCCCTGCGGGCGATCGATCGCCCGCCGTCGCGGAGATCAGGTAGTAGTCCACCGGCCCATGATTGTGGTCGGCGGAACGCCAGATCAAGATCATCGCAACGCGCCGCGCCGCCGTGTTCGCATGGGTTCGGTCAATACGGGAAGGAGTCCGCCGGATCCCCGATAACCGGACTACTGTGAATGATTGCCTATATGTCAGGCGCGGGAGGCATCAGTGATGCGGAACGGCCGGACCAACAAGACACTCCTCACCATCTGCGCGGCGGCGCTGGCCGTGACCGCCGGATGCACCTCCTCGGGTGGCGGCGGCGCGGCGCCGGGTGAGCCGTCGCAGACGCAGGGCCCCGTGGCCAAGCTGTCGATCACGCCCGCCGACGGCACGAAGAAGGTCGCCCCCGACACCGGCATCACCGTCCAGGTCACCGACGGTCAGATCACGAAGGTGGCCGTCGCCGACGCCAGGGGCCGCGCCGTGAAGGTGGCCGTGGGCGCCGACGGGCAGTGGCGGCCCCGGTGGCCGTTGCGGCCCTCGACCGCGTACACGGTCAGCGCCGAGGCCAAGGGCACGGACGGCAAGCAGGTGACCGGCACCGCCACGTTCACCACGCTCAAGCCGAAACGGGTGCTGGAGAGCGGCATGTCGCCCCTGGACGGCGAGAAGGTCGGCGTCGGCATGCCCGTCCAGCTCCTGCTCTCCCAGCCGATCACCTCCCGGCAGGCCAGGGCCGCGATCGAGCGGTCGCTGGTGGTGCGCATGTCGCAGCCGGTCGAGGGCGCGTGGAGCTGGGTGAGCGACCGCGAGGTCCAGTTCAGGCCGCGCGAGTACTGGCCGGTGGGGCAGCGGGTCACCGTCGTGGCACATCTGGCGGGGCTGCGCGCGGGATCGGGGCTGTGGGGCACCAAGGACCGCAGCCTGTCCTTCACCGTCGGCCCCGAGCACATCACCAAGGTCAGCGCCGAGACCCACAAGGCGGTCGTCCGCGAGAACGGCGAGGTCGTCAGGACCATCCCGGTCAGCCTGGGCAAGCCCGGCGACGACAGCTACTCGGGCATCATGATCGCCCAGGAGAAGGCCCCCGACATCGTCATGGACTCCGCCACGATCGGCGAGCCCGGCGAGTACCGCATCCGCACCAAGTGGAACGTGCGCATGACCTACAGCGGCACCTTCTTCCACGCCGCCCCCTGGTCGACCGGCGCGCAGGGCAGCTCCAACGTCAGCCACGGCTGCGTGAACGCCAGCCCGGAGAACGCGAAGTGGTTCTACGAGTTCACCCAGCGCGGGGACATCATCGAGGTCACGGGGACGTCGAGGAAGCTCCAGTTCGGCAACGGGCCGACGCCGTGGGCCAAGTCGTGGGAGGACTGGTTGGCCGGGAGCGCGCTCGGCAAGCCCGTGAACGGATGACGCTGCCCGCGCGGCGCCGCGACTTACCATGGGGGAAACAGGAGCACCGCCGCGTTCGATGAGCAGAAGGTGACGTGATGACGGGTGCCTGCTGAAGGAACCTGGCGGGGGCGGCACCGGCTCCCGGCCATCGCCCTGTGGCTGCTGGTGTGGGTGCTGAACGCCTACGAGTTCCTGCTGGCCATCTAGAGGCCGGTGCCGGGCACCACGAGGCCGGACTCGTACGCGAAGACCACGAGCTGGGCTCGGTCGCGCACGCCCAGCTTGGTCATCGACCTGCTCACGTGGGTCTTGGCCGTCGCGGGGCTGATCACCAGGTGCTCGGCGATCTCGTCGTTCGACAGGCCCCTGGCGACCAGGGTGACGATCTCGCACTCGCGGCCCGTCAGCCGGTCCAGCCCGGGGACTGCGGCCGGGCGGGGCGGGGTGCTGACGTACTCCTCGATCAGGCGGCGCGTCACCGAGGGCGACAGCAGCGCGTCGCCGCGCGCCGCCACCCTGACCGACTGCAGCAGGTCGCCCGGCTCGATGTCCTTGAGCAGGAAGCCGCTGGCGCCGGCCCTGAGCGCGGCGAAGACGTACTCGTCGAGGGCGTAGTTGGTGAGGATGACCACGCGCACGCCGTTCAGCTCGGGGGTGGCGCCGATCCGGCGGGTGGCCTGGATGCCGTCGAGCAGCGGCATGCGCACGTCGAGCAGCGCCACGTCCGGCAGCAGCCGCCCGGCCAGCTCCACGGCCTGCGCGCCGTCGCCGGCCTCGCCCACCACGGTGATGTCGTCGGTGAGCTCCAGCAGCGCCTTGAACCCGGCGCGGATCAGCGGCTGGTCGTCGGCCAGCAGCACCCTGACGGGCTGCCGTGGCGTCATGCCGCCGCTCCGGCAGGCAGCTCGGCGCGCACGGCGAAGCCGCCGTGCTCGCCGGGACCCGCCGTGAGGGAGCCGCCGACGGCGACCGCGCGCTCGCGCATCCCGATCAACCCCATCCCCGGCCCGGGCGTGCCCGGCTCGCCGTCGTTCTCCACCCGCAGCACGACCTTCGAGCGATCGTATTCGACGGCCACCGTGACCGCCGCCGTGCCCGCGTGCCGCAGCACGTTGGTGAGCGCCTCCTGGGCGATCCGGTACGCGGCCCTGTCCACGTCCGGCGGCAGCGCGTACGGGTCGCCCGAGACGGTGTGCGCCACCCGCAGCCCCGCCCCCTCCGCCCTCGACACCAGGCGCGGCAGCCCGGACAGCCCCGCCTCGGCCCCCTCGGGCTCGCCCTGCCGCAGCACGCCCAGCGTGGCGCGCAGCTCGTTCATCGCCTCGTGCCCCGACTCCTTGATCGCGGCCAGCGCCTCCCTGACCCGCTCGGGCTTCCTGTCCAGCAGCTCCATGGCCAGCGCCGCCTGCACGTTGACCACGGAGATGCTGTGGGTGAGCGAGTCGTGCAGCTCCTGGGCGATCCACAGCCGCTCCTCGCCGGCCCGCCGCAGCGCGGCCTCCTCCCGGGTGCGCTCGGCCTCCCGGGCCCGCTGCTCCACCGCCTGCACGTACGCGCGCCGGCTCCTGGTCACCTCGCCGACCACCACCATGGCCACCAGCCAGCCGCTCAGCAGCATCATCCAGTTGCCCGCCGCCGGGTCGTCGGACGACAGCGCCATCAGCCCGTACACCGGCACGGCCAGCCCGATCGCCAGCCAGATCGCGTCCGCGCGCCGGCCCAGCACGGCCAGGGTGTAGATCGCGGCCAGCGCCGGCGCGGCGGCGAACACGCCCGGGTAGTGGGCGGCGTAGTACACGACGGCGCAGGCCGCCGCGGCGATCCCGGCGGCCAGCGGGGCGGTGCGCCGGAAGGCCAGCGACAGGGCCGCGATCGTGATCAGGGTCAGCCCGGCGGGGTCGAGCGGCCGCTCGTAGGGGCCCGTCCACGACAGGTTCGCGTACGTGGCCGGCACGATCGCCACCAGGCTGCCCAGCGCGACGAGCGCGTCCGTTCTGCGGCTGTTCATGGCCATAAGTTAGCGATCGTCCTTCGGGAGGGCGTCATCCCCGGGGCGTACGTTTCCGGCTGCGAGCGGGCCGCGTACGACCCCGGGAGTACGGCGGGGTGCCGTCCGGCGCGGGATGTGGCCGGGTGGCCCGCGGAAGCAGCATGTCCGGCATGACCTCCTCGAACTCCACACCGGTGCCGCGCGGCTGGATCGTCTGGTCGTTGCGCGTGACGGCGACGGCGCACCTGGCGGGCGTGCTCGCGCAGGCCGCCCTGGCCGGGCTGTTCGTCACCGGCGACGTCGACCTGCTGACCTGGCACCGCAACAACGGCGGCGTCACCCACAGCGTGCTCTACCTGCAGCTCCTGGCGGCCGTCCTGCTGTGGCGGCCCGGCAGGGGAGCGTCGTGGCCCGCGCTGGCCAGCCTGGGGCTGGTGGCGCTGGAGACGGTGCAGGTGGTGCTGGGGCAGTACCGGGCCATCGCGGGGCACTTCCCGCTCGGGATGGCGATCTTCGGCCTGTCGGCCGTCTTCACGGCCTGGACGTGGCTGGCCTTCCGCCGCGAGGGGGCGGCATGAGCGCGAGGGTTTCCAGGCGGGCGTTCCTCGGGCTGCTGGGCGGCGCCGGGCTGGCCGTGGCCGGGTGCGGTGGCGGGCTCGAGAGCGCGGGCGAGTCGCTGGCGAGCGGGGCGCGGCTGCCCGAGCCGTTCACCGTGCCGCTGCCGATCCCCGAGGTGGCCCGGCCCGTGAGTCCAGGCCGGTACGAGGTGACGCAGCGGGTGGCGGCCGTCGAGATCCTGCCCGGGCTGCGTACCGAGGTGTGGGGGTACGGCGGCACCTTTCCCGGGCCCACGTTCGAGCTGCGGCGCGGCACCCCCGCCGTGATCCGCGTGCGCAACGAGCTGCCCGTGCCCACCTCCACCCACCTGCACGGCGGCGTCACCCCGCCCGAGTCGGACGGCTACCCGACCGACCTCGTCGTGCCCGCCGGCCACTCCTCCGCGCACGCCCATCCGGGCGAGGTGCGCCACCAGGTCGTCAAGGACTACCGGTACCCGGTGGAGCAGCGGGCCGCGACGCTCTGGTACCACGACCACCGGATGGACTTCACCGCGCCGCAGGTGTGGCGCGGGCTCGCCGGGATGGTGCTGGTCAGGGACGAGGAGGAGGACGCGCTGCCGCTGCCCAGGGGCGAGCGGGAGCTGCCGCTGATGATCTGCGACCGCGCGTTCGAGGAGGACGGCTCCTTCCGTTACCCGCACACCGCCCACCACGCGGGCGGGCACGGCGGTGGGCACGGCGGGGGGCACGGCGGGGGGCACGGTGGCGGGCACAGCGACGGCTCGTACGGGCTGGCCGACGGCACGCACCGGCTCGACGCCGACTTCATGGAGGGCGTCGAGGGTGACGTGATCCTGGTCAACGGCGCGCCCTGGCCGGTGGCCGAGGTGACGGCCACGCGGCACCGGCTGCGCCTGGTGAACGCCTCCAACGCCCGCAGGTACCGGCTCCGGCTCTCCCCGGGCGGCCGGTTCACGCAGATCGGCAGCGACTCGGGCCTGCTGGCCGCGCCCGTCACGCACGACACGATCACGATGGCCCCCGGCGAACGGTACGACGTCGTCGTGGACTTCTCCGCCTACCCGCCCGGCACCGAGATCACCCTGCTCAACACCCTGGCCGCCGGCCCGGCGGGGAACGTCATGCGCTTCGTCGTCACCCGCAGGGCGCCCGACGACACCGCCGTGCCCGCCACGCTGTCCCGCCCGCCCCGGCGGCCCCGCGCCGTCACCACCCGCACGTTCGACTTCCGCAGGACGGACGACTCCTGGACCATCAACGGCCACCGCTACCGGCCCGGCGAGCCGCTGGCCCGCCCGCGGCTCGGCACCGCCGAGATCTGGCGGCTGACCAGCGACTTCCACCACCCCGTGCACGTGCACCTGGCCCACTTCCAGGTGCTGGCCAGGAACGGCAGGCAACCGGCCGCCACGGACACCGGCTGGAAGGACACCGTGGACGTGCGCCCGTACGAGGTCGTGGACGTGCTGGCCCGCTTCGACGGCTACCGGGGCCGCTACATGCTCCACTGCCACAACCTCGAACACGAGGACATGGCGATGATGGCCGATTTCGAGGTCGTCTGAGGTCTTCCGGCCATCCGAGGTGGAATCATCCGGCAAGATGATCAACCGATAGTCCCCCGGACGGCGGGAGACGGTGGCGAAGGGCTCGGCGGAATGCGCAAGTCGATGACGATCCTCCTGGGAACGGCACTGTCGATCGGAGGGGTCATGGCGAATCCCGCGTACGCGGCCGCCTCCGCCGCCGCCGTCACCCCGGAGCGGGTGTGCGGTTCGGGCTTCGCCCGGGTCGCCAACAGCAAGCAGGCCGTGAGGACCCCCTCGAAACGTACCCTCGGCCACGTCTACCTCCTGTACAACCGCAAGACCGGCTACAACTGCGTCGTCACGATCAAGACCACGAACATCGGCACCCCCACCTTCACCATGGCCACGATCACGACGCAGACGCACGGGACCAACCCCCGCACGGGCGGCGAGAACGAGGGCCGGAGCGTCAAGCACTACCTGGGACCGGTGAAGACCTACGGCAAGGGCCGGTGCGTCAGCTACATGGGGAGAATCAAGGACGCCGGCCGCAACGCCGCCGAAGGCAAGTCGCGCTGGAAGGACTGGGGCAACTGCCGCTGAGCCGGCCGGCTCGATCGGCCGGAGCCGGAGCGAACACCATGACACCTCTCCCCTCCCGCTCGCCGCGGCGAACTACTAAGTTGATCCCATAAGGGGACATTCATCGGATGACCCGTGCCCCCTCGTCTGATGGAGCTAGGAGCAGGAATGCAGATCGTACGGTTCACCAGCCCTCTGACCGGCACCGACGCGGTCGGGGTCGACGACGGTGAGCAGGTGGTGGAGCTGGCCGGGATCACCAGCGTCGGCGAGCTGCTCCGCCTGTCCTCCGATGAGCTGCGGGAGCGCTGCACGTCCGCGGACGGGACGCGGCACCCGTCGGGCTCCGTGCCGCTGCTGCCCCCGGTGGACGGGCGCATGGAGGTGTGGGCGGCCGGCGTGACGTACCGGCGCTCGCGGGAGGCGCGCGTGCTGGAGAGCGAGCGGGCCGCCGACGTGTACGAGCTGGTGTACGAGGCCGAGCGGCCCGAGCTGTTCTTCAAGTCGGTGGCGTGGAAGGTCGCCGGGCACGGCGGGCGCATCGCCGTACGCACGGACTCCGAGATCGACGTGCCCGAGCCGGAGCTCGGCCTGGTGCTGAACGCGTCCGGCGAGATCGTCGGCTACACGGTCGTGGACGACGTCAGCTCGCGCACCATCGAGGGCGTCAACCCGCTCTACCTGCCGCAGGCCAAGATCTACCTGGGCGGTTGCGCGGTCGGGCCGGCGATCAGGCCCGCGTGGGAGGTCGCCGACCCGTACGCGCTGGACATCTCGCTCAGCATCGCCAGGGCGGGCGAGACGGTGTGGGACGGCAAGGCCAGCACCTCCCAGCTCAACCGGCGGCTGGACGACCTGGCCGGCTACCTCTACCGCGCCGACGTCTTCCCCGACGGGGCCGTGCTGGCCACCGGCACGTGCCTGGTGCCGGACCTGCCGTTCACGCTGCACGACGGCGACACGGTCACGATCGGCATCGGCGAGATCGGCACGTTGTCGACCACGGTGGTCAGGGGCGTGCCGGACCTCGGCTGACCGGCGCCCCGATGCCCGCCCCGATGCCCCGCCCCGCTCGGCTGACCGGCGCTCCGATGCCCCCGCCCCGCTCGACGCGGGGCGGGGCGGCGCGGGTCACCAGGGGGAGGGGGCCGGGGGCGGGACGACAGGCGGGCGGTCGTCGCAGGTGATGGTGTTGGGCAGGAGCCAGGGGGCCAGCCAGCCGCCGTCGTTGCCGCCGCGATCCGCGAGCGAGAACTCGGAGCCGGTGGCGGGGAAGCCGAACGACCCGCAGTTGTTGACGCCGACCGCGCCCACGTTGCGGGCGTCGACGTTCTCGAAGGTGGCCGAGCCCTTCACCCGGGCGCTGACCACCGAGGCGCCGGTGCCGTCCACCCGGATGTCCTTGAAGTGCACCCCGTCGATCGCGTACAGGTCCTTCACCGACCACTCGCTGACCAGCATGATCGCGTTGTAGGTGTTGTCGAGGAAGTCGTTGCCCGTCACCCGGATGTCGGCGGAGATGTCCCGCTCCAGCGCGTAGAACCAGAGGGCGCCCAGCCCGATGTTCCAGTTCAGCTCGTACGTGCCGGACCGTACGGTGGTGTTGCCGGTGATGTCCAGCCGCCCCGCGAAGGGTTCTGCGCCGAAGCGGGAGCCGACCTGGAGCGCGCTGCCCTCCCTGATCGGGTCGGCGACGAGGTTGCCGGAGATCGTGTTGTCGGTGCCGCCGTAGACGGCGATGCCGTTGGCCAGTACGGGCGTCTGCACGGTGTTGTGGTCGATCGTGTTGCCCGTGTTGGCGCTCTTCTCCGACCACATGGCCAGGGCGTCGTCACCGGTGTTGCGGATGAAGTTGTTCGACACGCGCGAGCCGGAGACGCCGGTGTGGAAGTTGATGGCGTCGGCGATCTGGTCGACGATGATGTTGTTCGTGATCCGCAGGTTCGCCATCGGGCCGTCGAACCACATGCCGACCTTGGTGTGCCGGATGTGCAGGCCGTCGATGGTGGAGTCGCTCATCGCGCCGCCGATGCCGTTGACCTGGTCGGTGTCGATGCGCTCGCGTACGTCGCCCTCGATCGCGAAGTCCGACAGGTGCACGTCGCGGCTGCCTCCCTCCGAGGCGGGCCGGCCGTAGAAGCCGACGCCCGTGTGCACGGAGCCGTCCGGCGCCGGGGCCGGCAGGGCGACCTCGCGGCCCTTGACGATCGTGTACCAGTTGCCCGCGCCGGTGATCGTCACGTCGTCCACGATGATGTGCCGGTTCACCTGGTACGTCCCCGGCGGGAGGTACACCTTCAGCCCTTTGCGCTTGGCGTACGCGATGGCCTGGTCGATCGCCCGCGCCGAGTCGCGCCGCCCGGTCGGGTCCGCGCCGAACGCCAGCACGTTGGCCGCCCGCGGCTCGATCTTGGGCGGGCCGACGAGCTCGGAGTCGAGCAGGTCGATGACCGTCCACTCCGCCTTGCTGCCCGCCGGGACGGTCAGCCGCACCCGGTCGCCCGCCCGGTACGTGCGGCCGAGGAGCAGGCGCTGCTCGTCGTAGAAGTGGTTCGGGCGGAACGGCTTGGCGATCACCGGCGGGGGCGTGGTCGCGCTGGGCACGCACGCGCACTCGGTGATCCACCAGTCGGGGTGCAGCAGGCCGGCGCCGGGGTCGTTGGAGAACGGGTACTGGTTGTACAGCCAGGCGTACTGCGACGTCAGCGTCATCGTGGTGCGGCGCCCGCCGTTGACGGTGACGTCGAGCGGCGCGGTGATGCCGCCCCCGCCGGGCGCGTCCGGGATGCTGTAGCGCACGGTGATCGCGTTCGCCCTGGCCGGCAGCGTGAACTCGACGTGCTGCCCCGGCGCCAGCCGCACCGCCTTGCGTCCCGACGCTTCGGCGGGCAGCGTGTACGCGGTGCGGTCGGGGCCGATGACCGTGCCGGAGGTGACGGCGTTCTCCGCCTCCTGCTCGGCGAACGCCACGGTGGCGCCCCGGCCCGCGACCAGCGCCGGATCCAGGGCCGCCCGGGTCACCACGGGCGCGGCGGACCCGGCCGATGTCGCGGAGGCCGGCGGGGCCAGGAGGCCGCAGGCCACGGCGGCGGCGAGGAGCGCCGCGGTGAGGGTGGAGCGGGGCATGCGTGCTCGATTCTCTCGGGGGGTGAGGTGAATTTAGGCCGCCCGCACACCGCTCCACAAGGCCCTGTGAACTACTTTCAGTGCTGCCTCAAATTCTTGCGTGGAACACGCAAGTCGCTTGCGGCGTTTGCGGCGACGAGCGACAGCGGCAGCCCGTCGCACGGGTGCACGTCGAAGCCCGCCTCGCCGCGGAACGCCGACCCGCCGATCCACTTCGCGGTGTTCGACGCCACGATCCGCCCCGCCTCGCTGATCACGAACGCGGGCACCGGCACCTCGCGCAGCACCGGCACGACCGCCTCTTCGAACCGCCGCACGAACACGTCGGCCGCCGCCACCCCGACGAACGCGCCCCCGGCCGTCACCGGCACCGACAGCGTGAGGCTGTACTCGTCGGTGCACAGGTAGTCCACGTACGGGCCGCAGATCGTCCGCGTGGCCCCCGCGCTCGGCCCCGCGTACCACTCCCAGTGCGTGTAGTCGTAGAACGCGCTGCTGGCCGGGTCGAGGTTGCGCAGGAGCTGCACCGGCCGGCCCGAGGAGTCGTCCTGCCACCACTCCAGGTACCACGGCGCGTCCGCCAGCAGCCCCGGCGCGGCGATGAACCCGATGCCCGCGACGAGCCCGCCGAGGTGGCGGAAGAGCGCCGGCCGCAGCGCCGCCAGGTCACCCTTGGCCAGGGGGTGCCGCGTCCTGGCGAGCTCGGCCGTGCGGTCGCGGACCTCGTCCAGGGCGGTGAACACGCCCTGCGCCGTCTCGCCGACGCGGGAGACGGCCCGCTCGACGCGGGCGGCCGTGGTGGTGGGGGTCGAGGGCTGGGGCATCGCGCGCTACCTCCGTGCCTGTGGTCGCGCCCGCCACGGCCGCCGCGCCTGCCGGGCCGTGGCGCGGTCAGGCGTCCGCCAGCCGCAACCGCAGCTCGATCAGCCGTTCGATCGCGTCGAGCACATGCTGTTCGGCCAGGTCGCGGGCCTGGCCGGGGTCTCCGCGGCGGATGGCCTCGGCGATGGCGCGATGCTGGGCCGTGGCCTCATCGTGCCCGCCGGGCTCGTCGTACGGAAGCCAGAGCAACGGCCCGATGTCGGCCTGTAACCGGATCTCCTCCTGAGTGAGTCGTGCCGACTGCGACGCCGCCGCGCTCATCGTGGCCTCCGTGGTGCCGATCTACCTCGCCCAGCGGCTGTCGTCCGACGTCGGCGCGCACTGACCCCTCTCAGGCGGGGCCGGCGACCTGCGCGGCCTGCTCGCGCAGCCGCCTGGCGCGGCGGCGCAGGCTCTCGGCGGTGGCCAGGCAGTCGTCCTCCAGGTCGTCCAGCTCCCTGCGCAGCCTGAGTACCTGGGTGATGAACCGCTGCGCGGCCGGGCCCCGCCAGAAGGGCTCGTAGTCGCCCGGGCGGGACGGGAGGTCCTCCAGCGCCTCCGGCAGCGCCCTGGCGTAGCGCAGGAACGTGACGGCGAGCGCCTCCTTGTCGGCGGCCTCGCGGAGCAGCTGGTCCTTGGTCGGCATCGTCAGCCGCCGCCGAGGCTCCGGACGTTCGCCCACGCCCGCTCCCGCAGCCCGTCGGCGCCGGCACCCGGCTTGAGCGCCTCGTCCAGCGCGGCCGGCAGGGCGGGGTCGCCGGTGGCCAGCAGCGTTCCGGTCTCGCGCGGGTGCTCGGCCAGGAACTGCTGGAACGCCAGCGGGTTGGCGGCGTAGGCGGTGATGAGGCCGTGCAGTTCCGTGCCGGGCTCGGGGCGGTCGAGCAGGGCGAGCGCGACCCGGTGGAGTACGGCGCCGGACTGCCCGGCGAGCGACACCAGCGCGCTGAGTGCCTGCGGTGAAGCGCTCTCCGCCACCGCCTGCCACTCGTCCCCGAGCCGCCCCGTCCGCTCCGCACTGGCAAAGGCCCTCGCCAGCAACGCGGCGCCTGGGCTTTGCGTCGCCTCGGGGGTGGCGCTGTGCGTGTCGGCGGCGCCTTGTGGCGTGCCGGTGGGTGCTTCGCTCGCGTCCTGGGGCGTGTCCGGCGGAAGGGTGGGGTGGTCGTTCGTGGTGGTCAGGGCGTGCAGGGCGTGGACGAAGGCGTCCGGTCCGAGCGCCGCCAGCAGGGCCGCCGCGTACGCGGGGTCGCCGGCCTTGCCGGCCGTGGCGGCGACGGCCTGAGCCACCTGGGTGGCGGCCGGGCCGGACGAGGAAGGGGCGTCGAGGGCCCCACGGATGGCGGCGGCCGCCTGCTCGGCCTCGTGCCGGGCCTCGGACTCGGCGGAGAACGGGAAGGTGGCCGTGAGCAGGCCGCGCTCGCGCACCGGCACGAGCTGTTCCACGGTGTCGATGCGCCACTTGAGGTCATGCTGGGCCTCGTGGAGGAACGCCCACGCGCGATGCAGGGCCGTGCTGCCCTGGCGGCCGGCCCAGTCCTGGCCCGCTTCGGCGATCGCCGCGTCGAGCCCGGGCCGCGTCCTGCCCAGGAACGCCTTCACCGCCTCCATCCGGCGGATCAGGTCATGCGCACCGCGGGGGTCGATCCCCACCAACTCCCCCATGAACCCTCCCAGAGGTCGCCAGGCGGGAGTCAAGCACACTCGGCGTACCGGAGGGGACACGTTTCGCAGAACGGGAATCGCCCCCGATGGCGGAGAAGCCACCGGGGGCGTGCATCAGTCGCGATAAGTCCGTACGTAGTCGAACTCGGCGACCGTCCCCGTCCGGTTCATCGAGACGAGGCCGATCTTGAGCTTGTTCTTCGCGGGCAGCGTCCAGACCCCGTTGTGCACCCAGCGCTCACCGTCCCGGCTGGTCGCCGCGCGCACCTCGTTCTCGTGGTTGGCCGCGTCGTAGTGGTACGACAGCCGCAACCACATCGTCTCCGCCGCGGGCCCGCCGAACATCGGCCCGTTGGCCACCGCGATCGGCGGCTTGGTCGTCGGCCGCTCGCCCTCCTTGCCGAACTCGCTCATCTGCAGCACGGCCCCGTTGCCCCGCTGCAGCGGCAGCGCGGAGTGGGCCATCTTGAAGTAGCGGTCGTCGTTCTCGTACAGCAGCAGCCCGGCCTGCTGGGCGGCGACCGCCGGCGCGAACCTGAGCTTCGTCTCGACCGTGTAGTCGCCCTCGGGCGCCTCCCGCCACAGCACCGACGCCGTGTTGTTGGCCAGGTGCAGCTCGGCGTTCTGGGTCGGCCACGACAGCTTCCCGCCCGAGACGGCCGCCCCGGCGGCGGGGCCGCGCACCCACTGCCACGCCGGGCCCACGGCCGTGCCGTCGAACTCGTCGCTGAACTCCGGCAGCAGCTCGCCCGGCCGCGGCTCGGGGACCCGCTGGGTGACCGGCGTGTGGAGCTCGGCGGCGCCCGCGTTGTCGGCGTCCGCCCGCCCCCGCGCCACGACCCCGGCGGAACCGGGCCTGGCGGCGGCGCGCGGCAGCGTGAGGCGCTGCTCCGCCACGGGGTCGCCGAGCTTGTCGGCGGAGACCTGTACGCTCAGCGCGGTGCCGCGCAGCTCGGCCACCACGGTGTGCCAGGTGCCGAAGTCGAACCCGGCGGGCAGCGGGGTCACCGACCCGCCGCGGCTCCTGCCGCCGATCACCACGTCGGTGACCAGCGCTCCGCGGTCCTTGTCCAGCCAGGCGGCCACGTGGTTGTTGCGGTTGACGTAGGCGAGCGTGAGCCCCGCCGCGCCGGCCGCGACCCGCAGGTCGGCCTGGGCCCGCACGCTCGCCGTGGCGGTCTTGCCGGCCGTGACGAGGTGGCCGTCGCCCGACGCGTAGCCGTGGGCGTCCGGCTCCGTCCTCGCCGCCCAGGAGCCGCTCGTGACGCGCCAGCCGGCCAGGGAGCCCTCGCCGAACGTGCCGCCCACCTCGTACGACGTCACCGGCGCCGGCTGCTCGCCCTCGGACGGCCCGGCCCCGGCGCGGACCACCGGCCAGCCGTCGATCCAGTCCAGCCGGTCGATCAGCATCGGCCGCTTGCTCAGCGCCGTCAGCCGCCCGCCGCCCACCGGCGGGAAGTCCGGGTCGGCGGTCGAGATCGCGTGGTAGACGAGCCAGTCCTGGCCCGCCAGGTCGGTCTGGAAGCCGCTGTGGCCGGGCCCGGCCCACGTGTTGCCGTTGGAACCGGCGACGATGGCGCCCTTGCTGGTCAGCGCCATCAGGTCCACGCCCTCGTCGTCCGTGAACGGGCCGAGCGGGCTGGTGGAGCGGCCGGCCTTGACCTGGTAGCCGCTGAAGGCGCCGTCGCAGCAGCCGGCGTCGGAGTAGAACAGGTAGTAGTGGCCGTCGCGGCGGACGACGTAGCCGCCCTCCATCCGGCGGCCCCTGGCGATCTGGGTGGCGGTGCCCTCGACGAGCGTGGCGTCGGCGTTCATCCGGGCCACGCAGATGACGTCGTAGCTGCCCCAGTACATGTAGTGGGTGCCGTCGACGTCGGTGAACTGCGCCTGGTCGATGTGCCCGGTCGGGCAGCTCGCCTGGGTGGCGGCCGGCAGCACGTCACCGCGGTCGGTCCACGGGCCCGTCGGCGTCGGGGCGGTGGCCAGGCCGAGGTCGCCGCTGGCCAGCGAGTAGTACAGGTAGTAACGGCCGCCGATGTACCTGATGTCCGGAGCCCACAGGCGGGAGTCCCTGTGCCAGGCGGGCTTGGTCTCCGGGGTGAACACCTCGCCGGCGTACTCCCAGGTCACCATGTCCGCCGAGCGCATGATCGGCAGGATGCGCTCGCCGTCCTCGCCCTTGCTGTTGAAGACGGGGTTCTGGGTGCCGTAGGCGTACCAGAGGCCGTCCTTGGCGTGGATCATCGTCGGGTCGGGGAAGGTGTCGACGACCCCGGCCGAGACGGGGTTGGAGTAGGTGGGGGCCGCCTGCGCGGCGGCGGGAAGGGGGGTGATCAGCCCCGCCGCCAGAGCGGCGAGGCCGAGGAGTTTGCGCATCAACCAGTGGTCTCTTTCTCGAAAGAGCTCAGGGTGGGGTCGTAGTCGAGGGCGCCGATGTCGTACATCGGGGTCATCCAGTGGTAGAAGTTGTCGCCGCGATCGCGCAGCAGGTCGTACAGCCTGCGCATCAGGCGGCGGCGGACGGGCGCCAGCTCCGGATGGGTGTACCGGTTGCTCAGCTCATGCGGGTCGGCGTGCAGGTCGTACAGCTCGTTGACCGACTCCGGGTTGACGACCAGCTTGTAGCGGTCGTCGCGGATCATGCGCTGCGGGTAGGGGAAGTGGTGGCCGTGGAACTCCGCGAGCAGCTCGCCCGGCCATTCGGGGTGCTCGCCGCGCACCAGCGGCACCAGGCTGCGGCTGTCCACCGCCGGCTTCGGGTCGCAGCCCGCCAGCTCCAGGATCGTCGCCGTGCAGTCGGTGAGCGTCACGAACTCGTTCCTGACCTGCGGCGGCGCGCCGGGGATCCGGACGAGCCCGCAGATGCGGTAGATGTCCTCGTACATCGCCGGGCCCTTGTCGTGCAGCCGGTGGGCGCCGGTGAACTCGCCGTGGTCGGAGGTGAAGAACACCGACGTCCGGTCCGACAGGCCCAGCTCGTCCATGCGGTCGAGGATGCGGCCGATCTGCTGGTCGATCAGCGTGACGTAACCCCAGTAGACCGCGATCAGCTTGCGCGTGACCTCGATCGGGATCGTGTCGAACGTCCAGTGCTCGCTGTAGTTGCGCTGCACCGGCGGCTTGCCCTCGAACGTCTCGGCGATCGACGGCGGCAGCTCGACCAGGCTCGGGTCGTACATGTCGAAGTACTCGTCAGGCAGCAGGTACGGCAGGTGCGGCCCGAAGAAGTGCGTCGCCAGGAAGAACGGCTTCCCCTCGGCGGCGTACCGCTCCAGGTGCTCGATCGCCCTGGTCGCCAGGTAGTGCTCGAACGTGGCCTCCACCGGCTGGTGCAGCCGCGCCGCGAGCAGGTTGCCCTGGTTGCCGTTCGGCGTGGTGCCCCTGATCAGATCGGAGATCTGGTACGGCGGCAGCCCCCGCTCCTCCAGGTACGCCAGGTAGTCCGGGTGGTCCACCGGGTTGTGCCAGCCGGGCAGGTCGGGCCCGTCGAAGCCGTACGAGGCGGCGTTGCGGCTGGTCCCGCCGTGCCACTTGCCGATCAGCCCGAGGTTGTAGCCGCGCTCCTTCAGCGCCTCGGGGAAGGTGAACGCGTCCTCTCGCAGGTCCTCCAGGTAGCCGACGTTGCGCTCGTAGTTCGCCAGCAGCCGGTGCCTGAACGGGGCCTGCCCGGTGAGCAGACTGGCCCGCGCGGGCGTGCAGATGGCCGTAGGCGTGTAGAACCGGTCGAACCGCGTGCCGGTGGCTGCCAGCCTGTCCAGGTTGGGCGTGGCCACGTGCGGGTTGCCGTAGCAGCCCAGGGTGTCGACGCGGTGCTGGTCGGTCATCAGGAACAGCAGGTTCACTTGGTGAAGGCCTTCGTGTAGAGGTCGCCGGTGTAGTACGTGGCCGGGTCGGTCTTGGACTTGAGCTGGCCCGTGCCGACGAAGAAGTCGCCCAGGCTGTTCAGCCACTTGGCCACGGTGCCGTCCTTGGTCTTGTTGACCAGGTCCTCGGTGGTCATCACCTTGACGTTGGCCGCGTCTGCCTTGACCTTGGCCGCATCCAGCTTGAGCAGCGCCGCCGCCTCCGTGATCGACTCCTCGTAGTGCGCGGCCCGCCAGTCGTTGGCCTCCTGCAGCACCTTGATCACCTTGTTGGTGAGCTCCTCGTTCACCTGCGTGCCGCCCACGAAGGCGGTCGGGAACGAGCTGTCCGGCCACTCCTTGGTGCTGGCCAGCTCGACCAGGTCCGGCACCTTCTGCTTGATGTTGTCGATCAGCGGGTACCAGATGCCGGCCCCGTCGATCTGGCCGGAGACGAAGGCCGAGACGACCGTGGCCGGGTCCATGGGCACCTTCTGGATGTCCTTGACCGTCATGCCGGCCTTCTGCAGGGCCAGGTTGAGCACCATGTCGCCGGAGGTGCCCTCGGGCACGCCGACCTTCTTGCCCTTGAGGTCCGCGATCGACCTCACGCCCGGCCGTCCGATGACGCGGTCGGCGTACGCGAGCGTGTTGATCGCGACGACCTTGGCCTTGCCGGTGGCGGGCAGCCACATGGCGCCGGGGCCGATGTAGCCGAAGTCGAGGTCGCCGGCGCCGAGCGCCTGGATCTGGAGCGGGCCGTTGGTGAAGACCTTGATCTCGGGGGTGAGACCCTGCTTCTCCCACAGGCCCTGCTTCTCGGCGATGGCGAGCAGGCTCGCGCCGTTGTAGTCGCTGATGTAGCCGAACCGGACCGTGGAGCCGTCGTCGGAGCAGGCGGTCACGGAGAGTGCGAGCAGGCTCACCGCCGTGGCGGCCGTCAGGGCGCGGCGAAGAGAACGCATGGCGGATCAGTCCTTTCCGGGGGGTTGGTTGCTAGGCCGCGGGTACGGCCGGAGCCTGGTGGTAGACGGCGTGCCAGACCTCGTTGCGGATGCGCCCGAACTCGGGCGACAGCCGCATCTCCTCGGTCCTCGGGTACGGCAGGTCCACGTCGATGATCTTGTGGAGGCGGCCGGGCCTGGCGGCCATCACGATCACGCGCCTGGCGAGGTAGACGGCCTCGTCCACGTCGTGCGTGATGAACATGACCGTGCGCTGGTCCTTGCTCCACGTGTCGAGGAGCTGGTCCTGGAGCTGGACCCGGGTCAGCGCGTCGAGCGCGCCGAACGGCTCGTCCATGAGCAGGACCTGCGGGTCGACCGCGTACGCGCGGGCGATGGCGCAGCGCTGCTTCATGCCGCCGGAGAGCATCTTGGGCAGCGCGTCGGCGAAGTCGGACAGGCCGACCAGCTCGATCGCCCGCTGGGCCCGCTGCCTGCGCTCCTCGGCGGGCAGCTCCATGAGCTTGAGCCCGAACTCGACGTTCTTGCGCACGGTCAGCCAGGGGAACAGCGCGTACTGCTGGAAGATCACGCCGCGGTCGGGGCCGGGGCCGCTGACCGGCGCGCCGTCCACCAGGACCTCGCCCGAGGTGGGCTCGACCAGGCCGGCGGCCATGCTCATCAGCGTGCTCTTGCCGCAGCCCGAGGGGCCCACGACGGTGACGAACTCGCGGTCGGCGATGTCCAGCGACACGTGGTCCAGGGCGGTGAAGGTGTCGTCCTTCATCGGGTAGGTCTTGACGATGTCCCTGAACGAGATCTTGGCGTTCATCGGCGCTCCTGCCAGTTGGTGAGGCGGCGCTCGGCGAGCAGCAGCAGGCGGTCCATCAGCAGGCCGAGCACGCCGATGGCGATCAGGCCCACGAAGATCGTGGACAGGTCGTAGTAGAGCTGGGCCTGCTGCATCCGGAAGCCCAGGCCCTCCTGGGCGGCGATCAGCTCGGCGGCGACCAGCGTGCCCCAGGCCGAGCCGAGCCCGACCCGCATGCCGACCAGGATGAACGGCGTCGAGGCCGGCACGACGACCTTGAGGAAGATGGTGCCGTCGGACGCGCCGAGCACGCGGGCGGCGTTGATCAGGGTCTTGTCCACGTCCACGACGCCCTGGAACGTCGAGACGACGCTGGACAGGAACGCCGCCAGGAAGATCACGAAGACCTTCGGCACCTCACCGATGCCCATGAGCACGATGGCCAGCGGGATGATGGCCAGCGGCGGGATCGTGCGGAAGAACTGCACGTACGGCTCCAGCAGGCCGCGCGCGGTGGCGTACCAGCCCATCAGGAAGCCGACCGGGATGGCCAGCAGCGTGCCGAGCAGGAAGCCGAGGAGCACCCTGCGCAGGCTGGCCAGCGCGTCGGTGAACAGGGTGCCGTCGGCGATCAGCTCGCCCGCCTTGGCGGCCACCTCGAGCGGGCCCGGCAGGCCCTGCACGCCGAGGGTGGCCAGCAACGTCCACACGACCAGGCCGATGACGACGGCGACCAGGTTGAGAGCGATGGCGCGCTGCGAGCGCCTGGGGGCGCGCCGGGCGGGCTGCGCCGCCGGCGACTTGCCCAGCGCGGTGAGCTCGGTCATCGAGACTCCTTGTCGGGGATCGGGTCCTCCGCGAGATCCGGGCCGCCCGGATAGCGGGAAAGCAGGGGGGATTCGTGCAGCACCAGGGCGATGCCGCCGAGGGCGCCCGCGACCTCGCCGAGCGTGGCGCGGCGCAGGCTCACCCGGTGCCGGGAGACCGGCATGACGTGGTCGTGCAGGGCCCGCTCGACCGGCTCGACCAGCGCGGCGCCGGTCTCGGCCAGCTCGCCGCCGATCACGATCACGCTCGGGCCGATGGCGTTGCACAGGGCCGCCAGCACCTCGCCGATCCTGGCGCCGACGCCGCTCAGCAGGGTGAGCGCGGCCTGGTCGCCCGCCCGGACGGCCTTGACCAGCTCCGGTACGTCCGCGGCCCGGCCGCCCGCGGCGCGGAAGGCGTCCAGCACGGCTCTTATCGAGGCGACGGTCTCCAGGCAGCCGGTGCCGCCGCAGTCGCAGGGGGCGCCGCCCGGCTCGACCGTGATGTGGCCGAACTCGCCGGACAGCCCGTACGCGCCGCGGTGCAGCGACCCGCCGACCACCAGCCCGCCGCCGACACCGTGGGACAGGCGCAGGTACAGCACGTCCTGCCCGCCGGCGGCGGCGCCCCAGATGGCCTCGCCCAGCGCGGCCAGGCGGGTGTTGTTGTCCAGCAGCACGGGGACGCCGAACCGCTCGCGCAGCAGCACCTGCGCGGGGTGCGGCACGGTCGGGTCCTCCTCCGCCGCCTGCGACCCCACGACACCGACCACGCCGACGCCGATCGCGTCGAGGGCGCCCAGCCGCAGCGCGCCGGCGCCGCTGCCGGTGAGCGAGCCGACGAGCCGCGCGGCCAGCTCGACCCGCTCCTCCCACGGCAGGTCGGCGTCGTGCGGCTCGCTGGCCGAGCCGACGACCTCGTGCGCCAGGTTGACGGCCGCGACGTGCAGCGCGCGGCGGGCGAAGTCGATGCCGATGGCCTGGCCGGCGTCGGGGTTGAGGGTCAGCGTCTCGGCCGGCCTGCCGCGGCCGCGCGGCGCCTCCTGGGAGGTGGCGGTGACCACGGCGCCGGAGGCGACGAGCTCGGCGAGGATGTCGTAGAGGGTCGTACGGGACAACCCGCAACGCTTGCCCAGCTCGCCCCGGCTGAGCGGGCCGTGCTTGCGCAGCAGGCCCAGCACGAGCTCTTCGTGCCCGCGCCGGAGTTGTGACAGGGGGCCACGGGGTTGTGACATGACGCAGAGTCTGCCGACGCCCGGTGTTTTTCGTCAATAACCCGGAAAAAAACGTACCCGTCCCGATATCAGCTCTGTGAGCTGCGAGAATAGGCGCTCGCGGGGATTCGTGCCACTCGTAACGTTCGCGTAACGGGGTGCTGGTAGTAGGCTGCGGTGACCGGCGCCGTCCCGCGCCCGACCTCCTGACCGCACACCCACGCCGTGCGGCGACGCGGAGGCAGAGGGGATCGATGTCCTCGGGGCGGCGAGTCGATCGTGCCGGTTCTTCCTCATGCGGCGAGCCGTGCGTGCGGGAGCGTGGGTCCGGCGCGCGAGGCCGCCTCAGGGAGCACCGCCATGACCGATCACAAGCACCTCAAGCGCCGCGTGCGCGAGCGCATGGCCAGGACCGGCGAGTCCTACACGACCGCGCTGCGCCACGTCGCGGGCCGCGCCCGCCGCCACCACGAGTCGGCGCTGCTGCGCGACGTGCTGGGCGGCGGACTGTCCGAGGCCATGCTGCTCGGGCTGGGTGGCGGCATCGGGTTCATGTACTTCGTCTTCGAGTACGCGGGCCACCCGCCCATGCTGACCATCGTCGCCCAGGCGCATCCCGAGCCGATGATCCCGCTCGCGCTCGCCCGGGCCGGCGTCCCGCACGAGATCCGGCGGACGGGCTCGCCCAGGGTCGCCGAGCGCAACCTGCGGGCCGCGCTCGACGCGGGGCGCACCCCGATCTGCAGGGTCGGCCGCCACTTGCTGCCCTGGCGGGAGGCGCTGCCGTTCCCCGACCCCGTGGACGTGGCCGTGACGGGCCTGTCCGGCGATACCGTACGCGTGCGCGACGACGGCCCCGGCGAGCTGCCGCTGGCCGGCTTCATGGCTGCCTGGTCGGCCATCCCCAAGGCCAGGCACCTGCTCATCGAGGTCACCGGCCCCGCCGGCGGCGAGCCCGACGTGCGCGGGGCGATCAAGGACACCGCCGCCAAGCTGACCGGGCCGGTGCTGGGCAACAACTTCGACGTCAACTTCGGGCTGTCGGGCATGCGCAAGCTGGCCGCCCAGCTCGCCGACACCACCGGCAAGCAGGGCTGGACCCGCAGGTTCGCCGACCTCGGGCCGGCGCTCGACCGGCTGGCCGAGTGCCTGGAGGTCGACTACACCGCGCCCGGCGCCACCAGGCCGCTCTACGCCGACTTCCTGGCCGAGGCCGGGCACGCCGAGGTGGCGGCGCTCTACCGCGAGTGCGGCCGGCAGTGGTCGCGGGTGGCCGTCGCGGCGTCCGCGCGGGAGCCGCTGGCGGAGGTGGCCGGGCTCGCCGGGGAGGCCGTACGGCTGGAGGAACGGGCGGCCGGGGCACTCGCCGGGATTGATTGACTTTTGTTTGGATGGTCGCCAAATTAAGGAGGCGCGTGCCGTTCCGAGCCCACCCCCTGGAAGGCGACCATGAGGCGCTTGCTCTCGGTGCTCCTGGCCCTGCTCCTGACCTGCGCGACCCTCACCGCGCCCGCGCGGGCGGGCACCGCGCGCGAGGTCACCTACGACCAGTACTCGCTGATGGTGGACGGGCGCCGGATCGTGCTCCAGTCGGCCGAGTTCCACTACTTCCGGCTGCCCAGCCAGGAGTTGTGGCGGGACGTGCTGGAGAAGTTCAGGGCGGCCGGGTTCAACGCCGTCTCGCTCTACTTCTCCTGGGCCTACCACTCGCCGGCGCCCGGCGTGTACGACTTCGGCGGCGTGCGCGACGTGGACCGGTTGCTGCGCACCGCCCGCGAGGCCGGCCTGTACGTGATCGCGCGGCCGGGGCCGTACATCAACGCCGAGAGCACCGGCGGCGGCTTCCCGGCCTGGCTGAAGACGGTGCCGGGCCGGGGCCGCAGCTTCGAGCCCGGCTACCGGGAGGCCTACCGCGAGTGGCTGCACCGGATCAACCCGATCATCGCCCGCCACCAGGTCACGAACGGCGGCCCGGTGATCCTCTACAACGCCGAGAACGAGTACCAGGTCAACACCGACGCCGCCTACATGCAGGACATCCAGGACCAGGCCAGGGCCGACGGCATCACCGTGCCGATCACCACCAACGACTGCTGTGACGCCGGGAGCTGGAGCTCGACCTGGGCGACCGGGCCCGGCGCCGTGCAGATCCCCGGCGTGGACGACTACCCGCAGTCCTTCGAGTGCGCCAACCCGGAGCTGTGGGGGCCCTGGGGCGAGGGCCTGACCGAGAAGCTGCGCGACGACATCCCCGTCTTCGCCGCCGAGTACCAGGCCGGGGCCATCGACGTGGGCAACGCCGGGTACGACCGGTGCCGCCAGCTCACCGGGCCGGCCTTCATGAAGTTCTTCTACAAGAACAACCTCATCCAGACCGGCGCCACGATGTTCTCGTACTACATGGGCTACGGCGGCACGAACTGGGGCTGGCTGGCCCAGCCCAACGACGTCTACACCTCCTACGACTACGGCGCCGCGATCACCGAGGCCCGGCGGCTGACGCCCAAGTACGACGAGTTCAAGCGCCAGGGGTACTTCCTGGAGGCGGTCACCCCGCTCGCCAAGACCGACGCCGTCACCTCGCCGGCCACCTCGGGCAACGCCGCCCTCACCACCGTCGCCCGCGCGAATCCCGACACCGGCACCCAGTTCGTCCTGGTCCGGCACGCCGACAGGGCCGCCACCGGCACCGACTCCGCCACCCTCGACTGGGCCGCCCCCGACGGGCGGTACCAGGTGCCGGTCCAGGTCAAGGGGCGGGACGCGCACGTGCTGGTCGCCGGGTACGACCTGGGCGGGCAGCGGCTGGCCGTCTCCACCTCCGAGATCATGACCCACGCCGCCATCGGCGGGCGCGACGTGGCGGTTCTCTACGGCACCGCCGGCTCGCCCGGGGCCACGGTGCTGCGGTACTCCTCGCAGCCGTCGGTCAAGGTGCTCGAAGGGGCGGTGCGGGCCGCGTACGGCGGGGGTGAGCTGCGGCTCGACTACGCGCACGACGGGCTGGCGCGGGTGCTGGTCACGGGCGGCGGGCGGCGGCCGATGCTGCTGCTGATCGGCACGGACGAGGAGGCGGCGCGCTTCTGGCGGGCCTCCACGGCGGCGGGCCCGGTGCTGGTACGCGGCACGGAGCTGGTCCGCTCGGCCACGCTGCGGGGCGACGTGGTCCGGCTGGCGGCGGACACGGTGGCGGGAGAGGTGGAGGTCTTCGCCCCACCGCCGGCCAGGCGTGTTGAGGTCGGCCCGCGCGCCGAGATAGGCCGAGGCGGCGCGGCGGCGAGCCAGGGCGCGGCTCACGACGAGGTGCGGGTCACCCGCACGGCGAGTGGTTCCCTTCTCGGCGTCACCCGGGCCCCGGCCGCCGCGAAGCTGCCCGAGCTGACCGGCTGGCGCGCCCGCGCCGAGGCCCCCGAGGCCGCGCCAGGCTTCGACGACTCCCGCTGGACGGCCGCCGACCACACCACCACGACCAGCCCCCACCCGCCCAGGACCCTGCCCGTCCTGTACGCCGACGACTACGGCTTCCACTACGGCAACGTCTGGTACCGCGGCCACTTCACGGCCACTGGCACCGAGACCAGGATCGACCTGAACGCGATCACCGGCCTGCGCGGCAACTACCTCGTCTGGCTGAACGGCCGCTACCTCGGCTCGGCGGCCGGCGGCGTGCAGGCGGACTCGGGCGACCAGTCGACCCCGCCGAACCCCGACCCGGGCCCCGGCCACTTCGACATCCCCACCGGCCTGCTCAAGCCGGGCGCGGACAACGTGCTCGCCGTCCTCGTCGCCAACATGGGCCACAACGACGACTGGATCGCCGACGACCTGCGCTTCAAGCAGCCACGCGGCCTGGTCGCCGCGTCCGTCGGCGGCACCCCGATCGCCTGGAGGATTCAGGGCGCCGCCGGGGTGGACCGGGTACGCGGCCCGCTCAGCACCGGCGGCCTGTACGGCGAGCGCACCGGCTGGCATCTACCGAGATATCAGGACAGATCGTGGAAGGAGACCGCCCCTGCCACCCCGCTGACGCCGGGCGTCACCTGGTACCGCACCTCGTTCGAGCTGGACCTGCCCAAGGGCCAGGACGTCCCGGTCGGCCTGCGCTTCGGCGGCGACCCGTCGCCCGAGTACCGGGTGCTGATCTTCCTGAACGGCTGGAACGTCGGCCAGTACGGCGCCGACATCGGCCCCCAGCGCGAGTTCTCGCTCCCGGCCGGCCTGCTGGACGAGCACGGGAACAACACCCTGGCCCTGGCCGTGACCGCCGAGCGGCCGGTGGCCGGGCCGGGCCCGCTCAGCCTGTTCGCCTACGGCAACGTGCGCGGCGGGCCCTGAGCCTGGCGGGTCAGCCCTTCGGCACGGCCATCTCGCCCAGCTCGGACCAGTCGTCCTGGTCGATGGTCGTGTTGACGATGCGGGGCGTCTCGGCGAGGTGGGGCGGCAGCTCCTGCTGGGCCTGCTTGAAGTGGGCCGACTGCACGTGGGCCGCGCCCGCCTCGCCGTCCCTGAACGCCTCGACCAGGACGTACTCGTTCGGGTCGTCGAGGCTGCGCGACCAGTCGAACCAGAGGCAGCCCGGCTCGGCGCGGGTGGCGGCGGTGAAGGCGGCGGTGATCTCCGGGAAGCGGTCGGCGTGCTCGGGCAGGACCCGGAACTTCGCGGTGATGAAGATCATCTGAAACGCTCCTTGGCTGGTCGGCGGCACTACGAGACGAGACTATCGGCCAATTCTCTAGTAATCATGTAGGAAATGTTGACTTTGAGTGGGGAGGGCTCGTACCTTCGTACGCATGAGCCAGGGCCCGCATCTCAGCATCAGGAACGTGAGCAAGACGTTCCACGGCGACGAGCCGTTCACCGCGCTGTCCGGCCTGGACCTCGACGTGCGCGCGGGCGAGCTGCTCGCGCTCGTCGGCCCCAGCGGCTGCGGCAAGTCCACGCTGTTCGCCCTCATCGCCGGCCTCACCGTGCCGACCGGCGGTGAGATCCGCATCGGCGGCGCCCCTGCCAGCGCTCCGGCGCGGGGCGTGGCCGTCCAGCAGTACACCCTGTTCCCGTGGCGCACCGCGCTCGGCAACGTGGAGTTCGGGCTGGAGGGCGGGCCGGGGGACAGGCGGGAGCGGGCGCGTGAGCTGCTGTCCATCGTGGGGATGTCGGGGTACGAGGAGTGTTACCCGCACGAGCTGTCCGGCGGCAGGCGGGAGCTCGTCGCGCTGGCCCGCAGCCTCGCCTTCGAGCCCGGGGTGCTGCTGCTGGACGAGCCGTTCGCGGGGCTCGGCCGGGGGACGCGCGAATGGGTGGGGGATGAGCTCGTACGAGTCTGGGAACGCACCGGCAAGACCGTCCTCCTCGTCACGCACGACGTCGAGGAGGCCGTCCGGGTGGGGCGGCGGGTTGCCGTGATGACCTCGGGGCCGGGGCGGATCAGGGAAGTCGTGGACGCGGGCTCTCCCGCGGGGAGTGCACGCAGGCACGTGGGACGGCTGCTGCGCGAGGAGATCGCGGTGGCGAGGGGACGGAAGGTGGCGGCCTGAGATGGCTGGGCTGCGCGAGTACGAAGGTGACATCCACTGGTACGACCTGCCCGATGACGAGGCGGAGGAGGACTGGGTGCCGGACGAGCGGACACGGGAGCGCTGGATGCGCGGCGAGCTGGGAATGGCCCGATGAGCGTCGTCGCGCTGGTGGGCAACCCGCGCGAGGGCTCCAGAACGCTGACCGTGGCCGTCGAGGCGGCACGCGCGATCGGGCGGCGGCTGGACGGGGGAGAGCCGTACGAGGTGGTGGATCTGGCGGCGCTCGGCCCGCACCTGCTCGCGCCCGGCGCGTCCGCCGGTGTGGAGGTGGCGCTGGAGCTGGTCGCGGAGGCGAGCGTGCTGGTGGTGGCCAGCCCCACCTGCAGCTGAGGGAGAACTTCACCCGGATGTAGTGGTGCGCCGCCCCTCGGAGGTGCCATGATCCGGCCCAGGTCCCATCCGAGGGGAGACGCGATGTTCTTCCGCTTTGCCGTGGCCGCCGTGGTGGCGGCGGCGATCCTCACCCCGCTGCCGGCCGGCGCCACGAGCCGGGTCAGGTTCGCCACCTTCAACGCCTCGCTCAACCGGGCCGCCGAGGGGCAGCTGGTGAGCGACCTGTCCACCCCGGGCAACACCCAGGCCAGGGTCATCGCCGAGATCGTCCAGCGCAACCGCCCGGACGTGCTGCTCATCAACGAGTTCGACTACGACGCCGAGGGCCGGGCCGCCCGCCTCTTCCAGGACAACTACCTGTCGGTCGGCCAGGGCGGCGCGCGGCCGATCGGCTACCGGTACCGCTACACCGCCCCCAGCAACACCGGCCTCCCCTCGGGCTTCGACCTCAACAACGACGGCGCCGTGGTGAGCACGCCCGGCGCGGCCGGCTACGGGGACGACGCGCTCGGGTTCGGCGCCTTCCCCGGCCAGTACGGCATGGTCGTCTACTCGAAGTACCCGATCGACCTGCGCGGGGTGCGCACGTTCCAGAACTTCCTGTGGAAGGACATGCCGGGGAACGCGATGCCCGGCGGCTGGTACTCGGCCGAGGAGCAGCGGGTGCTGCGCCTGTCCTCCAAGAGCCACTGGGACCTGCCCGTACGGGTCGGGCACCGTACCGTGCACTTCCTGGTCAGCCACCCGACGCCGCCCACGTTCGACGGCGCGGAGGACCGCAACGGCCGCCGCAACCACGACGAGATCAGGCTGTGGGCCGACTACACCCGGCCGGGCGGGGGCGGCTACCTCTACGACGACCGGGGCAGGCGCGGCGGGCTCGACCCCGGGGCCGCGTTCGTGATCGCCGGTGACCAGAACGCCGACCCAGAGGACGGCGACAGCTACCAGGACGCCATCCACCAGCTCCTCGACCACCCGAGGATCGACGGCGGGAGCGCCCCGTCGAGCGCGGGCGCGGCCGAGGCAGCGGCGCTGCAAGGTGGCGTGAACACCACGCACACCGGCGACCCCAAGTACGACACGGCCGACTTCGCCGACACCGCACCCGGCAACCTGCGCGCCGACTACGTGCTGCCGGCCAGGCGGCTCCGGACCGTGGGGGGCGGCGTGTTCTGGCCTCCGGCGGCCGACCCGCTGTCGCGGCTGACCGGCGTCTTCCCGTTCCCGAGCTCCGACCACCGCCTGGTCTGGCTGGACGTCAAGACGCCCTGACCAACGATCGCACAGGCCGGGGATCCGGCGGGCGCTTCACGCCTCACCGCAGGCCGGGGATGCGGCGGGCGCTCCACACCGCGACCCCGGCCAGCGCGAGCAGGCCGCCCGCCGCCCACAGGTCGCCCCGGAGCGTGACGGCGTTCACGATC
Organism: Nonomuraea rubra; assembly: GCF_014207985.1. Taxonomy (NCBI): domain Bacteria; kingdom Bacillati; phylum Actinomycetota; class Actinomycetes; order Streptosporangiales; family Streptosporangiaceae; genus Nonomuraea; species Nonomuraea rubra. The sequence goes on along the minus strand of NZ_JACHMI010000001.1, from coordinate 9,613,831 downwards.
ACGCCCCCGACCAGCGAGCCGAGCCCGATCGCGAGGTTGAACACCGCCACCCACAACGCGGAGGCCGCCTCCACCGCCCGCGGCGCCGCCTTGATCATCCAGGTCTGCAGGCTCACCGAGACCCCGCCGAACGCCAGCCCCCACACGGCCAGCAGCACGATCCCCCCGACGGGCCCGTTGCCCGCCAGCGGGTAGAGCAGCACGGTCAGCGCCAGGGCGGTGACGATGACGAGCACCGTCCGATGCGGCCGGCGCGCCACCGCGGCGCCGGCCACGAAGTTGCCCGCGATCCCCGCCAGCCCGAAGCCGAACAGCAGCGGGCCGACGAGCTGCGCGCCGATGCCCGACAGGTCCTGCAGCACCGGGCTAACGTAGGTGTAGGCGGCGAAGTGGCCGAGCACGACGAGGAACGTCGCCACCACCCCGGCCCGCACCCCAGGATTGCGCAGCTGCTCGGCGAGGTGCCGCAGCCCGACCGGCTGCGCGGCCGTCAGGGGAGGCAGGACCGCGAGCAGGGCGAGGAGCGCGACGAGCCCCAGCCCGCCGAGCGCGCCGAACGCCACCCGCCAGCCCGCGAGCTCGCCGATCACGGCGCCGATCGGGACGCCGAACACGTTCGCGGCCCCGACGCCGCCGAAGATGACCGCCGTGGCCCGCGCCACGTGCGCCGGCGGGACCAGCCGGACGGCCAGCCCGCCGGCGACGGCCCAGAACCCGCCGATCGCCACGCCGACCACCGCGCGGGCGGCGAGCAGCAGCGGGTACGTCGGCGCCAGCGCGGAGGCCAGCCCAGCGAGCGCGGTCAGCGCGACCAGCCCGATCAGCAGCAGCCGGCGGTCCAGCCGCCCGGCCAGCACGGGCACCACCGGCGCCGCGACCGCCGCGACCAGGCTGGGCAGCGTCACCATCAGCCCGGCGGTGCCCTCCGACACCGACAGCGCGGAGCCGACGGACGTCAGCAGCCCGATCGGCAGTTGCTCGGCCGTCACCACCAGGAACGTCGCCACGGTCACCGTGGCCACCGCCGCCCAGTGGCTCCTCGCGGGCGCGTCCGGCTCCGCCGCGGAAGTCGTCGTCACGAGATCTCCTCAGGATCCATAATTGTGGAGCGATCGCTCCCGTATGGCGGCTCACCCTAGTATGGGAGCGGTCGCTCCACAACTGGGGTAGGCTGCCGGCATGGCACGACCGAGAGAGTTCGACGAGCAGGACGTGGTGGCGAGGGCGACCGAGCTGTTCTGGCGGCGCGGCTACACCGCGACCGGCGTCCGCGAGCTGGGTGCCGAGCTGGAGCTCAAGCAGAGCAGCCTCTACCGTGCCTTCCACGACAAGCGCGGGCTGTTCCTGCGGGCTCTCGACCACTACCGGGCCACCGAGTCGTCCCAGGCGGAGGAGCTGCTGGAGCGGCCAGGTCCGGTTCGCGAGGTGCTGCGCGACTGGCTGACCTGCATGGTCGGCGAGGAGACCGGCCGCGGCTGCCTGGTGGTCAACACCGCCACCGAGCTCGGCGCCGCCGACCCGGACGTGCGGCGGCGGACCGAGGCGGCGTTCGAGGTCACCAGGAAGGCCCTCGAATCGTTGCTGCGCCGCGGCTGCCGCACCGGCGAGCTGCCGGCCGGCCTCGACCTCGACGCCGCCGTGGACCTGCTCTTCACCACCGTGCTCGGCCTGCGCGTACGCGAACGCGCCGGTCACCACCCGGAACGCCTGGCCGCCACCATCGACTACGCCATTCGGATGCTCGCCGCCCCGTGAAATGCATTTGACAGGAGAAAGGGAAATGCGCCGAGCCGGTAATCCGGCGAAAAATCGGTGTCATTTCCGCGGGGTCATTCCTAAACTCGAATTTCGTGGACACCCCAACTCTTCTCACGCATTTCCGGACTCATGACGTCCCGCTGGAGCTCTCCAGGGGCGGCGAGCCGGTCTGGGACGACGCGGAGCTCCACCGGAACGCCCGGCTGAGCGACCCCGAGGGATACGCGCTGCTCGCGCTGGTGCCCGGTGCGCTCCCGTGGCAGCGCGCCCGGGTGCTCCTGGAGACGCTCGCCGCCTCCCGGGACGGGCTCGGCGAGGCCACCCGGGCCCCCCTGACCAAGGTGACCAGGGCGCTCATGTTCGGCCTGCCGCCCGCGTACGCCATCACGGCGCTGCTCGCGCTGCGCCGGCTGCGCGCCAACCACAAGCACACGACCAGGGCGATCGTCACCTTCGTGCTGGAGCACCCGGACGCCGACGCGCTCATCGAGGCCCGTCGCCCGGCCCTGATCGACTGCTTCGAGCACGCGCTCGGCAAGGCGACCGCGCGCGCCTGCGCCCGGCTGGTCACCGAGGAAGGCGGGGGCGACCCAGCCCGGCCGGTCGCAGGGGGCGACGGTGACCGGCAGGCAGGGAGAGACGCCGGCTCGGCGTACCTGCGCAGGAGCCTGCTGCGGTTCACCGCGGACCCGGCGGCGGCGATCGTGCGGCTGCGGGCGCTCTACGGCCCCGGCACGTACGGCGCGCCCGCCCCGCAGGAGCCGCCGGCGCCGCTCGACCCGGTCACCGAGCAGCCGCCGATCGTCACCTCCACCAACCGGGGCGACATCGCCGCGACGCTGGTGCACCTGTACCGGGGCGGACCGGCCGCCGAGCTGCGTCCCGCCCTGGCGGGGTACGTGGCGCAGGCGACGCGCGGGCTGCCGCGCCTGGCCGCGAACGTGGCACTGGTGCTGGACACCTCCGGCTCCATGCGCGGGTACGGCGACCGCGAGTGGGCGGTCATGTCGCAGGCCATGGCGCTGCGGCTGGTGCTGTCCGAGGTCTGCGAGCGGCTCACGGTCGTCGAGACCGGCGGCACGGCGCAGGCCCCCGCGGGCTCGGCCGACCTGGCGGGCGCCCTGCTCGACGCGCTCGGCACGGGCCCCGAGCTGGTGGTGATCGTCACCGACGGCTACGAGAACCACCTGCCGGGCGACCTGGCGAGGGTGGCGGCCACGCTGCCGCGCGCCGGGGTCACGACGCCGGTGGTGCTGTGCCAGGCGGCCTTCACCCGGGGCGACGACCTGACCCTGCGCGACCCGGCGCCGGAGCTGCCGCGCCGGCCGTTCTGGCACCAGGACGACTTCGCCGCGCTGCTGCCGTGGGTGTTCGCCCACGTCGGAGAGGGTGCCGAGTGGATCCGTACGACGATGCTGACCAGGCTGGAAGGAGGACGGTGATGAACAGCCTGACCACGATCCTGCCCGCGCCGCTCGACCTGGGCGGCTACCGGGCGGGCACCCCGCAGCGCGCGGGAGCGCTGACCATGGTGCCCGTCCACGGCCCCGTCCGCCCCGGCATCGTGCCGCCCCGCTCCGGGCTGAAGCTCAAGCGGGTCGTCGGCTACGGGCAGGTGGAGCTGGCCAACGGCGCCCGCGAGGGCGTGGCCATCGTGCCGCTGCACCTCGGCTACATCCAGGACGCCGCCCAGAACCACGCCCTGTGCTCCTCGGCGCTGCTGGGCGCCGGGCAGACCAGGCGCTTCGACGACGCCTGCTGCGTGCAGGCGGGCCAGGGCGGCTACCTGGAGGGGCGCGACCAGTGGTTCTTCGTGCTGCCGCTGGAGCTGCGGGCCAGGGCCATGCGGCTGCGCGGCCGCCACGACTACGCCAAGCTCTGGCCGGACATCAGCGAGCTCAACCGCGCGTACGGGCTGCCGTCCCGGGGGCACCTGGAGCAGATCCTGTCGCGCAAGCGGGCGGTGCTGACGCAGTTCCAGAGCCGGCTGGAGCTGATGCCGGGGCAGCTCGGGGCGCTGTTCTTCGTCGGTGAGCGGTTCGCGGGGCTGGAGCTGGCGCCCGACCCGGCGTACTTCGCCGAGATGTGGATGGCGCTGGTCTGCTTCGCGTACGGCGTGGCCGCCTGGCAGGCCGAGCCGGAGCGGGCGGTGGCGGAGCCGTACGAGGCGGGGAGCCTGGAGGAGCTGCGTGCCGAGCTGGCGCGCGACCGGGCGGCACGGCTGGCCGAGGTGGCCTCCTGGCTGCCCGCGCCAGGCGGCGAGGTGCGGCTGGTCGAGGAGGAGCGCTACCTCGACCTGCGGCTGTCCACGCTCACCGGCGACGGGCTGGCGGGGCAGGTGGTCACCGAGCACGGGCGGCCCGTCTACGCCTCCGTCTTCGCCGACCGATAAAAGCCGTTGCGGCCCGGCCGGGGCGGCGGTTGAATGATCAGTGCGGGAACTGCGCCGGGCGCGGCGGACGACACCCTCATTCCAGATAAGGGATGGTCGCTGATGACGACTCTTCTGGTTCGTCGAGGCGCCGGCCACCTGTCCCGCACTTATCAACCGCTTATACGCTGATATTTCCGCTTTTACAAGATCTTGTCAGCTCCAGAAAGCGGTGTTACCTCTTGCGAGATGCGCGAAACCTGCGCATCCCTGGCACGCAGGAGGGAAAACGTGTCGACCAAGTCCTGGTTACGCAGCACACTCATTGTCACGGCGCTCACCGCGTCCATCCTCCCCCTCGCCGGGGCAGCCCGGGGCGAACCCGGCGGGCAGGCCCCGGAGATCCACGACTTCCAGGCGGAGAACTCCGGCAAACCGGATGTGGACAACCGCCAGGGCCGGGTGCAGCCCCCGGCCAACCTGCGCCTCGCCGCCCCGGCCGGCAAGATCCGCTGGAACGCTCTCGGCACCCCGGCCGCCATCGTCAGCGCCGAGCCGCTGGCCGAGGGCCTCGGCAGCGACCCGGTCCAGGCCGCCCGCGCCTACCTCAAGGCCAACGAGGCCGTCTTCGGGCTGACGGCGGAGGCCGTGGACGCGCTGGAGACGGTCGCGGTCAACCCGATCGGCGCGGGCGCCGCCGTGCTGCTGCGACAGCGCTTCGGCGACCTGCCGTCCGGCGTGGACGGCCTCGTCGCGATCGGCGTGTCCGGCGGGCAGGTCAGGCACGTCACCTCCTCCCTGTCGCGCCGCACCGAGGCGCCGCCGGCCGCGCGGATCAGCGCTCAGCAGGCCATGGAGATCGCGGCCAGGGACGGCGGCATCGACCTGGCCGCGGCGGTCACCAAGCAGGCCACGCCGGTGGCGGTGCCGGCGCCCGACGGGGTGCTGAGCGCGTACCAGGTGGTCCTGATCGGCGGGGCTCAGGGCGCCGAGGCGGGGTACACCACGCACGTGGACGCGGTCAGCGGCGCGATCATCACCCGCGAGAACCTCGTCGACCACCACGAGGACCCGGACAACCCGCGCTGGGAGGCCTTCCCGGCGAACCCGCCCGGCGACTACTCCTCCAAGGACACCCGCGAGACGTGGTGCCACGCGCCGGGCCCCGGCTGCGACGAGGCGACCGGCGGCGACCCGGCGACCGGCAAGGCCTGGGACGTCGACCACGCGACGAACGAGCCCACGTTCACCAGCCTCGGCAACGCGGCCAGGACCTTCGAGAACCGCGCCAGCGGCGACCCGTTCACGGTCGGCACCCGGCCCAACGTGCTCACCCCGAGCAGGAACTACGCCTTCCCCTGGAAGAACACCTGGTACGAGAGCAAGTGCGACCCGGCCGTGTTCGACCAGCCGGGCGAGGGCGACCTCGAAGCCGCCATCGCCAACCTGAACGCCATGCACAACCGCATGCACGACTGGTCCTACCGGCTCGGCTTCACCGAGACCGCCTGGAACATGCAGGCCGACAACGGCGGGCGCGGCGGCCTCGGCAACGACCCCGAGCAGGGCAACGCCCAGGCGGGGGCGCGGGTGCTGTCCGTACGTGACAACGCCAACCAGATCACCGGCCCCGACGGGACCGCGCCGATCACCAACATGTACCTGTGGCAGCCGATCGCCGGGTCGTTCTACTCGCCCTGCGTGGACGGCGACTACGACATGTCGGTCATCGGCCACGAGTACACGCACGCCATCTCCGGCCGCATGATCGGCGGGCCCAACGCCGGCTGGAGCGGCGCCCAGGCCGGCGCCATGAACGAGAGCACGTCCGACCTGTTCTCCATGGAGCAACTCTTCGAGTACGGCCACCGCCCCGCGGGCGACACCCCGTACGTCACGGGTGGCTACGTCACCGGCGACAAGTCGCGCGGCATCAGGAACTACGACATGTCGAGGTCGCCGCTGAACTACAGCAACCTCGGCTACGACATCGTCGGCACGCAGGTGCACGCGGACGGCGAGATCTGGTCGGCCACGCAGTTCGACGTCCGGGCGGGCTTCGTCAAGCGGTACGGCCAGGGCTCGGCCAGGCTGCAGCGCTCGTGCGCGGAGGGCAGGACCCCCGTGGACAAGTGCCCGGGCAACCGGCGCTGGGCGCAGCTCTCGTTCGACGCCCTGCTGCTGATGGCCTCGGGCGCGGTCGACTACGTCGATCACCGTGACGCGCTGCTGGCGGCCGACGCGATCCGCTTCGGCGGGGCGAACCAGGACATCATGTGGCGCGCCTTCGCCGAGCACGGCCTGGGCGCGAACGCGGCCAGCAACGGCCCGAACGACGCCGACGCGACGCCCAGCTTCGTCAACCCGGCGGGCAGGAACGGCTCCCTGCAGCTCAAGCCGCTGGGCGAGGCGAAGGGCGCGGCGCTGCGGCTGTACGTGGGCGACTACGAGGGCCGCGTCGTCCCCGTCGCCGACACCGACCCGGCGACCGAGCTCGGCGACACGGTCGAGATGACGCCCGGCCTGTACGACTTCGTCGTCGCGGGCGCGGGCTTCGGGCACAGGCGGCTCAAGTACGCGGTCCTGCCCGGCGTCACCCTGCCGCTCCCGCTGGCCCTGTCCCGCAACCACGCCTCGGCGGCGAGCGGGGCGAGCGCGACGGGCGACGGCGTCAACCAGGCCATGCTGATCGACGAGACCGAGGCCACGAACTGGGCCTCCCGCACCGGCGCCCCCGCCGGCAAGTCGGTCGTCGTGGACCTGGCGGGCGACGAGCCGGTCAGGATCGGCAGGGTGCAGGTCAGCGCCATGCTGCGGCCCGGCACCGACCCGGCGGACCCGGGCACGCAGAACCGCTTCTCCAGCCTGCGCTCCTTCGAGGTGCTGGCCTGCAGCGCCAACTGCGCCGACCCGGCGAGCTTCAAGAAGATCTACACCAGCAAGGCGAACGCGTTCCACACCACGCTGCCCCGGCCGCGTGGTGCGGACATGGTCATCAAGTCGTTCGACGTGCGCAGCACGAGCGCCACGCACCTGATGTTGCGGGTGCTCACCACGCAGTGCACCGGCAACCCGCGGTACGCGGGCGAGCAGGACAACGATCCGAACTCGGCGACGGACTGCGCCACGGCCAGCCCGGCCAGGGAACACGTCAGGGCGGCGGAGTTCCAGGCGTTCTCCCGCTGACGCGCTGACGCGCTGACGTCCCGCTGAGGGCCGCCGTCCCCGCGACGGCGGCCCTCTTCTTGCGCGTCTGATAGTTAGATGTCGTACTATTCGGGATGGAATCAAGTGATCGGCGAGGAGAACCATGCGTACCCTGATCAGGAACGTCCGCGTCTTCGACGGCGAGCGGACCGTGCCCTGCACCGACGTGCTGATCGACGGCGACCGCATCGCGGAGCCGGGCGAGCGCGCGGCGGACCTCGAGGTGGACGGCACCGGCAGGACCCTGCTGCCCGGCCTCATCGACGCCCACACGCACGCCTACGACGGCGACCTGGCCGAGGCGCTGAGGTTCGGCGTCACCACCGAGCTGGAGATGAACAACCTGCCGCCCATCCTGGCCGCCCAGCGCAGGCTGGCCGCCGGGCGCGACGACGTGGCCGACCTCCGCAGCTCCAGCATGATCGCCACCGCGCCGGGCGGGCACCCGAGCCAGCTCATGACCCCGGACCTGCTGCGGGCACTCGGCGGCGACTCCGGCGCGGGGCTCGACCCGGTCGGCGACGTCGGCCAGGCCAAGGCGTTCGTGGAGGCCAGGCTGGCGGAGGGCGTGGACTACCTGAAGATCGCCGTCGACGACGGGGCCGTGTCCGGCATGAACCTCCCCGTCCTGACCCCCGAGCTGGCCGCCGCCCTGGTGGAGGCCGGGCACGCCGCCGGGCTCAAGGTCATCGCCCACGCGGTGACCGCCAGGGAGGCACTGATCGCGCTGGACGCCGGCGTGGACGGGCTGGCCCACCTCTACTCGGACGTGCCCGAGGAGGAGGCCGAGGCGACGGCGGCCAGGATCGCCTCGTACGACGCGTTCGTGATCAGCACGATCGTCTACATCGAGGCGGTCACCGGCGGCACCGGCGGCGTCGAGCTGCTGCGCGACCCGCGGACGGCCGCGCGGATGTCGGAGCGGTCGAAGGCCACGTTCCAGCGGGAGATCACCGGCGTCCCCATGCACTCGGCCGGTGTGGTCAACGCCTCCCGCTCGGCGGTGGCGCTGCTGCGGGCGGGCGTCCCGGTGCTGGCGGGCACGGACGCGACGCCGTTCGGGCCGGTGCACGGGTCGGGCTTCCACCGCGAGCTGCTGCTCCTGACGGAGGCGGGCCTCACGGCCGAGCAGGCGCTGGCCGCCGCGACCGGCGTCACCGCACGCTGCTTCGGCCTCGCCGACCGGGGCCGGATCGCCCCCGGCCTGCGGGCCGACCTGCTCCTCGTGGACGGGGACCCGACCACCGACATCACCGCCACCCGCGCCATCGCCGGCGTGTGGCGGCGCGGCGTGCGCCAGGGCGAGCACTGACCCTCGATCTCCCCTTCCCGCGGCGCCGCCGCCGGGGGACGCTGGGTGCGTGATGGTGGACGAGCTGGTGGCGTACGCCCGGGAGGCGTTCGGGTGGGGTGACGGCGTCGCGGTGGGCGAGCCGCGCCGGGGCGCGCTCGGGCAGATCCGGCGGGTGGAGACCGGGGGAGCCGTGTACGCGCTGAAGGAGATCTTCGGCGAGCCCCCGCCGGAGGACCTGGTCGCGGCGGAGCTCGCGTTCGCGCGCCGGGCGGCCGGGGCGGGAGTGCGCTCGCCCGCCGGCCACCCCGGCCTGAACGGCCGCTACCTGGTGCGGACGCCGGCAGGAACGTGGCTGCGCCTGTACGACTGGCTCGACCTGACCCCGGTGGACCTGACGGCGCCCGCCACCCCGGACCGGCTCGGCACGCTCCTCGCCCGCCTGCACCGCTGCGCGCCACCGGCAACGGCGGAGCCCGGCGGGAGGCCGCCCGCCCCCTGGTACCACCGCCCTCCCGCCCCCCACGAGTGGGAGCCGGCGCTGGCGTCAGGGACTGCCTGGGCGGGCCCGCTGCGCGAACGGCTGGCCGCGATGCCCGAGCTGTGCGCGGCGACCACCCCACCGGACCCCGGCGAGCTGATCGTCTGCCACCGCGACCTCCACCCGGGCAACGTCCTGGCGGACCGGGACGGCACGCTGGTGGTCGTCGACTGGGACGGGCTCGGCCCCGCCACCCCGGGGCGGGAGCTGGCCAGGGCCCTGTTCGACTGGTTCAGCGACCCGGCACCCGACCTGGCCGCCATGCGCCGCATGTACGGGGCCTACCGCCGCGAGGGCGGGCCGGGCCGCGTCGGCGCGGCGGCCGACTTCTCGATGCTCGTCGCGTCCCGCCTGAACTTCCTGCTGCTCCAGACCCGGATCGCGACCGACCCCGGAGCCGAGCCCCGGCACCGCGCGTGGGCGGAGCTGGAGATCGACGAGGCGCTGCGCATCATGCCGGCGCCCCGGCAGCTCGCCGGGGCGCTGGACGCGCTGAACGGGGCTGAGACCCCCACCGCCTCAGCCCCGCGGGACGACTAGTAGATGCGGTACTTCTTGCCGCAGTTGTCGAACTTGCCGGCCCAGCAGGTGAACGTGTAGACCTTCTTGATCCCCTTGCCGCTCCAGGCGCCGACGACCTTGCCGTCCCAGGACTTGTTGAACTTGTGCCAGGAGCCGTTCTGGTAGTACTCGAACCACACCCAGCCCTTCTTGCCGCCGGGACGGTCCACGCCGTACCACTTCGTGAACACCTTGCCGCCCGCGTTCCAGGTCTTGCCGTAGGTGTAGGCCTTGCGGTCGCCGGAGAAGAACTTGCCCCACTTGACGAGCGTGACGGTGCTCGCACCGGCGGTGGTGGCGGCCGGCGTGGCCGCCTGCGCGGCGGCCGGGCTCAGGGCCAGGCCGGTGACGGCCATCGAACCGGCCAGAGCGGCGATCGTGAGGGTCTTACGCATGATCGGGTTTCCTCCCCCTTGTCGGTGCTGCCGGGGTTTGTTCCGGCAGCAGGGACATTACGGAGCGCGCAAGCGATCCACTGTGGAGGAATCCACACACCGGCAGTGATCAGGGACACACCTCAGCGCTTGACCGACACCCGGTCCACCGCGAACGGCACGTACGACGGCCGCGCCGCCCTGGCCTGGGCTCCGGTGCTCTGGCCGCACGCCGCCAGCAGGAAGTACTCGGCGCTGGCGTAGTCGATCGGGTGGAGGACGACGTTGCCGTTCTCGTCCAGGCTCTGGTACTTCGTGCGGTTGACCCCGAGGGAGAGCTGTCGGGCGCCGTCCTCGCTGGTCATCGACTCCGTGGCCATGCCGAAGACGCCGCCGCTGTGCCCCCAGAACCGGCCGCAGGGCAGGTCGAAGTAGTAGAGGCCGAGGCCGTAGTTCAGCACGCCGCCCGCCAGCACGGGCACCGTCCTCTTCATCTCGGCCAGCTCGGCCGCGCCGATCAGCTCGCCGCGCAGCAGCGCCCGGTAGAACCGGTTGAGGTCGTCCATCGTGGAGACCATCGAGCCCGCCGTGGTGATCCAGGTCGGGCTGTAGACGCTGTAGTCGCGGGGCGGGTCGACCCAGCCGTACAACGACTCGTACGCCTTGGAGTGCGGGCCGGGGATGTGCGGCGTGCGCGGGAACGACGTGTGCCGCAGGCCGGCCTTGCGGATGACGTTGCGGGTGATGTACTCCTCGGCGCCCTGGCCCGTCACCTTCTCCAGGAGCAGGCCGGCGATCAGGTAGTTGGTGTTGGAGTAGCTGCCGGGCGTGGCGCCGGGCTCGCCGGTCGGGGCGGCGTCGAGGCCGAGCCGTACCAGCTCCTCGCGGGTGAAGACGCGGAACCGGTTGTCGTCCAGGCTCTGCGCCGAGCCCTGCAGCAGCGAGGGGAACGCCGGGCCGACGTGGTCGGCGATGTGGCTCGTGTGGTTCAGCAACATCCGTACGGTGATCCGCTCGCCGCGTTCGCCGGGCACCACGTCCGGCAGGTAGCGGGAGATCGGCGCGTCCAGCTCGACGGTGCCGCGGGCGACCTGCTGGAGCACGGCCACCGCGGTGAACGTCTTGGTGATGCTGCCGATCCGGTGCACCATGCCGGCTTTCACGGGGCGGTTCGAGGCCACGTCGGCCACGCCGGAGGCGCCCTGCCAGGTCTGCGAGCCGTCGCGTACCTGGGAGTAGATGCCGTACATGCCGGCCTCGTGCACGGCGGACAGCGCCTGCCGCAGGGCCTGCCGGTCGAGCCCGGTGTCGGCGGCGGCGGGTGCGGGGGCCGCGGCGATCAGCACGCCGAGCGTCGTCGCGGCGACCGCGAGGCGGCGGGAGGTGCTCTTTCCAGACACTCGCATCTTCATGCCGCAAGCTTCCTGGAAACGGGGCGCTCCGGGTCAGTCGTGCCTGTCATGGACTGCGTGTGACAGGTGTCATCCGCTCCTGGTTGACAGCGGGGCGGCCCGGGACCGGGAATGACAGTACGCTTCATTGCCGGTCCCATCGGCGGCCGGCTCACTCTCGGGAAGGACACTGCGGATGCCCCACGCGGCGAGGCCCACGGTCACGCTGCACGACGTGGCCGCGGCGGCCGGCGTCTCGGTCGCCACCGCCTCCCGGGTGCTGGGCGGCAGCAGCAGGAAGGTGGCGCCCGAGTACGAGGCCCGCGTGCTGGCCGCGGCGGCGGCGCTGCGGTACACCGTGGACGCCTCGGCCAGGGCGATGCGCCGGGCCAGCGACTCGATCGCGCTCGTGGCCGACGACCTCACCACGCCGTCGATGGGCATGGTGGTGGCCGCGATGGAGCACGAGGCCCGCGACGCGGGGGCGTTCGTCACGGTGTCGTCCACCATGGCGGCCTCCGAGCGGCAGGCGGAGACCGTCCGCGTGCTGCGGTCGCTGCGCCCGCGCGCGCTCGTGCTCACGTCGAGCCGCTACCTCGGCGACGAGCGGCTGGCGAAGGAGCTGGCCGCGTACGAGCGGGAGGGCGGGCGGATCGTGATCGTCGGTCATACGGACCTGACCTACGATTCGATCAATCTCGACAATCACGGCGCCGGGCGGTCGATCGGCGCTTTCGTCGCGGAAACCGGGCACCGCCGGGCGGTGATATTGACGGGCGGCCCGGAAATGCGCAACATGGCCGAGCGCACGGCCGGATTCGCCGAAGGACTGCGGGCCGGGGGCGTCGCCGAGCGCGATATCCGGATTATTCGCTGCCCGGTCGACCGGCAGGGGGGATTCGAGGCGGCGCGGCGGCTGGCCGCCGAGGGAACGGCCGGTGGGCAGGCGGTTCTGGCGGCCAACGACATGCTCGCGATCGGCGCGTTGTCGGGTTTCCGGGAAGCCGGACTCAGCGTTCCCGGCGACGTTTCCGTGACGGGGGTCGATGACATTCCGCTCGCCTCTGATGTGACGCCGCGACTGACGACCGTGGCGCTTCCTCTCGCGCAGTGCGGAGCAGAGGCGATTCGCTTCGCGATGGAAAAGTCGGACGTTCCTCGCCGCCTGATTCTGGAAGGCCGGTTGACCGTCCGCGACAGCACCCGCCGGCGGGCGTGACCGCCCCTACGCCCGCTACGGAGCGTGATAGCCGCCCTGGGCGGGCCGGTGGGGCGGGAAACCTCACACTCCGGGTGATCCCCGGGCAACACTCTTGACGCTCGCGTAACGGGCATGCAAACTGCGGAATACGTTTTCCCGCCAGGCGGCCCACCCCCCGCCTCTTGGTAACAGGAGGTCACCAATGATCCCGTCGAGGAGACCCGCGTGAGCGCGCTCGGCGAGTTGCAACGCATGCGCCGGGGCAGCGGCGGCACCCTCGGCGGCAAGAAGGACAACAAGGCCGCCTTCGCGTTCCTGGCCCCCTGGTTCGCGGGGCTGCTGCTCATCACCGCGGGCCCGATCGTGGCCTCGTTCTTCCTCGGCTTCACCGACTACAACCTGATCCAGCCCCCGGTCTTCAACGGCCTGGACAACTGGACCCGCATGCTGAGCGACACCCGCCTGCACCACGCGCTCGGCGTGACCCTGGTGTACGTGGCCGTCTCCGTGCCGCTGCAGCTCGCCCTGGCCCTGGCGCTCGCCCTGCTGCTCGACCGCGGGCTGCGCGGCCTGGCGTTCTACCGGTCGGCGTTCTACCTGCCGTCGCTGCTCGGCTCCAGCGTGGCCATCGCGGTGTTGTGGAAGCAGATCTTCGGCGCCGACGGCCTGGTCAACCAGGTGCTCGGCATCGAGGGACAGGGCTGGATCTCCGACCCCGACACCGCGCTGGGCACCCTGATCGTGCTCAACGTGTGGACGTTCGGCGCGCCAATGGTGATCTTCCTGGCGGGCCTGCGCCAGATCCCCCGCATGTACTACGAGGCCGCCTCCACCGACGGGGCCGGCAAGTGGACGCAGTTCCGGAGGATCACGATCCCGCTGCTGTCACCGATAGTCTTCTTCAACCTGGTCCTTCAGGTCATCCACGCCTTCCAGTCGTTCACCCAGGCGTTCGTGGTCTCGGGAGGCAGCGGCGGGCCGTCGGACTCGACCCTGTTCTACACGCTGTACCTGTACCAGCGCGGCTTCGGCAACTTCGACATGGGCTACGCCTCCGCCCTCGCCTGGCTCCTCCTCGTGATCATCGCCGGTTTCACGGCCGTCAACTTCTGGGCCGCCAAGTTCTGGGTCAACTACGATGACTAGTCTCCTGCGCAAGGCGATCAAGCACGCCGCCCTCGTCGCGCTCGCGCTGATCATGCTCTATCCGGTGCTCTGGATGGTGGTCAGCTCCCTGCGCCCCAACAACGAGATCTTCCGCCGCCCCGGCCTGATCCTCGACAGCCTCCAGACCCAGAACTACGGCGACGGCTGGAACGCGCTGGCCTCCCCGTTCGGCCACTACCTGGCCAACTCCGCGATCCTGGTGCTGGCCTGCATCATCGGCAACCTGGTGTCCTGCTCGATGGCGGCCTACGCGTTCGCCAGGCTGGAGTTCACCGGCAAGAAGCTCTGGTTCGCCATCATGCTCGGCACGATCATGCTGCCGATCCACGTGATCATCGTGCCGCAGTACATCCTGTTCTCCCAGCTCGACTGGATCAACACGTTCCTGCCGCTGGTGGTGCCGAAGTTCCTGGCCACGGACGCGTTCTTCGTCTTCCTCATGGTGCAGTTCATCCGCGGGCTGCCGCGCGAGCTGGACGAGGCCGCCAGGATCGACGGCTGCGGCCACGCCCGCATCTTCGTCCGGATCATCCTGCCGCTGATGCTGCCCGCCCTGGCCACGACGGTGATCTTCACCTTCATCTGGACCTGGAACGACTTCTTCGGCCAGCTCATCTACCTGACCGACCCGGAGATGTACACGGTGCCGGTGGCGCTGCGCTCGTTCGTGGACGCCACGGTGTCCACCTCGTGGGGATCCATGTTCGCGATGAGCGTGGTCTCCCTGCTCCCCGTATTCCTCGCCTTCCTCGTCGGCCAGCGCTACCTCATCCGGGGCATCGCCACGACCGGCGGCAAATGACCCCCAGGGAAGTCATCATGAGAAAGATCGCACTCGCCGTCGCGGCGGCACTCGCGCTCAGCGCCTGCGGCACCGGTGGCGGCAGCGCCGGCCAGGAGCTGTCGAAGGACCCGGTCACCCTGCGCTTCACCTGGTGGGGCGCCGACGAGCGGCACAAGCGCACCCAGCAGGTCATCGACCTGTTCCAGAAGAAGTACCCCAACATCACGGTCAAGGGCGAGTTCAAGGACTGGAACGGCTACTGGGAGAGCCTCGCCACGACCGTGGCCGCCAACGACGCCCCGGACATCATCCAGATGGACGAGCTCTACCTGTCGTCCTACGCCGAGCGCGGCGCCCTGCTCGACCTCGGCACCGCCACGAAGCACCTCAAGACCGCCGACTTCGACAAGACCGCCCTGGACACGGGCGTGGTGAAGGGCAAGCAGTACGCGCTGCCCGTGGGCCTGGCCACGTACTCGATCGTCGCCAACACCGACCTGCTCGACCAGCTCAAGATCAAGCTGCCGGACGACGGCACCTGGAGCTGGGACGACTTCAAGAAAGTCGGCGACGAGGTGTCCAAGGCCGGCGGCGGCAAGATCACCGGCGTGCAGTCGTTCGGCTTCGACGCGGGCAGCCTGAACATCTGGGCGCGCCAGCACGGCGCGGCGCTGTTCGACGACGCCGGCAAGGTGGCCGTCCCCGAGGACGTCCTGGCCGGTTACTGGACCTACATCCGTGACCTGGCCAAGACCGGCGTCGCTCCCGCCCCGTCGGTCACCATCGAGCGGGCCGGCGGCTCGCTGGACCAGTCGGGCACCGCCACCAACGCCTCCGCCCTGGGCACCTGGTGGAACACCCAGCTCCCGTCCCTGGCCACGGCCAGCGGCCAGAAGCTGAAGCTGCTCAAGCTGCCCGGCGAGTCGCAGGCGTCCTCCCCGGCCGCCTACTTCAAGCCGTCGATGTACTGGTCGATCTCCTCGCGCAGCAAGCACCCGGCCGAGGCCGCGCTGTTCGTGGACTTCCTGGCCAACAGCCAGGAGGTGGCCGACGTCATGCTGACCGACCGCGGCATCCCCGCCAACACGAAGCTCCGTGCCGCCATCGCCCCCAAGCTCGGCGAGTACGACAAGGCCGCGGCCGAGTACCTCGACTCGGTCAAGGTCGGCACCGCCCCCAGGGTGACGCCGAACGGCGCCAGCACCATCGAGGCGATCATCAAGCGGCACACCGAAGAGGTGCTGTTCGACCGGCAGACCCCCGAGCAGGCGGCCAAGTCGTTCATCACCGAGCTGCAGGCCGAGATCGACGGCGCCTGAATCCCCGCACCATCCACGTAGAGGAACACCTTGTCTGAACGCACCTACCGGGCCGCGATCATCGGCACCGGCGGCATCGCCCACGCGCACGCCCAGGCCGTGCAGGGCTCCGGCGGCCGGGCCGAGCTCGTCGCCGTGGCCGACGTGGACGCCGGACGGGCCCGCGAGTTCGCCGCAAAGTACGGCGTGCCGCACGCGTACGGGAGCGCCGAGGAACTGCTGGCCGCGCAGCGGCCTGACCTCGCGCACCTGTGCACCCCGCCCGCGCTGCACACCCCGCTCGCCCTCGCCTGCCTCGACGCCGGAGTGACGGCGCTGGTGGAGAAGCCGCCGACGCTGTCGCTCGCCGAGCTCGACACGCTGATCGAGGCGGAGGCCCGCTCCACCGCGCACGTCGCCACCGTGCTGCAGCACCGCTTCGGCGCCGGTGCCGTACGGCTGCGGCGGCTGGCCGGCGAGGGCAGGCTGGGCCGCGCCCTGCTGGCCACCTGCGACACCAAGTGGTACCGGGACGAGGCGTACTACGCGGTCCCGTGGCGCGGCACCTGGGAGTCCGAGGGCGGCGGGCCGACGATGGGGCACGGCATCCACCAGTTCGACCTGCTGCTGTCGGTGCTCGGGCCGTGGCGCGAGGTCACGGCCGTGGCCGCGCGGCAGGCCCGCGACGTGGACACCGAGGACGTGTCGATGGCGCTGGTGACGTTCGAGAGCGGCGCGGTCGCCACCGTCGTGAACTCGGTGCTGTCCCCGCGCCAGACCTCCGAGCTGCGCTTCGACTACGAACACGCCACGGTCGAGGTCGAGCACCTGTACGGCTACACCGACGACGACTGGACGATCACGCCGGCGCCCGGCCACGACACCCTGTCCGAGCTGTGGGGGCAGGATCGCAGCAGCGCCTCCAGCGGCCACAGCGGCTGGCTGGCGGCCGTGCTCGACGCGTTCGACCAGGGGCAGGAGCCGCCGGTCGGCACCGCCGACGCCCGGCGGACGATGGAGTTCATCGCCGCCCTGTACGCCTCCGCCTTCACCGGCGAGCGCGTCCAGGCCGGACAGATCACCGCAGACCACCCGTTCGCCCTGCGCATGGACGGCACGGGCGCCCCTTGGAGGAAGAGCCCATGACGATGCAGGTCGATCACGCACTCGGCCGGTCGGTCGCGGTCAGCGCGGCGGACGTCGAGCTGTTCACCTACGTCTACCGCCCTGACACGCCCGTGCTGGAGTCGCCGAAGCCGTACCTGCACCCGATCCGCACCCGCGGCGGCCGGCTGGTGTCGCTGTTCCGGCCGCACGACCACGTCTGGCACAAGGGCATCGCCTGGTCGCTGCCGTGCGTGGGCGAGCACAACTTCTGGGGCGGGCCCACGTACGTCGAGGGCGAGTACGTCCAGCTCGACAACAACGGCAGTGCCACCCACCGCGAGATGACCACGCTCACGGCCGGGCGCGGCAGGGCCGAGATCGGGCACACGCTCGGCTGGACCGCCCAGGACGGCTCGCCCGTCATCGAGGAGCGGCGCGCGCTGACCGCGACGCTGATCGACGACGAGACGTGGGCGCTGGTCTTCGAGACGGCCATGACGAACGTGTCCGGAGCCACCGTCGACTTCGGATCCCCGACCACGAAGGGCCGCGAGAACGCCGGCTACGGCGGCCTGTTCTGGCGCGGGCCCCGCTCGTTCACCGACGGCGTCATCCAGTCGCCCGACGGGGCGGGCGGGGACGAGCTGCGCGGCACGCGCGCCGAGTGGTTCGGCTTCCGCGGCAAGCACGACGAGACCGGCGACAGCTCGACGATCGTCATGGTCGACGACACCGCCAACCCGCAGCACCCGCCACGGTGGTTCGCCCGCACCGAGCAGTTCGCCTGCCTGAACCCGGCGCCGTTCTTCAGCGAGGAGGTGCCGCTGCCCGACGGCGAGACGATCAGCTTCCGGTACGCGGTCGTGATCGCCGACGGCGACCGGGGCGAGGCGGGCTCGGCGCAGCTCGCCGGGCAGGGCAGGGCGGCGCTGGCATGACGTTCCCCGGCGGCACGTCGATCAGCCGGCTGACCGTCTACACCGGGGCCTGCGCCGACGGCCTGGAAGGCGGCACGCCGCACCTGCACACCGCCTCCACCGAGGCGTACGTGGTGATCGGCGGGCGCGGCACGCTGCAGACGCTCGACGTGAACGGCCTGCGGGAGACGGAGCTCGGCCCCGGCTCGACCGTGTGGTTCACGCCCGGCACCATCCACCGCGCGGTCAACCGTACCGATCAGGGGGGCGGGCTGGAGGTGGTCGTCGTGATGTCGAACGCCGGGCTGCCCGAGGCGGGGGACGCCGTCATGACGTTCCCGCCCGAGGTCGTCGCCGACGCCGAACGGTACCGGGAGGCCGCCACCCTGCCGGCCGTGGACGTCGAGCGGGCGGTCGAGCGGCGGCGGGAGCTGGCCGTGGCGGGCTTCCACCGGCTGGCCGAGGGCGGGCCCGAGGCGCTGCGGCGCTTCTACGACAGCGCCGTCGCCCTGGTGCGGCCGAAGGTGGCGGGCTGGCGGGACATCTGGGAGGCGACGGTCGCCGAGCAGGCCCGCCGCACCGCCGGCGTCCTCGACGCCCTGGAGCGCGGCGACGGCGCGCACCTCCAGGAGGCCGCCCTGATGGAGAGCCCGCCGCAGGAACGCTGGGGCATGTGCGGCCACCTGCGCGCCCACGACGTCGCCCACCCCGTCGTCCACACCCCCCGCCCGAGCTGATCACCTGCCGGTGCACCGGCACCCACCCCCCACTCAGAGGAAGCGGCACGGCGATGTTCCCTGTCAGGCTCACCCTGCTGGCGGCCATGGCCGCCGCCTTGACGCTGCACCCCCAGCCCGCGATGGCCGCCCAGGCCGGGACGACGTACTACGTGGACGCCGCCGCGGGCGACGACTCCGCCTCCGGCCAGGACGAGGCACACGCCTGGAGGAGCCTGGCCAAGGTGAGCGCGACCACGTTCCAGCCGGGCGACCGCATCCTCCTGCGGGCGGGGCAGCGCTGGAGCGGCGAGCAGCTCTGGCCCAAGGGCTCGGGCGAGAGCGGCGCCCCCATCACCATCGACCGCTACGGCGAGGGCGCCAGGCCCCGCATCGACGCCGCCGGGCAGGCCGCGGACGCCGTCCGGCTGTTCAACCAGGAGTTCTGGACCCTCAAGAACCTGGAGGTCACCAACGAGGTGCCCGCCACGGGCACGCCCGGCGAGAACCTGCGCGACCTGCGCGGCATCCACGTCTCCGGCGACGACGGCCGGACGCTCGACGGCTTCGTCATCGACGGGGTGGCCGTGCACGACGTCACCGGCGAGGTCAACTGGATCGGCGGGAGCAGCGAGAACGACGAGCCCGGCGTGCACTTCGGCACCGGCTGGGACGGCTCGAAGCGGACCGGCGGCATCGTGTTCGACACGACGGTGCCCGACGTCCAGGCGCCGCCGGGTCAGGCGACCGTGCTGAACGACGTGGTGATCCAGAACTCCACGGTGGCGAACACCTCGTTCGCCGGGATCGTGTTCAAGCAGTACACCGGCGACGGCGAGAGCGCCGTGCCCACGGGCTGGGGCACCCGGGTGAACAGGGACGACGCGAAGTTCACCCCGCACACGAACATCGTCATCAGGAACAACCACGTCACCCAGGCGGGCACCGCGTACGGGTGCAACGGCATGTACGTCACCAACGTGCGCGGCGCCCTGATCGAGCGCAACGTCGTCCATCGCGCCGGCACGTCCGGCATCGAGACGTACTTCGCCGACGACGTGACGTTCCAGTTCAACGAGGTGTACGAGACGCAGCAGAAGGCGGGCGGCGCCGACTCCAACGGCATCGACCCGGACAAGGGCACCACCCGGCAGGTCGTCCAGTACAACTTCCTGCACGGCAACGGGGACGGCGTGCTGCTGTGCCAGTTCGGCTTCGGCGACGCCGTGGTGCGGAACAACGTCATCGCCGGCAACAGCCGCTACCAGATCTACCTGCACTCGGACCGCGCGGCCACCGCGAAGATCTACAACAACACGATTTACAACGACAAATCCGGATACCTCATCTACGGGTACGGCAGCTACCTCGACGCCCGCTACGACATCACGAACAACCTCCTCTACTCCACCAGGCCGGGCGCGGTCCTGACCACCAGCCCCACCATCGCCTACAGCCACAACCTCTACGGCGGCGCGGCGCTCACGGTGCCGCCGGGCGACGAGGCGGCCGTGGTCACAGCGGACCCGCTGTTCGCGGACGCGCCGCTCGACGGCCCGTACGGCACCCCGGAGACCGGCCCCGCCCTCCAGACGGCCCACGGGCTGCGCGTCACCTCCGGCTCGTACGCCATCGACGCGGGCACCCCGATCGACGGCAACGGCGGGCGCGACTACGCCGGCCTGGCCCTCTACAACGGCGCCCCCGACCTCGGCGCCTTCGAGTACGCCACCCCCGCCGGCGCCACCACGGAGTCCATCACCGGCACCGTCCGCACCCCGTCCGGCGCGCCCGTCTCGGGCGCGACCGTGACGGCGGGAGGCGGCCCGGCCACGACCGGCGCGGCCACGACCGGCGCGGCCACGACCGGCGCGGCCACGACCGGCGCGGCCACGACCGGCGCGGCCACGACCGGCGCGGCCACGACCGGCGCGGACGGCCGCTTCGCGATCAGGGGCGTGCCCTTCGCCGACGGCATCGAGGTGACCGCCACCAGGAACGGCTACCAGAGCGCCGCCGCCACCGTGAACGTCCGGCCGGGCAACGTGACCACCGTCGCCCTCACCATGGCCTCGACCAGCACCGCCGGCACGATCACCGGCAGGGTCCTGGACCAGGCGGCCCGGCCGCTGCCCGGCGCGACCGTCACCGTCAGGGACGGCGACCAGACCCTCGCCACCGCCACCAGCGCGGCCGACGGCTCCTACACCGCGGCCGACGTCCCCGTCGGCGAGGGCTACACGCTGCGCGCCACGGCCGGCGGCTTCGAGCCGAAGACCAGCGCGGGCCTGAAGGTCGAGGCGGCGACCACGACGGACGCCGGGTCCCTGCTCCTCGTCCGCCCCACCCCCGACTACGTGGCCGTGCACGACTTCGACCACCTGCCCACGGGCCCGTACGCGGGCGACGACGACCTGGCCGTGACCAGCGGCGGCGGCAGCGTCGAGATCGTCGAGGCGGGCGGCGACAGGAGCGTCAGGCTGACCCGCACCGCCAACAGCGGCGTCACCAGCCTCACGACGGCGGCCGCGCTCAAGGGCATCGTCACCGTCGAGACGAACGTCATGAGCGAGCAGCCCTACACCTCGGGCAACCACTGGTGGTCCATCCCGTACGCGAAGGACGCCGCGGGCCAGAACGCCGTCAGCCTCGCGTTCACCAAGAACACGATCGTCGCCTACGCCGGCTCCACCACGAAGACCGTCGGCGCGTACGAGCCGGGCCGCTGGTACCACGTCGCGGCGGTCATGGACACCGTGAACAAGCGCTTCGACCTGCTCATCGACGGCCGTAAGGTGCTCGAAGGCGCCGCCTTCAGAACCCCCGTCGACTCACTGGCGAAGATCGAGTACGCCGCCACCAGCACCAACTACGGCAGCGTCACCCTCGACGACCTCCGACTCTCCCAGGGCGTCGGCCTCTCCCGCGACGACACCGCCCTGCTCAGCCTGGAGACCAGCCACGGCGCTCCGGTGGACGGGGTGCTGGAGGTGCCGGCGCGGGTGACGGAGGTCGAGGTGACGGCCGTGGCCCGCAGCCCGTTCGCCAGGTCGGTCACCATCGACGGCGCGGAGACGGACGGCGCCCAGGCCACGCGCCAGGTGACCCTCGGCGCCACCGGGGCCGAGGTGAAGATCGTGGTCACCGCGGAGGACGGCACCGAGGCCACCCACACCCTGCGGATCGAGCGCCGCCCCCTCGCCCAGGACACCACGCTGACGAGCCTCGCCCCCTCCGCCGGCACCCTCGAACCCGCCTTCGACCCCGGCAGGCACGACTACACGCTGACCGTCCCCGGCGACTCCCTCACCGTCACCCCCACCGCGCTCAACCCGAGGTCCGCCATCACGGTCCAGGGCAGGCCGGTGGCCAGCGGCACGGCCTCGCCCGCCGTCCCGATCCCGGTGGGCGACACCGAGGTGGCCGTCAGGGTGGCGTCGGAGGACGGCACGGCGGACGCCACGTACACGATCGAGGTCACCCGCCCCGAGCCGGAGCTCCCGCAGGACGGCGCCACCGCGCCGCCCGCGAAGGCCGCGCTCTCCGTCAGCGGCGGCCACCGGTACGGCACCTACGACGTGACCATGAACCTCTGGTACGGCGTCAACGGCAGCGTCCTCGTCCTCTACGAGAACGGCAGGGAGCTGGCCAGGCGCACCCTGACCCCGGACACGCCGCGCGCCCAGAAGGCCACGGTCCAGATCACGGGCCGCGTCAACGGCACGTACCTCTACACCGCCGAGCTGCTCAACCAGGCCGGCCGCACCTCCACCACCCCGCTCAAGGTCGAGGTGACCCAGGCGAACCCCGGCAAACCCGTGCTGAGCAGCGACAACTGGGACGGCGACGGCTCGTACACCATCCGCATGAACATGTGGTGGGGTACCAACGCCACCACCTACCGCCTCTACGAGGACGGCGTGCTCGTCGACACCCAGCAGCTCACCGCCGCCACCCCGGCCGCGCAGAGCGCCGCCACCGTGCTGACCGGACGCCCGGCGGGCACGCACACGTACGTCGCGGAGCTGGCGAACGAAGCGGGCACGACCCGCGGCGAACCGCTCGCCGTGGTGACAAGATGACCGCCATGGACGAAGGGCCCGCGCCCACCCTGCACGACGTCGCGCGGGAGGCGGGAGTCTCCGTCGCCACCGCCTCCCGCGCGCTCAACGGCAGCGCGCGCAACGTCAGGGCGGAGAACGCCGACCGGGTACGCGCAGCGGCGGCCCGCCTCGGCTACCAGCCGCACCTGTCGGCCCAGGCCATCGCCAGGGGCTCGACCAGGACCGTCGCGCTGGTGGTGCGCGACGTGGCCGACCCGTACTTCTCCTCCATCGCCGCCGGGGTCGGCCAGGCGGCGGAGGAGGCCGGGCTCATCGTCACGATGGCGGTGGCGGGCGGCTCGCCCGAGCGCGAGCTGGAGATCGTCAGGACCCTCCGAGGGCAGCGGCCGCAGGTCATCATCGTCACCGGCAGCCGCATCGACGGGGCGGGCACCAGGGACGAGCTCGCCGACGAGCTGGAGGCGTACCGGACGGCCGGGGGCAGGGCCGTCCTGATCAGCCAGCTCGACCTGCCGTTCGGGACGGTCACCATCGACAACCACGGCGGCTCGGCCGGCCTGGCCCGCGCCCTGCTCGGCGCGGGGTACCGGCGCTTCGCCGTCTTCCACGCGCCGCCCTCGCTGCGCACCTCCCGCGAGCGCCACGAAGGGTTCCTGTCCGGCCTGGGCGGGGCCGGGAGCGTGGTCGCCGTCGAGACCGGGTTCACCCGCGCGGGCGGCCACGAGGCGGCGCGGCGGCTGGTGGAGCGGGGGCTGGACGACGTGGAGGCGGTGTTCGCCGTCAACGACGTGATGGCGATCGGCGCGATGACCGCCTTCCGCGAGGCCGGCGTGCTGCCGGGCAGGGACCTCGGGGTGGCGGGCTTCGACGACATCGCCTCGACGGTGGACGTCGTGCCCGCGCTGACCTCGGTGGCGGTGCCGCTGCGCGAGGCGGGGCTGAGCGCGATGCGGCTGGCGCTGTCGGACGACGCGCCGGCCGAGCTGCGCCTGCCGACCACCGTCGTCCTGCGCGAGAGCACCCCGCCCCGGGCGTGACGGCGCGGCCGTGATCTCGGCGGATTTATCGCGGTGCGAGCCGCCACGGCCGTACGGCATGATCGCCCGCATGGACTTCGAGGAGCTGATCCGCGAGGCGACGGCCACCCCGTTCGAGGGCTGGGACTTCTCCCTCCTCCGCGGCCGCGTCACCGACGAGGGCGAGCCGCCCTGGGACTACGAGCACCTGGCCCGCGAGCACCTGCGAACCGCCGCCTCCCTCCTCGACCTGGGAACGGGCGGCGGCGAGCTGCTGTCCGGCCTGGCCCCCCTGCCCCCGCGCACGGCGGCCAC
The DNA here is from genome assembly GCF_014207985.1 of Nonomuraea rubra. Classification (NCBI taxonomy): domain Bacteria; kingdom Bacillati; phylum Actinomycetota; class Actinomycetes; order Streptosporangiales; family Streptosporangiaceae; genus Nonomuraea; species Nonomuraea rubra. Next base: position 9,589,752 of record NZ_JACHMI010000001.1, on the reverse strand, counting down.
CGAGGGGTACGCGCCGAACCTGCCCATCGCCAGGGCCCGCCTGGAGCCGCTGGGCGTCGAGGTCGCCGAATCCACGCACGCGTTCCCCGACGCCTCCTTCGACCTCGTGCTCAACCGCCACGCGCCCTACGACCCGGCCGAGGTCCGCCGCCTGCTCGCCCCCGGCGGCCGCTACCTCACCCAGCAGGTGTCCGGACGCGACCTGGAGGAGCTCAACGCCGCGCTCGGCGGCCCCCCGCACCCGGACCGGGCCTGGGACCTCGCCGCGGCCACGGCGGCGCTCGGCCTGAAGATCGTGTGGAGCGAGGAGGCGTCCTTCACCACCAGGTTCCACGACATCGGCGCGCTCGTGCTGTTCCTGCGCGCCGTCTCCTGGCAGGTGCCGGGCTTCGAGGTGGCCGCGTACGAGGACCGGCTGCGCGCCCTCCACGAGGACCTGGCCCGGGGCCGCCCGCTGAGGGCCACCGCCCGCCGCTTCGCCCTGCTGGCCGTCGCCCCGTAGATCCTTCAAGCTTTTCCGAAGTGGCCGGATCACCCCGTACGCTCCCCGCAACACAGCCGGGAGGTACGGTGCACGACTTCGCCCCAGAAGACCTGGAACGGATCACGGCGCGGGCCGAGGAGATGCTGGTCCACGTCGAGCAGCTCAAGAACGAGATCGACGTCGTCGTCGGCCGTGGCGAGGCCGCGGACGGCCAGGTACGCGTGACGGCCGGCGCCTCGGGCCGGCTCGTGAACGTCGAGCTCGCGCCGCGCGCCCTGCGCCTGGACAGCCGGCAGCTGGCGGAGGCCCTCCTGCGCGCCGCCCAGGAGGCGCACGACGACGCCGCCCGCCAGGTGGACCGCATCATGGCCGGCACCCCGGCGGACGACCTCGACGCGGAGCGCTTCACCAGCATGCTGGAGTCGTTCGAGGCGTCGATGGCCGAGCAGCTGAAGGACATCGAGGACCGGCACCGGAACGCCCCCTGACCCGGACATTTCCAGGTTATTTGAAGAGCCGCCGCGACCGGCGGGGCCCACCCTAGTGTCGTCCGCGGACACGTATGCGCACGCAACTTCCGGGGTGAGTCGGTGGCCATTCGGTGGCGGAGCGCGGCGGGCCGCAAGGCGGCGGGGATCGTCGCCGGGGTGCTGGTCGCCGCGCTGGTGGGAGTCGGCCTGTTCCTGGGCACGGGCGTCTCCAGCGCCCGCCCCAGGCTCTCCGACGTGGGGGCCTGGCTGGCCAGCGCGCTGAACGGCGAGGTCGTGCACGCCAACGGGCTGTCCGGGCAGGTGGACGCCCGGGTGGACCTGGCCTCCGCCGGCGGGCATGAGCTCAAGGTGGTCCAGGACGGCGACAACGTGCTGGTCATGGACGAGTCCACCGGCAAGGTCAGCCGCATCGACCCCACCCAGCTGGAGGTCGCCCAGACCGGTTCCCTCGGCGCGGGCGGCATGCAGATCGTGATGGGGGCGGGCAAGGCGTACGGGATCGACCCGCGCGGTGGCACCGTGCGGCAGCTCGACCCGCTGACCGTGGACACGATCGGCGCGCCGATCGTGCTGAAGCCGCCGCTCGGCGCGGCCGGGATCGACAGGAACGGCACGCTCTGGGTGCCGGTGCCGGAGGAGGGGACTCTCGTCCAGGTCAACGGCGCCCAGCAGGGCAAGGCCGTGACCGTCGGCGAGGCGGGCGATCCGCTCACCCTCACGATCGCGAACGGCGTCCCCCTGGTCACCAACTCCGCCGCCGCCTCCGCCATGGTGATCGGCGCCACGGGCACACGGCTGCAGGTGAGCCTGCCCAGCACGGTGACGGACGCAGGGGGCGCCGGGCTGCTGGTCCCCGCCGTGGCCGAGAGCCAGGTCGTGCCGATCCTGGCGCCCAAGCAGCACGCGCTCGTCCTGGTGGACACCGGCACCGGCGCGCTGACGACGGTCTCGGTGAAGGGCGGCAAGCTGGGCGCGCCGCAGGCGCTCGGGCGGCGGATCTACCTCGCCGACGAGAGCACGGGCAAGCTCATCGTGTACGACACGGTGGCCAAGCAGTTCGAGGCCGACAAGGTGGTCACCGGGAAGGCGGGGCCGCTGGAGGTGTTCGTCAAGGACGGGCTGCTCTGGGTGAATGACCAGTTCAGCGAGACCGCCCTGGTCATCGAGCAGGACGGCAGGGGGCACCGGGTCGGCAAGTACGACGAGGCGGTCGGGCAGAAGGACACCCCGACGCCGCTGCCCGTCCCGACCTCCGTCCCCACGGTGGTGCAGCCGACGAGGCAGCCCACCGGGAAGCCGACGTCCGTGCCGACGCGGACCAGGACCGCGGTGCCGACGGTGACCGTCACGGCCACTCCCACGCCCACGGTGACGGAGACCCCCACCCCCACCCCGACGCCCACTCCCACCCCGACCCCCACCCCGAAGCCTGAGCCGCCCGCCTCGGTCACGGCCAAGTCGGGGCCCGGCTACATGGAGATCGTCTTCACGCCGTCCGGGCAGAGCGAGGGCGTCACGGGGTACACGCTCAAGGGCGCGCCCCCGGGGGCCGACGTCACCCCGTCCCGGGCCGACCCCGGCGGCCCGTACCAGTTCAAGGTCACCGGCGGGAGCTGCGGCCAGGAGTACACGTTCCGGGTCGCCGCCCAGTACGACGGCGGAGAGGTGGAGTCCGCCTCCACGATCCCGGTACGCCCCTGCGTCGCCCCCGGCCGCCCCGCGAACTTCGCCGCCAAGGGCAAGAACCACGGCGCCGACCTGACCTGGTCCGCCCCGGACAACGCGCGGAACGGCGTCACGTACGTGCTGGAAGGCCCCGGCGCCCACCCGGACCGGCCGGAGGGCACCAGCGCCGAGGTGACCGGGCTCAAGAACGGGCAGTCCTACACCTGGACCCTGCGCGCCAGGAACGAGGCCGGCGAGAGCGAGGAACGCGCGGAGGCCACCGCCGACCTGCGCCCGCCGTCCGCCCAGTTCCAGAACGCCAACAACAACGACACCAACACGATCATCCGCACCGGACCCAGCCCCGGCGGCGAGGCTGGCAAGATCCCGAAGGGCGTGTACGTCACGGTCACCGTGCTCTGCCAGCAGAAGGGCGCCGCCTACACCGACACGTACACGGGCCAGAGCAGCGACGTCTGGAACAAGATCGAATCCCAGTACGGCAACGGCTGGATCAACGACGTGATGATGGCCACCCCGAAGGGGGGCTTCCCGGCGGCCCCGCTCTGGGAGTGCGAATGATCACCAGGGCCGGGTGGGGGCTGGCCGCCGCGTCGGTGCTGGTCTACGCCGTGGGAGCGCCGTTCGGGTACGTCCAGCCGGCGGTCCTGGCGGTGGCCGGGCTGGCGGCCGTGGGGGCCGGGGCGCTGTGGACGCTGCGCGGGGCGGGGCTGGAGGTGCGGCGCGAGGTGACGCCGGTGAAGGTGACGCGCGGGGAGCCGGCCGTGGCCGTCCTGCACGTGCGCAACACCGGGCGGTGGCGGCATTCGGGGCTGGTGGCGCGCGACACCTGCCGGGACACGACGGTGACGGTCGAGGTGCCGTCACTGGCCCGGCACACGGCGCGGACCGTGTCGTACCGGCTGCCCACCCGCCGCCGCGGCGAGACGCCGGTGGGGCCGCTGCTGCTCGACCGCGCCGACCCGTTCGGGCTGGTGCGCCGCGTCCGCGACTACGGGCGGGTCGACCTCCTGCTGGTACGGCCGCGCACCGTGCCCCTCACCCCGCTGCACTCGGGGCGGCGCCGGCACCTGGACGGGCTGGCCTCCCGGTCGGCGCCGGCCGGGGCGAGCAGCTTCAACGGGCTGCGCGAGTACGTGGTCGGCGACGAGCTGCGGCACGTGCACTGGCGGTCCACGGCCCGGACCGGGGTGCTGATGGTGAAGGAACTCACCGACGTCAACCTGCCGGACACCGTCGCGGTCCTGGACACCCGGCTCTCGGCGTACGCGGGGGACGACGAGTTCGAGCTGGCCGTGGACGTGGTGGCGTCGGCGGCCTGCGCGGTGACGCGGGCCCGGTTCCCCGTGCGGGTGCTCACGGGGGTGGGCGAGCTGGCCTGGGCCCGGGGCGGGCCGGGGGAGGACGAGCAGGTGCTCGATCGGCTGGCCGTGGTGGAGCGGTCCGCCGCCGCCGAGCCGCCGCTGCACGTGTTGCGGCGGGGGCGGGGTGGTGGGGCTCTGGTGGTCGTGAGCGGGTCGTTCGAGGCTTTGGCGGATGTGGCGGCGGTGCGGCGGCGGTTCGATCAGGTGGTGTTCGTGCGGGTGGGGGATCCGGGGGTGGGGCCTGTGCCGCGGGCGGCGGGGGTGATGGTGATCGAGGTGGGCGATCTCGATGAGCTGGCGGCAACATGGCCACGCTGACCCCACCCCCAGCCGGCCCACCCCCAGCCGGCCCGCCGCCCGCCGGCCCACCGCCAGCCGGCTCGTCGCCCGCGGGCGTGCCGCCGTCCGGCGTGGTGCGGGGGGTGGGCGGGCCGGGCGGGGGCGCTGGGCCGGGGCCGCGTGCGGCGGGTGGCGAGCCGTACGGCGCCTCTGCGGGCGCTGGGGGGCGCCGGGCCGGGGACGCGCCGTCTGGGACGCCCGTGCCGCCGTCCGGTGCGGCGCAGCCCGGGGTGCCGGCGCCCGGCGTGGCGTCGCCGGGGAAGCCGGCGCATGGCTCGCCTGCGGCGCGGCCCGAGGCGCAGGTGAGGCGGTTGGCCGCGGTTGCCGTGGTGGTGCTGCTGGTCGCGTCGGCCGGGATGGCGTTCGACGGGGTGTTCCCGGTCGGGGCGCTGGTGCCGGTGGTGGCGGTGGCCGCCGGAGGGCCGGGGGTGCTGGCGTTGGTGCTCGCCGGAAGGTTGCCGGTCTGGGGGACGATCCCCGTGAGCGTGCTGGCGTGGCTGACGGCGGTGTCGGCGACCCTGTTCAGGGCGGACGCGTGGCTCGGGTTCGTGCCGAGCCCAGCCGCCGTGCGGGCCGCGCTGATCGGCGTGCGCGACGCGGGCGGCGTGCTGCTGACCACCATCCTGCCCGCCGCCCCCGGCAGCACGGCGATCGTGCTGGTCAGCTTCCTGGTCTGGGCCGCCACCACCGCCGGGACCGAGCTGGTGCTGAGGTCGAGGGCGATCCTGCCGCCCGCCGCCGCCGCGCTGCCCGTGCTGGCCGTCGCGATCGTGTTCGGCGTCGCGGGTGAGGGCAGCGGGGTGCCGTACGCGGCGGTGTTCGCGGGGTTGGTGCTGCTGCTGGCGCTGGTCAGGGCGGGCAGGTCCGTGGGGGCGCTGGTGGCCGGTGGGGTGCTGCTCGCCGTGCTGGTGCCGGTCGGGGTCGTCGTGGGGCCCGTGCTGCCCAGGGCCGAGCGGCCGTACGACGTGCGCGAGCTGGTCGAGCAGCCCCCGCCCCGCCCGATCCGCGGCGTGAGCGCCCTCGACCAGGTGTCGGCCTGGCTGCAGAACCCGCAGCGCGAGCTGTTCACGGTCAGCACGTCGTCCGAGGCGAACCTCCGGCTGGCCGTTCTCGACACGTTCGACGGGGTGAGCTGGACGTCGAGCGCCGGGTTCGTACCGACGGGCGGGCGGGTGCCGGGGGCGGCGGGGGAGCGCGACATCGTCGAGCAGCGGTTCACGCTGCAGAAGCTGCCCGGCCCGTGGCTGCCCGCCGCCGACCGGCCGCTGCGGGCCATCGGGCCCGGCATCGTGGTCGATCCCGCGACCGGCGCGCTGGCCGGCACGCAGGCGCGCGAGGGGCTGACGTACGAGGTGACCTCGGGCCTGCGCCGGTTCTCGGCCGCGGAACTGCGCGGCGCCGGCCCCGCCGCCGACCCGGCGGCGCTGCGGCTGCCCGACGGGCCCGACGGCCGTACGCCGCCGCAGCGGGCCCGCCTGCGCGACCTCGCCCGCCGCGCCACGGCCGGGGCGCGCGGCCCGGCGCAGCAGGCCGCCAAACTGGCCGCGTACCTGCGCAAGCTCGCCGTGAACGACGTGAACTCGCCGCCCGGGCACGGCTATCGCAGCATCGAGTTCTTCCTGACGGAGTCCAAGCGGGGGACGACCGAGCAGTTCGCGGCGTCGTTCGCGCTGCTGGCGCGGTCGATCGGGCTGCCGAGCCGGATCGTGGTGGGCTTCAGACCCGGCGAGCCAGCCGATGGGGCGCCCGGAGAGGCGGCCAGTGGGGCGGCCGACGGTGCGGCTGGTGGGGTGCGGCAGGTGCGGGGTGGGGATGTGCTGGCGTGGGCCGAGGTCGCGTTCGACGGGATCGGGTGGGTGCCGTTCTATCCGACGCCGTCCCGTACGCGTGCGGGTGAGGGCGGGGACGTGGCCGAGGGCGCGCCCAAGCAGGCCAGGGAGATCGAGCAGGCGATCAACAACGAGTCCTCGGAGCCCGAGCACGCCAAGACCCCCACCGCGAAGGCCACCCCGGTGCCCGAGCCCCGGCCCGGGGCGGCGGATGGGATGCTGCTCTGGCCGGCCGTGCCCGGCGGCCTGGTGGTGCTCTACCTCGTCGCGGTGGGGGTGGTGCCGCGCGTCCGGCGTTCGCGGCGGCGCCGGGCCGCGTCGGCCGCCGGCCGGGTGGTGGGAGCGTGGCGGCAGACCGTGTCCCGGTTGCGCGGGGCCGGAATCCCGGTGTCGTCGGGGGCGCTGACGGCGCGGGAGGTGGCGTACCGGGCGGAGGCCGGGCTGGGGGCGGAGGCGCGGGAGCCGCTGACCGTGCTCGCGGACCTGGCGAACCTCGCCACGTTCGGCGCCGCGCCCGTGGACCACGCCGACGCCGACCTCGCCTGGCGGCACTACACCGCCGTGGACGCGCTGGTCAGGCGGCGGGTTCCGGTGACGCGCAGGCTCGTACGGCGGTTGTCGCCGCTAACCCTGTTCCGGTGACGCGGGCGGCGGGGTGGCCAGGGGGAGCACGATCGGCGGCTGTACCTCTTCGTCTGGGTCGGCCTCGGCGGCGCCCCTGATGCACAGCGCGGACGACCAGGCGACGGAGGACGGCTGGCCGAGGGCTACGACGGTGCCGACCTTGAAGCAGTAGCCCGTGGCCGGGTCCAGGCCGCCGACCGGGTAGGTGGTGCTGCCGGCCGGGGCCGACAGCAGGCGGTCTCCCGGGGCCTGCTGGATGATCGTGGGGTAGTCGTTCTTGCGTACGGCCTTCCAGGAGAGCGTCACCGTGGCGCCGTTGTCGGACACCAGTTTGAGGTTTTTAGGGCGGTATGCGGCGATGGTGGCGGGGTTCGTGGTGTGGTGCGGGGGTGGGGAGGTGGCCGGGGCGGATGCCGTCGTCCCGGGTGTTCCGGGTGTCCCGGGGTCCGCTGACGGCTGCGAGCGCTGGTCGGCCTGGGGCGGCTCCCCGGTCGGCTGGTCGGTGGCCGGGTCGCCCGGTTGGTCGCTGGTGTCGGTGGGCTGGTTCTCGGCGGTGACGGTGGTGGTCTCGGCGCCGCTCATCGCCAGGGCCACGCTGCCCGCGCCCGCCAGCACGGCCAGCGCCGACACGCCCGCCACGACCAGCGGCACCTTGCTGCCCTTCCTGGCCGCCTGCTGCGGGCCCTGAGAAGGCGGGCCCTGAGAAGGCGGGCCCTGAGAAGGCGGGTCCTGAGGATGCGAGGCCTGAGACGGCGGGGTGGCCTCGGTGGCGGGCGGGAGGAACGGCCGAGGTCCCGCCGGCGGCCTGACTTGGGACCGGTCAGGGTCCACGGTCCACACCAGCTCACGCGGCCCCGACCCCTCATACCGCGCGACCTCCCCCTCCAGCCCCGGCAACCGCGCCGTCAGCGGCTGCTCCGGCTCGGGCAGGCACGCCGTCAGCGGTTGCTCTGATTCGGGCAGGCGTGCGGTGCGCGGTTGTCCCAGTTGGGCGGGCGGGAGTGTGGTGTGGGGCCGGGCGGACGTGCGGGCGGCGGTGGCCAGCGAGTCGGCGGTGGGCCGGGCGGCGGGGTCCTTGGACATCGCCTGGGCGATGACCCGGGCGAGGCTGGCGGGCACCGAGGGAGGCAGCGGCGGCGGGGTCTCGCCGAGCACCCCGAGCACGAACCGGGCCGTGCTCCCCGGCCCGTCCGGGGCGAACGCGGGCCGCCCCGCCAGCAGCTCGTACGCCATCGACCCCAGCGCGTACACGTCCGAGGCGGGCACCGGCGGACGCCCCTCCAGCTCCTCGGGAGAGGCGTGCACCGAGGGCAGCGTCCCGTCGGGCAGCTCGACGATCGACATCAGCGCCGACATGGCGTACCCGGTCAGCACCACTCCGCCCGCCGTCATGACGACGTTCTCCGGCTTGACGCGCCCGTGCGCCCCGCCGGCGGCGTGCGTGGCCGCGACCACCCGCGCGACCGCCCGCAGCAGCCCGGTCGCCTGCTCCAGCGGCATCGGCACGCCCCGCCCCGGCCGCTCGGCGAGCGTGAGCCCGTCGTGCGGCGGCGTCACGAGGTACGGCCGCCCGTCCCCCGTCGCCCCCACCTCCAGCACCGGGATCACGCCCGGGTGCGCCGACAGCTCCTCGGGGAAGGCGAAGCCGCGCACGATGCGCTTGAGCGCTCGCTTGTCCACCCGGTGGCAGGCGAGCGTCTTGACCAGCACGTTTCCTGTGGAGCCGCCGGACGCGGGCCGGGCGAGGTGCACGGTCCACGGACCGTCCTGACCGGCCCGCCCCAGCAGCTCGTAGCCGCGGACCCGATCGGCGATCACCGTCATGCGATCACCGTCATGCGATCACCGTCATGCGATCACGGACTCGCCGCCCAGGTCATCGCCGGCGAACGCGTCGTGCTCCACCAGGGGCAGCGGGACCCGCTCCCGCTCGCGATCCTGCCCGGCGGGCCCGGTGCCCGGCGGGTACATGCCCATCGGCGTGCCGGCCGGGCCCATGCCGGAGGTGCTCGCCACGCCGGGCGGGTTGCCGGTGAACGGCGTGACCTGGGCGCTTCCGGGGGAGATGCCGGGGCCGCCGCTCGTGGCGGGCGGCTGGGGCACGCTCGTGACCGGGATGTTGGACGGAGTCAGCTGGGGGGCGCTGGACAGGGTCGTGGTGGGTGGGGGCTGGGAGAGGTTCGGCGTGTTCGGAGCAGGCGTGCCGAGCGAGGGGTTCGGGAGCGAGGGGTTCTGCTGTGTGGGGTTCTGGGCCGTGCCAGGGAGGTCAGGGGAGGGGCCGGGCGTGGCGGGGTTCTGGAGTGACGGGTCCTGCGGTGACGGGTTCTGGAGGCCGGGGATGTCCGGTGCGGAGGGGGTGGGGCCGCCGCTGAGACCCGGGGTCTGCCCGTACGGCGACTCCAGGCCGGCGCCCGCGTACGGATTGCCCGTCGGCGCACCCGCCGGCCCACCGGACGACAGCCCGGGCAGGCCCGGCTGCGGGAGCGGCACGCCCGTCGTCCCCGCCTGCGGCGCCGTCGCGCGCTGCTCCAGGTAGTCGGGGACGGCGTGGTACACGTCCACGATGAAGCGGTTGAGCTGCTGCAGGTGGTGCCTGGCCAGGGCGTGGGCGTTCGTGTCCGTCTGCCCGATGTTGTCGCCGATCCAGTCGTCCAGGTCGTTGAGGAACGTGCGCTCGCCGAACCACTCGCCCGTCCTGGGCACGTTGTTCTGGAACCAGGGCAGGACCTGTTCCCCGTACCAGATGAGCGGCCGGCTCAGCCCGTCGGCGGCGAAGCTGATGCGGGCGAGGTCCCGCTGCAGCTCCCCGATCTTCTCGAAGGCCTGCTCCAGGTACTCGCCGCCGAGGGTCTGCGCGATGCGGTCGGCCTCCCGGCGCAGCGTCTCCACCGACTCCCGGCACAGCTCGGCGATCTCGCGGTACCTGTGGCCCGCGTCGGCGATCCTGGCGGGGTTCGTGCCCTGGATGAGGGCGGAGACCTCGTCCACCGTGCCCGAGCCGCCGGTCGTCGCCTGCGTGCCGTCGATCCTGGGCTCGGTCTCGCTCCTGAGCCCCTGGCCCCAGTAGCCCGTCATCTCAGACCTTCTTGACGCTGCCGGCGGCGCTCCGGTCGGCGGACTTCGCGGTCTCGACGGTGGCGGCCAGGGCGTCGACCACGGCCGCGTACACGCCGTAGACGCGGTCGACGGCCGCGTCCAGCGTGGTGCGGGCCTGGTCGGTGGTGGCCTTCAGCTGCGTGGCGGCCTCCCACTTGCCGAGGTCGTTCTCGTCGAGCGCGGTGTTGCGGAGGCGGAGCTTGAGGCTCTGCCCGCCCGCCTCGCCCTGGAGGAACGCGAGGTTCTGGCGCAGCCGCTCCACCGGGGACGACGGGAGGGGCCTGCCGCTCGCGTCCTCGTACTCGGCCAGCTTGACGAAGGACGTCTTCTTCGCGGTGCCCGGGTCCACGTGGTTCTCGGCGAGCAGCCGATCCTGCTGTGCCTGCGTCGGCGGGGCGGGAGGCGTGCCGGGGTAGCCCCCGTTGCGGTGGTCGTGGACGTGCTCGGCGTACGCGTCCTCGAGGGTGGGGTCCTTGGGCCCGGTGACGACGTCCTTGCCGACGATCTCGGTCTCCGTCTCCCGGTACTCCTCCGCGTATCCGAGGCCGGGCCTGGGGTTGCCGTGGACGTCGCCGCCCTCGGCCGTGGGAATCCCCGTCATGCTCACTCTCCGCGTCCACGTCGATGGACATGCCGACACCTGCCTACCCGCCGCCCTGCCGACCGTGGGCCTCATTTCAAGATATTTCTAAGAGAGCCGTACGAATCGGAAAGGTCGGCAGACTTCGTGCCGTGCCCTTCACCTGGTACGGCGCCGCGGCCGTTCTCCTCGCCCTGACGCCCACCCCCGCCCCCACCCGCACGGTCACCTGCGATCCCGAGCCCGGCGTCGCGGAGGTCACCGGCACGCCGTGGCCGCAGGAGCGGCTGCGCTTCCAGCAGGTGTGGCGGCTGACCAGGGGCGAGGGCGTGACGGTCGCCGTCGTGGACAGCGGCGTGGACGCCGGGCACCCCCAGCTCGCCGGCGCGGTCGCCCGGCAGGTGGACCTCACGGGCACGGGCCCGCGCGACTGCGTGGGCCACGGCACCGCGGTCGCCGGGATCATCGCCGGGCGGGACCTCACCTCGCGCGGCGTGCCCGTGCTGGGCGTCGCGCCGGAGGCCGCGATCGTGTCGGTCAAGCAGACCGCGGGGCAGTCGGGCGACGTGACGCGGCTGGCCGAGGGCATCAGGCGGGCGGCCGACCTGGGGGCCGAGGTGATCAACGTGTCCGTGCAGGCCCACGACGCCCCGGTGCTGAAGTCGGCGGTGACGTACGCGCAGCGCAAGGACGCGGTCATCGTGGCGGCGGCCGGCAACGTCAAGCAGGACGACGGCGCGGTCACGCCCGCCTACCCGGCGCAGTACCCGGGCGTGATCGCGGTCGGCGCGGCCTCGCCCGACGGCAGGAAGCCGGACTTCTCCAACACCGCGACCCGCATCTCGGTGACCGCGCCGGGCGCCGGGGTCACGAGCGCGTGGACGGGCGGCGGCTACCGTACGGGGCTGGACGGCACGAGCTTCGCCGCCCCGTTCGTCTCGGGCGTGGCCGCGCTGGTCAGGGCCAGGCACCCGGAGCTCGACCACTGGCAGGTCAAGCGGAGGCTGGAGCGGACGGCCGAGGGCGGAGGCGCGGCCGGCACGGGGGCCGGGCTGGTCAACCCCCTGCAGGCCGTCACCTCGGTGCTCCCGGCGGCGGCGGAGAGCCGGGCCGCCGCGCCGCCGGTCGTCCTGGCCCGTGCGCCGGTCCCGGACGAACGCCGGCGCGGCCTCGCCATAGCGATCACCGCGGGGGCCGCGGGCGTCACGGCGCTGGTCGTGTTCCTGGGGCTGACGTTGCCCAGAGGCCGCAGGCGGCGGGCGCGACATTTACAGGAAAGTTGAAATCGTGGATCCGGCCGCCGGAGGCCGCTTACCTTGATCCGGCGACGAACGGAAACCCGGCCGAATTCGGGTTCATGAGATCCGAGAGGTGAACCGTGGCAGTCCAGCCGACGACGTACGCCGAAGGCAGCCAGCACAGCGCCGCGGAACGGGCGCAGCTCGCCGTCGGGAACATCGAGCAGATCCGCAACCGGCTCAACCAGATCCCCGCGACGCTCGGCGCCGCCTGGCAGGGCGAGGCCGCGACCGTCTACACGCAGGTGCTCAACGAGTGGACGCCGCAGTTCACGAAGGTCATCCAGGCACTCGACCTGATCGCCGAGAGGCTGGAGGCGACCGGCATCCAGTACACCGAGTCGAACACCCAGGCCAACGACGTCGCCGCGCAACTGCGGGCCTCGCTCAACGGCGGCAAGCTCTGAGCGGGCATCCGACGGCGAAGGAGAGCTGACCATGACCGGCAACCCCGACATCATTCTCGCGAATTTCGACCAGATGGACGAGATCGCGGCCGAGCTCGGCCGCGCCTACGCCAACCTGGTCGGCGAGCTGACCGACCTCGAGGCCGACCTGAAGATCCTGGAGACCTGGGAGGGCTCGGCCAAGGACGTCTATCTCGACGCCAAGCGCCAGTGGAACGAGGCCGTGGTCACCATGGGCGACACCATGCAGCGCTTCGGGCCCGCGCTGCACGACGCGACCGAGATCATGCGGGACGCGGAGAACGCCAACGTCCGCCGCTGGGGCACCTGACCCGGCGTGAACGAGCCGCTGATCGACCCGGCCACGGCCGGGGACCAGACGAGGTGCAGGCCGGAGGCGCTCCACGACGTGGCGAGCAGGCTCTCCACGGACCTGCTGCCGCAGCTCGAAGGGCTGCACCACCGGATGGCCGACCTGCCCCACGGCGCCGCCGGCACGTGGGACCTCGCCCTGCAGTACGCCGACACCGTCGGCCGGGCCAGGCAGGCCACGGGCGAGTCGGTGCGGTTCGTGGCGGAGCAGGTCCAGCGCGTCATCGACGACCTGGTCGCCACCGCGAACTCGGTGCGGGACGCCGACCAGCGCGCCGCCGGCGGCGCCCCGCGGGGTGCGTAGTGCCGGAACCGCGACAGATCAAGGACGGTTGCCTGCAAGGCGGGAACCCGGCCCAGTACGGTGGCCGCGACGCCATCAAGGCGCAGATCATGGCGACGGGCCCGGAGAAGTTCGGCCCGGCCGTGGAGGGGTACCAGGCCACGGCTCGGCTCCTCACCACGGCGATCACCACGCTCGGCGACAGCGCGGCCCGCCTCGTGGCCGACGGCAACTGGGGCGGCGAGTCGGCCAGGGCCATGCTCACCAGGATGAACCGGCTCCAGGCGTACCTGCAGTCGCTGCGCGACGCGGTGAACCTCGTCCCGCCCTCGCTGGAGACCGTCAGCCAGGCGCTGGCCTCGGCCAAGGAACGGTTCGAGCAGGAGACCGAGCCCCGTAACCACTACGCGATGGGGTCGGGGTCGCCCGACAACGGGGACGGCAGGGCGAGGGAGTTCATGACCCGGCTCAACGGCGCCTTCCACCACGCGCACACCATGCTGCCCGACCGGCTGCCGTGGGACGCCCGGCTCGCCTCGCCCGCGCCGTACCTGCCGCCGCCCGAGCGGGCTGCGACGCCGGTGCAGGGTGGCGACCTGCCGTACGAGGACACGGTGCCGGCGCGGTCCGCCACCCGGCTGGCGCAGTCGTCCGGGTACGAGGCGGCGACACCACCCACGCAGCCCGGCCCGCAGGCGAGCACCCCCGCGCAGGCCGGCCCGCCCGCGCAGCAGCCTCCGACCAGTGGCACCCCGGCCCCGGCCGTTACAGCGGGGACCGGGCAGCTCAGCAGCATCACCCCGAGCCAGGCAGGGACGAGCGGCACCACGCCGGGCAACGTCCCCGGCACCTACCCGGGACCCGGCCGGCCGGCCGCCCGACCCAACGCCTTCACGCCCGTCCCGGCCGCGCAACCGAACACCCCTACACCCGCCTCGACGACCCGCCCGGCTCCCACCGGCAAGCCGATCGGCACCCCCACGGTGCCCGAGACCGCCCCGGTCGTCAGCCCCATCCGCGACCCGTACACGACCAGCGCCGCCCAGGGGCCCGGCCCGTCCGTGCGGCCGGGCAGCGTCCCCGTCGTGGACGGCTCCTGGACCAGGCCGCTGACGGCCGCGGCCGAGCCGGCCGCGCCCGGCACCGGAGGAATGCCGTTCATGCCCTGGGGCGGCGCCGCGCCCCAGGACGCGCAGAGCACCCGCCACCCGGCCGCCGCGAGGAGCGCCGACGACTTCTTCCGCCCGGAGATCGACCCCGGCACCCCCGTGGTGGAGTGACCGCGCTCACGTCCCGGAGAAGGCGGTCTGGATGAGCCGTTCGCCCGACCGCCGATCCACGTAGAGCCCCCGCCCGGCGGGCAGCGGCCGGGGCCGTACGTTGCCGAAGAGCTGCCCCTCGTCCCGCGGCCCCGACAACATGACGGCAGGCGAGTTCAGCTCCTTCAGCCGCCGCACCACCGGATCCAGCATGCTCCGCCCGGCGCCGCCCATGGCCCGCGCCAGCACCAGGTGCAGCCCGATGTCGCGGGCCTGGGGCAGCAGGTCGCCGAGCACGGCCAGCGGGTTGGCCGAGGTGGCCACGAGGTCGTAGTCGTCCACGATCACGTACAGGTCCTGCCCGGTCCACCAGCTCCGGGTCCTGAGCTGCTCGGAGGTGAGGTCGGGGGGCGGCAGCCGTTCCTGCATCACCTCGTGCACCCCCTTGAGCAGGGTCGCGGCGGCGGCGCTGGAGGCGGCGTAGCCGACGCGGTGCTCGGTGTCGGTGGCGTCGAGCAGCGAGCGCCGGTAGTCGATGACGACGAACCGCGCCTGCCCGGTGGCCAGGCCCCGGGCGATCACCTTCAGCAGGTTGCTCTTGCCGCTCTCGGTGTCGCCGAACACCACGAAGTGCGGGTCGGCGTCGAAGTCCAGCAGGACAGGCGCGAGCGCGGCCTCGTCGATGCCGATGGGCACACGCGTGCCGTCCGGCGGGGGAGGGGGCAGCGTGTGCGCGGGCAGCAGCGCGGGCAGCAGGCGGACGGGCGGCGCCGGGTGGTCGTGCCAGGCCGCCTTCGCCGCCTGGACCAGCGCGGAGACGCCGTCGGCCAGGTCGTCCACGGCCTGGCGCCCGTCGATGCGCGGCAGCGCGGCCAGGAAGTGCAGCGACTCGCGGGTGAGCCCGCGGCCGGGGGCGCGTTCCGGCACGTTCGCGGCGGCCCTGCGGTCAATCTCGGAGTCGAACGGGTCGCCGAGCCGCAGCTCCAGCCGGGTGCCGAGGAGGTCTCGCACGCCCGCGCGGAACTCCATCCACCGGTTGGCCGTGCCGATGACGTGCACGCCGAACCCGAGCCCGCGCGTGACCAGGTCACCGAGGTCGCCTTCGAGCTGCTCGTACTCCTGGCGCAACACCGACCAGCCGTCCACCACCAGGAACACGTCGCCCCAGCCGTCGCCCTCGTAGCCGCCCGAGGCGACCAGCCGCCGGTAGCCGGCCATGGAGTCGATGCCCTGCTCCACGAACAGCCGCTCCCGCCGCTCCAGCACGCCCCGCACCTCGGCGACGGTCCTGCGCACCGCGTCGGCGTCCAGCCGGACCGCGACCCCGCCGACGTGCGGCAGCCCGGACAGCGCCGACAGCGTGCCGCCGCCGAAGTCCAGGCAGTAGAACTGCACCTCCTTCGGGGTGTGCGTGAGCGCGAGCGAGGCGATCAGCGTGCGCAGCAGCGTGCTCTTGCCGGTCTGCGGCGCGCCCACGATCGCGACGTTGCCCGCCGCGCCCGACAGGTCCAGCCAGTACGGGTCCCGCCGCTGGTCGAACGGGCTGTCCACGACACCGGCCACGGCGTGCAGCCGTCCCGGCCGCTCCGGCGCCGTGCCCGCCGCGGTGAGCCCGTGCGCGGGCGTGGCCTCGATGCGGGGCAGCAGCCGGTCGAGCGAGGCGGGCTCCTTCAGCGGCGGCAGCCAGATGCGGTGCGCCTCGGGCCCCTGGCCGGCCAGCCGCTCCACCACGATGTCGAGCAGCGTGTCCTGCCTGCCCCTGTCCTCCACGACCGGTGGCGGCCCGGCGGCGGGCGGCGCGGGCACCCGTTCCGCGCCGTACCAGACGATCTTCCCGCGGTGGCCCCTGGGAGCGGCGGGGGCGTGCGGCTGCCGTGCCAGGTGCGGCCCCGAGACGTAGGCGGCCTTGAACCTGGTCATGCCGGTCGTCTCGAACATCAGGTACGCGTTGCCCGGCTCCGGCGGCAGCGAGTACGCGTCGGCCACGCCCAGCACCGCCCGGCTCTCGGCGGCGGAGAACGTCCGCAGCCCGATCCGGTACGACAGGTGCGTGTCCAGCCCCCGCAGCCGCCCCGCCTCCAGCCGCTGCGAGGCCAGCAGCAGGTGCACGCCGAGCGAGCGCCCCAGCCGCCCGATCATCACGAACAGCTCGATGAACTCCGGCTTGGCCGACAGCAGCTCGCTGAACTCGTCCAGCACGATGAACAGCGTCGGCAGCGGCTCCAGATCGGCGCCCTGCTCGCGGGCCTGCTCGTAGTCGCGCAGCGAGGCGTGGTTCCCGGCCGCGCGCAGCAGCTCCTGGCGGCGTACCAGCTCGCCGTGGAGCGCGTCGTGCATGCGGTCGACCAGCGGCAGCTCGTCCGCCAGGTTCGTGATCACCGCCGAGACGTGCGGCAGCGCGTCGAGCCCGAGGAACGTGGCCCCGCCCTTGAAGTCGACCAGCACGAAGTTCAGCACCTCGGACGAGTGCGTGATCGCCAGCGCCAGCACCAGCGTGCGCAGCAGCTCCGACTTGCCGGAGCCGGTCGCGCCCACCACGAGCCCGTGCGGCCCCATGCCGCCCTGCGCCGCCTCCTTGATGTCCAGCTCGACGGGCCGCCCGTCGGCGCCGAGCCCGATCGGCACCCGCAGCCGGTTCCTGACGGGCCGGGGCTGCCAGGTGAGCCGGGGCGAGAGCTGCCGGGCGTCGCCGATCCTGAGCAGGTCGGTGAGCGTGGTGTTCGTGGCGAAGACGTCCCGCTGGTCCTCGCCGCCCCCGGCGGTGGCCGGCCGCATCGGCGCGAGCTGCCTGGCCAGCGCGGCGAACGCGGGCTGCGCCATCCGGTCAGGACGCCCCAGTACGGTCCTGACCTCCTTGCCCAGCTCGTCCTCCGCGACCCTGGCCAGCTCGCCGGGTGTCACCTCCAGCCGCAGCGTGAGCTGCGACGGCGCCTGCGGGGTCGCGCCGCTCAGGTGGATCACGGTCACGCCCTCGATGACGTCGAGCCCGAGCTGGCTGCCCGCCGGCACCGTGCCGCCGTCCAGAACCACCACGTGGTACGGCACCGCCCCGTCCGACAGCCCCTTGCTGAACCGGGGCCGGTCCTTCAGCTCGAACCCGAGCAGCTCGTCCAGCTCGCCCAGATCCGCCACGAGCAGCCGCACAGGCCCGGCCCCGTCCTCCTCCGTCGGGTGCAGGGCGTGCGGCAGCCACTTCACCGGCTCCCACTCGGCGGCCCGCTCGCGCCCCGCGCACACCGAGATCCGCAGCTCCTCCGGCGAGTGCAGCACCGCCGCCTGGGCCAGCGCAGCCCGTACGAGGTCGCGGGCCGCCACCGGATCCCCGGCGAGCACGATCCGCGCGAACGAGTGCAGCGCCAGCGCCACCGGCAGCCCCGGGACGGTGGCGTGCGTGCGGACGAACCGGCGCAGCGCCCCTGCCGTCACCGGGTCCAGGTCCTCGATCGGCCTGGTCTCGGGCGGGATCATCGGCAGCGCCAGCCGCTGCGCCGAGGTCGCGATCCTGACCTGCGCGAAGTCGTCGTCGCGGGGCCGCCGCTCCCACAGCCGGGTGGTCATCGCCAGCGACCACAGGGCGGTGGGGTCGGGATGGTTCCAGGTCATGGCGCGGTGCTGCTGCGCGGCGGCCTGCCGGACCCGCTTCCTGACCTGCTCCAGGTAGCGGTAGTAGTCGCGGCGCTGCCCGTTGAGCTGGTTCTTGCGCTCGCCGGCGTTGCGCATCAGCTGCCCCACGCTCATGCCGACCATCGAGATCGCGAACAGGCCGCCGGAGACCAGCATGATCGGGTTGCCGGTGGAGCCGCCGGTGAACATCAGCGCCATCGCGCCCGCCCCCGCGATCATCGGCAGGTACGTCAGGAGCTGCGTCAGCCCGCCACCCGTCACGGTCTCCGGAATCTCCGGCGGGGACTCCAGGAGCACCTCGCCGCCGGGAGGCTCCGGCGGCCTGCGCCGCTCCGGCCTGCGCACCACGATCACCGGCCCCATGTAAGCCGCTGACGTAGGGATATAGGCGATATTTCAAAATTCCTAGAGGCTTTTGGCCTCTCGCGTGGCATGCCCGATCCATACACTCGTGCGTTGTGAGCGCCACCGGAACCGACCTGTGCCGGGTCACCGTCGTGACCCCGCGCGGCTTCCTGGACCTGGGCCTGCCGCAGGACATCCCGCTGGGCAACCTGCTGCCGACCCTGCTCCGCATCGCTGGAGAAGGGGTCGCCGGCGAAGGGCTGGCCGAGGCGGGCCTGGCCCACGGCGGCTGGGTGCTCCAGCGGCTGGGCGGGCCGCCGTTCGACCCGGGCGTGACGCTGTCGGAGCTGGACGTGCACGACGGCGAGCTGCTGCACCTGCGCCCGCGCGGCCACGAGCTGCCCGAGGTCGTCTTCGACGACGTGGCCGACGCGGTGGCCACCGGCGTGATCGAGCGCACCGGCCGCTGGCAGCCCGCCGCCACCAGGACCTACGGCCTGCGGGCCGCCGCAGCCCTGTCCTGCCTGGGCGCCGCCGCGCTGCCCCTGGCCGGGCCGCCCTGGACCCCCGTCGCGCTCGTCGCCGCGGCCGTGGCGCTGGTGCTGCTGCTGGTGGCCGTGACGCTGTCGCGGGCGCTCGGCGACTCCCGCGCCGGCACGGTGATCGGGTACGCCGCCCTGCCGTACGGCTTCCTGGCCGGGCTGGCCGGCCCCGCCTCGGGGCAGGCGCTCCTCGAACCGGACAACCTGCTGTCGGCCTGCGGCGTGCTGCTGATGCTCGCCACGGCGGCCGGGTTCGCGGTGGCGCGGGCGCTGCCCGCCTTCCTCGGCGTGGCCGTCGCCGCGCTCGCGGGGCTGCTCGCGTCCGGGCTGGTCATGGCGTTCGACCTGCCTGCGGCCGGGGTGGTGTCGGGGCTGGCCGCGCTCGCCGTGGGGCTGACCACGACCATCCCGTCGCTGTCGTTCCGGCTGGCGGGGATGCCGCTGCCCGCCCTGCCCACCACGGCGGAGGACCTGCGCCGCGAGAGCGGCGACCTGGACGGCGAGCTGGTCATGGACAAGACCGTGGTGGCCGACCGCTTCTGCTCGGGGCTGCTCGGCGCGGTGGCGATGGTCGTGCTCGCCGCCCAGGTGCTGCTCCTGCTGGAGGACACCTGGACGGCATTGGCCATGAGCGCGGCGCTGTCGTTGTCGCTGCTCATGCGGGCCCGCGTGTTCGAGGGGCGCGGCCAGCGGGCCTGGCTGCTGTCCGCGACCCTGCTCGGCGTCGCTCTGCCGGCCGCCGCCGCGGTGGTGACGGCGGCGGACGCGACGGTGCTCTACCTGGTCGTGCCGGGCCTGGTGGTGCTCGCCCTGGCCGTGGCGGGGACGGCGCTGTGGCTGGCCGCCGCGCGCCCGTCCCCGTTCTGGGGCCGCGCGGGCGACATCTTCGACATCCTGCTGATGATCGCGCTGATCCCGCTGTCCCTGGCCGTGCTGGACCTGTACGAGACGATCCGCGGCCTGGTCGGCTAGGGCTGGTTCCGCACCACGTCGTCCAGGTCCAGGTCCCCGTCCGGGGTCCTGACCCGCCAGTCGAACGTGCCCGCGGCGGCCGGGAGCCCCTGCCCCGGCGGCTGCGCGAACGTGCCCGCCTTCGAGGCGTCGATGGCCGCCCTGGTGAAGTCGATCTTCGCCGCGCCGTCCGGCCGCATGAACATGAGCTGCAGGGCCGCCGTGCCGCCACTGTAGGCGGCGACCGCGCTCAACGCCGAGTTCAGGAACGTCTGCAACCGGCCGGTCGCCGCGCCCAGCGACACGTTCGCCTGGGCCGCCGTCGCGCGCATGGCCACCCGCGCGGCCACCCTGGTCTGCGGGACGAGCGCGAGCACCTGCAACTGCAGCAGCCTCAGGTACGTCGCCCGCGCGATCCCGGCCGCCGCGCCCCAGTAGACGGCGAAGCCGTCCCCGATGCTGTCCACGTGCCCCGCCACCCACTGCACGTTCGTGCGGTAGGCGTCGAGCGCGGCCCGCAGCTCGGTGGCGGCGCCGGCGAACGCCTTCTGGTCCTCGGCGATCCAGCTCCGCCCCGAGGAGTTGATCACCGCGGTGAGCGCGTTGCTGGCGCCCTTGTCGAGCCGGCCGCCCGCGCCCGACTGCAGGTTGGAGGCCGCCGTCCAGATGCCCGGCACGTTCGCCACGGCCGGCACCGTGGCCAGCAGGCCGAGGGCGAGCGACGGCTCCAGCCTGGCGGCCCTGCGCAGTGTGTCCTGCACCGCGGCGGGGTCGGGCGTGCTCTTCGCGGACCGTAGGACGGAGCCGTCCCTGGCCCGTCCCGCGACCCTGGGCACCCGGCTCACGGCTTGACCCGCTGGACGGCCAGGTCCTCGGCCGTGCGCCAGTTCTGCTCCGCGTACCTCAGGTCGTCGCCCTCCCACCGGCCGAGGACGGCGAGCACGGCGTCGGCGTCGCGCAGGAAGGAGTCGAGCAGTGACCGGTAGAGCGCGCCGACCGTCCACTCGCCCACGGCCCCCCAGCCGGGGAAGTCGACCGCCTTGTTCTCCTCGAAGATCTGGCGCACCTCGGTGAAGATCGGCAGCAGCTCGTCCCTGATGCTGCGCCGGACCTCCCCGATAGCGTCGGGGGTGATATAACGCGTATCCGGATTCACGCCATCCACCCTGTAACACGCGACCGCGGTCAAGTGCCGATGTCATTCACTGATCATTAACCGTTCTCAACTCGGAAACCGAGCCGCTTCCCATGCTTTATCCCGATAAATTGGAGTAAGCAGGTACTCGTGTGATCAGAGGGGCGGAGTGCACAGCCAGCGCGACCTTTACCAGGCCTACCGCCTCACCCTGCAGCGCATCGGGCTGGCCCTGCTGCGGGCCCAGCCCAACCAGCCGGAGTGGCCGCTGCGCCGCCAGAACGTCGGGTTCCTGGCCGGGATCATGGTGGCGGTCCTGCTGTGCGTCGGCTTCGCCGTGTACGGCCTGCTGCGCCCCGGTGGCACCAAGTCCCTGGAGAACCCGGGCACGCTGATCATCGAGCGCGAGACCGGCGCCCGGTTCGTCTACAGCCAGGACCAGCGCCGGCTCATCCCCGTCACCAACTACGCCTCCGCCCGCCTCGTCCTGTCCTCGGGGCAGGTCAAGGAGCGGGTCGTCGCGCGCGAGGCGCTGGCCACGTACGAGCGCGGCGCGGCCATCGGCATCCCCGGCGCCCCCGACTCGCTGCCCGACCCGTCGAACCTGGCCCGCGGCCCCTGGTCGGCCTGCGTGCGGGAGCCGGCCGGGCGGGACCCGTACGTGATGCTCGTCGCGGGTGGCCAGGTCGGCGGCACGCCCGTCGCCGAGGGGGACGCGCTGCTGGTGGACGTCGGCGGGCAGCCGTGGGCGATCTGGCGCGGCACCCGCATGCGGGTGGCCCCCGGCATCGCCCGCGGGCTCACCTCCGCCGAGCCCGCCGCCGTACCGGTGTCCTGGCTGAACGCGCTGCCCGAAGGCCCCGATCTGGCCGCGCCCGCCATCACCGGGCGCGGCCGCCCGGTGCCGGGGCCCGGTGGCAGGTCGGCCGCCGTCGGGCAGGTCTTCCGCGCGGACGGCGTCGCGGGCGGCGAGGCCCGCTGGTACGTGCTGCTCGGCGACGGCCTCGCCCCCGTCACCAAGGGGCAGGCCACGCTCCTGCTGAGCGACCCCGCCAGCCGGGCCGCGTACGGCGGGGGAGCGGTCAGGGAGATCCGCATCGACGCCGCCACCGCCAACGCCGCCCCGCACTCCCGCACGTCCGTGGCCGCCGACGGCCTGCCCGCCGTGATGCCGCGCATGACGGCCTACGACCCGGCGAGCCCGCTCTGCGCCGTCTACACCGGCGCCGGCTCCACCCGCGTCCGCCTCACCACCGGCGCCACCCTGCCCGCCGCGCACGGCGACGCCACCGACCTGGTACGCCTGCCGCCCGGCCGGGCCGTCCTGGCGGGCGTGCTGCCGGGGGACGGCCAGGCGGCCGCCGTCCAGTCGTACTACCTCGTCACCCAGGAGGGCCGCCGCTACGCCGTGCCCGGCACGGACGTGCTGCAGAAGCTCGGCTACCAGGCCGCCCAGGCGACCCCGGTGCCCATGAACCTGCTCCAGCTCATCCCCGAGGGCCCGGTGCTGGACCCGGCGCGGGCCGCCAAGCCCGCGCTCGATCAGTAGCCCTGGTAGCCGCCGCCGGTCTTCATGCCGACGACGCCGGGCACGTTCGAGACCGAGCCGTAGCGGGCGATGCTGTAGCGGACGCCGGCGATGATGTTGTCCACCGGGTTGTAGATGTCGCCGTGGCCCGGCAGCTTGTAGCTGTTGAACGTGGGGTCGATGGTCTGCATCAGGCCCTTGGACGGGGTGCCCTTGGCGGCGTTGGAGTCCCAGTTGTTGATGGCGTGCGGGTTGCCGCCCGACTCGTGCTTGATGATCATCCAGATGTCGTTCGGGTTCATCTTGTCGGCGGGGACGCCGTTCGCCCTGAGGATGGCGATCGCCTGGTTGATCCAGTCGGCCACCTGGCCCTGCGGGGCCGGGCCGCCGCCGGGGGGCGGCGGGCCGCTGGGGCCGTAACCGCCGAAACCGGCGCTGCCCGGGCTCGGTCCCGTGGCGCCCGCCAGTGCGGTCACCTGGCCCTCCACCCGGGCGGGGGACCAGCCGATCGGCCTGCCGGGGGTGGGGGTGAACGGCTGCGTGTCGGGCTCCGGGACCTCGGCGGCGACGTTCGGGATGGTCGCGAGCGCGGTCTCGATCTTGCCCGCGGTGGTGGACAGGGTCGTGCCGGTGTCGGTGACCAGCCGTTGCAGGGCGCCGCGGGACTCGTCGAGCATGGGGCGCAGGGCCTGGGCCAGCTGCTCCTCGGTGAGCGGCTGCCCGGCAGCGGCCTGTGCCGGGGCTGTGGCCGTCTGGGTTCCGGTGGCGCGCAGTTCCTGGGCCGCCGCGGCGTACTGGCGGCAGATCTCCTGTGCCGCCGCCTCGGCGTCGCGCAGTGTCCGGGCGGCGGTGTCGAGGTGGCCGGCGCACTCCGCGAGCGCCTGGCGCAGCCGGTCGCCGCAGCTCGTCAGCCTGCCCAGGTAGCCGGCGAACGCGTCCGCGCCGGCGCCCTCCCAGGCGCCGTCCACCTCCGCGGCGGCGGCGCTCAGCGCGCCGGTGTGCCGCTCGCCGGTCCCCGCGGCGGCACGCCACGCCCCGGCCGCCGCACTGATCGCACCCGGGTCGCCGACCACCTTGGCGGCCAGCTCGGCCAGCTCCCCACCCCCAGGAGCCGCCCTCACCTCGTCGATCGCGCTCACCGCCGCACCTCCCCGCCCGCAGCGGTGGTCGCGCTCACCGCCGCACCGCGGCGCCGTCGGCGGTGGTGAGCGTGCGTTCGACGGCGTCCAGCGCGCGTTCCACGGCCTCCAGGCGGCTGCCGAGCGTCCTGGCCGCCTCGTCCGAGAGCCGCTTCAGCTCGCCCGCCGCCCTGCCCATGGCGGCGGAACCGGAGACGTTCCCGAAGGCCGCGGCGTCCGGCGCAGGACCGGTCAGGCCGGCGAACGCGCCGGAGGCCGACCTGGCCGCCGCCGCGCACCCGTCCAGCGCGTCGCGGTGGAACCTCAGCACGCTTCCCTCCCTCCACTCAGCGCCGGAACAGCTCCAGCAGCTCCTCCGCCCGGTGGGTGCGGGCGATCCACACCTCGCGCCCCCGGCGCTCCCTGGTGATCAGCCGACCGGCCCGCAGCCGGTCGCAGTGGTACGTGAGCCCGCTGGGCGCGATCTTCATGTCCGTGGCCAGCATGGACATGGTCATCGGCTGGTCCAGCGCGCACAGCAGATCCGCCCGCACCGGCCCGACGAGCGCGGACAGCTCGTCCAGGGCGGGCGCGACGGGCTTGCGCCACATGGACTCCGCCCCCGGCACCGGGTAGGCGATCCACACGGCGCCGGGGTCGTCCAGGCCGAGGACGAGCGCGTCCCTGCCCGCCAGCATCGGCACCAGGACGATCCGCCGGTCGCCCAGCTCGTGCGTGCCGGCCTCGGGTCCGGGGAGCAGCAGCCCGCGCTCGCCGTACACGATCCGGTCGCTGATCGCGCCGAGCAGCAGCTCGGGGCCGCCGCGTACGGTGGTGACGCCGACCCGCTCGACCTCCCTGTCGAGCAGCGGGCGGGCCCGCTTCCACAGGGGCTCGGTGGTGCTCCAGACGTCGGCCAGGGCGCCGGCGTAGCCGCGCAGCCAGCGGGTGGGCCGCTCGGCCGCCGCGCGCCAGTGCGCGGGCAGCGGGCCGGGGCCGAACGTGCGCTCCAGGTCCTCGACCAGGGCCTCGCCCGGGAGGTCGTGCAGCGCGCCGATCTGGGCCTGGATGGAGAAGTCACCGCTGACGGGGGAGTTCGGCACGAGGCTGTCCGGTGCGATGGACGTGCCGGGAGCCGACAGCGGCCGTACGGCCTCGTGGCCGAGCGGGCCGACCCGCGAGCTGATCGCCCTGCGCCAGAGCTCGGGCAGCCCGCGCCGGCGGCCGGCGAGGGCGTCGGTGATCATGGCAAGGGCGGTGAGGTTGGGCGAGATCGAGAGGTAGAGCTTCGGCGTGGAGCTCACGCGCAGCTCGCTCCACACGTTGGTCCTTGTTACTTGGGCCCCCACGGGTAGGACTGTAGACAGCGGGGAGATCTCCGGATGAATGCTTCAACGAAGCTAGAAACATCCATAAATCCGGTGCTGTCTCTTTCGTCCAGTGAAGCTACGCACCACCGCTAACTTCTGACTTAACAACGCCTTACAACCACCGCGGCCCCATGGCCACCGTGCTCGCCATGGCGGGCGGCGTTTCTACCACCGAGGTCTAAAGATCGTCATCTCCGGATGGGTTTTCCTCACCCGGTCCGGCCGGCATACCGCTGGCCGATCGCCCGCCGGGATGCGAGGCTGCCCGCAACCGCCCCGGTCCTCCTGCGAACGGGTGACCGGGGCGGAGCCCGCAAGTGCACCGAGAGGAGTGCTGCAGATGTCACACGACGCCAGCCGCGTCGCGGCGAAGCGGATCAACGACCACGTGGAGGTCATCCACGCGGACAACCCGGACACGGTGCTGGAAGTTCCCCGCCGTGACTGGGAGGCGTTCACCGCGGCCGTCAAGTCCGGCGCGTTCGACCTCGAAACGCTCAACCGCCAGGCCGAGGAGAGCAACGTGGCCTGACCTTCCGCAGCACGACGGCGCCCGCTCCCCGCACGGGGGCGGGCGCTTCTGTTTCCTGAAAGTTTCACCGGCACTGATCGAGCATGGCCGCTGGTCAGAGGGGATGCTGGAGAAGTTCTTCCGGCGTTCCAGAAAGGTGGCACCGAAATTTTCGGTATGGTCTCGAAATATTCTTGACGAGTTTGCGGCCGCCCCCTAAAGTCCCGGCTTAATTGATCGGGATGAATCTCTCGAAGGTCGCAACCATGACATCTGTCAACGCGCAGGGCCTCGCCCCCTGGCAGGACGCCGCCCGTACGACCGAGGAACGGGTGGAGAGCCTGCTGGCCGAGCTCACCCTCGAGGAGAAGGTGGCCCAGCTCGGAGCCGTCTGGATCCAGAGCGACGAGCCCGGCAACGTCGCCCCCCTGCAAGATCGCTTCGTCGTGGCCGGCGGCCTGGCGGAGCGGCTGCGCTACGGGCTCGGGCACCTCACCCGCGTCTACGGCACCGCGCCCCTGAGCCCCGCCGAGGGCGCGGCCCGCCTGCGCTCCATGCAGGAGCAGGTGATGGCCGCCAACCGGCACGGCATCCCGGCGATCGCGCACGAGGAGTGCCTGACCGGGTTCGCCACGTACGGGGCCACCGCGTACCCGACGCCGCTGGCCTGGGCGGCCACCTTCGACCCCGGCCTGATCGAGCGCATGGCCGCGGCGATCGGCGCCGACCTGCGCGCCGCCGGGGTGCACCAGGGCCTCTCGCCCGTCCTGGACGTGGTGCGCGACTACCGTTGGGGACGGGTCGAGGAGACGCTGGGCGAGGACCCGTACCTGGTGGGGCAGCTCGGCGCGGCGTACGTGCGCGGCCTGGAGGGCGCCGGGATCATCGCCACGCTCAAGCACTTCGCCGGGTACGCGGCCTCCCGCGCGGGCCGCAACCAGGCGCCGGCCAGCATCGGTCCGCGGGAGCTGGCCGACGTGATCCTGCCGCCGTTCGAGACTGCCCTGCGCGAGGGCGGGGCACGCTCGGTGATGGGCGCCTACAACGACCTCGACGGCGTGCCCGTCAGCGCGGACCCGCACCTGCTGCGCCGGGTGCTGCGCGACGAGTGGGGCTTCGAGGGGACGGTGGTGGCCGACTACTGGGCGATCCCGTTCCTGGCGTCCATGCACGGGGTGGCCGAGGACCTGCCGGCGGCGGGGGCGCTGGCCATGCTGGCGGGCATCGACGTCGAGCTGCCCGAGACCCATGCCTACGGCGAGCACCTGGTGGGCCACGTCCGCGCGGGGCGGGTGGACGAGGCGCTGGTGGACGGGTCGGTGCGGCGGGTCCTGCGGCAGAAGATCGAGCTCGGCCTCCTCGACGGCGACCCGGCCGCCCTCCCGCACGCCGGTACCGCGGGCGAGCCGGTGAACCTGGACCTGAACCTGGACCCGAACCTGGACCCGAACCTGGACGTGGACAGCCCGCGCAACCGCCGCCTCGCCGCCACCGTCGCGGAACGTTCCATCGTCCTGCTCGGCAACCCCGCCGGCGTCCTGCCCCTCGACCCGGCCACCACCTCCCGCGTCGCGGTCATCGGGCCGTGCGCCGACGACCCGCGCACGCTGCTGGGCTGCTACGCCTTCCCCAACCACGTCCTCGACCGCTACCCCGAGCACGGCATGGGCCTGCCGATCCCCTCCGTCAGGGAACGGCTGGCGCAGGAGTTCCCGCACGCCGACCTGCGCCACGCGGTCGGGGCCGACGTGATGGGCGACGACCGCTCGGGCATCGGACGGGCGGCCGAGCTGGCCGGAGGGTGCGACCTGGCGCTGCTGTTCGTCGGCGACCGGGCCGGGCTGTTCGGCGGCGGCACCTCGGGCGAGGGCTGCGACGCGGCGGACCTGCGGCTGCCCGGCCTCCAGCCGGACCTGGTCGAGGCGGTGCTGGCCACCGGCACGCCGACGGTGCTCGTGGTGGTGTCCGGGCGGCCGTACGCGCTGGGGCCGTACAAGGATCGGGTCGCGGCGGCGATCCAGGCGTTCCTCCCCGGCGTGGAGGGCGGCGCGGCGCTGGCCGGCGTGCTCAGCGGCCGGGTGAACCCGTCGGGGCGGCTGCCCGTCCAGATCCCCGCCTCGCCGGCCATCAACCCCTCCACCTACCTCCAGCCGCCCCTGGGCAGGAAGGCCGAGGGCATCACGGTGCTCGACCCGACGCCGGCGTACGCGTTCGGGCACGGGCTGTCGTACTCGCCCATCGAGTACGTCGCGATGGCCACCGACCTCGCGGAGTGCCCCGTGGACGGCGAGATCGAGGTGTCGGTGACCGTGCGCAACGCCGGCGCCAGGCCCGCCGAGGAGGTGGTGCAGCTCTACGCCTCCGACCCGGTCGCGCAGGTCGCCAGGCCCGCCGTCCAGCTCATCGGGTTCGCCAGGGTGCCGCTGGAGCCGGGGGAGAGCCGCGTGGTGACGTTCGGCGTGCCGGCCGACGCGTTCTCCTACACCGGCGTCGAGCTGCGCCGCATCGTCGAGCCGGGCCTCATCACGCTCGCCGCCGGCCCGTCGGCGGACGAGCCGCCGCTGCGCCAGGCCATCAGGCTCACCGGCGAGGCCCGCGAGCTGCGCGGCGCGCGCCGCCTCACCACCCGAACCCGCCTCCTGGAGGGCTGAACGTGCGGACCTACGACAACCCGGTGCTCGGCGGTTTCCACCCGGACCCGAGCGTGTGCCGGGTCGGCGAGGACTACTACCTCGCCTGCTCCAGCTTCGAGTACTTCCCCGGCATCCCGATCTTCCACAGCCGCGACCTGGTGCACTGGCGGCAGATCGGCAACGCGCTGGACCGGCCCGGGCAGCTCAGGCTGCCGCCCGCGACCGCGGCGTCGGGCGGCGTCTTCGCGCCCACGCTGCGCCACCACGACGGCCGGTTCTACCTGGTCGACACGAACGTGAGCGACCGCGGCAACTTCATCGTCAGCGCCGCCCGCCCCGAGGGCCCGTGGTCGGACCCGGTCTGGATCGACCTGCCGGGCGTCGATCCCGACCTGGCGTGGGACGAGGACGGCTCGTGCTGGTGCGCCACGTCAGGGGTGAACCTGGCACGCATCGACCCGGAGACGGGCAAGGTGCTGGAGGGGCCGTTCCCGACCTGGTCGGGCACCGGGCTGCAGTGGCCCGAGGCGCCGCACCTCTACCACGTCGGCGAGTGGTGGTACCTGATGATCGCCGAGGGCGGCACCGACCGGGGGCACGCCGTCTCGATCGCGCGCGCCCGCTCGCCGCGCGGCCCGTTCGAGCCAGCGCCGGCGAACCCGATCCTGTCCCACCGCAGCACCGACCTGCCGATCCAGTGCACCGGCCACGCCGACCTCGTGCAGGCCGCCGACGGGACGTGGTGGATGGTGCTGCTCGGCACCCGGCCGCGCGGGCACACCCCGGGCTTCCACGTGCTGGGGCGGGAGACGTTCCTGGTGCCGGTCGAGTGGCGGGACGGCTGGCCCGTCGCGGGCCCGGTACTCGAACGGCATCCGGCGCCCGCCGCCTGGCACCCGTTCCCGCCGGCGCCGTCGCGGGACGACTTCGACGCCGGCACGCTGGCCCCGTACTGGATCTCGCCCCGCACCCGCCCCGAGGGCTCCTGGTCGCTGACGGAACGAGCCGGCTCGCTCACCCTGCACGCCACCGGCCCGACGCTCGACCGGCCCGGGTGCACGTTCGTCGGCCGACGGCAGCAACATCCCGACTGCCGCGTCAGCGCCCGCCTCGACCCGGGGTCCGGCACGGGCGGGCTGTCGGTCCGCATGGACGAGGCCCACCACTACGACCTGGAGGTGGGCGAGGGAACGGCGCGGGTGATCGCCCGCATCGGGCCGGTACGGCAGTGCGTGGCCGAGCGGCCGGTGCCGGCCGGCCCCGTCACTCTCACCCTGGCCTTCCGCACGACGGACCTGCTCCCGCCCTCCGTGACCGCCCCGGCCACCGAGGCCCTGGGCGTCGGCGCGGGCGGCCCCGACACGATCGCCTTCTCCGTGGACGGGCAGGTGCTCGCCGAGCTGGACGGCCGGTACGTCGCCACGCAGGTCGCCGGCGGTTTCACCGGGCGGGTCGCCGGCATGTACGTCACGGCCGGCAGCGTCGCCTTCGACTGGTTCGACTACGAGCCCGCTCCCGGCGACCAAGAGTCCGCCCCAGGCGGCTGACGGGGGTCAGGGCAGGCGCAGCTCGGCGAAGACGGCGCGGTGGTCGGTGCTGGGCACGTTCAGGATGTCCACCCGGTTCACCGCCACCCGCCGGTCCGCCACCACGTGGTCGATGGCGATGATCGGCGGGATCGCCCGGGAGCTCGGCCACGTCGGCGTCAGCCCCTTGCCCACCTGCTCGGCCGCGTCCACGTACCCTCGGCCCAGCAGGTCGCGGAAGGCCCGGTGATCGAGGGTGGCGTTGAAGTCGCCGGCCAGCACCCGCACCACCGACGGCGAGGCGGGGGGAAGGGCCCGCAGCGAGGCGTTCCACTCCGCCTCCTTGGGCCCCAGCGGGGGCCTCGGGTGCACGGCGACGAACTCCACCTTGCCGCCCCCGGGCAGCGTCACGGCGGCCGCCGGCATGTTGTGCCCGATCACCTGGAACAGGCCCGGCAGCTCCGTCACCGGATGCCTGGAGTAGATGCCGCTGCCGAGCGCGTCGGACTCCGGCTGCAGCACCCGGTGGGGCATGAGCTGCTTCAACCCGGCCGCGTCCAGCACCTCGGCCCCGGCGTGGGTCAGCTCCAGGGCGCTGAGCACATCGACGTCGTGGCGGCGCACGAGGTCCACCACGGCCTGCGCGTCACCCTTGGTGAACAGGTTGATCGTCAGCACCCGCAGCACCGGGCCCCCGGCCGCGGGCTGCTCGGCGGCGAACGTCCGCGGCACCAGCGCCGCGACCATCGCCGCGCACGCGAGCGCGGCGATCAGCGCCGCCCAGCGGTTGCGCCGCAGCAGCGCCACCAGCGCGGTCAGCGCCGCCAGCGCCGCGCCGTACGGCGTCACGGTCACGAGCTGGACGAGGAGCGTGCCCTGTTCCCAGCCGCCGGCCCTGATGACGGCCCACACGGCCAGCAGCACGGCGACCGTCCAGGAGAACCATCGCCTGCGCCGCCTCTTCGGCCTCGGCCGGTCGCCGGACTCGGCCTGCTCGATGCCGACCGCGGTGCTCACGCCGCGGTCCTGTCGTCCCCGATCCGATACACAGCTTGCACCTTAAACGGCCCGCGCGAAGAGGGCGCGGCGCTACCTGTGAACGCGCTCAGGTTCGCGGCTAGCGCTTGCGCCCCACCCCGGCGTACATCCAGGCCGTCTCGTCGGGGAAGAGCGGCTCGTCGTGCCACTTGGAGACCGCCACCAGGCCGGGCTCCACCAGGTCGAAGCCCTCGAAGTAGCGGGCGATCTGCTCTCCGGTCCGCGGCGTGCGGTGCATCGCCTGCGACCGGGTGGCCTCCAGGTAGTCGTCGGCCACCTGCCGCGGCAGGAGGTCGAGCGTCAGGTGGCTGAGCACCAGGTAGCTGCCCGGCGGCAAGGCCTGCGCGTACGCCTTGACCAGCCGCTCGGGGTCGTCGGCGTCGGGGATGTGCATCAGGATCGCGACCATGACCAGCGCGATCGGCTGGGTGAAGTCGAGGGTGGCCAGCACGTCGGGGTGCTCCAGGATCGAGCGCGGCTCGCGGACGTCGGCCTCGATGTAGGCGGTCCTGCCCTCGGGCGTGCTGGTCAGGAGGGCTCTGGCGTGCGCCATGACGATCGGGTCGTTGTCGACGTAGACGACCCGCGACTCCGGCGCCTGCTCCTGCGCGACCTCGTGGGTGTTGCCCTGGCTGGGGATGCCGGTGCCCAGGTCGAGGAACTGCCGCACGCCGAGGCCGGCCAGGTGGCGCACCGCCCGGCCGAGGAAGGCGCGGTTGTTCCTGGCGCTCTCGCGGATGCCCGGCACCGCGGCCATGGTCTGCTCGGCCACCCGGCGATCGGCCTCGAAGTTGTCCTTTCCGCCGAGCCAGTAGTCGTAGACCCGGGCGGAGTGCGGAATGTTCGGGTTGATGCCGTGTGGTGCGCTCACATGGCGATCTTAAGTCAGGCGACTGTCACGCTGTCACGAATTCGGCGATGATCACTGTCGCGTCATCCTTCGGCTCCACGGCGGCCATCTCGTCGTACATCCGGTCCAGGCAGGCCGCCGGCGACGCGCCTCCGGTGAACAGCTCGCTCATCCGAGCCGTGCCCAGCGCCTTGATCGCCCCGCCGGTGACGATCGCCACCCGGTCGCCGGGGCGCAGCGCCACGATGCCGATCTCCGGCGCCGACGCCAGGCCGGACCCGCTCGGGGGCGGGCCGTCGCCGGGCACGTGCGGCGTCGTCAGCCGGTGCGGCTCCCCGCCCCTCGGGCAGAGCCAGATCTCGCCGTCGCCCACGTGCGCGAAGCGCAGCCGCGGGTTCTCCGCCCGCTCCAGCACGACCAGGTCCAGGGTGCTGGCCGGCGCGGGGACGGCCGGGTCGCGCGGGGCCGCGGCCTCGACGGCGCGGCGCGCCGCCCGCGCGCACTCGTCCAGCCCCTCCTCGCCGTGCTGCGGGCGTGCCGCGACGACCGCGCCGAGTGCCAGAGCGGCGGCCGCGTGGGCGGACTCCCCGCCGCCCACGCCCCGGGCCGCCGCGATCAGCCGCTCCTGGACGACGTACGCGTCGGACGGCCGCCCCTGCCCGCCCTCGTACGTGCCCCCCACCGCCACCAGCCGCGGCCGTGCCACCGGCATCCCGGCCGGCCAGTTCCCCCGCCTGCCCCTGACCGTCATGACGGACAGGCAGCCCAGCAGGAACGTGATCACGAACACCGTCATGAGGTCCCCTCCCACCGCGATCCCCGCGGCACATCGCGTCCTAGTACACGCTCTCGGAACAGGACGCGGCTGACGGCCGTTCGGCCGTCGTAGCACCCTGACGGCCGATCAGCCGTCATGCCGCGGGGCGGGGCGCGGGACAGGGTTCGGGTGGGGCGGGACCACCGCAGCAGAGCCGAGGTAGACGACACATGAGGCCCACGACGCCACGCGTCATCGCAAAAACCGCGACATGCGCGGAGGAAACCCTTTCGCGTGCTCTTTCAACCATTATCGTGAGATCCATTCTGTGCCCATATCGCGTGCGGACGGCTCATGGCTCTCACCGGCTCCACGAGATACGACACGACATCCGACAGCGCGCACGACACCAGGTACGACTCGGCCACCAGGCAGCTGACCAAGGCCGTCGCGCGGACGGGGGCCGGCGCGCGCAGCGCGGTGGGCTCGGTGGCGGTCGTGGCGGCCCTGTTCGGGGCGGTGCCACCGGTCTCGGCCTCGTGGCTGGCGCCCATGCTGCTGATCCACCTCGTGTGGACGCTGCTGCACGTGCGCGTGTTCTGGCGCAAGGAGCTGCTGCCCCACTGGCTGGTGGCCGGTGATGTGGCCATCACTGTCGCGCTCTGCCTGGCACAGGTCCACCTCGTGCCGATGGAGGCGCTCGTCACGGGGTCGAGCTGGGTCCACGGGCTGGTCACGATGACCGTCGTCATGGCCGGGGTGACCTGGCGTCCCAAGGTGGCGGTCCCCGTCGGGCTCGCCGTCGCCGCGGCGTTCGCGGCCGGCATCCGGCTGGCCTCGCCCACCCACGACATCTTCGGGTCCCTCGGGATCCACCTCGTCCAGCTGCTCGCGATCGTGCTGCTCATGACGCTGCTGCGCCGCTCGGCCGCCTCGGCCGACGCCTTCCTGCGGGAGAGCGTGCGCGCCGGCATCTCCCTCATGGTGGAACGGCTGCGCCGCGAGGACGAGCTGCGCCAGGTCGCCAGCATCCACGAGACCTCGCTGCACACGCTCACCATGGTCGGCCTCGGCACCTACGACGAGCCGTCGCCCACCCTGCGCGACCAGGTCGCCACCGACCGGGCGGCGCTGGAGAAGCTGCGCGACCAGCCGCACGCCGGCTCCGTCCCCATCGCCCTGGACACGCTGCTCGACGAGGTCGCGGAGCGGGCCGCCGGCCTCGACGTACGGCGCCGCCTGACCCCGGAGACCGTCCCGGGGGACGTCGCCGAGCGCTTCGCCCGCGCCGTCACCGAGGCCCTGGCGAACGTCGCCCTGCACGCCGGCGTCCGCGAGGCCGAGCTCGTCTCCGGCAGGCGCGACGGCGAGATCGTGGTCGAGGTCGCCGACGCCGGCCGCGGCTTCGACCAGCACCGCTTACCCCCCGACCGGTTCGGCGTGCGCGGCTCGATCCTCGACACGATGCGCTCCCTGCCGAACGGCGGCGCCGAGATCTTCTCCGGCGACCGGGGCACCCGGGTGAGCCTGTGGTGGCGGCCATGACCGAGGAGATCGAGCAGATAGCCCGCCGCTACGCCCGCTACACCGCGCTCGGCGCGGTCGTCATCGCCGCCGTCTGGCACCTCGGCTACGACCTCACCGTCACCCTCACCGGCTGGAGCTCCTTCCGCTGGCCGTGGGTCGCCCTCGCCGCCTGGGTGCTCTACTCTGCGATCTTCGTGGCCGGCACGCTCGCGCTGTCGAACACCTCGCGCGGCCCGGACCGCATCCTGGGGCTCGCCCTCGCCGCCCTCGCCGTGGACGTCGCGGTGATCGTCGCCTCCCGCCCCGAGGAGCTGCTCGGCATCAGCGACTGGGGCTGGGGCTCCATCGGCTGGATCGGCGTCATGCTGACGTGGGGGCGGCCGCGCTGGCGTGCCGAGATCGTCGCCTTCCTGGCCGCGAACGCCGGCATCATGCTGGCCGCCATGGCGCTGCTCGGCTCGTTCGACCGCGTCTCCATCGCCAAGTACCTGGTCGTCATCGCCGGCGGCGTCACCATGCAGCTCGGCTACATGGCGGGCTGCCACCTGCTGCGCACCCGCGCGGAGGAGACCGTGCTGCTGGCCCGCAGGCTCGCCGCCGACGACGCCTGGCGCGAGTCCGCCCAGCGCATCCACGCCGACCGGCTGCGCCGCTACGAGGCCATCCGCGACGTCGCCGACTCGCTGCTCACCCAGCTCGCCAACGGCGCCGATCCCGGCGACCCGCGCGTACGCGAGGACTGCACGGCCGGCGCCATGCGCCTGCGGCGGCTCATCACCGAGCGCGAGGACGTGCCGGACGAGCTGGTGTCCGTGCTGCGCGAGCGCATCGACGCGGCCGAGCGGCGCCAGGTCCTCGTGACGGCCCCGCCGTTCGGCGAGCGGCTGCCCACCCTGCCGGACGGCGTGCGCGAGGACCTGCTCAGAGCGCCCGTCAGGGCACTGGACGGCGCCAGGAGCCGCGCCAGGGTCACCGTGTCCGCCATGTCGACCATGGTGAGCGTGGCGGTCGTGGCCGACAACGACGACCTGCCCATCAGCCCGACCCCCGTGCAGGAGGCCAGCGGGGTCGTCGTCAGCTACCAGAGGCTGGGAGGTGAGGTATGGGTCAACAGCATCTGGCAGGGCCGGTGACGGTGGCCCTGGTGGAGGACCACCAGGTCGTGGTGGACGGCGTACGGTCGTGGTTCGGGCCGCCCAGCCCCGTCGAGCTCGTCGCGCAGGGCCCGACCATCGAGTCCGTCCGCGGCACGACGGCCGACGTGCTGCTGCTCGACCTCAACCTCAACGGCACCATGGTCGTGGACCGGGTCGCCGACCTGTGCGCCGGCGGCCAGCGGGTGATCGTCTTCTCGGAGCACGAGGAGCCCGAGATCGTACGGAAGGTGCTGGACGCCGGGGCCTCCGCCTTCATCGGCAAGGGCCGCGCGACCCGGGAGTCCTGCCTGGAGACGATCCTGGAGGTGGCGGCCGACCGGCCCACCGTCACGCCGCCGATGGCCCAGGCCATCGCGACGGACGAGGGCCCGCACCGGCCGCAGCTGTCCGACAAGGAGCGGGCGGCGCTGCTGTACTGGTTCCAGTCCATGTCCAAGGCGTCGGTGGCGGCGCGCATGGGGATCAAGGAACGGACGGTGCGGCAGTACATAGACCGGGCGCGGGTCAAATACGCGGCGGCCGGAAGGCCCGCGCCCACCAAGGAGAAACTGCTCATCTGCGCCATCCAGGACGGCCTGGTCCGTCCTGACGAGGTGACCGTCTACACTTCGCTGGCCGCTCAGACGCCTGCTGACCAGCAGGAATGATGCTCCTGGGCCTCGGTGCTCCCGGCAGGAGGGGGCCGGCAGAGCCGGGGTCCAGGTCTAATCGAGGAACTGGGCGGGGTCGAAGCTCACGGGGAACGGCGCGGTCAATTTCGCCGTGGTGCCCGCCTGGTACGCGGTCGGTGGGCCATAGACGTCGCCATGGAGCTGGTAGACGTAGAGAGTGGGGCCTTCATCCGGTTCGATCCGCCAGTAGGTGGGGATGCCCGCCTCCGCATGCGCCACGGGCTTGAGTCCCTTGTCCTGCTTGCTGGTTGTATGACCGACGATTTCCCCAATGAGCAGTATGTCGTGGGGCGAGATCATAAGCTCCGTGCTGAATGCTGCATTCCTCGGCATGACCACGAGGTCCGGAATGTAGCAGTCAGTGTCCGACGCGCGGAAATTGACTTGCATCAAGGCTGCCAGGTCGTGCGTCGCCGCATCATCGAGGATGAAGAGGGCATTCTTGAGGGCCACTTGATGCCGCACGGTGTGGGGTGGGCTCACGAGCAGACTGCCGTCGCAGAGTTCGTAGCGATTTCCGTCGTCCGGAAAGCCGAACAGGTCGTC
This sequence comes from Nonomuraea rubra, assembly GCF_014207985.1. Classification (NCBI taxonomy): domain Bacteria; kingdom Bacillati; phylum Actinomycetota; class Actinomycetes; order Streptosporangiales; family Streptosporangiaceae; genus Nonomuraea; species Nonomuraea rubra. The sequence continues at coordinate 9,553,811 of NZ_JACHMI010000001.1, read as the reverse complement.
AACGGTGAACGGTGGCTTCCCAGGAAGAATCGTAGGCCCGAAGTTGTACGCGCTCACATGCTCAGTATCGGGGATGCTCGGCGGGTTGAAACTTTCAACTCTGTGACCCATCCACGGAAAGCCCTTTCCGCTGTTCAGCAGGGCCCCGGCCTGGTCCACCCGCGAACTGACAAGCACCCTCACTTGGCCCCGCCCGGCCGGTCAGATACCGTCCCCCACCGGGAGCGCTCCCCACCACCGGAACCCCGACCGGAACACGGAGACCGCACATGCCCCGAGTAGCACCACCCCGCCGGGTGAAACGCGCCCTGATCCTGCTGATGTCCCTGGCGATGATCTTCACAGTCCCGCTGACCGGCACCGCCTCGGCGCACGGCTCGGTCGTCGACCCGGCCTCCCGCAACTACGGCTGCTGGCTGCGCTGGGGCAGCGACTTCCAGAACCCCGCCATGCAGCAGCAGGACCCGATGTGCTGGCAGGCGTGGCAGGACAACCCCAACGCCATGTGGAACTGGAACGGCCTCTACCGTGACGGCGTCGCCGGCAACCACCAGGGCGTCATCCCCAACGGCCAGCTCTGCAGCGCCGGCCAGACGGACGGCGGCCGCTACCGCTCCATGGACACTCCCGGCGCCTGGAAGACGACGAACCTGGGCAGCACGTTCGACATCCGCCTCACCGACCAGGCCTACCACGGGGCCGACTACATCCTCGTGTACATCACCCGCCAGGGCTACGACGCGACGACCACGCGGCTCGGCTGGAACCACCTGGAGCTGGTACGGACGACCCCCAGGTACGCGCCCGCCAACACGTACCCGATCACGGGCCTGAACAAGGGCTCGCGCACCGGCCGGCACGTGGTCTTCACGGTGTGGAAGGCCTCGCACATGGACCAGACGTACTACTTCTGCAGCGACGTCAACTTCAGCTAGCCGTCCCGCCGCTCACGGCCGACCCCGCCGGGCGAGGCGCCACGGCGGGGTCGCGCCGGCTCACCAGGTCACGCGGAGCGCGTCGAGGCCGTACACGATGCTGAACGCGCGGAAGCCGAGCCGCTCGTCCGGGTCGGCCAGGGCGAGGCCGGGGAAGCGGCGCAGCAGGGCGGGGAAGGCGAGGCGCAGCTCCATCCGCGCCAGCGGCGCCCCGAGGCAGTGGTGCACGCCGTGGCCGAAGGCGACGTGGCCGGCGGCTCCCCGGGCGAGGTCGAGGGTGTCGGGGGAGTCGATGAAGGCGCGGTCGCGGTTGGCGGCGGGAGTCGAGCAGATCACCAGGGAGTTCGCGGGGATGGTGTGCCCGGCGAGCTCCACGTCCGTCGTGGTGGTGCGCGGCGGCAGCGCCTGCACGATGGACAGCCAGCGCAGCAGCTCCTCGACGGCGGGCTCGATCCGCTCAGGCTCCTCCCGGATCAGCGCGAGCTGGGCGGGGTGCCGCAGCAGGGCCAGGGTGCCCAGGGCGAGCATGTTCGCGGTCGTCTCGTGGCCGGCCAGCAGGAGCAGGCTCGCGATGCCGATCAGCTCGTCGGTGGTGAGGTCGTCGCCGTGCTCGCGCACCAGCATGCCCAGCAGGTCCTCGCCGGGGTCGGCCTGCGCGCGGGCGACCAGGCCGGCCATGTAGTCGCGGTCCTCCCGCCGGGCCGCTGCCTGCTCCTCCGGCGGCAGCGACGCGTCCACCATGCGGGCCGAACGTTCCTGGAACCCCGCGCGGTCGGCGTACGGCACCCCCAGCAGCTCGCAGATCACCAGCGACGGCACCGGCAGCGCGAAGTGCGCCACCAGGTCGGCGGGCCTGCCGGCCCGTTCGAGGTCGTCCAGGCACGTCCGGACGATCTCCTCGATCCGCGGCTCCAGCCGCCGCATCCGGCGCACGGTGAACTCCGCGGTGAGCATCCGGCGCAGCCGCGTGTGCTCCGGCGGATCGAACCCGATCAGCTGGCCCGCGCGCAGCCTCTCCCGCTCGCCGGCGTCCAGCGCGGCGGCTCCCGGCATCGGCGTCAGCGCGCTGCTGAACCGGGCGGGATCCGCCAGCACCGCGCGCACGTCCTCGTGGCGGAGGACGAGATAGGCGGGCAGGCCGAACGGCGTCTCGACCCGCACCACCCCCTCGCCGTCGCGGGCCAGGGCCAGCTCCCCGACCGGGTCGAGGCCGTCGCGCCGCATGTGCAGCGGCGATTCCAAGGTCCGTGTCATCGTGCTCGTCCTCTCAACTGGAAGGTGCGGTCCAGAGCCGGAGCTTGTCGGGGTTGCGCACGGCCCAGATGTGCTTGATCCGGTCGCCCGCGACCTCGAACGCGCACACCGTCACGGTGACGCCGTCGCGCTGGACGACCAGGCCCGGCCACCCGTTGACCGTCCGCTCCAGGATCGTCACGCCGGCCAGCACGCCGGCGAGCCTGGTCACCGAGCGCACGATCTGCTCGGCGCCCTCGATCGGGTGCAGCACGGTGCTGACGGCGCCGCCGCCGTCGGAGATCGCCGTGGCGTCGGGGTCGAGCAGCGCGATGAGGGCGTCGATGTCCTTGGCCTCCCACGCCTGCTTGAACTCCCTGACGATCCGGGCCTGCCGGGTCACGCGGGCCGTGGGCGCCTGCGCGTCGCGGATGCGGCGGCGGGCCGAGGTGGCGAGCTGCCGGCAGGCCGCCGGCGTGCGGCCGACGATCTCGGCCACCTCGGCGAACGGGTACCGGAACACGTCGTGCAGGATGAACGCAACCCGTTCCGCCGGGGTCATCGACTCCAGCACGACGAGGAAGGCCATGTTGACCGACTCGTCGAGGGTCACCCGGTCGGCCGGGTCGCCCGGCCTGGCGTCCATCCACTCCGTACGGTCGGGCAGCGGCTCCGGGATCCACTCGCCCACGTACGTCTCCCGCCTGACCCGGGCCGAGGTCAGCACGTTGAGGCAGAGGCGCCCGGCCACCTTGGTCAGCCAGGCGCCGGGCGACTCGATGGCCTGCTGCTCCTCGCGGGACATCGCGTACCAGCGGGCGTAGGTCTCCTGCACCACGTCCTCGGCGTCGGCCAGCGAGCCGAGCAGCCGGTAGGAGAGGTTGATCAGGTGCCGGCGCTCGCTCATGATCACGCTCAGTCCTGGGTCGGGTTGACTGGCCATCGTGTCGCTGACTCCCTTGGTCGTCTCCGGCTTCACCCATTCGACAAGACAGCCCGGCGGACTGTGAGGCCGGGGCCGCCACCTCACATTTCCGGTGGCAGCGCTGTCGGACGTAGCGGAGCCAACAAGGCCCGAGGCACGAGCCGGAGAAGAGAAGACCTGATGTCCACACCCACGATGATCAAGCGGGGCAACCTCGCGTTCCTGCGGGTCGCGATCGCCCTGCAGACTTTGGCCGTCTTCGCCGCCCCGGTCACCGCCGGGCTGCTGCTGACCACGCCCGGCGGGCACGTGCTGCACAGCGCCGCGGCGTACAGCGTGTTCGGCGTCGCCGTGGTGCACGTGGCCGCCGCGATCCTGGCGTGGCGGCCGGGCGGCGGCTCGCCCCGGCCGATCCTGAACGCGGCCGGGTTCCTCGCGGCCACGCTGGCGCAGGTCGCGCTGGGCATCGCGCACGTGACGACCCTGCACATCCCGCTGGGGGTGCTGATGTTCGGCCTGAGCCTCCTCCAGCTCAGCCGCGTGCTCAAGGCCTCCTGATCGCTGATATCGAAGGGAACCTCATCATGTCCACACCTCACAAGATCGTAGTGGTCGGCGGCGGTTACGCGGGCACCCTCGCGGCCAACCACCTGCGGATGCGTTCCGACGTGCACATCACGCTGGTCAATCCCCGCCCGCAGTTCGTCGACCGGATCCGGCTGCACCAGTACGTGGCAGGCACCGGCGAGGCCACGGCCGACTACGGCACGCTGCTCGGTGAGGGCGTCGAGCTGGTCGTGGACAGCGCCGCGCGCATCGACACCGGCGCCCGCGAGGTGCGGCTGGAGTCGGGGCGCGCGCTGGACTACGACTACGTCATCTACGCGGTCGGCAGCACCGGGGCGATCCCGCCGTCGGTGCCCGGCGTGGCCGAGTTCGCGTACGACCTCGCCGAATGGGAGTCCGCGCAGCGGCTGCGCGCCGGGCTGGCGGAGGTGCCCCGCGACGCCTCCGTCACCGTGGTCGGCGGCGGGCTGACCGGCATCGAGACGGCCGCCGAGCTGGCCGAGCAGGGGCGCAGGGTCACGCTGGTGTGCGGCCAGGCCCTGGCGCCGACCTTCAGCGCGTCGAGCCGCCGGTACATCGCGGGCTGGTTGTCCCGGCACGGTGTCGAGGTGCTCGAAGGGGTCGCGGTGAGCGAGGTCCGGCAGGGCGGGGTCGTCCTCACCGATGGTGCGGTGCGTCAGAGCGGGCTGACCGTCTGGGCGACCGGGTTCGGCGTGCCGCAGCTCGCGGTCGCGAGCGGGCTGCGTACCGACGAGCTGGGGCGGCTGCTCACCGACGAGACGCTGACCAGCATCGACGACGACCGCATCGTCGCGGCGGGGGACGCCGCCGCGCCGTCGGGCCGGGCGCTGCGGATGAGCTGCTACGCCGCGGGGCCGCTCGGGGCGCAGGCCGCCGACACCGTGCTGAGCCGCATCGCGGGCACCGAGCCGGAGCTGATCAACGTGCGCTTCACGGGGGCGTGCGTCAGCATCGGCCGGCACGCCGGCATCCGGCAGTTCGCCCGCAAGGACGACACCCCGGTGAACTTCTTCATCGGGGGCCGGCCGGGGGCGGCGATCAAGGAGGCGACCTGCAAGCTCGCCATGGGGAGGATCCGCCGCGAGGCCCGCAAGCCGGGCTCCTACGTCTACGTGAAGGGCGCCCCGCGCTCCGTGGAACCGGCCCTCGTCTGAGCCTCCTCCGGGCGCGGCCTGGCCGGGCGGTGCCTCCTAACGGGCGTGGCCTGGCCGGGCGCCTGCCTCCTCCGGGCGCGGCGTGGTCGAGGCGCGGATCTCCAGTTCGATCGGATGGACACGTTCCGTGCCCGGCTGCGCCGCGCCCGACAGCAGTTCGAACAGCAACTCCGCGCAGCTCGCTCCCGCCTCGCGCGGGCGCAGGTCGATCGCCGTGATGGGCGGGTCGGCCATCCGGGTGGCGGCGCTGTCCACGCACGAGGCGAGCAGCACGCTCGCCCCGGCCTCCCGCAACAGCGGCGCCACCTCGGTCGCGGCCCCCGCGGGCGCGCACACCAGCGCGTCCATCGGCCCCCCGCCACCAGCCGTCCCGGACGCGTCACCGGCCGCGGCGAGCGCGCGACCCGCCGAGGACGCGTCACCGGCCGTGCCGGGCGCGCCGTCGCCGCCGTCCGCCCCGAGCAGGGCGCGGGCGGCGGCGCGTACCTCGTCGCCCGTCGCGTCGAACGACACCCTGCGCACCAGCGGCACGATCCCCTGCCCGGCGCACCACTCCTGGTACCCCCGGTGCACGCTGGCCGCCCAGTCGCTCTCGTCCCCCGCCACGATGAGCCCCGGCCGCGCCGCGCCCGCCGAGCGCAGGTGGCCGAGCAGCCGCGCGAGCATGACCGCGTGCTCCGACCACACCACCCCGTCCGCCTGCCGCGCCCCGGGGAACCGCTCGCACGAGACGGCCGGCAGCCCGGTCGCCATCAGGCTCTCCACCACGGGATCCCCGCCGAGGGGGTCGCCGAGCACCAGCCCGTCCACGCGCGGCGGCCGCGCGCGGCGCTGCCCTGAGGTGATCAGCGTGACGTCGTAGTCGTGCCGCGCCGCCTGCTCCACCACGCCGAACACGAACGACATGTAGTACGAGGACCGGGTCAGCACCTCGGGCACGTGCAGCCCGATCGTGCCGGTGCTGGCCTTGCGCAGGTGGCGGGCGGAGCCGTTGGGCACGTAGCCGAGCCGTTCGGCCACCGCGACCACGGTCTCGCGGGTGCGCTCGGACACCCGCCCCGAGCCGCGCAACGCGTCGGAGGCCGTCGTCTTGGACACCCCCGCCTCGCGGGCGACGGTGAGGATCGTGACCGGCTCGTCTGCTTGCACGCCCTGATGGTAGCGGCCCATTCACCCCCCTCTTCGAGCCCTGTCTCCCGTAAACGATGTGTTTCGCCTGGGCTCCAGGTCTTGTGCCCTCCGGCCATCGCAATTAAGTTATCGCGAAACTTGCCGGAACGTTCCGGCAGCAGAAAGGGGCCGAACGTTGCACCTGTCCACCGGGATGCGTCCCCACCCTCTCGACCCGCTCGCCGCGCAGGAGATCGACGAGGTCAGACGGGTTCTCATGACGGACGGCCTGCTGACCGAGACGGTCCGGGTGGCCTATCTCGGGCTGGAGGAGCCGCCGAAGGACCAGGTGCTGGCGTACGAGTCCGGCACCGCCCGCCCCGCCCGCAGGGCCCGCGCGCTCCTGCTGGACCTGGCCACCGAGGCCGCGCAGGACGTGATCGTGTCCATCGGCGACGGCAAGGTGGAGACCGCCGCCCCGATCGACCCCCTGACCGACGGCCAGGTGCCGATGCTGGACGAGGAGCACGCCCTGGTCCGCAGGGTGCTCCGCGAGGACGGGGACTGGGCGCAGGCCCTGGCCAGGAGGGGCATCGAGGACCCGGCGGGCGTCTACCTGGCCGCGCTCAGCGCCGGCCACTTCGGGCTGGCGAAGGAGGAGGGCAGGCGGGTCGCCAGGGTGCTGGCGCACCGGATGCCCACCCCCGAGAGCCTCCCCTGGGCCCACCCCGTGGACGGCCTGGTCGCGTACGTCGACCTGGTCAAGGGCGAGGTGCTGGAGATCGTGGACACCGGCCCCCAGCCCATCCCCCAGGAGAGCGGCGACTACACCCACGTCGAGCACCGCACCACGCAGAAGCCCATCCACATCACCCAGCCGGACGGCCCGAGCTTCACCGTCGACGGCCCGCTCGTCACCTGGGAGAAGTGGAGCCTGCGGCTCGGCTACGACATGCGCGAGGGCCTCACCCTGCACCGGATCGGCTTCGAGGACGGCGGCCGCACCAGGCCGATCGTCTACCGGGCGTCGGTGGCCGAGATGGTCGTCCCGTACGGCGACCCGAGCCCCATCCGCTTCTGGCAGAACTACTTCGACACCGGCGAGTACCAGCTCGGCAAGCTCGCCAACTCCCTCGAACTCGGCTGCGACTGCCTCGGCGAGATCACCTACTTCGACGCGGTCGTCACCGACGGCGCCGGCACGCCCAAGGTGATCAGGAACGCCATCTGCATGCACGAGGAGGACTACGGCGTGCTGTGGAAGCACACCGACCCGGCCAACGGCTCCAGGGAGACGCGCAGGCAGCGGCGCCTGGTGATCTCGTTCTTCGTGACCGTCGGCAACTACGACTACGGCTTCTACTGGTACCTCTACCTCGACGGCACCATCGAGCTGGAGGTCAAGGCCACCGGCATCGTCTTCACCGGCGCCTACGACGACCGGGCCGCCCCGTACGCGTCCGAGGTCGCGCCCGGCCTGGCGGCGCCGTACCACCAGCACCTGTTCAGCGCCCGGCTGGACATGACGGTGGACGGCGTGGCCAACGCCGTGGACGAGGTCGAGGCCACGCCGCTCGACAGCCGGTACGGCAACGCGTTCGGCCGCACCGTCACCCGGCTGCGTACCGAACGGGAGGCCAGGCGCGACGCCGACCTGAAGGCGGAGCGCACCTGGCACGTCGTCAACCCCGGCGTGCGCAACCGCCTGGGCCGCCCCGTCGGCTACGCGCTGCACGCCGAGGGCAAGCCGACCCTGATGGCCGCCGAGGGCTCCAGCATCCACCGCAGGGCCGAGTTCGCGACCAGCCACCTGTGGGTCACCCGCTACCACCCCGCGGAGCGCTATCCCGCCGGAGACCTGGTCAACCAGCATCCCGGCGGCGCGGGCCTGCCCGCCTACACCAGGGCCGACCGCGACCTCGACGGGCAGGACATCGTGCTGTGGCACACGTTCGGCCTGACGCACTTCCCCCGCACCGAGGACTGGCCGATCATGCCGGTCGACACCTGCGGGTTCGTACTCAAGCCGGTCGGCTTCTTCGACCGGAACCCCACGCTCGACGTCCCGCCGAGCGCCTCGGAACGCTCATCCTGCCACTAGAGGAGAAGAGGCCCATGCGTCCCATACGCCTGGCCTGCGGTGTCGCGGCAGCCCTGCTGGCAACGGCCTGCGCCGCCACCGGAACGACCACCACCCCGGCCCCCGCCGCCCAGGAGACCGCCGCCCCCGGCTTTCTCGCCGTCGCCGACCAGGCCCTGGCGAAGGGCGGCACGCTCAACCTTCAGGTGCACATCGACAGCGGCGCCGCCACCGGCTACGACCCGCAGCTCGCCGACGTGGCCACGACCTGGCAGCTCCTCTCGCTGTCGTACGAGACGCTGGTCACGGTGGGCCCGGACTTCGGTGTCCAGCCGCTGCTCGCCGAGAAGTGGGACACCCCCGACGACAAGACGTACGTCTTCCACCTGCGCAAGGGCGTCACGTTCTCCAACGGCAGGGAGATGACGGCCGACGACGTCGTGGGCAGCCTCAAGCGGCTGCTGGCCTCCAAGTCGGTGTGGGCGGGGCAGCTCGGCCCGGTCGAGGAGATCACGAAGGACGGCGACGGCAAGGTCAGGGTCACGCTGAAGGAGCCGTACACGCCGTTCCTGGCCGCCCTGGCCAACGTGCCCGCCGCGATCCTGCCGATGAAGGAGATCGACGACAAGTCGGTCGATCCGGCCACCACGCTGCTCGGCACCGGCCCGTACGTGGTGGAGAACCACCGCCAGGACGTCTCGTGGACGTTCAAGCGCAACGACGCGTACTGGAACCAGGGCAAGCCCGCCGCCGACACCCTCAACATCACGATCGCCCCCGAGGAGGCCGCCCGCATCGCGGCCCTGCAGAACGGCGGCGCCGCCCTGGCCACCCTGGGCAACGTGGACTCCGAGACCATGCTGGCCGGCGCGAAGGACGTCAAGGTCGTCACCCAGGCCACCACGGACTTCTACTACCTGATGCTCAACAGCCTGAAGCCGGGCTCGAAGCTCGCCGACCCCAAGGTGCGCCAGGCGATCGGCATCGCCCTCGACACCCAGCAGATCGCCGACGTGGCGCTCGGCGGCAAGGGGAAACCGACCGCGATCACCCCGGCCGGCCTGCCGGGCGCCTGCGACCCGGCCGCGCTCCCGTCGGCCGCCAGGAGCCTGGACGAGGCCAAGCAGCTGCTGGCCGAGGCGGGCGCGCAGAACCTGTCGTTCACGCTCACCATCTTCAACACCGAGCCCGCCCCCGCCGTCGCCCAGGTGATCCAGCAGAACCTCCAGCAGGCCGGCATCACCGTCAAGATCGAGCAGCTGGACGAGGCGAGCTGGTCCGGCAAGGTGTACGGCAAGGCGCCCGCCGAGTTCGACGCCGCCATGTCCTGGTTCGCCGGGTACGCCGACCCCGGCATGGTCACCAAGTGGTGGAACCCGGAGACGGCCGGCTTCAACGCCGGCTTCATGAAGCCGGACCCGGAGCTCAGCAAGCTGATCGACGCGGCCAACCAGCAGCCGCAGGACCGGGCGAAGGCGCTGGCCGACGTCTGCGCCAGGGCCGACGCGGACGCGCAGATGATCCCGCTGGTCACCCGCCCTTCCACCGTCGCCTACCGCGCCGACGCGCTCAGCCCGAGCCTGTACGCCACCGAGGGCTACGGCAACGTGCTGCGCCTGGTCGCCGACGCCCGCGTGAAGAAGCCGCAGTAACCATGCGGCTGCTGATGTGGTGGTCAGGCCGGGCGCTCAGCTCGGCCGCCACGCTCCTGGGCGTCTCCGTGCTGATCTTCGCCGCCGTGCGCCTGATGCCGGGCGGCTTCGCGGAGACCGTGCTCGGGCCGTTCGCCACCGCCGAGCAGAAGGCGGAGCTGGCCGCCCGCTACGGGCTCGACCAGCCGGTCTTCATGCAGTACGGGCACTGGCTGGGCGCCGTCGCCGGCGGCGACTTCGGCATCTCGATGATCAGCCGCCAGCCGGTCGGCGCGGAGCTGCTGGCCCGCCTGCCGGTGACGGCCGAGCTGACCGTGCTGGCGGTGGCCGCGAGCGTGCTGCTCGGGGTCCCGCTGGGCGTGCTGACCGCCGTCCGCGCCCGCCCGACCGGCGGCGGGGGCCTCGGCCGGCTGGTCAGCGGCCTGGGCGTCAGCGTGCCGGAGTTCGTGCTGGGCAGCCTGGTCGTGTTCGTCTTCTCCCGGTACACGCTCGGCCTGGAGGTCGGCTCCTGGATACCGCTCACCCAGGACCCCGCCGCGAACCTGGCCACGATGATCCTGCCCGCCGCCGTCCTGTCGGTCTTCTCCATCTCGGTGACCGCCAGGACCACCCGCGACGCCGTCATGGGCGTGCTGGTCGAGCCGTACGTCACGGCCGCCGTCGGGCGCGGCGAGTCGCCGTGGTTCATCGTCAGGCACCACGTGCTGCGCAACGCCGCCACCCCCGTGGTCACGCTCGTCGGCACGACCACCGCGTACCTGCTGGGCGGCGCGCTGATCGTGGAGCACGTGTTCAACCTGCCGGGCGTCGGCTCCTACCTCGTGCAGGCCGTCGGCCGCCGCGACTACGCGGTCGTGCAGGCCGGGGTGCTGCTGGCCGCCGGGGTGTTCATCGTCATGAACGTGCTGATCGACCTGCTCGTCGGAGCCATCGACCCCCGGCTGGGAGTCATGGCGGGGAGGCGCTCGTGAGGAAGCTGGACCGGCTGTCCATCGGCGGGCTCGCCTGCCTGGCGGTCCTGGTGCTGTTCGCGCTCGGGTCGCTCGCCGGCGCCGGGGGAGACCCGGACGCCATCGTCGGCCCGCGCCTGCAGCCGCCGGGGCCCGGCTGGTGGCTGGGCACCGACAACCTGGGGCGCTCGGTGCTGCCCCGCGTCATGGAGGGCGTCGGCACCACGCTGCTGCTCTCGTCGATCGCCGTGCTGGTCACGGCGGTGCTGAGCGCCGCGTTCGGCATCCTCGCCGGATACCGTGGCGGTTACCTGAACGAGCTGGTGATGCGCCTGGTGGAAGTGCTCTACTCCTTCCCGGCCATCGTGCTGGCCATCCTGGTCGCGGCCGTGCTCGGCCCCGGGCAGACGGCGGCGCTGGCGGGCATCGTGCTGGTGACGATCCCGCTGATGACCCGGCTGGTCCGGGCCGCCGCCGTGGCCGTCTCGCAGCGTGACTACGTCACCTCCGCCGTGATCAGCGGCGCCCGGCTGCCGCGCGTGCTGCTGCGCCACGTGCTGCCGAACGTGGCGGGCACGATCGCCGTGCAGGGCACGTACGCGCTGTCGGTCGGCATCGCGGTCGAGGGCGGGCTGAGCTTCCTCGGCTTCGGGGTGCAGCCGCCGCAGGCGTCGCTCGGGGTGCTCATCCAGCAGGGCGGCACGTACATGATCGCCGCGCCCTGGCTGATCCTCGGCCCCGGCGTGGTGCTGGTGGCCGCCATCCTGGCCATCAACGTGGTCGGCGACGGGCTGCGCGACCGGCTCGAACCCCGAGAGACGAGGTCACTGACATGAGCCTGCTCTCCGTACGGAACCTGGTGATCGACTACGACCGCACCCGCGCGCTCGACGGCGCCTCCCTGGAGGTGGCGCAGGGCGAGACGGTCGGGCTGGTCGGCGAGAGCGGGTCCGGCAAGTCCACGCTCGGCTCCGCCGCCGGCCGCCTGCTGCCGCGGGCCGCGCGGCGCACCGAGGGCGAGGTGCTGGTTGCGGGGGAGCCCGTGTTCGACCTGCCGGACGGCAGGCTGCGGCACCTGCGCAGGCGGCATCTCGGGTTCGTCTTCCAGGACCCGATCGGCTCGCTCGACCCGACCATGCGCGTCGGCGCCCAGCTCCGCCTGGTGCTCGGGCGGGGCGGTGACGTGCGCTTCCACCTGGGGCGGGTCAGGCTGGACGACCCGCGCGTGCTGCGCGCGTACCCGCACCAGCTCTCCGGCGGCATGGCGCAGCGGGTGGCGATCGCGATGGCCATGGCCACCTCGCCCGACCTGCTCGTCGCCGACGAGCCGACCGCCGCGCTGGACAGCCAGGTGCGCGAGGAGGTGTCGAACATGATCTTCTCGCTGGCCGCCGAGGCGGGCACGAGCATCCTGTGGCTCAGCCACGACCTGCCCGCCGTGGCCCGCCGCTGCGACCGGGTGGCCGTCATGTACGGGGGCCGCGTGGTCGAGTCGGGGCCGGCCCGCGAGGTGCTGGGCAACCCCGCCCACCCCTACACGGCGGCGCTGGCCGGGTCGGCGCCCGCCGCCGCGGCCCACGGGGTGCGCCTGGAGCCGGTGCCCGGCCGCCCGCCCGTTCTCACGGGGCCGTCCCCCGGCTGCGCCTTCGCGCCGCGCTGCGCGTTCGCCGAGGAACGGTGCGAGCACGAGCGACCGGCTCCGGTGCGCGTCCGCGACCAGGACGTGCTGTGCCACCGCGCCGCGGGCCTGCGGCTCGGGCCCTCCCAGCAGGAGGAGGTGAAGGCCTGATGCTCGAACTCGACGACGTCACCGTCACCTTTGCCGCCGGGCCCCCGTTCCGTCGCATCCGCCTCGACGCGATGCGGCACGTCTCGCTGTCGGTCGGCGAGGGCGAGACGCTCGGGCTGGTCGGCGAGTCGGGCTCCGGCAAGACGACCACCAGCCGGGTGGCGCTCGGCCTGCAACGTCCCACCGCGGGCACCGTCAGGTTCGACGGCCGGCCGTTCCCCAGGCGCAGGCGCGAGCTGGCCGGCCGCATGCAGGCGGTGCTCCAGCACCCGCACTGGTCTCTGAACCCGCGCATGCGGGTCGGCCAGAGCGTCGCCGAGCCGCTCGACGTGCTGGGCCGTACGGACGGGAACGCCGTCACCGAGATGCTGGAGCACGTCGGCCTGAGCGCGGACTTCGCCGGCCGGTACCCGCACGAGCTGTCCGGCGGCCAGCGCCAGCGCGTCTCCATCGCCCGCGCCCTGGTCACCAGGCCGGGGTTCCTCGTCTTCGACGAGGCCGTCAGCGCGCTGGACGTCTCCGTACAGGTGCAGATCCTCAACCTGATCAAGGACCTGCAGGCGGAGTACGGCTTCAGCGCCCTGTTCATCTCCCACGACCTCGGCGCCGTCCGCTACGTCGCCGACCGGATCGCCGTCATGCGCGCGGGCGAGGTCGTGGAGACCGCCGACACCCGCACCTTCTACACCGCACCCGCACACGAGTACTCGAAGCAACTGCTGGAGGCCCTATGACCACCGAGCACCGGCTCGCGACGCCGTCTGCGTTCGCGCCCGGCGTCCCGCGCAACGCGGACCTGCCGCTCACCCCGCAGCCCAGCCCGGGACGCGGCTCGGTCGCGTTCGACCTGCCCGGCGTGTACGTCGGCACCGCCGAGTACGGCGAGGGCCCCACCGGCTGCACCGTGATCCACCTCCCGCAGGGCGCCCGCACGGCCGTGGACGCGCGCGGCGGCGCGGTCGGCATGAGCGGCGGCTACGACTACAACCACGCCATCTGCCTGGCGGGCGGCTCGGTGTACGGGCTGGCCGCGGCGGCGGGGGTGAGCGACGAGCTGCTGTCCCGCAGGGACAACCTCACCAAGTGGGACGAGCTGCAACTGGTGTCCGGGGCGGTGATCTACGACTTCTCCTGCCGCGACACCGCCGTCTACCCGGACGCCGAGCTGGGCAGGGCCGCGGTGCGGTGGGCGAGGGAGGGCGAGTTCCCGGTGGGCCGGTGCGGCGCGGGGCGTACGGCCAGCGCGGGCAAGGTGGACTTCGGCCGGGCCGAGTTCGCCGGGCAGGGCGCCGCGTTCGGCACGTTCGGCGAGATCAAGGTGCTGGTCGCGACGGTGGTCAACTCGGTGGGCGCGGTGATCGACAGGCAGGGCCGGGTGGTGCGCGGCAACTACCACGCCGAGCTGGGCGAGCGCCGCCACCCGAGCGCCGACTACGCCGAGCTGACCGGGGCCCCCGCCGTCATGGGCAACACGACGCTGACCGTGATGATCACCAACGTGAAGCTGACGGACGTCGAGCTGCTGCAGGTGGGCCGCCAGGTGCACAGCTCGATGCACCGCGGCATCCAGCCGTTCCACACGCTGACCGACGGTGACACGATGTTCGCGATGACGACCGACGAGGTCGAGCTGTCCGGCGTCAAGCCCACGGGCCTGGGCACGCTGGCCTCCGAGGTCGCGTGGGACGCCATCCTGAGCGCGGCGGAGTAGCGGCATGTGGACGTCCCCGCGTTACGCGGCCAAGGACCCCGCCCACGAGGACGAGCTGATCAGGCGGAACCCGTTCGCCCTGGTCGTCAGCACGGTGGACGGGGTGCCCGTGGCCACGCACACGCCCGTCCTGCTGGGCGAGGCGGGCACGCTGGTCGGGCACCTGGCCAGGGCGAACCCGCAGTGGCGCGCGTTCGAGTCCGCGCCCGAGGTGCTGGTGGTGTTCTCCGGGCCGCACGGTTACGTCTCGCCCACCGTGTACGGCACCGATCCGGCCGTGCCGACCTGGGACTACGCGGCCGTGCACGTGACCGGCAGGGTGGAGCTGATCGACGACGCGCTGGAGGTGGTGGAGCGCACGGTGGCGGCGGCGGAGTCGCTGCGCTCGCCGTCCTGGGAGCCGACGCCCGCCTCCAGGGAGAGGTTCCGCGCGCTGCTGCCCGGGGTAGTGGCCTTTCGCGTGCATGTTCGTACGCGGCAGAGCGTGTTCAAGCTGAGCCAGGACATTGACGCCGACCGGTACGCTCGCGTGCGCGCCTCCGCCGGCGCCGACAACCCGAGGCTCGCCGAGTTGATGGACAGGTCATGACATTTCCCACGTTCACCTCCAGCCAGACCGACCCCCGCGCCCGTGGCAAGGAGTTCGGCACGCACCTGCGCAAGCGGATCGCCGCCAACCTCGCCGGCTACACCGACCTCTTCAGGGCCGCCGGGGCGGGTGACGCGCAGGTGCGCGCGTGGGGCGAGCGGGCGCTGGACGCCTGCGCCGCCTGGGCGCCGCCCCTGGCAGAGGAGATCGCCGGCATCGCGGCGGGCGCGGGGCTGGAGCCGTGGCAGGTCGGCGTGATCAACGCCCGCACCGAGATCCTGGCCGCCATCGACATGGTCGGGCACGGCGAGTGCTCGACCTCCGTGGTGCTGCCGCAGGACGGCCCGCCGCGCACGGTGCAGACGTGGGACTGGCACGACCACCTGCGCGACGCGCCGGTGTTGTGGGAGTACGAGCAGGACTCGGGCCGCGTCGTGCGCACGTTCACCGAGGCGGGCACGCTGGCCAAGATCGGCGTCACCACGGCGGGCCTCGGCGTGCACTTCAACATCCTGCGCCACGACTCCGACACCCCGGAGACGGGAGTGCCGGTGCATCTGATCGCCCGCCGCATCCTCGACGAGGCGTCCTCCGTGGAGGAGGCGGTGGACCTCGCCCGCTCGGCCCGGGTCTCGGCCTCCACGGTCATCACGGTGGTGACCGGGACCGGAGCCGCCTCGATCGAGATCTCCCCGGCGGGGGTGGCCGCCATCCCGCCGGGCCCCGACGGCGTCCTGCTGCACTGCAACCACTTCCTCGACGCCGGCCTGGCGGCGGGGGAGCGGCACGCCACCGAGCGGCCGGGCACCTACGACCGCATGCGGCACCTGGAGGACAACGTCGAAGGGCTGAGCGGCGCCGAGCTGAACGGCCGGGCGCTGACCATGCTCAGCCACGCCCCCGAGGGCGCGCCCGTCTGCGCCCACCCCGACCTCACCCAGCCGATCAACCAGCGCTGGGAGACCGTGGCGACGATCGGCCTCGACCTGCCGGCCGGGCGGCTCCGGGTGCACCGGGGCGGGCCCTGCCAGGTCACCGAGGCGACCTGGCAGACGTTCTGAGTGCTACTTGAAGGCGGCGATCCCGGTCAGCGCCTTGCCGATGACCAGCGAGTGGATTTCGGAGGTCCCCTCGTAGGTCAGCACCGACTCCAGGTTCACGGAGTGCCTGATCACCGGGTACTCGAGGGTGATGCCGCTCGCGCCGAGCAGCGTGCGGCACTTCCTGGCGATCTCCAGCGCCTCGCGCACGTTGTTCAGCTTGCCCGCGCTCACCTGCTCGGGGGTGAGCGTGCCGGCCTCCTTCAGCCGGCCCAGGTGCACGGCCAGCAGCAGGCCCTTGCCCAGCTCCAGCGCCATGTCCGCGAGCTTCTCCTGGGTGAGCTGGTACGACGACAGCGGCCTGGCGAACACCTCGCGGTCGGCCGCGTACGCGATGGCCGTCTCCAGGCAGTCGAGCGCGGCCCCCATCGCGCCGAACACGATCCCGAACCTGGCCTCGTTCAGGCAGCCGAGCGGCCCGGACAGGCCCCTGGCGCCGGGCAGCATGGCCTCGGCCGGCAGGCGCACGCCGTCGAGCACCAGCTCGCTGGTCACGCTCGCGCGCAGGGAGATCTTGTGCTTGACGTCGTTGACGGTGAAGCCCCTGGTGCCGGCCGGCACCAGGAAGCCCCTGATGCCCTCGTCCGTACGCGCCCAGACGACCGCGACGTCCGACACCGAGCCGTTGGTGATCCACAGCTTGGTGCCGTTCAGCACCCAGTCGCCGCCCTCGCGCTTGGCCGTGGTGCGCATGCCGCCCGGGTCGGAGCCGAAGTCGGGCTCGGTCAGGCCGAAGCAGCCGATGCGCTCGCCGGCCGCCATCGCGGGCAGCCACTCCTGCTTCTGCTCCTCGCTGCCGTACATCCAGATCGCGTACATGGCCAGGGAACCCTGCACCGAGACGAGGCTGCGCAGGCCGGAGTCGGCCGCCTCCAGCTCCAGGCAGACCAGGCCGTACGAGACGGCGCCCATCCCGGCGCAGCCGTACCCGTCGAGGTGCATGCCGAGCACGCCGATCGAGCCGAGCGTGCGGGCCAGCTCGCGGGCGGGCAGCTCGCCCGCCTCGAACCAGCCGGCGACGTGCGGCCGGATCTCCCGGTCGCACACGCGCCTGACCGTGCTCCTGATCTCGCGTTCCTCCTCGGTCAGCAGCGTGTCCAGGGCGAACAGGGCGGTGGGTGCGATCATCGACCTCTCCGTATTTTGGATCCAATATTGAAAATCCAATATGGCACAGTTAGGGTGCGTTGACCATGGACGTTCTGAATCTCATCGGTGGCCGCTGGGCCGAGGGGGAGGGCGAGGAGTTCGCCGACACCAACCCCGCGCGGCCCGCCGAGGTCGTGGCGCGCGGGCGGTTCGCCTCCGCGGGCGAGGTGGAGCGGGCGATCGGCGCGGCCCGCGAGGCCGCGCCCGGCTGGGCCGCGACCCCGCACCACGCCCGCGCCGCCGTGCTGACGGGAGCCGCCGACCTCGTGGACGCGAGCGCCGGGGAGTGGGGCGCGGAGCTGGCCCGCGAGGAGGGCAAGACGCTGGCCGAGGCCGTCGCCGAGGTCAGGGGCGCGGCCCGCATCCTGCGCTACTACGCGAGCGAGGCCGACCGGGAGAGCGGCGAGGTCTTCGCCTCCCCGCGCCCCGGCGAGAACGTGCTGGTCGTGCGCAAGCCGATCGGCGTCGCCGGGCTGATCACCCCGTTCAACTTCCCGATCGCCATCCCCGCCTGGAAGCTCGGCCCCGCGCTGACCTACGGCAACACCGTGGTGTGGAAGCCGTCCTCGCTGGTGCCGCTGCTGGCCTACCGCCTGGCGAAGGCGCTGGTGGAGGCCGGCCTGCCGGACGGGGTGCTCAACCTCGTGTACGGCGAGGCCGAGGCGGGCTCGGCCATCGTCGGCCACCCGGGCGTGGACGCCGTGTCGTTCACCGGGTCCACGGACGTCGGGCGGGCCGTCATCGCGCGCTGCGGCGAGCTGGGCAAGCCGGTGCAGACCGAGATGGGCGGCAAGAACGCCTCCGTCGTGCTCGCCGACGCCGACCTCGGCCACGCCGCCGAGCAGGTCTGCCTGGGGGCGTTCCGGTCCACCGGGCAGAAGTGCACGGCCACCTCGCGGCTCATCGTGGCCTCGCAGGTCGCCGACGAGCTGCTGGAGCGGGTGGCCGAGCGGGCCGCGCGGCTCGTCGTGGGCGACCCGCTGTCGCCGGAGGTGGAGATGGGCCCGCTGGTGAGCTCGGCCGCGCGGGAACGCGTGTCGGCCGGGGTGCGGCTGGCCGTGGGCGAGGGCGCCAAGCCGCTGGCCGGCGCCTCGCCGCTGGAGCGCGAGGGCTGGTTCGTGCCGCCGACCGTGCTGGACCTGCCGGGGACCGGGGTGGACTTCTGGCGTACCGAGCTGTTCGGGCCCGTGGTCGGCGCCGTGCGCGCGTCGAGCACGGAGGAGGCGTTCGGGCTGGCCAACCTCAGCGACCACGGCCTGTCGGCGGCCGTCTTCACCCGCGACCTCGGGGTGGCGCTGTCGGCGGTGGAGCGGCTGGAGGTGGGCGTGCTGCACGTCAACTCCGAATCGGCGGGGACGTTCCCGTACGTGCCGTTCGGCGGGGCCAAGCAGAGCGGGTTCGGGCCCAAGGAGCAGGGGCGGGCGGCCAGGGAGTTCTACACCCGGACGGTCACCGTCTACCTGGGGGCGCCGGCGTGAGCGGAGCGCTCTCCGGGCTGCTGGTGGCCGACTTCAGCCGGGTGCTGGCCGGGCCCTACTGCACGATGTTGCTCGCCGATCTCGGGGCCGAGGTGGTCAAGGTCGAGCGGCCGGGGAGCGGGGACGACACCCGCGCCTGGGGGCCGCCGTACGCCTCCTCCGGGGAGGCCACCTACTTCCTCGGCGTGAACCGCAACAAGCGCTCGATCGCCCTCGACCTGCGGGCCGACACCGAGGTGGCGCGGGCACTGGCGGCGCGGGCGGACGTGCTCGTCGAGAACTTCAAGCCCGGCACGATGGAGCGGCTCGGGCTCGGGTACGACGCGCTGCGCGAGCTCAACCCCGGGCTGGTGTACTGCTCGATCACCGGGTTCGGGTCGGGGGCCGGGGCCGGGCTGCCCGGGTACGACCTGATCGCGCAGGCGGTCGGCGGGCTCATGAGCGTCACCGGCGAGCCCGGCGGGCCCGGCACGAAGGCGGGCGTGGCGCTGGTGGACGTGATCACCGGCCTGCACGCCGCCCTCGGCATCATGGCCGCCCTGCGCCACCGCGACGGTACGGGCGAGGGCAGCCAGGTCGGCGGCGGCCCGCAGTCGTCCGGCGTCGGTCAGCGTGTGGAGGTGTCGCTGCTGTCGTCCCTGTTGTCCGCGCTCACCAACCACTCCTCCGCCTACGCCGCCGCCGGCGTCGTGCCCAGGGCCATGGGCAACCGGCATCCGAGCATCGTTCCCTACGAGGTGTTCCAGGCCGCCGACCGCCCGATCGTGATCGCGGCCGGGAACGACCGCCAGTTCCAGGCCCTGTGCGCGGCCCTCGACCGGCCGGACCTCGCCGGGGACCCCCGCTACGCCACCAACGCCGGGCGGGTGGCCGCCCGCGAGAGCCTGGTCCCCGAGCTGAACGCGGCCCTCGCCGGACGCACCGCGGACGAGTGGTTCGAACGGCTCACGGCTGCCGGGGTGCCGTGCGGGCCGATCAACGACCTGGCCGCCGCCTTCGCGCTCGCCCAGGACCTCGGCCTGGAACCGGCCGTCGAGCTCGGCGGCGCCGGCCAGGTCGCCAACCCCATCCGCCTCAGCGCCACCCCGCCCTCCTACCACCGCCCGCCGCCCGCGCTCGGGCAGGACGACTCGTGGCTCCGTGAGATATTGGACCCGTGAGTCCGGACGAGGCACGACGCAGGCCGCCCACGGCCCAGCAGTTCGTGCTGGGTGAGCTGCGCCGTGCCATCACCACCGGCCGGCTGCGCCCAGGCACCCCCATCAGGCAGGACGCGCTGGCCGAGGAGCTGCAGGTCAGCCGGGTCCCGCTGCGGGAGGCGCTGAAGACGCTCGAAGGCGAGGGGCTGGTCACGTACAAGCCGCACAAGGGCTACTGCGTCGCCATGCTCTCCCTCGACGACCTGCGCGAGGTCTACCGCATCCGCGAGCTGCTGGAGGAGGAGGCCGTGCGCGCGGCGGTGGCCAGGCTCACCGACGACGACCTCCGCCGGATCGAGGCGGCGCAGGAGGAGGTCGAGCGGGCCGCCGCGGCGGGTGACGTGGCCGCCATGGCGACGGCCAACCGGACCTTCCACATGACGCTGTTCGAGTGCGCCGCGATGCCACGCCTGGCCCGGCTGATCAGGACCTTGTGGGACACGACCGACGCCTACCGGTCGATGTACTACGGCGACGCGGGCAACAGGGAGCGGGTCGTCAAGGAGCACCGCGCCGCGCTCGACGCGCTGCGCCGCCGCTCCGCCGACGAGGCCGTGACCACGCTCAACGTCCACCGCGACCACGCCGTCGCCGAGCTGGAGCCGCTCCTGGATGCCTAAGATCGTCGATCATCAGGCACGGCGGCTGCTGATCGCCGACGCCGTGCACCGGATCATCGACGCCAAGGGCATGGACAGCGTCAGCCTGCGCGAGGTCGCGGCCGAGGCCGGGATGTCCATGGGGGCCGTGCAGTACTACTTCGCCACCAAGGACGAGATGCTCCTGGTGGCGCTGCAACACCTCAACGCGCGGATCAGCCTCCGCGTGGCCGCCGCCGACCAGAGCGACCCGCTGCACCTCCTGCGGGCCGGGATCCTGGAGATCCTGCCGCTGGACGAGACCCGGCGCTTCGAGGCCCGCGTCGGGCTGGCGTACCTGGCCAGGTCGGTCGTCTCCGCCGAGCTCGGAGAGGCGATGCGGGCGGGGCTGCCGCTGGTCCTGGAGTTCTACGCCGGCCAGATCCGGGCCGCGCAGGCCCGGGGACAACTGGCCGCCGGCCTCGACGCCGACCAGGAGGCGAGCGCGCTGCTCGCGCTCGCGCAGGGGCTGGGACAGCCGGCGCTGATCGGCCTCTACCCGCCCGAGGCGGTGGTGGCGCTCGTGGACCGGCACCTCGCCCGCCTCGCACCCGGCGACCAGGGCAGAGCTCCCCTCACGCCCGGCGACTAGGTGTACGTGGGCAGGGGCAGGGCTGAGAGGTGCTCGCCGCGGTGGCCGAGCAGGTCCACCTCGGCCCCCGTACGGCCGGCCTGCCACGCCAGCGCCTGCAGGCCGTGCTCGGGGACCATGATGTCCCGCTCCCCGAGCCGCACCGCCCCCACCTCGGCCGACAGCCGCACGATCCCGTAGCCGACCCACCGGTACGGCCGGCGCAGCCACGGCACCGGGCTGGCGTTGAAGCGGGCGCTCTCCCCGGCGTGGGCGTGCCCGTCGAGCACGGTGCACCCCGGGCGCGGCCGCAGGACGCTCTCGTCGGACGGGTCCGCCGCGGCGGTGCCGCCCGCACGCAGGCTCCACCGGCCGCCGCGCCTCGGGGACAGCAGCCACACGTCCAGCCAGAACAGCCCCACCCCGTCGAGCCGGGCGAAGGCCGCGGCCGCCAGGCGGTCGCCGACGTACAGGGAGAGCGGGGTGAAGCGGTGCCGGCCGCCGAGCGTCTCCGGCAGCTCCTTCGGCAGGCCGTGCGCGATGAGGCGGCGGCTCTCGGTGTCGGGTGTGTACCCCAGGTACTCGGCACGATCCACAGGTCTCATCGGGCCTCCTGGCTCACGACCGGATCCTACGTGGGTGCGAGCCCCGCCGCGATGCCGTCGAGGACGAGCTTCAGCTTACGGTCGAACCACGTCGCGGCCGGATCCGCGAGCGCCTGCCGCATGACCGGCGCCACCTCCGGCCCCACCGCCTCGGCCCACGCCTGCGCCGTGCTGTCGCGGACGTTGCTCCCGCCCACCGCGGCGTCCAGCTGCCTGCCCCTGCTGAACACGTCGATGGCCAGGTCGAAGACCGTGTCCACGGCCAGGAACGCGTTCTCGACGGAGAAGCCGTAGCCGATCAGGGCGCCCACGGTCGCGGTGCTGGACGTCATGCGGGCTCTGCAGGGCGTGGGCGGGGCGTTCGCGTTCGCGCCGTCCATGGCGATCATCGCGGCCTCGTACGGCGACGCGGCCAGGACCAGGGCCATCGCGATCTTCGGCGCCACCACGACCGGAGCCGGAGCGCTCGGCCCGCTGGCCGGCGGGGTGCTGGTGGAGTCGGTGAGCTGGCGCAGCATGTTCATCATCAACGTGCCACTCGGCCTGCTGCTCTGCTGGCCGGCCGCGCGGCGGCTGCCCGCCGACGCCGCCCGGCGCGGGCCCGCGCACGTGGACGTGGCCGGGGTGATCACGCTGGCCGCCTGGGTGTCGGCGGTCACGCTGGCGCTGCTGCGCGGCGAGGCGCAGGGCTGGACCAGCTTCGCCACGTTGGCCCAGGCCGGGGTGGGGGTGCTGGGGCTCGGCGCGTTCCTGGTGACGCAGGCACGGGGACGGCGGCCGCTGCTCGACCTGTCGCTGTTCCGGATCAGGTCCTTCACCGGGGCCGCGCTCGTGTCCGCCAGGGCGGCGGCCAAGGTGCCGCTCGGAGCGCTGGCCGCGGCCGGGTTCCTCGTCTCCGCGGCCGGGCTGGGCGCGCTGCTGCTGGCCGACGCCGGGGCCTCGTGGGTGCGGGTGCTGCCTGGGCTGGTGCTGCTCGGGCTGGGGCGTGGGCTGGTTCAGAATGGCGGGACGAGGAGCCGCCGGCCGCCCGAGGAGATCGTATGACCTGGTTCCACTCGCTCGACCCCCGCCCGCACGCCGCCATGCGGCTGTTCTGCTTCCCGCACGCCGGCGGCGCCGCCGCGGCCTACCGGGACTGGCACCGGGCGGTCCCGCCGAGCGTGGAGGTGCGGGCCGTGCAGTACCCGGGCCGCGCCGACCGCGCAAGCGAGGCGCCCCTCCACGACGCGCACGCGCTGGCCGACCTGATCGCCGAGGCCATGCGCCCGCTGCTGGACCGCCCGGCCGTGCTGTTCGGGCACAGCCTGGGCTCGTTGATCGCGTACGAGACGGCGCTGCGCGTGAGCCCCGCCCACCTGGTCGTCTCGGGCCGCCGGGCCGCGAACCTGCCCCGCCCCGGCACCGTGCACCTGGGCACCGAGGAGGAACTGACGGCCGAGCTGCGGCGGCTCGGCGGCACCGAGCCCGAGCTGCTGGACGACCCGGACGTGCGCGCGTACATCCTGCCGATCGTGCGCGCCGACTACCGCCTGGCCGAGACCTACCGCAGCCGCCACGCCGAGCCGCTGGACTGCCCCATCACGGCCATCATCGGCGACAGCGACCCCGAGGTGGACACCACGAACGCCGCCGGCTGGGCCGAGCTGACCCGTGCCGGCTTCAAGCTGCACGTCCTGCCCGGCGGCCACTTCTACCTGGCCCCGCGCCGTACCGAGGTGATCGACCTGATCCTCGACGCGGTGAGCCCGGGGAACGCGTACTAGGAGGCGGGGCGGCGGTGCAGGAGGCCGAACCTGGCCCACATCGCCTCCGCCGCCTCGATCGAGGCGCCCGTGCGCGCCGGGTCCATGGCGGCGAGCTGGGTGACCAGCGCCTGGGCGACGGCGATGCCGGCCGTCAGCGAGGGGAAGAACGCCTCGCCCTCCGCCGGCACCATCACGACCTCCTCCGCGGCGGCGGCCAGCGCCGGGCTGGCGGCGTCCGTGACGGCGAACACGCGGACCCCGCGCGAGCGGGCCTCGTTGGCGGCCAGCACGGTGCTCTCGTACAGCCGCCAGAAGCTGATCGCGATCAGCACGTCCCCCTCGCCGATCGCGGCCATCACGTTCGCCAGCTCCGCGTCGCCGCCCGTCACGGCCTGCACCGGGTAGCCGGCCAGCCGGGCGTTGTGGGCGAGCGCGATCCCGACGGCCGCGTAACTGCCGTCGGCGACGATCGCCGTACGCCGGGCCCGCGCGATGGCCTCGGCGATCGTGAGCAGCACGCCCTCGTCCAGGCGGCGGTTGAGCAGGGCCAGGCTGTCGAGGTCGCGGCGCAGCGAGCGTGAGGAGGGCGAGCCGGTGCCCCGGTGCTCGGCCGCGACCTGGCCGGCGCTGAGCGAGGACAGGTAGCGGGCGCGCAGCTCCTGTTGCAGGGCGGGCCAGCCGGAGAAGCCGAGTGCCTGTGCCGTACGGGTGACGGTGGCGACGTTGACGCCCGCGAGCTGGGCCAGCTCCCCGGCCGACCCGAACGCGGCCCGGCGCGGCTGTGAGAGCAGCAGCTCCAGCACCGCGGCGGCCTTGCCGCGCAGCCCGCGCTCCGGCAGCCGCTCGCGCAACCAGTCCTGGAAGCTGTCGGTGGCCCGCTCCGTCACGTGATCCCTTCCCGAGGTCGGACGTCGCCATGGTACGCGCTCGCCGCCCACCAAACTTGCAAAGACCATTGCAATTTTGCCAATTTGCACTATATGTTGCTGCGCAATCGACTTGCAGGGCCATGACCTGGTGAAAGGTGTGCTTCGATGACCTTGTTGGCCCGTCTGGACCGGCTCCCGCTGAGCCGTCCGCACTACGTCCTGCTCCTGATAGGCGGCCTCGGCTACACCTTCGACGGCATGGACTCGGCCGTCGTCGCCTTCCTGCTGCCGAGCGCGCAGGAGGCCTGGGGCCTGTCCAACGGCCAGCTCGGCTTCATCGGGTCCGCGACGCCGTTCGGGTTCCTGTTCGGCGCGACCGTGGCGGGCCTGCTCGGCGACCGCATCGGCCGCAAGAAGGTGATGATGTACGCGCTCGCCTTCTACGCCGTCTTCTCCGTGGTGGCCGCGTTCGCGCCGAACTACGAGGTGTTCCTCGGCGCCCGCGTGCTCGCCGGGGCCGGCGCGGGGGCGGAGAGCGCGATCATCGCGCCGTTCCTGTCGGAGTTCGTGCCCGCCAAGCGGCGCGGGTGGTTCATCGGGGCGCTGGCCGGGTTCTTCTCGTTCGGGTTCGTGATGGCGGCGCTGATCGGTCGGTTCGTCGTGCCGACGTTCGACGACGGCTGGCGGATCGCCCAGGTGATCACCGCGCTGCCGATCGTGATGTTGCTGTGGTGGCGCCGCTCGCTGCCGGAGTCGCCGCGCTTCCTGCTCCAGCAGGGCCGTACGGGCGAGGCCGAGGCGGTGGTCGCCGACCTGGAGCGGCGCGTCGAGCGGGCGACGGGACAACCGCTGCCGCCGGTGCCCGAGACCGCCGTCGCCCCCACTTCCGCCGGCGCGGCGAAGGTGAACCTGTTCAGCGCGCTGCGCTTCCTGTGGAGCCCGGCCATGGCCAGGCGCACGGCGGTGATCTGGCTGGTGTGGTTCGTGATCACGTTCTCGTACTACGGGTTCTTCTCCTGGATCCCCACGCTGCTCGTGCAGCGCGGCATCACGGTCACCAAGAGCTTCGAGTTCTCGATCATCATCTACCTGGCGCAGATCCCGGGGTACTTCTCCGCGGCCTGGCTGTCGGAGCGGATGGACCGCAAGAACACGATCGCGCTCTACCTCGCCGGCTCGGCGGTCAGCGCGTTCTGGCTGTCGCAGATGGACTCGCCCGTCACGATCACGCTCGCGGGCGCGGTGCTGTCGTTCTTCCTGAACGGCACGTACGCCGGCGTCTACTCCTACACCCCCGAGGTGTTCCCCACCTGGATCCGTGCCACCGGCACCGGGCTGTCGAGCGCGTTCGGCCGGGTCGGCAGCATCCTCGCACCGACGATCATCGGCCTGTCGGCCGCGAGCCTGGGCTTCGCCGGCGTGTTCGGCCTCACGACCGCGGTGCTGGTGGCCGGGGTGGTGTGCGTGGTCGTGTTCGGGCTGGCCACGGCAGGACGATCACTGGAAGAGCTGACGGAGACGACTGAGGAGGCAGCCCGATGAACGAGCTGGAGGAGAGGGTGCGCCGGGAGGTGGGCGTGCGGTTGTTCACCGTACTGGCCTGGGTGCCCGAGCGGCGGGCGCTGCGCCGCGTGCACAGCAGCCACCCCGAGCAGTACCCGGTGGGCGGCGAGAAGACCGTCGAGGTGGCCCAGGACTGGCTGGCCACCTGCATCGAGGGCCGGCAGCCGTACTTCGGCCGGGACAGGGCCGCCGTACGCGAGATCTTCGCCGACCACGAGCTGATCGAGAGCCTGGGCTGCGGCTCCATCATCAACGTGCCCGTGCTCGGGGACGACGGCGAGGTGCTCGGCGTGCTCAACATCCTCGACGCCGAGGGTGCCTACGACGACGCGTCCGTGGCCGCCGCCCAGGCCATCGCCGGGGACGCCGCCGCCTGGCTCAAGGGCGGTGCGGCATGAGCCTGCTCCTCAGGAACGCGCTGCTGCTCGACGTGCGGACCGGCGAGTACACCGAGGCCGACCTGCGGTGCGCCGACGGGCGCATCGCCGAGACCGGCACCGGGCTCACCGCCCCCGACGGCACCCGGGTGCTCGACCTGGCGGGCGCCCGCGTCGTGCCCGGCCTGATCGACGCGCACGTCCACGTCACCGCCTCCACCGCGAACCTCGGCACGCTCGGCTCCATGTCCCCCTCCTACGTGGCCGCCCACAGCGCCCGCATCATGAGCGACATGCTGAGCCGCGGCTTCACCACGGTCCGCGACGCGTCCGGCGCCGACTTCGGCCTCGCCGACGCGCAGGCGGAGGGTCTCGTACGCGGCCCGCGCCTGCTGTTCTGCGGCAAGGGCCTGAGCCAGACCGGCGGGCACGCCGACTTCCGCGGCCGGGGCGAGCACCTCAAGGACGACCACCCGTGCTGCGCCGGAGTCGGCCGGGTCGCCGACGGCGTGGACGCCGTCCGCACCGCCGCCCGCGACGAGCTGCGCAAGGGCGCCCACCACATCAAGCTGATGGCGTCCGGCGGCGTCGCCTCGCCGACCGACCGCATCGACTCCACCCAGTACTCGATGGACGAGCTGCGCGCCGCCGTCGAGGAGGCCGAGGCCGCCAACCGGTACGTCGCCGCCCACGCCTACACCGCCCGGGCCGTCAACCGGGCCCTGGAGGCGGGGGTGCGCTCCATCGAGCACGGCAACCTGATCGACGACACGAGCGTGGAGCTGTTCCTGCGGCACGAGGCGTACCTGGTGCCGACGCTCGTGACGTACTGGGCGCTGAAGGAGGAAGGCCGCGAGTTCGGCCTGCCCGAGCGGAGCTGGCGCAAGGTGGACGAAGTGCTCGATGCCGGGCTCGTCGCGCTGGAACGGGCCGCGCGGGGAGGGGTGCGGCTCGCGTACGGGACCGACCTGCTCGGCGGCATGCACCGGCACCAGAACCAGGAGTTCCGGCTCAGGGCCGAGGTGCAGCGGCCGATCGACGTGCTGCGGGCCGCCACCACGGGGGCGGCGGAGCTGGTCGGGCTGGCGGGCGAGATCGGCACGCTGGCCGTGGGCGCGCACGCCGACCTGCTCGTGCTCGACGGGGATCCGCTGGAGGACATCGGCGTGCTGGCCGACCCCGGGCACGTCCGGCACGTCGTCCAGGCGGGCGCACTCGTCTAGCCCTCCGCGCGGCCGGCTACGGACGTGCTCGCGTAGCCCTTCGTGCGGTCGGCCGTGGGCGTGCCGCTGGCGGCGGGTCGAGGCTCTGGCGGTGTGCGTGCCGTGGTGGCCGTGACGGCGGTCGGGCGGGGTGCGTACCGTGGGCGTCGTGACGACGCTCGCGCGCACCGCCCTGGTCGTCGCCGCGGTGCTCATCCTGCTGCTCGGGCTGCTGTGGGTGTTCCAGCGGCGGCTCATCTACCTGCCCGACAGCGACCCCGCGCCGCCGGCCGCCTCGGTGCTGCCGGGGGCGCGGGACCTCACGCTCACGACCCGCGACGGGCTGCGCCTGGCCGCCTGGTACGTGCCCGGCCACCACGACGTGACCGTGCTGGTCACCGGCGGCAACGCGGGCAACCGGCTGCACCGCGCGCCGCTGGCCAGGGCGCTGGCCGCGCACGGGCTGCCGGTGCTGCTCATGGACTACCGCGGCTACGGCGGCAACCCCGGCAACCCCACCGAGGAGGGCCTGCACCTCGACGCCCTGGCCGCCCGCGACGCCATCCGCAGCCCGCACGTCATCTACTTCGGCGAGAGCCTCGGCGCCGCGGTGGCGACCAGGCTCGCCCTGGAACGCCCGCCCGACGGGCTGGTGCTGCGCTCACCGTTCACCGACCTGGCCGCCGCCGGCCAGGTCAACTACCCGTTCCTGCCGGTACGCGCGCTGCTGCGCGACCGCTTCCCCGTCGCCGACGGCATCGCCTCGGTACGGGCCCCGGTCGTGGTCGTGTACGGCACCGGCGACACGATCGTCCCCCCTCACCTGAGCCGCGCGGTCGCCGGCGCCGCGCGGGCGACGACCGTGGAGGTGGCCGGGGCGGGGCACAACGACCTCGCCCTGCTGAACGGCCGGGAGCTCGTCGGCGCGGTCGTCGACCTGGCCGAACGCATCACCAGGCCGAGCTGACTACTCCGTCCGTGGTCAGGAGCCGGGGAAGCGGGTCTGGAAGTCCAGGACACCCACCCAGGCCGGCCGCAGGGCGATGCGGGCCATCCTCGTCTCGGGATGATCGGCCTGCGCGACGTACCCCGCGCCGCCCTCCTCGCCGAGGAACCGGCGCGCGGCCTGCGCCTGCTCGGGCACCATGCCGTCGACCTCGGTGATCGAGACCCGGCCGCGCAGCAGCAGCACCTCCGGCGGCTGGGCCTCGGTGTCGATGGTGACGGCGACGTCCGGCCGGGCCCGCAGGGCGTGCAGCCGCCGGGCGGGCCGGGTGATCCCCATCGGGGGGCAATGGACGTACGTCGCCATGACGAGTTCCTCGCCCGTCCAGACGTGCCAGGTCGACATCACGCGAGGTGTGCCGTCGGCGGCGACGTACGCGAGCCGGGCGGGGATCGTGGAGTGCAGCAGGCGCTGCGCGATCTCGGTCTCCAGCAACCGCACGTCACCCTGCGAGAGGTCCTTCATGACCATGTCCTTCCTCGTCCACAGGCACTGACAGCTCCGCGGGTACCGACTGCGGAGTCACCGGAAACTCATCGCCTCACCGCGGACCGGGCTACAACCAGCTCGCCCGCACGCTCGTGGCCGATTCGGCGCCGGCCGGTGCGCCGGGGCCGGTACTGCGTACGGTGTCGAGCAGGCGGGCGACCGTCTCGACGATCTCCGGAGCCCGGTCGCGCAGGCCGGTCACGTCGTCCGGGCCGACCTCGTCGCGCCCGACCCCGGACTCGTCCAGCACCCCCTCCAGGTCGGCCAGCCGCTCGCCGAGCCACTTCAGCGGCTCCTCCGACAGCCGCTCGTCGAACACCCGCCGCCCCGGCTCCCACCCCTTGACCCCGGGGTGGTGGTGGGTGCGGTCGAAGCTGCCCGGCGTGCCGGTGACCGACTCCAGCAGGTCGACGCGCCAGATCGGCCGGTCGATGGTGATGGGCCGGGAGGAGTAGATCGAGCCCTTGAGGTCGCCGCTCTCCAGCCGCCGCAGCTCCAGCCGGACGCCGCGCTCGGCGCCCTCCTGGCCTTCGAGGGGGTTGGGGTCGACGAAGTAGATGTCGCTCACGGCCACGCCGATCCGATCGAAACCGAAGAGGTAGAGCACGGTGACCACGTCCTTCGCGCAGGTGTCGGGCACGTCTCACTCTCAACGTAACACCGAGGCCCACCGGACGATCAAGGCCGCATCGCGGCCGGCTCGTCAGAGCTGCGTCGCTTTCGGTGATCACACCGTCGGGCGAAGCCTCCATCGGCCTCGCCCCGAACCACGAGGCGGACCCGCATTTCGTGGCGGGAGTGGCGCTGCTGCTGGTGAACACGCCGATACTCGTCGGGCTGATCACCGTCTCGGCGCTGCTGCCCGCGCTGATCCGGCTGAAGCTGCCCGGGTTCGAAGCGGACCTCCAGGCAGGAGGGATGTCGGTGCCACTGGGACCCACCGGAGAGAACACCTTCGGGCCGGGGCGCTTCACCGTCACCTCCGGCCCGGGGAAGCTCGTCATCGCCGGAGGGCCCACCGGACAGCTGCCCCGGCGTAAGTAGCCGGCTCGCCCGGAGTGCTCAACGGCCTTGCCCGTCATATCGTGAGATGACGGCCTTGGAGGCGCGTGTGTTCTGGTGGGCACCCCGGTCTTCAAAATCGGTGGGCGGCGCGCGGCGTCGCCGGCGGGTTCGATCCCCGTGCGCCTCCGCACCCTCAAGGAGACCCGCCGTGACATCCGCACCCCCAGGAGGCCCGCCGTGACAGGCGACCGGCCCCCGCGCGGTGCCGGCATGTACGTGATCGCCACGGCCGGGCACGTGGACCACGGCAAGTCCACCCTGGTCCGCGCCCTGACCGGGATCGAACCCGACCGGTGGGCCGAGGAACGCCGCCGCGGCATGACCATCGACCTCGGCTTCGCCTGGACCACGCTGCCCTCGGGGCGGCGGCTGGCGTTCGTGGACGTACCGGGGCACGAGCGCTTCGTCACCAACATGCTGGCCGGGCTCGGGCCCGTGCCGGCCGTGATGTTCGTGCTGGCGGCGGATCAGGGGTGGCAGGCGCAGTCGCAGGAGCACTGGGAGGCGATCGAGGCGCTCAGGGTCGAGCGGGGGCTGCTGGTGGTCACCCGGTGCGACCTGATGGACCCGGCGCCGGCGGTGGAGGAGGCCAGGGAGCGGGTGGCGTGGCCGGTCGTCACGGTGGCCGGGAGCACGGGGGAAGGGCTCGGCGAGCTGCGGGCCGCGCTCGACCGGATGGTGGCGGGGCTGCCCGTGGCCGACGCCCGGGCTCCGGTGCGGTTGTGGATCGACCGGGCCTTCACCATCAGGGGCGCGGGCACCGTGGTCACCGGGACGCTGGCCGCGGGGCGGCTGCGGGTCGGGGACGTGCTGGTGCTGGACGGGGAGCGGGTGCGGGTGAAGGGGCTGCAGGTGACCGGGGAGGCCGTGGAGTCGGTACGAGGGGCGGCTCGGGTGGCGGTCAACCTGCGGGGGGTGGAGCTGGAGCGGGTGTCGCGGGGGAAGGCGCTGCTCACGCCCGGGGGCTGGGTGGAGACGTCCGTGGCCGATGTGCGGCTGGAGATGGGGGCGGGCTCGGGGGAACCGCCGCGCGAGGCGGTGCTGCACATCGGGTCGGCCTCGGTCCCGGTCCGGGTACGCCCGTTCGGCCCGGTGCACGCCGCCGGCGGGGCCTGTGCGGTTCGGCTGGTGTTGGCGCGGGCGTTGCCGTTGCGGGTCGGGGATCGGGCGTTGCTGCGCTGCTCCGGGCGGCCCATCACCGGCGTGGTCGTGCTGGACGTTCTGCCGTCGCCGCTGCGCGGTCGCGGGGCGGGCACCAGACGGGCCGCGGAGCTGGCGCCGTTCGCCGCATCGGACCGTGCGACGGCTCGGATGCCGGATGCCGCGACCGTGCTGGGCTGGCGGGGGATGGTGCGGCGCTCCGAGCTGGTCGCGATGGGGCTCGACCCGCTGGACGTGCAGGTCGCGATGGGGCTCGACCCGCGTCCGCTGGACGTGCCCGGTGCGGGGGACTGGCTGGTGGACGCCGGGCGGTGGAAAGAGCTGGGGGAGCGGCTCGGGGCGATCGTGGCGGAGCAGCCCGGCATCCCGGTGGACGCCGCCCGCACCGCGCTCGGCCTGCCCGCGCGTGAGCTTGTCGAGGCGCTGGTCAGGGCGTGCCCGCCGCTGCGGGTCTCCGATGGCCGGATCGACGGGGACCGGGTGCCGGGCGCGGTGGCCGAGGCGGTCGGGCGGCTGCGGGAGGAGCTGGCACGGGCGCCGTACCTGGCGCCGGAAGCGGCGCGGCTCCCCGAGCTGGGACTCACCCGTCAGGCGGTGGCGCTGGCCGCGCGGGCCGGCCTGGTGTTGCGGCTGGCCGACGGGGTCGTACTGCTGCCGGGGGCCGATGTCGCGGCGGCCCGCGTCCTGGCGCGGTTGCCGCAGCCGTTCACGGCGGGGGACGCGCGGGCGGCGCTCGGCACCAACCGGCGCGTGGTGATCCCGCTGCTGGAGCACCTCGACCGGCTCCGCCTCACCCGCCGCCTCGACGAGAGGCTCCGGGTGGTCACCGACCTGGAGGAGGGACCGTTATGACGGACGAGATCGCGAGTGGGGAGGGCTTGCCCGGGCGGGCAGGGGAGCGGGTCAGGGTGGGGATCGTGCTGCCCAGGCCGCAGGACGATCCGGGGGAGTGGCTGACCGACGCGGTGGCGTTCGAGGCGGCGGGGGCCGACGCGCTGTGGGTGGAGCACGGTGCCGCGCCCCGGCTCGATCCCCTCACGCTGGCCGCCGCCCTGGCCGCGGTCACCTACCGGTCGCTGCTGGTCGTGGCCGTGCCGGAGGCCGGCCGATCGCACGCGCTCGCCACCGTGGAACGGCTGAGCCGGGGCCGGCTCGCCCTCATCGGCGACGCCGGCGAGGGGGCGGCGGTGCGAACCGTCGTGCGACGGGAGGACGGCAGCTACCACGAACGCCTGGAGACCGAAGGCAAGCAAGCAAGCGAAGGCAAGCACGCAAGCGAGGCCGAGGGCAAGGGCGCGCGCGAAGGCGAGGACGGGGGTGAAGGGCAGGGCGGCGGGCGGTGGGTGCCGGTGGCGGTGCCGGCCGGGAGGGCGGCGTGGCGGGAGTCGTTGCAGGCAGCGGCCGCGCGCGGCGACCGCGGCGTGCTCGTCCCCGCCGACCCCAGGCTGCTCGACCTGTTGCGCAACCCGGAAGATCCGGAAGGCCGTCACGACCTGCAACTCGCCCAGGGGTAGACGCGCCAAGGATCCGCTCATACGGTGAAAAAACGGTACCCAGCGGCCCGCAGCTGAGGGGAGGCCGCACCATGGAGGTCAGCCGACGGCGGTTCCTGAGCATCGGCCCGGTGGGCGTGCTCGGCGGATCGGCCCTGGGGTTCGACCTGACCGAGTCGATCAACGTCAAGCAGCGCCTGCGCATCGAGGGAGCCACGCTGGCCCACTCGCTCTGCCCGTACTGTGCGGTCGGCTGCTCGATCATCGCCTACACCAGGAAGGCCGCGAACGGCAGGACCGAGCTGCTGCAGATCGAGGGCGACCCGGACAGCCCCGTCAACGAGGGCACGCTGTGCCCCAAGGGCGCGACGTCGCTGCAACTGGCCGTCTCGCGCAGGCGGGTGCCGCAGCCGCTCTACCGCGCCCCCGGCGCGGCCGGGTGGACGAAGGTCTCCTGGGAGTTCATGCTCGACCGCCTGGCCAGGAACATCAAGGCCTCGCGCGACGCCACGTTCGTCACGCAGGACGCCGAAGGGAACGTCGTCAACCGCTGCGAGGGCATCGCCTTCGCCGGAGGGGCGGCGTTCAGCTCGGAAGAGGGATATCTCGCGACGAAGCTGATGAGGGGGTTGGGCCTGGTTCACCTCGAACAACAGGCCCGTGTTTGACACGGTCCCACGGTGGTCAGTTTGGCTGCCACGTTCGGCCGAGGGGCCATGACCAACCACTGGCGTGACATCAGGCACGCCGATCTCATCCTGGTCAACGGGGCCAACCCGGCCGAGGCCCATCCGGTGGGCTTCCGCTGGCTGATGCGCGCCAAGCTCGACAGAGGCGCGAAGATCATCCACGCGGATCCGCGGTTCACGAGGACGTCGGCGGTGGCCGACACGTACGTGCGCATCCGTACCGGGACGGACGTCGCCTACTTCGGCGGGCTCATCAACCACGTGCTGAGCAACCGGCTCTACCACGACGACTACGTCCGCTGGGCCACCAACGCCGGCTTCGTGGTCAAGGAGGGGTACGCCTTCCAGGACGGCATGTTCAACGGCTTCGACCGCGAGCAGGGCGTCTACAACACCAAGCTGTGGGCGTACGAGACGGACCAGGACGGCCACGCCAGGATCGACCCCGACCACCCGCGGTCGGTGCTCAACCTGATGGCGGCCCACTACCGCCGCTACGACGCCGACACGGTGTCCAGGATCACCGGCATCCCGCGCGAGCAGTTCATGCAGGTGGCCGGGCTGGTCGGCGAGATGGGACGGCCGGACAAGGTCATGACCATCGTGTACGCCGTCGGCCTGACCCACCACACCACCGGCGTGCAGCTCATCCGCTCGGGCGCCATCCTGCAACTGCTGCTCGGCAACATGGGCCGCCCCGGCGGCGGCATGAACGCCGAACGCGGCCACGCCAACATCCAGGGCAACACCGACCACGCCATCTCCTGGGACATCCTGCCCGGCTACCTGCGCATCCCCGCCCCGGGACAGAAGGACATCAAGGCGTACCTGGACGAGAGCGCCAGCATCAAGCAGCACCCGCGCGCGGTGAACTTCTTCGGCGAGAACTACCGCCGCTACCTGGTCAGCCTGCTCAAGTCCTGGTACGGCGACGCCGCCACGAAGGACAACGAGTTCGCCTTCGACTACCTGCCCAAACCGGCGGCGAACGCCTCCTGGATCTCGATCTTCGACCAGGCGCTGCGGGGCAAGATGCAGGGAGTGATGCTGTCCGGGATGACCGCGACCAGCATCGGCCCCGACTCCAACCAGGTCCTCCAGGCGCTGTCGAACCTCAAGTGGCTGTGCGTCATGGACCCGTTCAACACCACCAGCTCGGAGTTCTGGCGGGCGCCCGGCATGGACCCGGCGAAGGTGCAGACCGAGGTGTTCATGCTCCCGGCCACCCACTGGATCGAGAAGGACGGCTCGTTCACCAACAGCGGCCGGTGGGCGCAGTGGAAGGAGCAGGTGCTGCCGCCGGAGGGCGAGGCCAGGCACGACCACTGGATCCTCGCCGAGCTGTTCCTGCGGGTCCGCGAGCTGTACCAGACGCAGGGCGGCAGGTTCCCCGATCCGGTGCTGAAGCTGACGATGCCGTACCGGAACCCGCGCAAGCCCGAGCTGGACGAGATCGCCCAGGAGATCAACGGCCGGGACCTGCGGACCGGCAAGCGGCTCGCCACGTTCGTCGATCTCAACGACGACGGCACCACCGCCGCCGGGGACTGGATCTACACCGGCCACTACCCCGAGGAGGGCAACCTGACCAAGCGGCGCGACGGCGTCCAGGACCCCGGCAGGAACGACCCCAGCGGCATGGGCTTCTACCCGAACTGGGCCTGGAGCTGGCCCGCCAACCGCCGCATCCTCTACAACCGCGCCTCCGCCGACGAGAACGGCCGCCCCTGGGACCCCGAACGCCCCGGCATCGCCTGGGCGGGCGGCAAGTGGGTGGGCGACGTGCCCGACTACCCGCCGACGACCGGCCCGGGGCCGGACGCGCCGCTGCCGTTCATCATGACCGGCGAGGGCGTGGGCCGCCTGTTCAGCAACGCCGTCGCGGACGGGCCGTTCCCCGAGCACTACGAGCCCATCGAGTCGCCGATCGCGAACCCGCTGCACCCGCAGCAGTCGGCGACGCCGGTGGCGTTCATGTACGACGAGCGGGCCGGGCGCGCGTCCCGGTTCGGCACCCCGGCCGACTACCCGTACGTGGCCACCTCGTACCGGCTCACCGAGCACGAGCACTACGTCACCCAGAACGTCGAGCACCTCGTCCAGCTGCAGCCGGAGGCGTTCGTCGAGGTGCCGGCGGGGCTGGCGCGGGAGAAGGGCATCGAGACAGGGGACCTGGTGCGGGTCTCCTCGCGGCGCGGGAAGCTCGAGGTGCGGGCCGTGGTGACCAAGCGGCTGGGCCCGTTGCAGGTGGACGGGCGGCAGGTGTACCAGATCGGGATCCCGATCCACTGGGGGTTCGTCGGGATCAACACCGGGCAGCACTGGCTGGCCAACGCCCTGACGCCGTTCGTGGGCGACGCGAGTGCGCGGACGCCCGAGTACAAGGCGTTCCTGGTCGACATCGAGAAGATCTGATGTACGGGCAGGAGCGGGCACGGGCCCTGGAGCTGCGGGAACGGTATCCGCATGCGCGTGAGGTGCTGGGGCTGTACCTGGCGCTGGTGGACGTCTGGGAGTCGGCGGACCCCGGCGGCGTCCGCGCGGACGGCGGTTCCGTTCCGAGCAGCGGTGCGGGCGAGGGTCGCGGTGCGGCCCCGGGCGGGAACGCGTGGCTGGAGTGGGCCGCGGCGGTGGTGCTGCCGCGGGTGATGGCGGCCACGGCGGCCCATGGTCCGCGCCCGCTCGCCGAGGCCGTCGGCGGGGTCGGGGCCGGTGACGGTGCGGGGCTGCTGGCCGCCTGGGTCGCGGGCGAGGAGCTCACGCCGGTCGAACGTTTCCTGGCCCGCGCCACGATGCGCGTCGTCCCGGTCGAGCGGCGCCCGGAGAGTGCGGCGGGACGTTGTCCCGCCTGCGGCGGGCCGCCCCAGCTCAGCTACCGGCTCGCGAGCGAGGATCCGCTCGTCAGCGGGCGGCGCATGCTGGCCTGCGCCGCCTGCCCGCACGAGTGGAGCTTCTCCGCCACCACCTGCCCGAACTGCGGCGAGAGCGGCAAGCGCACGGTCCACGCCGAAGCGCACGCGAACCCGCCGGCGGCCTCTCCGGAGGCGGGCTCTGCAAGCAGGACGGGGCCGTACGTGGGGCGGCACGGGCCGGTGCCGGAGGCGATGTTCCCGCAGCTACGAGCCGAGTCGTGCGAGAGCTGTCACCGCTACCTCATCGACGTCGACCTGGGCCGCGACCCGGGGGCGGTGCCGCGGGTGGACGAGCTGGCGGCGGTGCCCGTCGATCTGTACATGGCCGAGCAGGGGCACACCAAGATCACGGCCAACCTGATGGGGTTCTGACATGCCGCACATCACACCGGGACAGGCGTACGGGTTCTTCACCGACACCAGCGTGTGCATCGGCTGCAAGGCCTGCGAGGTGGCCTGCAAGCAGTGGAACCAGCTGGAGGGCCACGCGCCGTCGTTCCTGGACGGCTTCGACAACACCGGCAGGCTGGACGCCGAGACCTGGCGGCACGTGCAGTTCCACGACAACGTCCCCGACGAGGCCGTGACCCCGGGCAACGGCGCGGCGTGGCTGATGATGTCGGACGTCTGCAAGCACTGCAAGCAGGCGAGCTGCATGGAGGTCTGCCCGACGAACGCGATCATCAGGACCGAGTTCGACAGCGTCTTCATCCAGCCGGACGTCTGCAACGGCTGCCGCAACTGCATCGCGGCCTGCCCGTACGACGTGATCGGCGCCAGCGAGACGACCGGCATCGCGCAGAAGTGCACGCTCTGCTACGACCGCCTCCAGAACGACATGACCCCGGCCTGCGCCAAGGCCTGCCCCACCGAGTCGATCCAGTTCGGCCCGGTCTCCGAGCTGCGGCAGACCGCGGCGAAGCGGCTGGAGATCCTGCGCGGGCAGGGCGTCACGCAGGCCAGGCTGTACGGGCACGACGAGCGGGTGTACGGCGGCCTGAACGCGTTCTTCCTGCTCATGGACGAGCCGGAGAGGTACGGGCTGCCCGACGAGCGCAACGCCGTGCTGCCCAGCCGCAACAACGCGGGCGGCTACCTGACCGCCGCCGTCACGGCCGTGCTGGGCGTGCTCGGCGGCCTGGTCGCGCTGCGCCGCCGCAAGGAGAAGGTGGAGGGGCCGGCCGATGGGTGACGTGCAGCACTTCGCCGGCCCGCCGGACTGGCTCTGGTACATCCTGTTCTACTTCTTCCTCGCGGGGCTGTCCGGCGGCTCGTACGTGCTGGCCACCCTGCTCAGGCTGCGCGACGCGCCCGGGGACGAGCCCATGGCCCGGATCGGCTACTACATCGCGTTCCCGCCCATGCTCATCGCGCCGCTGCTGCTCACGCTGGACCTCGGGCAGCCGATGCGGTTCTGGCACATGCTGGTCAACACCACGCCCGGCCATCTCGGGGTGAACTTCAAGTACTGGACGCCGATGTCGGTCGGGATCTGGGCCCTGACGGTGTTCGCGGCGATCACCACGGTGTCGTTCGCGGCGGCGCTCGTGCGGGACGGCAAGCTCCGGATCCCGCTCGTCGTGCGGCTGGACGGCCGGGTGCTCAACGTCGCCGGCTCCCTGTTCGGGCTGTTCGTCGCCGGGTACACGGGTGTGCTGCTGTCGGTGTCGAACCAGCCGGTGTGGAGTGACACGTTCGCGCTGGGCGGGCTCTTCCTGGCCTCCGGGCTGGCGGGGTCGGCGGCGCTGATGCTGCTGCTGGCCCGCTACCGGCCGGAGGCGCGGCCGAGCGCGCCCATGTTGTCGGTCTCGGAGCGGCTGTACTCGCTGCTGGAGCTGGCGCTGATCGTGGTGTTCGCGGTGACGCTGATCGTCGCGGGCACGCAGGAGATCGTGTTCGGCCTGCCGTGGTCGCTGCTGTGGGTCGTGGTGCTCGCCGGGCTGGTTCCCGGCCTGTACGGGCTGGCCACCGAGCGCCTGTCGGCCGGCCCGGCGGTGGCCGTGCGGTACTCGGTGGTGCTGCCGCTGCTGGTGCTGGCCGGGGTGCTGGCCCTGCGGGCGGCGATCATCTTCAGCGTCCAGGTGTGATCAGGGCTCGACGAGGCCGGCGCGGATGGCGTACCTGGTCAGCTCCAGGCGGTCGCGCATGCCCAGCTTCTGCAGGATGTTCGCGCGGTGCCGGTCAACGGTCTTCACGCTGATGACCAGCGTCTCGGCGATCTCCTTCGCCGAGTTGCCCTCGGCGATCAGCTTGACGATCTCCTCCTCCCGCGGCGTCAGGATGCTCTCAGGCATCCGCTCCCCCTCCCGGTCCCGCTGCAGGTAGTCGCGGATGAGGGCGGTCACGGCACCCGGGTAGAGGAACGGCTCGCCGCGCATGGTGGCCCGGCAGGCCTCCAGCAGGTCCTGGTCGGCGACCGATTTGAGCACGTAACCTGACGCGCCGACCTTGAGCGACTCGAAGAAGTACTGCTCGTTGTCGTACATCGACAGGATCAGGATGCGGATGCCCGGCGCCCGCCGGGAGATCTCCCTGGCCGCCTGGAGTCCGGTCATGCGGGGCATCGCGATGTCGAGGATGGCCAGGTCGACGTGCTCCTCCGAGGCCGCGGCGACGGCCTGGGCGCCGTCGGCGGCCTCGGCGACCACCTCCAGGTCGGGCTCGGCGTCGAGGATCAGCCGCAGGCCCCGGCGGACCAGCGCGTGGTCGTCGGCCAGCAGGATCCGGGTCTTGTTCACGGGTCCGTCCTTCGGTCCTGAGGGATGACGAGGCTGACGCGGGTGCCCTCGCCCGGCGGTGAGTCGACGGTCAGGCGGGCGCCGATGAGCAGGGCGCGCTCGCGCATGCCCCGGATGCCGGCGCCGTCCCGGAGGGCGCCGCCCCGGCCGTCGTCGGTGATGCGCAGGACCAGGCGGCCGTCCTCGGTCACGAGCGACAGCTCGGCGCGGGTGGCTCGGGCGTGCCTGGCGATGTTGGTCAGGCTCTCCTGCGCGATCCGGTACAGGACGAGCTCGACGTCCGGTCCCAGGGCCGGGTGGTCGGGTTGCAGGTGGCGGGTCACCGGGATGCCGCTCATCCGGGAGAGGTCCGCGGTCAGGGCGCTGAGCGCGCTGTGCAGCCCGAGGTCCTCCAGCACGCCGGGGCGCAGGCGGCGGGCGACCTGGCGTACCTCGTCGAGGCTGGCCCGTACGGTCTCCTGCACGCCGTGCAGGTCCTCCTTCAGGTCGGCGGGGGCGCGGTCCACCACCCGCTTGAGGCCCAGCAGCACCACGGTCAGGCTCTGGCCGATCTCGTCGTGCAGCTCGCGGGCGATGCGCTGCCGCTCGCCCTCCTGCGCGGCCAGCGCGTGGGCGCTGCTGGCACTGCGCTCGGCCTCCAGCCGGTCCAGCATCGCGTTGAACGTGGCGATCAGGTGGGTGAGGTCGCTGTTGCCGCTCTCGGACAGGCGGTCGCCGGTACGCAACAGGTCCACCCGCTGCATCAGCGTGGTCAGCGCGTCCAGCGGGGCCAGGCTGCGGCGCAGCAGCAGCGCGTTGGCGGCCAGCATCACCGCCAGCCCGATCACCAGGACCGGCACCTCGGCCCACACGACCGGGGCGGAGACGGTCGCGGGGGAGATCGCGAGCACCAGCGTGCCGGTCGCGAACACCAGGCCGTTGATGGCGACCAGCCGCAGGAACAGGCCCTGAGCCGCCGGCCGGGACGCGCCGCGCGGCGCGCCCGCGCGACGCGTCCCGGCCGGCGGCGCGTCCCCCGTGCCGCCCTTCGCGCGATCGTTCATCCCCTCTAGCCTCGTCGTCCGAGCGTGCGATTGTCCATGCGGTCTGACCCCCATCAAGAAGTACGTCCCTACATGTTCTATCCCTGCCCAGATGGGTGCCGGACCCGATAGCCCCCGCGCGCGCCCGCCTGGAGGATGGACCGGAGCCGGAGGGAGGACAGCGACATGGAAGCCGGCAACATCGCCGTGAACCTGCCGACCGTGACCGCGCACGACCCCGTCACCAAGGCCGTGCGGATCATGGCGCTGGGCCGGATGCCCGGCCTGATCGTCGTGGACGGCAGGGGCCGGCCGTCGGCCGTGCTCCCGGGGACGCAGGTGCTGCGGCTGGCGGTGCCGGGGGCGTACCAGGAGGATCCGGCGCTCTGCCGGACGATCGACGAGGCGCACGCCGACCTGTTCTGGGGCGAGCTGGGCGACCTGACGGTGGGCGACTGCCTGCCGGGCAGGCCCGCCACGCCGGCGACCGTGCCGCTCGACGCGACCCTGCTCGAAGTGGCCGCCCTGATGGCCAGGCTGCGCAGCCCGATCGTCGCGGTGGTCGGCCGCGACGGCGTGCTCGCCGGGGCGATCACCCTGGAACGGCTGCTGACCTGCCTCGCGCTCTCCGGCCAGGCCGACTGACACCTACTCCCTGATCACCCTCCCTGATCACCCTCCCTGATCACCCTCCCTGATCACTTTCCCTGATCACCGGACGGGCCCCGCGGGCCCGCCCGGGCCGAAGCATGCCCACCTGACGGAGGTCACCATGATCCGCTGTTGTCCCGCCCCGCACTCATCCCGCCCGGTGGACCGGTCCGGGCCGCCGGGGCAGACCGGATGAGCGCCTTCGCCGCACTGGCGATCTTCCTGGTGGCCTTCTACTTCATCGCGACGGAGAAGGCGAACAAGGTCAAGGTGGTGCTGATCGCCGCCGGGCTGATGGCCGTGCTCGGCCTGATCCCCGGCGCAGGGGTGTTCTTCTCCGAGCACGAGGGCATCGACTGGAACGTCATCTTCCTGCTGCTCGGCATGATGATCATCGTTGGCGTCATCAAGCAGACGGGCGTGTTCGACTATCTCGCCATCTGGGCCGCCAAGAGGTCGAAGGGACGCCCGTACCGGCTGATGGTGATGCTGATGGCGATCACCGCCATCGCCTCGCCGTTCCTCGACAACGTCACCACGATCATGCTGGTCGCGCCGGTCACCATCGTGGTCTGCAACCGGCTGCGGATCGCCGCGCAGCCGTACCTCATCGCGGAGGTCCTCGCCTCGAACATCGGCGGCGCGGCCACCCTCATCGGCGACCCGCCGAACATCATCATCGGCAGCCGCGCCGGGCTCACCTTCAACGACTTCCTGGTGCACATGGCGCCGATCGTGGTGGTCATCTTCGCCGTGTTCGTGCTGGCCTCCCGGTGGCTGTTCGCCGGCTCCTTCCAGTACAACGCCGACCGCGTGGCCGAGGTGATGGCGCTGCAGGAGCGGCGCGCCATCACCGACCCGCGGCTGCTCGTGCGCTGCCTGGTGGTGCTGGCCGCGGTCGTGGCCGGGTTCGGGCTGCACGCGGTGGTGCACGTCGAGCCGTCGATCGTGGCGCTGGTCGGCGCGGGCGTGATGCTGCTGGTCTCCCGCGCGAACGTCTCCGAGGTGCTGGACGAGGTCGAGTGGCCGACGCTGGTGTTCTTCACGGGGCTGTTCGTCATGGTCGCGGGACTGGTGCACACCGGCGTGATCGCCGCGATCGGCACGTGGGCGCTGGACACGCTGGGCGACGACTACTTCGTGGCCGCGACGGCGCTGCTGTTCGGCTCGGGCGTGCTGGGCGCCTTCTTCGACAACATCCCGTACGTCGCCACGACCGCCCCCATCGTCGAGGGCGTGGTCGCCGCGGCCCCCGACCCGCAGACCGGCCAGGCGCTGTGGTGGGCCTTCGCCCTCGGCGCCGACTTCGGCGGGAACGGCACCGCGGTCGCGGCCAGCGCCAACGTGGTGGCCCTCGGCATCGCCGCCCGCAACGGACACAAGATCAGCTTCTGGCA
Source organism: Nonomuraea rubra (assembly GCF_014207985.1). NCBI lineage: Bacteria > Bacillati > Actinomycetota > Actinomycetes > Streptosporangiales > Streptosporangiaceae > Nonomuraea > Nonomuraea rubra. The sequence continues at coordinate 9,511,976 of NZ_JACHMI010000001.1, read as the reverse complement.
GTTCACCCGGTACGGGATCGTCGTCACCGCCTTCAGCATGGTGCTGGCCTGGCTGTACGTCTGGATGCGCTATTTCCTCTGAGACCCGAGCCGGTCCCTGATCCCGGCCCAGGGAGAAATCAGGGACAATCACCGATGAGCCGGTCGGGCGCCGCAAGGCATCGTGGCAGGTATGAACCCCGCGAACCGCCTGGCCCAGATCTCCTTCACCGCCGGACCGGCCGCCCTGCTGGCCGGCTGGTTCCTGATGCGCCCCATCCACGGCGGCCTCGAACCGGGCCCCTGGTGGACGGCCGCGCACCTGGCCTGGCTGGCGGCCTTCGCGATGTTCGGCCTGATGACCCTGGCCATGCGCGGCCTGGCCATGCGTGACCCGTCGCGTCCGGTGACGGGCGGCCGGCGGGTGGCCGTGGAGTCGGTGACGGTCCTGGCGCTGTTCGGGGTGGCGGCCAACCTCGCCCAGCTCGCCATCGACCTCTACACCGGGTTCGCCGCGGCGGACGGCGAGGCCCTGCGCGGCCTGCTGGACGACGTCAAGGGCTATCCCGGGGTCGAGCCGGTCGTCTACGGCCCGGGGGCGCAGCTCTTCTACGCCGCGGTGCTCGCGCACGCCGTCGTCCTGGCCGTGCTGCGCCGGGTCACGCCCGTCAGCGCCGCCGTCACCGCGGGGGGCGTGGTGCTGCTGGCGGTGGCCACGTTCGAGGCGGGCAGGAACTCGGCCCTGGTCGCGCTGGGCATGGCGGTGCTGTGGCTGGGCACGCTGCTGCTGGGCAGGGGCAGGCCCGCCGGCGTGGGCACGGACACGCCGGCACCCGGCTCCCGGGGGCAGGGCGCGACGACCTCGCGGACGTCCACGCAACTCCTGAGGTAACCGTGCCGCGGCCGTCCGGCTGGCGGGAGCTACACGCGCCGCCCGTTCACCCACACGTTGCGCAGCCCGAAGCCGCTCACGTCGGTCACCACGTCGGCCTCGGCCATCTCCTCGAACACGCTGTTGCGCACCGTCACGCCCTTGATCGGGTTGCCCGGGTTGCCGATCAGGTAGAACGCCCTGGGCGCCTTGCCCGCCCGCAGGCCCCGGATGTCGATCGTGCCGACGTCGGGGAAGTACGGGCCGGTGTGCTTGTTCTCGTAGTTGAGCGCCACCTCCACCACCGAGTCGGCGGCCTGTCCCACCGTGATGTCCCTGAAGTACAGGTCCCTGACGTAGCCGCCGCGCTCCGGGTTCGTCTTGACGCGGATCGCCCGTTCCAGGCGGGCGCTGCTCATCGTGCAGTTCCACGCGAACACCCAGCGCACCCCGCCGGTCGTCTCGCTGCCGACCGTCACGCCGCCGTTGCCGTCGCGCATCACGCACGAGTCGACCAGCACGTTCATGGACGGCTCGTTCACCCGGCGGCCGTCGGCGTTCTTGCCAGCTTTGATCGCCACGCAGTCGTCGCCGGTGTTGAACTCGCACCGCTCGATCAGCACGTCCTCGCACGACTCCGGGTCGCAGCCGTCGTTGTTGGGGCCGCGCGGGCTGTCCACGGTGACCTCGCGGATCGTGACGTTGGTGCACAGGACCGGGTGGATGTTCCACATGGGGGAGTCCCTGACCGTCACGCCCTCGATGAGCACGTTGCGGCAGCGGTAGAGCTGGATGAGGTTCGGCCGCAGGTAGTGGCCCTCGCCGAAGACCCGCTCCGCCACCGGCACGCCGGCCTCGGCCTGCTGCGCCAGCAGCTTCTTGTCGGGGCCCTCCGACGGCGCGGGGTCGCTCGACCAGTCCCACCAGTGGGTGGCGTCGGCCTGGCCGTCGATCACGCCGGCGCCGGTGATCGCCACGTTGGTGCGGCCGTGGGCGTAGATGAACGGGGAGTAGTTCATCAGCTCGATGCCCTCGTACCGGGTGAACACCACCGGCAGGTAGTCGGCCGGGTCGCGGCTGAAGCGGATCGTCGCGCCCGCCTCCAGGTGCAGCTCGACGTTGTCGGCCAGGTGGATCGCGCCGGTCAGCCAGGTGCCCGCGGGCACCAGCACGCGCCCGCCGCCCGCCGCCGCGCACGCCTCGACGGCCCGCCTGAACGCCTCGGTGCACGTGGCCGTCCCGTCGCCTGCGGCCCCGTGGTCGGTGATCGGGAAGGTGCGGGCGGGGAAGCGGGGCGGCCGGATGCGCCGCCGGATGGCGGGCACCCGCGCCCACGCCGCGGCGGCCCGATCCGCGGAGCTCACGTGTGCCCCGGCGGCCTGGACCGCCTGCGTTCCGGCCGACTGCGCCTGGGCGGCCGCCGGGGCGGTCACCAGGGCGCCGCCGACGCCGGCCGCCGCCAGGGCCAGGAAGCGCCTGCGCGAGTGCGGGGGTGATGGCTGCATCGATGTCCTCCGTTGCGTGGGTTGGGGGGTCATGACCGGGCCACGGAGATGCCGCGCCGCTCGGCCATCGGGTGCTCGCCGACCCGGTACGGCTCGGCCCGCCGCACCGCCGTGTAGAAGTGGTGCAGGTGGCCGTCGCGGGTGACGACGGCCGGTTTGTGCGCGTACGTGTCGTCGGCGGAGCCGGGCGGGCCCACGTCGACGAGGATCTCGTCGCTCTTCTCCCACGTCCGCAGGTCGCGCGAGACCGCGTAACCCTCGCGGGCGTGCCCGTCGAAGGAGAGCCCGAAGTAGAACATCACCCACCAGCCGCCGTCGCGCAGCACGCACGGGTCGGAGGCGAAGCGCTCGTCGAACGCGCCGAGCCCGCCGTTCGGCACGACCGGGGTGGCGCGCGGGCGCTCCCAGCGTTCGAGGTCGGGGGAGACGGCGTAGCCGATCTGCTCGCGCCAGCCGTCGTAGGTGCGGTTCTTGGCGTTGTAGAAGCAGTAGTAGAGGCCGTCGTGGCGCAGCAGCCACGACTTGTACAGGCCGCCGCGCTCCCACTCGCCGCCGTCCTGCGGGCGCAGCACCGAGCCGGTGTCCTTCCAGGTACGCAGGTCGCCGCTGGCGCAGAACCCGATGATCGCCGCGCCCGTCTCCATGCCGGGCTCGGGGTAGGCGTGGTACGTGCCGATCGCCTGCCCGTCCAGCCAGGTCACCTGGCCGTCCGAGTCCAGGCGGTTGTCGCGCACGATCGAGGTGAGTGCGGCGTTGTAGCGGCGGTACGGGTGATCAGGGTCGCGCGGGAAGATCAGCTCGCCGGGGCTCCAGGTCTCCAGGTCGGCCGATCGGCTCAGCGCGGTCTGGTACCCGGTGCCGTCGAAGCCGACGTACGTCATCAGGTACTCGCCGGCGTCGGAGCAGACGAACGGGCAGTCCACGAAGAGGCCGTCGAATCGGCCCGGCTCGCCGGACGGGCCGATCAGCAGGCGGCCCGCCTTGTGCGGCGTCCTGATCCGCACCGGATCGTAGCCGCTCACTTCGAGGCTCCGAACGTCCAGTGCCCCGCCCCCACCTGCCAGGCACGCTCCCCGGCCGCGACCGCTCCCTCCGGCGCCGCGTGCCGGGTCAGGCCCAGGTCCGGCAGCCGCACCTCGGCCGACGAGCCCGGCGGCACCTCCACCTCCAGCGCGAACTCCCCGCCCGACCGCTGCCACGCCACGCCGACCTGCCCGTACGGCGTCCGCGTGGCCGCCCGTACCGACTCCAGGTCGCCCGGAGCGGCGGGCGCGACGAGCAGCCGCCGGAAGCCCCGAGAGCCGGGGGCCTGGCCGATGCCGCCGAGACCCCGGTAGAACCAGGCGTCGATGGCGCCGAGCATGTAGTGGTTCTGCGACAGGCCGCGCGTCGGCCCGTCCCACGCCTCGGTGAGTGCGGTGGCGCCGTGCCGCACCTGGTAGCCGTAGCTCGGATGGCTGGTCGAGGTGGCGAACCCCCACAGCGCCTCGTGCCGGCCCGCCCTGGTCAGCACCTGGTAGAGGGCGGGCAGCGCGATCTCCCCGACCGTGATGGCGCCCTCCCGCACGTCCCTGCTCAGCCGGTCCAGCGCGGCCGGCACCAGCTCGTCCGGGACCACGCCCATGTCCAGCGCGAAGACCTGCGACGCCTGCCCGCCGAAGCCGCCGTCCGCCTGGCGGAACGCGCCGGTGAACGCGGCCGAGATCGACTCCGTCAGCGCCCGGTGGCGCTTGGCGTCGTCGTCGCGGCCGAGCACGCCGGCGACCTTCGCCATCGTGGCCGCCGCCCGCCAGTAGCCCCACGTGGACACCAGCGGCACCGGCGTCGAGTGGTCCAGGCCGAACCAGTCGCCGAGCCCGTGCCCGAGCAGGCCGTCCTCGGCCTTGCCCGTCAGGTAGTCCAGGTAGCGGCCCATCGCGTCGTAGTGCCGCTCCATGGCCGTGGTGTCGCCGTACCAGCGGTAGATCTGCCACGGCATGCGGATCAGCGCGCCGCCCCAGTTCGGGTCGTCCCTGAACGCGCCGTCGAACACCACGTACTCGGGCGCCGTGTCGGGGACGAGCCCGTCCCCGGTCTGCGCCTCCGCGATGCCGGTCAGCAGCTCGCGGCAGTAGGCGGCCACGTCGTAGTTGTAGGCGACGACGTCGAACAGCAGGTGGGCCTGCTCCAGCCAGCCCAGCTTCTCCCGGTGCGGGCAGTCGGTCAGGACGCTGTACATGTTGCCGCGCACCGCGCGGTCGATGATCCGGTGGATGTCGTTCAGCAGCGGGTCGGAGGTCTCGAACCGGCCGATGTGCTCGTTGTCCGCGCGCAGCACCAGCGCCGTCACGGCCTCGGCGCCGACGTGCTCCGGCAGGCCCTGCGCCTCGACGTAGCGGAAGCCGTCGTAGCGGAAGGCGGGGTGCCAGGTCTGCGGGCCGTCCTTGGTGACGTACGTGTTGAAGATCGGCGCGCCGGTCGTGGGCTTCGACTGCACCACGCGGCCGAACGCGTCGAGCTGGTCACCGGGCAGCAGCCGCAGGTAGTGCCCCGCCGGGAGGTCGAGCCGCAGCCCGGCCCAGCCGGCCGTGACCGCGCCGACGTCGAACACGGCCGTGCCGTCGGTGGCGACCAGCTTCCGCGCCGCGGGCAGCTCCTCGGTGACCCTGATCGGCGGGCAGGCCCGCGACCGCAACATCCCGGTCCCCTCCGGCCGTACGGTCACCGGCCGCCAGCCGGAGCGGTCCGTGCCGGGGACGTCCCAGCCGGGGATCTCCAGGCGGGCGTCGTGGTCCTCACCGCCGTACCAGTGCGAGCGTGTCGTCGGCCCCTCGGTGGCCAGCCAGTCGGCACCCGTGCGGAACCGGCCGGTCGTCCCGTCGGCGTACCGCACTTCGAGCTGCGCGATCGCCCGGGGGGCCGCCTTGGAGCCGAAGAACTTCATGTAGCGGTCCTGGTGCGGGAACACGTGCGCGATGCCGGGGCCGAGCGCCAGGCCGATCGCGTTGCGGCCCTCGCGCAGCAGCGCCGTCACGTCGTGCGTGGCGTACACCACCCGCTTGGTGAAGTCCGAGTACGGCGGCTCCAGCACGGCGTCCGTCACCGGGGAGCCGTTGACCGACGCCACGTAGACGCCCAGGCCGGAGACGTACAGCCGGGCGCTGCGTACGGGCGCGGCCAGGGTGAACTCGCCTGCCAGCAGCGGCAGCGGGCGCCCCTCGCCGACGCGGGGGTCGTCGTGCTCGTCGTACCAGTCCGGGTGGGTGATCCAGGCGGCGCTCCAGTCGCCGGCCGAGAGCAGCCCCAGCTCGAAGCGCGCCTCCTCGCTCCAGCCGGACCAGCGGCCGTCCGCGTCGCGCACCCGCACCCGCCAGCGCGCGGCGGTCCTGCTCGTCAGGGGCTCGCCGCCGTAGATCACCCGCTGGTCGGCCGACTCGACCTCGCCGCTGTCCCACAGCCCGTCCACGCGTACGTGGTAGGCGGTCTGCGCGGTGACGCCCGCGAGCTGCCAGCTCAGGGCGGGACGGGTGGTCTCGAGCCCGAGGGGATCGGTCAGGTCGCAGGTACGCAGGTTCTTCACCATGAGGCTCCCGTGATCTTGAGCATGTGAGCGGCCCTGGTCGGCGGCCGAGGCGGCAGGTCCGCGTGCAGCGCCAGGCCGGTCTGCCGCCACGCGACGGGGCCGTGGCCGAGCAGCTCGACGGCCGCCGGTGGGCGCTTGAGCAGCCCGGCGGTGGCGCCCAGGCTGGTGATCGTCGCCGTCCGGTCCTCCGGCCAGGCCAGGAGGGTGGCGTAGAGGGTGTCGCCGCGCCGGGTGAAGCGCACGTCGGCGGCGCGGTAGGCGCGGTCGGCCTCGTTGTACCCCTCGTACCCCTTGACGTCGCCGAGCCCGGTCGAGCCCTCCGCCGCGCGCAGCCACGGCGTGGTGCCGTACACGCCCTCGCCGCAGACCCGCAGCCAGGCGCCCACCTCGGCCAGCAGCTCGCGGGCGCGGGCGTCCACCGTGCCGTCGGCGTGCTGCGGGATGTTCAGCAGCAGGCAGCCGTTCTTGCTGACCACGTCGATCAGCGTGTGCACGACCTGCTGCGCGGTCTTGCGGGGGTGGAACATCGGGTCGTCGTCGGAGCAGTCGAACCACTCGCCGTCGCTCGTGTCGAACTGCCAGGGGTACGGCTGGGCCTCGTCGAGCTGGCGGCGCTCGCAGTCCAGCAGGACGGCCGTGCGGTCCGCGTCCGGCACGTCCTTGAGCGTGACCAGGCCGCCGCTCCGGCAGGTGTTGTAGTAGTGGGCGAGCAGGTCCAGGCCCGCCGTGCTGACCGGCTGCGACTCGACCACGCTGCCCGCGCCGAAGGGCAGGCGGCCGTCGTCGAGGTAGACCAGGTCGGGCCGGTAGCGGTCGAGCGCCTCGCGGACGCGGGCGTAGAACCGCTCCGCCTCGCGGGCCGGCGGCTTCGTGCCCGGCTCGTGGCGCTCCGGGTAGAGCTCGGCGGGGTCGAGGCCCTCCCACCACGTACCGGCTCCGTCGGCCCTGGTCAGGGCGCCGTCGTAGGGCTCGCCGGTCTCCGGGTCGCGGCCGTGGGCCACGTCCAGCCAGCGCCAGGTCCAGTTGTGGTGGAAGCTGAGCCCGAACGGCAGGCCGGCCGTGCGGGCCGCCCGCTCCCAGGCCGCCACGATGTCGCGGCCCGGGCCGACCCTGGCGGCGTTCCAGCCGTGCTGCTCGGAGTTCCACAGGTCGAAGTTGTCGCAGTGGGTGGCCAGGGCGACGAAGTAGCGGGCGCCGCTGCTCACGTACAGGTCCATGAGCTCGTCCGGGTCGAAGCGCTCGGCCCGCCACTGCCGGAACAGGTCCTTGGCGCCGCCCTGGAAGTGGGCGCGGTGGTGGGCGTGCTGGCGGCCGGCGCGCTTGCGCTCCCAGGGCTCGGACCAGGGCTGCATGCCGTAGAGGTGGCGGGCGTACCAGTCGCCTGAACGGGCCACGGACTGCGGGCCCCAGTGCGACCAGATGCCGAACTTCGCCTCGCCGAACCACTGGGGGATGCGGTGGGTACGCAGGGACTCCCAGGTGGGCTTGAACTGGGTCATTTCACCACTCGTACGTCGAAGGGAGCCAGGCGCAGCGGGCCCGGCGGTAACGGTTGGCGGCGGCCGGTGACCTCGGTCGCCCGGGCGGTCAGGGTCACCGTGCTCTCACGGTCGGACCAGTTGTGGGCGAACCACAGGCGCTCGCCGCGCGCGTTGACCGCCGAGTGCAGGGTGACCTGCGGTGACTCCGCCGTCACCAGGCCCGCGGGCCGCTGCCGGCGGAACAGCTCGGCCGTCAGCTCGCGGCCGGGAAGGGTGCCCACGTAGGTCACCGTGCCGGCGCCCACGCGGTGGCGGGTGATCGCGGGCCAGCGGCCGAAGTGGTGGTGGTCGTAGCGGGCCAGCGGCTCGGCTCCTTCGAGCTCCAGCCCGTCGGCCCAGTGCCGGGCGACGTCCCGCTTCCCGAGCCCGTGGAGGGGCACCGGCTCCAGCAGCGTCGAGTATTCGAGGTAACGCACCCCGGCCAGGGCGCGCAGCGGGCCGGGCGCGACCTCGGCCCGCGCCCTGGCCTCCTCGTCCGCGTAACCGGTGCGGAAGGTCATCACCAGGTGCCCGCCGCCGCGCACGTAGTCCTCCAGCTCCAGCGCCGGCTCGTCCGCCAGGCAGTAGAGCGCGGGCGCCACGAGCACGGGCAAACGTTTGACCTGTGACACGAACGCCACCTGCAGCCCGGCGTCCACCGCGCCCCGGTAGAACGTGGCCAGAACCCGCTCGTAGGAGTCCCGGTCGGGGTTGCGGCCGTCGAGGGTGAGCGGCGGCTGGAAGGTCAGCGCCCACTTGCTCTCGTGCGAGTACAGGAACCCGGCGTCGGCGTCCGGCGTGAGGCCCGTGACGTCCCCGGCCGCCCGTTCCAGCTCCGCGCCGAGCGCCGCCACCTCGTCGTAGACGCGGCCCGGCCGCATGGCGTGCCCGAGGATCCCGCCCCAGTACGTCTCCGCGCCGTAGGGCAGCGTGTGCCAGTGCCAGTACGAGATCATCTCCGCGCCCCGCGCCACCAGCGCCCACGCCGCCTGGCGGAGCTGCCCGTCGTAGGGCGGCAGGTTGAGCTGGGACCCGGCGATGGAGCCGGCGTTGGTCTCCGTCACCCAGAACCGCTGCCGCCTGGAGGCGTACATGCGGTCGGCCGTCTGGAGCAGCCCGGCCGGGTCGGTGGCGAACCAGGTGATCTCCACCGGCGAGTCGCGGGCCAGCGCGTCCTGCGGCAGGTAGTACGCGTTCCCGCTGGTGACCGTCAGGTGCTTCGACAGCTCGGCGTCGTGCAACGCCGGGCGCTGGTAGGCCAGGCACGTGGTCAGCTCGCGGTCCTCCGGGACCAGCTCGCGCACGAGGGCCGCCTGCCAGGCGATGAACTCGGTGGTCAGCTCGGCCTGGAAGCGCCGCCAGGCCAGGTCGTAGGAGGGCGTCGTGTTGCCGTCCGGGCGCCACAGCTCGTCCCAGCAGGTGAGGCGGTGCGACCAGTACGCCAGCCCCCACTCGTCGTTCAGCCTGCCGACGTCGCCGTACCGCTCCGCCAGCCAGGATTTGAACCGCTCGAACACCGGCTCGTTGTGGATGAGGTGCAGGCCGGGCTCGTTGTCGAGCTGGATCCCGAGCACGGCGGGGTGGCCGCCGTGGTGGCCGGCGACCTGGCGGATGACGCGTTCTGCGTACTGGAGGAAGGTGGGGGAGGTGAAGTCCACCTCCTGGCGCGCGCCCCAGGGGATCCGGTGGCCGCCGGCGCGTACGACGGCCAGCTCGGGGTGCTTGCGCTGCAACCACGGCGGGACGGCGTACGTCGGGGTGCCGAGCAGGACCTTCATGCCGCGCTCGTGGGCGCCGTCCAGGACGGGGGTCAGCCAGCCGAGGTCGAACTCGCCGTCGCGGGGCTCCCACGTGGACCAGACGGACTCGCCGACCCGGATGGTGTCGATCCTGGCCCGCGCCATGAGGTCGAGGTCGCGTTCGAGGTCGGGGGACTGCTGGTATTCCCAGTAGTAGGCGGTGCCGAAGCGGATGCCGGTGCTGCTCGTCGGGGGTGATGGCGTCATGAAGTCCCCAGCGAATCTTAAAACGATTTACCAGATGATATATTTATTCACGGCCGGATGTCAATGCCTGTGAGATCTGGTCTAGGGGCGATAACGCTTATAGGGTTAAAACGTTTTGTCGCACCTCGGCGGAGGGACGCTCTGTGATGGTGGAGTTCCATGAGGACCCCGGGCCGGGCTCAGGGCGGCGGGCGCCGCGCGCGGACTTCGTCTCCGACGCGCCCCGGCTGTCGCTCAACGGGCGGTGGCGCTTCCGGCTCTCCGGCACCGCCGCCGGCACCGGCCCCTCGATCTCCGACCCCGGCCTCGACGACACCGGCTGGGACCCGATCAGGGTGCCGTCGCACTGGGTGCTGGAAGGGCACGACCAGCCCCTCTACACCAACACCGCCTACCCGTTCCCCATCGACCCGCCGTACCTGCCGGACCTGAACCCGACCGGCGACTACCGGCTGCGCTTCGACCTCCCGCCCGGCTGGCCGGACGGCCGCGCGGTGCTGCGCTTCCAGGGCGTCGACTCCTGCGGCACCGTCTGGCTGAACGGCGAGCTGCTCGGGCACTCCAAGGGGAGCAGGCTGCCGTTCGAGTTCGACGTCACCGGGGTGGTCCGGCCGCGCGGCAACGTCCTCGCCGTACGCGTGCAGCGCTGGTCGTCGGGCAGCTACCTCGAAGACCAGGACATGTGGTGGCTGCCCGGCATCTTCCGCGACGTGGAGCTCCTGTCGCGGCCCGAGGGCGGCATCGACGACTTCACCGTACGCGCCTCCTACGCCTCCGGCTCGGGCACCCTCCTGGTCACCGCCGACGCCCCCGGCCTGGTGGAGGTGCCGGAGCTGGGCCTGGCCGTCGCCACCGGACAGGAGGTCACGATCGCCCGGGTGGAGCCGTGGAGCGCCGAACACCCCCGCCTCTACCACGGCACCCTCACCGCCGCCGGGGAGACGATCGAGCTGGCCATCGGCTTCAGAACCGTCGAGATCTCCGGCGGGCGGCTGCTGATCAACGGGGCGCCGGTGCTGTTCCGCGGCGTCAACCGGCACGAGCACGACCCCGACAGGGGCCGCTCGCTCGACCGCGAGACCATGATCCGCGACATCGAGCTGATGAAGCGGCACAACGTCAACGCCGTCCGCACCGCCCACTACCCGCCGCACCCCGAGTTCCTGCGGCTGTGCGACGAGTACGGGCTGTGGGTGGTGGACGAGTGCGACATCGAGACCCACGGCTTCATCTACTCCGGCTGGGAGGGCAACCCGCCCGCCGAGCCCATGTGGCGCGAGGCCCTGCTCGACCGTACCCGCCGCATGGTCGAGCGGGACAAGAACCATCCCAGCGTCGTCATCTGGTCCCTCGGCAACGAGAGCGGCAGCGGCCCCGCGTTCGCCGACCTCGAGACCTGGATCCGCGAGCGCGACCCCACCCGGCCGCTGCACTACGAGCGCGACCCGAGCTACCGGCACTCCGACTTCTACAGCCTCATGTATCCGTCGCTGGACGACCTCGAACGCATCGGGCGGCGCAAGGAGGAGACCCCCTCGGGGGTCGAGCCCGGGTCGGACGATGACGTCCGGCGGCGGGGGCTGCCGTTCCTGCTGTGCGAGTACGCGCACGCGATGGGGAACGGGCCCGGGTCGCTCGTGGAGTACCAGGCGATTCTGGAGTCGTACGAGCGGTTCTGCGGGGGGTTCGTGTGGGAGTGGATCGATCACGGGCTGGCGGGGGTGGACGCGTTCGGGCGCCGGTACTACCGGCACGGCGGTGACATCGACCACCAGCCGAACGGGGGGCGGTACTGCCTGGACGGGCTGCTGTTCCCCGACCGCACGCCGTCGCCCGGGCTGGGCGAGCTGCGCAAGGCCATCGAGCCGGTGTCGATCTCGGTGGAGGGCCGGGAGGTCGTGGTCGTCAACAAGCACGACGCGGTGTCGCTGGCGCACCTGGGCTTCCGGTGGCGGGTGAAGGTGGACGGCATCCGCCGGGCGGCTGGGACGCTGGAGGTGCCGGACTGTCCGGCGCGGTCGGAGGTACGCGTGCCCCTGCCCGACGCGGTCACCGCCATGCTGCCCGAGCCACACCCGGCGGCGCCGGCCGGTGGGGAGCGGCAGCCGGTCGAAGCGTCCGGGGAGGTGTGGCTGACCATCGAGGCGGTGCTCGCCGAGGACACGCGCTGGGCTCCGGCCGGTCACGTGATCGCCTGGGGTCAGGCCAGGCTCGACTCGGCCACCTCCCACAGCCCCGTCTCCCACAGCCCCGCCTCCCACAGCCCCGTCTCCCATGGCCCCGTCTCCCACAGCCCCGCCTCCCACCGGCCGCGGCCCGCCGATGAGGGTGGCCGGGCGGGGGAGGTGCGGGTGCGGGTCGGCGAGGCGGCGTTCGACGGCAGGACCGGACGCCTGACCAGCCTCGGCGGGCTCGAACTGGACGGCCCCGTGCTCGACGTCTGGCGCGCCCCCACCGAGAACGACCGGGGCCAGGGCCCGAGGAACGCCCTGGCGGCGGACTGGGAGGCCGTCGGCCTGGACCGCTTCCTGCACCGCTTCCTGCACCGCGCAGACGGCCTCGACCGCCCCGACGACCACACCCTCGTCGTACGCGGCCGCAGCGGCCCCGCCACCCGCACCCTCGGCTTCCGCACCACCTACACCTACCGCTGGCAGGACGGCACGCTCCACCTCCTCGTCGAGGCCGACCCCGTGGGCGACTGGGACGACACCGCCTACGGCCACCTCACCGTCACCCCGCCCCGCATGGGCACCCGATGGTCGCTCCCCGGCGGCTACACCGACGTCACCTGGTTCGGCCGGGGCCCGGGGGAGTCGTACGCCGACAGCCGCGCCGCCGCCCGCGTCGGCAGGTACGCCAGGTCCATCGACGCGCTCCAGACCCCGTACCCCGTTCCCCAGGAGAACGGCAACCACGTCGAGACCCGCTGGCTGGAGCTGTCGGGCCCCGGGCTGCCGACCCTGCGCGTGGACGGCGAGCCGCACCTGGACTTCACCGCCCGCCGCTGGACGAGCGAGGCCCTGCAGGCCGCCCGCCGCCCGCACGACCTGACCGACTCGGGGCGCGTGTGGCTGAACCTCGACCACGGCCAGCAGGGCCTCGGCAGCGCCTCCTGCGGCCCCGCGCTGCCCGGGCGGTACCGCCTGGAGGTCCGCCGCTACTCCTGGTCCATGACGCTGACCGTGGTGAGAGGAAGCTGATCGCATGACAGAACCGTCCAAGTTCGACTTCTGCCCCTGGCTGTTCTGGGACCACGCGACCGAGGAGGACCGCCGCGCCCAGGAACTTCACCAGGCCGGGCTCCGGGAACGGATCGGGCTCGACGCGTCGGGGAAGGTGTTCATCTCGCCGCTCGCGGCCGTGCACACCGACCGGCTGCGCATGGGGGACTTCTGCTACCTCGCCGCCCACGCGTACGTCACGGACGACGTCTCGATGGGGGAGGACTGCACCGTCAACCCGTACGCGGTGGTGCGGGGGCGGATCGAGCTGGGGGACGCGGTGCGGATCGGGGCGCACACGTCCCTGCTGGGCTTCAACCACGGCACCGCCCCCGACCGGCCCGTCTTCCGCCAGCCGATCACCTCGAAGGGCATCCGCGTCGGTGACGACGTGTGGATCGGCTCGAACGTCGTCGTGCTCGACGGCGTGACGATCGGCGACCACGCGATCATCGGGGCGGGCTCGGTCGTCACCAAGGACGTCCCCGCCTGGGCCATGGTGGCAGGCAACCCGGCCCGCCCCCTCCGCGACCGCCGCACCCCCCGCCCCACCCCGACCGAGGCCCTTCCTCCGGCGGGCGGGGATCTGGAGGGGAGGCTGGTGGCGTTCGCCGGGCGGGCGCGGGAGCAGGCCGAGGCGGTGCTGGCGCGCTGCTGGACCGGCGACCGGTACGTGGACCGGCCCGGCGCCCAGCCCACCGTGCGCGCCTGGTGCGACGCGGTGGAGATCGCCGACCTGCTGCTCGGCGGCCCTCCCCCCACCCCGGCCCGCGACGACATCGTCGCCTTCCTCCGCGACCGCCAGGACCCCGGCACCGGCCTGATCCCCGAGCTCGGCGCCCCCGGCTCACCCGAGGCGGGCGACGCGGCACGGCCGGAGCTGGAGGGCGTGACCGCCTACCACGTGCTCTGCGCCGGATACGCCCTCAACCTGCTCGGCACCACCTTCCACCACCCCGTCCACGCCGTCCACGACCTCCGCTCCCAGGACCTGACCACCCTGCTCGACGGCCTCGACTGGACCCGAGAGGCGTGGACGTCCGGCTCGGTGGTGGACGCCATCGGCACCGGCCTCTACCGCAACCTCGCCGACTTCGGCCTGCGCGGCGACGTCGAGACCCTGTACGGCTGGCTGCTGACCCGCGTGCGCCGGACCCACGGCATGTGGGGCGAGCCGGACTCCGACTCCGGTTGGCTGATGGTGGTCAACGGTTTCTACCGGCTCACGCGGGGCACGTTCGCGCAGTTCGGGCTGCCGTTGCCGTACCCGGAACGGGCCGTGGACACCGTGCTCACCCAGGCCCGCGACCCCCGCTACTTCGGCCCGGGCGCCGGGAACGCCTGCAACGTGCTCGACGTCATCCACCCCCTGTGGCTGCTCGGCCGGCAGACCCCGCACCGCAGGGCGGAGGGCGAGGCGTGGGCCAGGGAGCACCTCGCCCGCGCGCTGGGCGGCTGGCACGACGGCGCCGGGCTCAGCTTCGCGCTGACCGGAGGGAGCGGCGCGGCACGCACGCCCGGGCTGCAGGGTACGGAGATGTGGCTGGCCATCATCTGGCTGCTGTCCGACTACCTCGGCATCTCGGACACCCTGGGCTACCGGCCCCGGGGGATCCACCGCCCGGAGCCGGCGATCAGCCATCCGGCCTAGAGCCGTCCGGCGGGTGGATCGGGTCGCACGTCGAGCGCGGACGCCATCGCCTGGTGGCCGGCCGCGCTCGGGTGCAGGTGGTCGCCGCTGTCGTAGCGGGGCAGCAGGCGGGCGGGGGCGGCCGGGTCGCGGAGGGCGGCGTCGAAGTCGGCCACCGCGTCGAACGCGCCGCCTTCCCGGATGAACGCGTTGACCGCCTGCCGGGCCCGTTCGCCCTGCTCGGTGTGGTAGTCGGCGCCCGCGAACGGTGTGATCGTCCCGCCGATCACCCGGACCCCGGCCGCGTGCGCCGCGGCCGCCATGCGGCGGTACGCGGCGACGAGGTCGTCCGCCCGCGCGCCCGCGCCGAGATCGTTGACGCCCGCCTGGACGATCACGGTGCCGATGCCCGGCTTGGTCAGCACCTCGGCGGTCAGCCGCACCTCGGCGGGCCGCCCCGTGCCCGCCGCGAGCACCTTCCCGCCCGACACCCCCTCGTTGAGCACCGGCACCCCCGAGAGGTGGGCGAGCAGGTCGGCCCAGCCGTGACCGGTCTCCGAGCCGACGCCGACGGTGAACGAGTCGCCGACCGCAGCCACGACCCGCACCGGCTCGGGCGTCACCACGGTCAGCGCGTCGATCCAGTGCCACACCGCGACGGGCTCGACGAACGCGCCATCACCCTCGTCGCCGGCATGATCGCCGGGAAGCGACCGGTACGCGGGCGAAACGGCAGGCTCCCACGCGCCGGGCGGTGCGGCAAACGGCGGGTAGGGCGGGGCGGTGGCGCGGTTGCGGCCCGTCAGCGTGTCGCACTCTCCCGCCACGTACACGCTGACCGCCACCCGCCGCCACCCATCCACCCACCCCGCCACCGGATCACTGACCACCGTCTCCCCGGCCCCCACCGTCACCCCGGCACACCCCCCGAACGTCACCCCCCGATTCGACCCCGGCTCCAGCGCGGCCCCCGCCCGCGACAAGCCCACGCACACCCGGCCGAACGTCACCGCCCGCCCCCCGAAGGCGTTGGTCAGCCGCACCCGCAACCCGGCCCCGCCCACGGACGTACGCACCACGTTCCGCACCGTCACATCCCGCAACCGGCCCCCGAGCCCCTCAGCGGAGGCGGCCCACGTGGTCACGAGACGACCACCGGCAGCCGTCACCAGGCCGAGGTGAACGAGTACCGCCCGGACCCGACCTGGCACACCACCGCAGACCCGGTCCGCCCCACCACCCCGCTCACGGGCTCGCCGGACTCGCGCACCGACGAGGGATCCGTCGTCGGCACGTGCACGGTCGCCAGCGCCCCCGGCGGAATCTGCACCGACAGCCGCAACTCACCCCGACCGGCGAGCTCCCACCGGCTGGCCAGCCGCCCGAGCGGCGTCTCGTACGCGGCCGAGGCCCACCGCAGGGCACCCCCGACCAGCGGCCGGATCCGGGGACGCCGGAAGCCCACCGACCCCTCCTCCTGCCCGAGCCCGGCGACCCCGCCGTACAGCCACGCCCCGACGGAGCCGAGCGCGTAGTGGTTGAAGGAGTTCATGGCGACGGGGCCGAAGCCGGTCTCCTCCGTCCAGCCGTCCCACCGCTCCCAGATCGTGGTGGCCCCGCGCTTGATCGAGTACCCCCACGACGGGTAGCGGTCGTCGTGCAGCAGCGCGTACGCGAGGTCGGCGTGCCCGTGCGCCGACAGGACGGGGCCGAGCAGCGCCACCCCGGCGAACCCGGTGGTCAGCCGCCGCCCCCGCCGTTCCAGGTCGGCCACGAGGTGGGCGACGGCGGCGGGCACGAGGCCGGCGGGGACCAGGCGGTGCGCGAGCGCCAGCAGGTAGCCGGTCTGCGTGTCGCCGGTGATGCGCCCGTCCGGCGAGACGAACTCGCGCGCGAAGGCCTCCCCGATCCGCTTTCGCAGCCCCGCGTACCGGTCACGGGCCTCGGTGTCGCCCAGCACGGCGGCCGCCCTGGCCGTCAGGTCGGCGCTGAGGGCGAAGTAGGCGGTGGCGAGCACGTCGCGGTCGGTGCGCACGTCCGCCTGCAGCCAGTCGCCGTAGTGGCTGCCGACCTTGTCGCGCCAGACGAGGCCGGGGTTGTGGCGTTCGACGTGGTCGACCCAGCGGCGCATGCTGGGCAGGCTGTCGCGCAGCACCCGCTCGTCGCCGTACACCTCGTACAGGTGCCACGGCACGATCGTGGCGGCGTCGCCCCAGGCGGGGGTGCCGTGCCGTTCGGTGATGACGTGCGGCACGACGTCCGGCACCGCGCCGCCGGCGGCGTCCTGCGCGCAGCGCAGGTCGGCGAGCCAGTTGGTGAAGAACGCCGCCACGTCCGCGTTGTAGCAGGCCGTGGGCAGGAACACCTGCGCGTCGGCCGTCCAGCCGAGCCGCTCGTCCCGTTGCGGGCAGTCGGTCGGGACGGAGACGAAGTTGTCGCGCTGGCTCCACCGGATGTTGCTCATGAGCTGCCGCACCATGGCGTCCGAGCAGGAGAACTCGCCCGCCACCGGCGTGTCCGAGTGCATCGCCCGGCCCACCACGGCGACGTCGGCGTGCCCGGTGACCTCGACGTAGCGGAAGCCGTGCACGGTGAAGCGCGGCTCGTACGTCTCCTCCGCGACCCCCGCCGCCACGTAGTGGTCGGTGGCCTCGGCGGAGCGCAGGTTGGCGGTGTAGAGGCCGCCGTCGTCGGTAAGTGCCTCGCCGTGCCTGAGCGTGACGCGGGTGCCCGGCGCGGCGCCGCGCACGGTCAGGCGGACGCGGCCGGCGATGTTCTGGCCGAGGTCCACGATCGTCCTGCCGTCGTGGGAGCGGACCTCCACCGGTACGAGGTCCCGCGTCACCCGTACGGGCTCGGCCACGGACGGCACCAGCACCGAGAGATCGGTGTCCGCGACGCGGGCCGGCGCCCAGGAGGAGTCGTCGAAGCCCGGCAGGTCCCAGCCGCCGAGGTCGAGGCGGGCGTCGTACCGCTCGCCCATGAGCAGGTCGGCGTAGCGCAGCGGGCCGATCGTCTCCCGCCAGCGCCCGTCCGTGCCGATCACGGTGCGGGACCCGTCCGCGTGCTCGGCCACGATCTGGGCCAGGAGCTGCGGGTGCCGGCCGTAGCGCTGGGCCTGCTGCCGCCCGTCCCAGCCGAGGCTGCCCGACCACCAGCCGTCCGCCAGCACCGCGCCCACGCACAGCGGCCCGTCCCCGGCCAGGTCCGTGACGTCGTACACCTGGTACGGGACGCGCCGCCGGTAGTCGGTCCAGCCGGGCGTCAGCTCGCCGTCGCCGGCCCGGTGACCGTTGACGTGCAGCTCGTACAGGCCGCGGGCGGTGACGGCGATCCGTACGGCGGTGGCGGGCCGCAGGTCCACGACGCGCCGGAAGTAGCGGGGCGCGGGCAGGTGTGCGGTACGCGGGGTGCGGGGCTCGCGGTCGTCCGTGGGCGGCTCGAACGGCGGGTCCGTCTCGGGGTCGTGCCCGATCCAGGCGGCCCGCCACTCGTCGGCGTGCAGCACCCCGGTGTCGAACCACGACCGCGCCGACCCGCCGCCGCGCACCTCGACCCGCCAGTCGTAGCGGGCGAACGACACCAGCGGCGCCCCGCCGTAGTCGGCGCTCACGTCCTGGCCGTCGATCCAGCCGCTGTCCCAGGCCAGGGCGCCGCCGGGGCCGTGCACGGTGACGCGGTGGGCGGCAGGGGCGTCGCCGCGCCGGTCGGAGGCCAGCCGCCAGGCCAGCCTGGGCGTGGGGGTGCCGATGCCGAGCGGGGTGCGCAGGTGTTCGCAGCGCAGGTCGTACGGCTGGAGGGCGGCGGCGGCAGGGGGCTCGGGCAGCGACCAGTCGTCCGGCATGATGTTCACCACGTCCACTCCTTCGCGGGGCGGGCCAGCTCGTAGTTCCGCCTGGGGGCGGTGGGGTGCACCTTGCGGCCGCTGTACATCGGCCGGGCGGTCCCCTCGGGGCTGATGCCGATCACGTCGTCGCCGCGCCAGCGCACCTGGTACTCGCGGCCGGCCGCGACCTCGGTGCTGGTGGTCTCGGGGACGGGGAAGGTGACCGTGACGCGCTCGCCCGCTCGGGGGGCGGGGATGGACAGGTAACCGTCCGGAGCCCAGGCCCCCGGCTGGGTGCCGTCGAAGCTCCCGGTGCCGCGGGACACGCGGACCTTGGCGTACCCGGCCCAGTCGGGCACCCGCATCCGCAGCTCCGGCAGGTCCTCGTGCACGTCCAGGTCCACGCGGCCCTCGTGCGGGAGGTGGCTGAGCACGGTGACCTGCCTGGTGGCCCGGGTGAGGAGCAGGTTGATCCGGTTGCCGGTGACGATCGAGTTCCAGCCCCAGAACAGGCCGCGCACGCCGGAGCCGACGCAGCACGCCTGCACGTCGGCGGTGTGGCCACGGCCCAGCTCGACGTCGCAGACGAAGTCGTTGGGCGCGCCGTAGCCGGCGAACGCGCCGCGCACCCGCTCGCCCACCCGGACGTGCGTCGTCCAGCCCGGCTCGTCGCCGGAGGTGTCGAGCGCGGACTCGACCCAGCCCAGGTCGAGGAGCTGCGACTCCACGAGGTGGTTGCGCAGGAACCGCTCGACCACGCCCCAGTACGCGGTGTGCCCGGACGCGGCCAGTGTGGTGCCGGTGCCGATGAGGTCGACCAGGGAGCAGCTCTCGTGCTCGTACCGCTGGTCGGCCAGGTCACCCGGGGTCCAGCCGAACGCGGTGGCCTGGCCGAGCGCCCAGTCGTAGGCGCGGCGTACGAACGCGGTCAGCTCGTGGTCGCCGGTGTGGCGGGCGTAGCGGGCCAGCCCTTCGAGGGTGCCCAGCCGGGTGTGGAAGTGGCCGCTGCGGTAGGCGCGGGCGGCGTTGAAGCTGCCGTCCTCGTTGAACACGCCGCTCTTGTGCACGATCAGCCGCGCGAACCACCCGCACAGCTCCAGCGCGTCCTCGTTGCCGGTCGCCTGGTGGTAGCGGAGCAGCGGCATGATCAACCGGCCGCTGAACGAGGCCGGGTCCGGGGCCAGGTGCAGCGCGATCGCGTTGGGGGACGGCCAGCCGTCCGGGGTGTACTCGGAGGCGGGGTAGAACCACACGTCCCGCTCCTTGATCGCGATCCGCTTGAGCGCGGCCACGTGCCGGTCCACCAGCTTCCTGGCCTCGGGGTCGCCGTCGGAGACGAACCACGTGGTCAGCGACAGCAGCACGGCCCGCTGGTCGATGAGGTTGGCGTTGGCCGGCCAGCCGCGCTCGGGCCTGGCCTGCCGGTAGCTCAGCCCGTCCGCGCCGAAGAAGCCGACGAGCCTGGTACGGAAGCCGTCCTCGACCTCCCGCCAGGTGTCCTTGCCCGTCATCTGCCTGGCCAGCAGGCAGGCGTCGAGCAGCCGGCCGTGGCTGGAGCCCCAGTCCCAGTCGCCGTGCTGCAGCGTGGCCGGGCGGGCCAGCAGGTCGGCGCTGAAGTACGGGATGCCGCCCAGGTCCGCGTCGGGCAGCCCGGCCACCGCGTTCATCGCCAGCTCGGCCCGTTCCTCGAGCAACACCGTGTCGGGAATGTCCGGCATCTTCTACACCTCATAAATATTCAAGGGCGCATAAACCACTCATTCAGCCTCCTTCGCCTCTGAGGTCGCCGTCAAGATCTGTATAAATATTCATATCTTGTTGGATATGTAAACCGTGAGGCACGATGGCGGTATGAGCGATGATGCGGTGGTGCGGCCGCGCCCGGAAGCGGCAGTGACCCTGCGACCCGCCGCCGGTGCGCGGATCGAGGGCGGGTTCTGGGGCGATCGGCAGCGGGTCAACCGCGACGTCACGATCCCCCTGGGTGGGGAGCGGATCCGCGAGTCCGGCGCGTTCGCCAACCTGGAGGCGGCAGCCCGCGGTGCTGGAGGGGAGCACCGCGGCAAGGTCTTCGCCGACTCCGACGTCTACAAGTGGCTGGAGGCCGTGGCCTGGGAACGCGGCCGGGCCGGTGACGATGAACGCGGACGGACGGGCGGCGATGACCTCGGGCGGCCGTACGCCGGCGATGGCGAAGGCGGGCGGTCGCAGGCCGGTGGGGATGGGCTCGCGCGGGCGTACGAGGAGGCGGTGGCGCTGGTCGCGGCCGCCCAGCGCCCGGACGGCTACCTGCACACCCACACCCAGCTCACCGGCCGCGAACCCTACTCCGACCTGGCCTCCAGCCACGAGCTCTACTGCGCCGGCCACCTCATGCAGGCCGCCGTCGCCGGCAGCCGCGCCCTCGGCGACGACACGCTGCTGCGCGTCGCGACCCGCCTCGCCGACCACCTCGTCAAGGACCTGCCCGCCGGCGCGCTCGACGGGCACCCCCAGATCGAGACCGCCCTGGCCGAGCTCTACCGCGAGACCGGCGCCCGCCCCTACCTCGACCTCGCCATCCGCATGGTCACGGACCGGGGCGGGGAACGCCTGCCGCTCAAGGGCCACCACGGCCCCGGCATCCGCCAGGACCGGGTGCCACTCCGGGAGGCCACCACGGTGGAGGGCCACGCGGTCCGCGCCATGTACCTGGCCGCCGGCGCCACGGACGTCGCCGTCGAGACCGCCGACGCCGACCTGCTCGCCGCACTCACCCGCCAGTGGCGCGACATGGTGGCGACCAAGACGTACCTGACCGGAGGGCTGGGCTCCGTCTGGTACGGCGAGCAGTTCGGCGGCCCGCACGAGCTGACCCCGGAGACCGCCTACTGCGAGACCTGCGCCGCGGTCGGCAGCGTGCAGTGGTCCTGGCGCATGCTCCTGGCCACCGGCGAGGCCGCCTTCGCCGACCTGATGGAGCGCACCCTCCACAACGCCGTCCTGCCCGGCATCTCCCTCGGCGGCGACCGCTTCTTCTACGTCAACGCGCTACGGGTGCGCGCCGGCGCCAACCCCGACGACCGCCGCGCCGCCGCCAGGGGCCGCCAGGACTGGTACGGCACCGCCTGCTGCCCGCCCAACGTCATGCGCCTGCTCTCCTCGCTCGACCACTACCTGGCCACCGGCGACGACGAGGGGGTCCAGGTCCACCTGTACGCGCCCGGCACGATCCGGGCGGGGGGCGTGCTGCTGGAGGTGGAGACCGACTACCCGTGGGGCGGGCGCGTCGAGCTCGTGGTCCGGGAGACGCCCGACCACCCGTGGACGCTCGCACTGCGCATCCCGGCATGGGCCGACGGGGCGGGGGTGGAGGCGCGGTTCGGCGGGGGCGACCAGCGGGCCGACCCCGGCGTCGATGGGCGGACGGTCGCGCCCGGCGGGTATCACCGCGTCCGGCGCGTGTGGCGGCGGGGCGACCGCGTCACGCTGGACCTCGCCGTCCGCCCCCGCCTCACCGCTGCCGTGCCCAGGCTGGACGTGGCCCGCGGCCAGGTCGCGGTGGAGCGCGGCCCGCTCGTCTACTGCCTGGAGCAGGCCGACCACCCCGGCGTCATCGTGGACGACCTGTGCCTGGACACGAACCCCGGCCTGCGCGACGGGAGCCCGGTGACGGGCCTGCCCGCCGAGGTGGTGCCGGTCGTCGCACGGGGCAGGGCGCACGTGCACCGCGCGGACGACGCGGGCTTCCCGTACCGCACCGCGGGCGCGCCCCGGGAGCCGGAGCACGAGGGCCCGGTCGCCCTCACGTTCGTGCCCTACTACGCCTGGGCCAACCGCGGCACCGGCCCGATGACGATCTGGACGCCGATGCACTGACCTGGCCGCAAGCCGTCGACGGCCGTCACGCCCGCAGGAGGGTGACCTGGCGGCCGGACGGCGTGGTCGCCTGCCCGAAAGTGCCGCGTTCCTGCCACGGCGGGGCCTCGGGCCGCCGGTCGAAGATCACCAGCACGCCGGTGGGCAGGGTGAGGCGGTCCAGGTACCGGTCGAGCTGGACGAGGCCGTCGGGCAGCGGGTCGCTCTCGCCCGCCCGCCAGACCTTCAGCTCCATGGCCTCGCGCTGCATCAGCCGCTTGCCGTCGGGGCCGGGGTAGGGCCAGCGGATCAGCACGTCCAGGCGTTTGGTGCCGGCGGCGTACTCGCGGTCGAGGTAGCCGCCGCCGTTGACCAGGCGGTGCAGGAAAGCCATCAGGATGATCTGGCAGGCGGCCTCGTGGTAGCCCTCCTGCTGGATGAGAACCTCGCCGTGCTCCCGCCAGAACACCACGAACTCGTCCAGCAGGCGCGGCAGGTCGAAGCGGCCGTCGGGGAGCACGAAGCTGTGCGGGTCGGCGTGGACGTTCTGTTCCGTCAGGTCGCCCAGCACGCGCAGGATGACCTCGCGGTAGATCGGGTTGGCCACCTGTGGCGGAGGCTTCTGCGTGATCAGGCCCAGGTCGCGGGCGTAGGACAGGTCGTCGGAGTTGCGGCGGTCGGTGTAGTGGTCGCCGGCCACGATCGGCTCCATCACCCGCTTGACCCGGGGCTCGTGCAGCCGGGCCGCGAGGGAGTCCAGGTGGGTGGCGCGCGCCCGGATCAGCCGCTCCTTGGCCTCCTCCACCTGCCCGGCGGTGATGGTGCCGGTCACCCCCATCTTGAAGGTGATCTCATGGGCGAGGGCGTTGACCAGCCAGGGTTGTCCCTGGGTCAGCTCGAAGACCTGATCCACCGCGTCCTTGGTGAACTCCTGGCCGGTCGCCTGTGTGTGACGGTCGTACAGCTCGGCGATGTCGTCGGTGGTGAAGTCGCCCAGGCGTAGCGACTCGGCGACGATGTTGAACGGGCTGGATGGGTTCGACCGGCTGGCTTCCCCACCCGATGCGACCTTGTAGTCACGCAGGTCGCGCAACCCGCACAGCACCACGGATGCGGGAAACGGCTCTCCCTCCGGCCGGGCGTTGTGGCCGTCGCGTAGCTGGCTGAGGATGCTGACCAGGCTGTCGCCCTGCAGCGCATCGATCTCGTCGAGGAACAACACCACCCGGCGCGGGCAGCGACGGCACCACTCGCTCAGCGCCGCACTGAACCGGCCGCCCGCCGGGGCCTCCGGCCAGACATCCGGCGGCATCAGTTCCTCCGGCCATCCCGACCGTTCCGCGGCCTTGCGAAGGGAATCCAGGAGAATCTCCTCCGCGGCGGGGTAGTCGTCGCTGGCCACCTTGGCGCGCTCGCAGGAGAACATCAGGGCGGCGATGTCGTCCTCGGCGGTCAGCTCGGAGGCCAGGGTGCGCAGCGTGGTCGTCTTGCCGGTCTGCCGGGGCGCGTGCAGCACGAAGTAGCGGTCCATCTCGATCAGCACCCGCGCCTGCGGAAGCCGCGGCGTAGGGGGCAGCATGTAGTGGAGCCGCGGATCGCACGGGCCGGTGGTGTTGAAGTACTTCGCTCGGGGTGGCCGCATGGCCACAGTCTGTCACGGAAACGGGTACGGCGTCGGAAACTTGCTAGCCGACCGTGACCCTGGCGATCGACAGGCCTTCGACGTCGGCGGCCACGTCCGCACGCGACACCCGGGCGAACGAGCTGTCCCGGATCGAGATCTCCCGCAGCGGCTGCTCGGGATACCCCCTCAGCAGGTACGCGCTGCGCGTGCGATCGCTGCGCACCCCGGCCACGTGGATGTTGCGGATCGGCGGCGGATCGTCGCCGTTGTGCCCGTCCCCGTGGTACAGGTCGATCGACACGGCCTCCTTGGTCAGCTCGCTGATCTCCACGTCGCGCACGAAGACGTTCTCCACGTAGCCGCCGCGCACCGAGTTCGTCTTGATGTAGAGCCCGAAGTACAGCCCTTCGCCGCCCCAGCGGCAGCGTCGCACGAACACGTTGCGGATGCCGCCGGTCGTGTCCGTGCCGATGGCGACGGACCCGTACCGGTAACGCATCTCGCAGTCCTCGATCAGGACGTCCTCGCACGGCACCCCGACGCGCCGCCCGTCGGGGCCCCGGCCGGCCTTGATGGCGATGCAGTCGTCGCCGACGTCGAACACGCAGCCGGAGATGACCACGGACTTGCACGACTCGGGGTCGCAGCCGTCGTTGTTGGGGCCGCGCGAGTAGATGGAGACGTTCCTGACCAGGACGTTCTCACAGAGCACCGGATGGATCTCCCACATGGGGGAACGTACGATGCGCACGCCCTCCACCAGGACGTCGCGGCACAGGTACGGCTGGATCATGTTGGGCCGGAAGTAGTGTCCGGCCCCGAAGACGCGCTCCTCGACCGGTACGCCCTCCGCCGCCATGCGCTGCAGTTCGGCCCAGTCGCCGGCCTCGTGCGGCATGCCCTCGCGGTAGCCGAACTCCGGCGTGCCCACCCACGGCCACCAGTGCTCGGGCCCGGCCGAGCCGTCGAGGGTGCCCTCGCCGGTGATCGCGATGTTCTCCTGGCCGTAGGCGTAGACGAAGGGGGAGTAGTTGTAGCACTCGATGGCGGAGAAGCGGGTGTGGACGACCGGGAGGTAGTCGGCGGGGTCGGTGCTGAACAGGATCGTGGCGCCCGGCTCGACGTGCAGGTCCACGTTGCTGAGCAGGTGGATGGCCCCGGTCGGGTACGTTCCCGGCGGCACCCGGACGTGGCCGCCGCCCGCCTCGTGGCACGCCTCGATCGCGGCGCGGAACGCCTCGGTCCACTGCTCCCCGCCGCCGTAGGACGTCACGTCGAACCAGCGGTCGGGGAACTCCGGCGGGCGCACCCTGTCCCTGAGCTCGTCGGCGTACCGCCAGGCCTCTTCCTCGTTCACGACACCTTCCTCATCCGTAGTGCGTGGTACAGGGGCAGTGCGATCACCCAGGACGGGTTCCAGGTGTTCGCCTCGCCCGTACGCTGCCAGTTGGTCTGAAAGAAGCCCTCGCCCTGCTCGCCCGGCGTCCGGAAACCCCAGTCGCCTGGCTCCGTGCAGATGCCCTGGCCCATGGCGTGCAGGATCCGGTCCGCCTGCTCCGCGTACTCGGCCCTGCCGGTCGCCCGCCCGAACTCCATCAGCTCGGAGGTCGGGAAGAACACGTCGAGGTGATGGTTCTGCACGCTCACCGACGGCCAGCCGCACGCCTTGAAGCCGCGCCGCTCGAACGTGCTGCCCCTGTCGAACTCCGGTGACCACGCGTACACGAACGTCAGCAGCCAGTCGGCCGCCACCTCCGCCCACCGCGCGTACGTCTCCCGCCCGGTCAGCCGGAACAGCTCGTGGGCGGCCAGGAAGAAGTACATCCCGGCCTCCTTGTCCTCCCCGGAGGCGTCCAGCGTGGCGTGCGCGAACGGCCGCTCGAACGTGGCCGCGTGCAGCCGGTGGTAGTGGCCGAGCACCTCCTCGGCCCGCAGCAGCCACATCCGCTCCCCGCTCAGCCGGTACGCGCCCAGCATCGCCTGCACGCACGAGATGCCCGCCGCGCTCACCATCGGCGAGACAGGGGTGCCCATCGGGGTCCAGCCGAGCGGGACGACGCCCTCGGGCAGCCTGGTGTGCCAGAAGACGGCGGCGGCGTCCGTCACCGCCTCCTCCCACTCCGGCGGCACCTCCAATTCCGCGTCCCTGAACAGCAGGGTCAGCGCCGCCAGGTCGGTGATCGTCTCGCCCAGGGCGCGGCTGGAGACGAAGTCGGCGCCGTCCCTGCGGAACATCTCCCAGCGGCCCTCGTCGACCAGGTAGCGGGCGGCGCGCAGGCCGCGTACCGGGGTCGCGCTGCCTTCGACGTAGAAGCCGGCGGCGCGACGGGCCCGCTCGACGCGCTCCGGCTCGTCCCGCCCGTCCCGCTCGTCCCGCTCGTCCTGATCGAGACCGAGCAGGGCGTCGCACAGGGCCAGCTTCATGCACTGGCCGGTCCAGCCGTACAGGTACGAGCGGGGGCGGCCGTGGCGGGTGCCCTCGTAGGCGAGGTAGCCGTCGCCGTTCCAGCGCGCGTCCATGGCGTTGGTCTTGAGCCGGACGAGGTCGTCCGCCGAGAGCGGCCTGGCGGGTTCGTCGCGGTAGAGCCTGGTGTGCACCAGCGTCCTGAAGCCGAGGCCGCGCGGCTCCACCGGGCCCCAGTCCAGCGTGTGGCGGGTGGTCATCGTCGCGCCCGGGGCCAGGTCACGGTAGCCGATCGGGCGGTCCGCCACCTCCGCCTTGCTGACGTAACAGACGTCCGGCTCGCCGTCGAACATGATCACACCCGTCAGGGCGGCCACGGCCGGGCCGGGGGACCTGACGACGCCGAGCGAGCCGTAGGTCACCCTGCCCTCGTGGTCGCGGGTGGCTTCCGGGTGGGCGAACAGGCTGACGTAGCGGCCGTCCCAGGCGGCGTTCACGGCGGGGATCGGGAGGCGGTGCTCCTCGGCGACGTACGGGATGCGGGGGACCTTCCTCGCGGGGTCGGAGGAGGGGTTGTCGTTGTAGAGCACGCCCGGCATGGTGACGTGGGCGTCCTGGGTGGGGAGGGGGAGCAGGAGGCCGGCCGCCACGTCGGTGATCTCGGTGCCGGAGTCGTTGCGCCAGGTGGTGGTGAGGGTGAGCAGGCCGTCCGGGGTGAAGGCCAGCTCCAGCTCCGCACTCAACCCCCCGGCCCGCGCCGTCACCACCACCGTCCCGCCCGCATCCGGTGCTGCGCTGGCGGCTGGCGCTCCGCGGGCGTCCGGCGCCGCGCTCGCGTCGGGTGCTTCGCCTGTGTCCGGCCGGCGGAGGTGCACGGTGCCCGGTTCGGCGGGCTCGATGTGCCAGGGGCGGCCCGCCGAGGCGGTGAGCAGGCCGCGCAGCGGTGCCCGCAGGTACGGGCCGGCCGCGCCGCGACAGCCCAGCCGCACCTCGGGACCGCCAGAGGCGCACACCACCTCGACGACCTTGCCACCGGGCTCGGCGATGGCGGCGAGCACGCCACCGGCGCCGGCCCGCACACCACCGGCATCGGCCCGCACGCCACCAGCGTCGGCCCGGACGTCGGTACCGCAGGCCGGAGCCTCGGTCCAGTTACCGGATCGTTGGTCCGGTGGTTGGGTCGGGTTGCCGCCGGACGGCCGGTCCGGTGGGTCGGTCCGGGGGCCGGATCGTTGGTCCGGTGACTCGCGTACCGAGGTCATGGCACCCGCCGCAACCGGATCGCCTGCCCGACCACCCCCGGCAGCGGCACCGTCACCACCGGCCCTTCCTGCACCCCGTGCGGCGTCACCGTCATCCCCCACGTGTCGATCACCTCGACCTCGTACCGCCCCTCCGGCACGTCGTACTCGCGCTGCGGGAACCGATGCTCCCCGCAGAACTCCAGGTAGAACTCCCCGGGCACCTTCAGCATCGGCGCGTCCCTGTCCCGGTACCGCGCCTCCTCGGGGATCGCGACGAGCACCTGCCGCAGCAGTCCCAGCCGCGGCACCGCCTCGCCGACGAGCGTGCCGCCGTTCTGCGACCAGGTCAGCCCGTCCTCGTCCACGTACCACTCCCCGTGCGTGACGCATCGCCGCCGCACGGCGCCGTCCCAGGCGTGGGTCACGACCTCCTGCGGGGTCAGGCTGAGCCACGGGTCGGGCGCGTCGCCCTCGTAGCCGCACATGTCCATGGCGACCGGCCTGTGGTGGTCGCGCGTCTGGACCCATGCGTCGCGCGGGCTGCGCGCGGTGACGCTGCCGTGCGTGAAGCCGCGCCGCCACAGCAGTGGCGAGCCGGCCGGGACGGTGATGGACAGCGGATGGTGGCCGGGGTCCTCCTCGGCCACCAGGTTCGCCAGCCGCACCCAGTCGTGCTCGGAGATGCCGGGCAGGAGCGAGGGGTCGGCCGACAGCGACCACCACACGTTCGGGTGCTGCGCCAGGCGGGGGACGACCTCCTCCAGGTAGCGCGCCGCGGCCGCCACGTCGGCGATGCCGTCGTCGGGGTGCAGCAGCACCAGCTCGGCGGTCACCCCGATCCCGGCCAGCTCCGCCACCCGTTCCTCCAGCGAGTCGAGCGTGCACCGGCCGGCCAGCGCCGCCATCCGTACCCGGTCGAAGGGGGAGGCCTGCAGCGTGGCGAGCGTCCGCGCGCGCCGGTTGGCGCCCTGAAGGTGCCAGGCGAGCGCGGTCGTCGCCATCCCATCGATGATCATCGTGCAACCCTCGTCATCCGCAGCGCCAGGTACGGCCGGCGCGGCAGCGCCACCCGCACCTGCTTCCGGTGCGCCCCGTCCACCGGGGTGATCGTCATGTTCCAGGTGTCGATCAGCTCGACCTCGTAGGCGGAGCCGTCGTCGGGCAGGTCCACCGTGACGGAGGCCGCCTGCCGCCGCCCCAGGTACCGCAGCAGCACGCCGTCGCCGCGCGCCTCCATGACCTGGCGCAGGAAGGCGATCCTGGCGGGGCTCTCCCCGTACAGGCCGCCGCCGTTGCCGATCCAGGCCCGCTCCTGGAAGCCGGCCAGCGACTCGCCGTGGCCGACGTAGCCGCCGCGCGCCATGCCCTCCCAGAACCGGTCCACCAGCTCCTCGCCGGTGATGTTGCCCCAGCGCTTGCCGATGTTGCCCTCGTAGCAGATCTCGTCGAGCACCACCGGTTTGAGGCAGGTGCGCAGCCACTCGTCGGTGGGGGTGACGTCCCAGTGCTGGATGCTCTGGTGCGTCACCCAGGGCTTGGTGAAGTCGTACAGGGTCGCGACCTCGTACATGCGGGTCCCGTTGTGGATCGAGCGCAGGTGCTCGTACGGGTCCAGCCGGGCGATCGTCCGCAGGATGTCGTCCCAGTCCTCGACGGTCTTGGCCTGGTTGAAGTCGTACTCGTTGGCGGCCGACCACCACACGTTGCGGTAGGCGGCCAGGCGGGCGATGACGTAGCGGAGGTAGCCGTGGTCGGTCTCGCGGCCCAGGTCCTCGATGCCGCGCCGGCCGAAGTCGTACGGATGGAACAGGATGATGTCGGCCTCGATGCCCAGGTCGAGCAGATCCCGGACGCGGGTCTCGAGGTGGCGGAAGAAGACCGGGTTGAACCGGGTGAAGTCCAGCCCGTCCGGGTCCTGCCCGGCGAACGGCACCTCGGGCGGCGACATCGCGCCGGTCGGCAGCACGCACATGCGCAGCTTGTTGAAGGGGGAGGCGGCGAGCGTCCGCAGCGTCTGCCGCTCGCGCTCCTCGTCCAGGTCGTGCGTCCAGTGGTAGGTCGTGGTGCCGAACGGCAGGTACGGCGTGCCGTCGGCGTACTCGAAGTCGGTGCCGGACGCGCGCACAGGGCCGTGGTTGCCCTCGGACGCGGGCGACACCTCGAAGGAGCCCGCGTGGCCGTCCAGCTCGGTCACATTACTGACGGTGGTGTAGCTCCACGGACCCACCGCGTCCGGCATGAACCGGACGCGGTAGACGCCGTCGCCGTCGTAGAAGCCGTCGGCCTCGACGATGCGATTGCGGAACTGGAACCGGGCCGACAGACGAACGTCAGCGAAGGGGTTGCCGTCGGACGGCCCGGTCAGCTCGATCTCGTGGACGCCCCAGCGTTCCACGGTGGGGGACAGTGTTACCAATCCTTCCCTGCGGCGGCCTGCGCCTTGATGTAGTTGGGGATGTCCTGCTGCTGGGACAGGGCCAGCGCCTGCTCGGGCGTCCCGCCGTCACGCAGGATGTGCTGGCGGTAGACCGACCACAGCGGCAGGTCCCAGTACTCGGTGTTCTGGTAGTTCGAGATCGCGGCGTTCTCGCCCCAGTAGAGGGCCGAGGCGTCGATCTTCGCCAGCTCGGGGATGGCCTTGCCGAAGCTCTGCACGACCTTGTCGGTCTGCAGGACCGCCTTGACGCCGTGGCTGGACAGCTCCGTCTGACCCTCCTCGGAGACCATCCACTTCACCAGCTGCAGCGCCTGATCCTTGTGCGCTGCAGCCGGCGGCACGAACGCGGCCCGCGTGTTCGGCTGGTAGATCGTCTTGTCGCCCCTCTTGAGCACCGGGATCGCGCTGACGCCGATGTCGACGCTCTTGGCCTGCTCCGCGAAGGCCGCCTCGTCGCCGTCCTCGATGAACAGCTCGCTGCCGGCGTACATGTTGAGCCGCGACAGCGTGTCGACCGCCATGGCCAGGTGGCCCGGCTGGCTCATGTCGCCCTTGAAGAAGTCGGTGACGGTGGTGAAGTCGTTGCGCGGGATCTCCAGGAAGCGGTACAGGTTGTCGACGTACGTCTTCCAGGCGTCACTGCTGATGTCGACCTTGACGTCCTCGGGCGCGGGCTGCTCGCTGGTCGTCGGCAGGAACGGGTAGAGCCCGGCCTGGTTGAAGTCCAGGTACTGGTCGGGGTGCTGCATGTAGCCCTTGTAGTGATCCAGGCCGTCGTCCCTGGTCAGCTGCTTGGCCTTCTTGAACGCCTCGTCGTAGGTCATCCCGGGCGAGGGGTACTTGACCTTGAACTTGTCGAAGATCTTCTTGTTGTAGAGCAGCACGTGCTCGTCGATGAACAGCGGCACGCCGTAGATCCCGCCGTCGGAGCGCGACCTGGTCAGCTCCACGGCGGCCTGGTTCAGCGTGTTCAGGTCGATGCCCGCCTTCTGGAGGTCGGCGGTGAGGTCGCCGACCCAGCCCATCGGCTCCAGGTCGCGGTCGATGCGGTTCTTCGGGTCCTCGATGATGAGGTCGGGGGTGACCCCGGCCTTCTTGAGGTCCTCGTACCGCACGGGGTAGTCCCACGTCGCGTACTTGATCTTGACGTCGGGGAACGCCGCGCGCAGCTTGTTGCCGATGATCTCGTCGAAGACCCTCGTCGCGGCCCCCTGCTCGTCCTCGACGGTCGCCTCGAACGGCTTGTAGTTGGCGGCGAAGATGAACAGCTCGTCGTCGCAGACGCTGAACGGC
The DNA here is from genome assembly GCF_014207985.1 of Nonomuraea rubra. Taxonomy (NCBI): domain Bacteria; kingdom Bacillati; phylum Actinomycetota; class Actinomycetes; order Streptosporangiales; family Streptosporangiaceae; genus Nonomuraea; species Nonomuraea rubra. The sequence goes on along the minus strand of NZ_JACHMI010000001.1, from coordinate 9,481,014 downwards.
AGGTTGTACCGGTTCGGCACGTCCTTGCAAGCGGCGGCGGAAGCGTTGGCGGGGACGGCGGTGACGGACAGGGCCAGCGCCAGCAGCGCGATCCCGCGGACCTTGCTCATCATTGACTCTCCTTGACGGGGGAATAGCTGCACTGGCGCACGACATTGCGCCGGACGTTGTTCTTGAACTCGGTGATCGTGTGCTCGGGCCAGTTCGAGAGCAGGCCGACCGCGTTGCGCAGGAATTCCTCGTTGAGGACCACGTGCCTGATGTTGTTGCGGTTGTAGGAGTAGACCAGGTGGATGAAGCCGTCGGAGCTCTGGGTGAGCACCGGGTAGGTGAACTGCGGGCCCGACTGGGCCTCCACGTCCACCGAGTTCTCCCACGTGCGCCCCTTGTCCGGCGAGAGCGACAGCCGCATGGGGGAGCGGTGCTCGACCCACGGGTTGTAGGCCAGCACGAGCTTGCCGTTGGCCAGCTTCAGCGCGGCGACGCGGGAGTTCGGGTTGCCGATCGGCTCGGCCACCGGAGCGCTCCACGTGCGGCCGAAGTCGGTCGACTCGCTCTTGTAGATCGCGTTGTCACCGGTCCGCATGTACGCGGCCAGCCGTCCGGGCTCCACCTCCACCACGGTCGGCTGGATCGAGCCCTCCGGCGTGCGGATCCAGGCCCCGGTGTCCTCCGGGTACGCCTTCCACGTGCTCAGGTCCTGGCTGAAGACGTAGAAGCCGGAGCTGGAGTTCGCCTCGTCGTAGATGGGCAGCAGCACCTCGCCGTTCGACATGCGGATCGGGTTGGTGCCGACCATCCAGCCCCACTCGGAGCGGATGACGGTGGGCTCGCTCCAGGTGCGGCCGCCGTCGTCGGAGGTCTTGAGCCGGATGGAGGCCTGCTCCCAGCCGTGCCCCTCGATGACGACGTAGAACAGGTAGACCCGCTTGCCGTCCGACCACAACACGGGGTTGCCGTCGGCCTTGCCGGGCTCGTCGACCACGACCTCCGGCTTGGACCAGGTCTGCTTGCCGGTCGCCAGCCGTGACAGGTAGAGCGCCTGGTTCGCGGCACCCTCCGACGTGCCGCCGTAGTAGACGGTCAGCAGGTCACCGGTCGGCGCCTGCGTGATGGCCGCCGCGTGCACCTTGGGGACGTCCGGGTCGGGGGCCGCCACGTCCTGGCGGCAGGCGTACGCCCCGGTGGGCGCCACCCGCACGTCGCCGTCGCCGAGCCCGCCCGTCACGTACGAGGGCACGCCGACGGCCACCGCCAGGGCGCCGTATAAAAGGCTCTGCCGAATTCTCATGAAGCGTCGATCTCCAGGTGTTTGATGGTCTTCCGCAGATAGGAGAAGGCGACGTCCAGCCGTCCTTCTCGGCCGTCGATGACGCTCGGATACGAGTAGCCGAGCTCGTTCTGCCAGTACTCGGAGTCGGATTCCTGCACGGTCCGCCGGTGCGGCCAGCTCTCGCCGCCGTCCTCGGAGAGGGCGACGACCAGGGGGGTGCGCAGCGCCTTCCTGCGCCGCTCCCCGTTCTTGGTCACCCATCTGAACTGGTCGCGCTCCAGGCTCGCGTCGTTGTAGACGAGCGCGAGCCGTCCGTCGCCGAGCCTCGTGAGCTGGACGGAGGAGTCGTTGTTCGGCAGTTCGGTCCGCTCGGGAGCGGACCAGGTGCGGCCGTCGGAGGAGGTGGAGGCGTGGATCCGCCCCGCCCGCCGGTCGCGGAACATCGCCAGCAGCCGCCTGTCGGGCCGCTGCGCGATCGTCATCTGGACCAGGTCCGCGCTTCCCGGGACCTGGTGCTCGGTCCACGTGCGCCCGCCGTCCGCGCTGGTCTTGACCACGCTGTGGTCGCCGGTGGCGGTGCAGTGGTAGGCGGGCAGCACCCACGTGCCGTCGTCCAGGACGGCGGGCGGGTGCCGGACGAAGCTGCCCGGCTCGGGGAACAGCACGCGGGGCTCGCTCCACGTGCGGCCGGCGTCGGGCGAGGTGCGGGCCACCACGTGCGCGGTGGTCTGGTCGTGCGGCTCCATGGAGGTGTGCAGCAGCCACACCAGCCCGTCGCCGTCCTCGAACAGCACCGGGTTCTGCTCGCTGCGCCGCGGGTCGGCCGCGATGAGCAGCGGCTGCTCCCAGCGGCCGCCGGTCAGGCGCGAGACCACCACGTTCGTGCCGGGGTCGCCCTCCTGCGGGCCGCTGAACCAGGTGCACAGCAGCTCGCCGCCGCGGGTGCGCAGCAGGTTGGCCGCGTGGTTGTCGGGGCCGTGCGGCACCGGCAGCAGCGCCTCGCGGGTGCCCGGCAGCACGGCCGAGGGCCGCACGATGCCGTCGAAGCGGGGATCGGCCGCCTGCCCGGCCGTGACGGATCGAGGGCCGGCCGCCTCGACGGTCGTCTCGGGTCGGGGGCCGGTCGCCTGGACGGTCGTGTCGGATCGGGGGTCGGTCACGCGGTCACCTCTCGTACGTCGGGGTCGGGGACGCCGCGCAGGTCCAGCTCCTCGGCGAAGTGGCAGGCCACGCGCCGGCCCCCGACCTCGCGCAGCGGCGGCCGCTCGGTGCGGCACTCGTCCTTGGCGTACACGCAACGGGGGTTGAACGGGCACCCCGGCGGCACGTGCGCCGGGTCGGCGATGTCGCCCAGCAGCTTGATGCGCTCGCGGTGCCGCTTGGCCGCCGGGTCCGGGTCGGGCACGGCCGACAGCAGCGCCTCGGTGTAGGGGTGCAGGGGCCGCGCGTACAGCTCCTCGGTCGGGCCCTGCTCGACGACCCGGCCCAGGTACATGACCGCGACCACGTCCGCGACGTGCTCGATGATGCCCAGGTCGTGGCTGACGAACAGGAAGCCGAGGTCCGACTCCTCCTGGAGGTCCATGAGCAGGTTGAGGATCTGGGCGCGTACCGACACGTCCAGCGCGCTGACCGCCTCGTCGGCGACGACCAGCCGGGGCGAGAGCGCCAGCGCCCGCGCGATCCCGACCCGCTGCCGCTGGCCGCCGCTGAACGCGTGGGGGTAGCGGTTGGCGTACTCGGGGCGCAGGCCGACGCGTTCGAGCAGCTCGCCGACCCGCTGGTCGATCTCGTCCGGGGTGCCGTACCTGTGCACGCGCATCGGCTCGCCGATGATCTCGCGCAGCGTCTTGCGCGGGTTGAGCGACGAGTGCGGGTCCTGGAAGATCATCCGCACCTCGGCCCTGTACGGCTTGAGCTCCTTCTCCCTCAGCCCCGCCACGTCGATCACCGAGCCGTCGGGCCGCCGGTAGAGCATGCGCCCGCCGGTCGGGTCGTGCGCCCGCACGATGCACCGGCCCAGCGTGGTCTTGCCGCAGCCGGACTCCCCGACCAGGCCGAGCGTGGTGCCGGCCGCGATGTCCAGATCGACCTCGTCGACCGCCTTCACCGTGCCGACCTGCCGGCCCAGCAGGCCGCTGCGGATGGGGAAGTGCTTGGCCAGCCCTTCGAGCTTGAGCAGGGGTTCCTCGCTCATACGTCCTCCTCGTACAGCAGGCAGGAGACCTCGCGGTCCGCCACCTGGAGCAGGCGCGGCTCGACCGCGTCGCACCGCCCGGCCACCACGTGGTCGCAGCGCGGGTGGAAGAAGCACCCGTCCGGCCGCGCGTACGGGGGCGGGACCATGCCCTTGATCGCGGTGAGCCGCCGCTGCCTGGCCCGGCCCAGCCGGGGCATCGAGCGCAGCAGCGCCTGCGCGTAGGGGTGGCGGGGGGCGGCCAGCACCTGCTCGGCGGCGCCGTACTCGACCACCCGCCCCAGGTACATGACGGCCATGCTGTCGGCCACCTGCGCCGCCACCCCGAGGTCGTGCGTGATCAGCATGATCGCCATGCCGAACTCGTCCTGAAGGTCCCGCAGCAGCTCCAGGATCTGCGCCTGGGTGGTGACGTCGAGCGCGGTCGTCGGCTCGTCGGCGATCAGCAGGCTGGGGTTGCACGACAGCGCCATCGCGATCATGGCCCGCTGCCGCATGCCGCCGCTCAGCTCGAACGGGTAGGCGTCCACCCGCCGCTGCGGCATGGGGATGCCGACCCGGTCGAGCATGTCGATGGCGCGCCTGCGGGCCGCGGCCTTGCCGACGTTCTCGTGCAGCCGCACCGCCTCGACGATCTGGCTGCCGATGGTGTGCACCAGGCTGAGCGAGGCCATCGGCTCCTGGAAGACCATCGCGATGTCGTTCCATCTGATCTGCCGCAGCAGCTTCGGGTCGGCGCCGACCAGCTCGACGGGGCCGCTCTCGCGGTGCAGGGTGATCTTCCCGCCCTCGATCTGGCCCGGCGGATCGACCAGGCGCAGGATCGAGCGGGCCATGACGCTCTTGCCGCAGCCGGACTCGCCGACGATGGCCAGCGTCTCGCCCCGGCGCACCTTCAGGTCCACGCCGTCCACGGCGCACACGACGCCGTCGTCCATGAGGAAGTGCGTGCGCAGGTCCTCGATCTCAAGCAGCACGTCGTCTGCGGGCACGCCTGCTCACCTTCCTGTTGCTGTGTTGATGGTCGCGCTCGCTTGTCGCCCTGCGCGGTTACGCCAGAAGGGCTTCCTTCTCCGGGCTCGGCTCGCCGCTCCGTACGGGTCGGCGGCGTCCCTGAGGCCGTCCCCGAAGAAGTTCATGGCGACCACGACGACCACCACCGCGACGCCCGGCGCCAGCAGCCACGGCGCGTTCGCGACGACGCGCACGTTCTGCGCGCCCTCCAGCAGCACGCCCCAGCTCACCGCCGGCGCCTGCAGGCCCAGGCCGAGGAAGCTCAGGCTGGTCTCGCCGAGGATCATGGCCGGGATGGCCAGCGACAGCGAGGCGATGATGTGGCTGGCGAAGGACGGGATCATGTGCCGGAAGATGATCGACAGCCGGCCCACGCCGTCCAGCCGGGCGGCCGTGACGAAGTCCTCCTCGCGCAGCGACAGGAACCGCCCGCGCACGTCGCGGGCCAGCCCGGTCCACCCGATCAGTGACAGCAGCACCGTGATGGCGAAATATCGGGTCAGTGGCCCCCAGTCGGTCGGCAGCGCGGCCGACAGCGCCATCCACAGGGGCAGCGTCGGGATCGCCATCAGGAACTCGATGACCCGCTGCACGACGTTGTCCACGCCGCCGCCGAAGTACCCGGAGATGCCGCCGATGAGCATGCCGAGCAGGAAGCTGGCCGCCACCCCGACCAGGCCGATCGACAACGACACCCTGGCCCCGTGGATCAGCCTGGACAGCAGGTCCCGCCCGTTCTGGTCGGAGCCCAGGAGGAAGAACGGCTCGCCCTTCTGCACGGGGCCGATCAGGTGGATGTCGGACGGGATCAGGCCGAGCAGCTTGTACTCGTCGCCGTGCACGAACAGCCCGACCTCGGTCACCTGGGAGGGATCCTCGGTGTAGCGCTGCTCGTAGGTGTTCGGGTCGCGCTCGGTCGTGTACCCGTACACGTGCAGGCCGTGCTCGCCGGAGAAGTGCAGCACCTGCGGCGGCGCGTACGTCATCGACGTGTTCGCCGTCGAGCTGGACATCGGCGCGAAGAACTCCGCGAAGATCGCCACGAAGTACACCGGGATCAGGATCGCCGCACCGGCCATGGCGAGCCGGTGCCGCCGGAACTGCCGCCACATCAGCCGCCACTGCGGCAGCGTCCCTGCTTCCTTCGTCGTGGGTCGCCTGAGAAACATGCGGCGCTACTCTCTCTTGTACCGTTTGCGAATTCGCGGGTCCCACCACGCCAGGGCCAGGTCGCTCAGCACGGTGCCGACCACGGTGAGCAGGCTGAGGATCATGATGAAGCTGCCGACCAGGTACATGTCCTGGTTCATGACCCCGCTGAGCAGCAGCGGCCCGCCGGTCGGCAGGCTCATGACGACCGAGACGATGGTCTCGCCGCCGATCAGCCCCGGCAGCAGCCAGCCCACCGTGCTGAAGAACGGGCTGAGCGACATCCGCACCGGGTACCTCAGCAGCAGCTTCCACTCCGGCAGCCCCTTGGCCCTGGCCGTGTGCACGTAGGGCCGGTAGAGCTCGTCGAGCAGGTTCGCCCTGGTCACCCGGATCATGCCGGCCGTGCCGGAGACCGCGATGACCGCGATCGGCACCCAGAGGTGGCCGAGGAGGTCCAGGACCTTGCCCAGGTTCCAGGCCGCGTCCTGGAACTCGGGTGAGAACAGCCCGCCCACGCTCTGCCCGAAGTAGCGGAACCCGACGTACATGAGGACCAGCGCCAGCATGAACTCGGGGATCGCCATCCCGATGAAGCCGAGGAAGGAGAAGCCGTAGTCGCCCCAGGAGTACTGCTTGACCGCGCTGTAGATGCCGATCGGGAACGCGATCGCCCAGACCATCAGCAGCGAGGCGATCGACAGCACCGCCGACAGGACGACCCGCTCGCCGATCAGCGTGGCGACCGGCTGGTTCCAGGCAAACGATTGACCGAAATCGCCGTGCAGCACGATGGCGGAGATCCAGCGCCAGTACTGGACGAAGATCGGATCGTCCAGGCCGTAGCGCGCCCTGAGGTTGGCGGCCTCCGCGGGCGTGATGCCCTCACCGCCCGACTCCGCGTTCGCGATCAGCGTCGAGACGTAGTCGCCGGGCGGCAGGTTGATGATGACGAACGTGACGATCGAGATCGCCCAGAGCGTCACCACCACGTAGAGGAGGCGGCGGCCGAAGTAACCCAGCACGTCGGCCCCTCAGAGGGAGTACTGCTCGGGCATGGTCGGCCCGGGGTTCACCGGGGCGGCGGCCATGGACTCGGGCACGTTCTTGAAGCTGTTGGAGACGATGCCGTACTCGTTCGGGTACGAGCTGATCCCGATCGCGTAGAACTGCTCCTTGGAGATGCGCACGACCTCCTTGGCATGCTCCAGCGCCTTGGTGAAGTCCGGCTCGGTGCGCATGGTGGTGAACGCCTCCAGCTGCTTGCGCACCTCCTCCGGCGGCTCGTCGCCGCTCTTGCCCTTGCTGCCGTACCACTGGGCCCAGCGGATGGCGTAGCGGGCGCTGCCGGAGTTGCTCGGCACGTAGTAGTGGTCGCCGCCGGTGCCGGTGATCACGTCGAAGTCGCTGCACGTGTACGCGGACGCCTGCGGGTTGTTGCCCATCGTGCGCTCGTCGTACAGCGTGGACGACACCGGATCGACCCGCAGCCCGACCCCGACCGCCTCCCAGTCCTTCTTGACGAACTCCAGCGCCTGGACGTGATGGGGGAACTCGGTGTCGGCCATGACCGTGATCATCAGCGGCTTGCCGTCGGGGCCGAGCCGCTTGCCGTCGGCGTCCTTCTCCGTCAGGCCGGCCTTGTCCAGGAACTCGCCGGCCTTGGCGACGTCGTACTCCGTGTACTGCTTGGCGAAGTCCGCGTCGTAGAGGGCGTTGGACTTGGAGGGGGCGCCCTGCCAGGGCTCGCCCTGGCCCGCGTACACGCCGTCGATGATCTGCTTGCGGTTGATCGCGTACGACAGCCCGATCCGGAAGTCCTTCTTCCTGAACAGCTCGCGCAGGCCCTCGTCGGCTATCGTCTGGTTGAACTGGATGATCATCGTGTTGCTCAGCCGGCTCTGCACGTCGAAGATCCGGTACTTGCCCTTGGCGGCGTTCTGCGCGACCAGCGGCTTGTTCTCCGGCGTGTTGAAGTTGCGGAGCTGCATGTGCAGCTCGCCGTTCATGATCTTCAGCAGCTCCACCTCGACGTCGCCGAGGATCTCCGACCTGAACCGGTCGATGTAGGGGAGCTGGCGCCCCTGCTGGTCGACCTTCCAGTAGTACGGGTTCCGCTCGGCCACCACCGCGGTGCCCTTGCCGATCGCGTTGGTGATCTTCCAGGCGTGCAGCGTGGGGATGTCGGCGTTGTGCGGGACGTCGTTCTTCTGCATGAACAGCTGGGTCCAGTCCTCCAGCTGCTCGTCCTTGGCGAGCTTGTCGGCGTCCGGGTTGTACTTCTTGTGGAACTGCTTGAGGTAGTGCTTGGGCAGCAGGAACCCGCTCGCCCCGCCCCGCTCGAACGTGGCGACCGCGATCTGGAACAGCAGGCCCGCCTTCGGCTCCTTGTAGACGTAGCGGACGGTCCGCTCGTCCACCTTCTCGACCTTGACCCGCTCGGTGGTGCTGCCGTTCTCCAGGTAGAGGTCGTAGATGCCGGTCGTGTGCAGGTCGTGGTAGGTGGCCACGTCCTCGAAGGCGAACAGCATGTCGTCGGCCGTGCAGGGCTGCCCGTCGGACCACTTCAGGCCCTCGCGCAGGCGGAAGACGTATTCCCGGCCGCCGTCCTTCACCTCGAACTCGGCGACGTTGGGGATGATGTCGTCCGGGCCCTTCTGGCCGTTCGTGCCGGGCTTGAGCCGGACGAGGGGCTCGTAGAGGGCGAAGATCAGCCAGTCCCAGTCGTCCTCGCCGACCAGAGCGGAGCTCCACGTGCCGCCGTACCTGCCGGGCTCCTGCAGCGGGGTGACGGCCAGGGGGTTCTTCGGCAGGCGCTGCTCCAGCGGCGGCAGCTTGCCGGCCTTGACCAGCTCCGCCAGCGCGGGCGCCTCCTTGGCCGACAGGTCGGCGGCCTGTGCGGCGCCGGCGGTGCCCGTGTTCGGGTCGGTGTCGAAGAAGCTGCAGCCGGTGGCCGTGGCCAGCATCAGCAGACCTCCGCCGCGGAGCAGGCTCCTCCTCGTGAAAACTTGGTCAGTCATGGGTGCTCCGTTCTCAGGTCTAACGATTGACCTTGACCTGGCTGAAGGTCGCCGTGGTGTAGACGTGGACGCCGTTCGCCTCCTGGTTGCCGTCCACGGCCAGGCCGACGTAGAACCGTCCGGTCCGCATGACGATGCGCTCGTAGCCGATGCGCTCCCAGTTGAGCGAGTTGTCCGAAAGGAAGGCCTCGAACTCGGTGTCCCCGCCGGTCGGCAGGCTCCGGCAGACCAGGCGCAGCCAGTACGGCTTGTCGTCCAGCGGATCCTCGCTGGTGGGCGGGTACACGCCGACGCTCGGCGCCGTGCCGTGGGAGGCCACCCTGATCGCCTTGGCGCGCTTGCGGGAGCCGTCCTCGTTGCTGGCCGAGAACCCGATGCCGGCCATCATGAACGGCGAGTTCGGCTCCAGGTCCTGCCGCACCATGATGCCGGCCACGGCGTCGACGTGATTCTTGCTGACGCCGTCCAGGCGGGCGGTGATCTCCAGGACCTCGCCGCGCTTGCTGAACCCGACCGCCTTGTAGGCGAAGTGGAAGGAGTCCTTCCACCCGGCGATCTTGCCGGACCCCTTGATCGTGAACACGCCGTCCTTGAGCGCCGTGTTGCCCGGGATCGGCACCTCGCCGATGTCCTTGACCTGCCAGCCCGGGTGCGTCCTGGTGCGGTTGACGTGGATCGGCACCAGCGAGGAGGTGGTGGCCGAGCCCGTGCTGTCGGTGGCCCTGGCCGTCAGGAAGTAGGTGCCGTCGGTGACGCCCTTCCAGGTCGCCTGGTACGGCGCCGCCGCCGACTCGCCGATCTTCTCGTCGCCGTGGAAGAACTCGACCTTGGCGATGCTCGCCCCGTCGAGGGCCCTGGCGTCGGCGGTGATCGCGACCGGCTGCTTGTCCTTGTTCGCCGCGAACACCTGGTCGACAGCGGGGGAGGTGATCGCCACCTCCGGGTTGCGGGCCCCGGCCCGCTGGATCGAGTTCAGGTACCGCTCCAGGTTCGTGTACCCGTCGCCGCCGACCGCCTTGGCGTCGTCGGCGTTGTTCGGGTCCAGCCCCTGCGCGGTCTCCCACTCGTCAGGGATACCGTCCTTGTCGGTGTCGGCCGGTGCGGGTACCTCGGTGGGTAAGGGCAGGTAGCCGCCCACGTCCTTCTGGGAGTTGATGTGCCGGCCCGTGCCGGTGCGCGCCTCGGTGACCAGCCGGGCGTCGATGGCGTCCCGCCGCGGCAGGGTGGCCCCCGCCTGCTCCAGGACGGTCGCGTACGCCTCCCGCGCGCTCTGCTCGGTGATGCCGTGCTCGAACTCCACCGGCTTGGGCAGCAGCGTGATGCCGCCGATCGGGTAGGTGATGCCGAGCGTGTTGTCGGCCGTGACGTCGGCGTGGCCCTCGATCTCGTTGCCGCTGACGTGCCACTGGCCGAACCGGCCGGGGGCGACGATCTCCCTGGCGGTCTTCGGCAGCGTGTTGGGGCCCGGCTTGTAGTAGTTGCCGACCAGGTTGATGCCGTTGGACCACTCGCCGCCGTAGCAGGAGGTGATGCCGTGGTTGTAGATCACGTTGTTGCGGTGATCCACCGTCAGGGCCATGCCCTCCTCGAAGCTGAAGCGCGGGTTGCGGGCGTTCTCGTGGATCAGCAGGTTGTGGTGGTAGGTGACCGTGTCGCCGCCCCACAGCCCGCCCATGCCGTGCCGGCCCTTGTCGTGCACCGAGTTCGTCAGGCCCTCGGAGATGATGCACCACTGCACGGTCACGTTGGTGTTGCCGTAGACCGAGAAGCACTCGTCCACGCCCCAGGAGAAGGAGCAGTGGTCGATGATCAGATCCTTCACGCCGCGGGCGGCGAACGTGTCGATCGGGGTGCCCATCTCGTCACCGCCGCGGAAGCGCAGGTGGCGCAGGATGATGTTGTCGCCCTTGATCGCCGTCTCGTTGCCGGCGACGGTGATGCCGTGACCGGGGGCGGTCTGCCCGGCGATCGTGAGGTTGGACCCGGTGATGTCGAGCCCGCCCTTGATCCTGATGGTGCCGGCGACCCGGAAGACGATCGTGCCGTCCGACTTGGCGGCCGCCTCGCGCAGCGAGCCGGGGCCGTCGTCGGCCAGGGTGGTCACCTCGTACACGGCGCCGCCCCGGCCGCCGGTCGTGTACTTGCCGGCACCCTCGGCGCCGGGGAAGGCCGGGATCTTCGGCTTCGCCGCTGTGGTCGCCTGCGTGCTCGGGCTCGGCGACGGTGACGGCGTGGGCGCCGAGGCGGCGGCCGTGCCGGCCTGACCGGCCAGGGCCACGGCCGGCGTGGCCAGCGCCGCCGAGCGCACGAACGCGCGGCGGCTGAATTCTGATTGCTGGGGATCGAAGCCAGGGGCCTCGGTCATCGAAACGCTCTCTTTCCGCCCCGGGAATAGGCAGGGCTGTGCCGTGCATCGGCACACTCCGGACCACGCTGTCGCTAGGTGAGAATTTTTATTCAGCCATGAATGGAGTGGATTGCATCACATCGTGAACGACACGGATGTGACTGTCAAGAGCGGTTTCTCGGCCAGATGACGCGCCGGTAAATTCTCAGGACCCGTCCAGGAACGGCGAAGGCCGCCGTGCGGCGTGCGCACGGCGGCCCTGTCCTGGGGGCGGGAGCTAGTCCTTGAGCAGCTCCTCGGCCACGCCCACGTCCGTGATGAGCGTGTTGACCCAGCCGCCCTTGAGCGCGGCCCTGATGGCGGCGGTCTTGCGCCGCCCGCCGGCGATCGCGATGCGCCGCGGCACGCGCAGCAGGTCGGCGGCCGGGATGCCGAGGATGCGCTCCTCCAGCGGCGAGTCGACCAGCCGTCCTTCGGCGTCGAAGAAGCGCAGGCACACGTCACCCACGGCGCCGAGCCCGCGCAGCGTCTCCATCTCCTCCTCGCCGATCGCGTTGCCGCTCTCCTGCAGCAATGGCGACGGGTTGAGGCTGCCGATCCCGACCAGCACCGTCGTCAGCCGCGACCAGGCGTCCACCACCTGCCGCACCACGTGGTCGTCGGACAGCGCCTGCCGCGCCACCGCCGAGCCGACCAGCCCCGGCGCGGGCAGGAACACCGGCTCGGCGCCGGTCAGGTCGGCCAGGTGGGCGGCCAGCCGGGTGGCCTGCACCTGCGCCGAGCCCTTGCCCACGCCGCCGATGAGCTGCACGACCTCCTCGGCCACCCGCACCGGGCGGCGCTGCATGGCCTCCACCGTGGCCAGCAGGCTCGCGCTCCACGAGGAGATGCCCAGGTGCTCGCCGCCGATCAGCGTGGCGTCGAGGTACGTCGCACCCGCCGAGCCCAGCGCGGCCACCACGTCGTGGCTGTCGCCGGAGGCGTCCACGACGATGATCTGCTCCACGCCGTACTTGCGCTCCAGGTCCTCCTCCAGCAGCGCGTGCACGCCGCTGGGCACCACGACCACCGTGCGCACGATGCCGATCTCCGCGGCCTCCTTCAGCAGCCGGGACACGCGCGGCTGCGAGATGCGCAGCTGGGCGGCGATCTGCGGCTGCCGCACGCCGTGCTCGTGGTAGAGCCGGGCCACGCGGACGAGCAGCCGCATGCGCTCGGACTCCTGGCTGAGCCGGCGCCCGCCGAACCGCACGGGCTCCGCGCGGCCCTTCTCGAACTGACTGTCAGCTCCCACGATCGCTGGCCTCCGCTTCGGCTCCGCCGCTCCTGCTGGTCCGGTGGCGAGCCCGGGCCACTGCCGAGTGCCATTCTGCTAGGGCGCGACGCCGTTCGCACACCGGCAGAACGGGGGTGTAGCGCCGGCCATGGCGGGGCAGCCCGGACAGCTCCCGGCGGGACCATACACCGGATGCGGCCCCGGCGAGGTGCGCGGCCCCGAGGGCCGACAGCTCGGGGCGGCGCGCGACGCGCACCGCGTGACCGGTCACGTCGGCCTGCCACTGCATGAGGTCGGCGTTGGCGGTGGGCCCGCCGTCGGCCAGCAGCTCCGCCACCGGCCCCGCCGCGCGCTCCACGGCCGACACGACATCGCCGACCTGCAGGCCGATCGAGTCGACCGCCGCCCTCGCCATGTCCTCCCGCCGGCTGTCCAGGCCGAAACCCGTCATGATCGCCTCTGCCCGGTCGTCCCACCACGGCGCCCCGAGGCCGCCGAACGCCGGCACGATCTGCAGCCTACCCCGGCGGCCGGCGGTCGCGAGCCGCGCCAGCTCCCCGGCCTCCGTCCCCAGGACCCCGGCCAGCCAGGCGACCGTGGCGCCGGTGGACAGGATGTTGCCCTCCAGCGCGTACGCGGGCACGCCGTCGTCCCAGCCGACCGTCAGGCACAGCCCCTCGTCGTCCACCTCCTGCGGCCCCGGGACCGGCGCCATCACCGACGAGCCCGTGCCGTACGTGACCTTGACTCGCCCCGCCTGCCCCGCGGCGTGCGCGAACAGGGCGGCGTGCGAGTCGCCCAGCACCGCCGCGACCGGTACCCCGGCCAGCGCGGGATGCAGCGCCTTCGCGTCGGCGTGCGTCCCGGTGGAGGCCACCACGCGCGGCAGCGCCTCCACCGGCACGCCGAACAGGCCGAGCAGCTCCGGGCTCCACGCCCGCCGCCGCACGTCCAGCAACTGCGTACGGGAGGCGCACCCCACCTCGATCACGTGGCCGCCGCCCAGCCGGTGCAGCAGCCACGAGTCCACCGTGCCCAGGCACAGCTCGCCCCTGCCGGATCGCACCCGCCCGGGGTCGTGGTGGTCGAGCAGCCAGGCCGCCTTGGCGGCGGAGAACATCGGGTCCAGGGGGAGGCCGCTGGTGCGGCGTACCAGGGAGGCGGCGCCGTCGGCGGCCAGGCGGGCGCACAGGCCGGTGCCCCGGCGGTCCTGCCAGCTCACCAGCGGCCCGAGCGGGGCGCCCGTGGCCCGGTCCCAGAGGATCACCGACTCGCGCTGCACGCTCAGGCCCACGGCGATGACCAGCCCGGGGGGCGCCTGCGCGAGACAGCCGGCCACGGCCTCCAGGACGCCGCGCCACAGCTCCTCGCCGTCCTGCTCGACCAGCCCCGGCCCGGGATGCCGGCTGGACAGCGGCGCCGAGGCCCGCGCCACGATCTCACCCGCCGCGTCCATCAGGATCGCCTTGGTCGCGCTCGTGCCCTGATCGACCCCCAGGACGAACCGCCGTTCAGACGTGGTCAAGGCCCAGCACCTCCAGCACGGCCCGGGCGATCCCGTCAGCGGTGAGCCCGAAGTGCTCCAGCAGGAAGCCCGGCTCCCCGGTCGGCGCGAACGCGCGGGTGCCGAGCAGCCGCATCGGCACCGGCCGCGTCTCCAGCACGACCTCCGCCACCGCCGCCCCGAGCCCGCCGGTGGGCACCGCCTCCTCGGCCGTCACGACCGCGCCCGTCTGCCGGGCCGCCGCCACGATCTCCTCCCGGTCGAGGGGGGAGATCGTGGACACGTTCACCACCCGGGCCTGCACCCCGCGCTCCTCCAGCAGCGCCGCGGCGCGCATCGCCCGGCTCACCATCGTGCCCGTCGCCACGACCGTCGCGTCCACGCCCTCGCGCAGCCGCACCGCCCGCCCGTACGTGAAGGCGGGGACACCCGGCGGCGACACGTCCGGCACGGGGAACCTGCCGATCCGCAGGAACACCGGCCCCTCCGTCTCCGCCGCCCACCTGATCGCCGCGCGGGTCTGCGCGGGGTCGGCGGGCACGACGACCGGCAGGTCGGCGATGGCCCGCAACCACGACAGGTCCTCCGTCGAGTGGTGCGTCGGCCCCAGCGCCCCGTACGCCAGCCCGGGGCTCATCCCGCACAGCTTGACGTTCGCCAGGCTGTAGGCCACGTCGGCCTTGATCTGCTCCAATGCCCTGGCCGTCAGGAACGTCGCCGCCCCGCACACGAACGGCACCAGCCCCGCGTTGGCCAGCCCGGCGCCGATGCCGACCATGTCCTGCTCGGCGATGCCCACGTTGACCAGCCGGTCGGGGAACTCGGCGGCGAACGCGCCCAGCTTGCTGGAGCCCACCGAGTCGTTGCAGACGGCCACGACGCGGCTGTCCGCGCGCGCCAGCCTGACCAGCTCGTCCGCGAAGGCGTCCCTGCAGTCGTACGTCTCCTCGTGCGTCTCTTCGCGCGTCTGCCGGAGGATCAACGCAGTTCCTCGAGTGCCGAGCGGGCCTGCTCGGCGTCCGGCACCTTGTGATGCCACTCCACCCGGTCCTCCATGAAAGAAACCCCCCGACCCTTGACGGTCCTGGCGATCACGCAGCGCGGCCGGCCCGCGTCGTGCGGCGCGGTCAGGGCGTCCAGCAGCGCCAGGTGGTCGTGGCCGTCCACCTCGACCGCCTCCCAGCCGAACGCGCGCCACTTGTCGGCCAGCGGCTCCAGCTCGTTGGTCGCGCTGGTCCTGGCGCCCTGCTGCAGGCCGTTCCTGTCGATCACGGCCGTCAGCGACGTGAGCCCCCGATGCCCCGCCGTCATCGCGGCCTCCCAGTTGCTGCCCTCCTGCAGCTCGCCGTCGCCCAGCACCACCACGGTCCTGGCCGCCGAGCCGCGCAGGCGCAGGCCGACCGCGATGCCGACGCCCACCGGCAGGCCGTGCCCGAGCGGGCCGGTGCTGGTCTCGACGCCGGGCACCGACCTGCGGCTCGGGTGGCCGTTGAGCGGCGACATCGGGGCCGCGAACGTGCTCAAACGCTCCGCCGGGAAGAAACCGCAGGTGGAGAGCGTGGTGTAGAGGGCGACCGAGCAGTGACCCTTGCTCAGGACCAGCCGGTCGCGGTCCGGCCAGCCGGGGTCGGCCGGGTCGACGCGGAGCACCGCGCCGTACAGGGTGGCGAGGATGTCCGTCACCGACAGGTCGCCGCCCGCGTGGCCGAGGCCCGCCCCCGCGATCGTGCTGATCACGGTGCGGCGGATCCCGCCGGCCAGGGCCGCCAGCGCGGCGGCCGCGGCGTCCCTGTCGGCGCGTGCCAGCCGCTCGCGCAGCCCGCGCCACTCGGCGATCGCGTCGTGGTCGGGGAGGAGATCGGTGACGTCGTGGCCGGGCGGGGCGGCCGTGATGGTCGTCGGGCTAGGTCGCACGTGCCATCCCGATCGCCGACCAGAGGATCGCCTGCGCCGCGAGCGCGTCCTGCCGCTCCTGCGCGTCCGCCAGCTCTTCCAGGTCGATCCGGTCGCACACCTGCTCCAGTGCGCGGATGGTCCTGATGCTCTCGGACAGCGCGCGTACCGGGTCCTCCCTGAACGGGAACTGGTCGAGCAGGACCGGCCTGTCCCAGCCGATCCGGCGCACGGCCAGCAGGTACTCGACGGTCTCGAACAGGTGCACCGAGGCCACCGGCAGGTCGTCGTCCCAGCCGCGCCAGTTGTCGTTCAGCTCGACCGAGACGAGCCTGCCGCGCCGGTGCACGAGCTGCACCGCCTCGGCCGGCGTCTCGCCGGCCAGCAGCGAGTGACCGAAGTCCATGACGATGCCGACGTTCGGCTGCCCCGCCTCGTCGATGGCCAGCAGCGTACGGGCCGCGTCGGCGAGCGTGATGCGCACCCGCGGCTCCTTGGCCTTGTACTCGATCGCGAACTGCACGTCGGGATGCGCCGAGGCGAGATCGCCGATCGCGCCCACCGTCAGCTCCCACAGCCGCGCGTAGTCGGCCTGCCCCGGCAGGTCGAACCCGTCCTGGCCAGGCCAGAACTTCACGTAGTCGGCGCCCAGCTCCCTGGCCACGGCGACGGCCTCGTGCACGCGCTCGGCGGCGCGGCGGCGCACCTCGGGCTCGGGGTTGGTGAACGCCCCTCTGGCGAACTCCCTGGTGTAGAGGTGCGGCGTGATCGCCCTGGCCCGCAGCCCGCGCTCGGCCAGCGCCTGCGCCAGCTCGGACGCCTTGGAGATCCCCTCGGCGAACGGCACGTTGATGTCCAGGCACTCCAGCCCGTCCACGGCCGCCGCCAGGTCCAGCATCTCCGTCATCGTCCTGGCCGGGCCGTAACCGTCGGTGGCGTACCGGTCGACGATCTGCCCGAACGCCCATATCCCGGCGCCGAACGTCAGCATGGTCCTCGTCCCTCCCTGTCAGCGGTGATCCGCGAAGGCGCGTAGCTTCGCGAAGAAGTCCTCATGGATGAAGCGCGCGTCGATCGAGCCGTAGACGCGGATCGGCCTGCTGGCGTCTTCGGCGGCGGAGAAGTCGTACGTGCCGTCGTAACGGAAGGCCGGTGCCGGCCGCTCCACCCAGGTCCCGCAGTCGGGGTGCAGCATCAGCCCGATCGCGGGGGAGTCGCCGAGCACGCGGAACTCGATCGACCCGCCGTGCTGCCGCTCGTTCCACTCCACGAGCTGGCGCACGAGGTACTCGCCGACCTCGCCGCACGGCGCGACCTTCGCGTCGAGCTCGGCGTAGCCGACGGCCATCATCCGGTACGTCGGCGCCGGGACCTGCCACACCTTGAGCGCCGAGGAGAAGACGAGGTTGGCCGCCACGATGTCGTTGGACAGGTTGAACTCCGGCCTGCCGTTCTGCGGCCCGACGCCGTCGTACCCGCCGCCGCCGATCCAGATCACGGTCACGTCCCGCTCGGCGATGCGCGGCTCCAGCATCAGGGCCGAGGCCATGTCGGTCAGCGGGCCGAGGAAGGCCACGTAGAGCGGCTCGGCCACGTCGCGCATGGCCTCCTCGACGATCAGCTCGACGCCCGGGGCCGGGACCGGGGTGCCGGCGTCGGGCAGCGCGTACGGCGCGCCGTCCGCCACCGGCACCCGGCCGTCGAGCTTCATGAGCCGCAGCAGCAGCTCGATCTCCGCCCGGCTTTCCTCCAGGCTCGACCGGGTGCGCCGGTTGCCGAAATGCGCGGCCACCAGACCGCGGATATCCAGGCTGGGGGAGAGCAGGGCGTGCACGATGGCGAATTGGTCGTCCGCCTCGTTTTTCGCATCGGTGTTGATGATCACCCGGCGCCGATGGGAAAAAGTCCTGTCCGCCATGCGACCTCCGTCTGAATATCTATTCAGCAGTGTATCTATATTCCGATATTATGTTGTGACATTTGCGGTGTCAAGGTCCCAGAGGATCACGGAAAGCGCGTGCGGCGAGATGGTGTGGTCGTCGTGCGTGGCGTCCTCCAGCAGGTCCCACCGCCCCCGCTCGGGCCGCCCGCCGGCGAGCAGCGCCACCCGGTCGCGCACCGGAGCCTGGTAGACGCGGTGGCTCACGCCGTTGAAACAGCAGTCGTCGAAGCGGTTGAGCACCTGCAACTGCCCCCGGTTCTCGCCGACCGAGGCCATCACGTACATCTCGAGGTAGTCGTCGGCCGTGCCCGCCGTGATCGAGGAGTAGAAGCCGGGGAACGACGCCCTCGTCTGCTCCCAGTCGCCGGTGGTCGGGCTGGGCTTGGGGGAGGCGGCCCGCAGGAAGAACGGCAGCGAGCCGGCCGTCGGGTAGCTGTGGTTGATCCGGGGGTCCAGCGCCGCGTACACCGTGGTCGTCCAGCCGCCGCCGGACAGGCCCAGCATCTCCACCGACGCCGGGCGGTAGGTCGCCTGCGCGTGGTTCAGCGTGACGACGAGCGGCTCCAGGAAGAACGTCAGCGTGGAGAACGTGTCGCTCTCCCAGGGCACCAGCTCGCGGTGGGAGGGGCTGGGCAACATTGTGCCCGGGTTCTTCGGGTCCTCGATCTGCTGGCCGCCGTTCCAGTGGTGGAAGGGCATCGCGTACGCCATCACGCGGTAGCCGCGGTCGAGGAGCGCCTGGATGGTGCGGAGCATGGTGTCGAAGGGCTCGCCGTGGCCGTTGTGGTACAGGGCCAGGCGGCGGTTCCAGGGCTTGCGGGGGAGGAGGTCGTACACCTTGGCGGTGATCCGGTACTTGAGGGGGACGGTCAGCAGGTCGATCCTGCGTACGCCGGTGAGCGAGGCGAAGTCCGGGGCGGTCACTCCCGTTTCCACGGTGGGGGTCGTCGTGGGGAGGCCGGCGCCCTTCCAGATGAAGTCGGTCATCTTGCGGCGGCGGGCCGTGATGTCCTCGGGGTCGGTGATGCCGATCAGCGGCTCGATGTCGACGCCGGCGACGGCTGGGGGAAGGGTCTTGTACTCGGGGCCGAACCTGGCCGCCGCCTCCTGGTTCACCGGCGCCACCGGGCGCGGCGCCCGCTTGCCACCGTGCCCGGCCGCCGCGGTCCCGGGCCCGCCCGCCGTCCCTGCCGCTCCGCTCCCTGTCGCCGCGCTCCCGTGGGGGACGCCTGCGTGCGCGGCGCCCGCCGGGACGCCCGCCGCCAGCGCGACGCCGATCCCGCCCAGCACGCCCCCGAGCATCCTGCGCCTGCTCGCCCCCGCACCTGCGCCCCTACCCTCACCCTTGCTCGGACTGGGCATTCCCGACATATCCGGCGTCGTCATCGCGTCACTCCATCCAGGGGATTCCAGCCGCCCAGCACGAACGAGGGGTCGCTCCACCGCTTCGCCTCCTCGGGCGTGAGCTGCCGCGAGCAGGCCAGCCGCTGCGAGGTGTCGATCGGGCGGCCGTCCAGATCGGTGCTGCCGTACTCCCAGAACGAGGCCGACCCGGCCTGCGCGCAGTCGTTCGGATCGATCTGCCAGCCCACCGGCGCCACGTGGGCGTCCATCTTCGTGTCGATGAACACCGCCTGGCTGTGCGTGAACCGCCACACCGCGGTGCGCCCCAGCACCACGGACGCGTCCGGCACCCCCGGCGCCCTGGTCAGCTTGGTGCGCACGAACACGTAGCCCGGCCGCGTGTGGTCGCTGCGGCTCTGCGAGATGTAACCGCGGTCGGTCGACTCCAGCACCGAGTCCTGGATGAACACCGTCCCCGTGCCCCAGACGAAGTCGGTGTCCCCGCGGATGTGGCTGTCGGTCACGAAGCCCTTGCCCTGCAGCCGCAGCGTGTCCTGGTTGCTGAACAGGTTCACCCGTTCCAGCAGGATGCGGTCGTTGTTGCCGCGGAACGCCTCGGCCTGCGAGCCCCCGTCCGGGGTCGTGTTGTGCACGGTGAGGTCGGCGAGCCGGAAGTCGGCCGCGTCCACGCCGAACGTCTGCCGCCAGCAGTTGTGCAGGTCGGAGGTCTCCAGCACGCGGCGCGGGCACACGTCCGCCGGCCCGCCGTCGACCAGCGCCTTGTCGCCGTTGCGCAGGTCGTTGTTGGGGTACCGGATCACGGTGCGGCCCTGGCCCGCGCCCTTGACGGTCAGGTACGGCCGGTCCTCGCGGACGTACACCATCTCGGTGTAGACGCCGCGCTTGACGTCGATGGTGACCGGCCGCGTGTTGCCGGTGGGCACGGCGTCGATGGCGCCCTGCACGGTGCAGAAGTCACCGGCCCCGGCGGCGGAGACGGTCAGGTGGCGCAGGTTGCGCGGCGGATGCTTCCTGGTCGAGAACCGCCAGCTCGCCGCGCCGTGCCCGGGGAAGACGCCGGCCTCGACGGTGACGGTGTACGTCTGGCCGTACTCGAACTGGCGGTGCGGATGGACGGTGGCGGTGCCGCCCTCCACCATGATCGATTCGTACGAGAAGTCGTGCGGCAGCCCCGTGTCCGAGATCGCCTGTCCGATGTTCTTCTTGTCCGTCTTGGCGGTGGCCGCCTCGATGCGGTCGGCGAGCGTGCCGTCCGCACGCCGGATCTCGATCGCCCCCGAGGAACCCAGGGTGACGGGCTCGGGGAAGGTGATCGTCAGGGGGGCGTCCACGCAGGTCCCGCCACGTCCCGGCGCCGAGAACCGGGGACCGGTCTCCGCGGCGGCCGGGGTGGTGACTAAGACGAGCGCTGTGACGAGAACGGGGATCGATGCCTTCACATTCGGCCTCTCTACGCGCGAATGGATAGTTGGCGGTGAATATATATGTAGACCTCTTAACAGGTCCGGTCAAGAGCTGTGAGCCCGACACCTGCCGCCCCGCGATCGCTGGCGGTCCAGAAAAAAGTTGGAAGAAATCCTTTGGCCGTGTCGAAACCGGCCCGGCTCGTTCGCTGCCTAGCCAGAGGGCCGGACCGGCCGGCCCCCGCGACGCAAGGTGGACCACCATGGCTCAGCTCGCCCAGACCTCCTCCGGCCCGATCTCCCGCGTGATCTCCCGCCCCCGCCTGCTGCTCGGATTCGGCGTCCTGGCAGGCCCGATGTACGTGACCGTCGCCCTGGCCCAGGCGTTCACCAGGGAGGGCTTCGACCTGCTCCGCCACCCCTGGAGCTTCCTGGCCAACGGCGACCTCGGCTGGATCCAGACCCTCAACTTCGTCCTCACCGCCCTGGCGACCATCGCCGCGGCGGCCGGCATGCGGCGGGCCCTGGCGCCGGGACGCGGCGCCCAGTGGGCCCCCGTCCTCATCGGAGCGTTCGGCGCCGGCATGATCGGCGCCGCCCTCTTCCCCGCCGACCCCGCCATGGGCTTCCCCGCCGGAACCCCGGAAGGCCCCGGCGCCATCACCCTCTCCGGCACCCTGCACATGGCCGTCGGCGGCGTGGGCTTCCTCTGCGCGGTCGCGGCCTGCTACGTCCTCGCCTCCCGCTTCGCCCGCGACGGCCGCAAGGGCTGGGCCTGGTACTCCCGCGTCACCGGGACCCTCTTCCTCGGCTCGTTCATCGGCATCGCCAGTGGCGGCGGGATCGCCTGGTCCAACCTCGCGTTCGTCGCCGGCATCCTGGCCCTCTGGATCTGGATGTCGCTAGTGTCGCTGAACCTGTCCCGCTCCGCCTGAATCCTCTCTCTCACACCGAAAGGCATCGCGACCATGCGCTACCTCGTCACCCTCAAAGTCGTCACCCAGCCCGCCGGCCCGCCCCCGGCCGACCTCATGGAAGCCATCATGAAGCTCGGCCAGGAGGCCACCGAGTCCGGCGCCCTGCTCGACACCAGCGGCCTGGCCCCCAGCTCGGAGGGCGCGCGCGTCGAGGTCGGCGGAGGCCGGCTGATCGTCAGTGACGGCCCGTTCGCCGAGGCCAAGGAGATGATCAGCTACGCCCTGTACGAGGTCAGGACCAAGGAGGAGGCCGTGGAATGGGCCTCCCGCTTCGTCAAGCTGCACCGCGACCTGTGGCCCGGCTGGGAGGGCGAGGCCGACGTGCTCCGGCTGTTCGGCCCCGCGGACTTCGCGCCTCCTGCGTGATCGCGATAATCGGGAGGCATGACGGTAGCCGATTCCCACCGGGCGGTCGAGGCGGTCTGGCGCATCGAATCCGCCCGGGTCATCGCCGCGCTGGCCCGCATGGTCAATGACATCGGGCTGGCGGAGGAGCTGGCCCAGGACGCCCTGGTGGCGGCGCTCGAAGAATGGCCGCGTAACGGCGTACCGGACAATCCGGGCGCCTGGCTGACGCTGACCGCCAAGCACCGCGCCATCGACCAGTTCCGCCGCCGCGATACCTACCAGCGCAAGCTGCAAGAGATCGGCCGCGACATGGAACTCCGCCAGGAATGGGCAGAAGCCGAACTCGACGACGCCCTCGACGACCACATCGGTGACGACCTGCTACGCCTGATCTTCACCGCCTGCCACCCGGAACTCCCGGTCGAGGGGCGGCTCGCGCTCACCCTCCGCCTGCTCGGCGGCCTGTCCACCGCCGAGATCGCGCGGGCGTTCCTCGCCCCCGAACCCACCGTCGGCCAGCGCATCTCCCGCGCCAAGCGCACGCTCGCCGACAAGCAGATCCCCATCGAGCTGCCGCCGCCCGCCGAACTGCCCGCCCGGCTGGCCTCCGTCCTCGAAGTCATCTACCTGATCTTCAACGAGGGGTACGCGGCCAGCGCCGGCGAGGACTGGATCCGCCCGGCGCTCTGCCAGGAGGCGATGCGGCTCGGCCGGGTGCTCGCCGGGCTCATGCCGTCCGAACCCGAGGTGCACGGCCTGCTGGCGCTCATGGAGATCCAGGCGTCGCGCATCCCGGCCAGAACCGCCGCCGACGGCACCCCGATCCTTCTCCCGGACCAGGACCGCAGCCGCTGGGACCGGCTGCTCGTCCGCCGCGGCCTGGACGGCCTGCGCCGCGCCGAAGAACTGGGCACGCTCGGCCCGTACGGCCTCCAGGCCGCCATCGCCGCCTGCCACGCCCGCGCCCTCACCCCGCAGGCCACCGACTGGGCCCGCATCGCCGCCCTGTACCGGCTCCTGGCCCACCTCACGCCCTCATCCGTCGTCGAGCTGAACCGCGCGGTCGCGGTCGGCATGGCCCACGGCCCGGAGCGCGGGCTGGAGATCGCCGACGCCCTCCTGGACGAGCGCACGCTACGCGACTACGCGCACCTGCCGGCCGTCCGCGGCGACCTGCTGGCCCGGCTCGGCCGGACGGCGGAGGCCGCCGCCGAGTTCCGCCGCGCGGCCGGGCTCACCCGTAACACCCGTGAGCGCGAACTGTTCCAGCAGCGGGCTGCCGGGCTCGACCAGGGTTCGCCTCCTGCCAGCTCGTCATGAACCACTGATCTGGAGCTGGTTGTCTGCAATCGGGCCGGGCGTGGTTTGCGCTCGCCTAATGGTCGCCTTGGTGGTGCTGTTGGTTTGGTTCGGTGAACAGGTCTTGGGGGGTGTGAGCGGTGGCTGCGCGGGTGAGCCAGGTGTGGAGTTGTGTGAGGTCTGTGCAGGTGGTGATCATGGTGCGGGTGTCGTCCGGGATGTCGAAGCCGCGGGCCTGGAGTACCAGCAGAACCGACTTGGCGGCCTCTTCCGCCTTGCCCTCCTCTCGGCCGCGGCCGAAGTGTTCGCGGGCGAAGGGGCTGTGGACCGGCCAGGCGGTGGACGCCATGATCTCCTCCAGGAGCTTTTGGGTTTCAGGCCCGGACATGCTGTACGCGTATTCATAGTACTTCGTAGCGTGTTCATCGGAGGCGGTGTTGAGAGCTGCGGCGAAAGCTTCGACGACCTTGCGGTCGTTGCCCTGAGTCATGACGGACATGACCGCGAGCGGGAGATCGGCCGCGGCCTCCTGGGGGTCGATGATGGCCGGGATGTCCCTCGGTCCCGCCACCCGGGCCTGGAAGCGGTAGCCGTTCAATCCTGACTGCACTGGTTTCGCGTAGTGGTCGGCGACCGATTGATGGGGACAGACGACCAGGACCGTGACGTCGCACTTCAACATCAGCCACGCGGCGGCGGCGTAACGCGCAAGCTGCTTGGCGTCCTTCCTGTTGTCCTGCTGAACTTCCCCGATGATCACATGCACCGGGCTCTGCTTCGGTCCCATGGTGAAGACCAGGTCGGGCTCGATGTCCTCGGAGATCCGGGTGTTGAAGGTGCGTTCCTC
The DNA here is from genome assembly GCF_014207985.1 of Nonomuraea rubra. Taxonomy (NCBI): domain Bacteria; kingdom Bacillati; phylum Actinomycetota; class Actinomycetes; order Streptosporangiales; family Streptosporangiaceae; genus Nonomuraea; species Nonomuraea rubra. Next base: position 9,457,160 of record NZ_JACHMI010000001.1, on the reverse strand, counting down.
CTCCTGGATGATCGCGGTGTCGGGAAGCTGCGCGTGGATGAGGTCGCGCAGGATCTCCGTCACCAGCTGGGGGCGGTCGGAGAACAGCTGGACGAGAGCGTCATGTGAGGGGGAGGGCATGGCGCTTAGCGTATCGTTACGTTTACCTAGTGTGACGATAATCCGTGAAAGACGCCGCCCAGAAGTGTCGGTCAGCGCGTCAGGAGCAGGATCAGCAGGCCCAGGCCGAGCACCAGGTCGAGCACGCCGCACCACTCGGCGTACGAACGGGCGACGATCTTGTTGGCCCGCCAGTGGAAGCCGTCCCACACGGCGTGACCCACCAGCCCCGCCGCCACCAGATAGCCTCCGGTCGCAGGAGGAACCGACAGTGCCAGGATGCCGGACGCCATGAAGGCGAGCGCGCCCGGTGCCTGCAGGGCGAAGATGCGCGGTCTGCGCAGCCGGCCGTTGACCAGGCCCAGCGCGGCGAGGGCGATCACGACGAGGGCGAGCGGCGGCCACGGGTCTATGTCGAGTGCGCGCAGGACCACGACCGTCGCCAGCAGGGCGATCACCGCCGCCCAGGTGATGCGGGGGCGGTCGGCCACCGCGATGAACAGGTAGCCCGCGGCCGGTAGGACGAACAGGATCACGTACTCGAGGCCGTCGCCGACGTCGGAGAGGCTGTAGGCGGCCCAGGCGAGTGCCAGCAGGCTGGGCCAGCGGCGGCCTACGGCGATCAGCGCGCGCAGCCACGCGGGACGGGGTGCGGCCTCCCGGGTGCCGGCCGGGTCGTCGGGCGTGCCGGGAGCGGGGGTAGCGGAGTCGGTCATGGCCACACTGTGGTCCGGCCCGCCCGGCGCATCAGCATCTCACGGGCGGACGGTCCGGAATCCTGGGTTGTCGGTCCCTCAGCCCCAAGTCGCTGGCGGATGTCCGGGGGGGCGGTGGTTTGGCGTGGCGTTGAGTGGTGCTGGCGGTGGCGCGGCATGGCGCCGCCCGGCTCAGTAGGTCACCCGCCCCACGGCGTCGCCGGTCTCCGTGCCGAGGTAGAGGGCGCCGTCCCGCTCGGTGACCGCGCTCACCGCCGTGAACGCCCCCTCACCCGAGTCCTGCAGGTTCGCGGTCACCGTGCCCTGCGCGTCGAGCCTGATCACGAAGCCGATCGGCGCCGGCTCGGGCAGCCACGTGTACGGCAGCCGCGTGATCGTCCTCCGCACCCCCGGCCACCCGCCGAGCCCGTCGAGCAGCGGCGAGCGCAGCGACATCAGCGCCACCCAGTGACCACCGCCCGCCGCCGGGGAGATGTCGTTCGGGTATCCGGGCAGGTTCCCGGCGAGAGTGTCGGTGGCCCCCGCCCGTGGCCCCGACAACCAGTGCCGGATGACCTGGTAGGCCCCGGTCTCCGACACCAGCAGATGCGTGCCGTCGGCCGACAGCGTGATGCCGTTCGGCAGTTGCAGCCCGTCGCGCACGACGCGCGTGCGGCGGGTGCGCGGGTCGTAGGCGTGCACCGCGCCGTCGCCCGCGTGTTCCAGCACGATCCAGCGGGAGCGGTCGTAGTGGAAGCGGGAGGAGGACTCGGTGAAGTAGACGGTCCCGTCGGCCGCCACCGTCACGTCGTTGACCAGGCTCAGCCGCCGCCCGTTCACGCTGTCGGTGAGCGTTCGAGGAGGTCCGCCGCCGGGCGGGATCCGCATGAGGGCGCCGAGCGGCTCGTTGGCCGCGATCAGTGCGCCGTCGGGGGCGAAGGCCATTCCGGTCGGCCGGCCGCCGACGTCGGAGAACACCTCGGCACCCGTCCCGTCGGGCGCCATGCGGTAGATCTTGCCGTCGGCCGAGCTCGTGTACATCCTGCCTTCGCGGTCGAAGGTCACGGCGTCGGGGGCGCGCACGTGGCCCCGTGCCAAGCGGGTCACGCCCGCCAGGCGGTCGTTGGGTGAGTACGCACCGGTCAGGCCGTGGTCTGCGGGCGGATCCCACGCGACCGGATCGACCGGCGTGGGCCAGAACATCAGGTAGCCGGCCAGCAGCACCACCAGTGCCAGCCCCGCCTGCAAGAATCTGCGCATCCCCAAACTCCTTGAACTCGATATGTGTTATATCTAGTTAAAGTGAAAAAAAATCAGGTGTTCCGGTGGAGGTCGGCGATCGTGGTGCCGGCCAGGCTGGCCTTCATCGCGTCCTCGGCCTGCCGCAGGTTCTCCGCGACGCGCCGGCGGATCACGTCGGGGCGCCCGCCGGTCAGCGCGTGGGTGAGGTCCGTCCTGAACAGCGGACGGTCCTGCTCGCCCGCGTGCAGCACGTCGAGCAGCGTGATCTTCTCGGACGGCCTGGCCAGCCTGATGCCACCCTTGGCGCCCTCCCTGGTCTCGACGAGCCCCGCGCGCGTCAGGCTCTGAACGATCTTCGTCGCGGTCGGTGGCGCGATCCCCAGGGCCGCCGCCAGCTCTCTCGTCGAGATGAAGTCGGTGAAGCCCTCCTCGACCTTCACGGCGATGTAGACGACCACGGCGATCGCCTGCGTGAGGGTGAGCGGGTAGGTCATAACTCAATATCTAGTACATCAAGTTGGAGACCGTCAACGCCTCGGCGACGAACCGGTGCTTGACGGTGTGACAATCTTGAATAAGATTGTCACGATGTCACAGACCATTGAGAAGCAGCAGCAGATCCTTGACGCAGCGCTCCAGGTGTTCGGCCGCTACGGCTTCCGCCGGACGTCGATGGAGCTGATCGCGCAGGCCGCGGGGGTGTCCCGTCCCGCCCTCTACAAGCACTACACGGGCAAGGAAGAGATCTTCCGGGCCGTGGCGGAGCAGGCCATCGACCGGCTCGTCGGCCAGGCGGCGGAGATCGGCCGGGAGGACGGCGACGTCGCCGACCGGGTGTTCCGTGCCCTGAACCTCAAGCTGGAGTTCGTCACGGGCAGCGTCGAGGCGGGGTTCAGGGGCGAGATGCTCGCGGAGGTGAGCGTGCTCGCCCCCGACCTGACGCGCTCGTTCAAGGACCGTCACGCCGCCGTCATCACGTCCGTCCTGCTCGCCGCCGGGGACGAGCTGCCGGGGCTCGGCACCGTCCTGTCGGCGCACGACGCCGCCGAACTGCTGCTGGCGGCCCTGACCGGCATCTCCCAGCAGGAGGACGAGGTGCACGTGCTGCGCACCCGGCTGCGGCAGCTCGTCGACATCACCGTCCGAAGCCTCACCTGATCACAGGAGTCCCCATGACGCAGACGATCCTGCTCACGTTCGTGGCGGGCGTACTCGCCGGCAACGCCACGCCGCACTTCGTGAAGGGCATCACGAAAGAGGAGTTCCCCACGCTCTTCGGCCCCAGCCCGCTGGTCAACCTGGTGGCGGGATGGTTCATGTACGTGCTGGCCGCCATCTTGACGGTCATGGCCGACGTCGCCGCCCATCCGATCGCCGCGCTCGCCGCGGGGGCCATCGGCGTGCTGGGCATGGGCGTCTTCCATGCCCACGTCGGCGCCGCCGGCCTCGGCAGGCAGCCGCGTGCCGCCCGCGGCCGTACGACGTGAGGGCAGCGCCTCCCATGACCACGATCGTGATGACCGGAGCCACCTCCGGGCTGGGGGAGCTCGCCGCCGCCCGCATGACCGCCGCGGGCGCCCGGCTGCTGATCGGCGCGCGCAGCCTCGGCCCGCACACCCAGGACGGGTTACCGGTCCTGGACCTGGCCAGGCTCGATTCGGTACGCAGGTTCGCCTCGGCGGTGCGGGACCACCTCGGGTCCACCCCCATCGACGTGCTCGTGCTGAACGCCGGCGTGTCCTTCCACGACATCGACCAGCGCACCCCCGACGGGTACGAGACCACCTTCGCCGTCAACCATCTGGCCCACTATCTCCTGCTCCGCCGGCTCCTGCCCCAGCTCGCCCGCGGCGGCCGCGTGGTGATCACCAGCAGCTCCGTCCACGACCCCGAGCACGGCGGGACCCTGCCGCCACCCCGGCACGCCACCGCGACCCTGCTCGCCAACCCGGAGCTCGACCCCGACCGGGACACCGACCCGCGGGCGGCCGGCGGTCACGCGTACACCGCGTCCAAGCTCTGCGGCCTGATGACCGCGCGGACGCTCGCCACCCGCCCCGAGGCCCTAGCCAAGCAGCTCACCGTGCTCGCCTACGACCCCGGTCCGACGCCGGGCACCGGCCTGTCCCGCAACTTCAGCCTGCCCATCCGGCTCATCTGGTCCCTGCTCGGCACCCGGCTGGGAGCCGTGGTCCCGCGCATGAACAGCCGGCGCGCCGCCGGCCACACGCTGGCCGACCTCTGCCTCGGCACGATCACCCCGCCCGCCGGCCAGCGGTACGCCTCGCTCGTACGGGGGCGGCTGACCTGGCCGGAGCCGTCGAAGACGGCCTGCGACCCCGCGGCGGGCGAGGCGCTCTGGCAGGACAGCGCCGCCCTGATCGGCCTGCCGGCGTAGCGGTGGCGCGTCGTGGCGGCGAACGTTCGGGCGGCGGCCGGGAGACGGGGAACGTGCGCATCCCGCTGCCGGACGGTGGCTCGCTGACCGCCGGCCAGGGGGACGGCGACTCGATGACCGCCGGCCAGGGCGTCACCTGACAGGCGCCTCGCGGTACGGGACCAGCCTGACCGGGCCGACCAGCCCGTACGGCTGCCGCGCCAGCCCGCCGTACACGGCCGGGTCCGCCACCCTGAGCCGGTTGCCGAGCGGGGTCGCCACCTCCACCTGGATGGTGTTCGAGCCGCGGCGGAGGTGCGGGCCGAGGTCGAGGACGGGGTGGATCTGGTCCACCGGGTCCAGGCGCCGGCCGTTGACGCTCACCCGGCAGGTGTCGCTCACCTCTCCCAGCTCCAGGTAGGCGGGACCGTCCGCGTCGACGGTGGTCGTGTACGTGCCGACGCCGGACACGTCGGCCAGCCCGGGGATCTCCGGCCAGGGCGCGAGCCGGTCGAGCCGCAGGGAGTGCACGGCCGGCGCGGGGCCCCGGTCCTCCACCCGGAGGTGCCAGGTGTGCAGCTCGACGGGGGCGGGGACGGGGCCGATCTCGGTGGTGAGCGTGCGGCCGTCGGAGAGGGTGGTGGTGTAGACGCCCGCCTTGGCGGCCCGCACCAGCAGGCGGCTCGCGGCGTACCTCACCAGGTCGGCGTTCGTGCTGGTGGCGTGCGCGCGGCGCCCCGTGCGGTCGCCGAACAGGCCGGGCCGGCCGAGGGCCACGATCCTCGCCTGGCCCGGCTGCAGGGTCACGCGCAGGCGGATGCCGTCCTCCTCCTCCGCGTACCGGGCGAGGCGGGAGGCGCGGCCCGTCCAGGGGTCGAGCACGTACGGGACGCTGTCCCGGCTGGTGCGGGCCAGCGTGACCTCGTGGTCGATCGCGGTCACGGGCGGTTTGGCGTTCTCCTGGTGTTTGCCGTTGCACAGGTAGTAGTAGTCCACGTCGCCGGCCACGCGGCGCATGGTGAGCAGGGTGGACGGGACCGCGTACCGGACATCGGGGTGGACGCCGAGGGAGGCGAGGGCGGCGGGCACGTCCGCGGCGGTGGCGATCATCCGCGTGGTGGGACGTGCGAGCAGGTCCGACAGGATCGCGCGCAGCCGCTCGTTCTCGCCGTCCTGGGGCAGGCCCGGCACCGAGGCGTTACGCCAGTCGCCTAGCAGGATGACGGGCAGGCCGGCGCCGGCGTACTCGAGCAGGCGCCGGGCCACGCCGACGGTCATCGTGCACTCGCCCGAGTAGAACTTGTCGCCCTCGACGAACAGCACCTTGTACGCGGGCCGGCCCAGCCGCCCGTCCGAGACCCGCGCGGCGGGCAGGTCGAGCAGGGGCCCGCTGACGAACTGGTGGGTCCAGCCGGTCGGGATGCCGCTCGCGGTGAACCAGGAGGCCCCGATGCCGGTCTTGGTGTAGCCGGTCTGCCGGAGGACGGCCACGTCAGCGCGAGGCTCGCCGTGCCGCATGACCAGATGGAGGCGCGCGAAATAGGTGGAAATGTCGGTGATGTGATCCCAGGTGGGCTGGCGCGGGCCCCACGACTCCGCGTACCCCACCGTTCCGCCGTACGGCGTGAACGCCGCGAACCCCGGCCACGCGGCGCCGGGCGCGTCCGCGTACGAGAAGCCGTGCAGCACCGTCTGGTTGAGCCCGGCCGCGTACGCCCCGCCCAGCGTGCGCAGCAGCTTCTTCCACGTCGTCGTGTACGCCCCGCCCTGGTACGCGCCCGCCTCGCAGGACAGCACCTCCCGCCCGGCCAGATCCCGGCCCCCGGCCAGGCACCGGTAGTCGTCGAGGTTCTTGAACCCCAGCGACTCCCCTTCCGGCACGTCCAGGATGGCCGCGGCCTCGATGGCGTCGGTCTGCAGCCCGTACGGCTGCGCCCGCAACCGCAGGCCGATCGAGTGCGCCCACTCGCGCAGCGCGGTGAAGTGGTGCTCGTTGAACAGCTCGGACACCGTGTCCCAGTAGTCCTTGCGGGCGTGCCGGGTGCGGGCGGCGTCGTAGGCGAAGACCGGGTCCTCGTTCGCGAGCATGACCACCGGGAGGATGGACGCCAGCGGGTAGCCGCGGCGCCGCTCGAACTCGGAGGGCAGGTCCGGGGTCCACGGCAGGGCGTCGGTCTCGATCTCGATGGAGTCCTCGAACAGCGCTCCGCCGGCGCGCCTGAGCAGCTTGCGGATGGCGGGGGTGAGCAGCTCCGACTCCCAGTAGTCGATCACCGCCTGGGTGCCGGCGCGGCTGAAGTGGTCCACGACGTACGCCTCGGGGGCGGTGTGCGGGCCCGACTCGGGGCGCTGGCCGGAGCCGCGTTGCCAGTAGGAGAGGAGCAGCCAGTCGCCGTCGGCGGGGGCGGCCCAGGTGATCGTCTGCCCGTCCGTGGCGGTGACGGTCCGGAGGGAGGCGGGGTCGAGGCCGGTCTCGTCGCGGGTCGAGTGGGCGGGGTCGAGCCTGGCCGCCTGGACGAGCAGCAGCTCGCTGCCGGGTTCGCCGGTGGGGATGACGGGGGGTGGCACCGGGCCGGAGTAGGTGGTTCCGGCGGGGACGGTCACGGAGCCGTGGGCCAGTTCCTTGGCCGACGCGGGGCCGGCGGGGGTGATGGTGGGGATGGCGGCCGGCCAGGCCGGGCCGATCGTGAGGTCGATGGTGAGGCCGCGCCGGGCCGCCTGGTCGAGCGCGGCCTCGACGGCGGTGTTCCAGGCGGGGGTGCCCCAGCCGTGGCCCGCCGGGTCGAGCACGGACTTGTCGCGGATGCTGTGGTGCACGGCCGCGATCTCCGCGCCGCCGAAGCCGGCGTCGGCGAGCTGGTCCACCTCCCGCCTGATCTCGGCGGGATCGACGTGGGCGTCGGGCCACCACCAGCGCACCATCGGGCGCACCTCGCGCCGCGGCCTGGCGAACCAGGCGGCCGAGGGTGCTGCGGTGGCCGTGGCGGGGGAGGAGGGGAGGCCGTCGAGGGCGAGCGTGGCGGCGGTCGTGGCGCCGAGCACGAGAAACCCGCGCCGCGTCACCGCGAACCGGGCCGGGCGGGCGCCGGGGCGGGGCGTAGGGAAGGGAGGAAGGCCGTGCTGGGTCGGGTCGTTCACGGGCGCTCCAGGAAGCCGGTCCTGCGGGGGGTTCGCCGGTTGGATGGGGCGCCGGGCCGGCCGGCCCGGCGCCCCGGCCGGTGGGGCCGGTAGGCCGGGCCGGGCTCGCGGAGCGGAAGGGGCGAGCCCGGCCCGGGCCGGCTAACTCGGGATCGGGTACGGGAACGCGCTCGTGACCCCGATCTTGTCGTACTCCATCTTCGAGGCGTCGAACCCGTCGGCCCAGCTCGCGTTCGCGACCTCGTTGCACTGGTAACTCTGGTACTCCTGGTCGGTCGTCTTCCCCACCTGGATGTCGGAGAAGGCGAAGCCGCAGCCGCCGGCGTCCATGTGCACCCCGCGGGTCCCGCTGTCGGGCATGGACGCGTCGGGGATGACGTCCCCGATGACGACCTGGGAGACGTGGTTGGTGATCTCGTGCGGGTCGAGGTTGGAGACGCCGTAGGTGTAGAAGGCGCCCATGTCGCCGCTGTCCAGCCCCGTCTCCTCCAGCCGCAGGTACTTGAACACGTTCCCGTGCGCGTACCCGTCGCCGTCCTTCACCTCGGGCCGGACCTCCAGGCTCACCCCGTACCGCGCGCTGTGCTTGACGACGGTGTGGCTGACCTCGTTGTTCCCGGTGTTCATGAGCTCGACCCCGGACGCGTCCCCGGGCACCAGCTCGCCGATGTGGTGGATGTAGTTGTTGGTGAAGACGTTCTGCCCGGCGACGTCGCCCTCACCGGGATACGGGCCCTCCACCTTGATCCCGTCGGCTCCGAGGTTCTCCAGGAGGCTGTCGGAGATCCGTACGTGATCGTTGGCGAACAGCAGGTAGAAGCCGGTGAACCCGGTGTCCGACAGGTGCAGCCTGGTCAGGTCGATGCCGCTGGTGTTGGTGAGCGTCACCGCGCCGAACCGGTTGCGCGGCATCTCGATCTGCCGGTCGTACTCGGGGTAGCGGTGCGGCTCGCCGGCGTCGCCCGCGCTGATCCAGCCGTTGCGGTACCAGCTCACGAAGTCGCTGTACTGCAGGGCCAGGCCGTCGAAGGACAGGTTGCGCACCCGCTTGTCCGGCGTGCTGCCCTTGAGCGACAGGATCGTCTTGACCGTGGGGGCCATGACCTTGTCGATCGAGGACTTGGGCCAGTAGTAGACCTCGCTGTTCTTGAAGTCGAAGTAGTACTCGCCGGCCTGGTCGAGGAAGTCCAGCGAGTTCTGCAGGTAGTAGCGGGAGCCGCCGCGGCTGTTGACCAGGGCGTAGCGCGTCCAGTGTTCGAGGGTGAGCTGGTTGTCGTCCCACGACGGGTTCTGGATCGGCACGGTGTCGGTGAACCAGCTCCACGAGCCGCCCGACCAGACCATGACCTGCGCGTTGTCGAGGTTCCAGCTCTTGTCCCAGTCACCGGGCTTGGAGTACAGCCACTGGTAGACGGCCTCCTTCTCCGGCTCCTTCAGCACCGAGGTGAGGTAGGGCGCCCACACGTCGTCCGAGCGGCGGTTCGGGTAGCGGGCGGTGGTGGCCCGCTTGCCGTCCTCGAACAGCGTGTAGAAGGTACGGTCGACCTTCGTCTTGTAGATGTTGTCCTTGTACTTCTCCCAGCCGGTCACCGGCCGCGCGCCCAGCAGGCGGGCCTTGCCGGGGCCGTCCGCGCTGCGGTAGATCACGCGGTGGCCGTTCCTGCCGGAGTCGGCCTCGGTGAACTCGATGGTCCTGTCGACGACGTAGTCGCCGGCCTTCACGTTCACCACGATGTCGCAGCTCTGGTGCCTGATGCCCCTGATCTGGTCGCGGGCGTGCTCGATGGTCTTCCAGGGGCGCTGGGCGCTGTTGCCCGGGCCCCGGTCGGCGCCATTGGGGGCGACGTAGAAGTCGATCGGCTTGCACGGCGCGTGGGCGGAGGCGGTGGGGGCGACGAGGAGCGCGCCGAGCGTCACCGCCGCCGTGATGATCGCCTTCACTGCGCGGCTCCGGGGATCGGGTACGGGAACGCGCCGGTCACGCCGATCTTGTCGTACTCCATCTTCGAGGCGTCGAACCCGTCGGCCCAGTTGGCGTTGGTCACCTGGTTGCACTGGTAGCTCTGGTACTTGTCGTCGCTGACCTTGCCCACCTCGATGTTGTCGAAGGTGAAGCCGCAGCCGCCGGCGTCCATGTGCACGCCGCGGGTGCCGCTGTCCGGCATCGCGCCCGCCGGGTCGTTGATGACGTCCGTGATCACCATCTGCTTGACGTGGTTGTCCATGGGGTGCGGCTCGACGTTGCTGACGCCGTAGGTGTAGAAGGCGCCCATGTCGCCGCTGTCCAGGCCGGTCTCCTCCAGCTTGATGTAGGAGAAGGTGTTGTTGCGGGCGTAGTTGTCCTCCGGCTTGATCTCCGGGCGGACCTCCAGGCTGATGCCGTACCGCGCGCTGTGCTTGACGTTGATGTTGCTGACGGTGTTGTTGCCCGTGCTCAGCAGCTCGATGCCGGCCGCGTCACCGGGCACCAGCTCGCCGACGTGGTAGATGTAGTTGTTGCTGATCGTGTGGTGGCCGGAGATGTCGCCCTCGCCGGGGTAGCCGCCCTCGACCTTGATGCCGTCGGCGCCGATGTTCTCCAGCAGGCTGTCGGAGACCTTGACCCGCTCGTTGGCGAAGAGCAGGTAGACGCCCATGAAGCCGCTGTCGGACAGGTGCAGCCTGGTCAGGTCGATGTCGCGGGTGTTGGTCAGCGTGACCATGCCGAACCGGTTGCGCGGCATCTCGATCTGCCGGTCGTAGACGGGGTACTTGTGCTCGTAGCCGGAGTCGCCCTCGCTGATCCAGCCGGCCCGGTACCAGTCGACGAAGTCGCTGTACTGCAGGGCCAGGCCGTCGAAGGCGAGGTTCTGCACCCGCTGCTCGGGCGTGCTGCCCTTCAGTGACAGGATGGTCCTGACCGTGGGGGCCATGACCTTGTCGATCGAGCCCTTCGGCCAGTAGTAGACCTCGCTGTTGGCGAAGTCGAAGTAGTACTCACCGGGCTGGTCGAGGAAGCGCAGCGTGTTCTGCAGGAAGTAGCGCGAGCCGCTGCGGCTGTTGACGAACGAGTAGCGCGCCCAGTGGTTGAGCGTGAAGAAGTTCTTGCGGAAGTCGGCCCCGCCCAGCGGCACCGTGTCGGTGAACCAGCTCCACGAGCCGCCGGACCAGACGACGATCTGCGAGTTCCGGTCGAAGTCGGCGTCCCACTCCTTGGGCACGTCCTCGGGCTTGAAGTACAGCCACTGCCGCACCGCCTCCTTCTCCGGCTCGCCGAGCACCGAGAACAGGTACGGCGACCACAGGTCGTCGCTGGTCCGGTTGGGGTGGCGGGCGGTCGTGGCGCGTTTGCCGTCCTCGAACAGCGTGTAGAAGGTACGATCGACCTTGGTCTTGTAGATGTTGTCCTTGTAGAGCTGCCATCCCGTCACCGGCTTGGCACCCAGCAGGCGGGCCTTGCCCGGGCCGTCCGCACTGCGATAGGTGATCCTGTGGCCGTCCCTGCCGGAGTCGGCCTCGGTGAACTCGATGGTCTGGTCCACGACGTAGTCGCCGGCCTTGACGTTGACGACGATGTCGCAGGTCTGCCTGCCCTTCTTCGCCCGGAGGGCGTCGCGGGCCTGCTCGATGCTCTTCCACGGGCTCCGGGCGCTGCCGTCGCCCCGGTCGCCGCCCTGGGCGGACACGTAGTAGTCGCAGTTGGGTCTGGCCGCTGTCGCCGGCGCGGGGGTGGTCAAGCCGCCCACGAGTAAGACGATCGCGCCCACGGACCTGAGTATCACTGGCTCTCCTTCACGTCCCGCCACCGCTCGTACTCGGCGCGGGTCTCGGGGGTGAGTGGGTAGTAGTCGGAAAGCGCCCCGCCCTCCTCGATGCGGGCGCGGCTGTAGCGCTCCCACTGCTCGTGGTCGGCGGCGGCCTCGAGCACCTGGCCGGCCCGGCGCAGCGGCACCACCACGGCGCCGTCGTCGTCGGCCACGCACAGGTCGCCGGGCAGCGCGAGCGCGCCGCCGACGGCCACCGGCACGTCGTACGCCCAGGGGAACAGCTCCGCCTGCGAGGCGTAGTGCGGGGTGGCGCCGGTGGACCATATCGGCAGGCCGATGCCGCTCACGCGGGGCAGGTCCCTGATCCGGCCGTCGACGACGATGCCGGCGCCGCCCTTGCGCTTGAAGTAGCGCACCAGCATGTCGCCGAAGCAGCCGGTGTACGCGCTGCCGTACGCCTGCACGACCAGCACGTCGCCGGGCTCGATGTCCTCCAGCACGTGCCACAGGGCCGTGTGCCGCTCCACGTACTCCTGGCCGAGGCCGGAGGCGATGTCCTCGCGCTGCGGCATGAACTGCAGCGTGCGGACCCGGCCGGCGATCTTCTGCCCCGGCGCGATGGGACGCGGCCCCTCGACGAAGGTCCGCCGGATGCCCTGCGCGTGCAGCTTGGCGCAGGCGGTGGCCGAGCTGATCCGGGACAGCCCCTCCACGAGGGCGGGATCGGGTGCGGCGGGAAGTTTCCCGCGTACCGGCAGATCCCAGATGGCGTCGTCCATGAAACTCCTCTTGCGACTCAGTGGTGCGACTCAGTAGTGCTGGTGCGACGGCGTGCGGACGCGCGCGGTCGTGTGCAGGTCGAGGCGGATGCGGCGGCCGGGGGGCAGCTCCACGAGCAGGCGCGGGCCGTTCACCGTCACCTCCTGCTCGCTCTGCGGGATGGGGGGTGAGGTGTAGGCGCGGGGGTCACCGGGGTAGTCGTCGCCGGAACTCCGGGTGACGGTGGCGTGGTCGATGCGGTCGTCGCCGAACTGGCCGGCCTGGATCACGACGCGCCGGGTGTGGGCGAGGCTCAGGTTGACCAGCTCGACGGCGGCGCCGCCGGGGCGTACGGAGTCGACCAGCGCGGCGACGTCGCGGGGCAGCCCGGGGCGGGCGCGGTCGGCGTCGAAGTAGGCCAGCCGGGTCGGCAGCAGGCCGCCGTTGTAGAGCACCTGCGGGGTGCCGGTGACGAGCTGCAGCAGCGCCTCGGTGAGCACGGGGTTGAGCCGCTGCCAGTGGTGCACGTGGATGGTGGCCAGGTCCGCCTCGTCGGCGTCGATGAGCGCCATGCGGCGCTGCACCTGGCCGAGGGCGGTGGAGAGCATCCGCTCGGGGAAGCCGGGGTTGGCGCCGCGCAGGTACTCCAGCCACGGGGCCTCGTGCCCGGCCTCCTCCTTGTTGCGGAACGGCCGCACCGTCGCCCAGTCGTAGCCGGACGCCTTGCGCAGCCGGTCGAGCCGGTCCGCGTCACTCCGGCCCCGCGACACGTGCCAGAGCCACACGGGCAGGCCGAGCTGCGGCGGCTGGAAGTCGAACCAGCCGCTGTCGTCGTGCCGGTTCGGCACCAGCATGGTGGGCTTGCCGGCCTCGTCGCCCAGCTCCGCCAGCCAGCGGTCGCTGATGCTCATCTCGGTCTCGGTGACGGCGGCCTGGACGGCGCGCCCGTACACGGTTTCGAGGGGGTCGCGGCCGATGGCGAGCGTGGCGTCGTCCCCGGTCAGCAGGTACGCGTTGACCGCGGCGATCGCGGCGGCGGCGCCCACGCTGTAGAGGCCGTGCGGCCACTGCCAGCCGTAGTTGCCGCCGTACCAGCGACCCCCGTGCAGCTCGCCCACGAGGCCGGACGGCCCCACGTTGTCCGGGATGATCCCGTCGTTGGCCTCGGCCCTGCGCTGCCAGGCGCCGATGTAGCGCAGCGCCCAGTCGCGGTAGCGGTCGTCGCCGTCGTACAGCCAGGCGTTGACGGCCAGGCTGGTCGCGGCCAGGTTGACGGCCACGTCGCCGCGGCCGATGCGCTCGCTCATCGCCGCGCCCATGCGGGCGGCGTTGCTCGGGTCGCCCAGGTCCTCCCAGCGTTCGATGCCGGGCAGGTCGCGCAGCGGCAGGCCGAACGGCCGCATGCTGGTCAGGTCCGTGTGGTAGGAGGCCCACTCCCACTGCAGGCCGTAGCGGGGGCCGACGGCGCCGTTGTGCGGGGCGCGGATGATGTCGTGCTCGGCGTCGTAGTTGGCCGAGCCGGGCAGGTACAGGTCGGCGAAGCGGCGGGCCCGCTCGCGGAAGCGCTCGTCGCGCGGGTCGGCCGTGCAGATGCCGTAGAACAGCAGCATCGACTCGCCCTGGTGGAACCAGTCGTAGCCGCGCTCGTACTCGTCCACCAGGTAGCCCAGCTCGGTGAGCTGCGTGGTGATGCCCTCCCAGTGGTGCTTGGCGGCGTCGAGCAGGTCGTCGGCGCCGCCGAGCTGGTAGAGCGTCGGCCAGTTGAAGAACGCCTCGTAGAAGTCGTCGGCTCCGTCGCGGTCCGCTGCCGGGCCGTGGTAGATCAGCCGGCCGTCGGGGCCGCAGTAGCGGGCGGCGAAGCCGCGCCACGCCTCGTCGAGGGCGTCGAACAGCCTGCGCTCCAGCACCGCCCACGCCGGTGGCTCGCCGAGCGGCACCGTGGCTTTGATCTCGCGCATGGTCAACCTTTCGTTGCTCCTGCCGTGAGGCCGCTGATGATGTGCCGTTGCATGAAGACGAAGAAGACGAGCAGGGGCGCGATGGCCAGCAGCAGTGTCGGGAAGACCACCGTGTAGTCGGTGGAGTACTGGCTGACCGCCGCGTACACGCCGGTGGTGACCGTGTAGAGGCCGCTGCCGGGGCCCAGGATGATCTGCGGGTTCACGAAGTCGTTCCACACCGAGAAGGTGTTGAGGATGACCATCGTGGCGACCGCGGGCCGCATCAGCGGGAAGACGATCTGCCAGAACGTGCGCAGCCTGCCCGCCCCGTCCACGGCCGCCGCCTGGTCGAGCACGGCCGGGACGGTGGCGATGTAACCCGCGTACAGGAAGATCGAGAACGGGAGCGTGAGCGTGGTCTCGAACAGCACGAACCCGCGGATGGTGCCCATCAGGCCGAGCGTCTTGAGCACGTACACGACGGGGATGACCAGCACCTGGCCGGGGATGAACGTGCCGGCCAGGAAGAACAGCATGAGGGCGCGGAAGCGGCGCTTGGGGCTGCGCGCGATCACGTACGCCGCGGGCGCGGCCAGCCCCACCGACAGCACGTTGACCGCCACCACGAACAGCAGCGTGATCGCGTAGCCCTTGAACACGTTGAAGTTCGGGTTCGTCAGCGCCCTGCCGAGCGGTTCGAGGGTCAGGCCGCCCAGGCCGAACGGGTTGGACAGGATGTCCTGCTGGCCCTTGAACGCGTTGACGGTGAGCACGTACAGGGGGATGAGCATGAAGGCGACGGTGGCCCACAGGAAGGTCTTCCTCGTCATTGGTGCACCGCCAGCTCGCCGCGCCTGCGCAGCTTGGTGACCACGAACGCCAGCGCCGCCGTCACCAGCATGAGCAGCACCGACTGCGCGGAGCCGAAGCCGAGGCGGGCGTCGTGGAAGGAGTTCCACAGGATGAGGTAGGCGACGGTCTGCGTCTGGCCGGCCGGGCCGCCCGCCGTCAGCGAGACCACCAGGTCGTACGTCTTGAGCAGCGTCACCAGCGACAGCACGATGTTCACGGTCACCGACGGGCCCAGCGCGGGCAGTGTCACGTTCCTGAACACCTGCCAGCGGGTGGCGCCGTCGATGCGGGCCGCCTCGATCAGCGAGTGCGGCACCGCCTGGAGACCGGCCAGGTACAGCACCACGTTGACGCCGAACCCGGCCCACACCAGCACCGCGATCATGGTGACCGTGGCCCAGGTCGGGTCCGACAGGAACGGGATGACCTCGCCGCCCCAGGTCGTGACCAGATTGTTGACCGCGCCGCTGGTGCCGAGGATGGCCGACCAGAGGAAGCCGACCACCAGGGCGCTGAGCACGTGCGGGTAGAACAGCACGATCCGGAAGAACGTGTTGGCCCTGGAGTTGCCGTTGACCAGGAGGGCGAAGCCGAGGCCGAGCAGGTTCAGCCCGGCGGTGCCGGCCACCGCGACCAGCAGCGTGACCAGGGAGGCGCGCCGCAGCTCGGGGTCGTCCAGCAGGTCGAGGTAGTTGGCGGCGCCGACGAAGGCGGGGTTGGCGCTGAAGCCGTCCCAGTCGGTCAGGCTCAGGTAGAGGGCCAGGCCGACCGGGACGATCAGCATCACGGTGTAGAGGATCGTGGCGGGGGCCACCATGAGGGTGGTGGCCAGCCCGTCGCCGCGCCGCTTCCTGGGTGCCGGAGCGGGCGGTCTCACCACAGGTGGTGCTTCTCGGGTGAGCGTCATGACCGCCCGGCCAGCCAGCGGTCCACGCCCTCGGCGACCTCCTTGGGCGACTTGCCCACGTACAGGCCCTGGACCTCGGTGTTCCACGCGGAGTTGAAGCCCTTGGGCAGGGTGGCGTCGCCGTAGCCCTCGCCCTGCGGCACCCCGGAGGGAGCCTGGTCGAGGATCTCCTGCACCTGCTTCTCCAGCGGGGTGAACTCGCGCTCCACGCCGGTGCGGAAGTTGCCGTCCTGCGCGAGCTGGCTCTTGACCGCCGCCGGGTCGGTGACCAGCCACTGGACCAGCTTGAGCGCCGCGTCCTTGTTCGGGGTGGACTTGAGGATCATGTACGGGGCCGCGAGCGTGGCGCCCTGCGGGCCCGGGTAGGCCTGGCCCTTGTCCACCGGGGCGGGGAAGACGCCGACCTCGAAGTCCTTCTCGGCCTTGGCCTCGGTGGCGGTGAACCAGCTGCCCATGACGTACATGGCCGACTTGCCGGTCAGGAACTGGGTCTCGGCGTCGGCGTACTTCAGGCCGAGCGCGTTCTTGTCGACGTACCCCTTGTCGATCCAGCCCTGGTAGCGCTCCAGGTAGGGCAGCAGCGACTCGCCCGCCTTGGTCTTGCCCGCCTTGACGTCCTGCTGCCAGGCCGGGTGCGTCTGGGCGCGGCTGGGGTTGGAGAGCTGGAGGAGCTGCAGCCCGGTCAGGAAGTCGCCGCCGGTCTGCAGCGGCAGGTAGCCGGCCTTCTTGAGCTCGCCCATCGCGGTCTCGAACTCGTCGAACGTCTGCGGCGGCTGCTCGATGCCCGCCTTGTCGAAGGCCGCCTTGTTGTAGAAGACCAGCGACTGGGCCTGCACGCCGACGCCGACCTGGTAGAGCCTGCCGCCCAGCTTGGCCTGCTCGGCCAGCGGGGTGTCCTTGGTCCACGCCTGGTCGGTGAGGTCGAGCATCTGCTTGGCCAGCGTCTCGTCCGCCATCAGCGTCTCCACCACGTCGGGCGCGTTGCCCGCGGCGAGTTGCTGCGGCAGCGTGTCGGCCACGCCCTTGCCGGTCGGGGCCTCGATCTTGACGTCGATGCCGGGGTTGGCCTGCTCGAACGGCTTGACCAGGCCGTCCCAGTACGTCTGGGTGAGGTTCGGGCTGATGTTGACCAGCATCCGGACGGTGACCGGGCCGCCCTCGCTCTGCTGTGCCTGGGACTCGCCGGCGAAGCCGCCCCCACCGCAGCCGGTGACGAGGAACAGGCAGCCGAGAGCTGAAAGGGCGAGGGATGGACGGGGGGAACGCATCGCACCTCCAAGGGGGCGAGATCTGCGACGCCTTTTAATGGGTCGATACTCGATTAGCGATTATTTAATACGTTGGTCACAGGGGACCGTCAAGGGCAAACGTGACGCTACAAATACGTGTCCTGTGGGTAGCTGAGTCATAAATACGTTAAAGTTGCGGCGTGGCAGGACACGAGGAAGACAAACGGCTGGTATTGGGCGCGGAGGAGCTCGCCACCCTGCGCGAGTGGGCCGGCCGCAAGCCCGGCGGCGGGCTGGCGCTGCGCAGCAGCATCGTGCTGGCGTGCGCCGAGGGGCTGCCCCGCAAGGACATCGCGAGCCGGCTGTCGGTGAGCCCGGCGACCGTGGCGAAGTGGCGCGCCCGCTTCGTCGAGCGCGGCCTCGACGGCCTGGCCGACGCGCCCAGGCCGGGGCGCCCGCGCAGCGCCGAACGGCAGGAGGCCGAGCGGGTGATCGCCGCCGCGGCGGGGGGCGGCGCCGTGCCGTCCACCCGGACGATGGCCGCCCAGCTCGGGCTGTCGCAGTCGACGGTGGCCCGCATCTGGCAGGAGCAGCAGATCGCGCCGGACGCGGCCCGCGTGCTGCCCAGGGAGCTGCTGTCGGACCGCGTCTACGCGCTGCTGCGCGGCTGGATCGTCTCGGGCGAGCTGGTGGCCGGGCAGCGGCTGGTCGAGGCGGAGATCGCGCGCCGGGTCGGCACCAGCCAGGCCCCCGCCCGGGAGGCGATCAAACGGTTGGCGCACGAGGGGCTGGTCATCTCCTATCCCAACCGGGGCAGCTACGTCGCGGAGATCTCGGACGAGCAGGCCAGGGAGGTACGCGACATCAGGGTGTTGCTGGAGGAGTATGCCGCACGCGGCGCCGCCGTCCGCATCCAGCCCGACACGTTGCGGCAGCTCTCCGCCGACGTGCTGGCCATGCGGAAGGCGGCCCGCGACGGGGACATCGGGGCCTTTCGGGATGCGGATCTGGCCTTCCATCGCCGGGTGTGCGCCGCTTGTGGCAACTCCTTCCTGTTGCGGTTGTGGCGGACGATCGAGTCGAACCTGTGGAGCCTGCACGTGGTGGGCAACCCGCTCTACTCCGGGGACTGGTCGGTGATGGCGGGTCACCACGACGACCTGGTGGCGGCCCTCGCCTCGGGGGACCCGGAGGAGGCGGCGCGCCTCTTCGCGGCCCACGCCCGGGGCGAGGCCTCCCGTACCCGTCCCCGCCACCGCCCCCCGGCGCCGTAGCCAGGGGGCGGGAGCGGCGTCAGACGGACGGGGTGAGGTCGTAGGTGGCGCCCCGGCGGGTGTCGAGGACGAGCACGCCCGGCTCCGGGCGTTCGGCCTTCACCGGCCGGCCGCGTTCCGTGACCGTCACGGCCGACGGGGTGCGGAGGGTGAGCCTGCGGCCCAGGTCGGAGCGTACCCGCCCGCGCCGCAACCCCCCACCGCTCCACTCCACGTCCACCTCGAACCCGCCCCGGGCCCGCAGCCCCCGGTACGACCCCGCCGGCCAGGCGGGGGGCAGGGCGGGCAGCAGGTGTACCTGGTCCCCGTGGCTCTGCAGCAACATCTCGGTGATGCCCGAGGTGCCGCCGAAGTTGCCGTCGATCTGGAACGGCGGGTGCAGGTCGAACATGTTCGGCGCCGTACGCGCGGGCACCAGCAGGTTGCTCAGCCGCTTGTACGCCTCGGCCGCGTCCAGCAGCCGCGCCCAGAAATTGATCTTCCAGGCCAGCGACCACCCGGCACCCGCCTCGCCCCGCAGCTCCAGCGTGCGCCGGGCCGCCGCCGCCAGGTCGGGCGACAGCCGGGGGTCGATCTGGTGGCTGGGGAACAGCCCCCACAGGTGGGAGATGTGCCGGCTGCGCGACAGCGCGGCGTCGCCCCGGTAGTCCTCCTGCCACTCCTGGATCTGTCCGAGATGCCCCACCTGGTTGGGGACGAGGCGCGCCCGCGCCTCCACGGCCTGCCGGCGCAGCTCCGGCTCCGCCCCGAGCACCTCGGACGCCTCCTCGAAGGCGGTGAACAGGTCGCGCAGGATCTGCATGTCCATGGTGGGCCCGGCGCAGATGCTGACGTTCTCGCCGTTGTCCTCGTGGTGCCCGACCTCGGGGGAGTGCGAGGGGTTGGTCACCAGGTAGCCGGACCTCGGATCGGTCTGCAGGGTGGCCAGGAAGTACTCCACCGAGCCCTTGATCAGCGGGAAGTGCTCGCGCAGGCGCCGCTCGTCCCCGGTGTACTGGTAGTGCTCCCAGAGCGTCAGGCACAGCCACGCCCCGCCGGTCGGCCACACGCCGTAGAAGGCGAAGTCCACGGGGGCCGTGCCGCGCCAGCCGTCGGTGTTGTGGTGGGCGACCCAGCCGGGTGCCCCGTAGGTGTCCTTCGCCGTGCGGGCGCCGGTCTCCGACAGGTCCTTGATCAGGTCGAAGAGCGGGTCCATGCACTCGATCAGGTTGCCGGGCGCGGCCGGCCAGTAGTTCATCTCCAGGTTGATGTTGATGGTGTACTTCGACTGCCACGCCGGTTCGAGGGAGTCGTTCCAGATGCCCTGGAGGTTGGCGGCGTAGCCGGGGGCGCGGGAGCAGGAGATCAGCAGGTAGCGGCCGTACTGGAAGTACAGGGCGGCGAGCTGCGGGTCCGTGTCGAGCTGCTTGCGCTGGATGCGCTCGTCCGTGGGCAGCGCCACCGCCTCCGAGGTGCCCAGGTCGATCGAGACCCGCCCGAACAGCCGCTGGTAGTCCTGGACGTGCCTGCGCTTCAGCACCTCGTACGGCCGCCCGCCCGCCTTCGTCAGATGGCGGCCCGCGACCTGCGCCGGATCGCCGCCGACGTCCTTGTAGCTGCGGTAGCTGCTGCCCATGGAGATCAGCAGGGTGACCTCGTCCACGCCCTCGACGACCAGCGTGCCGCCTTCGACGCGCACGGTGCCGCCCTTGGCCTCGGCCCTGGCCAGCGCCTGGAAGCGTACCTCTCCGGGCATGCCCTCGGTCTGGCCGCTGACGCCGTTCAGCGCGATCGTGGCCGGTCCGGCGCCGGCCGGGCTCGACTGCTGCGGGCTGGAGAAGGCCGCCGTGAACGAGATCGAGCCGCGCTGGTCCGCGGTGTGCCGCAGCACGATGACCTGGTCGGGGTTGCTGGCGAAGACCTCGCGCTCGTGCCGCACGCCGTCACGGGTGAACCGCACGCTGGTGACGGCGTTCGTCAGGTCGAGCTCGCGCCGGTAGTCGGTGAACTCGGCCGAGCCGGGATAGGTCAGCGTGAGGTCGCCGAGCACCTGGTACCACGCCTGCTCGCTGGGCGTGCCGAGCATCTTCTCATCCGCCAGGTTCTGGGCGGCCTGCCACTTGTCCTCCCAGACCAGCCGCCTGATCTCCGGCAGCGCCTCCAGAGCGCCCGGGTTGTCGTAGTTGTGCGGCCCGCCGGCCCAGATGCTGTCCTCGTTGAGCTGCAGCCGTTCGGTGGCCACGCCGCCGAACACCATGGCGCCCAGCCGCCCGCAGCCCACCGGCAGCGCCTCCAACCAGACCTCGGCCGGGCGGGTGTACCAGAGGGTCAGCGGGCCGGCCTTCCTGCCGTCGGCCCATGCCGGGAGGGCGTCGGCACCGCTCACGATCAGGGTTCCGGCCGCCGCGCCTAACCCGGTGGCGAGCACTCCGCGCCGGGTGTATCCATCGCTGGTCACTGTTGATCACTCCTGTCGAATACATAGGATGTCTGCCGTGAATCGCATCGATGCTCACCATCACGTCTGGGACCTGTCCGCCCGCCCCCACGCCTGGCTCGACCCGGCCAGGATGGCCCCGGTCCGCCGCACGTTCACCCTCGACGACCTCGCGGAGCAGGCCGCTGTCAGCGGTGTGACAGGTACCGTGCTGGTGCAGGTGCTGCCCGATCTCGACGAGACCAGAGACTTCCTGACGCTGGCCGCCGAGTCAAGCCTTGTGTCAGGAGTCGTCGGATGGATCGACCTGACCGAGCCCGGCGCCGCCGACACGCTGGCCGCACTGCCGGAAGGGCTGGTGGGCGTGCGCCACGGCGTGCAGTCCGAGGCCGACCCCGCCTGGCTCAACCGCCCCGACGTGCGCCGGGGGCTGGCCGCCGTGGCCGAGGCGGGGCTGGCCTACGACCTGCTGACGCTGCCCCACCAGCTCCCGGCCGCCATCGACACGGTGAGCGCCCTGCCCGAGCTGACGTTCGTGCTCGACCACCTGTCCAAGCCGCCGATCGCCTCCGGGGAGCTGGAGCCGTGGCGCAGCCGGATCGTGGAGCTGGCCGCGCGGCCCAACGTCTTCTGCAAGCTGTCGGGGATGGTCACCGAGGCCGACTGGGGTTCGTGGCGTACGTCCGATCTGCGGCCGTACGCCGAGACGGTGCTGGAGGCGTTCGGCCCCGAGCGGGTGATGTTCGGCTCCGACTGGCCGGTGTGCCTGCTCGCGGCCGGGTACGACCAGGTCGTCTCGGCCGCGGACGAGCTGGTCGCCGGGCTGTCGGAGAGTGAGCGGGGGGAGGTGTTCGCCGGGACGGCGCGGCGGGCGTACCGGCTAGGAGGCTGACTCCACCCGGAACGTCGTGTGGTACGTGCGCGACTCCTGCGGCCCGAGCCAGATCATGCTGCCGTCCTGCCGGGCCGCGGCGTCGCCCGACACGTGGTGCGTGGACGGCTCCAGGCCGACCGCGTAGTTGCCCGAGCGCAGGTTCAGCCACTCGAAGAAGTACGGGAACTCCGCGGCCCGCCACTCCACGGCCACCCGCATGCCCAGGCGGTCGTTGACCACGGCCACCCGGTGCAGCCCGTCGGGCCGGGGGACGAGCGCGTGCTCGTACACCTGCTCCACGAACCCGGGGATCGGCCCTGGGAAGGTGAGGTGGTCGGCCTTCTGCTCGGCCACGCTGTCGCTCTGCCACAGCGTCTCCCGGATGTCGGCCTCGAACCTGGCGCCCTCGTCGAGCAGCGGCCAGCCCAGGTTGATGTGGTAGAGGTACATGTGCGGCGTCGGCTCGAACCCGGCGTTCGTCACCGTGTCGGCCAGCCGGATCTCGTCGCCGCCCAGGTCGGCCTCGATCCGCCGCACCAGCCGCAGGTTCTCGGCGAAGACCGCGGCCTGCCGTACCTCGCCCTCCGCCCAGAGCACGCACGTGTCGCCGTCCCAGCGCTCGCCGTAGCCGGTCAGCCGGGCGGGCAGGTTGCCGGCGCGGCCGTGCAGCCCGTGCCGTACGGACTCGCGCGGCGGATACCGGTAGCCGTCGGCCGGCACCTCCCCGCCGAACAGCGTGTGGTCCAGCCCGGCCGTCACGGTCAGCCCGGAGAACGAGCGCAGCCACGACAGCCCGTCCTCGTCGTTGTGCTCGTGCAGCCCCGGATGGCGGAACCCGGTGGGGGAGCGCCAGCCGAACGCGCGCCCGGCGTGCTCGGCGTGCCCGAGGTCCATGCACCGGTCGACCAGCACCTCGAACGCCAGCCCCGAGCCGGTCCTGAACTCCAGCGCCCTGATCCCGCGCTCGACGCCGTCGCCCAGCGTGACCAGGCGCACTCCGCCGGCCGCGCTCAGGTCACCCGTCAGCTCGGCCAGCCGCCTGCGGTCCGGCCTCATGCCATCACCCACCCTCCGTTGACTTCGATGGTCTGGCCCGTGACGAACGAGGCGTCGGGGCCGGTCAGGAACGACACCACGGCGGCCAGCTCGTCGGGCGTGCCGCGCCGCTGCAGCGCCTGCCGCTCCAGCACCATCCGGTTGTACGCCTCCAGGTCCTCGTGGATCTCCTCGGCGGCCGTCGGGAACGCGCCCGGCGAGACGCAGTTGACCCGGATCTCCCTGGGGCCGAGCTCGCGGGCCAGCGCCCTGGTGAAGGCCGCCGCCGCGCCCTTCGTGGACACGTACGCGGCCAGGTCCGCCCAGCCGCCGTGCATGGTGATCGAGGCGACGTTGACGATCGCCCCGCCGCCCAGCTCCGCCATCTGCCGGGCCGCGTGCTGCGCGCACAGCCAGTAGGCACGCTGGTTGACCGCGACCACGTGGTCGTACTCGTCCAGCGGCACCTCCAGGAACGGGCGGGCCGGGTAGACGGCGGCGTTGTTGACGAGGACGCCGACCGGGCCGAGCCGCGC
The DNA here is from genome assembly GCF_014207985.1 of Nonomuraea rubra. Lineage (NCBI taxonomy): Bacteria > Bacillati > Actinomycetota > Actinomycetes > Streptosporangiales > Streptosporangiaceae > Nonomuraea > Nonomuraea rubra. Next base: position 9,434,041 of record NZ_JACHMI010000001.1, on the reverse strand, counting down.
GGCCGTCTCCTCGAACGCGGCCTCGATCGCCGCCGGGTCGCGCAGGTCGGTCTTCAGGTTGAGCGCGCCTTCCAGGCCGCCCGCGTCGACGTCGAGTGCCGCCACCCGGTGGCCGTCGGCGGCCAGGCGGCGCACGATCGCGCGGCCGAGGGCTCCGGCGGCGCCTGTGACGAGCGCCGTGGTCATGGTGTCCTCCATTCCTCGTGCAGGGTCTTGAGCAGGTCGCGGGCGGGCGTCCGCGCGAGCAGGCCCTCGCGGATCAGCGCCGAGGATCGCTCCTGCGAGGCGATGTAGCCGGGGAAGCGCGGCCTGACCCAGGCGGCCTCCATGGTGGCGAGAGTGTCGCGGTAGAAGCCCGGGGTGTCCCACACGGACCGGGCGGCCGGCTGGCCACCGACGGCCGGGAACAGCTCTGCCTGCACCGGTTGCGACGTCAGGCGCAGCAGGTGCGCCCGCACCGCCTCGCGGATCTCGCCGATGCGCCGCCGCGAGACCACCAGCCCCGTGCCGCCGAGCACGCTGCCGGGCTCCCGCCCCGGCCAGGCGGGCGCGTCGGTGAAGGCCAGCGGATACGTGACGTACCCGTACAGGAGCGGGCAGAAGTCCACGCGGCCCGCCGTCATCGCGTCCAGCACCCCGATCGGGTTGCGCAGCGACACCGCCGGGTCGGCGAGCGCGAGCAGCTCCGCCATCAGCTCCAGCGCCCGCTCCCCGGCCTCCTCGTCCAGGAAGTCCCCGCACGTCACCGCGCAGAACATGAGGAACGCGTGCGGCCCGCCCAGGCACAGCGCCATCCGCCCGGACACCGCCGCCTCGCGAACCTCCGGCCAGGACGACGGCACGTGCACGCCCGGCCGGGCGGCGGCCACCTGGGTGGCGGCGTCCAGCGGCAGCGCCCACTGCCGCCCGTCCAGGTGGTAGCTCTCCAGCGAACGCCCGGCGAAGCGCAGCCCGGCCAGCTCCTCCGGCTCGAACAACTCCTCCATCGGCACCAGCGCGCCCGTCGCCGCGCCCAGCCCAGGGTGATCGATCACCATCACGTCGTACGTCTCGCACAGCCGCGCGATCGGCTCCGACTCGAAGCCTTCGAGCGGCTGCCGGTCCCACACAATCGGCTCCGGGACCTGCCCGTACGGGTTCGCCCCCGCCCGGTCGAGCCGCGTCAGCTCGTCCAGCGGCGCGTACCCGCGCGGATGGTCCCAGGTCAGTCCTCGCATGCCAGCACGCCCTCCGCCGCCAGCTCGGCCGTGCGCTCGGCGGAGTAGCCCAGCTCCTCCAGCAGCTCCCTGGTGTGCTCGCCCACCAGCGGCGCGCCCCTGCGCACCCCGGGCGGGGTGGCGCTGAACCGGTACGGGAAGCCGGGCGTGGTGACCGTGCCCTCGGTGCGGTGCTCGTAGGTGACGAACGAGCCGTTGTGCTCGACCTGCGGATCCTTCACCAGGTCCGCGTAGCCGTACACCGGGCCGGCCCACAGGTCGTGGCGGGCCAGGATCTCCAGCCACTCGTCCGTCGTGCGCTCGGGCAGCCGGGCGGCCACCAGCGCGGTGATCTCGTCGCGCCGGGTGTGGCCGTCGGCGTCGCCGTCCATCGCGGCCAGCTCCGGCAGGTCCAGCGCCACAGCCAGGCCGTCCAGGCGGGGCATGCCGAGCGCGATGAACCCGTCCTTGGTGGCGAAGACGCCGTACGGGGCGCGGATGTAGGTGTGGCCGTGCGGCTCGCGCCCGCGCCGCTGCGGCACCTTGCCGACCGTGAAGATCGACAGCTCCTGCATCTGCACGGCCACGGCCGCGTCCAGCATGTTCACGCTCACCCGCTGGCCCTCGCCGGTGCGCTCGCGGTGCAGCAGCGCGGCCAGCGCGCCCTCGAACGCGCTGTAGGCGGTGATGGCGTCGATCGCGTACGAGCCGGCGGGCGCGGGCGGGTCGCCCTCGCGGCCGGTGCTCAGCATGGCCCCGCTCATGGCCTGCAGCAGCAGGTCCTGGCCGGGCCGGGAGATGTACGGGCCGGTCTCGCCGTAGCCGGACATCGAGACGTACACGATGGACGGGTTCAGCCCGCTGATCGTGTCGTAGTCCATGCCGAGCCGCTCGGCCACGCCGGGCCGGTAGTTCTGCAGGAACACGTCGGCCGTGGCCGCCAGCCTGTGCACGATCTCGCGGCCCTCGTCCGACTTGAGGTTCACGGCGAGGCTGCGCTTGTTGCGGTTCAGCGACAGGAACGAGGCGTTGACCCGGTTGCCGCTGGCGCCGCCCGCCGGGGCGTGCCGCTGCCACTCGCCGGACACCGGCTCCACCTTGACCACGTCCGCGCCCAGGTCGCCCAGCCGCATGGCGGCCAGCGGGCCCGCCATCGCGATGGACAGGTCCACGACGCGGTAGCCGTCGAGCACTCCCATGGTCAGCGCCCTTCGAAGACGGGCTCGCGGCGGGCGGCGAAGGCGGCCCTGCCCTCGGCGGCGTCGGCGGTGGCGAAGCAGACGGTCTGCAGGTCGCGCTCGTACTGGATGGCCTGGTCGAGCGGCATCGAGTAGGCGGCCTTCAGGTTGGCCTTGGCGGTCTGGGCGGCGATCGGCGGGCGCTTGGCGATGGTGTGCGCCAGCGTCCTGGCCGCCTTCAGCAGCCCGTCCTGCGGGTGGACGTCGGTGACGAGCCCCCACGCCTGGGCGCGGGCGGCGTCGACGGGGTCGCCGGTGAGCAGCATGGTGGCCGCGTTGCCCGGCCCGACGGCGTGGGCCAGCAGCGCCGACTGGCCGCTGCCGCCGATCCAGCCCAGCTTGATCTCCGGTGCCGCGAACGTCGCCGTCTCGGCGGCCAGCCGGATGTCGCAGGCCATGGCCAGCTCCAGGCCGCCGCCGTAGGCGTAGCCGTTGACGGCCGCGATGATCGGCTTGCGCAGGGCGCGGACGGCGTCGCCGTAGTCGCCGCGGTTGCGGAACTCCCACGGCGTGGCGTACTCGTCGAGCTCGCGGATGTCGCTGCCCACGCAGAACGAGCGCTCACCGGCGCCGGTCAGCACGGCCACGCGGAGGTCGGGGTCGGCGTCCACCCTGGTCAGGCAGGCACGCAGCGCGGCGGCCATGTCGGGGGTGATCGCGTTCAGCTTGGCGGGTCTGTTGAGGGTGACGACGGCCACGGGGCCATCGACCTCGAGGAGGACGTCCAAGGGGAGCCTTTCCAGCTAACAGCAGAGACGTGCCAGATCACTGGCATGCTGCTCGGCGTCGGCGCGGGCCACTTCGACCACCGTGCGCATGGCCTCCTCGGCCTTGCGGTGGTGGCGGCGCCTGATCGCCTGGGCCACGCGTTCGTGGCCGGGCAGCGTTTCCTTGTTGTGCGCCACCGAGCGGGTGTGCACCTGGCGCACGGACCGCAGGGCGATGCTGATCATGTCGTAGACGTAGAGCAGGAGGTCGTTGTCGGCGGCGGCGAACACCGCCTGGTGGAAGGCCAGGTCGGCCTCGATGAACGGCTCGGGGTCGTCGGCGGTGGCGTACAGCGCGGCCAGGGCCTCGTCGATGCGCCGGACGGCCGCGGCGTCGGCCCGCTCGGCCGCCACCCTGGCCGCCCCGGGCTCCAGCGCGACCCGCAGATCGGCCAGCACCCTGATGTCCTCGGGCCGGGGCTCGGGCTCGAAGCGCCAGCTCAGCACGTCGGCGTCGAGCAGGTTCCAGGACTCGCGGGGGCGCACGATCGTGCCCGCGCTCCTCCTGGTCTCCAGCAGGCCCTTGCCGGCCAGCACCTTGACGCCCTCCCGCACCGCGGAGCGGCCCACGCCGAGCTCGCCGACGAGCTCCTCCTCGATGGGGATGGACGTGCCGGGGGCGAGCGAGCCGCCGACGATGCGGGCGCCGAGGGCCTGCACGACCTGGACATTCCTGGCCGAGTCCCTCTGGGGATCAGTTGCCACGGCTCCGCACGCTATCCCGCGCGCGCCCGTTTTCCTAGACCCTTCATCTGATGAAGTGACATTTCGGTACTTTGGTCGTACCATTCCGGTGAATGGTACGACCAATCGAGGTGATCGCCGTCGACCCCGTCTCCGACGCTCTGTCCGGGCTGATCCGGGACCTCGGCGAGGGCGCCAGGCTGCCGCCCGAGCGCGAGCTGGCCGAGCGCCTCGGCGTCAGCCGCACCGCGCTGCGCGACCGCCTGCGGCTGCTCGACGCGTTCGGCGTGCTGAGCAGGCGCCAGGGCTCCGGCACGTACGTCCAGCGGCTCGACCCGCAAGGGCTGGAGGCGGCGCTCGACCTGGCCCTGTCGGCCAGCCACCTGAGCATCGAGTCCCTGCACTCCGTACGCGTCGCGCTCGAACGCCAGGCCGCCAGGGAGGCCGCGCGCAAGGGCGACCCGGTCGCCGTCGCCCACGTCGGCAGGGCCCTGGCCGACATGGAGGCCGCCGCCACGGCCGAGGACATCGACCGCGCCGACTTCGCCTTCCACCAGGCGCTGCTGCACGCCACCGGCAACCCCGCGCTCACCTTCTTCGCCGACGCGATGACCGGCGTGCTCTTCCGCGCCGTCCGCCAGCGCCGCGACCGGCTGAAGACCCACCCCCGCGACAAGGAGGTGTCGGTGGCCGCCCACCGGCCCCTGTACGAGGCGCTGCTCGCCGGCGACGCGGACGCCGCCGGGCAGGCCAGCGACGACCACTTCCAGGTCTGGCACGACCTGTTCACCCAACCCCGGATGGAGCGGCCTTGACGGCAACCCTCGGACTCGTCCACACCTCGGCCACGCTGGTGCCGGTGTTCGCCGAGCTGTGCGCGCGACACCTGCCCGGCGTCGAGACGTTCAACATCGTCGACGACAGCCTGATCAAGAACACCATCGCCGCGGGCCGGCTCACCCCCGCCACCGCCCGCCGCGTCGCCGGCCACATCGGCTCCGCCGAGGCCGCCGGCGCCTCGCACATCCTCGTCACCTGCTCCTCGATCGGCCCTGCCGTGGAGGCCGCCGAGCCGCTGACCGGCGTGCCCGTGCTCCGCGTCGACCGGCCGATGGCCGACAGCGCGGTCGCGCTCGGCCGCCGCGTCGGCGTGCTCGCCACCCTGTCCACCACCCTCGAACCGACCGCCGACCTCGTACGGCGGCGCGCCCTCGCCGCCGGGGCGGAGATCTCGCTGGAGGCCCGGCTGTGCGAGGGGGCGTTCGAGGCGCTGATGAGCGGCGACGCCGCCACCCACGACGCCCGCGTGGCCGGGGCGCTGAGCGAGCTGGGCGGGCAGGTGGACGTGATCGTGCTGGCCCAGGCGTCGATGGCGCGGGTGGCCGGGACGGTCGAGGTGCCCGTCCCCGTCCTGGCCAGCCCGCCCCTGGCCATGGAGCACCTGGCGAAGGAGCTGCATGCGTGACCTGACCGTGGCGACGTACCAGGTGGTGACCCGCCTGCCGCTGGAGCAGGCCGTGAGCGCGATCGCGGGGGAGCAGAGCACCGGCACGTTCGTCAGCGTCGCCGGCGAGACAGACGAGCTGCGCGCCCGGCACAGCGCGGTCGTGCTCGACATGACCGAGATCCCCGCCCCGATCACCGAGGCCCTGCCGGGCTCGCGCGGCGACCAGCCGCTGCACGCCGCCCTCGTCCGCATCGGCTTCCCGCTGGACAACACCGGGCCGTCGCTGACCAACCTCTTCCCCGTGGTCGCGGGCAACCTCTACGAGCTGCGCGAGCTGGCCGGGCTCAAGCTGGTCGACCTGGAGCTGCCCGCCGCGTTCGGGGACGCGTACCTGCCGGCGGGGTTCGCCGTGGACGGCACCCGGCGGCTCGTCGGGCGGCCGTCCGGGGTGCTGATCGGCACGATCGTCAAGCCCAACGTCGGCCTGCGCCCGTCCGACTACGTGGACCTGGTGCTGGAGCTGGGGCTGGCAGGGGCCGACTTCATCAAGGACGACGAGGTGAACGCCGACTGCCCGCCCGCGCCCCTGCCGCAGCGCGTCCGGGCCGTGACGGCCGCGCTCGACGAGGTGGAGCGGCGTACGGGGCGGCGGCCCATGTACGCCTTCAACATCAGCGACGAGCCCGACCGCATGCTGCGCAACCACGACCTGGTCGTGGCCGCCGGCGGGACCTGCGTCATGGTCAACCTCAACGTCGTCGGCTTCCCGGCCGTGGCCATGCTGCGCAGGCACGCCAGGGTGCCCATCCACGCGCACGTCACCGGCATCGGGGCGCTGGCCAGGCACGCGGGGCTGGGGATCGGGCACGTCGCCTACCAGAAGCTGGCCCGGCTCACCGGGATCGACCACCTGCACTGCGGGGGGTTCCACAGCAAGTTCTACGTCACCGACGACGACGTGGCGGCGATGGTCGAGGCCGTGCGTACGCCGCTGCTCGGCGGGTTCCCCTGCCTGCCGGTGCTGTCGTCGGCGCAGTGGGCGGGGACCGCGCCGGTCACGCTGGAGCGTACGGGGACCGAGGACCTGCTGGTGCTGGCCGGCGGGGGTGTGCTCGGCCACCCGGACGGGCCGGCGGCCGGGATCACGAGCATCCGGCAGGCGTGGGCGGCGACGGCCGCGGGCGTGCCGCTGCACGAGGTGGACTCGCCGGAGCTGGTCCGGGCGCTGGAGCACTTCGGCGGGGTGGTGGCCCGGTGACGCTGGTCGCCTTCGTGGCCGACGACTTCACCGGCGCGACGGACGCGTTGTGGCAGTTCCGGCGGTTCGGGCTGAGCGGGTCGCTCGTCACGGACGTCGCGTACCTGCACGATCGGGACGACGTCATCGGCGTCGCCACCACCGCCCGGGCGTCGGCCGACCCGGTGGCGTCGGCGCTGCCCGCCCTCAGGGCCGTGGCGGCGCTCGGGCCGCTGGCCGTCCAGTACAAGGTCTGCTCGACGTTCGACTCCTCGCCCGCGTCCGGCAGCATCGGGGCGGTCGTCGCCGCCCTGCACCGCGAGGGGCTGGCCCGGAGCGCGGTGCCCGTGCTGGCCGCGCAGCCGGAGTTCGGGCGGTACACGTGGTTCGCCAACCACTTCGTGCGGGCGGGGGACGAGGTGGTCAGGCTCGACCGCCACCCGCCGGCCCGGGACCATCCGGTCACCCCGGCCACCGAGGCCGATCTGCGGGTGCGGCTGGGCGAGCAGGGGGCGGGCCGCACGGGGTGGCTGCCGGCGGGGGCGTCGCGGGAGGCGTACCGGGCGCGGGGCGGGGACGCGGCCTTCGTCGCGGACGCCATGACCGAGGAGCACCTGCGCGCCCTCGGCGCCCTCATGATCGCGGACGCGCGGGACCTGAGTCCCCTGTACTGCGTCGGCTCAGGCGGCCTCAGCTACGCCCTCGCCTCGGCTCTGGCCGCCAACAGGCCCTTGCCCGTGGGCAGCGTGGTGCTCGGTGCGGCCGGGCCGGTGCTGGTGGTGTCGGGGAGCCGTTCGCCGGTCACCGCGCGGCAGATCGACGCGGCCGAGCGGGCGGGCTGGGCCGTGCTGGACGCCGGCGGGCCCGACGCGATCGCGCACGCCGAGGCGAGCCTGCGCGAGGGCCGGCACACCATCGTGCAGTCGACGCGCGGCCCGTCCCGCGACCCGGCGGGCGTCGGCGAGCTGCTCGGCCGGGTGGCCGCGGCGGCGGTGCGGGCCGGGCTGGTGCGGCGGCTGGTGGTGGCGGGCGGCGACACCTCCGGCCAGGTCGTGGCGGCGCTCGGCGCCCGGGCCCTGGACGTGGCCGGCACGCTGGCTGTCGGCGGGCCGGTGTGCGTGCTGGCCGCGGACGACCCCGCCTGCGACGGGCTGGAGGTGGCGCTCAAGGGCGGCCAGGTGGGCGGCGAGGACTTCTTCCTGCGCGCCGCCCTGGGCACGGGATCGGCGCGGGCCCCGGTGAACGGCTGACCCGCGTACACGTCACCAAGTCAATATGATATGGAGGGCTTTGTCGGCCTCGCAATTTATGTCCGGATTCTGTGACACAGAGGCATATGGGAGCGGTCTCATGGGTCTCTGGTAAGCGGCGTTTCCGCAGGTCGAGCCCGGTTTTCGGGAGGCCGAGAGCCTCATGTCGATCTATTGTAGGTGACCTTACCGTTATATAGTCCCGTTTCCTGCTGTTATATTTTTGCTTATATATTGCGCCCTGATCGCCATCCCGACATCGTGTTGCCATTTCACGATGCGAGGTGGGTTTTCGTTGCGGGGGGCGCCTCTCCGCCACAGGAAGGTTGCGCCCCCGGTCAGCGCGAACGGAGAGTGATGGGTAAGTACCTGCTCCGCAGGTTGGCAATAAATGTGATCTTGGTCGCCATCGCGGCCAGTTTGGCGTACATGCTCGCGGCCACCACCATGAACCCGCGGGCCGCGTACGAGGGGCGCCAGCCCCCGGTGGCCGAAGAGGTCATCGACGCCACACTTGATGACTACAACCTGAACGACAAGACTCCCGTGCTCCAGCGCTACGCGACCTGGGCCTCGGGCGTCGTCACCGGAGACTTCGGCAAGACCTGGAACGGCGGCTCCGTCAACGCGGAGATGGGCCGGCGGATCATGGTGAGCCTGCGGCTCCTGCTCATCGGCACGCTGCTCGGTTTCGCCGTGGGCGTGGGGCTGGGCGCGTTCTCCGCGGTGAAGCAGTACAAGCTCAGTGACCGGTTAATCGGTGTCAGCTCCTTCGTGATCATGGCGATCCCCGTGTTCGTGCTGGCCACGCTGCTGGCGATCGGCACGTACAACCTGAACAGAGGCTTGGGGTTCACGCTCATCGAGTACACCGGCGAGTACAACCCGCGGCTGTCCGGCTGGGACCAGTTCGTCAACCGGCTGAACCACCTCATCCTGCCGACGATCTCGCTCAGCCTCGGCTCGATCGCCTTCTACAGCCGGATCCAGCGCAACATGATGCTCGACGTGCTGAACCAGGACTTCGTGCGGACCGCGATGGCCAAGGGCCTGCGGCGCAGGACGGCGCTGTTCAAGCACGCGCTGCGGACCGCGCTGATCCCCTCGGCCACGTACTTCGCCTTCGCGTTCGGGACGATGTTCACGGGCGCGACGTTCACGGAGAAGATCTTCTCCTGGCACGGCATGGGCGCCTGGCTCGTGGACTCGATCAACCAGAACGACGTGAACTCGGTCGCCGCGGTGACGTTCTTCGCCGCCGTGTGCATCCTGGTCGCCTCGTTCCTGTCCGACGTGCTGGTGGCGGCCCTCGATCCTCGGGTGCGGGTGAGCTGAGATGCGATCGAAAGTCGTCTTCAGGCGCCTGGTGCGCAACAGGCAGGCCCGCTATGGCTTCGTCGCCCTGATCCTGCTGGTGGCGCTGGCGTACGTGGGGCCCTTCTTCGGCGCGTACGACTGGACGGACAAGGACTTCATGGCCTTCATGTCCGCCCCCGACGCCGACCACTGGTGGGGCACGACCGCCATCGGCCAGGACATGTACGCGGTCACCCTGCGCGGCATGCAGAAGTCGATCGTGATCGGCCTGCTGGTCGCCCTCATCTCCACCGGCCTGGCCGCGATCGTCGGCGCGTTCGCCGGATATTTCGGCGGATGGGTGGACCGGGTGCTCATGTGGGGCGTGGACCTGCTGCTCGTCCTGCCGAGCTTCCTGATCATCGCGATCGTCTCGCCCCGGCTCAGGGAGGGCGCGTCGTGGTTGTGGTTCGTGGCCCTGCTGGCCGCGTTCTCCTGGATGATCACCTCCAGGGTGGTGCGCAGCATGACGCTCTCGCTCCGCGAGCGGGAGTACGTGCTGGCCGCCGTCTACATGGGCATCCCGCGCTGGAAGATCATCCTGCGGCACATCGTGCCGAACCTGTCCTCCCTGCTGATCATCGACGCCACGCTCAACGTCAGTGGCGCGATCATCGGCGAGGCGGCGCTGTCCTTCTTCGGCTTCGGCATCCAGCCGCCGGACGTCTCGCTCGGCACGCTGATCGCGGAGGGCTCGCGCAACGCCACCGGCTACCCCTGGCTGTTCGCCTTCCCCGCGGGCCTGCTGGTCGCCCTGGTGCTCAGCGTGAACCTGATCGGCGACGGCCTGCGTGACGCACTCGACCCGGGGAGCAACTCGTGAGCATCTTGGAGGTCAGGGACCTCAACGTCACCTTCCCCGGCGGCATCGAGGCCGTGCGCGGCGTCAGCTACGAGGTCGAGCGCGGCGAGGTGCTCGGCATCGTGGGCGAGTCCGGCTCGGGCAAGTCCGTGACGTCGCTGGCCGTCATGGGCCTGCTGCCGAAGAACGCCGTGGTCAGCGGCTCGGTCATGCTGCACGGGCAGGAGCTGCTCGGCAGGCGCGAGGAGGACCTGGTCAAGGTCCGCGGCAAGGCCATCAGCATGATCTTCCAGGATCCGCTGTCGGCCTTCACTCCCGTCTACACCATCGGCGACCAGATCGCCGAGGCCGTGCGCGTGCACCAGAAGCTGGCCAAGGACAAGGCGGCCAGGCGCGCCGTCGAGCTGCTCGACCTCGTCGGCATCCCGAACCCGAACCTGCGGGCCAAGGCGTTCCCGCACGAGTTCTCCGGCGGCATGCGGCAGCGCGCGATGATCGCCATGGCCATCGCCAACGACCCCGACCTGCTGATCTGCGACGAGCCGACCACCGCGCTGGACGTGACCATCCAGGCGCAGGTCCTGGAGGTGCTCAAGACCGCGCAGCAGGAGACCGGCGCCGGAATCGTGATGATCACCCATGACCTGGGCGTCATCGCGGGCATGGCCGACCGGGTGCTCGTCATGTACGCGGGCCGGCCCGTCGAGCAGGGCCCCGTGGACGACATCTACTACCGGCCGCGGATGCCGTACACCATGGGTCTGCTCGCCTCGATCCCGAGGATCGACGGCGAGGAGGGCGCGCTGGTGCCGATCGAGGGCAACCCGCCCTCGCCGGCAGCGCTGCCGCCGGGCTGCCCGTTCGCGCCGCGCTGCCCGATGAAGGTGGACATGTGCGATGACGAGGAGCCGCCGCTGATCCCCATCACCGGCGGGCGGCACGTGGCCTGCATCCGCGCGCACGAGATCGAGCACAAGGGCCTGTCCGGCGCGGACGTGTTCCCGGTGCCGGTCATCCCGGCGAGCGACGTCGTACGGGTGCCGCGCGCCGAGCGCGCCACCGTGCTGGAGCTCGACGACATGAAGCGGCACTACCCGCTGATGAAGGGCGCGATCTTCAAGCGCCGCGTCGGCACCGTGTACGCGGTGGACGGCATCACCCTCGACATCGCCCAGGGCGAGACCCTGGCCCTGGTCGGCGAGTCCGGCTGCGGCAAGACCACCACGCTGCAGCAGATCATGCAGCTGGAGCCGCCGCAGGGCGGGCGCGTGGTCGTGCTCGGCAAGGACAGCGCCAAGCTGGACAGGGCGGCGCGCAAGGCGCTGCGCGGGGACCTGCAGATTGTTTTCCAGGACCCGATGGCCGCGCTCGACCCGCGCATGCCGGTCGGCGACATCATCGCCGAGCCGCTGCGCGCGCACGGCAAGAAGGACGTCAAGGACAAGGTCGCGGAGCTGCTGCAACTGGTCGGGCTGGCGCCGGAGCACGCCGAGCGCTACCCGCAGCAGTTCTCCGGCGGCCAGCGGCAGCGCATCGGCATCGCCCGCGCGCTGGCGCTGGAACCGAAGGTGCTGGTGCTGGACGAGCCGGTGTCCGCGCTGGACGTCTCCATCCAGGCGGGTGTGATCAACCTGCTGGAGGAGCTGAAGAACAGGCTGGGCCTGTCCTATCTGTTCGTGGCGCACGACCTGGCCGTCGTCAGACATCTGGCCGACCGGGTGGCCGTCATGTACCTGGGCAGGATCGCGGAGATCGGGGCGGTCGAGAGCGTCTACGACCACCCCGCGCATCCGTACACGCAGGCATTGCTGTCGGCGATCCCGCTGCCCGATCCCGAGATGGAGCGCACCCGCAAGCGCATCCTGCTCGAAGGCGACCTGCCCAGCCCGGCGGACCCGCCGTCCGGATGCAGGTTCCGCACCCGCTGCCCGAAGTTCGCCCGGCTCAGTGAGGCGGAGCGGCGGCTGTGTGTGGAGGAGGAGCCCTCGGTGGCCCGGCTGGCCAACACCGTCGACCACGGCGCGGCCTGCCACTACGCGGAGGAGATCGAGGTCATCACGGCCTCGGACAATCAGGAGGAAGAGTGAAGGTTCATTACCGTGCGGCCGCTGGGCTGGCGGTCCTGGCCATGGCCGTGGCGGCGTGTGGCGGTGGCGGTTCCGAGAGCAAGCAGCCGACCGCCGAGAAGTCGCAGCAGGCGCAGCAGCAGATGGCGGAGACCCCGGCCATCGCCATCAACGAGGTGCCTTACGAGCAGGTCAAGGATGGCGGCACGCTGACCGTGGCGATCGGCCAGTGGCCGACCCAGTGGAACCCGTACCACGTGGACGGCAACCAGGCGGACACGGCGACCATGCTCGACCCCGTCCTGCCGCAGCTCATGATGGCCGACGAGAACGCCGAGTTCACGCCGAACGCCGACTACGTCACGGACGTGAAGAACGAGATGGTGGACGGCAAGCAGGTCGTCACCTACACCATCAACGAGAAGGCCACCTGGTCCGACGGCACGCCGATGACCTGGAAGGACCTCGAGGCCTCCTGGAAGGCCATGAACGGCAAGGACAAGAAGTACAAGCCGGCCTCCACCGACGGCTGGGACCGGATCGAGTCGGTGAAGAAGGGCGACTCGGACAAGGTCGGCATCATCACCTTCGCCAAGCCGTACCCGGAGTGGCAGGGCCTGTTCAACCGGGGCACCGCGCACCTCATCCCCGCCGCGCACCTCGAGACGCCCGACGCGTTCGACAAGGACTACAACCAGAAGATCCCCGCCACCGCGGGTCCCTTCAAGGTCGAGAGCATCGACGAGGGCACCAAGACCCTCACCCTCGTGCGTGACGACAAGTGGTGGGGCCGGAAGGCCAAGCTCGACAAGATCATCTTCCGGACCATCGCCGACGCCTCGGCCGAGGTGAACGCCTTCGCCAACGGCGAGCTGGACGCCGCCTACATCGAGGCGGGGAACCCGGCCAACCTGCAGCGGGCCAAGCAGGTGCCGAACGCGGAGATCCGCAAGGCGCTCAGCCCGAACTGGCGGCACATCACGGTCAACAACTCCAGCGAGTTCCTGAAGGACAAGTCGGTCCGGCACGCGATCGCGTACGCGATCAACCGTGACGTGATCACGCAGTCCGACCTGAAGGACATGGAGTGGCCGCTGCAGACGCTCGGCAACCACGTCTTCATGAACAACCACAAGGGCTACGTCGACAACTCCGGCGACCTCGGCAAGTACAACCTGGAGAAGGCCAAGCAGCTGCTCGACGCGGCCGGCTGGAAGCAGGAAGGCGAGTACCGCAAGAAGGACGGCAAGGAGTTCGCGCTCGACTTCGTCATCCCGGCCAGCGTCGCCACCGCGAAGACCGAGGGCGAGCTGACCCAGGCGATGCTCAAGGAGGCCGGGATCAAGATCACGATCCGCCCGGTCCCCGATGACAAGTTCTTCAACGACTTCATCATCAAGGGTGACTTCGACCTGGTGCCGTTCTCCTGGATCGGCACGCCGCTGCCGATCGGCAGCCTGCCCCAGATCTACAAGACCGGCTCCGAGAGCAACTTCCCCAAGGCCAGCGACCCGGCCGTGGACGCCGCCATCGAGGAGGCCGTGAGCGAGATGGACCCGGCCAAGGCCATCGAGAAGGCCAACGCCGCCGACAAGCTCGTCTGGGACATGGTGCACACCATCCCGCTGTACCAGCGTCCTGACATCTGGGGCGTGAAGAAGACGCTCGCCAACTGGGGCGCGCGCGGTTACAAGTACTACGACTACACGGCGGTCGGCTACACCGGCTGATCCCCGTGACATGAAGAACCCCCGGCCCCGCGGCCGGGGGTTCTCCGTTGTCCGGGCGGGTCGGTCACCGAGCCCTGGAACGTGCTCGTCAGGCCGGCTCAACCCCCGGCGAACTCCCGCAGCGTCGTGGGCGGCCGGCCGCCGTGGCGCTCGATGGTGTCGGTGACCCGGTAGAGCGGGTGGTCGCCGGTGCCGATGGCGCGGAAGATCGCCCACAGGTTCGTGAGGTGCTCGACCGCGTACGGGTCCCCGTACACGTCCATCGCCCCCGCCTCCCACTCCTCGGGCGGCAGGTCCGCGTACTCGACGCCGAGCGCCTGCGCCGCCTCCCCGGCGGTGGACATCTCCCCGGTCAGCAGGCACACCGGATCGACCGGGGCCGGATCGAGCAGCAGCCCCGCGCCCACCGCGGCCACGTCGTCGGCCGCGACCAGCGGGATCCGCGTCGAGGGCGGGCCCAGCGGCAGCGCCAGCCGGCCCGCGGCGGCCGCGACGACGGCCAGGTTCTCGAAGAACACCGCCGCCCGCAGGTGCACCGCGCCCACTCCGGCCCAGTCGAAGACCTGCTCCGACAGCCAGTGCCGGCGCATCCGCGGCGTGCCGGCCGCGGGCTGGGCGTCGAGCTGCGACACCTCGACGACGCGCTCCACCCCCTCCTCCCTGGCGGCGGCGGCGAACGCGGCGGTCGCGTCCAGCAGGCCCGCCGTCACCGGGTAGGTGAAGAACGCCCGCCTGATCCCGCGCAGGGCGGGCCGGACCGCCGAGATCTCGCGCAGGTCGCCCACCACCACGTCCACGCCGAGCTTGCGCAGCTCGGCGGCCCGATGGTCGTCGGAGCGCACGAACGCGCGCACCTTCTCGCCGCGAGCCAGCAGCAGCTCCACGACGCGCCGCCCGGTCGAGCCCTGCTGCCCGCCGGCCGCTCCGGTGACCAGGATCATCTCTCCTCCTGCAATGTGAGCCTGAACAGCCCGAGCCGCTCCAGGTCGCGCAGGAACGGCTCGGCGGGGAACGCCTCGGCCGGGCCGAAGACGCCGGGGCCGGGGCCCCTGCCGTCCGCGAGCCGGACGGCGGCCTCGACGGAGGCCAGCGCGCTCATCCGCCACAGGTCGTGCCCGCGCGCCTGGCCGGCCCGGTTGCCGTCCTGCGTGATCACCTGTGCGGCGACCGTGAAGCGGGAGCCCGCTCTGGTGGCCGCGTCCACGTGCTCGCTGGTGAACGCCTGCTCCTCCTCGAACGTGTGCGCCGTGAGCTGCGCCTCGACCTGCCGTGCCGCGACGTGCCTGGGCACCGTGACGACCTCGGGGAACGGCACGGGCGCGATCATCGTGCGCGGCCCCAGCGGCGGCGGGAACGGGAAGACGGCGTTGCGCGGCTCGACGTAGCCGACGTGCTCGGCCCCGTCGCTGTAGGTGATCCGCCGGGTGTCGGCGAACAGCAGCTCGGCGGTCTTCCTGGCCCCCGTGGTCAGGCGCCAGCCGGTCACCGAGTACGCGGTGATCACCCGGTCGATCCCCGTCATGCCGGAGGCCGCCGCCCCGGCGAGCAGGTCGCCCAGCCCGCCGTAGAAGCTCATGGCCGTGACCATGGTGAGGCCCGCCTCGCGCGCGGGCCGTTGCATCGTGTCGAACATCCACTTCGTGTGGTGCTGCTCCAGGGCGTGGTCCACGTAGTGGCAGCCGGCCTCGGCGGCGGCCGTGGCCAGCGCCCTGCCGGTGTCCGTGAACGGGCCCGCGCAGTGGATCAGCACGTCCGCCGAGCCCGCGAGGTCGCGCAGCGCGGCGGGTTCGTCGAGCGCGGCCTCGTGCACGAGGGTCCCGCTCAGCTCCTCGGACATGGTCTTGAGCCTGTTGCCGTCGCGGCCGGCCAGGGTGACCTCCAGGCCCCGGCTGCGCAGGTTGGCGACCACCAGGCGCCCGGTGTGCCCGGTCGCGCCGTAGACGGCGATGTGCGGTGGTGACATGAGTGTTCCTCATTGGGATACTCGGCGTACGTAACTGTGTTCGAAGTTACGTACCGCGAGTATGTAAGTCAATGGGAGCACGATGATCCGCCGTACCCAGGCAGAGCGCTCGGACGAGACCACCGGGCGGCTGGTGGAGGCCGCGCGGGAGCGGTTCGGAGCCACCGGATACGCGCCGACCTCGATCGACGCCGTCGCCGCCGCGGCCGGGGTGACCAAGGGGGCTGCCTACCACCACTTCGGCGGCAAGGCGGAGCTGTTCCGCGCGGCCTTCGTGGCCGAGCTGGAGGCGGTGGACGCCAAGCTGCTGGCCATCGCCGCCGAGGAGGACGACGTGTGGGCGGCGCTGCGGCGCGGCTGCCGGACCTTCCTGGAGCACTGCCTGGATCCCGGGTTCCGGCAGATCGTGCTGCTGGACGCGCCGGCGGTGCTCGGGTGGGAGACCGTTCGCGAGATCGAGCACGACCACATGCTGCGCATCCTGCGCGATGGGCTGCGCATGGCCGTGGCCGCCGGGCTGGCGCCGGACGGCGACCTGGACGCCCGCGCGCAGCTCGTCTTCGGCGCGCTGTGCGAGGGCGGCATGTTGCTGGCCCGGTCGAAGGAACCGGCGGCCGACCTGCCCGGCATCGCCGCGGAGGCCGACCGCCTGCTGTCGGCGCTGGTCACACCGCCACGCTGAATCCGGTTTGGATTACGCGAGGGAGACGGCGATCCGCTGCGTCGCCCCGGCCGCGCCTCGCAGGTCGCCGAACGTCAGGCGGAGCGAGCCGCCCGTGCCGGCGGCGGTGACGGACGGGGCCGCGGAGATCACCTCGCGTACCGGGCGGTCCCAGGTGAGCGAGAGCCCGGCCGCCGCGCGGGCCGGGTCGGAGACGCACACGTGCGCGGTGCCGTCGGCGCGCTCGCGGATGAGCACGCAGGCGGGGACGCTGGCGGCGAGCGGGCCCACGCGGGTGGGCGCCCACAGGTTCGCCGCCGTAAGGCCCAGCTCGGGCACCCTGATCGCCTGCGCGTACGGGGTGTTGGCGAGGATCTCCACCCGGCCCTTGGCCGCAGCCCTGGCGCGGGTGGCCTCGGCGGTGGCGCCGGGCATGAGCAGGTACGCGTAGCTCGCGCCGGCCGGGTCGGTGCCGTGGTCCAGCCACATGGTCAGGTAGCGGCGGGTGATCCGGTCGGGCGAGCCGCCGGCGTTGACGTCCCGCCACGAGCCGGTCCGCTCCTCCATCAGGAGGTTCACGTCGGTGGGGGAGGGGAAGACGTAGCCGGCGTGGCCGGGCACGTGCATCCAGGAGACGTCGGCCTTCCGCTCCCGCGCGGCCTCCGCCCACGTGCCCTCCTTCCCGTCCCGTTCGTTCCACCGGTCGCCGTTCACCCGGACGGTGGCCGTGCCGCGCGCGCCCAGGTTGCGGTTGTCCACCACGGTCTCCACCGGCACCCCGTCGGCGGAGGTGATGCCCGCCCCCAGGCACACCACGCAGTCGTCCAGGAAGAACCACGCCTTCCTGGCCGCCATCGTGCCGCCCAGCCCCCGCAGGTCCTGCCCCACCGCGGCGAACTCGCCGTCCGTCGCGCCGCCCACCCACGTCACGTCCGGCCGGGGCAGCGCCCACGCGCCGCCCTCGCCGTCCGCCAGCCGCTTGGTGGACACCGTGATCCCCGGCAGCCGGTACGGGTCCGCCGTCGCCCAGAACGCGTCGGTGTACTGCTCCTCGCCGAACCCGTCGCCCCACCACGACAACCATCCGGCGCCCGTGTGCCAGCCCCGCGCGTTCTCGCCGTTGCCGTACTCGTAGTGCGCCACCCGCCGCGACGCCATGCTCACCGAGGCCGCCCAGCCGGGCCGACGGTGGACCGCGCGGTCCATGCCGGCGAACAGCCGGTGCCCCACCGGCTCGGCCGCCGCCCGCACCTTCGAGCCGGACACGGCCAGGAGCCGGGCCGTACGGGCGACGCCCAGCGACGGGCTGTCCGCCACCGGACGGCCGCGCTCCAGCCAGCCCTTCACCATGGCCTGCCAGCGTTCCGCGTGCTCGCCGCCCGCCACGTCCGCCAGCAGCGCGATCGAGGCGAGCATGCCCTGGGCGCGCAGGTGGTCGTCCTGCCCGCCCCGGCTGATGCCGCGCCCGGACACGTTGTCCATGAGCAGCCCGTTGTAGACGAACGGGGCCACCGCCTGGTCCACCGTGCCGAGGAAGGCCCGCAGCTCGGGCCCGTCCAGGTCCCAGGTCGTCCCGCGCAGCAGCGCGCCCAGCATCGCGACCCCGCTGAACAGCGCCGCGCCGTAGCCCCCGACGCAGGGCACGCAGCCGTGCTGGATGAAGGAGCCGTCGGCGTGGAAGCCGTCGCCCGCGGTGACGGGGAGCAGCGCCGGGGTCAGCGCGTCCTTGGCGAGCTGGATCCGATGCGTCTGGCCGCCGAGCACCCCGCGCACTGCCAGCACCCGGCACAGGTCCACCCGGTTCGCGCCGGTGCTGCTGCCCGCGTACCGCGCCACCGACGAGCCCGGCACGAACGCGTCCACGGCCGCGCAGCAGGCCGCCGCCCTGCGCCCGGTCAGCCGCCCGGACATCAGCAGCGCCGTGTCCAGCAGCGCCTGCGGGCCGCCGATCCGCCAGTGCCACCAGTTGCCGTACGGGGTGGTGCCCGGGTGGTAGACGTCGGCCAGCAGGTGGTCCAGGCCCGCCAGCACGGCCCGGCCCAGCTCGGCGTCGCCGGTCACGCCGGTGCCCGGCTGCGCGTACGCCTCGGCCATCACCCTGAGCCTGGTGAAGCTCTCGTGCAGGTTCCCGGAGAGCGCGGCGGGGTCGCCGGCGGGCGCGGGGCCGCGCCGGGCGGGCCCGGTCCAGGTGAGGCCGTGCTGCGTGATCGAGATCCCGGACGGGCCCGCGTACGCGACGGCGCGCCGCGTGCTCGCGTCCGCGTAGCGCAGCCCGCGCCAGAGCGCGCCCCGCTGCGGGCTCATCGCCTCCCGGTGCCTGGCCGCCGCCCGGCCCAGCTCCGCCAGCCTGCTCCTGTACGGCTCCGCCGTCCGGTCGAAGCCCTCGCCGAGCAGCAGCGCCCGCCATCGGGCCCGCAGGTCCGCGTGCCGTGGAGCCGCCTCGGCGCGGCCGGCGGGACCGGTGGCGATCCCGGTGCTCAGCGCTGCGCCGCCTGCGGCGCGCAGGAGGGCGCGCCGTGTCCATCCACCCGACATGAGATCCCCCGAGGCCGATCGTGCTGCTTGGACATCGGGGACGATATAGGCGCTCATGCCGGTGACCGGGATGACTTCAGCGGGGTTGATCGAATGCTGACCGATTCATGCCCCTGTCGGGTAAGCGCCCTCCAAACGGGGAGAGCGGCACCGCCTCGCGGGGCGGTAAAGCGGTGCTGAAACTTTCACCCGATCGCGGCCCGTTTTCCCTGGTGCTCGCGGATCGGGCGGGCGCCGGGCGGTGCAGGCCCGGGAAACTCGGCAGATGTCACCTAGAGTGCGTTTGGGAGCGCTCCCAAAACACCCTTCGAGCCGAGCGCGGAGCAGCGTGCCATGAGCAACCCGAGCAGAAGATGGACGAGCACCGCCGCCGCGCTGGTGCTCGCCGCCGGTCTGGTGGCGGCGCCCCCTGCGGCAGCCGTCGCGGCCTTCCCCTACCAGGACCCCACCCTCCCCGTGCCCACCCGGGTCGCCGACCTCATGTCCCGGATGTCGCTCGACGAGAAGCTCGGCCAGATGACCCAGGCCGAGCGCGGCTCGGTCAGTGAGTCGGACGTCACCACGTACCGGCTGGGCTCGGTGCTGTCGGGCGGTGGCTCCGCGCCCTCCCCGAACACGGCGACGGGCTGGGCCGACATGTACGACAGGTACCAGAACGCCGCACTGGCCACGCCCCTCGGCATCCCCATGATCTACGGCGTGGACGCCGTGCACGGGCACAACAACGTCCACGGCGCCACGATCTTCCCGCACAACATCGGCCTCGGCGCCACCCGCGACCCCGCCCTCGCCGAGCGGATCGGCCGGGCCGTGGCCGAGGAGGTGTCCGGCACCGGCATCGACTGGAACTTCGCGCCCTGCCTGTGCGTGGCCCGCAACGACCGGTGGGGCCGCACGTACGAGTCGTTCGGCGAGACGCCCGACCTGCCCTCGTCGATGGCGTCCATCATCACCGGCATGCAGGGCAGCACGCTCGACGGCCCCGCCTCCGTGCTGGCCACCGCCAAGCACTACGTCGGCGACGGCGGCACCACGAACGGCACCGACCAGGGCGACACGCAGCTCTCCGAGGGCGACCTGCGGGCGATCCACCTGCCGCCGTTCGAGGAGGCCGTGGAGCGCGGGGTCGGCTCGGTGATGATCTCCTTCAGCAGCTGGAACGGCACCAAGCTGCACGGCCACCAGCACCTGATCACCACGGTGCTCAAGGGCGAGCTGGGCTTCGACGGGTTCGTGGTCTCCGACTGGAACGGCATCGACCAGATCGACGGCGCCCCCGGCACCTCGGCGCAGGACGTGCGCACCGCCGTGAACGCCGGCATCGACATGTTCATGGTGCCCGTCGAGTGGCGGCGCTTCCTCGACCTGCTGCGGGCCGAGGTGCAGGCCGGGCGGGTCACCACGACGCGCGTGGACGACGCCGTACGCCGCGTGCTGACCAAGAAGTTCGAGCTCGGGTTGTTCGAGAAGCCGCGCACGGACCGGTCGTACACCTCGACCGTGGGCAGCGCGGCGCACCGGGCGCTGGCCCGCGAGGCGGTCGCCAAGTCGCAGGTCGTGCTGAAGAACGCGGGCAACGTGCTGCCGCTGGCCAGGACCGGCGGCAAGCTCTTCGTGGCCGGCAAGAGCGCGGACGACATCGGCAACCAGAGCGGCGGCTGGACGATCTCCTGGCAGGGCTCGTCGGGCAACATCACGACCGGCACCACCATCCTTCAGGGCATCAGGAACACCGTGGGCTCCGGCACCACCGTCACCTACAGCCGCGACGGCAGCGGCATCGACGGCTCCTACCGGGCCGCCATCGCCGTCGTCGGCGAGACCCCGTACGCCGAGACCCAGGGCGACCGCCCCGGCGGCCTCGGCCTGGACACCGCCGACCTGAACACCATCGCCACCCTGCGCGCCTCCGGCGTCCCGGTCATCGTGGTGCTCGTCTCCGGCCGCCCCATGGACATCGCCTCCCAGCTCTCCGGCTGGAACGCGCTGGTGGCCGCCTGGCTGCCGGGCACCGAGGGGCAGGGCGTGGCCGACGTGCTGTTCGGCGCCGCCCAGCCGACGGGGAAGCTGCCGATGACGTGGATGAGCAGCGCCTCCCAGCAGCCGATCAACGCGGGTGACGGCAAGACGCCGCTGTTCGCGCAGGGGTACGGCCTGACGTACGAGCCGTCCGGCGAGGAGGACACCAGCCCGCCCACCGCGCCCGGCACGCCCGCCGCCTCCGCCGTCACCTCCTCCTCGGCCACCCTGACCTGGCAGGCCGCCACCGACAACGTGGGCGTGACCGGCTACGACGTGGTCCGCTTACAGGGCACGGCCGAGACGGTGACGACCACCTCCGCCACCGCCTCCGCCTCGCTCACCGGCCTGACCGCGAACACCTCCTACACGTTCGCCGTCTACGCCAGGGACGCGGCCGGCAACCGCTCGCCCCGCTCGGGCACGGTCACGCTGACCACCACCGGCGGCGGCACGGGCGGAGGGTGCACGGCGACCCCGTCCACGCAGAGCCAGTGGAACACCGGGTACGTCATCCAGGTCACGGTGACCAACACCGGCACCGCGCCGCGCACCGGCTGGACCGTCACCTTCACCCTGCCGCCCGGCCACACGATCAGCGGTGGCTGGAACGGCACGTTCTCCACGTCCGGCCAGAACGTCACGGTCCGCGACGTGGGGCACAACGGCTCGCTGGGGCCGGGCGCGAGCGCGTCGTTCGGCTTCCAGGGCACCCGACCGAACGGCGACACCTCGCTGCCGTCCGGATACACCTGCGCCTGAACGCGGCCCCGGCCGGTGGCGCGGGCACCGCACCACCGGCCGGGCGGTTCCCTACCGTTCCTCGTACAGCCGCCCGAACTCCACCTGCGGCGTGCCACCGGCGAAGTTGCGATCGACCGCGGCCCGCTCGGCAGCGCTGGGTGTCGCGTTCCTGCAGCTCACGGGCGCGCTGGAGCCCGACATCAGATCGGAGCAGAGCCCGGTGCGCCGGTCCGGCAGGCCGAGGATGTGCCCGATCTCGTGGGTGGCGATCCGCAGCGGGTAGTAGCCCTGGTTGACGGCCTGGCGGCCCATCCAGATCGTGCCCCGTCCCAGGCTGGTGGGCAGGGCCCGGGGCCAGCCGTTGTCGGCGTACACGACGAAGTGGGCGGGCGTGCCGCGGACGAGCCGGACGTTCACCACGTTGGCGTTCCAGACCTGGGCCGCCTGGTCGATCGTGGCGCTGAACTCGGCGGCCCGGCTCGCGTCGTACCTGAGCACGGTGACCAGGGCGGTGGCCTGAGCGGGCGCGGTGACCAGCAGGAACGCCAGGCTCAGGACGACGGAGAGCATGATGCGGAGAGGTCTTGACACGGGGCCTCCTCCAGGAGTTGGGGGTGTTGTGACGGTATGCGCACCCCCTCGTCCCGGAGACGTAGCAATTTGCCCCTATCGCGGTGATATGGCCACTCAGCAGATCGTCTGCCGGCTGTTGACCAGCGTGTTGTTCCTGAAGGTCGTGTTGACGCCGCAGGGGTTCTCGGTGATGGCGGAGTTCGTCACCGTCAGGTTCTGGATGACGATGTCGGAGGTGTTGGGGAACTCCGAGCGGGCCGCGAGCCGGATGTCGCCGGGGCCCGTCACCGTGCCGCCCTGGGCGGCGATGTTCACGTTGTAGCAGTTCTCGATGAGGATGGAGTTGTTACCGGTCTGCGCGATGTCCACCCGGTCGATGACCGCGCCGCCGCTCTCCGAGACGCAGAAGACGCCGCGCCCGCCGCCCCGCGCGATCACCCGGCCGACGCGGACGTTCGTGGGGTACGAGCTGCCGATCCGGCCGTTCCTGTTGGCCATGCGGAAGGCGGCGTAGCCGGTGCCGGTGCCGGCGCCCTGGGCGTCGACCGTGTTCACCGTGGCGTTGATGGTGTCGTTCAGCAGCAGGCCGGAGTGGCCGGTGTTGCGGGCCGTGACGGTGCCGACGGTCAGGCCGTCCACGCCGTACGTCTCCACGCCGTGGGTGCTGGTGCCGGAGACGTAGACGTTGTCGATGCGCACGTTCCTGGTGCGCACGCTGCGGTCGCCGTGGTTGTCGATCCGGATGCCGAGGCCGCTGGACAGGCGCAGGTCGATCTGGCCGAGCGTGACGTTGACGCCGTTGCGCACGAAGATGCCGTAGAGCGGGGCGCCGGTGACGTTGAGGTGCTGGACCTCGACGTCCGTGACTCCTCTGGCGTACACGACGGCCTGGTCGCCGGAGCCCGAGCCGGTCACGTTCACGGTGCCGCAGACGTCCAGCACCGTGTAGCTCGGCAGGGAGAGCCGCGAGCCGGCGCTCATCGAGCCGGAGCCGCGCACCACGACCCGCTGCTTCGAGGTGCGGCCGGCGGTGAGGCTGCCCACCGCGGCCTGCATGGCGGACAACATGCTGCTTCCCGTGTAGACCGTCCTGCTGCCGTTGCGCGCGGTCCAGGTGCCGCCGCTGAGCACCGCCTCCGCGTTGTACGAGCCGTCGCCGCACGCGAGCGCGGCCGTCGCGGCGCCGGCCGGGGCCGGCAGCGGGGCCACCACGAGCGCCATCGCGGTGAGGCCGGCCATCAGGCCGAGTTTCCTGGGCTTGCTGCTGCTTCGCATACTCCGCTCCTGGGGTCGGGCCCTGAATCGATTCATCATCTGTCAAGCCTCTGAGCTGCTCTGATGTAGGAGGGTGGGGTGGGAACGGCGGCTTGACCGTGGGGAGTATTACAACGTTCAAATCGGCAGTCAACAAGCCGTGAAACTTACACGGGCACCGCCCCCGGCCCGGCTCCGGAAACTGTCGGTGGTCACGTGCACACTCAGTGCATGCAGAACGAGCCACTCGAACTCGGCGAGATCTCCTTCTCCTCCTGGTACGCCCACACCGACAAGATGGCGGAGGTCGGCTTCCTGACCATCGCCAGAAGGCTCCCCTCGCTCGTCGGCCAGGCGATGCGGATGGCCTGGCAGGCCAGCCCGCGCGACGCCCTGGCCACGGTCGCGCTCAACCTGCTCGGCGGTGTCTTCACCGCGTTCGGCCTGCTGGCCACCACCGGCGTGCTGACCGCCCTGTTCAGCGAGGGCCCCACGCCCGACCGCGTCATGGCCGCCCTGCCCGGCCTCGCCCTCGTCGGCGGCGCCGCGGTGCTGCGCACGGCGACGCAGGCCGGCGCGGGCTGGGCCCAGTCACGCCTCACCCCGCAGATCGCCCGCCTCACCGAGGAGCGCCTGTACGGCCTGACCAGCCAGGTCGAGCTCGCCGCCTACGACGACCCCGACTTCCACGACGCCATGGAACGTGCCGGCAGCCGCGGCGTGTCCATGGCCGGCTCGGTGGTGGCGTCGGCCGTCGACACGGTCACCGCCGCCGTCGGCATTGTGGCAGCCGCTGGCGTGCTTGGCGTCCTGCACCCGGTCCTGCTCCCGCTCCTCCTCCTGGCCGTGCTCCCCGACGCCTGGGCCGCCGTCCGCAGCGCCCGCATGCGCTACTCCACGATGTACGCGCTCATCCCGGCCCGCCGCCGCAAGTGGATCATCGGCCAGCTGCTGGCCGAGCGGGAGCCGGCCGCCGAGGTCCGCGCGTTCACCATGCGCGGCTTCCTGCTGCGCATGTACGACGCGGTGGCCAAGGCCGAGCAGGACGTCATGCTCGGCCTGGCCCGCCGCCAGATGGCGGCCAGGCTCGTAGGGGAGGCGCTCGGCGGCCTCGGCACGGCGCTCGTCTACCTCGCGCTCGGCATCCTGCTCGCCGTCGCCGCCATCCCGCTGGCCGTGGCCGGCACCGCCGTCCTGGCCATCCGCTCGGGCCAGACCTCTCTCGGCAACCTCATGTACGCCACCAACCGCCTCTACGAGGAGGGCCTCTACTTCACCGACTTCCTGGACTTCTGCGCCGAGGCCGAGCGCCGCCTGACCGTCCCGCGCCCGGCCCCCGTCCCCGAGGGCTTCGAGTGCGTCACCGCGTCCGAGGTGACCTTCACCTACCCCGGCGCCGCCGCCCCCGCCCTGCGGGGCGTCTCGATCGAGATCAAGCAGGGCGAGGTGATCGCGTTCGTCGGCGAGAACGGCTCCGGCAAGACCACCCTGGCCAAGATCCTGTCCGGCCTGTACGAACCCGACACCGGCACCGTCCACTGGGACGACACCGACCTGCGCCAGGTCAGCCCCGAAGCCCTCCGCTCCCGCACCGCCGTCATCGCCCAGGACCACACCCGCTGGCCGCTGACCGCCCGCTACAACATCACCATGGGCACCGGCAAGGGCGAACCCGCCCTGCACGCCGCCGCCGCGGTCGCCGGCGCCGACGAGGTCATCGCCGCCCTCCCGCACGGCTACCGCACCCTGCTCGACCGCCGCTTCAAGGACGGCCACGAACTATCGGGCGGCCAATGGCAGCGCATCGCCGTCGCCCGCGGCTTCCACCGCGACGCCGACCTGCTCATCTGCGACGAACCCACCGCCGCCCTCGACGCCCGCGCCGAACACGCCCTCTTCGAACGCATCCGCCACCACGCCGACGGCCGCACCGTCCTGCTCATCACCCACCGCCTGGCCAGCGTCCGCTACGCCGACCGCATCTACGTCCTCGACCACGGCACCATCACCGAACAGGGCGACCACGACACCCTCATGTCCCTCAACGGCCTCTACGCCGACCTCTACACCCTCCAGGCCACCGCCTACCGCTGAGCCGAATTGAGTAGGGGATACTCATGCCCTGCCGTGGCCCGCCTCCTAGCGTCACGAGCCATGAAGACCTGGACGGCCGCCCTCGCCCTCATGTCCTGCCTCGCCGCGACCGGCTGCGGCGGCGGCGTCTTCAACGCGCCCGGCTCCTCCTCCTCCTCGTCCTCTTCCTCGGAAGAGGATGGCGGCCGTGTGGTGGGGGCGGGTGACGGCGAGGATCAGTCCCGCGCCTCCAGCCGGCCGCCGGGCAAGCGCAAGACCCGGTACGACTTCACGCTGCCGGTGGGGGAGACCGCGGTGGACGAAAGCGAGGGGAAGGTCTACGAGGCGCTGTCGATGGGGAGGTGCGACGAGGCTCAGGCCCTGCTCGACGGGTCCCGGCAAGGCTTCCGGTCGGAGCTGACCGTGCCGCTGTTCCAGGCCGGGGTGCACCTGTGCCGGGGGGATGTCGCGGCTGCCAGGGCCGCGTACGCGCGGGCGGTCTACACGAACGAGGAAGGGGTCTGGTTCATCTGCGCATTGGATCGGGCGGTGGGCAGCGTCGTGCGGGGGCGGCCGAAGTCGGCGCTGGGCGCGTGCCCGCCGGTCGTCCCTCGCTCCTCCACCCCGGAGCCTGAGTCCTCACCTGAGGCGTCTCCCGAATCGTCACCCGAGGCGTCTCCCGAGTCCTCACCCGAAGCGTCTGCCGAGTCCTCGCCTGAGTCCTCAACCGAGTCCTCAACCGGGTCCTCGCCGGATGCCGGGTCGTCGCCTGGCACGGAGTCCACGACCGGTTCGGAGCCGAGCGGAAGCTCGGAGCCCACAAGCGGCACAGGGGCCGGCCAGGACTCGGAGCCCACGTCCGGCTCCGGTTCCGGCCCGGTCTCGGAGCCCGCGCCCGGTGCGGGGGCGGACTAGCCGTGGGGGTGAGTGCGTGAGCGGCGAGCCGACCGTGGAGATCGGGAGCAGGCCCACCCGGCCGGGGCCTCCCGGGGAGCCATCGGCCTCGGTCCGCGCCGATGACCGGGGCAGGGTGACGGGGACAGCCGCCGCCCACCCGCCGGCCGGGGCGGCGCCCGAGCGTGACCCGTTGGCGGGTGAGGAGGGCTTGCCGGCGGGCGGGGAGGACTCGTTGGCGGGTGGGGAGGGCGAGGGCGACGGGCCCGCCGGGCACCCGTTGCTGCGCTGGGCTGTCGGCGTGCTGGCCAACGTGACCGTCCTGACCGGCCTGCTCGTGTACTTCGGCTGGCAGCGCAGCGAGGTCCAGGCCCTGGAGCTGGGCATCGACGACAGCGTCCTGGGCATGACCACCACGGACTACGTGCTGCGGAGCGTCGGCCCGGTGCTGGCGCTGCTGCTGGTCGTCGCCATCGGCGGGCTGGCGTGGCTGCAGCTCGACCACTTCCTGGCACCCCGCGTGCGTGCAGCCGGAGCCGCGGAAGGCCAGGCCGCGGGTGCCGGTCGCGTCGTCACCTACTCCTTACGCTTCATGTCCTGGGCCTGGTTGGTGCTGCCCCTCACCTTCTGGGCCCTGAGCTTCCTCCAGGTCCTGCTCGAGATCACGTTCCTGGTGTTCCCGTTCAGCATCGGCGTGGGTGCCCTGCTCACCCTGTACGGCACGCACCTGCGCTCCACCATGCCCGGCCGGCGGCCACGCACGAGCATGCCCCTGCGTTACGCCTTCACCGCGATCATCGTCTGCGTGTCCCTGTTCTACGGCGCGCAGAACCACGCCACCGTCCTAGGCGTCTCCCTGGCCGAGAACACCGAGGTCGACAAGCTGGCGACGGTACGCGTCTACAGCACCCAGCGCCTGAACCTCGCGGCAGGCAAGGAGACGACCCTGCCCGGCTCCACCGGCAAGGACGACTACCGCTACCGGTACACGGGCCTGCGCCTGCTCCTGCACACCGGCAAGGGGTACTTCCTGGTCGCGGAGGACTGGCGGCCACGGGAGGGGACCGTGATCATCCTCCAGGAGTCGTCCACGATCCGGCTGGAACTGGGCGGGTGAGCGACCCCCTCCGCGCGCGTTCAGGCCGTCCACGCCGACGGTGTCCGGCACCGCCGCTGCGGCCGGGCGGCCCGGCCGCAGCGGCGCGCCGCACGGCAGGCGGGCGACCTGGCGGCAGGCGGGCGAACCACCAGGTCGTCTTCCGGCTCGGCCCCCTGCCGTGGCCGTCGAGGCCCGCTGAGGCTGCCGGAGCCAGGTCATTCGGCCCTGATGTTGTCGATGAACACCTCGCCTCCGGTGTTGAGGAACACCCACACCGCGCGGATGTCGCTCCGGTCGAGGGTGATGCCGGTGGGGCAGCTGATCTGGTCGAACCGTTCGGTGATCGTCCTGCTGGAGTGCGCGTTCGTCCAGGTCCACAGGCCACCCTGGCACCAGGAGAAGGCCTCGCCGACCTGGACGGCGATCTCGCCGACGGTGCCGGCGTCACCGGCCTTGAGGTCGAACTTGAGCATCGTCGCGCCGGTCAGGTCGAGCGGCGTGGCCAGGGGCCTGCCGAACCAGTTGCCGGCGACCGGGGTGGACACCTTGAGGCCGTTCGTGCCCTCGGTGTGGAAGAGGGGGGACTGTGCCACGGTGCCGCCGTCGCCCGGGTTGGCGATGGTGAAGTCCTCGGTGCCGGACTCGAAGGAGAACAGGGTTCGCGACTCCGGCAGGACCGGGCTGTCGTCCGGGACGTCGCCGCAGGTCAGTACGGGTGACGCCCAGTCGGCGTGCGTTCCGGTCGTCTCGGACTCCGCTACCAGGCGCAGCCAGGCCGTGCCGGTCAGGTCGGCGGTGAGGGGCTTCGGGGCCTCGCCTGAGGTGACCGGGCCGCTGGCCGCCGCCACGGCGTCGTCGGCGTACACGGTGAAGGTGGCGGGGCCGCCCGGGGCCTCGTCGTCGATGCCGACGTCGGTCACGAGTCGCGAGCAGCGGCCGCCGAGGTAGTAGAGCAGCTCGCTGCCGGTCGTGGTGCCCAGGCCGCGGGTGTGGACCTGGCCGCCGATGGTGATGAGGTTGCCGTCGTTCTCCAGGGCGCCGCCGTTGCTCTGGTCGGGCTCCAGGGGGCCGGTCGCGTTGACCGAGGTGACGGGGGAGATCGTGCTCAGGTGCCGGCGGCCGTCCTCGGGGGCGGTGACGACCGTGGCGATGACCTGGCTGGAGGTGGTGGCCGGGCGGTGCCTGGGGCCCCACCTGTAGGAGGCGGTGAGGTCGATCGGGTAGCGGCCCGCGGGGGTGCTCGCCGGGACGTCGATCCGCCAGCGGGTCTCCAGCGTGGCGTCCGTGGCCAGCCGGGAGCGCCGCGCCGGGGTGACCGGGGTGGCCGTCCAGCCCTCCGGCACGTCCGCCGTCACGGCCACGTCGCGAAGCGTGCCGACACCGCGATTGGTCACGGCCGTCGTCAGCGTGCCGCCGGCGGTGGGGTCCGGTCCGGTCGTCGTCGGGGTGCCGCCGCCGGTCGGGTCGGGTACGGCTGCCACAGGCGCGCCCCCATCGGTGGGCTGGGGTACAGCGGTCGTCGGGGTGCTGTCGCCCCCGGCAGGGCCGGGGACGAGGGTGGCGAGGTTGGCGCCGAGGGCGACCGCCGGGGCGACGGCGGTGGGGTCGCGGAGGGGACGTACGCGGTAGACCACGGTGCCGTGCGCCGGCACGGCCGCCGAGATCGTGGACTTGACCTGGGTCGTGGCGCCGGTCCAGACGTCCGTCAGCCGGTACGCCCCCGCGTCCCGCAACCCGGTCTCGCCCGTCGTGACGCTCACCGTGGCCAGCGTGTCGGTGGAGTTGTACAGGGCGATGGCACGATCACCGTTCGCGAGGGGCTTGTCCAGCACCATGAGCCCGTTCTCGTCCGAGACGACCGCGCCCTGCACGCCGAGCCGGTCCTGGTCGATGGCGATGAGCTCCCTGTTGCCCAGGATCGCCAGCGTCTCGGCGGAGGCCGTGCGCAGGTCGGTGCCGATGATCAGCGGGGCGGCCATCATGGCCCACATGCTCATGTGGGTGCGGTACTCGGTGGCCGTCATCCCGCCGTTGCCGATCTCCATCATGTCGGGGTCGTTCCAGTGGCCTGGCCCGGCGTACGGGGCCAGCGGCGCGTTCTGCCGGATGATGGAGCGCAGGCTGGCCCAGTTGTCGCTGATGTCCCCCGTCGTACGCCACAGGTGGCCGATGCCCTTCGCCCACGTCCACGGCCGCGAGGTGCCCCACTCGCAGATGGAGTACACGATCGAACGCCCGGTCCGGTCGAGCGCCTGGCGCATGGCGGTGTAGCGCCGGATGTAGTCCTCCTGCGACCCGTCCGACTGGTTGTTGCAGTTGTCGTACTTCAGGTAGTCGACGCCCCAGTCCGCCCAGGTCCGGGCGTCGAGCTCCTCGTGGCCGAGGCTGCCGGGGTAGCCGGCGCAGGTCTTGGTGCCGGCGTCGCCGTAGATGCCGAGCTTGAGTCCCTTGCCGTGGACGTAGTTGGCCACCCCCTTGATGCCGTTCGGGAACTTCGCCGGGTCCGGCACGAGCCTGCCGTCCGGGCCGCGTTCCCGCAGCGACCAGCAGTCGTCGATGTTGACGTACCGGTAGCCGGCGTCCTTGAGCCCGGTGGAGACGAAGGCGTCGGCCGTCTCCTTGATCAGGGTCTCGTTGACGTCGCAGCCGAACGCGTTCCAGTTGTTGAACCCCATGGGCGGCGTGGCCGCGAGCGGCGGGGGAGGGGGCGCCGCCTGGGCGGCGGGCGGGGCGAGGAACGACCAGCAGAGCGCCAGGGATGAGACGAGGGCCGCGACGGGCCGTCCCCGATTCCGCATCATGCGCCTCCAGGGTGACATGCGGTCAGCGACTGTGGACGCTATAGACGCGGGTGAGGGGCGTCAATATGTGGATTAACTGGTTCATTAAGGGCTTGCGGTGTTGTCGAACCATTTCGATGGATGCGAGCTGGGCGGATCGCCGAGGGTTACGGAGCCGTACGCTATGAATCGGTTAAGCGGCGGCTGCCCGCCCAGCCCGCGCGGCTCAGACCACCGCGCCCGCGGGCCCGGTGAGCAGCGTGGCGCCCTTCCCGGCGAAGTTCGCCAGGTCGGCGACCGCCGCCTGCCCCTCCTCGCTGGCCGCGGCGGCCTCGAACGCCTGCTGGTCGTCGAAGGTCAGCACGGCGACGAGGTGGTACGGCGGCTGCTCGCCCCCGGCGGCGGCCGGCCGCATGGTCGTGTACGAGCGCAAGCCAGGCATGCGGGCCGCGAGCGGGGCATGCGTCTCGTCGTAGTGCTTGTCGAACGCCGCGGCGCTGTCCGGCTGGTTGTAGAGCACGATGAGCTGGAAAGCCACTGTCGCCTCCGGAGGCAGATGGGATGTGCCCTCTGATCAAACCTCTGCCCCGGCCGGTGCGGTAGGGGCGGTTCGCGTTCTACGGTGAACGCAGGAACGCGTTCGAGGGAGGGCTCGCACGGATCGCATCGTCGTGGCGACGGGCAAGGCCCTGGTGGCCGCCATGGCCACCGGCGGCTGGCAGGCCGCGCGTGACGGCGCGCCGTCACTCTGGCGGCGGGCCAGCCCCGCGGAGGCCGAGGCCGTCGGGGCGGAGCTGGAGCTCGTACGCGGACAGGTGCTGGAGGCCCGCGCGGACGGCGACGAGGACACCGAGCGGGCGCTGGCCGGGCCCTGGCAGCTCAGGCTGCAGGCGCTGCTGCGCGCGGACCCGGCGATGGCCGTGGAGATCCAGCGGGTGCTGGACGAGGTGCTGCGCCCCGCGCCGGCGGCGGCCGAGCAGGCCCGCGCCGGCTCCATCGTGATGAAGGCGGAGGCGCGCGACCAGGGCCGGATCTACCAGGCGGCCGGGGACATGCACATCAACGAGCGCTGAGGTCACCGATCCTGGCCGAAGGCGGTCAGGGGCGGATCCGTGCCTGCCGGAAACGTGACCCTCGATGGCGCCCGAGGTGCGCGCCGCGGCCATGGAGAACCGCGAGTTCCTGATCCGCGCCGTCGAGTACCTGGCGGGCGACGCGGGCGTCCGGCAGTTCGTCGACATCGGCGCCGGGATCCCCGCCGAGCGTCCCGTCCACGAGGTCGCGCAGCTCATCGACCCGGACGCCAGGGTCGCGTACGTGGACAACGACCCGATCGTGCTCGTGCACTCGCGCGCGTTGCTGGGCGGGCGCCGCGGCACGGCCGTCGTCCAGGGGGACGCCCGCGAGCCCGAGGCGATCCTGGAGGCTCCCGAGCTGGCCGGGCTGATCGATCCCGGCCGGCCGGTCGCGGTGATCCTCATCGCGATCCTGCACTTCGTGCCGGACTCGGACGACCCGGCCGGCCTCGTGCGGCGGCTGCTCGACCGGCTGCCCTCCGGCAGCCACGTCGTGATCACCCACCTGTCCGACGGCGGCGTGCCGGACGACCCGCGCATCGCCAAGACCCGGGCCCTGTACGGCGGCGGCCTGCACTTCCGCTCCCGCGAGGCGGTCGAGGCCCTGTTCGAGGGGCTGGAACTGGTGGAGCCCGGCCTGGTCGGGGTGGGGCAGTGGCGTGGCACGGCAGGGGAGGGCACCTCGTGGTGGCTGGGCGGCGTGGCCCGCAAGCCCTGACCTCGCCGGCCCCGCCACTCCCGCCGGCCGGCTAGCCGAGCCAGCCGGGGACGACCAGGACGGCCCACGCCGCCAGCGGGCCCACCAGCACGATCACGCCGCCGTAGGCCAGCAGCCTGCGGTAGAAGTCGTCGCGCTGCATGCCCCTGACGTTGGCCACCAGCAGCGCCCCCGTCGTCGAGAACGGGCTGACGTCCACGATCGCCGACGACACCGACAGGGCCGCGATCATCGCGATCGGGCCCAGCGTGCCCTGCGACAGCAGTGGCACGGCGAGCGGCACCAGCGCGCCCAGGATGCCCACGGTCGAGGCGAACGCCGACACGACGCCGCCCACGTAGCAGATGAGCAGCGCCACCAGCAGCGGGATGCCGATCGCGGCCACCGCGGAGCCGACGTAGTCGACGGTGCCGATCTCCTGCAGCACGCCCACGTACGTGACGACGCCGCAGATCAGCAGCACGGTCGGCCAGGCCACCTTCTCCACGGCGCCCTTGTTCGACTTGGGGGAGGTGAGCATGAGGACGACGGCCACGGTGACGGCGGTCAGGCCGACGTCCAGCTTGAAGGCCAGGACGGCCAGGCAGAGCGCGAGGATGCCGGTCAGCGTGAGGGCCTGGTGCGGGGTGAGCCGCAGGCTGCCGCCGGACGCGGTGCCGGACGCGGTGCCGGACGCGGCCTCCGTCGCGACCCCGCCCTCGCCGCCGGGAACGGTCGCCGTGGTGCCCTCGCTCCCGTCGCCGGTTGCGGTCGCGGTGCCGCCCCGCGCGGCGCTCGCGGTCGCGGCGGGCGACGGGGCTGAGGTGGGCGGCGGCGCCGAGGCGGGCGCGGGCTCTTCGGAAGGCACACCGTTGTCCGGCGCGGCGGCGCCGGAGGGGCTGTTGCCGGGTGCTGCCGGGCGCAGGGCGTCGCGGCCCACGAGGTGGCGGCCGCCGAAGACGAAGAAGACGGCCACGGCCGCGGCGGCGTTGAAGGCGAAGCTCGACAGGAACAGCACCAGGTTGTTCCCGGGCAGGTTCGCCTCGCCGGTGACCCCGTTCACGATGCCGCCCAGCACGCTGATCGGCGAGAACGCGCCCGCCTGCGTCCCGTGCGCCACCATGAGCCCGATCAGCATCGGATGGATCCGGTAGTCGGCCGCGAAGCCGAACGCGATCGGCGCCAGGATCGCCGCCACGGCGGGCGCGGGCGCGCCCACGGCCGTCAGCAGCGCCGAGATGACGAACACGACCAGCGGGATCGCGGCCAGCCGCCCCCGTACGAGATGCACGGCGGCGCGGACGAGCCAGTCCACGGTCCCGTTGTTGGTGGCGATCGCGAACAGCAGCGTCACCCCGACCAGGATCACGAACAGGCTGCCGGGGAACGCGTCCAGGATGGCGTCGGTCTCCATGCCGGCGGCCAGCGTGCCGACCAGGAAGGCGCCGACGAGGGCCAGCGCCCCGAGGTTCACGGGGAAGATCGTGGCCACGACGAACATGGCGATGAGGGCGAGAATGGACAGGAGCTCTGCGGACACTGCGTACTCCGATCTCCCCCGAGGCGTTATGGCAGGCCGGCCGCCCAGTGGATGAGCTCGACCGGATGGCAGGCGGCGCGTCCCGCCCCGTGTGCGATCTGCTGGCGGCAGGAGACCCCCGTGGCCGCGAGCAGCGTGTCGGGTGAGGATGCGGCGATCGCCGGGAAGAGCCGGAGAGCGCCGATCTTCATGGACAGGTCGTAGTGCTCGGCCTCGAAGCCGAACGATCCGGCCATGCCGCAGCAGCCGGCGTCGAGCTCCGTCACCTCCGCTCCCGGGATCCTGGACAGCAGCGCGCGCGTGGCGGCGGTGCCGGTGACGGCCTTCTCGTGGCAGTGGCCGTGCAGGAGGATCCGGCGCCCGCGCAGCGCGTCCCCCAGCACCAGCGAGCCGTCGTCGATGGCCTCGGACAGCAGCTCGGGGACGAGCCTGGCGCGGGCCGCCACGGCCGCCACCCGCGGGTCGCCGGGCAGCAGCGCGGCGTACTCGTCCTTGAGCGTCAGCAGGCAGGACGGTTCCAGGCCGACGATCGGCGCGTCGGAGCCCGACAGGCGGGCGACCAGGTCTTCGGCCATCGCCCGGGCCCGGTCGAGCAGGCCCTTGGAGATGCTGGAGCGGCCGCAGCAGCCCTCGGCGGCCAGGCGTACCCGGTAGCCGGCGTGCTCCAGCAGCTCGATGGCGGCGCGCCCGATCGCGGGCTCGGTGTAGGTGGTGAACGAGTCCGCGAGCAGGATCACCTCCCGGCGGGCCTCCTTGACGGGCCTGCGGGCGTACCAGCGCAGCAGGTTGTCGCGGTGGAAGCGGGGCAGCGGGCGCCGCCGGCTCAGGCCGAGCGGGCCACGGGCGGCGCCGGCCAGCCAGTTCGACAGCGGCGCGGTGGCCGAGCCGAGCCGGTTGAGCGTCCTGATCGTGCCGAACGCCCGCGCCCGCAGCGGCACGCCGTGCTGCTGCTGGTACTGGTGGAGGAACTCGCTCTTCATCGCCGCCATGTCGACCCCGAGCGGGCACTCCGACTGGCACGCCTTGCACTCCAGGCAGAGGTCCAGGATGCCGTGCAGCCGCTCCTCGCCCAGCGCCAGCCGCGGATCGGGCGACGACAGCGCCTTGACCAGGGCGTTGGCCCGGCCGCGGGTGGAGTGCTCCTCCTCGCGGGTGGCCATGTACGACGGGCACATGACGCCCGTGTCGTCCTTGCGGCACACGCCGATGTTCATGCACCGGTCAGCGGCTTCGTGCATGCCGCCCGTCCCGAACGACAGGGTCGTGGGCAGCGGGCGCGGCGCGGGCATGGCCGGGTCGCGCAGGTGCTCGGTCATCGGCGGAGCGTCCACGATCTTGCCGGGGTTCAGCCGGTTGTGCGGGTCGAAGAGGTGCTTGACCTGCCGCATCGCCTCGTAGATCGCGTCGCCGAACAGGTGCCGGTTGAACTCGGAGCGCGCCAGCCCGTCGCCGTGCTCGCTGGAGTTCACGCCGCCGTGCCGGGCGGCCAGGTCGGCGATCTCCTCGGCCACGGCCCGCATCCTGCCGATCTCGCCGGGCTGCCGCAGGTCCACGAACGGCCGTACGTGCAGGCAGCCGACCGAGCAGTGGCCGTAGAAGCCGGCCCGCAGCCCGTGGCGGTCGAGGATCCCGGCGAACTCCTCGACGTACGGCAGCAGCCGGTCAGGCGGCACGGCCGTGTCCTCGACGAACGCGAGCGGCCTGCGGCTGCCCACGCTGGAGGCCATCAGCAGGCCGAGCCCGGCCTTGCGCACCTTCAGCACGGCCGCCTGCTGCTGCGCGGTGACGGCCCGCAGCGTGTGGTAGCCGTGGCCGTTCGACTTCCAGATCGCGGCCAGCTTGTCCACCCGGTCGGCCACCTCGGCCGGGGTGTCGCCGAAGAACTCCACGAACAGCAGCGCCTCCGGGTCGCCCGCCAGGACGTCGCCGAGCCCGGCGTAGTCCACGCGCTGCCTGGACAGGTCGAGGATCGCCTTGTCGAGCAGCTCGACCGAGGCGGCCTCGAAGGCGAGCGCGTCGGCGGTGGCGGCGATGGCGGCCGGGGTGGAGGTGAAGTGGCCGACGGCGATGGCCTTGGCCTTCGGCAGGTCGACCAGCCCGACCGTGGCCTCGGTGACCACGGCCAGCGTGCCTTCCGAGCCGACGATCAGCTTGGTGAGGTCCCCCTGCGCGGCGGCGTCGAGGCGGTAGCCGCCCGAGTGGCGCCAGAAGCGGGGGAAGCCCGACAGGTCGAGCCCGCCCAGGATGTCCGCGACCGCCGCGTTGAGCCGGGGGTCGGTGGCCAGGTCGGGCGTGGTGGCGTCGGCCAGCACCACGCGCAGCGCCTGGACGTGGTCGATCGTGGAGCCGTACAGGATGGAGTGGCTGCCGGCCGAGTTGTTGCCGATCATCCCGCCGATCGTGGCCCGGTTGCTGGTGGAGGTGTCGGGCCCGAACATCAGCCCGTGCTTGCGGGCCGCCCGGTTGAGCTGGTCCTGTACGACGCCGGGCTGCACCCGGGCGGTCCTGCCGTCGAGCTCCAGGATGGTGTTCATGTGCCGGGAGAAGTCCACGACGACGGCCGCGCCGACGGTCTGGCCGGCCAGGCTGGTGCCCGCTCCGCGCGGCAGCACCGGCACGCCCAGCTCGCCGCACGCCAGCACGAGCGCCTGCACGTCCTCGGCGTGCCGGGGGAAGGCGACGGCGAGCGGCTCGATGGCGTACATGCTGGCGTCGGAGGAGTAGAGGTGCCTGGTGTAGGGGTCGTCCCGGACGTCGCCGGCGATCAGCGGGGCCAGCGTGCGGGCCAGGCTCACCGGGCCCCCTCCAGGTACGCCAGCGCGGCCCGCGCCCCGCCCTCCTTGATCGGCACCCCGGCCGCCGACAGCCCCATCTCGACGCCGCTCAGCGTGCCCGCGAGCATCAGATCGTTGAAATGGCCGAGATGCCCGATGCGGAAGACCTTGCCCGCGAGGCGGCCGAGGCCGGTGCCGAGCGACATGTCGTACCGCTCCAGGATCAGCCGCCTGACCGCGTCGGCGTCGTGCCCGTCGGGCATCAGCACGGCGGTCAGCGAGCTGGAGTGCTCGCGCTCGTCGGCGCAGAGCACCTCCAGCCCCCAGCCGTGCACGGCCCGCCTGGTCGCCTCGGCGTGCCGGTCGTGCCGGGCGAAGACCGCGTCCAGGCCCTCCTCCTCCAGCATGATCAGCGCTTCGCGCAGGCCGTACAGGAGGTTGGTGGGCGGGGTGTACGGGAAGAAGCCCTGCCGGTTGGCCGCGATGATCGGCTCCCAGTCCCAGTACGACCGGGGCAGCCGCCCCCGGTGGGCCAGGGCCTTCGCGCTGACCGCGTTGAACCCCATGCCGGGCGGCAACATCAGGCCCTTCTGCGAGCAGCCGACGGTGACGTCCACGCCCCACTCGTCGTGGCGGTGGTCCATCGAGCCCAGCGACGAGATCGTGTCCACCAGCAGCAGCGCCGGGTGCCCGGCCCGGTCGAGGGCTGCGCGGATCTCGGGGACGCGGCTGCGCACGCCGGTCGAGGTCTCGTTGTGCACCACCATGACGGCGGCGACGTCGGGGGTGAGGCGGCCGGCCAGCGCGTCCGGGTCGGCGCCGTGCCGCCAGTCGCCCGGCACGACGTCCACGACCAGCCCCAGCCTGGTGGCCAGCTCGCACCACAGCGAGGAGAAGTGCCCGGTCTCGAACGCCACCACCCTGTCACCCGGCGACAGCGTGTTGACCAGCGCCGCCTCCCACGCGCCCGTGCCCGACGACGGGTAGACGACCACGGGCCCGGCGGTCTTGAACACGGTCTTCAGCCGTTCGAGCAGCTCGCTCGCGAGCCGGGCGAACGCGGGCCCCCGGTGGTCGATCGTCGGCTGGGCGATGGCCCGCAGCACCCGATCGGGAACGTTCGTCGGCCCGGGAATCTGCAAGAAGTGCCGGCCCACTGTCTGACCACCTCCGTGCCATCACACGGCACGGCGTGCCGCTGTGCGGTTCATTAACATTAAAATCGGTCCGCAGAGGAGTCAATGCATGCAGAACGTGATCAACGCCCTCCGTGTGCTCGAAGAGGTCGCCGACCGGCAGCCCATCGGCGTCGGCGAGCTGGCACGCGGGCTCGGCCTGCCCAAGAGCACCGTGCAGCGGTCGCTGAGGACGCTGCACGAGGCCGGGTGGATCAGGCCGGCCGGGGGCGAGGTCACGCGCTGGCAGGTCACCAGCAAGGCACTCCAGGTGGCCCGCCGCACCGAGCTGGGGCTGCGGGACGCGGCCGTACCGGTCATGGAGGAGCTGCGCCAGGCCACCGGCGAGACGATCCACCTGATGGTGCCCGAGGGCGACGCGGTCGTGCTGATCGAGCGGCTGGAGACCGACAAGCCGCTGCGCATC
Source organism: Nonomuraea rubra (assembly GCF_014207985.1). Lineage (NCBI taxonomy): Bacteria > Bacillati > Actinomycetota > Actinomycetes > Streptosporangiales > Streptosporangiaceae > Nonomuraea > Nonomuraea rubra. The sequence continues at coordinate 9,395,984 of NZ_JACHMI010000001.1, read as the reverse complement.
GTGCTGCCGCTGGGCATCCGGCTGCCGCTGCACGCCTCCGCCAACGGCAAGGCCGTGCTGGCCCACCTCGACCGGCCGCTCGGCGAGCTGCCCGGCTACACCGCCACCACGATCACCGACCCGCGCGCGCTCCGTGCCGAGCTGGACGCCGTGCTCCAGCGCGGATACGCCGACAACCGCGGCGAATGGCGCGCCGACATCGCCGCCGTCGCCGCCGCGGTCCTCGGCCCCGCCGGCCCGATCGCCAGCCTCAGCGTCTCCACCCCGGCCAGCCGCATGACGGAGGAACTGCGCGCGGAGTACGGCAAGCTCGTCACGCGGGCCGCCAGGACGCTGGGCCAGGATCTCGTCAGCCCGTAGGGCTGGGTGAGCCGGTGGGCGGCGCGGTGACCGGCGGCGCCGACGCCGGCGGGCCCGCCGGAGCGGACGGCAGGTTGGCGAAGTGTCCCGTCCGCGTCTTCACCGGCACCATCAGGCGCACCGGCTTGGCCTCGCGGAACGTGAACGTCATCGGCACCACGTTGCCGCGCACCCCGGTGGCCGTGCCGATCGGCTTGTTGCCGGTGCCGACGGCCTGGTCGGGCGGCAGCGCGAGGGGCTGCCCGGCGAGCTGCACGGTGCCGCCGCCCTCCATGGTGATCCGTTCGAGCTGGTCGGGCCGCTGGGCGTCGTTGACGATCACCCCGAACAGCGCCTGCTGCGCGGGCGGCGAGGCCGAGTCGGTGCCGCCCAGGAGGAAGATGTTGCGCAGGCTCAGGCTGTCGCCCACGTTGGCGTTGGCTCCGTCGTTCTGCGGAACCCGGTTGGCCTCGTCGAAGCCGGCGATCGCGCAGCCGCTGACCGCCAGGGCCACGACCGCCACGACGGCGGCGATTGGACGCATCACGTCAGCTTCTCCCTCCGGACCGTAGTCGTTCCAATACCCCCGAACACCGCCCCGAACCAGCGCTTTCAGCCTGGTGACCATCGATGATGCATCATGTACCGTCACCGTTAACGCGTGACCTACCCCAGGAGCGGTAGATGGTTGAGCAAGGACTCGACGCGACAGGTCAGCAGAAACGACGGCAACTGGTCCGCGCGGTGGTCGCCTCCGCAGTGGGCACCTCGATCGAGTGGTACGACTTCTTCCTCTACGGCTTCGCCGCCAGCACCATCTTCGCGGAGCTGTTCTTCCCCACCAGCGACCAGACGACGGGTCTCCTGCTGGCCCTCGGCACCTACTTCGGCGGCTTCGCCGCCCGCCCCATCGGCGCGGCGATCTTCGGCCACTACGGTGACCGCATCGGCCGCAAGGCCACCCTCATCATCACCCTCATGACCATGGGCATCGCCACCGCCCTCGTCGGCCTGGTGCCCACGTACGAGCAGATCGGCATCTGGGGCGGCATCCTGCTCACCCTCCTGCGCCTGCTGCAGGGCATCAGCGTCGGCGGCGAGTGGGGCGGGTCGGTGCTGCTGGCCACCGAGTGGGGCAAGTCGCGCGGCGGGCGGCGCGGCTTCCTCGGGAGCTGGCCGCAGTTCGGCGTGCCCGTCGGGCTCGTGCTCGGCTACCTGGCCCTGCAGGTGTTCGAGCCGATGGACCCGTACTGGGGATGGCGCATCCCGTTCCTGCTCAGCGTCGTGATGGCGGCCATCGGCCTGTACATCAGGCTCGGCATCCTGGAGACGCCGGTCTTCGCCAAGGTCGTCGCGGAGAACAAGGTCGAGCGGGTGCCCGTGCGCCAGGTCCTCGTCATGAACTGGAAGGAGATCGTGCTCAGCGCGCTGCTGCGCACCGGGCAGCAGGCGCCGTTCTACATCTTCACGGTCTTCATCCTCACCTACGCCACCAGGACGCTGGGCTTCGCGGCGAGCGACGTCTACACGTACGTGATCGTGGCCGGGATCGTGTCGCTGTTCACGGTGCCGTTCTGGGGTTACATCTCCGACCTGGTGGGGCGCAGGCGGCTCTACATCGTGGGCGCCCTGTCCATGGTGGCGTGGTCGTTCGTCTACTGGCCGCTGCTCGACACCCGCGTGCCCGCGCTGGTGTTCCTGGCCATCGTGCTGGCCGCGCCCATCCACGACATCCAGTACGGCCCGCAGGCCACGTTCATCGCCGAGAGCTTCACCGGGCGGCTGCGCTACAGCGGCGCCTCGCTCGGCTACCAGCTCGCCTCGATCACGGCGGGCGGGCCGGCGCCGCTCATCGCGGTCTGGCTGTACGCGACGTACCAGAGCTCCATGGCCATCGCGATCTACATGGCGATCTGTGCCGCGATCAGCGTCGTGGCGGCGTACCTGCTGAAGGACCGATCGCAGCAGGACTACGCGGTCGAGTACGACGATCCGCAGGCCAAGGCCGGTTAGGCGAGCCGTTCGAGGGCGGCCATGGTCGCGTCGAGGTGGCGCAGGACGATCTCCACCGCCTCCTCGGCGCGCCGCCCCCTGAACGCCGTCACCAGCTCGCGATGGTCGCGGTCGGCCTCGGCCCTGCGCGCCCGCTCGTGCCCGCGCAGGGACAGGCCCACGTAGACGGCGGCGCCGTCGCGCAGGCCCTTGAGTATCGCGCACAGCCGGGGCGAGCCGGCCGCATCGCTGAAGACGGCGTGGAAGCGGCGGTTGAGCTCGACCCACTCGCCTGGGTCGAGCTCCTCGCGCATCCGCATGCGCAGCCCCTCCGCCAGGTCGATCTCCTCGTCGGTGATACGTTCCACGGCCTTGCGGATCGAGACGGGCTCCAGCATGCGGCGCAGCTCGTAGATCTCCCTGACCTCGGACAGGTCGAACTCGCGCAGCATCGCGCCCTTGTGGGCGTCGATCCTGATCAGCCCCTCGCCCGCCAGGTCGCGCAGGGCCTCCCGGACCGGCGTGATGCTCACCTTGAGCTGGGCGGCGATGTCGGCCTGGACGAGCCGGTAGCCGAGGGGCAGGTCGCCGCCGAGGATCGCCCGCCGGAGCGTTTCGTAGACGAAGGCGTGCGCGGTGCGCGCGGGCGGGCCGGGCTTGAGCACGACGGTCGTCACGAAAGCCACTATAAGCGGCGCTCACCGGCGGCTGTCCGGGGAGGTCAGGCGTCCTCCGCCAGCACCGGATTGCTCAGCTCGCCCAGCCCCTCCACCGTGACGGTCATCGTGTCGCCCGGCTGCACCGGACGCACCCCCGGCGGGGTGCCGGTCATGATGACGTCGCCCGGCTCCAGCGTGGAGAAGGCCGACACGTACGCGATCAGCTCGGGGATGCCGAAGATGAAGTCCCTGGTACGGCCGTCCTGGCGCAGCTCGCCGTTCACCGTGCAGGTGACGCGCACGTCCGACGGGTCGAACTGGGTGTCCACCCACGGCCCGAGCGGGCAGAAGGTGTCGAAGCCCTTGCCGCGCGTCCACTGCGGGTCGCTCTTCTGGATGTCGCGGGCGGTGACGTCGTTGCCGATCGTGTAGCCGAACACCACCGACATCGCGTCCTCGGCCTTCACCCGCCGCCCCGCGCGGCCGATCACCACGACCAGCTCCGCCTCGGGGTCGAGTCGCCCCGACAGCGACGGGTAGACGACCGCCTCGCCGGGGCCGACGATCGACGACGGCGGCTTGAGGAAGATCAGCGGCTCCTTCGGCACGGGGTTGCCGAACTCGGCCGCGTGGTCGGCGTAGTTCCGGCCGACGCAGAGGATCTTGCTCGGGGTGACGGGCGCGAGCAGCCGCACGTCGCCGCCCACCGGGTCGCCGGGGACCAGCTCCGTGTACGGGTCTCCGGCGGCGGCCCGCACCGTTCCACCGGCGTCGATCACCCCCCACCGCGCCGTGCCCGCGTCGTCGTACCTGATGATGCGCATCTCGCTCCTCAGCAGCCGTTGTACTCGTTCGTCCAGAGGCGGCCCTCGGCCGCGTCCGCCTTCTCCTCCAGGATCTTCAGCCTGAGCATGACATCGAGCGTGCGCTGGACGACCGCCGGGTCGAAGCAGCCCCGGTCCGACAGCGCGGAGGACATCGCCTTGACCGTGCGCAGCACCGTCGCCTGGTCGCTGCTGCCCAGGTCGTCCATGATCTGGGCGGCCACCGCGTCTGGCTGCTGCTTGACCTTGACGGTCGCCTGCGCCAGCACGCGGCTGAAGGCGGCCGCGGTCCCGGCGTTCTCCCCGGCCCACTGGCGCGAGGTGGCCCAGGCGGTGTAGTCGAACCTGTCCAGCTCCGGCACCTCGCCCTTGGGCCCGTCGATGAGCACCACGCCGAAGCCCTTCTCCGCGGCCACGTACGGGGTCGGCGGCGACAGGTGGTAGGCGTCGATCTGGCCCTTCTCCAGCGCGGCCAGCAGCGCGGACCCGCCGCCGAGCGGCACCAGCTCCACGTCCCGCTCCGGGTCCAGGCCGACCGAGCCGAGGTAGTAGCGCATGTACGTGTCGGTGGGGGAGCCCGGCGAGGTGATGCCGATCTTGAGGCCCCGGAGCGCGCCCAGCCGGTCGCGCAGCGGCGAGGCCGCGGTGACGTTCTTGCGCTCGGCCACCTCCTTGCGCATGACCAGCGTGAGCGTCACCCGGTTGAGTATGTCGTGCGCCATGACCACCGAGTCGTCGCCCGCCCTGCTCAGCTCGGCCAGGTCCTCGAAGCCGACGTCGGCGTACTGGGCCTGGCCGGAGGCGAGCGCGGCGATGCTGTCGTTGCCGCTCTCCACCTCCACGATCTCGACCGTGAGCCCCTCCTTGGCGAACAGGCCGTCGTCCTTGGCGACGTACAGGGCGGAGAGGAACACGTTCGGCGCGGACGCGATCGTGATCCTCTTCGCCTCCTGCGCCGGCTCCGCCGCGCCCCCGCACCCGGCCACCGCGGCGAGCAGCACCGCGGCCGTTCCTGATCGGGCTCTCATGAGACCTCCTCACCGCGCAGCCGGACCTCCGGCCGCCAGCGCAGCACGCGGGACAGGGGACGCAGGGCCAGCGACAGGAGCAGGACGATCGCGGCCAGCACGATCGTGCCCGCGATCACCCCAGCGGTCTGGTACCGCCCGGCCGCCGCCCTGGTCAGGTAGCCGATGCCGCGGTTGGAGGCGATGAACTCGCCCACCACCGCGCCGATCATCGCGGCGGGCAGCGTGACGCGGAAGGCCGCCAGCACGTACGGCAACGCGCCCGGCAGCAGCACCGACCGCATCGTCACCCACCGGTCGCCGCCCAGCACGCGGGTGACGTCGATCAGGCCCTGCGGCACCTGCCTGATGCCCTCGACGGTGTTGATGAAGACGACGAAGAACACGAAGTACGCGGCCAGCACGATCTTGGGCGCCAGCCCGATGCCGAACCAGAGGATGAACACCGGCCCGAGCGCCACCGCCGGCACCGAGTACGCGATGAGGAAGTACGGCTCCACCACCCGGTAGGCCACCCGGCGCAGCGCCAGCGGCCAGGCCAGCAGCACCCCGAGCAGTGCGCCCGCCAGGAAGCCGAGCGCGGTCGAGGTGAGCGTGAACCGCGCGTGGAACCAGAAGTCCGCCGAGACCGCCCACTCGGCGAGCCGCTCCGCGACGGCGGACGGGGTGCTGACGAAGAACGGCCGGACGAGGGTGCCGGAGGCGAGGTCCCAGGCGGCGACGGCTCCCGCCGCCAGCCCGATCCGGCCCGCCCACACGACCGCCCGCCGGGCCCTGCGGCGGCGCGCATGCCTGGCCACCTGCTCGCCGAGCACCCGCTCGCCCGCGCTCATCCGTGCGGCCTCTGCGCGCACCACGGCAGGGCCCGTGACTCCACGGCCCTGATCACCGCGTTGACCAGCATCACCAGCACGGCCACCACCACGATCCCGGCGAACACGGTCGCCGTCTCGAACTGGCGCGACGACCGTACGATGAGGAAGCCCAGCCCCTGGGCCGCCGCGATGAACTCGCCGAGGATCGCGCCGACCATGGCCCGCGAGAACGTCAGCCGGATGCTCGCCACCACGGCGGGCGCCGCGCCGGGCAGCACGACCGTCCGCACCAGCCTCGCTCCCCGCGCCCCCATCACCCGCGACACCTCCACCAGCCCCGGGCTGATGCCGCGCACCCCCGCCACGGTGTTGGCCAGCACGATCAGGAACACCATCAACGCCGCCAGCAGCACCTTCGGCAGCACCCCGAGCCCGAACCACATGATGAACATGGGCGCCAGCGCGATCTTCGGGATCGAGTAGAACGCCGCCAGGAACGGCCCCGCGATCTCGTCCAGCACCGGCACCGCCACCAGGACCAGCGCCGCCGCCAGCCCCACCGCGATGCCGATGAGGTAGCCCGCGCCCGCCTCGCCCAGCGTCACCCCGATGTGCCCCCACAGCTCACCGTCGAGAACGAGCTCGGCCAGGCGGGCCGCCACCTCCGACGGGGAGCTGACGTAACGGCGCTCGACGACCAGCGGCGCCCCGAACTCCCAGAGCACCAGCAGCGCCACCCCCAGCAGGACGATCCCGGACCGCACCAGCAGCCGCTCCCTGGCGGCGGCCGCCCGGGACCGGCCCGCGGCCCGCGCGAGCACCTGTGCCGTGGCGTGCTCCGTGGTCCCGCGGGCGTCCCTGATCGTCATGTCGCCGCGATCTCCATGCGGATGTCGTCCCACAGCGCGTCGTAGAGCTGCCTGAACTGCGGGACGTCGTGGATGTGGAAGACGTCCCTGGGGCGGGGCAGCCGCACCTCGTACTCCCGCTTGATGCGGCCGGGGCGGCAGGTGAACGTGATGATCCGGTCGCTCAGCGCGATGGCCTCGACGAGGTCGTGGGTGACGAACAGGACCGTCGGCCGCTTCAGCTCCCACAGCTTGAGCAGCTCGTCCTGGAGGATCACCCGGGTCTGCGCGTCCAGCGGGCCGAACGGCTCGTCCATGAGGACGACGTCGCTGTCGTACGCGAGCGTGCGCACGATCCCGGCCCGCTTGCGCATGCCGCCGGACAGCTCGTGGGGGTAGTGGTTCTCGAAACCCTTGAGCCCGACCAGCTCGACGAACTCCTGAGCCCTGCGGCGCCGCTCGGCCTTGGGGACGCGGCGCAGCTCCAGGCCGTACTCGACGTTGCGCAGCATCGAGCGCCACGGCAGCAGGTTGTCGTCCTGGGTGATGTAGCCGACCTCGGTGTTGATGCCGGTCACCGGCCTGCCGTGGTGCACCACCCGCCCGGCGGACGGCTGGATCAGGCCGGCGAGGAGGTTCAGCACCGTGGACTTGCCGCACCCTGACGGGCCGACCAGGCTGACGAACTCGCCGGGCCGCGCGTCGAAGCTCACGTCCTCCAGGGCCAGCAGCGGCTGCGCGGACCGTCCCCGAGGGACGAACGCCTTGTAGACGGCCTCCAGGCGGACGGCCGCTGCCTGATCTGCCATGCCTATCAGCTCCATACCGGATACCGAAGATGGTAGACCGTCTACCGGCGAGATCAAGGTGTCAGCCGGCTCACCTGGCCAGGAGGTCCCGCAGCGCCTTCACCACCTCCGCCGGAGCCTCCTCGGCCATGAAGTGACCGCAGGACACCGTCCGGTGCTCCAGATCCGCTGCCCAGGCCCGCCACCTCCCGGCCGCGTCGAACCCGAGCGCCGCGCCCCAGTCCTGCTGGAGCACCGTCACCGGCATGGTGAGCTTGTTGCCCGCCTCGCGGTCGGCTTCGTCGTGCTCCACGTCTACTGTCGCCGTCGCCCGGTAGTCGGCCACGATCGACGGGACGGCCTCGCGCGACGCCTTCAGGTACGCGGCGCGCACATCGGCCGGGATCGCGTTCGGGTCGTTGGCCCACAGGTCGAGGAAGTACCCGAAGAACGCGTCCGCCGCCCCGCTGATCATGGCTTCCGGCAGGCCGGGCGGCTGGGCCATCAGGTACAGGTGGAACCCGACGGCGGCCGAGCGGCCCTGCATCACCTCCCAGGAGTCCAGCGTCGGGAGCACGTCCAGGGAGGCCAGGTGCGTGATGACGTCCGGGTGGTCGAGCCCCGCCCTGACGGCGACCAGCGCGCCCCGGTCGTGCCCGGCCAGCGCGAAGCGGTCGTGCCCCAGCGCTCTGGCCAGGGCGACGACGTCGGCGGCCATCGTGCGCTTGGAGTACGCCAGCCCGTCGGTGTCGGCGGGCTTGTCGCTGTCGCCGTAACCGCGCAGGTCCGGGCAGATGACGGTGTGGTCGGCGGCCAGGTCGGCGGCGACGTGCCGCCACATGAGGTGGGTCTGCGGGAAGCCGTGCAGCAGCACGACGGGGCTGCCCGAGCCGCCTACGGCGACGTTGAGCGCCACCCCGTCGGCGACGGTGACGCGGCGCTGGGTGAATCCGGTGATCTGCGGTGTCATGGTTCTCGGTTCTCCTTCTCGGTTACCGGCACCCACACCCTGCCGCCGGGCGATCAGCGCCTGGTCAGCGACGGCTCAGCCGCCTGACCAGGCAGCACGTACGGGCGGATAGGTTTGGTGATGCGATGGTGACTTTCGGGGTGCTCGGCCCGCTGACGGCCGAGAACGAGCACGGCCCGGTGCGGCTCAAGGGCCCGCGCCACCGCGCCGTCCTCGCCAGGCTGCTGGTCGCCAGGGGGCGGGTCGTCCCGGTGTCCTGGCTGATCGGCGACCTGTGGGAGTCGCCCCAGGAAGGCGCGCTCGGCGCCGTGCAGACCTTCGTCGGAGCACTCAGGAAGGCACTCGAACCCGGCCGCCCGCCCCGCACCCCCTCCCGCATCCTCGTCACCTCCCCGCCCGGCTACGCGCTGCGCGCCGAGCCCGGGGCGGTGGACGCCTGGCGCTTCGAAGCCGCGGTCACGGACGCCTCCCGCCTGCTCGCCGACGGCGCCGCCGGCCAGGCCCACACCCTGCTGGACACCGCCCTGGGGCTGTGGCGGGGGCCCGCGTACGCCGAGTTCGCCGAGCTGGACTGGGCGCGGGGCGAGGCCGCCCGCCTGGACGAGCTGCGCCTGCTCGCCGTCGAACGCCGCGCCGAGGCGGCTCTGGCCCGCGGGCTCGCGGCCGAGTCGGTGCCCGATCTGGAGGCGCACGTCGCGGGGCATCCGCTGCGCGAGGACGGGTGGCGGTTGCTGGCGCTCGCGTTGTACCGGGCGGGGCGGCAGGGGGATGCGCTGGGGCAGCTGCGGCGGGCCAGGGGGGTGTTGCGGCGGGAGCTGGGGGTGGATCCGGGGGAGGGGCTGCGGCGCCTCGAATCCGACATCCTCACCCACGCCCCGCACCTCATCCCCACCCCACCCCCGCACCTGCCGTCCACCGCGCCGTCCGCTGTGCCCTCGCCCGGGGACGGCTTCCCGCCCGCGCCCGAAGCCGGTCCCGCGCCGGAAGGCGGTCCCGCGCCTGGAGGCGGCTCCGCGCCTCAAGGCAGCCGCTCGTTCGGCGGCGGACCTTCGCCTTGGGCGGGCTACTCGTCGGCGTCCACGAACACCGGCCCGCCGGCCTCACCGTCCGGTCACGTGGCGGGGCCGCCGTCCGGCCGCCCGGTCGCCCTTCCCACCGGTCGGGCAGGGGAGGCGGTGTTCGGTGAGCACCCGTTCGTGGGGCGGGCCGCCGAGCTGGCCGAGCTGGAAGGGGTGGCGGCGGACGTCACGACGGCGGGGCGGGCGCGGCTGGTGCTGGTGTCCGGTGCGGCGGGCGCAGGCAAGACGGCGCTGGCCGGGACGCTGGCCCGCCGCCTGGAAGCCAACGGCTGGACCGCCGCCTGGGGCGCCAGCCCGGAACTGCAAGGCGCCCCCTCGGCCTGGCCCTGGACCCAGATCCGCGAGCGCCTCGCCACGGCCGGGCAGGCGTCGCCGGGCGGCCAGGCGCCTACAGCCGACCGCACGTCGTCGGTCGGGCCCGCGTCGTCGGTCGGGCCCGCGTCGTCGGTAGGGCACGCGTCGTCGGTAGGGCACGCGTCGTCGGTAGGGCACGCGTCGTCGGTAGGGCACGCGGGCGTCGATGAGCCTGATGAGGCCGGCGGGGACGGGTCGCTCGCCACCCGCTTCAAGCGCCACCACGCCATCGCCGCCTACCTGGCCGCCGTCGCCGAGCGCGCCCCGCTCCTCCTGGTCTTCGACGACCTCCACTGGGCGGACGAGGAGACCCTGGCCCTGCTCACCACGCTGGCCACCGGCCTGGGCGCGGCACCCGTGCTCATCCTCGGCACCTACCGCTCCACCGAGATCTCAGCCGGCCTGGCGGAGGCGCTGGGCAGGGCGGCTCGCGCCGAGCCGGCCCGCGTCTACCTGGGCGGCCTCACCCAGCCCCAGGTCCGCGAGCTGGTCCAGGCCATCACCGGCCGCACGACGAGCGACGGCGACGCCCGTACGATCCACACGCGCAGCGCGGGCAACCCGTTCTTCGTCAGGGAGCTCACCCGCCTGTGGGAGAGCGAGGGCGACGCCGCCCTGCACGCCACCGTTCCCGCCGGGGTCCGGGACGTCATCCGCCACCGCCTGGCGGGCCTCACGGAGACGGCGCGTACGCACCTGCGGCAGGCCGCCGTCCTCGGCCAGGAAGTCGAGCTCGACGTGCTGATCTCGCTGGCCGGCGACGAGGAACAGGTGCTGGAGTCGGTGGAGTCGGCCCTGCTGGCGGGGTTCCTGGTCGAGCAGGACGCCGACCGGCTGCGGTTCGCGCACGCGCTGGTGCACGAGACGCTCTACGACGACGTCACGCGGGCCCGCCGCGTCCGCTGGCACGCCAGGGCGTCCGAGCTCGTCGAACGGATCCGTCCCGGCGACGTGGAGACCATCGCCTACCACTGCATGCGCGCGGAAGGCCGGGCCGGCGCCACCCGCACCGCCCACTACACGCGGGCGGCGGCCCGGCGCGCGGAGGCCAGGTCCGCCCCGCACGAGGCGGCCCGGCTGTGGCGCGCCACCCTCACGGCCCTCGACCACACGCCCGGCCCACCCTCGTCCGACGGCCATGCCTCGCCCGGCCCCATCACGACCACCCCCGGCCCGGGCGATCCCGGCCCGCTCGGTCACGACCTGATGGGCCGCGATGCGATGGGCTGTGACGCGCTCGGTCACGGACCGGTCGGCGGTGGTGGCGGGGCGGATAGGCGGCTGGAGGCCGTCATGGGGCTGGTCAGGGCGTTGGCGGTGATCGGGGAGCTGCACGAGTCGCGGCGGTACCGGGCCGAGGCGGTGGACGCGGCGGAGGCGCTCGGGGACCCGGTGGTGACGGCCGGGGTGATCGGCTCGTTCGACGTGCCCGCCATCTGGACCGCCAACGACGACCCCGCCCTGTCCGCCCGCCTCGTCGCCGCCGCCGAGCGCACCCTGGCCGCCCTGCCTCCAGGCAGGCACGACAGCAGCCGCACGCCGGCCGCCCTGCCTCCAGGCGGATACGACGCCGAGCGCGCCCGGCTCCTGATCACCATCGCCATGGAACGGCGCGCCGACCCCGGCCCGCGCGGTGATCAGGCGGCGCGGGAGGCCGAGGGCATCGCCCGCCGCCTGGGCGACCGCACCCTGCTCGCCTACGCGCTCAACGGCCGGTACATGCAGACGTTCCAGCGGGCCGGGCTCGCGCCCGAGCGGGCCGCGATCGGGGAGGAGCTCGTCGGGCTGGCCGCCGGGCACGACGGGCTGGTGACGTTCGAGGTGCTGGGGCGGCTGATCCTGGTCCAGTCCGCGGCCGCGCTCGCCGACCTGGAGGCCGCCGACCGGCACGCGGCAGCGGCCGACCGGCTGGCGGAGCGGTACGACCTCCCGCTGGTCGGCGTGTTCACCACCTGGTACGCGGCCCTCCGCCGCACCATCACGGGCGACGGCGGCAAGGACGCGGCCCGCTCGGCGTACCGCGCGGCCGCGGCCCGGCTCGGCGGCACCGGGATGCCCGGTGTGGAGGCCGGCCTGCTGCCACTCGCCCTGCTGTGCCTGGAGCTGGGTGATGGCGACGGGCAACAGCCGGTGGATGCTGATTGGGGGCCGTACGGAAGCTGGGTCCGCCCTCTGGCCCTGCTCGCCCAAGGACGTCACGCGGAGGCCGGCGCGATCCCCGACTCCCCGCGCGACCTGCTGTTCGAGGCGAGGACGTGCCTCCACGCCATGACCGCGATCGCGACGGCCGACCGCCCGACGATGGAACGCCTCTACGACCGCCTGCTCCCCGCGGAGGGAGAGCTGGCCGGTGCGGGAAGTGGCCTGCTCACCCTGGGCCCCGTCGCCCAGTACCTCGGCCGTCTGGCCACCGCCCTGGGACGGCACAGCCGCGCCGCCGAGCACTTCCGCCAGGCCGAGGCGCTGGCCCGCAAGGCCGGGTCGCCGCACTGGGCCGAGGCCGCCCGCCGCGGCCGGGACGCCCTCCCCGACGAGGGCCGTTCCGCATAACCAGGAAAGCGACATACCACCCGCAACAGGCACGCACAACCCAGACCTGTAGTCTGCATGTCGACGCGGGACGCCGGAGCCGGCCGATGCCGGCCGCTCGACGCGATGCCCCTCATGACGGCGCCTCACCCATGTTTCCGAAAGTTTCGGGAAATTTGTCGCCCCGCCAGACCCGAACGAGCCCGTGACGAGCGCGGACCGTTCGCGGGCGGGATCTGCAACATAGCAGGTTGGCCCCACTCTTGACACGATTCAATGGTCCCCTTATGTTGCCGCAATATTAAAGAGATCTGCTTGAAAGTTTCGGCGTCACCCCGCGTAACACCCCCCGCTCTGGCCGCGGACGGCGCCGTCATGGCCGAAGGGATGGCATGAGGGGCCAGGAACCAATCGACACGCGCTCGGCGTCCGGCGAGAGCGAGCCGTGGCGCGACGCCCGGCTGACACCCGCCGAGCGGGCCGACGCGCTCATCCCGCTCATGACCCTCGAGGAGAAGATCGCCCAGCTCGTCGGGGTGTGGGTCGGTGCCGACGCATCGGGGGGCGGCGTCGCTCCGCACCAGACGGACATGGGCGCGGGCCCCGAGTGGGACGACGCCATCCGGCAGGGCCTGGGCCAGCTCACGCGCCCGTTCGGGACGGCGCCGGTCGACCCGGTCGCGGGGGCCCGCTCGCTGGCCGCCTCGCAGGCCGAGATCGTCAGGGCCAGCCGGTTCGGGATCCCGGCGCAGGTGCACGAGGAGTGCCTGACGGGCTTCGCGGCCTGGCGGGCGACGGTGTACCCGGCGCCGCTGAGCTGGGGCGCCTCCTTCGACCCCGAGCTGGTGGAGCAGGTCGCGGCGCAGATCGGCAGGTCCATGCGCCGCGCGGGCATCCACCAGGGCCTGGCCCCGGTGGTGGACGTGACCAGGGACTACCGCTGGGGCCGTACCGAGGAGACGATCGGCGAGGACCCGTACCTCGTCGGCACGCTCGGCGCCGCGTACGTGCGCGGCCTGGAGGGCGCCGGCATCGTCGCCACGCTCAAGCACTTCGCCGGCTACTCCAACTCGCGCGGCGGCCGCAACCTGGCGCCGGTCGCGATGGGCCCGCGGGAGCTGGCGGACGTGCTGCTGCCGCCGTTCGAGATGGCGCTGCGCCTGGGCGGCGCCCGCTCCGTCATGAACTCCTACGCCGAGATCGACGGCATGCCGGTGGCGGCCGACGAGAGCATCCTGACCGGGCTGCTGCGCGACGAGTGGGGCTTCGAGGGCACCGTGGTCGCCGACTACTTCTCGGTCCGGTTCCTGGAGCGCCTGCACAAGGTCGCCGCCGACGGCGGTCAGGCCGCCGGGCTGGCGCTGAAGGCCGGGATCGACGTCGAGCTGCCCACGGTGGACACGTTCGGCGCGCCGCTGGTCGACGCGGTCAAGGCCGGGTCTGTTGACGAGGCGCTGATCGACCGCGCGCTGCGCCGCGTGCTCGTCCAGAAGGCCGAGCAGGGCCTGCTCGACGAGGGCTGGCAGCCGCTGCCCGGCCCGGCCGAGGACGTGCGGCTCGACGACGAGGAGAGCCGGGAGCTGGCCCTGCGGCTGGCCCGCGAGGCGATCGTCCTGCTGCGCAACGACGACGCCGCCCTCCCGCTGAACCCCGCCGCGAAGGTGGCGCTCATCGGCCCCGTCGCCGACGACCCGATGGCGATGCTGGGCTGCTACGCCTTCCCCAACCACGTGGGCCCGCACCCCGAGCAGGGACTCGGGCTCGAACTGCCGACGCTGCGCGAGTCGCTCGCCGCGCTGGTCCCCGGCCTCGCCCACGCCCGGGGCTGCGCGATCACCGGCGCCGACACCGGCGGCTTCGCCGAGGCGGTCGAGCTGGCGGCGAGCAGCGACGTGGTCGTGCTGGCCGTCGGCGACCGGGCCGGGCTGTTCGGGCGCGGCACCTCCGGCGAGGGCTGCGACGCCACCGACCTGCGCCTGCCCGGCGTGCAGGCCGACCTGGTGCAGGCCGTGCTCGCGACCGGCACCCCGGTCGTGCTGGTGCTGCTGGCCGGCCGCCCGTACGCGCTGGGCGACGAGGTGGCCGCGGCCAAGGCCGTGCTGTACGGGTTCTTCCCCGGCCAGCGCGGCGGCCAGGCCCTGGCCGAGGTGCTGACCGGCGCCGTGAACCCGACCGGCCGCCTGCCCGTCAGCGTGCCGCGCGACGCGGGCGGCTTGCCTGCGACGTACCTGGCCCCGCCGCTGGGCCGCCGCTCCGAGGTGTCGTCGGTGGACCCGACGCCCGCGTACCCGTTCGGGCACGGCCTGAGCTACACCACCTACGAGTGGAGCGACGCGAGCGCCGGCGCGGCCGAGTGGGCGGTGGACGGCGAGGTGACCGCCGCGGTCACGGTCCGCAACACGGGGGAGCGCGGCGGCGCGGAGGTCGTGCAGCTCTACCTGCACGACCCGGTCGCGCAGACGACCAGGCCGGTGGTCCGCCTGATCGGCTACGCCCGCGTCCCGCTGGAGCCGGGCGAGTCCGCGCGGGTCACCTTCACCGTCCCGGCCGACGTCACGTCGTTCACCGGGGCGAACGGCCGCCGCGTCGTCGAGCCGGGCGACGTCGAGCTGCGCCTCGGCCGCTCGTGCGCGGACGCCGTGGCGACCCTGCCGCTGCGCCTGACCGGCCCCGAGCGCGAGGTCGGCCACGGGCGGCACCTCCTGGCGCCGGCGCACATCGACCGCAACCCCCCGGAGGGCCGAGGATGAGCACATCCGAGACGCTGACTGTCGGCACGGCACGCGAGCCCGAACCAGAGCCCGCCCCGAAGAGCCATCGGCGCAAGGGCGGCAGCTCCTGGGGCCGCGCGCTGCGCCGCGACTGGCAGCTCTACTCGCTGGCCGTCCTGCCGCTGCTGTTCTTCCTGATCTTCCGGTACGCGCCGATGATCGGCAACGTCATCGCCTTCAGGAAGTTCGAGCCCGGCGGCAACCTCTTCGGTGAAGAGTGGGTGGGCCTGCGCTACGTGAAGCTGTTCCTGAACGACCCCACGTTCTGGAACGTGTTCACCAACACGCTGATCCTCGGCGGGCTGACCCTGCTCTTCTGCTTCCCGCTGCCGATCGTGCTGGCCCTGCTGCTCAACGAGGTACGGCGGCGCGCGCTCCAGCGGTTCCTGCAGTCGGTGACGTACCTGCCGCACTTCCTGTCGATCGTCATCGTGGCCGGTCTCGTCATGCAGATCACCTCGATCGACGGGCCGATCAACGCGTTCCTGGGCTACATCGGCAGCGAGAAGATCTCGTTCATCCAGGACCCGGACTGGTTCCGGACGATCTACGTCGGCTCGGAGGTCTGGCAGACCGTCGGCTGGGGCACGATCCTCTACCTCGCCGCGCTGACCACCATCGACGACCAGCTCTACGAGGCCGCGAGGATGGACGGCGCCGGCCGGTGGCGGCAGATCTGGCACGTGACGCTGCCGGGCATCCGGCCCACGGCGGTCACGCTGCTGATCCTCAACATCGGCACGTTCATGGCGGTGGGCTTCGAGAAGGTCTTCCTGCTGTACAACCCGCTGACGTACCCGACCGCCGACGTGATCTCGACGTACGTGTACCGGATGGGCCTGGAGGCGAGCAACTTCAGCTACGCCGCCGCGATCGGCCTGTTCGAGGCGCTGGTCGGCCTGGTGCTGATCCTCTCGGCCAATGTGATCTCCCGCCGCACAGTTGGGACGAGCCTGTGGTGACAACGCATGACATGACCCGGGGCTACCGCGTCTTCCAGTGGTTCAACGGCATCGTCCTGACGCTGGTTGTGGTGGTGACGCTCTACCCGTTCGTCAACATCCTGGCCCGCTCGTTCAGCTCCCAGACGGCCATCAGCGCGGGCGAGGTGAACCTCATTCCCAAGGGGTTCAACCTGACGACGTACCAGATCGTCGCATCCGATCCGATCTTCTGGACGAACTACCGCAACACGGTCATCTATACGGTCGTCGCGACGATCATCGCGATGGTGATGACGACGTCCTACGCGTACGTGCTGTCCAAGAAGCACCTCAAGGGCCGCAAGTTCCTCGTCGGCGTCGCGGTCTTCACCATGTTCTTCTCCGGCGGCCTGATCCCGAACTACGTGCTGATCACCAGTCTCGGGATGAAGAACTCGATCTGGGCGATCGTCCTGCCCAACGCCATCAGCGTGTTCAACCTCCTGGTCATGAAGGCGTTCTTCGAGAGCCTTCCGCAGGACCTGGAGGAGGCCGCCGCCATCGACGGCCTGAACACCTACGGCATCCTGTGGCGGATCGTGCTGCCGCTGTCGAAGGCGGTCATCGCCACGATGATCCTTTTCTATGCGGTCTCGTTCTGGAACTCCTGGTTCGGGGCGTTCCTGTACATGGACCGTTCTGACCTGTTCCCCGTGACGGTCTACTTGCGCAACCTCATCGCCGGCGCGACCGGCGCGGACTCCTACGGCGCTGCGGCCGCCGAGGTGACGCAGATCGGGGCCAACATCCAGTCGGTGACGATCGTGCTCACCGTCCTGCCGATCCTGGTCGTCTACCCGTTCGTCCAGCGCTTCTTCGTCTCCGGCGTCATGCTCGGCGCGGTCAAGGGCTGACCCTCCCGACGCCTCACAACCCCCAGAAAGGAATCCCCCCATGCGCGCAATCTCGCGGCGTCAGGCGATCCTCGGCCTCAGCGCCTTCGCCGGCCTCGCCCTGACCGCCTGCGGCAGCGACAGCGAGACCCCGGCCAAGGCCACGGACGCGGCCAACAAGGCCGGCTCGATGGCGTCGTACGGTGTCGGCCAGCAGTTCAAGGCCACCGAGCCGCTCTCGTTCGACGTGCTCTACAACAACCACTCGTTCTACCCGAACAAGCCCGACTGGCTGTTCTGGTCGGAGCTGACCAAGCGCACGAACGTCACGCTCAAGCCGGTCGAGGTGCCGCTCAGCGACTACGAGAAGAAGCGCGGCCTGCTCATCGCCGCAGGCGACGCCCCGCTGATCATCCCGAAGACCTACCACCCGCAGGAGGAGGCGTTCGTCTCGTCCGGCGCGATCCTCCCGGTCAGCGACTACTTCAACCTGATGCCCAACTTCCAGGACAAGGTCGCCAAGTGGCAGCTCCAGCCGGAGCTGAACTCGATCATGCAGACGGACGGCAAGATCTACCTGCTGCCCGGCCTGCACGAGGCCGCCTGGGCCGACTACTCCTTCGCGGTGCGCACCGACATCCTCGAGAAGCTGAAGCTGGAAGTCCCCAAGACGCTGGACGACTTCTACAACATGCTCAAGGCGATGAAGGCCGAGTACCCCGACCTCTACCCGATGACCGACCGCTGGGGCGTGCCCACGCCCGGCGGCAACCTGATCAAGCTCATCGCGCAGGCGTACGGCACCAAGGGCGGCTGGGAGTACCAGCACGCGGTGTTCGACGCCGCCCAGGGCAAGTTCGTCTACACCGGCGCCATGCCGCAGTACAAGCAGGCGATCGAGTACCTGAACAAGCTGGTGAAGGAGAAGCTGCTCGACCCCGAGAGCTTCACCCAGCAGGACGAGGCCGCCAAGCAGAAGTTCATCTCCGGCAAGTCCTTCGTGATCAGCACGAACGCGCAGGTGCTGATCAACGACTACCGGGGCCCGCTGACCGAGAACAACAAGGACGCCAAGATCGTCAAGATCCCGGTGCCGACCGGCCCGGCGGGCGACTACAAGGTCGCCACCCGCCTGGAGAACGGCATCATGATCTCCAAGAAGGCCCTGGAGAACAAGAACTTCGTCGCCATGATGCAGTTCATCGACTGGCTCTGGTACTCCGACGAGGGCCTGGAGTTCGCCAAGTGGGGCGTCGAGGGCACGACGTTCACCAAGGAAGGCGACAAGTACAAGCTGGCCGACGACGTCGACTACGTCGGCCTCAACCCCGGCGCGCCGAAGCACCTGCAGAAGGACTTCGGCTTCGGCAACGGCGTGTTCGCCTACGGCGGCCCCACCAAGCTGCTCCAGTCCACGTTCTCGGACGAGGAGATGGAGTTCCAGAACGTGATGAACGCCAGGAAGACGTGGCCCGTCGAGCCGGCCGCGCCGCTCAGCGAGGAGGAGCGCGAGCAGGTCTCGCTCTGGGAGACGCCGCTGAAGGACCACGTCACCCAGAACACCCTCAAGTTCATCCTCGGCGAGCGCGACCTGAGCGAGTGGGACGCCTACGTCAAGGAGCTGGAGGCCAAGAACTCCACCCAGTACGTCACCCTCGTGAACGGCGCCTACGAGCGGTTCAAGAAGGCGCACGGCGGCTGATTCCCCCTCAGGCCGGGCCGTCCCCTCCTGCCGGGGGCGGCCCGGCCGACCTCTTTCCAAGGACTGATCCATGCGCAACCTCGTCCCCGGCGAGCCCTCCGGGCGGCTGTCCGACGCCTGGCGCTTCTGCGTCGGCACCGGACGCTTCGACCTCGCGCTGCGGCGCGACTACCAGGACTCGCTGGCGCTCGCCCAGCGGGAGATCGGCTTCCGGTACATCCGCGGCCACGGCCTGTTCAGCGACGGCGCCGGCGTGCACCGCCCCTACGAGTACGGCGGCGAGCGGCACGTCCGGCACTCGTTCACGTACCTGGACCAGGTCCTCGACGCCTACCTGGAGCTGGGCATCGAGCCCTTCCTGGAGCTGGGCTTCATGCCGTCGGGCCTGGCCTCGGGCGAGCAGACCGTGTTCTGGTGGCGCGGCAACGTCACCCCGCCCAGCTCGTGGCAGGAGTGGGCCGAGCTGGTCAGGGCCACCCTCACCCACCTGATCGACCGCTACGGCCTCGACCGGGTGCGCCGCTGGCCGATCGAGGTCTGGAACGAGCCCAACCTCGAGCAGTTCTGGCAGGGCGCCGACGAGGCCGCCTACCACCGCCTGTACGAGATCACCGCCCGCACGATCAAGGACGTGGACGCGTCGCTCCAGGTCGGCGGCCCGTCCATCTCGCCCGGCTCCGACGAGTGGATGCCGCGTTTCGCCGACTTCGTCACCGCCCGCGACGTGCCGGTGGACTTCCTCAGCCGCCACGCCTACACCTCGGGCCCGGCCCAGCACGTGCCGTTCGGCGTGTACCAGACGATGGCGCCCGCCTCCGGCCTGCTGGAGCAGTTCGCCACCACGCGCCGCCAGCTCGCGGGCGGCCCGCTGGCGGACCTGCCGGTGCACATCACCGAGTTCAACTCCTCCTACCGCCCCGACAACCCGATCCACGACACGGCCTTCAACGCCGCCTACCTGGCCCCCGTCCTGGCCGCGGGCGGCGACCTGGTGGACTCCTTCTCGTACTGGACGTTCAGCGACATGTTCGAGGAGGTCGGGATCCCGACCTCGATCTTCCACGGCGGCTTCGGCCTCTTGACCCACCGGCAGATCAAGAAGCCCACCTACCACCTGTACGCGTTCATGGCCCGCATGGGCGACCAGGTCCTGACCAGGGGCGAGGACCACCTCGTGACCAGGGACTCCACCGGCCGGGTCACCGTGCTGGCGTGGGCTCCGGTGGACGTCACGGGCGGCCCGGCGGTGGCGGGGCACACCGTGCGGCTGGCGGTCCCGATGCCGGGGGACTCCGTCTTCATGCTGCGCTCGTCGGTGAGCGAGGAGCTGGGCAACGCGTGGACGGCCTGGTCCGAAATGGGGCGTCCCCGGTCACCCCACCCCAAGCAGCTCGATATCCTCCGGGAAGCGGCGGAACCGGTCCGCCGCCACCGGAGCCTGCCGGTCACCGGCGGGACGGCCGAGCTCGACCTGACGCTCGACCGCCACGAGGTCACCCTCGTCGAGCTCACCCCGGTGGCGGACGAGACCCCGCCGTGGTGGGACGACCGCCGGCTGCTCGGCCTGGCGGAGGGCACGTGACCGGCGACGGCCCGGGACACCAGGAGAGGGGCACGCGATGAGCGACGTGACGGCCTCACGGAAGTTCGGCACCGGCCCGCTCTCGCGGGTCTCCGCTCTGATCTACACCCTGCTGGTCGTCGAACTGCTCGTGCTGCTCACCGCGGTGCCCGGGCTGGTGGTGCTCGTCCTGCTCGACCGCTCCGCCGGCAACGTGCCGCTGATGGCCGCCTGCCTGCTGCCCGCCGGCCCGGCACTGTCCGCCGCCCTGTACGCGCTGCGCCACCGCGGCAGGGAGCTGACCGAGCTGCGCCCGGCGTCGGCGTTCTGGCGCGGTTACCGGCTCAACTTCGGCGCCGCCATGAAGATCTGGGTCCCCTGGCTGGTGGTGCTGGCCCTGGTCGGGACGAACCTGGGCAACTTCTCGGCCGCCGGGGTGCCGGGCTGGTGGGCGGCGCTGCTGGTCGTCCTGGCGGCGGGCGCCACGCTGTGGGTGGCCAACGCCCTGGTCATCACCTCGCTGTTCGCGTTCAGGGCGGTGGACGTGGCCAAGCTGGCGGCGTACTCGCTGGGCCGCTTCCCCGGCGCCACCCTGGCCAACGCGTGCCTGCTCATCGTGGCCGGCGGCGTCACGGTCGTCGCCACGGAGGCGGCGCTGGCGCTGCTGGCCTCGGTGCTCACGGCGACGCTCCTGTGGAACAGCCGCGCGATGGTCACCGAGGTCCAGCAGCGCTTCACGCGTCAGTAGATGCGCCTGCCGCGGGCGTCCGGCACCCCCGACTTGCGCAGGAAGTAGGCGTTGACCTGGTCGCGCCACTCCTCCGCGCACCGGACCTGCTCGTCGAGCCGCTCCTGGACCCGCGCGTACAGCGCGGGGTCCACGGAGCCCGCCAGCTTCTCCCACGCCAGCCGGATCCCGGCCGCCTCCTCGGCGCCCGCGAAGTGGGTGTCGTAGATGTGCTGGACGACCGTGACGCCGCTGCGCAGCACGTGCTCGTACGGCACGTGGTGGAAGAAGAGCAGCAGCTCGTCGGGGCACTCGGCGAGCGACTCGTACACCTGCGACCACGGCTCCGGGTACTGGCCGGTGTAGCCGGTGCCGGTGGCGCGGGTGCGGTCCACGCCGACGCCGTCGCGGTCGGCGAAGTGGTAGGTGCCCCACGGCGTGTACTCGTACCCGTCCACGTCCGGGCCGTAGTGGTGGCCGGGGCGGACCATGAAGCCGACGCCGAGCGGCGCGGTGTACCGCTCGTAGGTCTCCCAGGAGCCGTCCATCATCTCGTGCAGCGTGCCGCGCACCAGCTCGCCCCCGCCGGGGAACGTCAGGCCGATCCACTCGTCCAGGATCGCCGCCGGGCCGAGCTCGGGGGACCAGGCGAGCCGGCCGAACGCGTACAGGTTGGCCTGGGCCAGCGGGTGGCCCGTCCAGTACGGGTCGTCGCCCACGTTGGAGACCGCCACCAGGCCGCCGCCGGCCGCCACCTCGGCGACCGTGGGCTCGCCCGGCCCCCGGAAGCGGAACCCGAGCACCTCGCTCCACATCGGGCCGAGGTAGCACACGTGCCGCTGCTGGCCGGTGTACTCCTGGGTCACCTGCAGCTCCACCGCGAGCCTGGTGGCCGGCATGGCGCCGATCACGGGGGAGATCGGCTCGCGCGTCTGGAAGTCCATGGGGCCGTACTTGACCTGGAGGATCGCGTTCTCCCTGAACCGGCCGTCCAGCGGGGCGAAATGGTCGTGGGCCGCGCGGGCGCGGTCGGTGGTGCGGTCGCGCCAGTCCTGGCGGTGGTTGTAGACGAAGGCGCGCCAGTACACCACGCCGCCGTGCGGGGCCAGGGCGTCGGCCAGCATGTTCGCGCCGTCGGCGTGGCTGCGCCCGTACGCGAACGGTCCCGGCTGGCCCTCCGAGTCGGCCTTGACCACGTACCCGCCGAAGTCGGGGATCGTCTCGTAGACCCGCTCGGTCGTGCGGGCCCACCACTCGCGCACGGACTCGTCCAGCGGGTCGGCGCTGTCCAGGCCGCCGAGCACGATCGGGGAGGCGAAGCTGACCGACAGGTGCACGCTGATGCCGTACGGGCGCAGCTCGGCCGCGATGGCGGCGACCTCGCCGAGCCGGTCGGTCAGCAGGTGGGCCTCGGCGGTGTGCACGTTCACGTTGTTGATCGCGACCGCGTTGACGCCGGTCGCGGCGAGCAGCCGGCCGTACGCGCGTACCCGGGTGAGGTCCGCCCGCAGCGCGCCGTCCCGCCAGAAGATCGAACCGCCCGAGTAGCCGCGCTCGACCTGGCCCATCACCGGGTGCACGTCGATGTTGTCCCAGTGGTCCAGCATGCGCCTGCGCAGCGCGGGGCGGTGCGCCGTGGCCGGGCGCGCCTCGCCGAACGCCGCCTCGCCGAGCCTGGCCACCTCGAACCAGCCGTACAACAAGCCCGCGGGGTCGTCGGCGAGCACCGCCGTGACGCCGTCCGCCCGGCCCAGCACGAACCCCTCGGCGCCGGGCTCCGGCTCCCGCAACGCCCGCACGGCGGGTGGCAGGTCGCCGGCCGAGGACAGGGCGAGCACGAGGTCGCACGCCTCGCCCGGCGCGGCCACGGCGCCGCCGTGCCGCTCGCAGGCGTCGGCCACCTCGGCCCGCACGGTCGCGGCGAGCGCCGAGTCGTCGCCGAGCACGAGCACGCGGCGCGCGCCGGCGGCGCGGAAGGCCTCGGGAGGCAGCCAGGCCGGATGCACGCCGGGCACATGGGGAACGGTCAAGGGGGCTCCTTAGATCGGTGCGCGGGCGGGGGACGCCGCCCGGTCACGCGCGGCGGCGGAGATGCGCGCACGCAGCGGTTATGCACCAAAATCTATCGGTTCCCGGTGAACCGCCCAGCACCGCCCCGAGCCTGTTCGAGGAGCCGTGCCGGCGCGCCCCCTGGCCCGGCCCTCAGGTGCCGGGGGGCGCGCCCGTTTCACGGAGTCACGCGTAGAGGAAGTAGTAGTAATACTGGCTCTTCCACTCGCAGCGCCAGCCGTCCCACCAGCCTTGGTCATCACCGTAGCTGCCGACTCGCTGACATTCCGAGTATTCCCGGTAGATGCCGTTCAGTGTCTCGGCGTGCGCCGGGGCGGCGCCGATCGACAACGACATTCCGGTGGCCAGAACGGCCGAGACGAGAACCGCGCGTGCCTTGCGCATCAATCCTCCTGCGACGCACCGGATCATGGCGCTCAAGATTATTGCTGACCGGATGCCGGGAAAGATAGTCATCCGCCGCGCAAACCCCGGATTTCATCGCGTCCGCGCGCTGATCCGATCCCATTCGCGCAACGCGGCCGGTGTCCACCGCGCGTGCCGTTCGCGGAAGAGCCGCGCGGCTCGCGCGCCCCGCCAGCCGGCCGGTAGGAGCTCCGCGGGCAGCTCGGGGTCGATGAGCGCGAGATGGCGCCAGTCGTGCACCAGCCGGGTGAACCGGACCAGCGGGTCGCCGAAGGACGGGCGGGTGAACGCCGCGAGGAACGCCTCGTACTCCCGCTCGACCTCGTCGAAGTCCCACGCCTGGCGGACCAGGGCCGACGCCTCGCCGCCCGACAGGTGCTCCGCGACGAAGATCTGCGCCTCATCGCGGACCCCGGCCTCGTCCAGGACCAGCTCGGCCTCCTCGGCCCGGTCGGTGTGCGTGGTGACCCAGGTCCCCGGCGCCGGGTTGCCGAACCCCGCCCGCCGCAGCCGCGTACGCAGCAGGTGCCGGCCCGGCCGGTTCGTCTCCGCGGCCCGCGCCAGGACCACCAGCCAGCGGCCGTCCCAGTCGGGCTGGGTCGCGGTGAAGCGGAGGATGCGTTCGGCGCCCAGCCGCAGGAACTGCTCGAAGGCGGGGCTGAGGCGCCACCACGTGTACCGCCCCTCGCGGCTCGGGCAGAGCCAGCCGTCCGCGGTGGCGCGGGCCAGCGCCTGCCGGCAGGCGTCCTCCTTGACGCCGAAGCGGCCCAGCGCGTCGACGAAGGCCGAGGTGGGCGTGGCCTGGCCGGAAGAGCGTACGCAGCCGCCGAGCAGCGTGATCAGCAGCCCCCGGACACCGCTCGTGCCCGCGGCGAACCGGCGGGACGGAACGGCCTCCGGCAGGTCACCGCTGTTGACCGTCGGCGTGACCCGGCTGTCAGAGCGCATGTGGGGATTGTAGGGGCGGTAACCGCGTCATCGCGGTGTGTTCGGAGAACGCCGTCATTTGACGAACCCTTTGACCGCCGTCACATCCCTGTCATATCGTCACCTCGGCCCGCGGCGATCATCCGAACACCGGAGGCGCACCATGCACGCTCGTAAGCGCACGGCCTCGATCCTCGGCATGGTGCTGACCATGCTGGCCACCCTGGGCGTGTCGCTCGCGCTCTCGCCACCGGCGCACGCCACGCAGGTGTTCACCGACATCGCCTACGCGCCCGCGCAGCCCGCCGGGTCCAGGGGCCACCTGCTGGACCTCTACCTGCCGTCCGGCGGCATCACCCCCCGGCCGCTGCTGATCTGGCACCGCGGCTCGGCGTGGTCGAGCGACGACGGCAAGAGCCGCGCCGACGAGATCGCCGCCGTCTTCAACGCCAAGGGGTTCGCGGTGGCCGGCGTCAGCGTCCGG
Source organism: Nonomuraea rubra (assembly GCF_014207985.1). NCBI lineage: Bacteria > Bacillati > Actinomycetota > Actinomycetes > Streptosporangiales > Streptosporangiaceae > Nonomuraea > Nonomuraea rubra. The sequence goes on along the minus strand of NZ_JACHMI010000001.1, from coordinate 9,371,296 downwards.
TCCAGCACGCAGGCGGTCTTCCCGGCCCAGGTGCACGACGTCAAGGCGGCCATCCGGTGGCTGCGGGCGAACGCCGCCACGTACCAGCTCGACCCCAACCGCTTCGCGATGATGGGCGACTCCTCGGGCGGCTGGCTGACCGAGATGGCCACCTTGACCGGCGGCGTCGCGGCGCTGGAGGGCACCGTCGGCACCACCGGCGTCTCCAGCGCCCTGCAGACGGGACTCGCCTTCTACAGCCCGACCGACTTCCTCCAGATGAACGCGCAGAACCTGCCGGGCGGAGGGCTGGACCACGACTCTCCCGTCTCGCCCGAATCCCTCCTGATCGGCTGCGCCATCCAGACCTGCCCCGACAAGGTGGCCCTGGCCAACCCGGTCAACTACGTCGACGCCAACGACCCGCCGCTGCTGTTCCTGCACGGCCAGAGCGACTTCCTGGTGCCGCACGGCCAGAGCGTGCTGCTCTACAACAAGATCAGGACGAGCTGCGGCAACGCCCAGTTCATCTCGATCCCCGGCGCGGACCACGGCATGGCCGACGTCATGGACCCCGCTCGCTTCGGTACCCAGACCACGTACACCACCACCAACTGCGGCAGCACCACCCAGACCGGCACGCCCAACCCCACCTGGGAGACCTTCGAGCGGCACCTGCGCGGCGGGCTCAAGATGGGCACCTCCTGCCAGGTCTCCTACGCCAGAACCACCTGGACCGACGGCTTCACCGGCACCGTCACCATCAGGAACACCGGCACGACCCCCATCGACCGCTGGGTCCTGACGTGGAGCTGGGCGGGCAACCAGCAGGTCACGACCGCCTGGAACGCCACCGTGACCCAGTCCGGCACCCAGGTGACCGCCCGCGACGCCGGCCACAACGCCGTCATCGGCGCCAGCTCCAGCACCAGCTTCGGCTTCGAGGCGACCTACAGCGGGACGAACGCCGTACCCGCCGACTTCAAGCTCAACGGCATCCCCTGCGCCATCACGACCGGCTGAGCCGGGCGCAATTTCGGAAACCGCTCTGGAACCGTCCAGGCCGGGAAACCGCAGCTCGGCCTGGAAAAGTGCAATTCCTAACTCGACACGTTCCGCCGACCGCCGATCACGGAATGACGTCGTCCAGATTTCGGGACGTTATATTGATTTACTCGATCAGCGGCCCTATCCTTTCCTCTGTGCCGATCTGCAGAAATTGCAGAACCTGACAGCTGACTCTCATCCGACCGCCGACTCCGTATTCACGATATTTTCGTCGGCCGGCTGCGTGTGCTCGGCCGAATTTCCATACGAATCGCCGACGGCGAGCTTCCGGGATGTGCGTCGCCCATCCCGCCGCCGTCCCGTTCACGCCGTTCTCCCTGGCGCTCCGCCGCATCGGCGGCGCCCTGCCCTGCCCTGCCGTGCCCGCGGGTGCGGCGATCGTCGACGAGTTAGGGGACGTGTGCGTACATCCAACATGTTCGTCAGGAGCCTCGGCGTCTTCGTGCCGGACATCGTGACCGTCGAGCAGGCGGCCCGGGAGGGCCTGTACCCGGCGGCGGAGATCGAGCGGTTCCAGCAGATCGGGGCGGCGGTCGCCGGCGACGTGCCCGCGCCGGAGATGGCCAGGCGCGCGGTCCTGGACGCCTACGAGCGCTGGGGCGAATCCTCCCCGCGCGAGCTCGACCTCCTGCTCTACCCGTCGGTCTGGCACCAGGGCCCCAACGGCTGGCAGCCCCAGCACTACCTGCAGATGCACCTCCTCGGCGGGCACGTGCCGGCGTTCGAGATCCGGAGCGGCTGCGTCGGCATGATCAGCTCGCTGGAGCTGGCGGCCAGCTACCTTCAGGCCGACCAGCGGCGGGAAACGGCGATGGTGGTCTCCGCGGACAACCACGGCACCCCGCTGGTCGACCGCTGGCGCATGACGCCCGGAGCGGTGATCGGCGACGCCGCGTGCGCGCTCGTCCTCGGCAAGGAGTACGGCATGGCCGAGCTCCTCGCGGTCAACGCGACCACGATCCCGGAGGCCGACGCCGTCAACGACGGCGGCTACCCCCTGTTCCCCCCGGACGCCACCGTCGGGAGGGGGCTGAGCTTCGGCGACCGGCACGAGGAGTTCCGCCAGCGGCTGCTCAAGGCGCACGGAACCGGGATCCACCTGACGATCCAGAAGACGATGATGCAGCAGGTCGAGCAGACCCTGGACGAGGCCGGGATCGGCCTCGCCGACGTCACGCGGGTGGCGTTCCCGCACGGCCGCCGCGAGGACCTGGACGGGCAGATGTCCTGGCTGGGCATCGACGAGGACCAGACGACGTGGGACTACGGGCGGCGCGTCGGCCACTGCGGCGCGGTGGACCAGTTCATCGCCTTCGAGCACCTGATCGCGACCGGCGGGCTCGTGGCCGGCGACCACCTGCTCATGGTCGGGTTCGGCTCTGGGACGTCCGTCGCCGCGGCCGCGTTCCGGGTTCTGTCCACCACTCCCGTCACCAAGGGTTCCGTCACGAGAGGCGCGCACGCATGACCGAGCTCACGCAGCGGCTGGTCGGCTTCATCCAGGAGAACCTCGTCCTGGACGGCGACGACATCAAGGTCGACGAGACCACCCCGCTCCTGGTGTCGGGCCTGCTGGACTCCCTGCGGACGGCGCGGCTGCTGAACTTCCTCAGGAAGGACGTCGGCGTCCCGATCCCCGCGGCGAAGCTCGACCCCGAGAACTTCAGGGACGTCGTGACCATCGTGGCGATGGTCAGGGAACTCGAATCCGTGTAGCCGGGGGCGCAGTCATGCAGTGGGCGGACACGTACATCAGCGGAGTGGGAGCCTTCCTGCCCCGGACCGTCGTCAGCGTCGAGAAGGCCGTCGCCAAGGGCTGGTACCCGGCGGAGGAGGCCGAGCTGCACAACCTGGCAGGGGCGGCGGTGGCCGGTGACGTACCGGCTCCCGAGATGGCCCTGCACGCGGCGCAGAGCGCGCTCAAGCGCAGCGGCCGGTCACCGGCGGACCTCGATCTCCTCCTGTACGCCTCGACGTGGCACCAGGGCCCGGACGGCTGGCCCCCGCATGCCTACCTGCAGCGCCAGCTCGTCGGCGGGGACGTCCTGGCCACCGAGATCCGGCAGGGCTGCAACGGGATGTTCATCGCGCTCGAACTCGCCGCCAGCTACCTGGACGCCGGCTCTGGCCGGCAGGCCGCCCTGCTCGTCGCCGCCGACAACTACGGCACCCCGCTGATGGACCGGTGGCGCATGGGCCCCGGCTACATCGGAGGGGACGCCGCCAGCGCGCTCGTCCTGACGAAGGAGACCGGCTTCGCCCGCCTGATGTCGGTCTGCACCGTGACCGTGCCCGAGGCCGAGGAGCTGCACCGCGGCACCGAGCCGCTGTTCCCTCCCGGCGTCACCGTCGGGCGGCGGATGAGCTTCGGGGCCAGAAACGAGCAGTTCAGGCAGCAGGTCATGCCCCGTGGGGAGGCCACCGCCGCCCTGTTCAAGATCCAGCGGGCGCTGATGGACGTCGTCGAGCGCGCGCTGGCCGAGAGCGGCATCGAGGCCCGCGACCTCACCCGGGTGGCCTTCATGAACTACTCGGAGGAGATCGTCGAACAGCGGTGCATGGCCGCGCTCGACCTGCCCATGTCCCGATCGACCTGGGGCTACGGCCGCACCATCGGCCACTGCGGGGCCAGCGACCAGGTCCTCGCCCTCGACAGGCTGCTGCTGACGGGCGAGCTGGGCCCCGGCGACCACCTGCTGATGCTCGGCACCGGCCCCGGAGTCACCGTCTCCAGCGCCGTGATCAAGATCCTCGACACGCCCGCATGGTCGTGAAACGTCGTCCTCGAAGGGAAACGAACGCGATGGCCGATAGTCCGAGCGGAGTACGGGTGGAACCGGTCGCGGTGGTCGGGATCGGATGCCGCTTCCCCGGCGACGCCGGCTCGCCGGACGCGTTCTGGGACCTGCTCTGCGCCGCCAGGAACACGACCCGGCCGCTGCCCGCCGAACGCTGGCGCCCGTACGAGAACCACAGCCCCGAGTACGCCGCCGCGCTGCGCGACGCCGTACGCCACGGCAGCTTCCTGAACGACATCGAGGGCTTCGACGCGGAGTTCTTCGGCCTGTCGCCCCGCGAGGCCGAGCTGATGGACCCGCAGCAGCGCATCCTGATGGAGACCGCGTGGGAGGCCCTGGAGCACGCCGGCCTGCCGCCGCACGCGCTGGCCGGCACCGACGCCGGCGTGTTCGTCGGGGTCTGCACCGCCGACTACGGCGGCCGCCTGCTGGAGGACCTGCCCCAGATCGAGGCGTGGACCGGGATCGGCGCCGCGACCTGCGCCGTCGCCAACCGCATCTCCTACTCCCTGGACCTGCGCGGCCCCAGCATGGCCGTCGACACCGCCTGCTCGGCGTCGCTGGTCGCGCTGCACCTGGCCGCGCAGAGCCTGCGGCTCGGCGAGAGCGACGTCGCCCTCGCCGGCGGCGTCAACCTGCTCGTCACCCCCGGCCAGACCCTCACGCTCGGCACCGCCGGAGCTCTGGCCCCCGACGGGCGGTCCAAGTCGTTCGACGCCGCGGCCGACGGCTACGGGCGCGGCGAGGGCTGCGGCGTGGTCGTGCTCAAACGGCTGTCCGATGCGCGGCGCGACGGCGACCGGATCCTCGCGCTCGTCATCGGCAGCGCCGTGAACCAGGACGGGCACACCAACGGCATCATGGCCCCGTGCGGCGCGGCCCAGGAACACGTGATGACCAGGGCCTGCCGCCAGGCGGGCATCTCGCCCGCCACGGTCGGCTACGTCGAGGCGCACGGGACCGGGACCAGGCTCGGCGACCCGCTCGAAGCGGAGGCGCTGGCCGCCGTGTACGGCACGGGACGCCCGCCCGGCGACCCCTGCCTCATCGGCTCCGTCAAGTCCAACATCGGGCACCTCGAAGGCGCCGCCGGCATCGCCGGCGTCATCAAGGCGGTGCTCGCCCTCGATCGCGGCGAGATCCCTCCGAGCGTGCTGACCACCCCGAACCCGGCCATCTCGTGGGAGACCTCGGGGCTCCGCCTCGTGACCGAACGGTCGGCCTGGCCGGAGCGCGGGCATCCCCGGCGGGCAGGGGTGTCCAGCTTCGGGTACGGGGGCACGGTCGCGCACATCCTGCTCGAACAGGCCCCACCGCCGGCTTCGGAGCCGCCCCGGGCGTCCCGGGTTTCCCAGGGCCAGCGGTTGTTCCCGCTGTCGGCCGCGTCGCGGACGGCTCTGCGGCGGTACGCGGGCACGCTGGCCGACCGGCTCGACGGGCTCGACGTGGCTTCGGTGGGGCACACGCTGGCGCTGCGGCGTTCCCACCTGGCCCGCCGGGCCGTCGTCATCGCGGACGGCAGGGGCGAGCTGGCGGCGAACCTGCGCAGGCTCGCCGAGGACCTGCCGTCCGAGGACGTCCTCACCGGGGACGTGCTGCCCGACCCAGGCCCCGGGCCCGTCTGGGTGTTCTCCGGGCAGGGCTGCCAGTGGCGCGGCATGGGGCGGGAGCTGCTCGCCACCGAGCCGGAGTTCGCGGCCCTGGTCGACGAGGTGGAGCCGATCTTCGCCGAGGAGATCGGCTTCTCCCCCCGGCAGGTCCTGACCGAGGGCGAGCTCGACGGGATCGACCGCGTACAGACCATGATTTTCGTGATGCAGCTGGGCCTCGCCCGGCTGTGGAACGCGTACGGGGTGGGCCCCAAGGCCGTCATCGGGCACTCCGTCGGCGAGATCGCGGCGGCGGTGACGGCCGGCGCGATGTCGGTCGCCGACGGCGCGCGCCTGATCTGCCGCCGGTCCCGGCTGCTGCGCCAGGCCGAGGGCAAGGGGGCCATGGTCATGGTCGGCCTGCCCTTCGAGGAGGCGGCCGGGCGGCTGGCCGGCCGTACCGATCTGGTCGCCGCGATCTCGTCGGCGCCCGGCTCCACCGTCCTGTCCGGCGACGTCGCCGCGGTCGAGGCGGTGCTGAACGAGTGGCCGGCCGAGGGGATCGTGGCCCGCCGGGTGGCGTCGGACGTCGCCTTCCACAGCCCCCACATGGAACCCCTGGCCGTCGAACTGGCGGCGGCCACCGCCGATCTCGCGTTCGGCGCTCCCCGCATCCCCATGTACACGACCGTGCTGGCCGACCCCCGGTCCACGCCCGTCCTGGACTCCGCGTACTGGGCGGCGAACCTGCGGGACCCCGTCCGGCTGGCCGCCGCGACCCAGGCCGCCGCCCAGGACGGCTACCGCGCGTTCCTGGAGATCTCCCCGCACCCCGTGGTCGCGCACTCCATCACCGAGACGATCGAGGAGGCCGGGTTCGAGGACGTGTTCGTCGGCACGTCGCTGCGCCGCAACCAGCCGGAGCGCTCGACCCTCCTCGCAGCGGTGGGCCTGGCGCACTGCCACGGCGTCGAGGTGGACTGGAGCCGCCTGCAGCCGTCCGGCGACCTGGCCGACCTGCCGCCGTACGCCTGGCAGCACCGCCGCCACTGGCGTGACGCCTCGGCCGGCGACGACGAGAACCGTGGCCACGACGTGCACTCCCACACCCTGCTCGGCGCCGGGACGAGCCTCGCGGGCAGCCGCTCACGGCTGTGGCGCACCAGCCTGGAGGACGCCAACCGGCCCTACCCGGGCAGCCACGCGCTCAACGGGGTCGAGATCGTGCCCGCAGCCGTGCTGGTCAACACGTTCCTGCACGCGGTGGCGGGCGCTGACGGGGCCGTGCCCGTCCTGACCGACGTGGAGATGATGCATCCGCTGATGACGGCGGAACGCAGGCAGATCCAGATCGTCCACGAGCCTCCCGCGATCCGGCTCGCGGCACGCACCCCGGCCGGCCCCGGCGAGCCGGAACCCGCCTGGCTGGTGCACGTCACGGCGTCCGTGGCGGCTCCCGGCGATGCGGCGGCCAGGAGCAACGGAGCAGTCCAGGGCAATGGGGCGGCTCGCGGCAAGGGGGCGGCTCACGACCATGCGGCGGCTCACGGCAATGGGGTGGCGGCGGGCCGCGCACCTGCGCTGCCGGACGTGCTCCCGGAGGCCGGCACGACCGGTCTCACCCCCCTCGACACCGGCTTCGTGCACCGGCGCCTGGCCGCGGTCGGCGTCCCCGCGACGGGCTTCGAATGGACGATCCAGACGTTGCTGGGCGGAGAAGGAGTACTACGCGCCACAGTCCGCACCGGACACCCGGACGACACGTACCCGGATGACGGACAGGCAGGTAACGGGCAGGCGGAGGGCGGGCAGGCCGTCAAGGCGCCGCTGACGTGGGCACCCGCGCTGGACGCGGTGATGTCCGTGGCTCCCTGCGTCTTCCCCGGCGACCCGGTGCTGCGCATGGTGGTGCACATCGACGAGGTGGCCCTGACCGGCACCCCACCGGAGACCGTCATCATCCACGCGGCCGTCGACCCGGCGGGCGACGACACCGTACAGGCTCTCCTGGCCGACGCCGACGGCCGCGTGGTGGGACACCTGTCCGGACTCCGCTACCCGGTGATCGACGCGCCGGCGCCGGCCGAGGAGGAGCTGCGGGAACCCGCGGACTCCTTCGCCGGCCTACCGCCGGACGAACTGCGCGAGCACGTCCAGACGGAGGTCCGCGCGGAGATAGCGGCCGTGATGAGGCTGGACACCGAGGACCTGGCGGTCCGGCGACCCCTCATCGAGCAGGGGCTGGATTCGGTGATGACGGTCATGGTCAGGCGGCGGCTGGAGAAGCGCTTCGGCTGCCGGCTCCCCGCGACCCTGCTGTGGCAGCAGCCCACCATCTCCGCGATCGCCGATCACCTGGTGGGTCTGCTCACGACGCGGAAGCCGAGACAGGACGCCGCGCCCGAGGCCGTCCTCGAGAGCGTGCCGGCGTTCGGAGGCTGAGACCCGCCGCCCGCGGCGTTCAGAGGAGCCGGTTGCGGGCGTAGCCGGCGGCCTCGGTGCGGTTGCGTACGCCGATCTTCGCGAAGGCGTTGTTGATGTGCGTCTTGACCGTCGTCGCGGCGATGAACAGGCGGGCGGCGATCTCGGCGTTGCTGAGCCCGCGCGCGATCAGCCGCAGCACCTCCACCTCCCGCACCGTCAACCCGTCCGGACAGACGGTCACCGGCTCGGCGGCACCCCGGGACAGCACCTCGACCAGCCGCTTGGCCGCCGCGGGCGAGAACGTCGACTGCCCCGCGGCGGCCGAACGCAGCGCCGCGGCGATCTCGGCCCGCCCCGCGTCCTTGGTCAGGTAACCGCGCGCCCCCGCCAGCAGCGCCGCGTCCACGGACCGGTCGTCGTCGTACGTGGTCAGCACCACGACGGCCACCCCGGGATACTCGCGGGCGATCCGCCGCGTCGCCTCCACACCGTCCATGACCGGCATCCGCAGGTCCATCAGCACCACGTCCGGCCGCAGCTCCGCCACCAGCCCCAGCGCCTCCTCACCCTGACCGGCATCCCCGACGACCTCGACGCCGTCCACCAGGTCCAGCAACGCCACGAGCCCTTCGCGCATCACCTGCTGGTCATCCACCACCAGCACCTTCACTCCGGCACCTCCGCCCGTACCTCCCACGTCTCGCCCGAGGGACCGGCACCCAGCGTCCCACCCGCCAGCGCCACCCGCTCCCGCATCCCGGTCAGCCCGTACCCGCTGTGGTGCCCCGGCTGTTCTCCCGTGTGCTCCTGGGTGGGAAGGGGGTTGCGGACCGTCAGGCGGACGGAGTGCTCGCCGTACGACAGGCCGAGCGTGACCGGCCGGCCCGGGGCGTGCCTGGCGGCGTTGGTGAGAGCCTCGCGGGCCGTGCGCAGCAGGCAGACCTCGGCAGCAGGGGTGATCGGCCGCCGCGTCCCCGTCGTGCGCAGTTCGGCTCGTACGGAGTGGTCGCGGCGGTGCTCGGTCACGAGCAGGCCGAGCGCGTCCGGCAGCGGGGGCACGTCCTCGCGCAGCGCCGCCACCGCAGCCCGTGCCTCCACCAGCCCTTCCCTGGCGAGCCCGCGCGAGCGGCGGATGCGGGCCACCGCGCCCTCCACGTCCCCTCGCTCGGTCAGCAGCGCCTCGGCCACGTCGAGCTGCACTCCCAGCGCACCCAGGGAATGCGCGAGCACGTCGTGCAGCTCCCTGGCGATGCGGGCGCGCTCGTCCAGGGCCATGGCACGGGCCCGGTCCTGGAGGGTGCGGCGGTACTGGCGGCGGTGCAGCGCGAACAGCACCGTGCACACCATCACCATCCCCTGGACCACGATCGACGTCCGCGGCCGGTCGAACCAGACCAGGCTCCCGGCCATCAACCCCAGGTCGATCGCGGTGACCAGGCAGATGGTCGTCATGCTCGGCGCCATGTGCGCCGCATACAGCAGCAGCATCGCGAACAGGAACACCGTCGGCGCCGCCGACTCCGACCCCGTCACCGTGGCCGCCACCGCGGACCCGGCCGCGAGCAGCGCCGTAGGCGCCACGGGGACACGCTCGGCGAACGAGGCTCTGATGCGCGCAGCGATTCGGCGGCTGGAACGCGTCTCGTCGGGTGGCGTCCGGTCAGGGGTGGGGGAGCGGTCGTCGAGTGGGGCCTTGGTGGGGTAGCGGCCGTCGAGGAGGACGAACGCCAGCCAGCAGGCCATCGCGACACCGAGCGCCGACCACACGAGCGCCGCCGCCCGGCCCGGCGAGGCGACCACCAGCGACCAGGCGAGGACCAGGGTCAGCAAGGCCCTGGTCAACCGCCCGGTCTCGGGGTCGTCGGCGGCCAGCAGCCGCTTGACCCGCCCCCACACCTCGCGCATGTGCTAGCGGGCGTCCCGCAGGCTGAGAATCATGTCCACCAAGATAAGCCGGAACGCGAGGAACCCGATGACCACGATCACGGCCACGACGATGACCGCGATCAAGAACTTCCCGTTCACTTTGCCCCCGTTGGCGTCCAGCAGACGTTGCAGCAGTTCAAGCCGTTTGTCCATGCCGGAACGCTAAGCAGGCGGGTGGGTGGAGCGGCACCTCACATGGGTGGAGCCAAGGGTGGAGCGACCACGCGCTGGCCCGTGACGGTGTGCAGTCCTGCTTGTTGTGCCCTTACCGGGTGGGGCCGCTGCCGCGGACTCGGCCTGGTGGTTCGCGGGTCTGGCCTGGAGGGACGTGTTCCGGGCTGGGGGCGATGGCCGGGGTAGGGGTCTTGGATGGGCGGGCCGGCCTGGTTTTGACGGTCTTCTGTGGGATTGCTGGGGCGATCTTCGATGCCTCTCGGACGCCTTCCGATGGTGGTACGACGCCGCTTTCGGCTACGGGGCCGCTGCTGGGGCGGGGGGTGGCCTCAGGGATGGAGGACGAGGTGGCGGTGGGGGTCTGCGGGGTGGTTGAGGGGTGAGCGGAGGCGGTGGGGTTCGCGGGGGTGGGGGTTACCGGGGGCGAGGCCGAGTGGGGGCTGGTCGCGGCGATCGGGCGTCCGGTGCCGGGTTCGGCCGTGGGGCTTCTGCCGGCGGACCTCCTGTCGGAGGTCTCCTTGTCGGCGTCCAGCGACGGAAGGGGGTCGAGTGAGGGAGAGCTGCCGGGGACGGCGATCAGGATGGCGGCGAGCACCAGGTGGAGGACGCCCAGCAGCAGGGTGGAGATCCGCAGCGCCAGCCCTCGGCGGCGTCGCCGCTCTTCGGTCTGGTCGGTCAGCATTTCCGGCACGCTCCTGCCGATGCCATGCGGGGGTGTCCTTCGGGGCGTGTGGGGCGAGGGTGAGTCTCTTGATCTAGGCATGGATGGTCTCGGGGGTCAAGTCCATCGTACGAAGATCACAAGGGGTGACCTGCCGCACACTCTCATCTCGCGGTGCGTAGCCGTGCGCGGTACCACAGCAAGACTCCCGCTCCTGCGGCCGGCTCGCCGTGAAAGGGATTCGGCCCTTCGGTTGAGTACAGGTGTGACTGCCAACATGACCGCTCCCCGCCGGCTCCCTCACCAGGGACCTCCGAGCGACGCGGAACTGCTGGAGGCGTCGTACCGCAGGCCGGACCGTTTCGGCGAGATCTACGACCGCTACTTCGCCGAGATCCACGCCTACCTCGGCCGGCGGCTGGACCGGCAGACGGCCGACGACCTCGCGTCCGAGGTGTTCCTCACCGCGTTCAGGAAGCGTAGGACCTTCGACAGGGAACGCGGCGAGGTACGCCCCTGGCTGTACGGCATCGCCACGAACCTGATCGCCCTGCACCGGCGCACGGAGACCAGGAAGCTGGCGGCGTTGCGCCGCAGCTCCGCGGCGGAGGAGCGGCCCGAGCACGGCCACGAGGAGCGGGTCATCAGCCGCGTGGACGCCGGGAACGAGCAGGCGCGGCTGGCCGCCGAGCTGGAGGCGCTGCCCGACGGCGACCGCGACGTGCTGCTGCTGAGCGCGCTGGGCGGGCTGAGCCACGACGAGGTGGCCACGGCGCTCGGCATCCCGTACGGCACGGTCGGCTCCCGCCTGTCCCGCGTACGCAGAAAGCTTCGCGCCGCCCTGGGCGGCGCCAACCCGCTGTCAGGAGGAACCGATGGATGACTACCGGGCGGTACGCGAGCTGCTGCCCGCGCCCCCCTTGGACCCCGAGGTCCAGCAGGCCGGCCGGGATCGACTGAACAGGGCGTTCGCCCGGGAACGGAGGTTCGGGCGGGGCCGCCGGCGGGCCGCGGGGCCGGCGCTGGTGGCCGCGGCGGCCGTCGTGATCACCGCGGCGCCGCCGCCGGCGCAGCAGGGCGCGAGGCCGGTCGCGGTCGCGCCGCTGACCGCGGACCGGATGTTGCTGGCGGCGGCCGAGTCGGTGGCCAGGCAGCCGGACGAGGGCGCCTGGTGGGGCAGCACGCTGGTGAACGGCCGCGAGTTCGACGACCCGGATCACCGCTACCGGCTGCGGCAGAGCGAGTCGGCCGAGGTGTGGATCCCGGCCGACCCGGAGGCCAGGACCTGGTACCGCACCACGTACCTGGGGGCGGAGCCCGCGAGCGCGCGGGACGAGGAGGCCTGGCGGGCCGCGGGCTCGCCCACGTCGTGGCGGTACGCGGACCCGCCCGGTCTCGTCACGCCCGAGCGGGCCGGCGGCGTCGTCAACGGGGGCGCGGGCGAGGCGAGGACCTGGTCGAGCGAGGACTGGGACTTCCGCATCGTCCTCGCCGGCGAGCCGCTGACCAAGCTGGGCGAGGTCCCGGACACGCCCGAGGGGCTGCGCGCCCTGTACGGGGCGGGCGTGGACGACCGCGCGCTGGCCGACAACGTCGTCCGGCTGCTGGTGTACGCCCCGGTGACGAGCGGGACCAGGGCGGCGGCGTACCGGCTGCTCGCCTCGCTGCCCGGGGTGACGGCGGCCGGCGCCGTGACGGACGTGCTCGGGCGGCCGGGGGAGGGCCTGGAGTATCACTCGGCCGAGCTGCCCGTGACCGGATACGCGGGCGAGACCAGGACCCGGCTGGTGATCGATCCCGCCACAGGAAAGCCCTTGTCGATCGAGACGCGTACCGCCCAGGAAGGGCGGCTCCTGGAGTACACCGCGATCCGGGACAGCGTCTGGACGGATCAGAACCCACTGAAGGAGTCGAAATGAGAGTTCTCGCAGCCGCCGTCGCGACGATGGCCGGCCTGGCGCTGGCCGGGGCGCCCGCCCACGCGGCCGAGCCGGAGGCGAAGTTCTGGCGCGTCAAGACGATCATCACGATGGAGCACCCGCGCCCGGTGGGCAGCGGGTACGCGGTGATGGAGCGCCGTGCCAGCGTGGACTGGGCGACTCCGGACGGCCGGTCGTGGGCCGCCTACCGGCCGCTGGGCGCCTATCCCAAGACGAAACAGGACGAGCAGGCGTGGAAGAAGGACGGCTCGCCGAGCTCGTGGACGTACCGCACGGAAGGCATGAAGATCACGCTGTCCACGAAGCCGGGCAAGGGCTGGGTCAAGAAGGTGGACGAGCGTCCCGCCGCGTTGATGCTGGGTGAGCGGCCGGTCACGTTCGAGCAGCTGCAGAAGCTGCCCGCGGACGCGGCCGGGATCAGGCGGTACGTCACCTCCGAGGTGAACGCCTGGATCGACAAGGCGGCCGAGGAGGCCAGGACGACCGACCCCAGGGCCACGAAGCAGGACTGGCTGGACCACCTGGACCTGTACGTGGCCGAGAGCCTGACCCGGCTCCTCTACCAGAACCCGGTGCCGCGGAAGGTCCGCGCCGCCGCGTACGAGGCGCTGCGGACCACCGAGGGGGTCAAGGACCTGGGCCGGGCCAAGGACCCCCAGGGCCGGTCCGGCCACAAGCTGGCCCTGCCCGGCGGCAAGCCGGTCAAGGGCAAGGACAGGGTGGAGACGTTCGAGGCGGGCTGGACGAACGACGCCCCGGCAGTCCCTGACGCCGGATAAGCACGAATAAGCACGAATAGGCACGGATAAAGCAGCGGGAGCGTGTTCAAATCGTTCCAAATCCCTCTGAGTGGCTGCGCTATGATCACAGCGGACGAACAGCGCTCGCGCCGCTCACGGGACTCGAGGAACGATGTCGAGCATGAAAGAGGTCGCCCGGCTCGCCGGGGTCTCCGTCGGCACCGTGAGCAACGTGCTCAACCGGCCGGAGATGGTCGCGCCCGACACCCGGCGGCGGGTGCAGGAGGCGATCGAGCGGCTCGGCTACGTGCGCAACGGCTCCGCCCGCCAGTTGCGGGCGGGGCGGAGCCGCATCATCGGGGTGGTCGCGCTCGATCTCGCCAACCCGTTCTTCATCGACGTCCTGCGCGGCGTGGAGACCGCCGCCCAGCAGGCCGACGTCACCGTGATGGTGTTCAACAGCAACAAGGACGCCGGCCGCGAGGCGGGGCTGCTGGAGACGTTCGAGGAGCAGCGGCCCCTGGGCGTGCTCATCACGCCGGTGAACGACAGGGGCGAGGAGGAGCGGCTGAGCAGGCTCGTCTCGCGCGGCATCCCGGTGGTGCGCTTCGACAGCTCGGCGGGCCACAGCGGCGGTTGCGCCGTCGCGGTGGACGACGTGCTCGGGGGCGTGCTGGCCGGTCAGCACCTGCGCGAGCGGGGGCACCGGCGCATCGCCTTCGCCGGCGGCCCGTTCACCGTCCGGCAGGTACGCGAGCGGCGCGACGGCCTGGCCCGCGTGCTCGGCCCCGACGACACGCTGACCGTGATCCCCCTGCCCGACCTCACCGTCGCCACCGGCCGCACCGTCGGCAAGGAGATCGCGGACCTGCCGCCCGGCGAGCGGCCCACCGCGGTCTTCTGCGCCAACGACCTGGTCGCGATCGGCGTGCTGCAGGAGATGACCCTGCGCGGGCTGCGGGTGCCCGCCGACCTGGCCATCCTCGGGTACGACGACATCGACTTCGCCGCGGCGGCCGCCGTGCCGCTGTCGTCGATCAGGCAGCCGCGCGAGCAGCTCGGCCAAACCGCCGCCACGCTCCTGCTGGAGGAGGCCAACCAGGCCGGCGACCACGAGCACCGCCAGGTCATCTTCCAGCCCGACCTGATGGCGCGCACCTCCACCACGGCCCACGTCCGCGTGAACGACGCTCCCGCGTGACCGTCACGCGCCGTGCCCGTGGTGCGCGGGAACGTCGAGCGTCGGATTGCGGTCGAAGAAGCCGGCCGGCTTGAGCGTGAAGCCCGTGTACTCCACCGGCATGACCGGCCAGTCCTCCGGCCGGGGAACGTGGGTCAGCCCGAACACGTGCCAGACGACGAGCGAGCGGCCGTCGAGGTCGCGGTCCGCGGCGGCGAAGGCAGGCAGCCCGGCGCCTCCCGGGTGCTGGTTGACGAGGTAACCGGCCGGGTAACGCTCGTCCGGGTCGTACGCGGTGACCCACAGGTGCCTGGTCGCGAACGCGGCCCGCGCCGCGATGGAGGAGCCCGGATCGGCCAGCAGCACCGGCCGGCCCTCGGGGTGGAGCACGTAGGCGACGGGCCGGCCGAGCGCGTTGAGCGAGGCCGGGTTGGTGATGTGCCAGGTGCGCCCGGCGGCCGGGTCCGCGTCGCGCTGGGCCTCGCCCTCCCTCGTCAGCGGGGTGCGCCGGTAGGTGAAGGCGTTGCCGCGCGGGTTGCCCGCCCCCATCGGGACGCGGACCAGCTCGACCTCCTCCACCCGGTTGTCCGGCCCGTCCACCGCCATGTCCAGGCGGGCGCAGAACAGGTGCTGGTGGTAGGGCGCGGCCAGGCCGGGCGCGACCTCCGTCGCGTACGCGGAGCCGCCCTCCGGGTAGGCGGAGGTGAACAGCACGCCGGTCGCCTTGACCTGGAGCTCGATGGTGCCGTCGAGGTAGAGGTACCAGTAGAAGCCGTAGTCGTAGTTGCCGACCGTGGTGAAGAACGACAGCACCAGGCGGCGCTGGCGGCGGACCTCCGCCGAGCCCGTCCACAGGTCCGTGTGCTTCCACAGGATGCCGTGGTCCTCCTCGTGCAGGCAGATCGCGTTCGGCAGGGTGCGCGCGGCGCCGTGCTCGTCGGCGATGACGGCGTCCAGGTAGGTGATCTCGCCGACGCAGTCGCAGCCCCGCTCCAGGGCGTTGGCGTACTGGCCGAACAGGTACTCGCCGGCGTCGAAGTAGTTCTGCCAGGAGCGGATCGGGGAGGGGTCGGCGTACGGCACGACCATCTCGGCGATCGAGGCCCGGTGGACGATCGGGCGCTCGCGGCCCGCGTCCCGGTCGTGGAAGGCGATCTGGTGCAGGACGAGCCCCTCGCGCACGTCGAAGCCGATCCGCAGCGACCAGTTCTCCCAGCGCAGCAGGTTTCCTTCGAGGGTGAAGCTGGGGCCGTCGGGCTGGGTGATCTCGATGGGCCGCTGCGTGGTCCGCGGGGCGCCCGAGACGGCGGCGTCGTCGTAGTTGCCCGAGACCGACGGGATCGGGACGGGGCCCGTGTCGATCACCTGGTCCACGGTGCGGTTGAGCACGTCCACGTACGCGACGAGGCCGTCCACGGGATGCGCCCAGGCGTGGTCCTTCTCGTGCTCCTGCACGAAGGCGAGCCCGCGCAGCATGCGGCGGCCCGACTCGCCGGGGAACTCGTCGGCGTACACGCCGGCCGACAGCGGGGCCACCCTGACCTTGGCGACGTCCAGCCCGCGGCTCTTGAGCGCGGCGATCCACCGCTCGTCGGCCGCCAGCACCTCCTCGACGATCCCGAACTCCGCGTCCAGCACGGGCGGCTGGCCGTCGACGGCGGGGTCGAGGGCGCGGTCGGCGTCGACCGTCCCCCTGGTGAGCGAGACGACCACGTCGCGCGGCGCCGCCCCGGCCAGGTCGAGGAGCAGCACCCGGACCCTGCGGTCGGGCGGGGACCCGGGCGAGTAGGCGAGCATCGCGTCCTTGGGCGGCTCCT